>NZ_CP159810.1:127500-1381496 GCF_047717845.1 Candidatus Pelagibacter sp. Uisw_090
ACGGTGAAAGATTTTCTTCTTCTGTGGTAAGTATACATTTATCCAATAAAGTTCATAAACGTTTTGGTAAAATAGATTTAAAAGATTATGTGTCAAATTTTTTAAAAAATATTTCTTAGTGCAAAAAAATACTTTATTACTAGTTAAATTTTAATCCTAAATAGAATAATTTGACATTTTATTTGCAGTCTTGATAGCAAGTATTACTTTTTCTATTTATGCATATGCATTGGCCTGCTTAAAAAAGCTTAAATATATTGCTATTAAGCTTAAATATATCTAATTAAATAGGTTTACAAATAACAAAATCTTGATAAAAGACCTCTGCCGGTGATTATTGCGAAGGAGTTATACCCGATCCCATTCCGAACTCGGAAGTCAAGCCCTTCAGCGCCAATGGTACTTTGTCTTAAGACACGGAAGAGTAGGACATTGCCGGCTAAAAAAAAATTATGAAAATAAAAAGCTCATTAAAATCACTTAAAAAAAGAGACCTTAATTCTAAATTAGTTAGAAGAAGAGGTAGAGTTTACATAATCAATAAAACAAACCCAAAATTCAAAGCAAGACAAAAGTAATTTTTATGGACAATCAAAACCATAAGGATACATGGAGCAATTTTACAAAATTTGTATTGTGGGGAACTGTCGCTGTAATAACTGTTTTAGTTTTAATGGCCATATTCCTACTATAGAGTCAACTCTATGAGAATCGCTTCAGTTTTAGAAAATCAAAATATAGAAAAAAGAATTGCAATCACCCCTGAGATTGCAAAAAAATATAAAGCACTTGGTCTTGAAATTACCATAGCTGAAAAATATGGTGAACACTTGGGATTTAAAGATAGTGATTATAAAGAATTAGGTGTTGAAGTTTCTAATAATAATGAAATTTTAAACACGGCCGATATCATTGTGCAGCTGGGTTTATTGTCTGATGAAAATCTTTCAAATTTAAAAGAAAATCAAACACTAGTTGGAGCATTTAATCCTTACACTAATAAAGAAAAAATAGAAAATTTATCTAAAAAAAATATTAATATTTTTTCTTTAGAAATGCTTCCTAGAATAACTAGAGCACAATCGATGGACATCCTTTCTTCACAAGCCAATCTTGCTGGTTATAAAGCTGTAATAGAGTCATTCTCAAATTTTGAAAAAGCAATACCAATGATGATGACTGCCGCAGGCACAATTCCAGCAGCAAAAGTATTAGTGGTAGGTGCGGGTGTTGCGGGCCTTCAAGCAATTGCAACTGCAAAAAGAATGGGAGCGATTGTGTTTGCAACAGACGTAAGAATTACCTCGAAAGAACAAGTTGAAAGTTTAGGTGGAAAATTTTTATCTATTGAAGGATCTGAAAATCTTGAGACAGAAAGTGGGTATGCAAAAGAAGCATCTGATGAGTTTAAAAAAAAACAAGAAGATCTGTTGGCAGAAACTTTAAAAAAAATTGATATTGTGATATGTACCGCTTTAATTCCAGGTAAAAAAGCTCCATTAATTATTAAAGGCCCAATGATTGAAAATATGCAATCAGGCTCTGTTATTTATGATTTAGCTGCAGCTCAAGGAGGAAACTCAGAGTTCACTGAAGTTGATAAAATAATAATTAAAAATGGTGTAAAGATTATGGGTGAAAAAAATATTCTTAATAAACTCTCTGTTTCAGCTTCAAACTTATACTCAAAAAATGTATTTAATTTTGTGTCAAATTTATATGATAAAGAAAATAAAAAAATCAATATTAATTTAGAAGACGAAATAATTGAAAAAACACTAATAAAATAAAGTTATGGAAATAGACCCTTTTATATTTAGATTAAGCATATTCATTCTGTCAATTTTTATAGGATATTATGTGGTATGGAGTGTAACACCATCTTTGCACACACCATTAATGTCAGTTACTAATGCGATATCCTCAGTAATCATTGTAGGAGCTATAATTGCAGGCTTAGCTGGAAATTCAGATAATGTTTTAACAACCTCTAATGTTCTGGGTTTTTTAGCGATATCACTTGCTGCAGTTAATATATTTGGAGGATTTTTAGTCACCCAAAGAATGCTTCAAATGTATAAAAAAAAGAAGAAAGATAAACAATAATGTCAGCGAATTTATCAGCAATTTTTTATTTAGTATCAGGTGTTTTATTTATATTAGCATTAAGGGGTCTTTCATCGCCTGAAACTTCAAGGCAAGGTAATTTTTTTGGAATTTTTGGGATGACAATTGCCATTACAGTTACTTTCTTATCTGTGGGAAGTTTTTCTAGCGGATTGATCTATGTGCTAATCTTTTTATTAATAGGTGGATTGATTGGAGCATTCATAGCTTATAAAATACCAATGACTGCTATGCCAGAATTAGTAGCAGGGTTTCATAGTCTGGTAGGATTATCAGCTGTATTTGTTGCAATATCAGCTTTTTTAAACCCAGAAGCTTTTAATCTCGGGTCTCCAGGAAGCATAAAACTTGCAAGCTTAATTGAGATGTCAATAGGAGCTGCTGTTGGAGCTATAACATTTTCAGGTTCAATAATTGCTTTTTTAAAACTTCAAGGAATAATGTCTGGTTCGCCAATAACTTTTAAAGGGCAGCATTTGTTTAATGCCTTATTATTGATTTCAATTATAATTTTAACCTACTTATTGTGTTCAACGCAGTCTCCTAATTTTTTTTGGATATTATTAGCAGTTTCATTTTTGATAGGGTTTTTATTAATTATCCCAATTGGTGGAGCAGATATGCCAGTAGTAATTTCCATGTTAAATTCTTACTCGGGTTGGGCTGCAGCGGGAATAGGGTTTACCTTAGAAAATAGTGCATTGATTATAACAGGTGCCCTTGTAGGCTCTTCAGGTGCAATCTTATCCTATATAATGTGTAAAGGTATGAACCGTTCTTTCTTTAATGTTATATTGGGTGGGTTTGGTGCAACAGAACAATCCGCATCTTCTGAAAGTAAGGAACATAGACCCGTTAAAAGTGGAAATGCAGAAGACGCAGCTTTTTTAATGAAAAATGCATCATCAGTTATAATTGTTCCAGGCTATGGAATGGCGGTGGCTCAAGCACAGCATGCATTAAGAGAGATGGTAGATACACTTAAGAAAAATGATATTAAAGTTTCTTATGCTATTCACCCAGTGGCAGGAAGAATGCCAGGACACATGAATGTATTATTAGCTGAAGCCAATGTGCCCTATGATGAAGTTTTTGAATTAGAAGAGATAAATAATGATTTTGCTAATGCAGATGTAGCGTTTGTGATAGGTGCAAACGATGTAACTAATCCTGCTGCAAAAAATGACCCACAAAGTCCAATCTATGGAATGCCAGTTTTGGATGTTGAAAAATGCAAATCCGTACTATTTGTAAAAAGAAGCTTATCCCCCGGATATGCTGGCATTGATAATGATTTATTTTACAAAGAAAATACTTTAATGTTATTTGCAGATGCTAAAAAAATGACTGAAGATATAACTAAAAATCTTTAAATTAATGAAAACTAAAATATTTTGCGATATTGCAGAACTAGACTTAATTAAAAAATTTAATAAAAAAAAGATTGTTAAAGGCTTTACAACTAACCCAAGTTTAATGAGAAAAGCAGGGGCAAAAGATTATAAATCTTATTCAGAAAAAATATTAAAAATTTGTAATAATAAACCTGTTTCATTAGAGGTGTTTGCTGACGAATATAAAGAGATGAAAAAGCAAGCCCTTCAGATTAATACCTGGGGAAAGAATGTTTATGTAAAAATACCAGTTGTCAATTCCAAGGGTATTTTTATGGGTAAAATTATTAAAGAGCTTAATAATTTAGATATTAAACTTAATATTACTGCAATATATAGCGCTAAACAGACAGAAAAAATTCTTAAATTAATCAACAAGAAAACTAAAGTTATAATTTCAATATTTGCAGGTAGAGCAGCTGATGCTGGTAAGGACCCAGTTCCAGAATTTAAAAGAAGCATAAAAATGGCAAAAAAATTTAAAAATGTTGAGATACTCTGGGCGAGTGTTAGAGAGCCTTATAATTATTTACAAGCAAAGCAATTAGGCTGTCATATTATTACTATCCCACCAACAACTATTGAAAAAATAGAAAACTTTGGAAAAACTTTTGATCAACTAACTAAAGAAACAATTAAAGCTTTTTTAGTTGATAGTAAAAAATCAAGGTTTAAAATTTAGCTGATTTTGGTTGCGGGGGACGGATTTGAACCGCCGACCTTCAGGTTATGAGCCTGACGAGCTACCAGACTGCTCCACCCCGCGGTATATTTAAATTCTATTTTTAAGTTTATTAAGCTTTTTAACTCTTTTAATATTTTCTTGTAAAATTCTTTTTTTCTTTTCAGAGGGTTTTTCATAAACACTCTTTAGTTTTACAACCTTAAAGAATCCATCACGTTGTAGTTTTCTTTTTAGAACTCTTAGCGCTTGTTCAATATTGTTATCTTTAACTTCTATTTTCATAAATATTTCTAAAGGTGAGTGATTATCATTATAAAATTTTGATGTCTATTAAATTTATTCATTGTTTGAAACTTCTCTTGATTGTCTTGCTTTTTCTTTTTCTTTTTTTTCTCTTTTTATTCTTCTTTCAGCTTTTTCAATAGCTTCAATTAAGTCTTTTTGAGAAAAAAGACCCAATGCAACAGGATCTTTAGGGTTTAAATTATTATAGTTCCAGTAACTTTTATTTTTAATTGAGGTTACTGAACTTTTAGTCACTCCAACTAATTTTGCTATTTGAGAATCTTTTAAAAGTGAATGGTATCTAATTAACCATAAAGCAGAATCTGGTTTATCCTGTCTTTTGGATAATGGAATATATTTTTTAACTTTTTTATCTTCAGTTGATATTTCAATATCAGTATTTTTTATTTGTAGGTCTTTATTTTCATTTTTTGATGCTAGTTCAATTTCTTCTCTAGTGAGTTGGCCAGATATAATTGGATTATAAGCCATTATCCCTTTTGCAACTTCACCATCTGCAATGCCTTGAACCTCTACTTCATGCAAATTACAAAATTTTGAAATTTGTTTGAATGTAAGAGTTGTATTTTCTACTAGCCAAACAGCGGTCGCCATTGGCATCAATGGTACGTTTGACATTTAATCCTTTTTTTCTGATCTGAAGTTTTGGAATTTCTTATTGAATTTACTAACACGACCCTTATCCATTAATTTTTGCTTTCCACCTGTCCAAGCAGCGTGTGATTTTGGATCAATCTCTAATTTTAGGACCTCTCCTTCTTTTCCCCAAGTTGATCTTGTTTCAAATTGAGTTCCATCAGTCATCTCTACTTTTATGGTATGGTAGTTTGGGTGTATGTCTTTTTTCATATCGTGACTTATAGCAAAAGAATTTTATAAAACAATTAAAAGTTCTTTAATTTTTCAAGCATTTTGTCATTAATTGCCATGCTAGAAGCTCTTATTTTGATGTTTTGATTTTGAGATAGGTTTATTTCATTAATCATCCCACCGGCCTCTTTTAAAATTATTATACCCGCTGCTATATCCCATAAATTAAGATCATTTTGAAAATAACCATCATATCTTCCGGCTGCAACGTAGGCTATATCAAGTGCTGCACTTCCAGATTTTCTTAAAGGTAAATCAACTTCATTTTTGGATGAACCCCCTGTAGCAAATAAGCAGCTATTAAGATCCCTTTTTTTTGAAACTCTAATCCTTTGGTTATTAAAAAAAGCACCATTTTCTTTTTCAGCATAGAACATCTCATCTTTTATTGGATCATAAATTAATCCTGAAACTATTTCATCTCCAGATTTTAGTGCGATTGATATTGCAAAGTGGGGAACACCATGTAAAAAATTTGTGGTACCATCTATAGGATCTATAATCCAAGTATTATTTTTATCTTTATTTTCTTCAGAACCATCTTCTTCACTGATAATGGAATAGTAAGGTCTTGCTTTTTTTAATTCTTCAATAATTATTTTTTCTGCTTTTAAATCAGCATTTGAAACAAAGTCAGTTGGACCTTTGATTGAAACTTGTAACTTTTCTACTTCTCCAAAATCTCTAATTAAAGCTCTAGAAGCTTTTTCAGCAGCCTTTATCATAATATTTAGATTAGCTGATATTGATTGCATAAGATTTATATTTTTTTTATATATTCCATAGTTCTTGTATCAATTATGACTTTATCACCACTATCAATAAAGGGAGGTACTTGAATATTTATTCCATTGTCTAAAGTTGCAGGCTTATAAGAAGAGGAAACTGTTTGACCCTTAAGTGCTACATCGGTTGTTTCAATTGTACATGTGACTTGATTTGGTAACCCTACCATTAGCGGCTCTTCGTTGTAAAAGCTTATGCTTACCTCTAAGTTTTCTGTCAGCATTTTACCCTTGTCACCAACAACCTCTTTCTTAATATTAATTTGTTCATATGACTTGGGGTTCATAAAATGATAATCTGTCTCATCATCATAAAGATAATTAAATTTTGTTTCATCTAGTGATGCTTTTTCCACAGATTCACTTGATCTAAATCTTTCATTTAATTTTGTATTTTTATTTACACTTTTCATTTCAACTTGTGCAAATGCACCACCTTTACCAGGCTTAACGTGTTGTGTTTTTAGAACTTGCCAAAGATCATTTTTGTATTCAATTAACATGCCAACTCTAATTTCACTTGCGTATAATTTCATTTTAATTTTTTAATAGCTTCTAATGGTTTGTATTTTTTATTATTCCAAATGTAGCCTGAAATAGCTAAAAAGTTAGCTTTATTCAATAAAAGTTTTCTATAATTATTAAGCTTTATGCCACCAATGACCACTATTGGCAGAGATGTTATTTTTTTAACAGATTTTAATATTGTTAAACTAGCTCTATATTTAACTATTTTAGTTTTAGACGCATAAAACGCTCCAAAAGCTAAATAATCAGCACCAGCCTCAATAGCTCTCTTTGCTAAATTAATAGAATTATGACAAGTGATACCAATAATTTTATTCTTTAATATTTTTCTGGCTTTTATCAGATCCATATCTTTTTGACCTAAATGACAACCGTCTGCATTAAGTTTTTTAGCAAGTAGAGGATCATCGTTAATTAAGAATTTAACTTTATATTTCTTGCAAATTTTCCTAATTTTTTTACCAATAATCAGTTTATTTAGATTTGTTTCTTTTTTAAGTCTTAACTGAAAGAAACTTACCTTTCCTGAGCTTAATATAAGAGCTAAATTAATATAAAAATTTTCATCCTTTATTTTGTTTGGGGAAATTAAATAAACAAATTTCTTGTCTATTTTATTTTGCTTCAAGTTCTGCTGACCATTTGCCTTGAGCCGCAAGTGTGCACATATTAGCCCTGTGGTTGAAGATTCTTTGAGTACCATTGATATTTTTAATATCTTTTGACCAAAATTTAAGTGCGCTTTGTTGCAAAGCTCTTCCATATGAATAGGTCATAATAAAATTCGTATCGTTGTTTTTATTGATCAAGTTTAAATTTTCAGTTGCCTGTATTTCTGTTTGACCTCCTGATAAAAAAGCAATTCCTGGTACACTTGTTGGTACATTTTCTTTAAGACATTTTAAAGTGAGTTTGGCAACTTCTTCACTTGATAATTCTTCACCAGATTTATTTCCTGGTAGAATCATATTTGGTTTTAATATTATTCCAGTTAAATCGATTTTATTAAGTATTAATTCCTCAAAACATTTTTTAATAACTTCTGAAGTTTTGTTAAAACAATCTTCTGCTGAATGGTTTCCATCCATCAAAACTTCTGGTTCTACTATTGGAACCATTCCACACTCTTGAACGAGTGCAGAGTATCTTGCAAGAGCATGAGCATTTGAGTGAATTGACAATTTACTTGGGTACTTATTTGAAATATTATAAACTCCTCTCCACTTCGTAAATCTAGCTCCAAGCTTGTAGTATTCTTTTAGTCTTTCTCTTAAGCCATCTAGGCCTTCTGTAATTTTTTCTTCAGGTGAGCCTGCTAAAACTTTTGCACCAGTATCTACTTTTATTCCAGGAACAGCACCGGAAGAAGAGATTAGATCGGGTATAGTTTTATTTGAATTTGAAGTTTGTTTAATTGTTTCATCATACAAAATTACCCCACCAATATAATTTTTCATTCCCTCAGAAGAGAAAAGGGTTTCTCTAAATAAAAGTCTATTTTTAGAAGACGATGGAACATTTATAGCTTCAAGTCTCTTAGTCATGGTTCCAGTACTTTCATCAGCCGCAAGTATACCCTTACCATTTGACAAAACTTTTAAAGCAATTTTATTTAATTCAGACATATTAATTTAAAGCTTTTATACCAGGAAGCTCTTTTCCTTCAAGATATTCTAAAAAAGCCCCACCAGCAGTTGAAACAAAATCAAAATTATTAACCGCACCCACACTATTTAATAAAGCAACTGTATCTCCACCTCCCGCTACTGAATAAATAGTATTAGCTTTATTTTTTTCAACAATTTTTTTCATAATTTCTAAACTCCCTTTAGCAAAACTTGGGTTTTCAAAGTAACCAGCGGGACCATTCCATAAAATAGTGTTACTTTCTTCAATAATATTGTTAATATTCTTTATTGATTTAGGACCAATGTCCAAAATTAACTCATTTTCAGAAACATCGTTTAACTCTTTTATTTGCGCTGATCCATTTAAGTCTTTTCCTACAGTGACATCTTCAGGATAAATTATCTTGCAATTTTTTTTTATTGAAAGTGAAAAAATTTCTTCTATTATTTTATCACAATTATCTTCTTGAATAGATTTACCAATATTATGACCTTTGAATTTGAGTACGTTATTAGCCATTCCTCCAACAATTATAATATTATCAAATTTAGGTATTAAATTTTTAATAACATTGATCTTAGTTGATATCTTGGAACCACCAATAATACAGGTTATAGGTTTTTTAATCTCAGAGGTAATCTTGCTTAAAGCATCAATTTCTAGATTCAATTGAAGGCCAGCGTATGAAGGAATGAATTTAGTGATTTCAAAAATTGAGGCGTGTGCTCTATGTGAGCATGAGAAAGCATCATTAACATAAATGTCAGCTAGACTTGCTAAATGTCTTGCAAACACATTGTCATTTTTTTCTTCCTCTTCATAAAATCTAAGATTTTCCAGTATTACAATTTTTTCATTATTAGCATCAAATAGGTCGGTAGATTTAATTTTTTTTATATTTTTGGAAATGAGCCTTATATCTTGGTTTAATTTATTTTTTAGACTTTCACATATCGGTTTAAGAGAAAGCTCATTTACAACTTTACCTTTAGGTCTACCAACATGAGACAGTATTATAACCTTAGTGTTACTTTTTAATAAAAAGTTAATAGTAGGTAAAATTTTATCTATTCGAGTTGTATCAGTAATTTTTCCATTATTTAATGGAACGTTTAAATCTAACCTAAGCAATACTTTTTTTTGATTAAGATTGGTCTCGTCCTTTATATTTCTCATTAAGAGATTTGATCGAGATATTCAGCGATATCACACATTCTATTTGAAAAACCCCATTCGTTATCGTACCAGGCTGATATTTTCCCCATATTACTACCAACAACACTTGTTAATGAAGCATCTATGGTTGCTGATGTGGAGTTGTGATTAAAATCAATTGACACTAGTTTTTCATGAGTAATTTCTAAAACTCTTTTAGATTGTTTTTTAGAAGCAGTAGTAAAAGCTTCATTAATTTTTTCTTTTGTTATTTCTTTTTTTGTACAAAAAACAAACTCTATTAGTGAAACATTAGGAGTGGGAACTCTCATGGCCACACCTTCAAGTTTTCCTTTTAAGGAAGGAATAATTTCACCTATTGCTTTTAATGCCCCTGTAGATGTTGGGACAATTGATTGACTAGCAGATCTGGCTCTTCTAGGATCTTTGTGTGAATTATCTAAAATTCTTTGATCACTAGTAAAAGCATGAATAGTTGTCATAAATCCTTTTTCAATTTCAAAATTTTCATTTAAAACATTGGCAACAGGAGCCAGGCAGTTAGTTGTACAAGAGGCTGCAGAAATAATTTGATCGTCTTTAGTTAAAATATTTTCATTTACTCCATAAACGATAGTTTTGTCCGCATCTTTACACGGTGCAGAAACAATAACCTTTTTTGCTCCATTTTTTATGTGAGATAATAATTTTTCTTTAGAGTTAAATTTTCCAGTACATTCAAAAACGTAGTCAACATCAGATTTTTTCCAATTTATATCTTCAATATTAGATTCTTGAGAAAATGAAATTTTACTTTTATCTATAATTAAGTGATTTTCATCAAAGTCTAAATCTGCATTAAATTTTCCATGGATTGAATCATATTTAATTAAAGTGCAACTTGCTTCAGAATTGGATCTGTTATTAATATGTTTAATTTCTATATTTTTATTTTGGCTTTCAATAATTGCACGAATTACCATTCTGCCAATTCTTCCCATTCCATTGATTCCAACTTTAATTGTCATATTTAACCTTTTATTAGGTTTTTGGTTTTTTTTGAAATATTTTCTGCCGTTAATCCAAAATATTTGTAAATCTCTTTGTAGGGAGCGCTTTTCCCAAACGTATCAATTCCAAAAGCCAAACCTTCTGTTCCAATATATTTTCTCCAACAATCTGTTGAGGCAGCTTCAACAGATATTTTAAATTTTGTTTCACCAAGAATTTTTTGTTTATAGGATTTTGATTGTAGGTCAAAAACATCTTGGCAAGGTACTGATACAACTTTAGAGTATATCTTATCTTTGGCCAATTTATGACTAGCTTCAATTGCTAAATTAACCTCAGAACCACTAGCTAGTATAGTTAACTTAACTTTTTTGTTAGTTCTCAAAACTTCATACGCTCCGAAAGAGCATTTGTTTATATTTGAATATTTTTTTCGAATAGGATCAAGGTTTTGTCTAGTTAAAGATAATACACTCGGTGTTCCTGAATTTTTCAATGCTAATTCCCAGCACTCTATAGTTTCCATTCTATCTGCGGGCCTAAAAACATTTAGGTTTGGAATGGATCTTAATCCAGATAGTTGTTCTATTGGTTGATGTGTTGGACCATCCTCACCTAAACCAATTGAATCATGTGTCATTACATAAATAACACGCTGCTGCATCAAGGCTGATAAGCGAATTGAAGGTTTGCAGTAATCAGAAAATATTAAAAAAGTACCACCATAAGGAATAAATTTACTATGAAGGGCAAGCCCATTCATTATTCCAGACATTGCATGCTCTCGGACACCGTAATGAATATAATCACCATTAAAATCTGCAGATTTAATAATGTTATGATATTTTGTTTTAGTATTATTAGATCCAGCTAAATCAGCTGAACCACCAATTAATGTA
The DNA here is from genome assembly GCF_047717845.1 of Candidatus Pelagibacter sp. Uisw_090. Lineage (GTDB taxonomy): Bacteria > Pseudomonadota > Alphaproteobacteria > Pelagibacterales > Pelagibacteraceae > Pelagibacter. The sequence goes on from NZ_CP159810.1 coordinate 138,890, forward strand.
TTATTTTCTTTAGTGAGAGCATTTAGAGTTAACTCTGAGGCTTTACGTGAAGCTAAACCTTTATTTTCTTTAATAGAATTTTGTTTCTCAGATTTTAAAGCCTTAGAGAAATTATTTTTGAAAACTTTATCTATAACTTGCTTTTTTCTCTTGTAAACTTTGCTCCAGGTGGACTCAATTTTTGCTCCTTTGTTACCAATTTTTCTCCATTCGTTCAAAATATTTTTTGGAATTTTAAAAGGTTCATTTTTCCAATCTAACACTTTTCGAACTAGTTTAATTTCATCTGCACCAATAGGACTGCCGTGTGAAGAGGCTTTTCCTGACTTATTGGGTGACCCATAACCAATTTTTGTTTTACATGAAATGACTGTTGGTTTTTTTGCATTTTGAACTTTTTTTAATGCTGTAAAAATTTCTTTTTCATTATGACCATTAATTAAAATATAATCCCAGCCATAACTTTCAAATCTCTTTTTAAAATTATCTGAAACTGCTAAATTAGTTGGTCCATCTATTGATATTGAGTTGTTATCAAAAAGCATAACTAGGTTTTTTAATTTTAAATGACCAGCTAAACTCATTGCTTCATGACTAATTCCTTCCATTAAACATCCGTCTCCAGCTAAAACATATGTTTTATGGTTTATTACTTCTTTACCTAATCTTTTTTTTTAAAATTTCTTCAGCAATTGCAAATCCAACAGAGTTAGCAATTCCTTGCCCAAGTGGACCTGTTGTTGTTTCAATTCCAGTGCCAGGATGATATTCAGGATGTCCTGCACAAATAGATTTTAATTGTCTAAAATTTTTAATATCATTTAAAGAGATACTTTTGTAACCAGTTAAGTGTAACAAAGAGTAAAGAAGCATAGATCCATGACCAGCAGATAAAACAAATCTATCTCGATTAAGCCAATTTGGATTTTTTGGATTAAATTTAAGAAAATTTTTAAACAAAACTGTTGCCACATCAGCCATCCCCATGGGCATACCAGGATGTCCGGAGTTTGCTTTTTCAACAGCATCTATTGACAAAAACCTTATTGCGTTTGATAAATCTTTATGTAGTTTGTTCAAAAATATCCTATCTAGACTTAGAAGACTCAATTTAATAATATAAATATATATATATGAAAACAGACAGTGAAAAAGAAAAAAAACTTAGTTTTGCCCTTAATAGATTAAAGAGTTTAGATTTACAAAACCCATCCTTAAAGACTAATCTGGAAAATTTAAGTTCTCAAAAAAATCAATTAGAAATTGAAAAAAAACAAATAGAAGAAAAATATCAAAATCTAGAAAGTGAATTCAGGGCCCTTAATCAAAAATTAGAGGATATTAATCAACAAAAAATAGATGAACAAAAAAAAGAAATAGAATTTTCAGAAAAAATAGATGAATTAAATCAAGAAACGGATACTTTATTGGAAGAAATAGACAAATGGCAAATGTAAATATTAAATTTAATGGTAAAGATTTTCTGCTTTCTTGTGATGATGGACAAGAAGAGCACTTAGAGGAGCTGTTAACTCATATTAATCAAAAATTCAGCAATTTAAAGAATGATTTAGGAAACATAGGGGAGAATAAACTTTTATTAATTACAGCAGTTCAAATAATGGATGAATATTTTGAAACTAAAAAAAAAGTAGAACAGAAAAAGAATGAGTTAACAAATCTTTCAAATAAATTTAGAGAACTAAAGTCTTTAGTTTATGATTATAGAGATCAAAAAGAAGAAGAAATGAAACGGTTATCTCAAGATCATGAAGATTTTAAAAAAGAAATAGAAAAGAATAAAGAAGATTATGAGAAAATAATTGAAGAAGCTGCAGATGAAATTGAAAGTTTTGTCGAAAAAGCAAATTTAGAAAATCCAGTCCAGTAGACTTGTGTTAAAATCTAAATTAAGAAAGAAAATTCTTAAGATTAGAGAGAAAACTAATAAAAAAAAAATTCAAATTGATTTTAATCAAATAATAAAAATTCTTAAAAAGGAAAAAATTAATAAAAAAATTATAGGTGGATATTATCCTGTAAACTTTGAGATAGATGATTTGGTATTGTTAAGAAAATTCGAAAAAAATAGATTTAATATTTCCTTACCCGTAATTAAGAAAAATTTTCAGATGGATTTTTATAAATGGTCATTCTTTGATCCATTAAAAGTAAACAAATATGGAATACCTGAGCCAGAAACCAAAAATCTAGTTTACCCAGATATTTTGTTAATTCCTTTGGTGGCATTTGATAAAAATTTAAACAGACTTGGATATGGTGGTGGATATTATGATCGATTAATTGAAAAATTATCAAAAAAAAAAAATGTTATAAAGATAGGCTTAGCTCTTTCGATTCAGAAAATAGATAAAGTGCCAATTAATGTATATGATCAAAAATTAGATTATATTGTAACAAATAAATATATTATAAAATGAAAATACTTTTTTTAGGTGACGTGGTTGGTATTTCAGGACGATCGATGGTTTTGAGCAGTTTACTTGCAAAAATAAAAAATGAAAAAATTGACTTCGTAGTTGTTAATGGTGAAAATGCAGCTGACAGCGGTGTGGGCATTACAGAAGAAATATGTAAAGATTTTTTTAATTGTGGAGTAGACGTGGTTACAACTGGTAACCACGTGTGGGATCAAAAAGAAACAATGAATCATATTGAAAAGGAAAACAGGCTTCTCAGACCTAAAAATTTATTTGAACCATCGCCTGGAAAAGGATTTGGAATATTCACAGCTAAAAATAACATGAAAGTTGGTGTGCTTAATTTGATGGGAAATGTTTTTATGAAAAAATGTGAAGATGTATTTGAAGCTGCTGAAAAATTTTTGAAAAAATATAAGCTAAAAGAAGATTATGATTTTCTATTAGTTGATTTTCATGGCGAAATAACAAGTGAAAAAGCGGCCATGGGTCATTTTTTTGATGGTAATGCAACACTAGTTATTGGTACTCATACACACATTCCAACAAATGATACGAGAGTATTAAAGGGGGGTACAGCTTACCAGACTGATGCAGGTATGTGTGGTGACTACGATTCTGTTATCGGAATGAATAAAGACAATTCAATTAACAGATTTTTAAAAAAAAAATCTACCAAACATTTTCCAGCAATTGGAGAGGCTAGTTTGTGTGGTGTGATTGTTGAATGTGATGTAGAAACAGGGTTAGCAAAAAACGTAGAAAATTTTATACATGGAGGAGAATTAAAAAATTCTCATTAATTATTATGTCAGGTCATTCAAAGTGGGCAAGTATAAAACATTCTAAAGGTAAAGCTGACAAGCAAAGATCTAAAATATTTTCTAAATTATCAAAAGAAATTAGTGTAGCTGCAAAATTGGGTGACAAAGACTCAGATATGAATCCAAGACTTAGATCTGCAATTCAAGCTGCAAAGTCAGCTAACATGCCCAAAGATAATATCGAAAGAGCTATTGCTAAATCATCTGCTAATACTGAAACTAATTATGAGAATTTAAGATATGAAGGATTTGGTCCAGATAAGATAGCTGTGATTGTAGAGGCATTAACAGATAATAAAAATAGAACTGCCTCCAATGTTAGAACTATATTTGTAAAAAGTGGTGGAAATTTAGGGACACAGGGATCGGCATCACATAATTTTAATCAACTGGGCATTATTAAGATAGATAAAAAAGAAATATCTGATGAACAAATTTTTGAATTAGCAATTGAATCAGGAGCTGACGAATGTATTTCACACGATGATTATCACGAGATTCAATGTGCAATGAATGAGATTTATATTGTAAAAAAAAAATTAGAGAAAACAATTGCAAATTTTATTTCAACTAAAATTGAGTGGGTACCTTTAAATAGTGTTGACGTTGAAAAAGATAAAGTAGAAGCTGCAATTAATTTTTTAGAAACACTAGAAGACGATGATGACGTTCAAAACGTTTTTTCAAACATAAATTTTGGAAATAATTAATGCTTATAATTGGAATCGACCCAGGCATAACGGGCTCTATTTGTTTTTTTGAAGATGGGAAAATAATAGATGTAGTGGAAATGCCAAATATGGCAGAGGGTAAAAAAAATAAAAAACAAGTTAATGGTGCTCAAATTTATCATGAAATTTCTTTGCGCATTAAAAATTTAAAAAAAGAAGAAATTAAAGTTGTAATAGAACAAGTTTCAGCCATGCCAGGACAAGGTGTAACCAGTATGTTTAATTTTGGTCAATCTTTTGGAATTTTAAAAGGCATATGCTCTGCCATGCAATTATCAATGTATTTTGTAAGACCTGCTAAATGGAAAAAATATTTTAATCTTATAAATTCTGAAAAAGATGCCAGCAGAACTAAAGCGATAGAGGTATTTCCTTATTTTTCATCACAATTATTAAGAAAAAAAGACTCAAATAAAGCTGATGCAATCTTGATTGCTAGTTTTTATTACGAAACCTATAAATTAGAAGAGTAAATTAAATCTAATAAAGTCAAATTCATGACACATTTAAGTGTGAAATCTTAATTATGGAAGCTGATATTACATCTCAAGCAGTAGGACTCGCATCAAATACAGATTTTTCCTTATGGAGCTTATTTATACGAGCAGATTTTATTGTAAAATCTGTAATACTTATGTTAATTGGCTGCTCTATTTACTCATGGGCAGTAATCATTGAAAAATTTAGATTATTTAAAAAAATTAACTTAGAATCAGAAGAATTCGAGGAAAAATTTTGGAAATCGAAATCAGCAGAAACTTTCTACAATAGTCTGCCAGCAGACTTAGATAACCCCATGGCTTTATTATTTAAAGATTCAATGCAAACTTTATTAAAAGCAAAAAATAAATCCAATCTTAGCGAAAGAATGAGCAGTGTGCTTGAGGTCAATATTGAAAAACAAATAGTAACACTTGAAAAAGGGTTTACATTTTTGGCAACAGTTGGATCTACCGCTCCATTTATAGGTTTATTTGGAACAGTTTGGGGAATAATGAATTCATTTCAATCGATTGCAATTTCAAGAAATACAAGCTTGGCTATTGTAGCACCCGGAATAGCAGAAGCTTTATTTGCAACAGCACTAGGTTTATTGGTCGCAATCCCAGCGGTTGTCGCTTATAATAAATATAATAACGACTCTAAAAAATATTCACAAAAATTAGAAAACTTTTCTAAAAGATTTTTATCAATAATATAAAATGGCTTTTAAACTCAACCGTTCATCTAAAGAACCTATGAGTGAAATTAATGTTACACCTTTTGTAGACGTAATGTTGGTATTATTAATTATTTTTATGGTAACAGCACCATTATTAACAGTTGGAATACAAGTTGATTTACCTGAAAGCTCAGCAGATTCATTGCCCGAAGAATTAGAACCATTAACTTTATCCATTAACTCAAAGGGTGAAATATTTATTCAAGAGTCTAAAGTTGAGTACGATAAAATAATAGCAAAAATTTTAGCTGTATCTAAAAATAGAACAGATACTAGAATTTATGTTCGAGGAGATAAATCAATAAACTATGGTAGAGTTTTAGAAATAATGGGAATGTTATCTGGTTCTGGCTTTACTAAAGTAGCATTAATTTCTGAGCCATATAAAGAGAGGTAATTAAAGTGAATAGAAATGTCATTATTTCTTTTGGATTCCATACTTTGCTAGTCATAATTACAGCTATGAGCTTACCATTTCTTGCCAAAAAACCGATTGATCTTCCACCTATTGTGTCAGTTGAACTCATTCAAATCACAGACAAAACCAATATTCCCTTTGCACCTAAGGCAAAAAAAATAATAGAGAAAGTTAAAGAGAAAGAAAAAAAACTAGTTTCTGAACAAGCACCACCAAAAAAAATAAAAAAACAAAAACCTGACGCCGTTCCATTACCTGATGAAAAAATAGAAAAAATTAAGAAAATTAAAGATGAAAAACAAAATCCTGAAAAAGTAGAGACGGAAATTAAACAAATTTCAGAATTTGAAAAAAAAGAACTATTTGATACCAATGATATTGCAGCATTAATTGATAAATCCAAGACTGAGAGTGCCGAAACAAATAAAAAATTAGATAAAGTTACTCAAGATCAAGATAAAGAAATGGATTTTGGTGGATTAACATTAAGTGAAGAAGATGCCCTAAAAGCTCAAATTTTTGGATGTTGGAGTATTCCTCTAGGGCTGCCATTTAACGAAGATTTATTAGTTAGAATTAAGTTACAATTAAAACCAGATGGCTCTATTATAAGAACAGAGATTCTTGACCATGCTAGAATGAATAGTCCTGGACAAGGATTTTATAAAGTATTAGCTGAAAGTGCATTAAGAGCTATAAAACTTTGCCAACCTCTTAGAGTGCCTAGTACGGGTTATGAGAGATGGAAAGATATGCAGTTAAATTTTGATGCAAGAGAAATGTTAGAAGGATAAAATGTTATTTAGATATTTATATGTATTATTAATCTTATTACCTATTAAGGCCTTTGCTTTAATTGAAGTTGATATTACTAGGGGAAATTTAAACCCCTTACCTGTTGCCGTTTCACCTTTGGCTATAGACAAATCTTCGAAAGATAATTTTAAAAAAATATTAAAAAAAGAAAACCTTGGATTGGAAATATCTGCCATTGTTGAGAATAACCTAAAACAATCTGGCTTATTTAATCCTCTTAATAAAGAAGCGTTTCTTCAAAAGCCAGATATTGCAAATTTAAAACCAAGGTTCGAAGATTGGAATTTAATAAAAGCTCAAGCTCTAGTAACAGGCAAGGTTACTTTTGTAGATGAAAAATTAAGAGTAGAGTTTAGATTGTGGGATGTTTTAGCTGGAAAAGAAATGATGGCATTAGCTTTTACAACCGTGCCAAATAATTGGAGAAGAGTAGGGCATATAATAACAGACAAGGTTTATGAACGTTTAACTGGTGAAAAAGGTTATTTTGATACAAGAATAATTTATATTTCTGAAGAAGGTCCGAAAACTAATAGAATAAAAAAATTAGCAATTATGGATCAGGATGGGTTTAATAATAAATTTTTAACTCTTGGCAATGAGTTGGTTTTAACGCCAAGATTTAGTCCAACCAATCAAATGGTTACATATCTTTCATATTTTAGAAATTTACCCAGAGTTTATTTACTTGATATTGAAACTGGAATGCAAGAAGTAGTTGGCGACTTTCCAGGCATGACGTTTGCTCCAAGATTTTCTCCTGATGGAAAAAAAATTATAATGAGTTTTGCTAAAGATGGAAACTCAGATATATATACAATGGATCTTGAGAATAGAATTGTTGAGAGAATTTCTAACCACCCTTCAATTGACACGTCACCCTCTTATTCTCCCGATGGAAAATATATTACTTTTAATTCTGACAGAAGTGGTTACCAACAAATTTATGTCATGAATAGTAATGGGAAGAATGTTAAAAGAATTTCATTTGGAAATGGCTTATATGGAACACCCGTATGGTCTCCAAGGGGTGATTTAATTGCATTCACAAAACTACATAAGGGAAAGTTTTATATTGGAGTTATGAGAACGGACGGAACAGGTGAAAGACTATTAACTGAAAATTTTTATCAAGAAGCACCCTCTTGGTCTCCAAATGGAAGAGTATTAATTTTTTATAGAGAGACAAAAACCAATATAAAAGGAGAAGGCTTTTCAGCTAAATTATGGTCTATTGATCTAACTGGTTATAACGAAAAAATGGTTGAGACAGAAACAGATGCATCAGACCCATCATGGTCATCATTATTAAGTAATTAACTGTTAAATTGCTTGATTTTTTAACTTGAAACATCTAATTAGTTGTGAAAAAGTAAGTAATTCAAATAAGAATTAAGGAGCAATAATGAACCTAAGTAAAACTTTAAAAAACGGATTTTTAATATTAGTAGCATGTTTAGTTTTAAACGCTTGTGCAACTAAAAAGACAGAAACAATAGGGCAACTTCAAGGTGATGTTTACACCGGGTCAGAATCGGTTGAATATTTAGCATCAGGTGTTCCTGACAGAGTTTTCTTTGCAACGAATGAAACAGTTCTTACAACTGCTTCAAGAGAAACTTTAAGAAAACAAGCTGCGTGGTTAAGAAAAAATTCAGATATTAATGTTGTATTAGAAGGTCATGCTGATGAAAGAGGTACAAGAGAGTACAACTTAGCATTAGGAGAAAGAAGAGCTAATTCAGCGAAAGACTATTTAATGACTTATGGAATTTCTTCAGACAGAATTTCAGTATTAAGTTATGGTAAAGAAAAACCTGTAGATTCAGGCTCTAATCCTTTGTCATGGTCAAAAAACAGAAGATCAGTTACAGTTAAAGCTAACTAGTAAAATAAATTTATAAAAGACCCTATTGCTTAAGTATATAGGGTCTTTTTTTTGCCATCATTATAATTACTACTCAATTAACCATGTTTAATTATAAAAAATTCACTCAGTTAAAATTTACACTTATATTTATTTTTTTATCTAATGTGGTGTTTGCAGATAACCACAACATAAATAAAGTTTTAAAACTAATTCAAAAAGATTTAAAAACACTAGAAAAAGCAGTCTACTCTGGATCAATTAATATAGAAAACTCTGATAGTAAAAAAAATTTTGATGCAAATTCGGAAGATGTTTTGACAAGACATTTATTAAAATTATCAGAGGTGGAGAGTCAGTTTCGAGAACTTACTAATAAGTTTGAAGAAATAAATTTTAAAATAGATAAGTTATCGAATAGACTTTCCAAAGTTCAATCTGATAATCAATTAAGATTTCAGGATATCGAAAGCTCATTATCTTCAGGTGATGTTAGTCAAAAATTAACAACTAAGCCAAAAGAGCAAGTAAAAAAATTACCAGGTTCTTCGCAGCCACAAGACTTAGGTTCAATTTCATATAAAGATACAGCAAGTAATGAAACTACTCAAAAAATAGAATCAGTAGAAACTACCGCTTCAATAGTAACAGAAACATTTGAAGCAGAGCAAAATCTACTACCCAATGATACCCCAGAAAAACAATATGAATTTGCAACTAGTTTTTTAAAAGTAGGTGATTACAGTACAGCAGAGAGAGCTTTTAGAGAATTTGTAATAACCAATTCAGAACATAAACTTGCTGGTAATGCCCAGTATTGGTATGCTGAAACATTTAGAATTAGACAACTTTATACCGATGCGGCTACTGCTTATCTTGAGGGATATCAAAAATATCCAAAAGGTGAGAAGGCTCCTATAAATTTATTAAAACTTGGTGTATCAATGGTTCAAATAGGAGAGAAAGAGCAAGGTTGTAAAATGATTGTGGGAGTTGAAAAGCAATACCCAAAAGCTAATCAATCGGTTCTTCAAAAAGCAAAGTATGAATCTAAAAAATTTGAGTGCTCAAAGCAAAAAACATAAAAAAATTCTTAGCCACCTAAATCAAAAAAAGATATTTAAAATTTATAATAAGTTTTCATCTTCATTAAAAACTAAAGAAGATTTAGCAGTAGCTGTTTCAGGAGGACCAGATAGTTTGGCATTAGCCTACTTAACTAAATGCTATTCATTAGAAAATAAAATAAAGGTTAAATATTATTTAGTTAATCATAAACTTCGAAAAGAATCTTCATTAGAGTCTGAAGTAGTAAAAAAAATTCTAAAAAAAATTGATATTCAGTGTAAAATTTTAAATTGGAATGGAAAAAAACCATCTAAAAATATTCAAGCTACAGCTAGAAATAAGCGATATTCTTTATTGGCAAATGAGTGTAAAAAAAATAATATCAAATATTTATTATTGGGGCATCATCTAAACGATCTATATGAAAATTTTTTAATTAGAATAGTTAGAGGCAGCGGATTAAATGGACTAATTTCATTTAGTAAAAATACAAAATATAGATATCAAAATTTGAAAATCATAAGACCATTATTAAATTTAGAAAAAAAAGATTTACTTTTTATTTCTAAAGAAGTGTTTAGTTTTTTTGTTAAAGACCCATCAAATATTAATGAGGATTATAAAAGAACCAGGATTAGAAAACTAATATACTCACTAGAAAAAGAGGGATTGGATATAAAAAAACTTAAACTAACTATTAATAATTTAAAAGACTCGGATAAGTCAATTAAATTTTACGTAGATAGAAATTTAGAAAAAAATTTAGTTTTTTTAAAAAAAAAAAATATTTATATTCTAAATAATAATTTTTTTGATCAATCGCATGAAATAATTTTTAGATCTCTAACAAAAATAATTCAGAGATTGGGAAAAAAATATTATCCAGTCAGAGGTAAAAGTGTAAATGAACTGATTAAAGGGATTAGTGCCAATTCATTTTCAAAAGTTACTCTTGGGGGGTGTTTTGTTGAAAGAGCAAATGAAACCATAATAATATCTAAAGAAAATTGACATTAAGTTTAAATTTTGTAACAATTTGACACTTGTTTAATTCATAAAAATTATTATCTTATAACTATGAATATGAAGAATTTAGCGATGTGGGCCGTAATTGTTTTTTTAACAATTGGTCTTTATAATATGTTTAAAAACCCTCAAGCTAATGTGGGTAAAAATAATTCAATCATATTTTCAGAATTTCTAACTGAAGTTGATAATGGTGGGGTTGTAAAAGTAGATATACAGGGAAACAATATAAGAGGACTTCTTGCTAATGGAAATTCTTTTTCTACATACTCACCAAATTATCCAAACCTAATTGAAAAATTATCTAGTAAAGGTGTGAGCATTTCAGCGGCTCCACTGGAGGATAAAATGCCATCGCTCTTCGGAGTTTTATTATCATGGTTTCCGATGCTATTATTAATTGCTGTTTGGATTTTTTTCATGAGACAAATGCAAGGTGGAAAAGGTGGGGCAATGGGTTTTGGTAAGTCCAAAGCTAAATTAATGAACGAATTAAAAGGCAAAGTAACATTTGACGATGTTGCTGGTGTAGAAGAAGCCAAAGAAGAAGTTGAGGAAGTCGTTCAATTTTTAAAGGATCCAAAAAAATTTAGTAGACTTGGCGGCAAAATACCAAGAGGATGTTTATTGGTTGGTCAACCAGGAACAGGTAAAACCTTACTTGCAAGAGCTATAGCAGGAGAGGCCGGTGTTCCGTTCTTTACTATATCAGGTTCAGATTTTGTTGAAATGTTTGTTGGAGTTGGAGCATCGCGAGTTAGAGATATGTTTGAGCAAGGTAAAAAGAATTCACCCTGCATTATTTTTATAGACGAAATAGATGCCGTTGGAAGAAGCAGAGGTGCTGGCTTAGGTGGTGGAAATGATGAAAGAGAACAAACTTTAAACCAATTGTTAGTTGAAATGGATGGTTTTGAAACTAATGAAGGGGTAATAATTATTGCAGCTACAAACAGACCTGATGTATTGGATCCAGCTTTATTGAGACCAGGTAGATTTGATAGACAGGTAGTTGTTGGACTTCCAGATATTATTGGAAGAGAAAAAATATTAAAAGTGCATGTTAAAAAAATCAAAATGGCGCCTGATGTAAATTTAAGAATAGTTGCAAGAGGAACACCAGGTTTTTCAGGTGCAGACTTAGCAAATATAGTTAATGAAGCAGCATTATTGGCAGCAAGGAAAAATAAAAGAATAGTTACTTTAAACGAATTTGAAGAAGCTAGAGATAAAGTCATGATGGGAGCCGAAAGAAGATCTATGATTATGACTGAAGAAGAAAAAACTTTAACAGCCTATCATGAAGCTGGACACGCAATAGTAACCATCAATGAAGATGCTGCGCATCCAATTCATAAAGCAACAATTATTCCAAGAGGACGAGCCTTAGGAATGGTCATGCAACTTCCAGAAAGAGATGAATTATCTCAAACAAGAGAACAGCTTCATGCTCAATTAGCTATAGCTATGGGTGGAAGAGTAGCAGAAGAAATTATTTTTGGTGAAGATAAAGTTACAACTGGTGCATCAAGTGACATTGAGCAGGCGACTCAAAGAGCAAGAGCAATGGTGATGAGAGCAGGTCTTAGTAAAGAATTAGGACCAGTTGCTTATGGTGCAAATGAAGAAGAGGTATTTTTAGGCAGATCTGTTGCAAGAACTCAAAATATGTCAGAAGAAACTGCTAAAAAAGTAGATTCAGAAATTAGAAAAATTGTAGATAAAGGCTATGAAAGAGCAAGAAAAGTTTTAACCGAAAAAATTGATGACTTGCATAAATTAGCAAAAGCTCTTTTAACATACGAAACACTTTCAGGTGAAGAGATAGAGAATTTAATAAATAAAAATATATACCCAAACAATAAAGAAGATTTAAAAGTTGAAGATGAAGATAAAGGTTCAGCTTTAAGCTCAATGGGCCTTAAGCCAAAAATAGTTCATTAAAAATAAATGAAAAAGTATTACACAAGGGTGTGTAATTTTGCTTACGGTAAATCATCAATAAAGTTAATTAGAGAGAAAAAAAATCTTCCCTTAAATGGTAATAAAGAATTTTCTTTTAGCCAAATAGAAATTATTACCCGAGATTCAAAAAAAATAATTGATCTTAAAAATATAAAAAAATTACCAAAATTACTAAAAGAAAAAATTGATAAAGATCTTAAAATCATTACTAAAAAAAATAACAACTTTTCAAATTTAAATTTTAATAAAATTCCCAACATAATGGGAGTATTAAATCTAACACCAGATAGCTTTTCTGATGGTGGTAAATTTAATAAAAAAAAAGCAGGGTTAAAACATGCATTTGATTTATTCAAATTCGGCGCAGATATAATTGATGTGGGTGGAGAATCTACAAGACCAGGATCTAAATCTATAAGTGAAGAAAAAGAATGGAGTAGAATTGAAAAGATTATAAGAGAAATTGGTAAAAAAATTCCACTTTCGCTTGATACAAGAAAAGCAGGTATTATGCATAAAGGAATTAAGATAGGAATTAAGTTGATTAATGATGTCTCAGGATTAAGTTATGACTCTAAAACAGTTGATCTGTTGAAAAAAAATAAATCTCCATTTGTAATTCAGCATTCACAAGGAAATCCAGAAAATATGCAAAATAACCCAAAATATAAAAATGAATTATTAGATATATATGATTTTTTTGAAGAGAAGATAAAATTTTTAAGATCTAAGGGCATAAAACATAATAATATTATAATTGATCCAGGTATTGGATTTGGAAAAAATTTGAAACATAATATGAATTTAATTAGAAGTATTTCTATTTTTCATACACTTGGTTTTCCTATACTACTTGGACTTTCTAAAAAAAAATTTATCAAAGATTTGTCTGGAAAAAATGATACTAAAGAAAGGCTTGGAGGCACTATTGCTTCCTCAATATATTCAATGATGCAAGGTGTTCAAATCTTAAGAATTCATGATGTTAATGAATTAATACAAAGTATAAAAGTATTTAAACAATTAATAAAAAATTAATGATAAAAAAATATTTTGGGACTGACGGAATAAGAGGTCTTGTAAATAGTAGAAACATTAACGGTGATATGTTTTTTAAATTTGGTCTAGCATCAGGAACATATTTTAAAACACAAAAAAAAAATAAACAAGTTGCAATAATTGCAAAAGACACCAGACTATCTGGTTACACTCTAGAACCTGCTTTAGTATCAGGGCTTACCTCTGCTGGAATGCATGTTTATACACTAGGCCCTTTACCAACAAATGGCCTTGCAATGCTAACAAAATCTATGAAAGCAAACATGGGCATTATGATTACTGCATCTCATAATCCATATTATGATAATGGATTAAAATTATTTGGTCCCGATGGATTGAAACTGTCTGATAAAATAGAAAAAAAGATAGAAGCTTTAATTGATAAAACAATTGAAAATAATTTATCAAATCCAAAAGAACTTGGACGTGTAAAGCGGCTAGAAAGTGGAAACAAAGATTATATCAAAATACTAAAAAAAAATTTTCCCAAAGATTTCAACCTTAGAGGCTTGAGAATTGTTATTGATTGTGCAAATGGTGCTGGATATAAGGCTGGACCTGAATTGCTTAAATCTCTAGGGGCAAAAGTAATTGCCATTGGAATAAAACCTAATGGTTTAAATATTAATCAAAATTGCGGTTCTACCTTCCCAAATAAAATTAAATTAGCTGTAAAAAAATATAAAGCCCATATAGGAATTTCTCTTGATGGTGATGCTGACAGAATCATTATGTGTGATGAGACAGGAAACATAGTTGATGGTGATCAGATAATTGCAGCACTAGCAATTAGATGGAAAAGAAAAAGAATGCTAAGAGGTGGTGTTATCGGAACTTTAATGTCCAACTATGGATTAGAAAAGTTTTTTAAACAAGAAAATATAAAATTTCATAGGGCAAATGTAGGAGACCGTTATGTAAAAGAAAAAATGCAAAAAAATAATTTTAATTTAGGGGGCGAACAATCTGGGCATATTATTTTAGGTAAGTTTGCAACTACTGGAGATGGCTTATTAGTTGCGTTAGAAGTTTTATTTTCTTTAAGAAAAGGGAAAAAAGCTAGTAACTTTTTTAATACCTTTAAAAAAACTCCTCAAATATTAGAAAATATTAACATTAAAGATAAAAATATAATTAATAATATCAATGTAAAAAATTCCATCAAACACGCAGAAAAATTGATGAAGGGACAAGGGAGAATAGTGGTTAGAAATTCAGGAACAGAGTCAAAGATCAGAGTAATGGGTGAGAGTGAAAATAATAAATTACTTCAAGAGTGTTTAAAAATTATATTAAAAGAAATAAAATAAATTGAAACCAAAGTCTAAAATATTAATTATTGCTGGTTCAGACTCATCCGGAGGTGCTGGAATTCAAGCTGACATTAAAACTATTACTGCTCTAGGCTCATATGCAATGACCGCAATAACAGCTGTAACAATTCAAAATACAACAGGTGTTAAATCGATAGTGTCTATTGAACCAAAAAAAATTTCTGACCAAATAGAATTTACTTCAAGAGACATTAAGCCTGATGCGATAAAGATAGGAATGCTACATTCTGCTAATGTAATAAAATCTGTAATTCGTTCTTTGGATCTTATTAAAGTTAAAAAAATAGTTTTAGACCCTGTTATGATTGCTAAAGGTGGAGCCAAACTGATAGATGAAAAAGCAGTTCAACTATTAAAAAATGAATTAATAAAAAAAGTTAGCTTGATAACGCCAAATATCCCAGAAGCCGAAATATTAACTAATACTGTAATAAAAAATAAAGAAGACATGATTCTTGCTGCAAGTATTTTGATGAAATTAGGGGCAAAAAATGTTTTTATAAAAGGTGGTCATTTAGATTCTAGAGTGGTCCAAGATATTTTTGTTAACAAAAAAGAAATTATGCTTATAAAAAATAGAAGAATTACAACCAGCAATACGCATGGAACTGGTTGTACGCTGTCATCTGCTATTTCCACATTCTTTGCATGTGGAAAAACATTAAAGAAATCTTGTGAGCTAGCAACTAAGTATGTAAATAATTCCATAAGATCTAACCTAAATTATGGTAAAGGCCATGGTCCTATAAATCATTTGAGTTCAATAATAATAAATAAAAAATTTAAATAATGAAAAATGTAGTAGTTGTTGGATCACAGTGGGGAGACGAAGGAAAAGGCAAAATAGTTGACTGGTTATCAGATCAGGCTGATGTTGTTATTCGTTTTCAAGGTGGTCACAATGCTGGGCACACACTAGTTATTGATGGTGTTACTTATAAATTGAGATTACTTCCTTCTGGAATTGTTAGAAAAAATAAAATTTCTATTATTGGCAATGGAGTTGTAGTTGACCCTTGGGCACTATTAGAAGAAATTGAAGAAATTAGATTTAAAGGTGTTGAGGTAAATATAAATAATTTTATAATATCTGAATCTGCAAACCTTATTTTGCCTTTTCATAGAGAGATGGATGAAATAAGAGAAGATGCAGCTGGAAAGGGAAAGATTGGCACTACAAGACGTGGAATTGGACCTGCTTATGAGGATAAAGTTGGAAGAAGATCTATCCGTGTTATGGATTTAAGATCTGAAACAAACCTTGATCATAGACTGGAAACTGTACTTCTTCACCATAATGCAATTAGAAAAGGATTAGGTAAAAAAATTTTTGAAAAAGATAAGTTAAAAGAAGACCTATTAAAAATTGCTCCAGAAATATTAAAGTTTTCTCAACCAGTATGGCTTAGAATTGATGAATTTAAAAAAAAAGAAAAGAAAATACTATTTGAGGGTGCACAAGGAATTCTATTAGATGTTGATCATGGCACGTATCCTTTTGTAACATCATCCAATACCGTTGCATCTGCTGCTGCTACAGGAACTGGTTGTGGGCCAAACTCCATCCATTATGTACTTGGTATAACAAAAGCTTACACAACTAGAGTTGGAGAAGGTCCATTTCCTACGGAACTAACTGATGAAACGGGAGAGTTGCTTGGATCAAGAGGAAAAGAATTTGGAACAGTAACAAGTAGAAAGAGAAGATGTGGTTGGTTCGATGGGGTTTTGGTCAGACAAACAATCAAAATTTCAGGAATAGATGGAATTGCATTAACCAAATTAGATGTTTTAGATGAACTTGATGAAATAAAAATGTGTGTTGAGTATGAATTGGATGGAAAAAAAATGGATTATCTTCCTGCTGCAGTTGAGGATCAGCTTAAGATAAAACCAATTTATAAAACTTTTCCTGGATGGAAAAGTTCTACTCAGGGAATAAAAAATATTGAGGCTTTACCAGAAAATGCAAAAAAATATATTTACGCTTTAGAAGATTTTATAGGAACTAAAATTTCAAGTATTTCGACAAGTCCTGAACGAGAAGATACAATTCTTCTAGAAAACCCTTTTGAAGCTTAGTTTACTGGAAGTAAATTTTTAGATTTGGCGGATAATAACATGTGTTTTTGAAGTTTTTCAAAAGCTTTATTTTCTATTTGTCTAATTCTTTCCCTGCTTATTTTATATTTTTTACTTAGATCCTCGAGCGTTGTAGGTTCATCATTTAATCTTCTAGAATATAAAATTTCTCTTTCTCTTTCATTAAGAATTTTTATAGAATCTTTCAATAGATTTTGTCTTTGCCCCATCTCTTCTTGATGTGCAAATTTAAGGTCATGATCTAGCTCTTTATCAACCAACCAGTCTTGCCACTCATCACCATCCTCACCAACTTGAGCATTTAAAGAAAATTCTTTGCCAGAAAGCCTCCTATTCATTGAGACAACCTCATGTTCGCTAACATCTAGTTTATTCGCTATTTCATTTACATGTTCAGGCCTTAAATCACCTTCTGACTGTGGAGCAATTTGATTTTTAATCTTCTTTAAATTAAAAAATAATTTTTTTTGTGCAGTTGTTGTGCCTATTTTAACTAAACTCCAAGATCTTAATATATATTCTTGAATAGAGGCTCTAATCCACCACATTGCATAGGTTGCCAATCTAAAACCCTTTTCAGGTTCAAATTTTTTAACAGCTTGCATTAAGCCAACATTTCCCTCTGAAATCATCTCATTAACTGGAAGACCATATCCCCTATAACCCATCGCAATTTTAGCAACAAGTCTAAGGTGACTGGTTACAAGTTTTTCTGCAGCTTTAACGTTTCCAGTTGTTTTCCAATTTTTTGCCAGCATATATTCTTCTTCAGCTGCTAACATAGGAAATTTTTTAATTTGCTCAAGGTAAGCAGATAGGCCACCCTCATTTGAAAGTGCAGGAAGATTGTTATTCATCGTAGTTCTCATAAGTTGTATTTATTTAATTAATTATTGTAATATTTCAAGATCTTATTTGCCAGTGTTTCTAAGCAATACTAGAATATTTTCAAGTTCTTGTGGCAAAATTGAGGTAAAAGTCATTTCATCATTAGTTTTGGGGTGAATGAAGCCCAGTGTATGAGCGTGTAGAAATTGTCTATCCAATTTATAAATTAGATTTTCTAAACTAGTGTCGATATTTTTAAGCTTTTTGTATTTCTTTTTATACTTACCATCACCCATAATGCTGTTGCCCATATGTGTCATGTGAACTCTTATTTGGTGCGTTCTTCCCGTTTCTAATCTACACTCAACCAAACTTAGTGTGGGAGTTTTATCATTTTCAAAAATTTCTATAGTTTTATAATTAGTTATTGCCCTTTTTCCTTTGGAGCTACTAACTTCCATCATCTGTCTATTCTTTGAACTCCTAGTTATAAAAGTATCAATTTTTCCAGATGAAGGTCTAAGCTTCCCCCAAATTAAAAGTTGATAAACTCTTGTAATTGTATGTTCACTGAATTGATGAGATAAATTTTCATGTGTAATATTATTTTTTGCTATAACTATTAACCCAGAAGTGTCTTTATCTATTCTGTGCACAATACCTGGTCTTAATTCATCTCCAATTGTAGATAATGAATCTTTATTATAGTGCATTAAAGCATTAACAATTGTTTCATCATAATTACCGGCTCCAGGGTGCATGATTATTCCAGCTGGTTTATCAATTATTAATAAATCATCATCTTCATAAACAATTTTTAATTTGAAATCATAAGGTTTTAATGAAGCTTCTTTTGGTTCTGGAATTTGAAGATCTATTTTATCACCAGTACATATTTTTTTTGAAGGACTGTTAACAATTATATTATTTAACTTTAATTTTTCTTTTAAAATTAAGTTTTTAATTCTAGTTCTACTAATTAACTTCTCTCTTTTGTTAACGAATACATCAAGTCGAAGATTATTCTCATTTGTCTCAACTATTAAATTAATGTTTTTTTCCATAAAATGTAATATTAATACTATATGCGCTGCTAGCTCAACTGGATAGAGCACCAGATTTCGAATCTGGGGGTTATAGGTTCGACTCCTATGTGGCGCACCATAATTAAGTTAAGTATTTAATATCTAGAGGCCCTCTGCAATCTATCATTTATAACTTTTCCCAATCCTTTATTAGAAATTTTTTCTACAGCAATTGATTTGTACCCTTTATTTTTTATTTTTCTTAAACAAGAGTATAGGTTTTTTGCAGCTTCATCTAAGTTATTTTTAGTAGTTAAATAAAAATAATTTTTTAACTTAGTTTTTCTTTTTTTAATTATTATAAATGCTTCATCATCTTTTGGCTTAATTATATTCATTCTCAGAGGTATACCAGGAGAATAATGAAGACGAGATTGGCCTGGTGCAATTTTCTTCTTAGGGTTAATTGTTATATTTAATTTAAATCCTAAAACTTTTTGGATTTTTGAAATATCTAAACCACCCAATCTTAATATAGTGGGCTCACCTATAAGGTTAATGATAGTGGATTCGATGCCAATTGCACACGCTCCACCATCTAAAATATATTTAATTTTATTACCAAATTCTTCTTTAACATCTTTAGCTTTAACTGCACTTACTTTTGTAGTGATATTAGCACTAGGTGCTGCTAATGGATAATTTAATTGTTTTAGTAAATTTTTAAATAGAGTGTGTTTTGGTAATCTTACCGCTAAGCTTTTTTGATTATTAGTAACGTATTTAGAAATTTTAGAATCTTTCTTTAATTTTAATACGTATGTTATCGGACCAGGAGAAAATTTTTTATAAAGTTTGATGAAATTTTCATTTATTAAACAATCTCTTTCTAGAGAATCAATATCGTGATAATGAACAATTAAGGGGTTATTTTTAGGCCTTTTTTTTAAACTAAAAATCTTTTTTATTGCGGAATCCATGTAGGCATTAGCTGCTAAGCCATAAACAGTTTCAGTTGGGACGCCTATACAGTAATTTTTATTAAGGTATTTTTTTGCTTTTTTGATATTTGATTGATTAGATTTCATGTATTAATAATTATTATTATATGAAAGATAAAAATTTACCACCTGATAATAACTCTCAATCTCTTGAAGAGCTAACAAAAGAAGCAAATAATATTATTGAATCTTTAGAAGCAGAAAAAGATCTTCAGAACTCAATTGATTCTTATCAAGAACTATTAAAATTAAATAATATTATCGAAAAAAAATTTCAAAAGACTTCAAAAATAATCAATGAAGAAACAAAGAAAAAAATTAATAATATAACTTCAAAGAAAAATGATAGATAAACTTGTTAGAATAGCAGAAGATACCAATTTATTTTTAAAAAAGTTTATTAAGAAACAGAAAAGAACAGAATTAGTTACAGCCATGGAGTATGGTTTATTTCCAGGAGGAAAAAAAATTAGATCAAAAATTTTATTAGATATAGGAGCTGTATTTAAAATTGAATATAAAATATTAATTGCTATAGGCGCTGCGGTAGAGTGTATTCATGCTTATTCACTCATCCATGATGATTTGCCATGTATGGATAATGATAAATTAAGAAGAGGAAAGCCTTCTACTCATATTAAATTTGGTGAGTCCACAGCAGTACTTGCAGGAAATTCTCTTTTAACAATGGCTTTTGAAATTTTAACTTGTTCAAATTTAAAGATTAATGAAAAAACAAAAGTAGAATTAGTTCAAAAATTGTCTGAGTCTTCAGGACACCTAGGTATTGCTGGGGGACAGTATTTAGATCTAAGCTTTGAGAAGAAAAAAATTTCTAAAAATAAAATTATAGATATGGAAATAAAAAAAACTGGAAAGCTATTTAGCTTTTGTTGTGCTGTACCAGTCATTATTAAAAAGAAAAATAATAAAGATATAAAATTTTTTGAAAATATTGGTGGGAATATAGGTCTTTTATTTCAAATAGCAGATGATCTTATTGATTTTAAAGGCTCTTCTAAAATTGCAGGAAAAATAACTGGGAAAGATAAAAAGAAAGGTAAAGCTACTTTAATCAGTTTACTAGGATATCAAAATGCTATTAAGTATAGTGATAAAATTAAATCTAAAATAATCAATGATTTAAAAAAATATAATTCTAACACTAGTAATTTAAATGAGACTTTAAATTATATTTTAACAAGAAACAAATGACACAAGAATATAAATTTTTAAAAAATATTAATTTCCCTTCTGATTTAAGAAAGTTGTCTGAAAATAATCTTCAAGAGCTATCTAATGAAGTCAGACGTGAGATGATTAATGCAGTTTCTGAAACAGGTGGACATTTAGGGGCAGGTTTGGGCGTTGTTGAGCTAACAGTTGCCTTGCATTACATATTTGATACTCCCAATGACAAGCTAATTTGGGATGTGGGTCATCAAACTTATCCTCACAAAATTCTAACAGGAAGAAAAGCTAAAATTAAAACTTTAAGACAGGGTAATGGTTTGTCTGGATTTACTAAAAGGTCTGAAAGTGAATACGATCCTTTTGGTGCTGCACATAGTTCCACATCTATATCTTCAGCATTAGGGATAGCTGAGGCAAATAAATTATCCAATAAATCAAACAATGTAATTGCCGTTATTGGAGACGGGGCAATTAGTGCTGGTATGGCCTATGAAGCCATGAATAATGCAGGCGCTTCAAAAACAAAAATGATTGTTATTTTAAATGACAATGACATGTCTATTGCAAAACCAGTAGGCGCTATGAGAACTTATTTAGCTAAACTTTTAACAGGAAAAATTTATTTTAATTTAAGAGAAACATTTAAATTAATCACTTCAGCTTTTTCTAAAAGATTTAGTGCAAACGCTGGAAAAGCTGAAGATTTTTTACGTTCAGCCGTAACGGGTGGTACTCTTTTTAATTCTTTAGGATTTTATTATGTTGGTCCAATTGATGGACACGATTTGACAACTCTTCTACCAATTTTAAAAAACGCAAGGGACTCAAAATATCAAGGCCCGATTATGATTCATATTAAAACTAAAAAAGGAAAAGGTTATTCATATGCTGAAAAAGCAACCGATCATTATCATGGTGTTTCAAAATTTGATGTTGTAACTGGAGAGCAAGTAAAAAGTGGAACCAATCTGCCAGCCTATACAAAAGTTTTTGCAAATACTTTGGTTAAACATGGGGAAAGAGACAGTAAAATTGTAGGAGTTACAGCTGCAATGCCAGGTGGAACAGGAATGGATGTTTTTGCCAAAGCTTTTCCAAAAAGAATGTTTGATGTAGGGATCGCTGAGCAGCATGGAGTTACTTTCGCTGCAGGATTATCAACCGAAGGTTATAAGCCTTATGTTGCAATCTATTCGACTTTTCTACAAAGAGCATACGACCAAGTGGTTCATGATGTGGCCATTCAAAGTTTACCTGTGAGGTTCATAATTGATAGAGCAGGTTTGGTAGGTGCTGATGGATCCACTCATGCTGGCTCATTTGATATTACTTATCTTTCTACACTTCCTAATTTTATAGTCATGGCCCCAAGTGATGAATCGGAACTAGTTAAAATGATTAATACTTCTGTTGATATAAATGACAAGCCTAGTGCAATTAGATATCCTAGAGGAACTGGAGTTGGATTGGAATTGCCATCTATAGATGAGAAAATAGAAATAGGAAAAGGAAAGGTTATTCAAGAAGGAAAACAAGTTTGTATTTTGAGTATAGGAACAAGATTAGAAGAATGTAAGATTGCAGCCGAAGAATTAAAAAATAAAGGGGTTAATTCAACAATAGTCGATGCACGGTTTGTCAAACCTTTGGATCAAGAACTTATTTTAAAGTGTGCCAGAGAGCATGAGGTAATGATTACTGTAGAAGAGGGATCTATAGGAGGTTTTGGTTCTCATGTTAAAAATTTATTAGCAGAAAAAGGTATATTTGACAGAGGTCTAAAATTTAGATCTATGACATTACCTGATACTTTTATAGAACAAGATAGTCCAAAAAAAATGTACGACGTTGCAGGTCTTAATGCATCCCAAATATCAAAAAAAATACTAGATATTTTATTTACAAAAGATTCGATTAAAGCAGTTAAGAATTAAATTTAAAATATTAACTACATTGAGCTTTATTCATTAGATAGTGATCTAATAAAACACAATTCATCATTGCTTCTCCTACAGGGACCGCACGTATTCCAACACAAGGGTCATGTCTACCCTTAACTGAGATAGTAGTATTTTTTCCAAATTTATTTATAGTTTTTCTAGTTGTTAAAATAGAAGAGGTTGGCTTAACAGCAAATGAAACAATAATTTCTTGTCCTGTAGAAATTCCTCCAAGAATTCCACCTGCATTATTAGAGTTAAATTTTAATTTTTTACCTTTTTGTGAAATTTCATCTGAGTTTTGTTCGCCACTTAATTTCGCAGAATTCATTCCTGAGCCAATATTAACACCTTTAACAGCATTGATACTCATCATTGCAGAAGCAATATCCATATCTAATTTAGAATAAATAGGAGCGCCTAAACCAACAGGAATTCCTTTAGCTCGCACTTCAATTACTGCTCCACAAGAAGATCCTGATTTTCTTATATCTAACAAATATTTTTCCCAAAGTTTGACCATGTTTTTATCTGGGCAAAAAAATGGATTTTTATTAATTGTTAGATCACTCCATTTAGTGGTATCACATCCCAATATTCCTAATTGAGTAACAGCACCAACCACTTTAAACTTTTTACCTAATTTATTTTCTAAAACTTTTTTAGCAATCGCACCTGCTGCAACTCTTGAAGCTGTTTCTCTTGCAGAAGATCTTCCACCACCACGGTAATCTCTTATTCCATATTTCTTAAAATACGTAAAATCAGCATGTCCTGGTCTAAACTTATCTTTGATATTTCCATAATCTTTTGATCTCATGTCTTGATTATAGATAATTAAAGAAATAGGTGTTCCAGTTGTTTTACCCTCAAATATTCCTGATAAAATTTGAACTTTATCGTCTTCTTTTCTCTGTGTGGTAAATTTTGACTGTCCAGGTTTTCTTTTGTCCAGTTCTACCTGGATATCTTGTTCTTTTAGGTTTATATTGGGTGGACATCCATCAACAACGCACCCAATTGCAAGACCATGAGATTCTCCCCAAGTTGTGAAACGAAATTGCTTTCCAAAAGTATTAAATGACATTATCAATATTATATAGATTATTTTGTTAAAATTATGAATCAAAAAAACTCATTAGGCCTTAATAAATGCTTTTTAGATAAGAATGATCCAATAGACTTATTTGAAATTTGGATGAATAAAGCAAGAAAAACAGAGCCAAACGATCCAAATGCAGTGGCGTTAGGAACTTCCGATCATAATAACTCTCCATCAATTAGGATGGTTTTATTAAAAGACTTTAATAAAAATGGATTTGTTTTTTATACCAATTTAAATAGTCAAAAAGGGAATGAATTAAAGAATAATCCAAAAGCAGCAATGTGTTTTCATTGGAAAAGCCTCTTAAGACAAGTAAGAATTAACGGAACAGTGCAAAAAGTTTCTAATAAAGTAGCTGATGAATATTACAATACCAGAGGATATGAAAGCCGGATCGGAGCATGGGCCTCGAAACAGAGCTCTATTTTAAATAATAGAGAGGAACTTTTAAATTCAATAGAGGAGTACAAAAGAAAATATTATAATAAAAATGAAGTTCCAAGACCAGATTATTGGTCAGGTTGGAATTTAATGCCTGCAAGTATAGAATTTTGGTTAGATGGAGATAGTAGAATTCACGAAAGGCTTAAATATATTAAAGATGATGTGGGTAACTGGACCAAGTCTTTATTAAGCCCTTAGAAACTTCTTTCCAGACTAAATGAAGTAAGATTTTCTAAAATTTTTTTTTCATCACTATCTTTGAATGCTGTTAAAGAATTTGAAGCAAGATTAATGTAGTGTTCAGCTTTTTTGTAACATTCTTTAATTATATTATATTTCTTAATAAGCTCTAAAGTAAAATTTAAATCCTCATCAGACCTAGTTTCTTGCTTGAAAATATTTTTTAATTTTTCTTTTTCTATAGAGGTTATATTTTGAAATAATAAAATTACAGGTAAGGTAATCTTACCTTCAAAAAAATCTTTGCCAATCTTTTTACCAAAAAATTTTAAATCAGAGTTATAATCCAAAGTATCATCAGCAATTTGAAATGTTAAACCTAAGTTTTTTCCATAAAACTCTAGTGCTTCTTTTTCCTTTGTTTCTTTATTAGATAAAATAGCCCCAACTTTAGTTGCTGCAGAGAAAAGCTCGGCTGTTTTAGCTGTTATAATTTTAAGATAAGTTTCTTCTAACATGTCAACTTCACCTTTATGTTGTAGTTGCAATACTTCTCCTTGAGCAATTTTTGATGAAGTTGAGGATAAAAGTTTTAGAACTTCCAAATTTCCATCTTCTACCATCATTTCAAAACACCTACTTAGAAGATAGTCTCCGACCAGTACAGAAGAGTGATTTCCCCAAATTGAATTTAATGTTTTTTTTCCTCTTCTTATATTTCCGAGATCAATAACATCATCATGCATTAACGTTGCACCATGTATCATTTCTACACATGCGGCTAAATTAATATCTCGACCACCTTTTGTATATCCACATAACTTAGCTGATCCAAGAGTTAATAGAGCTCTCAATCTTTTCCCACCAGTTTCTATGTGGTAGTCAGTCATTTTTTGTACTAAATCAACCTCACTCAAAAGTTTTGACTTAATCTTTTCCTCAACTAAAACTAATTTTTCATCAACGGAATCCTTTAGTTGAAAATAAGAATTGTTTATTTGGTTTCTAAGCTGAACAACTGTTCCCATAAAAAATAAGTTAGTATAATTAAGTTATATTTATTACTTATCAATTGACGCACCTTAATCTTCAACTATAAGTAGGCTTTATATTATATCAAAAATTCTATAAGGATTAACAATGTTCTCTTTTTTTAAAAAGAAAAAAATAATAGCTCACATCAAGCTAAATGGTGTGATTGGTAATGCAGGAAAGTTTAAGCAAGGCATAGATTTTGCAGGACAAGAAGAGATCATTGAAAAAGCCTTTTCTCTAAAAAAGGCAAAGGCAGTAGCAATTACTATAAATTCACCAGGTGGATCGCCTGTACAATCGCACTTAATTTATAAATTCATTAGAGCTCAAGCCAAAAAAAATAAAATTAAAGTTATAGTATTTGCTGAAGATGTTGCAGCCTCTGGTGGATATTTAATAGCTTGCGCGGGTGATGAAATATATGCAAATTCTAGCTCCATTATTGGCTCTATAGGAGTTATCTACTCATCTTTTGGATTTACGGAGCTGATAAAAAAAATTGGTGTTGAAAGAAGGGTACATACGGCTGGAAAAAATAAAAGTTCACTTGATCCATTTCAAGAGGAAAAAACAGAGGATATTGAAAGACTTAAAAGTATTCAATTAGACCTCCATAAAGATTTTATTCAAGTGGTAGAGGAAAGCAGAGGTTCTAAGCTTAATAAAAATGAAATTGAATTATTTTCAGGTGAGTTTTGGGCAGGAAGCAAGGCTAAAGAACTAGGACTAGTAGATGGATTGGGTAATGCAAACGAAATTTTGAAAGAAAAATTTGGTGAAGACATTGTTATTAAAAAATTCGAAAAATCTAAAGGTTGGTTAAGTAAAAAGTTCTCATCTTCTAGTAATCAAATGGATCAACTAGCTAATATTGTGGAAGAAAGATCTATCTGGCAAAGATATGGCTTCTAAAGAAAAAATTACAAAACCTAAATTTCAATCATTTCAAGATACTATTTTGAATCTTCAAAAATATTGGGGCAAACAAGGTTGTATTATTCTGCAACCATATGACATGGAAGTTGGAGCTGGAACTTTTCATCCTGCTACAACTTTAAGATCATTGGGTCCTAAACCTTGGAAGGCAGCTTATGTTCAACCATCAAGAAGACCTACGGATGGAAGGTATGGAGAAAACCCAAATAGATTGCAACATTATTATCAATTTCAAGTTTTGATAAAACCATCACCAGATAATATCAAAAAAATTTATTTAAATAGTCTTACTGTGATTGGTATTAATCATAAAGAGCATGACATTAGATTTGTTGAAGATGACTGGGAAAGTCCAACACTGGGTGCTGCAGGACTAGGTTGGGAGGTTTGGTGTGATGGAATGGAGATTACTCAATTTACATACTTTCAGCAAATGGCAGGAATTGAATGCAAGCCAGTTTCAGTTGAGATTACTTATGGCCTTGAAAGAATTTGCATGTTTACTCAACAAAAGAAAAACGTTTATGATCTATTATGGAATGACGAAGGTGTAAAATATAGAGACGTATTCCTTCAAGCTGAAAAAGAGTTTTCCGCATATAATTTTGAACATGCTAATACAGATAATCTATTTAAAATGTTTGATATGCATGAGCTTGAAGCAAAGTCATTAGTAGATAAAAAAATTTCACTACCAGCATATGATCAATGCTTAAAAGCAAGTCATGTATTTAATATTTTGGATGCAAGAGGCGTTATAAGTGTTGCTCAAAGAGCTGGATATATAGGACGAATTAGAGATATTACAAAAGCAGTTGCTGAAAGCTGGTTGAGCAGTCAAACAGATTAATGTCAGAATTTTTTTTAGAATTATTTAGTGAAGAGATACCATCTGGTTTACAGCGAAATTCACGTAATACCTTATTAGAAAGCTTTCAAAAGTTATTTGAAGAAAAACAAATTTCATTCAAGAAAAGTTCGTCCTTTTCAACACCAAATCGTCTTATAATTTTATTTGAGGATTTGTCTAAAGAAATAATACAAAAAGCCGAAGAGATAAAAGGGCCAAATGTTGACGCTCCAGAAAAAGCTGTAGAGGGTTTTTTAAGGTCAAATCAAATAAATAAAAAAGACTTACTTAAAAAAAAGATAGAAAAAGGGGAATTTTACTTCTTTAAAAAACCTTCAAGTAAAATTAATACAATTGATTTGCTTGAAGAGTACACCCCTTTAATCCTTGATAAATTACAATGGAAAAAATCAATGAGATGGGGAAACTATAGTCTCAACTGGGCAAGACCATTAAAATCTATTTTAGCTGTTTTTGACAATAAAAGTTTAGGTTTTAAATTTCATCATTTAATATGTTCCAACACTACATTTACAGATAAAGAATTTGAAGATAAAAAAAAAATATTTAAAAATTTTAAAAGTTATAAAGATTTTTTTAATCAATCAGGCATAATTATAGACCATGTACCAAGAAAAGAATTTATTATTAAAGAAATTGAAAGAATATCCATCAAAAACAATTTTATTATTGAGTCTAATACCAAACTTTTAGATGAAGTTACGGATATAGTGGAGCAACCTAATGTTATAGTGTGTAAATTTGACAAAAAATTTTTGAATATTCCAAAAGAAATTTTAATAATTACAATGCAATATCATCAAAAATATTTTCCAACTTTTGATAAAAAAAAAAAATCACCAATGAATTTTTAGTAGTGGCAAATAATAAAGATATAAAAGGATATATAAAATTAGGTAATGAAAGAGTTGTGGAAGCAAGATTAAGTGATGCACAATTCTTTTGGGAAAAAAATAAATCTCAAAATTTAGTTAAACAAGTATCAAAATTAAAAACTATGAATTATTTTAAAGGTCTTGGATCTTATTTTGATAAAATTCAAAGGATGAGAAAACTTGGAGGAATGATCTCTGATGAGTTATTAATTAGTAAAGATCAAGTCGAACTATCAGCATCAATTTGTAAAGTAGATTTAATTTCTGATATCGTTGGAGAATTTCCTGAACTTCAAGGTATTATGGGTGGTTATTTTGCTGAAGTACAAGGTTTTGATAAAGAAATAGCACTAGCAGTAAGTGAACATTATCTGCCAACAGGTCTTGATAGCAAAACTCCAAAAAAACCATTCAGTATTGCTTTAGCTTTAACTGATAAGATTGATACTTTAGTAGGGTTCTTTGGAATTGATCAAAAACCAACAAGTTCAAAAGATCCTTATGCACTAAGAAGATCAGCATTAGGAGTTATAAGATTATTAATTGATAATAATAAAGAATTTAAAATTAAAGATCTAATTAGTTACTCAACTTCTTTACATAAGGACCAAGGCTTCGAGCTATCAAATGATTTATCTCAAAAAGAATTAGCAGAGTTTTTAATGGACAGATTAAAATATTATATGAAAGAAAAGAAAATTAGAGCAGATATTGCTGAAGCTAGCTTAGGTTCATATGGAATAGACCATATGAATAAAATATATAAAAAAGCCTTAACTTTAAATAATTTAATTAAAAAAGAAATTGGAGAAGATATAATGGCAAGCTACAAAAGAGCTTCAAGTATACTAGAAAGTGAATTAAAAAATATTGATCTTGAATTATCAAATACAACTGACCCTGGTATTTTTAAAAATGATTATGAGAAAAATTTATTAAAAAAGATTAATGAATTAAGGAAATATTTTACAAATATAAATAAAGATGAAAATTACGAGGAAACGCTTATGAATTTAGCCAGTGCAAAAAAAGTGATTTTTGATTTTTTCGATAATGTAAAAGTTAATGATGAAGATAAAAATATCAAAAAAAACAGATTGGAACTTTTACAAATGTTATGTAGAACCTTTAATAATTACATAAACTTTTCAAATATTGAGACCAAATAGTGAATAAACTAATTTTAAATTTTAAATCTAAAGAATCAAAAAAAATAAAAAACCCAAAAAATTTTTTGGGTGGAAAAGGTGCCAATCTTTCTGAAATGGGAAGAATAGGTTTACCTGTTCCTCCAGGATTTACTATCTCAACTAAAGTGTGTGAGTTATTTTATAAAGATAAAAAAAAATTAAATTCACAAATAGTTAGCACTATAAAAAAAGAATTAAAAACTATTGAAAAAGAAGTTGGAAAAAAATTTGGTGATTTAAAAAACCCATTATTACTATCTGTTAGATCTGGTGCTAGAGTGTCTATGCCTGGTATGATGGATACAATTTTAAATTTAGGTTTGAATGATAAAACTGTAATCGCACTTTCAAATAAAACTTCTAATATAAGATTTGCAAAAGATAGCTATAGAAGGTTTATCCAAATGTATGGAAATGTTGTAATGGGAGTCGAGAGTTATCATTTTGAAGAGCTAATAGAAAATTATAAATTAACTAAAGGGGTTCTTCTAGATACAGATTTAGACGCAGATGATTGGCAGGGTTTAATAAATGACTTTAAAAAAGTTGTTAAAGATCAAACGAAAAAAGAATTTCCACAAAATGTGCATGATCAATTACTTGGTGCAATTAGTGCAGTGTTTTTATCTTGGGAGAGCAATAGAGCAAAAGTTTATAGAAAATTAAATCAGATTCCTGCTGAATGGGGAACTGCAGTTAATGTTCAGTCTATGGTATTTGGTAACATGGGAGATGATTGTGCAACTGGAGTCGTTTTTACAAGAAATCCATCCGATGGGGTTAATGAAGTTTATGGAGAATACTTAATTAATGCACAAGGAGAAGATGTTGTAGCTGGAACACGAACTCCTCAATACATAACAAAAAAAGCAAGAAAAGATGCAAAAGCAAAAGAGTCTTCTATGGAAGAATCTATGCCAAAAGTATTTAAACAATTAGATAAAATCCTAAAAGTTTTAGAAAAACATTATAAAGATATGCAAGATGTTGAATTTACTGTTGAGAATAATAAGTTGTGGATGTTGCAGACAAGAGCTGGAAAAAGAACTTCAAAATCTGCGGTTAGAATTGCAGTTGACATGGTTAAAGAAAAATTAATTTCTAAAAAAGAAGCGGTAATGAGAATAGATCCGGCTTCTTTGGACACCTTATTACACCCCACATTGGATGAAAAAAGTTTGGTAAATGTTATAGCGAATGGACTACCAGCCTCACCTGGGGCAGCAAGTGGTAAGGTTGTTTTTTCATCAGAAGAAGCCGAGAGATTAAATGAAGTCATGCAAGATACTATCTTGGTTAGAGTTGAAACATCCCCAGAAGATATTCATGGCATGCATGCTGCTAAAGGTATTTTAACTGCAAGAGGTGGAATGACCAGTCATGCTGCGGTTGTTGCGAGAGGAATGGGAAGACCATGTGTGTCTGGCTCTAGTGAAATTGATATTAATTATGAGGCTAAAACTTTTAAAACATCATCTATTGTAGTTAAAGAAGGTGAAGTTATTACAATTGATGGCTCCACTGGAAGAATTATTTTAGGAGAAGTGCCAACGGTTAAACCTGAGATGTCTAGAGATTTTTCAAAACTAATGAGTTGGGCTGATGGGTTTAGAAAATTAAAAATTAGAACTAATTCTGAAACACCACTAGATACAAAAACAGCAAGAGATTTCGGAGCAGAAGGTATTGGTCTTTGTAGAACAGAGCATATGTTTTTTGATGAAGAAAGAATTTTATCAGTTAGAGAGATGATTTTATCAAAAACAGTGGTGGATAGAAATAAAGCTTTAGCAAAACTTTTACCACATCAAAGAAAAGATTTTATTGAAATATTTAAGATTATGAGGGATTTGCCTGTCACGGTTAGATTATTAGATCCACCGTTACATGAGTTTCTTCCTAAAACTGAAAAAGAAATTAATGATGTTGCAAAAGTTGTGGGTCTACCATTAAAAGAAATTGAATCTAGAATTAATGAATTACACGAACAAAACCCAATGCTAGGTCATAGGGGCTGCAGATTGGGAATTTCATTTCCAGAAATTTATGAAATGCAATGTAGGGCAATCTTTGAAGCTTTGTCTGAACTTAAGATAAAAAAAATTAAATCAGCATTCCCTGAAATCATGATCCCTTTAGTTTCAACAGAAGCTGAAATTAGAATAATGAAGGACTTAGTGGTTAGAGTTTCAAGAGAAGTTCAAAAAGATAAAAAAGTTAAAGTTGATTATTTAGTTGGTACTATGATTGAGTTGCCAAGAGCTGCCATTAAAGCAGACGACATAGCAAAACATGCGGAATTTTTCAGTTTTGGTACTAACGATTTAACCCAAACAACATTCGGGTTGAGCAGGGATGATAGTGGTAAATTTTTAAACGATTATATTGAAAATAAAATTTTTTCTATAGATCCATTTATTTCGATTGATGATGGAGTGGGTGATTTAATAGAAATTGCAGTTGAAAAAGGGCGAAGACAAAATAAAAAAATTAAACTTGGAATTTGTGGAGAACATGGTGGAGATCCTAAAAGTATTCATTTTTGTGCAAATGTAGGTTTAGATTACGTTTCTTGCTCACCATACAGAGTTCCAATTGCAAGATTGGCTGCGGCTCAAGCCGAATTATTTAAAAAAACTAAATTTCTAACTTAAAATCAATAGCTGGTACACTGTGAGTGATACTACCAATGGAAATTCTATCAACACCTGTTGTTGCGATTTTTTTAACAGATTTTAAATTAACGTTCCCTGAAGCTTCAGTTTCATAGTATTTTTCAGCCATTTTAACACCAGCTTTCAGGGTTTTGATGTTCATGTTATCAAACAAGACTGTATTAAAATTTAAACCCACTATTTTTTTGAGCTGATTTAAATTATCAACCTCTACAGTAATTTTTCTTCCTTTTTTATTTTTGATTGCAAGAGACACTAAAGTTTTAATATCAGAGCTTGCAATGTGATTGTCTTTAATAAGAAATTCATCACTTAAGTTAAACCTATGGTTAACACCCCCACCTAACTTAACAGCATATTTTTGTATTACCCTTAAGGTTGGAATCGTTTTTCTAGTGCAACAAATTTTACATTTTTTATTAACCAATTTAACAAATTGATTAGTCTTAGTGGCAATTCCAGAGATATGACTTATAAAATTTAAAGCAACTCTTTCACCAATTAGAATATTTTCAGCTTTGCCTTCTATTGTTGCAATTAGTTCATTTTTTTTAACTACTGAACCTTCTTTTTTTTTAGTAACAAATTTAATCTTACTATCTATTAATTTAAATGTTTGTTTTGCAAATTCTAATCCGGCCATCACAGCTTGTTGGTTAGAAATTAATTTAACTTTTATTATCTTACTATTTTTAAATAAGTTTGAAGTAATATCACCAGAAGGGTACAGATCTTCATTTAAAGCAAGTTTTACAACATTCTTGATATAATAATTGCTTAATTTAATTTGAGACACTTTTATTATCTACCGATCGCAACCATTCTTTCAACAGGAATTCTTGCTTTACTTATGGTTTCATTGTCCATAATTATTTCACCAGTTTCATTTTCTAGGCAATCTAAAATTTTTGGTAATGTAATTTTTTTCATATGAGGACAAAGGTTACACGGTCTAATAAATTCTACATTTGGGTTTTCTACTTGAATGTTATCACTCATTGAACATTCAGTAACCATCATAACTTTTTTAGGTTGATTGTCCCTAACATATTTAATCATCCCACCAGTTGATCCAGCAAAGTCACTTGCTTTAATTACGTCAGGTGGACATTCTGGATGAGCTATTATTTTAATACCAGGATTTTTTGCTCTAATATCATGTATTTCTTTTTCAGTGAACTGGTCATGAACCATACAAATACCTTTCCAAGCGATAATTTCAACTTCAGTTTGGGAAGCAACATATTTTGCTAAGTATTCATCAGGTAAAAAAATAACCTTTTTAACATCAAGAGATTCTACAATTTTAACTGCATTTGCAGATGTGCAACAAATATCTGTTTCAGCTTTCACATCTGCAGAGGTATTTACATATGAGACAACAGGTACCCCTGGATATTTTTCCTTTAACAATCTTACATCTTTACCTGTGATTGACGATGATAAAGAGCAACCAGCAGTCATATCAGGAAGTAAAACTTTTTTTTCAGGACTCATTAACTTAGATGTTTCGGCCATGAAGTGAACTCCTGCCATTACAATAATATCAGCCTCAGTTTTTGAAGCCTCAATTGCAAGAGCTAACGAGTCTGCTGCAACATCTGCAATACCGTGATAAATTTCTGGAGTTTGATAATTGTGAGCAAGTATAATTGCATTTTTTTCCTTTTTTAATTGATTAATTCTAT
Organism: Candidatus Pelagibacter sp. Uisw_090; assembly: GCF_047717845.1. GTDB lineage: Bacteria > Pseudomonadota > Alphaproteobacteria > Pelagibacterales > Pelagibacteraceae > Pelagibacter. Next base: position 172,751 of record NZ_CP159810.1, read on the forward strand.
GAATATAAGGAGCATGAACTGACCACTCAATCTCAGGCATAACCTTTGAGATTTTTTGATAAATAGGATCAGTTGCTATTCTTACTTCTGGTGTAAATTCCATGTCAAAACTTATCAATTAGGTTAATACTTGTCATTCCTTATTATGCCACACTACCGTATCCAATTTGGCATTTTTATTCTCAAAATTGCATTTTCGCTTTTTAATTCACTGTCTTTTTTAAAGTTTTCATCTAGATATTTGATTAATGCAAAGGGATACTCATCATTAATCAATACTTTACCTATTTCAATATCATTAGCATAAATTGAAGCACCCTCAGTTAATTTTCCACTGATTAATTGTATGGCTAACAATCTTTTAGAAAGTTTATTCTTTAGTTTTATTCTTGCTGTATTCTCTTGACCAACATAGCAACCCTTTTTAAAATCTATTCCATTTAGCTCCTCAAAATTACATTCAATTCCAAATAATTTATTTTGTAATTTATTCATTTCTTTTTGAGCAATTCCTAGTTCATGACTCAATTCGTAATATTCAGTAATTGGGGAATCTTTTAGATCTAATTTTTTTAAAGATAGATAAAGCTTTTCTAAATTAATAATAAGCCTTGCACCCAGATCTTTATTTCTTGGGTCTAATAAAATAGGGTCCTCTCTATATTTTATTGTGTTTCCAGGTTGATCCTTGGCACCTTCAAATTTTAAAAACTTTTCATGACTAAATGCTGCAATTACAAATTCATTGCTTAAATTCATAATTTCAACTTTAGATCTAAGCTTGTAGATGCTCAGTTGTTTAAAGAGAGCCTCTGTTTGAGATTTTTCACAATCTATGAAATAACCAGATTTATGTTTTACAACAATAAAAGCAAATAGAAATTTTCCTTGTGGAGTTAGTAGTGATGCAAAACAACTATTGTCTTCATTGACCTTATTAATGTCATTGCTAATCATATTTTGTAAAAATTCATTAGCATCTGCTCCATTTATGTAGAGAATTCCTCTATCTTCTAAAATATATACTTTCTGCATATTCATAATTGATTGATACCTGGATATGATATAATTACTTTTTTCATAAATGTTAGATCTAATAATTAAAAATGGCTCATGCTACATAGATAAAGATCTTAAAGGTCAAGATATAGGAATTAAAGACGGTAAAATTATAAAAATTGGCAAAATTGACAGTGAAGCGAAAGAGACTTTTGATGCTAAAGGGTTAACAGTTTTACCAGGGTGCATTGATACACAAACTCATTTTAGAGAGCCTGGGTCAACAGATACAGAAGATTTACACTCAGGAAGTAGGGCTGCAATAGTAGGTGGCATAACAAGTGTGTTTGAGATGCCAAACACTAATCCACCAACATCTACCAAGGTAGAATTTCAAAAAAAATTAGATTTAGCTAAAAATAGAATGTATTGCAATTATGCATTTTATTTTGGAGCAACAGCTGATAACACAAGTGAGTTAGCAGATTTGGTAAATTTAGAGGGTTGTTGTGGAATTAAACTGTTTGCTGGATCGTCAACTGGAAACCTTTTAGTTGCTGAGGAAGAGGATATTGAAAAAGTATTTAAAAGCAGCTCAAAAGTTGTTGCAGTACATTCCGAGGATGAAGCAATTTTAAATATTAATAAAAAATTGATTAAAGAAGGAGATGTTCATTCACACCCAATTTGGAGAAGCGCCGAATGTGCAATCTCATCAACTAGAAGAATAGTTAGAATTGCTGAGCGATATAAGAAAAAAGCCCATATTCTTCATATTACCACGAAAGAAGAGATTGACTTTTTATCACAACACAAAGGTAACATAACATTTGAGATTACCCCACAACATTTAACAATCTACGCTCCAGACTGTTATGACAAACTTGGAACTTATGCTCAAATGAATCCACCTTTAAGAGACAAGTCCCACTATGATAGATTGTGGTACGGAGTAAAAAATAATCTTAATGATACAATTGGTTCTGATCATGCTCCACACTTGAGAGAGAATAAAGAAAAAAATTATCCAAATTCACCATCTGGAATGCCAGGTGTTCAAACACTTTTACCAGTTATGTTAAACCATGTTAATGATGGAAAATTAAGTTTAGAACAATTAATGAATTCTATATGTGAAAATCCAGTTAAAATTTTTGGGATACAAGATAAAGGTTTTATTAAAGAGGGTTTTGATGCTGATTTCACAATCGTAGATATGAATAAAAAAATTATAATCAAAAATGCAAATATTGAAAGTAAATGTGGTTGGTCACCTTTTGATGGATATGAATTTAAAGGCACACCAGTATCAACAATCATTAATGGTCAAATTAAAATGAGGGATGGCAAAATTTTAGGTGATCCTGAGGGTAAGCCATTAAAATTTTAAATAGTTTTTACTGAAAAGCTATTTACAAGCACAACTCCAAAAACAATAAAAAATAATCCTAATACAGCCTGCTAAGACAATGATTGTTTAAAGAAGATATATCCTAATATTGTAACTATTAAAATTAGATATGTTTTAATCACTACTTAAGAATATTATGCTTAATTAAGTCCTCTTTTATCTCAGTTAAGATGGTGGGATCATCAATAGTTGCTGGTACCTTATGCTCTTCATTATCAGCAATTTTTCTAATAGTTCCTCTTAATATTTTGCCAGATCTTGTTTTTGGTAATCTTTTAATAACAATTACAGTTTTAAATGCTGCTACTGGTCCAATAGTATCTCTAACCATTTTTATGCATTCTTTTGAAATACTTTCGTTATCTTTTTTAACACCTGTCTTAAGAACGACTAGACCAATTGGTAATTGCCCTTTTAATTTATCAGCAATTCCTAGCACTGCACACTCAGCAACTGATTGATGTTCTGATAAAACTTCCTCTATAGCACCTGTCGATAATCTGTGGCCTGCAACATTAATAATATCATCTGTTCTAGACATAATCCAAATATACCCATCTTCATCAATATGACCTGCATCATATGTTTCATAGTAACCTTCATAGTTCGTCATATAATTATCTTTGTATCTTTTATCTGCATTCCATAAGGTTGGAAAAGTTCCAGGAGGTAAAGGTAATTTTACAACTATATCTCCCATTTCATTTGGTTTTGCTAAAGTTTGATCTGGCTTCATGATTTGAACATCATATCCAGGGACTGCCTTACATGCTGAACCATATTTTGTTTTCATCATTTCAATTCCTGTACAATTAGAACTAATTGCCCAACTTGTTTCGGTTTGCCACCAATGGTCAATTACTGGAACTTTTAATAAATTTTCTGCCCATTTAATGGTATCTGGGTCAGCTCTTTCACCAGCTAAAAATAATGATTCAAATTTACTTAAATCATATTTAGAAAAAAACTTACCCTCAGGGTCTTCTTTTTTAATAGCTCGAAAAGCAGTTGGTGCAGTAAAAAGAGATTTAACTTTGTAGTCTGAAATTATTTTCCAAAAAGCACCAGCATCAGGAGTGCCAACGGGCTTTCCTTCAAATAATACTGTAGTACAACCTTTAAATAAAGGTGCGTAAACAATATAAGAGTGTCCAACTATCCAGCCAATATCGCTTGCTGACCACCAGACATCATCAGCATCAATATTGTATATATTTTTCATAGTCCATTTTAGAGCAACTATATGACCACCAATATCTCTAACTATTCCTTTAGGAACTCCTGTGGTTCCTGAGGTATATAAAATATAAGCTAAATCATTTGAATTCATTTCGACACAATCTACTTCTTTTGCATTTGAAAGTGCCTCACCCCAACTGATTTCTTTTGGAGCATTAAGTTCAACCGTATGGTCTATTCTTTGAAATAAGATCATTTTATCAATTTTATGAGAAGCCATCTTAATTGCTGCATCAACCAATGGTTTATACTCAACAGTTTTTCCAGGTTCAAAGCCACATGAAGATGTAACTATTACTTTTGCTTTACTGTCATCAATTCTGCTAGCAAGTTCATTAGAGGCAAAACCTCCAAACACCACAGAGTGGATTGCTCCAATTCTTCCACATGCTAACATTGCTATAACTGCTTCTGGGATCATGGGCATATAGATTATAACTCTATCACCTTTGTCGACTCCTTGATTTTTTAGCGCTCCTGCAAATTTTGAAACTTTTTCTCTTAACTCTTTATAGGTAAACTGCTTTTTGTTTCCAGTTATTGGGCTATCATAGATTAAAGCTAGCTTGTCACCTCTGCCTTGATCGATATGAATGTCTAAAGCATTATAACAAGTGTTGGTAACACCATCCTCAAACCATTTATAAAAAGGTGGATTGGATTTATTTAAAATTTTAGTGGGTTTTTTAAACCAAAAAATATCATTAGAGACTTCTTGCCAAAAATCTTCAGGGTTTTTTAAAGAATTTTGGTAAATATTGTTAAACTTTTTTGTCATATGATTTGATTCTATTTTGTTAGTTTTTTAAGCTTATTAAATTAAAGATTGTATTAAAATTTAAAAAGTAAGTAAAATCAATACAAATTAGATACAATTAAACCTTCTAAAAACTAGATAACTTTGATAGTTAACCTTCAACATGACTTAAGCATTAGTTTAGGTCTAGTTTATATAAACTAAAGTTAAAAACTAACACAAGAGGGAGTTTTTTATGAAAAAACTAAAATTGTTTGCTCTTACAGCTGTAGCCCTAATGGGTGCTTCAGGTGTAGCAAACGCGGAAACAGCCATGTTGGCTTCTGACGACTTCGTTGGGATTTCATTCTGGCTAGTAACAATGGTGATGTTAGCGTCTACTGCTTTCTTTTTCTTAGAAGCAGGAAATGTTGCAGCAGGTTGGAGAACATCAATAATAGTAGCTGGTCTAGTAACTGGTATTGCCTTTATACATTACATGTATATGAGAGATGTATGGGTTACGACTGGTGAGTCACCAACTGTTTACAGATATATTGACTGGTTAATCACTGTACCATTACTGATGATAGAATTTTACCTAATTCTAGCAGCTGTAGGAAAAGCAAATTCTGGAATATTCTGGAGATTGTTAATTGGAACAGTTGTGATGCTTGTAGGTGGATACTTAGGAGAAGCAGGATACATTAACGCTACACTTGGTTTTGTAATCGGTATGGCTGGATGGTTCTACATTCTTTATGAAGTATTCTCTGGTGAAGCGGGAAAAGCTGCAGCAAAAAGTGGAAACAAAGCTCTTGTTACTGCATTTGGTGCAATGAGAATGATCGTTACAGTTGGTTGGGCAATTTACCCATTAGGTTATGTATTTGGTTACCTAACAGGTGGTGTAGATGCTGACTCACTAAACGTGATTTACAATATAGCTGACTTGCTAAACAAAACTGCATTTGGTCTAATCATTTGGGCTGCAGCAATGCAATCAGGTGGTAGAAAAGCTAAGTAATTAGTAAACCTAAATAATTTAAAAAGGGCGAGTACATTTTGTGTACTTGCCCTTTTTTTTATGTAATTATATATAGTTCAATGCCTAAAATTACCTACATTGAAAATAATGGAAAGTCTCATACCATAGATGTTTCTAATGGGTTAAGTGTAATGGAGGGTGCAGTTCAAAACGATATTCCTGGGATTGACGCTGATTGTGGAGGTGGAATGGCTTGTGCTACTTGCCATGTTTATGTCAAAGAAGAATGGTTTAATAAACTTCCAAAAAAAGAAGATGGTGAAGAAGATATGTTAGATATGGCTTTTGAACCTAATAAATTTAGTAGATTAAGTTGTCAGCTATTAGTTTCTGATGAACTAGATGGACTAACGGTTAGCATTCCATCAAAACAAGGTTAAATGATTAAAACAGATACTTTAATAATAGGCGCAGGGCCAGTTGGATTATTTTGTGTTCATCAATTAGGAATAATCGGATTAAAATGTGAAGTAGTTGATAACTTAGATAAAATAGGTGGACAGTGTATTGAACTTTATCCTGATAAACCTATTTATGATATTCCTGCTGTTCCAGAATGCACTGGAGAAGAGTTAACCAATAATTTAATTGAACAGATTAAAGCATTCAAAACAAATTTTCATTTAAATGAGCGAGTACAAGAACTTAAAAAAGTTGAAAAAAAATGGTTAATAAAGACCAATAAAGGAACTGAATTTGAAGCATCAAGTATAATTATTGCAGCTGGTGTAGGATCTTTTGAGCCAAGAAAATTCCCAACAAAAGAAATTGAAAAGTACGAAGGAAAACAAATACTTTATTCAATTAAAGACAAAAAAATTTTTAAAGATAAAACAGTTACCATTTTTGGTGGAGGAGACTCAGCATTAGATTGGGTGATAGAACTCTCAAATACATCTAAAGTTATATTAGTACACAGAAGAGATGAATTTAGAGGAATGCAAGCAAGTATTGATAAAGTTAAACAATTAAAAGATGAAGGTAAGATAGAAGTTCATACTAAATACCAATTAGGTTCAGTTAGCGGTAATGAAAAAGTTGAAAGTATTAACATCAAGCATGATGATGAAAGTATAAAAGAAATTAAAACTGATTATGTTTTGGGTTTTTTTGGATTAATAATGCAACTAGGACCAATTGCTGAATGGGGATTAAATTTAGATAAGAAAACAATACCGGTTAATACAGAAAATTTTGAAACCAATAAAGAAGGTATTTTTGCAATTGGTGATATTTGCACCTATCCTGGAAAACTTAGATTAATTCTTTCAGGTTTTCATGAGGGAGCATTAGCTGCTAGAGGTTGTTTTAAATATGCTAAACCAGATGAAAAATACAGATTTGAGTTTACCACTTCCTCTAAGACAGTAAAAAGCAGACTGGGTGTTAAAGAGTGATAGAGCTATTTACAGCAGATACTCCAAATGGGAAAAAAATTACAATAATGTTAGAAGAAATAGGTTGTGATTTTAAAGTTACTAAAATTGATTTGTCAAAAGATGAGCAATTTAAAAAAGATTTTAAAAAAATAAGCCCATTTGGAAAGATACCAGTAATTACAGATCATGAAAATGGACAGTCATTATTCGAGTCTGGTGCAATACTTATATATTTAGCTGAAAAATATAACAAATTTTATGAAGCAAAAGATAGGCATACCATAAACCAATGGTTGATGGCGCAGATGGGAATTATAGGACCAATGATTGGACAGCATCATCAGTTTCATCATTACAATCCTGGAAAAAGTGAATTTGGAGAGGAAAGATATTTTAAAATTACAAAAAGAATTTATAGCGAACTAGATGAGAGATTATCTTCATCAAAATACTTAGCTGGAAATGAATATACAATTGCAGATATTGCAACTTGGCCATGGATAGCAAGGCACGAATGGCATGATATTGGTCTTAAGAATTACAACAATTTAACTAGATGGTATTTAGATATTGCAAATAGAGAAGCTGTTGTAAAAGGGTATGATCTTTTAAAAGATGGCTCTGAGATACCAAAACCTTAATTAGAAATTTCCTTTTTTAGTAGAGCCTGGATAAAAAATTCCTTGCAAATCTTCATTTGCCTTCTTTCTTATTTTCATATCTTTTTGATCCATTAGCATACTCGGTCTTTTAGTATGTTGATGATATTTAAAGGTATCATCTCCTCTTGCTTGCTGAACATACATTTTACCTAAAACTTGATTTACATTACTGCCAATATAGCTTTGAACTACAAAACCAATTCTTCTATCATTACTTTTGTTTAGTCCTGAACCATGAACTATTGTTGGATGATGTAATGACATTTGTCCTGCTTTTAAAACCAAAGGTGTTGTTTTATCTAAGGGAACATTTTCTACAGTTTGACCTCTTGTTAATAAGTTACCTTCATCATATTTTTGTTCATGATGTCTGATGTTAGCTTTATGTGAACCAGACCACATTCTCATACAGCCATTTTCTTCGTTAGCATCAGTTATTGCTAACCAAGCAGTTACCCAATTATGTGGTTCCAATCCAATATATGTTGCATCTTGATGAAAACTTACAAATCCTTTTTTATATGGGTCTTTAATAAATAAAGTTGTTCCACAAATAAGAATATTTTTTCCAATTATACTCTCAACAGCATCTAGCATTTTTGAGTTATGACAAACTTCATCAAGTATGGGAGAAATCATATGCACATAATTTCTTCCAATTCCTTTCAGTTCATCAGGCCAACAGGCTTCAATGTTTTCTATTTCTTTTCTTATCTCAAATGCTTGATCTTTAGTTAAAACTTCTATTGGAGCAACATAACCATTATCGTTATACTCTTGAAGTTGATTTGAAGACAATTTAGGCATATTATTTAAAAATATTATATGAGCGTAACTATTTCTTCAATAAATTATTGTCCAGTTAAATCCATATCATTTCAAACTATTGATAAGTGTGAAATTAAAAAAGATATTGGAATTATAGGAGATAGAATTTTTGCATTTGCTAAAGATTTAAATTTAGAACAAGTAAAGCTATTTGAAAAAAAACCTGAAGAAAGAAGAGGAAAATGGAATAAAATTTTAACTCTAAAAAACTCTCCAGTATTGAATAAGTATAATTTTTTATTTGTTGAAAATAAATTAACATTAACTTTTAAAAATGAGAAAATTTTAACAATTAATGTAAATGAAATGAATGAATATGATTTACTTTCAAATAAAATCTTAGAATTGGAAAATTCCCTTAAAAAACCAATAGTATTAATGAAAAATAAAGACCTTCCTTTTTTTGATACATCGATATCAAATAAAACAGTTTTATCTCATTCGGTATCTCTTTTAAATAATAAGAGTATTGAGGATTTTAAGAATAAAATTAATCAAAAAATTGAGGCTCAAAGATTTAGAGGCAACATTCATATTGATGGAGTTGAACCATGGAAAGAACGAGAATGGATCGGAAAAATTGTTAAAATTAATGGTGTTTCTTTTAAAGTTGAAAAAAACATACCAAGATGTGTTGCAATTAATCTAAAACCAAACACAGATGACAATTCTTTAAATTTACTTCAGTCATTAAAAAAAACTTATAATCATTTTGAAATGGGAATTTATTTGACCGCACTTGATGATGGTGAAATTAAATTAAGTGATAAAGTTCAGATAATTAATTAATACAAATATTTTATTAAGCAACTTTAAGTTGTATCTATTTTTTTTGATGTACAAACAACTTCAATTTTGCTTTAATTATTAAAATAAACTTAAATAGAGGAAAAAAAATGAATAGATTTTTAAAATCAATTGGAGTCTTTCTTGTAATTCTTTTTAGTATTACTGCAGTTAGCGCTGAAACGTTGACTAGTAAATTAAAAGGTGGTGACAAGTTAAGACTTGGGTTTGGAACTGCAGTGCCATGGGCTTATGCGGGAGATAACGGTCAAGCTTTAGGATTTGTTAATATGATAGCTTTAACAGTTCTTGAAGAAATGGGAATTACAGAAGATCAAACTGAAACTAAAGTTTTTGAATGGTCTGGATTAATACCTGGATTAAATGCAAATCGTTCAGATATGGTTACTGGTGGTATGTATATTCTAAAAAGTAGATGTGCAAACATGAACTTTTCTGATCCTATAGGTGTTTTTGGTGATGCCATGATGGTTCCAAAAGGAAATCCTCAAGGAATTAATAATTATGCAGATGTTATTAGAACTGGTGCAAAACTTGTAACTGGTGCTGGATTTAACACTGTTGAAGCTGCTAAAAAGTATGGTGTTCCTGAAAGTCAAATGATGTTAGTTGAAGGTGAAGTTGGAATTCTTGCTGCAATGAAAGCTGGAAGAGCTGATGTTGCTGTGCAAACATTCTTTGGTGCAAAAGAGCATGAAGCAAAAAGTAACGGTATGTTTGAAGTGACTGACCCTAAATTAATGCCTAAAGAAACTTTAAACGTAGTTGGTATTGGTTTTAGAAAAAGTGATGTTGAATTTAGAGATAATTTCAATGCAGCTTTAGCAAAAGTTATGGCTAACCCAGCAAAAATGTTAGAGAGAGCTGGTGAGTATGGTTATGATAAAGCTCAACTACCACCTCCTTCAATGAGTACTGAGTGGGCTTGTTCAACTAAGTAATATTAGTAATAGATTAATTTAATCAGGCGATGAATAAAAGTCGCCTGATTTTTTTTTAAATTTAATTAAAGGTTTTAAAAGTGAGTTATTTTTCATTCTTAGCTGAACACGGATCTACTTTATTGCTAGGAACAGTTACTACAGTTAAGGTATTAATTTGTGCTACTATTCTCTATGTAATAATTTCCATAATTTTTGGGTTAATGAGAGTGTCAAATAATTCAGTTATTCAGGGCGCTGCAACTATTTATATAGAATTTTTTAGAGGCACATCTTTAATGGTGCAATTATTTTGGGTTTATTATGTCTTACCTTTTTTTGGTATGTCTCTTGAGGCATTCACTTCAGGTGTTGTAGCTATAGGGATGAATTTTGGTGCTTATGGAGCCGAAATAGTAAGAGGTGGAATAATAGCAGTACCAAAAGGTCAATGGGAAGGAGCTTATGCTCTTAACTTTAGTTCAGCAAAAAGAATGAGGAGAATTATTATACCACAAATTTTTCCAGTTATACTTCCACCTGCAGCAAACTTGACTGTAGAACTTTTAAAAGCTACCGCACTAGTTGCACTAGTAACTGTTGTTGACTTAACATTTGAAGCAAAACAAATTAATTCTATTACATGGTTATCTGCGCAATGTTTTGGAACAGCACTTATAATATATTATATTATATCGAGATTTTTTCTTGTCCCTTTTTTACGTTGGTTAGAGGTTCTTGCTGCAAGAAAAGTAGGAAAGGAGAAGATATAATATGGATGCAGAATGGAAATGGGATTTTGCTTATCAAATATTACCTAAAATGCTATGGGCAACCTTAAACACTATAATGGCTGCGGGAATAGGTTATGCAATAGCAGTTGTAGTAGGTATGCTGTTTTTATTGGGTCAACGAACACCTTATAAGTTTGTAAATATTATAGTTAGAGAAATAGTAGAATTTATTCGTTCAACTCCACTTCTTATTCAATTATTCTTTGTATATTTTGTTGGACCTCAATTTGGTATAGTTTTATCTGCTTGGGTATCAGCAATGATAACTATCGGACTTCATTTTGGAACATATCTTTCAGAGGTTTATAGAGGAGCATTAGAGGGAGTTCCCAAATCTCAGTGGGAAGCTTGCAGAGCGCTAAATTTTTCTGCAATATACACTTATAAAAGAATAATTTTTCCCCAAGCTTTTCCCATAGCAATTCCAGGAATGGGAAATTATTTAGTAGGAATTTTTAAAGATACACCATTATTATCAACTATCGGAGTTGCAGAATTATTTCATGCAGCAACAGCAGTAGGTGGGTATCATTATCGTTATTTAGAACCATATACTATGGTTGGAATTATTTTCTTAATTTTATCTATACCTGCAGCAATGGGTATTAGAAAATTAGAAAGATCAGTTAACAAAGCACAAGGAAAGGTAAAAAATTAAATGAATAATTCAGATGATATTCTAGTAAAGTTTTCTGATGTTACAAAACAATATGGAGATCTTGTTGTTTTAGATAAACTTAATTTGGAAATTAAAAAGAATGAAATGGTTTCAATTATTGGTCCATCAGGATCAGGTAAAACAACGGTATTAAGAACCTTGATGACTCTAGAAAAAATTGACAAGGGAGTAATTTACTTAGAAAATGAACCCTTAACTCATATGCCTGATAAAGAAGGAAAACTAGTTATTGCTAATGAAAAATATTTAAGAGAAAGAAGATCTAAAATAGGAATGGTGTTTCAGCAATTTAATCTTTTTCCTCATATGACTGCTCTACAAAATTGTATAGAGGCACCAGTTGAAGTGCTGGGTATGAAAAAAGAAGAAGCTGAAGAGAGAGCTTTAGATTTACTAGATTTAGTAGGACTGTCTGATAAAAAAGATGAACATCCTTCAAGATTATCAGGTGGTCAACAGCAAAGAGTTGCAATAGCTAGGGCTTTAGCCATGAGGCCAAAAGTTATGCTTTTAGATGAAATTACATCTGCATTAGATCCTGAGGTTGTTGGGGAAGTTTTAAATGTAATTAGATCTTTAAATAAAGAACATGATCTTACTATGATTATGGTCACACATCAGATGGGTTTTGCTAGAGAAATATCAGACCGAGTTTGTTTTTTTAATGAAGGAAAGATATTTGAGCAAGGACCACCAGAACAATTATTTGATAACCCACAGAATGAGAGAACTAAAAAATTTTTACACGCTGTTCTTGATGCTAGTTAAGAAGAATATTTAAACTTTAATCGTCAGCGTATACTTTTTCTTCTTTTTCGTGCTTTTCTTGAGCGGCAATGCAAAGATGAGCAACTGGTCTTGCCATTAATCTTTTTAAACCTATTGGTTCTGCAGTCTCTGCACAAAATCCAAAAGTTACATCTTTTATTCTTAATAAGGCTTGATCAATTTTAGAAATTAATTTTATTTGTCTATTAATCGCTTTCATTTCCACGGCTTTGTCTGTGTATGAACTTGCTTGATCAACAATATCTGCAGACACACTATTGTCATCCATTGATCCATGGTAAAGAGCTTCGTTATTTGCTTTTACTAATTCTTTTTTCCATTCTGTAAGCTTTATTTTGAAAAAGGATAAGTGTTTATCACACATATATTTCTCAGTATCTTTAGGAATGTAATTTTTTGAAATTTTGATTGGTGCCTTTATTTTTTTTTCAGTAGTAGCTACTTTTTTTATTACTTTAGCAGGCTTTTGGGTTGTAATAACAATCTTCTTTGCTTTAGCTATTGGTTTTTTAGTAGATGATTTTGAGATTTTAGGCATATATATAAATTTAAGTGGCCGGATTATATTCAGCAATTAATACGTGTCAAGCAAGCTTAATTCATATAAATTTAATGGCAGTAAATAATAATAATATAAGTCCATTATGAGTTTTAATAAAATAGATATAAATAAATTATTTTACAGTTTTATTATAATACATCTAATTTTATGGACACTGATTCCGTCATTAACAAATAACAACTTACCACTTGATACAATAGAGCATTTGGCTTGGGGTAGTAACCTAGATTGGGGTTTTAACAAACACCCACCAGCTGTTGCTTTTTTTCTTGAAGTTTTTTATCAAATCTTTGGTGCGCAAGATTGGGCTTATTATTTATTAAGTCAAATATTTGTAGTTATAGCTTTTATTGTTGTGTTTAAATTTGCAGAAGAGCTATTCAAGAATAAAACTTTAAGCTTAATATCAGTTCTTTTATTAGAGGGTATCTATTTTTATAATTTCACAACTCCAGAGTTTAATGTTAATGTTTGCCAATTACCTTTTTGGGCTTTATGTGTTTATTATTCTTGGAAATTATTTGATAAGCAAAAAATAAGCCTTAAAGATTGCTTTTGGCTGGGTGTATTTTCTGCGATAGGTTTTTTATCAAAGTATCTTTTTATTTATCTTTTAATAGCAATTGACCTATTATTTTTTTATGTAATTTTTATAAAGAAATATAAAAAATTTGATTTCAAATATTTAATATCTGTAGAAGTTTTTATTGTTCTATTAGTTCCACATCTAATTTGGCTAACAAATAATGATTATACAACTATCACTTATGGATTAGCTAGAGCTGGATTAGGGAACTCAAGTTTATTAGATCATATAATTTATCCATTAATATTTTTAGGCAAACAAACTGGGATATTAATTCCACTTTTTATTATGTCATTTTTTTTAGTTAAAAATTTTAAATTCAAGATATCACTCAAGGATAAGAAATTATTATTCTTAGTTTTTATTAATCTGGTTCCTATAGTTTTAATGTTTTTAACCTCAATGATAACTGGATCAAAAATTAGAACAATGTGGATGACACCTTTTTATTTATTTTTTGGTGTTTTAATTGTTTATATTTTCCAAACACAAATAAATCTAAAAAAGTTAAATGGTTTCATGTCGGCATTCCTAATTTTATTTATCTTTTCACCTTTTGCTTATGCTTATGTTTCAATTACAGAAACAGATAAAAGAACAGATTATTTTGGAAAAGAAATAGCAGAGAAAACCCAATATTCCTGGGATCAAGATTATAAAGAGCCTATTAATGTTGTGCTTGGAGACGAATGGCAAGCAGGAAACTTATCATATCATTTAAAATCAAGACCAGTTTGGGAGGGATTTATTACAAAAGATAAGCTAAACTCACTTACTAAATTTACCTGTATTGATAATATTTGCATTGGGAATAGATGAGTAAAATAAAAATTTTAATTCCGGTTTATAATGATTGGCAGTCATTTTTTAAGCTTATAGAAAACATTAACTCACAAATCTCAACATTAAATGATGAGTTTTCAGTAATAATAGTCAACGATGCTTCTACTGAAAATAGATCAGAGTTTTCAGTCGATTTAAATAACTTAAAGTCTGTTCAAATTATCAACATGAAAGAAAATAAGGGTCACGCAAGGTGTAATGCGGCGGGTTTAAAATATATAAATGAAAAAGAAGACTTTGATTATTTAATTCCAATGGACGGTGATGGAGAAGATAGACCCGAAGAGCTAATTTTATTGATTGAAAAAATTAAAGATTATCCAGATGCAGTTGTTACAGCGAATAGAGTAAAAAGATCTGAAGGATTTCTATTTAAGTTTTGTTATCTAGTTCATAAGTATTTAACTTTCATTTTTACAGGAAAAACCATTAAATATGGCAATTATTCTTGTCTACCCAAGTCTGTAGTTAAGAAAATGGTTAATGAACCTGCAACATGGAGTAGTTTTTCAGGCTCATTAGCAAAAACAGTAAAAGACAGAAAGTCTATTTCATCTGAAAGAGGCACAAGGTATTTTGGTCTTTCTAAAATGAGTTTTGTTAAATTGCTAAAGCACTCTCTTTCAATTATTGCAGTCTTTAAGATAACATTGTTAATTAGATCTATAATCTTTTTAATTGCTTACTTATCTTTAGTGACTGGAAAAATATCAGTTATTACATTGATACCAGTCATCGGAGTTATTGTTCTGATGCTCTCAGTAATTACTTTATCAAAGAGAGAAAATATGTCGGAATTTAATAATTCTTTAGAAAATATTGATAGTATAGATAAAATTAAATAGCTTTTATTATTGGTAATGAGTGAAAATCAGCTGTGTCTATTTTTGAAGAGTGATCTCTCCTCATATTCCATTTTTTATTAACGCCAGCACTAGCTAAACTCAGTGTTGACCGACCATATCTGTGGTTTGTGCTATCAATGGATCTCATTAAGCCTTTAATTTTCTCATCTTTTTCAGTAGAAAATAGATTCTTACTGCCACTCGAACTAACCAAACCAGTCAATGTTATTCCTGCTTTTTGATATCTGTATCCATTAATAAAAATTTCATTTAATGCGATTAAGGCAGTTTTAACTATTTCAATACTATTATTAGTGGCTATTGGAAAATCTATAGTTTTAGTATTTGAATAATATACGCCTCTATTTTGAAAGGGGCTTGTTCTAACAGAAACAGTTATCGATTTTGCTATTAAAGATTCTGATCTAATTTTTTCTGAAGCATTTAAGCAATAACTTGCAACTGCTTCTTGTAATTCTTGAAACTTTTCAACTCTTGTGCCAAATGATCTTGATACTACACAGCTTTTTCTTTTTGAAGTTTTAGTTTCTAGTGGAATGCAAGAAATACCTCTAAGCTCCAATGCAGTTCGAGAGCTTAAAACATTAGAACTTTTCTTGATCCAGGTGTTTGATATATTTTTCAATTGTTTAGCATTGTAAATTCCATTTTGATGATAGAATTTAGTTAACTGTTTACCAACTCCCCACACATCGTTGATATCTATTTTTTCTAGTAATGGATCAATATTTTCAATTCCTATTAAGTTTGTGACACCAGATTTTTTTTTCTTTGCTATATGATTTGCAATTTTGCTTAGTGTTTTTGTTTTAGCAATACCAATACTAGTTGGAATTCCTGTCCACTGTAAAACAATACTTCTAATTTCCTTTCCTACATCTTCTACTTCATCATCTGGATAATTACTTAAATCTAAAAAAGCTTCATCTACTGAATATATTTCTAATTCAGGATTAAATCTTTTTAAAGTTCTCATCACTCTTCTAGATAAATCTCCATACAAAGAATAATTTGAAGAAAAAACATAAACATTATTTATAAGTATTATATCTTTAGCTTTAAAATAAGGCTCTCCCATTTTAATACCAAGAAATTTTGCTTCATTTGATCTTGCAATAATACAGCCATCGTTATTAGATAAAACAACAACAGGTTTATTTTTAATTTTAGGATTAAATAATCTTTCACAAGATACGTAAAAAGAATTGCAATCAACTAGTGCTATTTTTTTAGTACGTTGAATGAATGACATAAGTCACAACTCCCCAAATAAATACTTCAGTTTCATCTCCAATAATTATTTTATCTTCAATATTTTTTGATCCTGACGTTAAAAATTGCTCATCTTTTGATTTAACAAAACTTTTGACAACTAATTCATCATGAACATTTGCAACAACTGTTGAAAAATTTTTAGGTTTTAAACTTCTATCAATAACCAATAGGTCACCATCATAAATACCAACATCTGTCATCGACTTTCCCTGAACCCTAATTATGAAAGTTGCTGGAACATTTTTAATTAGATGAACGTTAAGATCTACATCTTCTTCTATGTAATCTGTTGCAGGAGAGGGAAAGCCAGCACCTGCTTTGTGTAGATAAAAGGGAATAGTTAATTTCATGTTCTAGTTTTGTTCTAATTAGTAGAGTACTTATACAATGCAGTCAATAGGTTGTATTTTGAGTCTGTTAATGAATCAAAGGTGAATCAAAACGTGAACATCGAAACTATATTTTGTGGCCTTGTGAATAACTTCAACCAGAGATAGTTTAAGCCTCATATTGAAATGAAAAAAATTCTATCGATTATAATTCTTGGTTTAATTATAACCTCTAAAAGTATGGCTTATGAAGAGGCAAATTATGAAGTGGTGAAAAAAAATGAAATTTATGAAATCAGAAAATATTCTGATCGTTTAGCCATTGAAACAGAAATATCAAATCAAGGTAGCAGTTTTAGAAAACTATTTAACTACATTTCGGGCAATAATGAGAGTAATGAAGAGATTAAAATGACAACACCAGTTACTCAGGTAGAAAAAAAGGAAGCATGACCATGCAATTCTATTTACCTTCAAGATTTAATAAAGACGATATACCAAATCCATCTAATTCAGATGTAAAGATTTTAAATGTTAAAGGTGGTTATTATGCGGCTATTACATACTCAGGAAGAGCTTCTGATAAAAATTTTACTAAACATAAAAATATTTTAGAAAATGAATTAATAAAAAAGAATATATTAATTTTGAGTCCACCTATTAAAGCAACTTACAATAGCCCTTTTACATTACCTTTACTCAGAAGAAATGAGGCAATGTTTGAGATTAACATAAAAAGATAATGGAGAAAGATAAATGAAAAAACTTAAATGTCATTGTGGAGAAGTAGAGGTAGAAATAAATGTGCCTGATAATTTGGAAAAAGTTTTAAAATGTAATTGTTCTATTTGTAAGAGAAAAGGAGCAATTATGTCTATGGTTAAGAATGAAGATTTTAAAATTATTAAAGGTGAAGATAAGTTAACACTTTATCAATTTCATTCAAAAATTGCGAAACACTATTTCTGTTCTAATTGTGGAATTTACACACATCATAATCCAAGAGCCAATCCAGCTATGACAGGATTTAACCTTGGATGTATAGATGAAATAAATACTTTTGAATTAGAAAATGTTGCAATCAATGATGGTCAAAACCATCCCCTTGATAAAAAATAGTTTTTTATGCAAGAAGTTAATGATTGTTTTAACAAAGTAAAAAAAGATTATTTTAAATTTATTTCTTCTCAAGAAACAAAAAAAGACAAATTTAAAAATAAAGAAAAGATGATTAAGTCTTTTCTAATTCCTGTCAGCTTTTGGATGTCAAAAAAAGTTAATAAAAAAAAACCATTAATAATTGGTTTAGCGGGAGGGCAGGGCTCAGGCAAAACGACTATCTCATCGATTTTAACTTTAATTTTACAAAAATATTTTAAGTTAAATGTTTTTAAAGTTTCCATCGATGACTTTTATAAAACAAGAAAAGACAGAAAGTCATTATCTAAAAATAAGCACCCTTTATTAATGACAAGAGGAGTTCCTGGAACTCACGATGTAGATTTGATGTTAAATTTTTTTAAAAAGATTAAAGATAAAAACTTTAAAAGTTTGCAAATTCCAACATTTAATAAAGCAATAGATGATAGATGCCAAAAGAGCTTATGGTATAAAATTAAAACAAAGCCTGATGTAGTAATTTTTGAAGGTTGGTGTGTTGGAGCAAGAGCCCAATCAGGTAGCCAACTTAAAAAACCAATTAACTCACTTGAAAAATTTTATGATAAAGGAGCCAAGTGGAGAGCTTATGTTAATAATCAGTTGAAAACTAAATATAAGACATTATTTAGCCAATTAGATGGACTGTTATATCTAAAAGCTAAAAATTTTAATTTATTAAGAGAATGGAGATTAAAACAAGAGAGAAAGCTTTGGGTTCAAACAAAAAATAAGAAAAACCTAAAGATTATGAGTAGTGGAGACGTGATAAATTTTATGCAAACCTATCAAAGAATTACTCAACAAATGTTTAAAGATGCGCTAAAAAGCTCATCTATAATAATGAATTTAAATAGCAATCATCAGATTGAAAAGATAAAATTTAAAAAATAATGAAAAAAATAATCTTAATATTATTCTCGGTTTTATTTTTAAGTCAACATGTCTTAGCAGTAACTTTATTTGAAGCTCTTAAAGAAGCTTATAAAAATAATACTGATTTAAATGCTGAGAGAAAAAATATTGATATTTCAGAAGAAGATTTAAAGATTTCAAAAAGTAATTACTTACCCACAGTCATAATTTCTGGAAGCAAAAGTCAAGAAGACACAAGCAAATTGACCAATAGGATAGGAGTTGAGCAATCAATTAATAATGTTGATCCTGCCACTCAATCTATAAAAATTGAACAAACATTAATAGATTTTGGTAGAAGCGCAGATGTTCAAAAAAATGAAATTGGAATTAACCTTGCAGGCATAAAATTATTAAAAAAAGAACAAGAAGTTTTATTAAAAGCAATTGAAGCTTATTCAGGTTTAATATTGGCCAATGAAAAATTAAAGATCAATCAAAGCAATCTTAATTTATTAGAACGACAAGTTGAAACTAATAGAGCTAGACTAGAAAAGAGGACAAATTACCTTATCTGATCTGGCTCAATCTGAGTCCTCATTAGCTGGAGCACAAGCAAATTTTATTCAATCTCAAAATGAAATTGTATCAAATAAGTTAAATTACGAAAATGTGATTGGACCAATTACAGATATAAATAGTTTAAATAAAAATTTTGATATTCAACTTATACTTCCAAGCAGTTTAAGTGATGCAATCGATACTTCAAAAAAATACAATCCTGAATTAATTATAGCAAAGCTAGAATATGAGCAATCAGAAAAAGATGTCCTTATTTCTCGATCTGATTTATCACCATCTGCAAAACTTTCTTATGAAAATTCTAGATCCCAAGACTTGAGCTCAACATATGATGAGCGTAATAAGAATATTTTAAAAGCAACAGTTACATGGCCAATATATTCTGGTGGGAAAAATAGAGCTACGTTGAATAAAAGTCGAAACTTACGAAGTAGAAAAAAATTATTATTAGATAGTGTTATAAAAAATAATAACAATAATGTAGCAATCTCATGGTCTACACTTCAGTCTTCAAAAGGTTTATTGAATTCAGTTAATTCTCAAGTTAAGGCGGCTGAAATTGCAAATGAAGGAATAACTGTAGAGTATGAATCTGGACTTGGAAGATCTACTTTGGATGTTATTCAATCTAATTCAATTTTACTAAATTCTAGAATTGCTCTAGCAAACTCAGAAAGAAACTATCTGCTTGCTCAATTTAATGTTCTAAAATCTATAGGCCTACTAAATAGCAGCCACTTAAAACTTAGGAAATAAAGCCAATATTTACATAAAAAATTAACTATTGATAAAAAGAACAAAATGTGTACATTTAAAACAAGATTTGAATACTAATTATTTTAATAAAAAGGCATAAAATGACTAAAAACAACCTAAAAGTAGTTAAAACTACAAAAGCACAACAAACAGAAGGCAATGAAAAAAATAAAGCTTTAGACGCGGCAATGAGCCAAATTATAGATAATTTCGGAAAAGGCTCGGTTATGAAGCTTGGCCAAAGAAGAGCAATGGATATTGAATCGGTATCAACCGGCTCTTTAAGTTTAGATGTGGCACTTGGAATAGGTGGATTACCAAAAGGAAGAGTTGTTGAAGTTTATGGACCAGAATCGTCTGGTAAAACAACCCTAGCTTTACAAGTGGTAGCTGAGGCTCAAAAAGTAGGTGGAATATGTGCATTTATAGATGCAGAACATGCTTTAGACCCAATTTATGCAAAAAAACTTGGTGTAGACACTGAAGAGTTATTAATTTCACAACCAGATACTGGTGAACAAGCTTTAGAAATAGCTGATACATTAATTAAATCAGGATCTATTTCAGTAATAGTTGTTGATTCAGTTGCAGCATTAACCCCCAGAGCAGAAATTGAAGGAGAAATGGGAGATCACCACGTAGGACTTCAATCAAGATTAATGAGCCAGGCCTTGAGAAAGTTAACAGGATCAATCTCAAGCACAAATACAATGATGATTTTTATCAACCAAATTAGAATGAAAATTGGAGTTATGTTCGGAAGCCCAGAGACTACTTCAGGTGGAAATGCACTTAAATTCTATTCATCTGTTAGAATGGATATCAGAAGAATTGGTGCTATTAAAAATGGAGATGAAATCATTGGTAACTCAACAAGAGTTAAAGTGGTTAAAAATAAAGTTGCACCACCATTTAAAGTTGTTGAATTTGACCTAATGTATGGCAAAGGTATTAGTAAAGTAGGTGAATTAGTTGACCTTGGTGCAAAAGCTGACATTGTTGAAAAATCTGGAGCTTGGTATGCCTATAAAGGTGAAAAGATTGGTCAAGGTAGAGAGAATGCTAAAATCTACTTAGAGCAAAATCCTAAGATTGCTGCAGAAATAGAATTGGCAATAAGAGAAAAAGCTGGAGTAATAGCAAAAAAAATTGAAGGAAATCCACTTGATCCAGAAAAAGCTGCAAAAGATCAAATAGAAGACCCAAAGGTGGAAACTAAGATAGAAGAAACTCCACCAAAAAAAATTAGTTAAAGTCATCTTTAATTATTAAAAGGCGCTTAATTTAAGCGCCTTTTTTCCCAGACTGTTTCTAGGAATACCAACGCTTATTTAACAACACTCGCCCTCAAATCTTGCTTTATCTCTTTTGGTTCGAGTTTGATCCGAGTTTAGCTCTTATTTATATTTAGAAAAATGAAATTGTAATGATTACCATTTTTCCATTATTGAGGTAAGATATTCATCACCACCACCACTTTTGCCTACATTTGTAATCATGCGTACAGAATTTCCTATTTGCCAAAAATAAGTACGCCCCAATGGTGGAGTTGTGCTCTGGTTTTTCCAGCAACATTCTTCAGAGTTATCGTGAGTATTTTTCCAACCACTAAATTTAAAATGTTCATAAAAATAAGTAGTAAAATAATATGCACTATTAGTACAATTATAAGACCCTGTATTTGTATAGCTATATTTCATGTTAATGTATGGAGCTCCTAATTCACATTTAGCAAATGAACCATTTGCAAAAGCACTCATATTTTTATGATTTGCTTTGGCTGCTGCAATCTTTGCACTACTCGTATACCCATTATAAGCAACTACCCCTACTGCAGCGAGGATACCAATGATAGCTACAACGACTAGGAGTTCTATAAGAGTGAAGGCTTTTCTATTCATATTTAATCTCTTCCTCCAATCTATTATCAGAATTACTACACGGCTCCTTGAAACAAATACATAAGGTTATATGATCCCAGGAATTTACTGAATCAATATGAGTTATACCGACATATTGTCCTCCCCACGATGCCACTTTACAACCATTAAATCTTTGTGCACTCCAGGCAGTAGGGTTATCAGGATGTGGAGGATATGGATTTGTATATCTACCATTATTCTCCATATGATTAATAAGATATCTTGCTATGAATGTTCGTTGATCAGGTTGATAACAAGTAACTACACTTTCAGTTTTAGAACCATAGACTTTCATCATTGTTACACTTCCATAAATATCGCATTTTTGGATCACAAGATAAATTTCCTTCTTAATCGCTGCATGATTAGATTTTGCAACTGCAACCCTTGCGCTTGATGTATACCCATTATAAGCAACCACTCCTACTGCAGCGAGGATACCTATGATGGCTACAACGACTAAAAGTTCTATTAGGGTGAAACCATTTCGCTTCATAATCCAACCCTACCAATATTCAAATATGTTGTCTAGGTGATGGAATTGGCTATTTGATTTATCTCTTTTGGTTCGAGTTTGGTATCGAGTTTAAGAGATGTTTTTAGTGAATCTTTATGTGACTAATTTTTTATAAATTTTAAATCATCCGCATAACTAGTGTGAGCTAGTGTCAGCTAGTGTGAGGTAGTGTGTTCCTCAAGTGCATAATTTAAGCGCCTTTTTTCCCAGACTGAATTCAGGAATACCAACGCTTATTCAACAACACTCGCACTCAAAACTTGTTTTATCTCTTTTGTTGCTAGTATGTTGCTAGTAGTCCCACATAATCCTATAGGGTGAAGGCTTTGCGGTTCATTAAAAATTTCTTAAATCTATTTCTGTAGCACCTCTATTATCATCTCTACAAATTAATTTCCAACAAGCACGCAGTGTAAGTATGTAATTATTATCTGCATAATAACTGAGATAACCTAAGTCTGTATCTCTGCCATGTGTTTGATGATTTCTGCAAGCTTTTGTATTCGACAAGTAAGGATTCATAACTTTAGAAAGATCACCATTATTACATTCTGTATTTAAACCTTTTACTAAATCATCACTTAAAGTAATTGGACATGATATCCCAAATAATTTATCAGTTAATCCATTATTACATTTGGTTAACTCACTCATTAAAAATTTACTATAATTTTTATGATATGTTTTTACCACATTAACTTTTGCAGCACCCGTATACCCATTATAAGCAACCACACCTACAGCAGCTAGAATACCAATGATCGCTACTACAACTAGGAGTTCTATTAGGGTGAAACCATTTCGTTTCATCCAATAACATTAGCATAAAAACCTACGATGTAATAGCAACGTAATTTAATCTAATACGATTGTACTTGTTTGCCGATTTACAAGTAACCAACATTTAGTTTTATGGCAGGATTTAATTGTAATAATATTTCCACTGTAAGATATTGTAATATAGCCAACATCTATATTTTTAGTATTAGTAAAAACATTCGATTGTCTGTGTGCTTTATTTGCAGTTACATATGGATTTTTATCTTTCATAACTTGAGCTCCACCAGAAGCTATACCTGACGCATCTATACCAGAGCAATTCAAAGCACCATTATAAATTGTTGTTTCACCTAAACTACATTTCATAACTTCAGCTGAAATATATTTTACTGTTTGAGTGTGAATTGTTTTCGTTGCAGAAACTTTTGCAGCACTCGTATACCCATTATAGGCAACCACTCCTACTGCAGCAAGAATACCGATGATGGCTACTACGACT
Organism: Candidatus Pelagibacter sp. Uisw_090; assembly: GCF_047717845.1. Classification (GTDB taxonomy): domain Bacteria; phylum Pseudomonadota; class Alphaproteobacteria; order Pelagibacterales; family Pelagibacteraceae; genus Pelagibacter. The sequence continues at coordinate 196,572 of NZ_CP159810.1, forward strand.
AGGAGTTCTATTAGGGTGAAGGCTTTTTGTTTCATTAATTCACATCAATAGTTGTGTTCATTGTGTTTTTTGTATTTGAGCAGGGGATTTTAAAACAAACTGAAGTAAAAATTTTAGTACCAAGCACTGAATTCATTAATACTTTACCTAAGGCTTTATCGCTATCATCTTTTCCACTTTGTATTGCAAGTTTTTTTTTAAGTGCCCAATCTGGATTACTGAACACATTTATATCTTTTAATGTATTTTCCATACATACAATAACTTGAGTAGCAGGTGATGGCTTCCCACTATTAAATTTACTACACTTTAGACATCCTTGCATTACAGATTCTTCACCTAAATCACACAATTTTATTTCTGATTGCATATATTTTATTGACTTTGTATAAATTGATTTTGTTACAGCAATCTTAGTACCACTTGTATACCCATTATAAGCAACAACTCCTACTGCAGCTAAAATACCGATGATAGCTACAACGACTAAAAGTTCTATTAGTGTGAAACCGTTTCTTTTCATCGATTAAGCCTAACAAAACAATATCTAAGTATCAAGGTGATGGAATTAGCTATTTGATTTATCTCTTTTGTTGCTAGTTTGTTAGTTAGTTTAAGAGACATTTTAGTGAATCTTTATGTGATTAATTTTTTATAAATTTTAAATCGTCCGCATAACTAGTGTCAGCTAGTGTGAGGTAGTGTGTTCCTCAAGTGCATAATTTAAGCGCCTTTTTTCCCTTACTATGTTTAGGAAAACCAAGGCTTATTCAACAACACTCTCACTCAAAACTTGTTTTAGCTCTTTCGTTGCGTGTTTGTAGCGAGTTGTCCCACATAATCCTATAGGGTGAAGGCTTTACAGTTTACTTTCATTGCCATTGGGTTTGATAGGATAGAACGTTCGTATAATTGCTACAAGGGCTATCTACGCAAGTACAGACATCAATTTTTTTTGTTGATGTTGTGTAGTGAACAAATACGTATCCTATATATTTTTCTTGAGTACAAGCCCAGCTATCACCAGATGTTGCAACATAATTTTGGCCCCAAGGTTCTTTTGTGTGATTATTTTTCCATTCAATAGAATTGTTTAAATCGTTTGTGAAATATTCTCTGAAAAAAAGATATGTATTAACATCATACCAACATCCTTTTTCATATTTAGTTTTATCACCTTGTTTCAACATCAATTTAACTTTTCCATTTGAGCTAATATCGCATTGTTGTATTAATAGATTAAGTTTTTTAACTACAGTATTGTGATTAGATTTTGAAACTGCTACCTTTGCGCTGTTAGTATACCCGTTATAAGCAACTACTCCTACAGCAGCAAGGATACCGATGATAGCTACTACGACTAGAAGTTCTATTAGGGTGAAGGCTTTACGGTTTACTTGCTGCACCATTGACTCCAACTATCTAATAAAAAAATACTATTTTCGTGATCTTTATGAGTCTTGACCCATAAGACCATTTTTTTATACCCCCCCTTACCACCAGAATTTCTACAGTCTGTTTCATCAAGTCTTAACCTACCATTAACAGTATCACCTCCGCTGCCTGTTCTAATAATTGAAGCTGCACTATTATCATATGGATTTTTGAATCCCATTTTTAAAAAATGATTCATAAATGTTTCAGCCATTTTGATTACAGTTGTTTGATTGTTAATTGCATCACAGTCAATAATGTTTCCAGAGCTAATTTCAATACTACCACTCTGTGTTTCACAAAGAGCAAACGTATGATCTATAAACTTTGAAGCCATCTTATAGTTTTGTAACGTTGCGGCTCTTTTTGCACTATTAGTATACCCATTATAAGCAACTACACCTACTGCAGCAAGAATACCGATGATGGCTACAACTACTAGGAGTTCTATTAGGGTGAAGGCTTTAGTTTTTTTTATGGATACCATTTGTAAATATCAACCACTACATTTGTTCCTGGATTGCTCCATTTATCTCCACTACATGGTAGTTGATAACACACACTGACGCTTACTCTAAAAAAACCTGTATCTCCACCAGCATTTAATAAAACATAGCCTAAGTCTCTTTCATTGCCCCAGCCACCTTCTTTAACTCCTTCATCACCAAAGCCCGCATAATTTGCCCCATATGGGTTTTTATATTTTCCCTTTAAGGCTCTTTCTATTGCAAGGACGGTACTCCCAGCAGGATTTCCTCCTGAATTTATTGAGGATGAAATTGAACTACATGTAACCTGATCGTTTAAAACTTTTTCAACACCGAGTTGGCATTTTTGTGCTTCTGCAGCCAACCATCTAACTACATTTTTTTGATTTGTTTTAGCAACTGATTTTTTTGCAGCACTAGTATACCCATTATAAGCAACCACACCTACTGCAGCTAGGATACCGATGATGGCTACAACGACTAAAAGTTCTATTAGTGTGAAACCGTTTCTTTTCATGGATTAAGCTTAACAAAACAATATCTAGGTGTCTATGGGATGGAATTAGCTATTTGATTTATCTCTTTAGGTTCGAGTTTGGTATCGAGTTTAAGAGATGTTTTTAGTGAGTCTTTATGTGATTAATTTTCTATAAATTTTAAATCGTCCACATAACTAGTGTGAGCTAGTGTCAGCTAGTGTGAGGTAGTGTGTTCCTCAAGTGCATAATTTAAGCACCTTTTTCCCCTTACACTTATATAGACATCAAATAAAAAAGTTGTATTTTAAAAATATGGCTGACAAATCTTTAAACGAAATAAGAAATACATTTTTAGCTTATTTTGAAAAAAATGATCATAAGATAGTTGAGTCTAGCAACCTAGTTCCAAATAACGATCCAACATTAATGTTTGCAAATTCTGGTATGGTGCAGTTCAAAAATGTATTTACTGGGTTGGAGAAAAGAGATTATATCAGAGCAACTACCTCACAAAAATGTGTAAGGGCAGGTGGTAAGCATAACGACCTTGAAAATGTAGGTTATACACCAAGACATCATACATTTTTTGAAATGCTTGGAAATTTTTCATTTGGAGATTATTTTAAAGAAGAGGCAATTAGTTACGCATGGAATTTAATAACTAAAGAATTGGGAATTGATAAAAATCGTCTTTATGTAACAGTTTACCATGACGATGAAGAAGCATTCAACTACTGGAAAAAAATAGCTGGTTTTAGTGATGATAGAATAATCAAGATAACAACATCAGATAACTTTTGGTCTATGGGCGACACAGGACCTTGTGGGCCATGCTCAGAAATATTTTATGATCACGGTGACCATCTAGAAGGTGGTTTGCCTGGTACTAAAAATGAAGATGGTAACCGGTTTATAGAAATATGGAATTTAGTATTCATGCAATATGAGCAAATTTCAAAAGGTAAAAGAATAAACTTACCAAAACCTTCTGTGGATACTGGTATGGGTCTTGAAAGAATAGCAGCATTATTGCAAGGAACACACGATAACTATGAAACAGATCATTTTAAAAAACTGATACTGTCTGCATCTGACACATTAAACGTTAAAGTAGATGAGATTAACCAATCTAGCTTTAGAGTAATAGCAGATCACTTACGAGCAAGTTCATTTTTATTAGCAGAAGGAGTTTTACCATCTAATGAAGGTAGGGGATATGTGCTTAGAAGAATTATGAGACGTGGAATGAGACATTCACATTTGTTAGGTTCTAAAAAACCAGTCTTTTATAATATCTTTAAAACACTTTTAGAAGAAATGTCTAATAATTATCCAGAGTTAGAAAGAGCACAATCTTTAATAAAGGAAACTTTAAAAACAGAAGAAGAAAAGTTTTTAGTTTTACTGGATAGAGGAATAAAAATATTAAATGAAGAGTTAGAGAAAGTGGAAAAAATATTACCTGGTGAAGTGGCATTTAAACTTTATGATACATTTGGTTTTCCATTAGATCTAACTGAAGATATTTTGAAAAATAAATCACTGACTGTAGATGGGAAGAAGTTTGATTTATTAATGAAAGAAAGCAAAGAATTAGCAAAAAAAAATTGGAAAGGATCAGGGGATAGTTCCATAGATCAAATATGGTTTGATATAAAAGATCGTTTAGGAGCAACTGATTTTTTAGGATATTCCACAGACAAAGCTGAAGGTGTAATTACTTTGATTCTTAAAAATAATAAAGAGGTTCAAGATCTACAAGAAAACGATGAAGGAATTATAATTACAAATCAAACACCTTTTTATGGTGAGTCAGGGGGGCAAGTTGCTGATACAGGAATAATTTCTAATGAGGTTTTTGAATTTGAAGTGTCTGATGTTCAAAAAAAACTAGGGGATTTATTTGTTCATTATGGAAAAGTTATAAAAGGTTCGATTAAATTAAAAGACAGTGTTGAATTAAAAATAGATACACAGAGAAGAAATAATATTAGAGCCTACCATTCTGCTACTCATTTATTGCACGAAGCGTTAAGAAGAGTTTTGGGCGAGCATGTAACTCAAAAAGGATCTTTAGTTCAATCTGATCGATTAAGATTTGATTTTAGTCATATGAAGCCTATCTCAGAAGAAGAGATGGGAAAAATTGAAAATTATGTTAACTCAATAATTAAAAGAAAGTCAGAGGTGAAAACAAGAATAATGACACCTAAAGAAGCTGTTGAGAATGGTGCCTTAGCTTTATTTGGAGAAAAATATGGTGATGAAGTGAGAGTTTTATCTATGGGAGACGAGGAAGGTAAATTTTTCTCAACAGAACTATGTGGAGGAACGCACGTTGTAAATACAGCTGACATCGGAAAATTTAAGGTTATAAGCCAATCATCTATTGCAGCAGGCGTAAGGAGAATTGAAGCATTAAGAGACACGCAGTTAGTTGATTTTTTAAAAGAGAAAAAAAACTTATCAAATCTGTCAGATCAAAAAAATGAGACAGTTATAAAAGAATTAGAGACAAAGATTATTAAATTAGGAGGAAAACCTAATCTTCAAAATAGTGATCAAGTAGCCTTGATAAAAGACCTTAATAGGCAATTTGATCAACTTTCAGTTAGCTCAATATTAAAAGATAAAGAAAAAAATAAAATCAATGATCAAATTATTAATGGGTTTAAAGTTAGGTTTCAAAATATTGTAGATTTACCATTTAAAGATCTACGTAAGTTAATTGATGAAGGAAAAAAAGAAATTGTTGAAGGATTAGTAATAATTTATGCAATCAATGACAATAAAGTTGGATTAGCTGTAGGTGTTACCAAAACATTAGAGGGCAAGTTTGATGCTGTAAAAATTGTCAGAGCTGGTTCAGAAGTTATTGGTGGTAAAGGTGGTGGTGGAAGAGCTGACTTTGCACAAGCTGGTGGAACATTGCCTAATAAAATTGAAGAGTCTTTTGAAAATATTAAAAAATTAATTAATTAAGCTTTTTCTTAAGCTGACCATCTAACTCATCTAAGAAACCATTAGTAGTTAAATAATTACTTGAAGGCCCAATTAAAATTGCTAAATCTTTAGTCATTGATCCATTTTCAACACAATCAATGCAAACTTTCTCTAAAGTTTTTGAAAAATTAATCAGCTCTTCGTTTCCATCTAATTTTCCTCTATGTGCAAGACCTCTAGTCCAAGCAAATATAGATGCAATTGGATTTGTAGAAGTTTCTTTACCTTGTTGATGCATTCTATAATGTCTAGTTACAGTTCCATGAGCTGCTTCAGCCTCCATTACTTTTCCATCCGGAGTTAATAGAACGCTAGTCATTAAACCTAATGAACCATATCCTTGTGCCATAGTATCTGATTGAACATCACCATCATAATTTTTACAAGCCCAAATATATTTACCGCTCCATTTCATTGCACAAGCAACCATGTCATCAATTAGTCTGTGTTCATAAGTAATTTTTAATTTTTCAAATTTTTCTTTAAATTCCTCATCAAATATTTTTTGAAAAATATCTTTAAAACGACCATCATATTGTTTTAGAATTGTATTTTTTGTTGATAAATAAACTGGCCATTCTTTAATCAAACCATAGCCAAAACAAGACCTTGCAAAGTCTTCTATTGATTTATCTAAATTGTACATTGATAAAGCTATACCTGGTCCAGGAAAATTAAAAACTTCATATTTTATTTCTTGGCTACCATCTTCAGCTGTCCATTTAACTTCCATTTTACCTTTTCCAGGAACTTTAAAATCTGTTGCTCTATATTGATCTCCAAATGCATGTCTTCCAATAATTACAGGGTCCGTCCATGAAGGCACTAATTTAGGAATATTTTTGCAAACTATTGGTTCTCTAAACACAGTTCCTCCAATAATATTTCTTATAGTTCCATTGGGAGATCTCCACATTTTTTTTAAACCAAATTCTTCAACACGGGCTTCATCGGGTGTGATTGTTGCACATTTAATACCAACACCAATTTTTTTAATTGCAGCAGCTGAATCAATTGTTATCTGATCGTTAGAATTATCTCGGCTTTTCATGCCTAAATCAAAGTATTCAATACCCAAATCTAAATATGGCAGAATAAGTTTACTTTTAATAAACTCCCATATTATTCTTGTCATTTCATCGCCATCTAGTTCTGCAACTGGGTTTTTAACCTTAATTTTAGTCATATTTGAATAATATTTATTAGTAATTGTAATTCAGTGCTTTATATACATATTAATAAAAAATTATCAAATAGAAGCTTATGTTAGAGAAAATTTTCCCAAAAATTCATTCTGAAGGATACAAATTTTTAGCTATAGCTATTATTGTAACAATTTTTTTATACTTCCTTAGCACCTTTCTTGGATTAATTGGTCTTATATTATCTATATGGGTTTATTATTTTTTTAGAGATCCTGAACGAATTTCAATAAATGATGAAAATTACCTAACTAGTCCAGCAGATGGTGAGGTTTTAATGGTTCATGAAGTGGATGGACCAAAAGAACTAGGTTTAGAAGATAAAAAATTCACTAAGATTAGTATTTTTATGAACGTATTTGATTGTCACGTTAATAGAACACCTTGTGAAGGTAAAATTTCAGAAATACTTTACAAACCAGGAAAATTTTTAAATGCATCACTCGATAAAGCAAGTGAAGACAATGAAAGAAACTATTATAAGATAACGAATAACCATGGAGAAGAGGTTATTGTTGTTCAGATTGCAGGTTTAATTGCCAGAAGAATAGTTTGTGAGTCTTCAAAGGATCAACATTTGCAACAAGGTGAGAGAATTGGAATGATAAGATTTGGAAGTAGGGCTGATGTTTATTTTGAAAACTATGAAACGTTAGTCAAAGTAGGACAAAAGACAATTGCTGGTGAAACGCTATTAGCTAAAAGATAGCTTATGGAACAACCTAAAAATAATTTTAAAATCGTATCAGATAAAAAAGCTAGAATGCTTTTGCCTAATGCACTGACATTAATAAATGTATGTATTGGTTTAAGTTCTATTAAATTTGCATTAGATGAAAAATTTGAACTATCTATTATAGCTATTATATTTGCAGCAATTTTTGATACTTTAGATGGTAGGGTTGCAAGGATGTTAAAAGGAACTTCCTTGGTTGGAAAAGAATTAGACTCATTAGCAGATTTAATTAGTTTTGGTGTAGCACCAGCTTTTATAATGTATTTCTGGTCTTTAAATAATTTAGGTAAATTTGGCTGGTTACTTACAATGATTTTTGTGGTTTGTGTTGCTCTTAGACTTGCAAGATTTAACGTGAACTCAAATTCAGAGCCATCATGGAAAGATAATTACTTTGAAGGTGTACCTTCACCAGCAGGTGGAATTTTGGTATTGATGCCGTTAATATTAAGTCTAAGTGAGATAAATTTGATAAAGATTAACTACAATATAGTAGTACCAACATTTTTTATTTTGATTTCATTTTTATTGATCAGTAAAGTTCCAACATTTGCTTTTAAAAAGATTTCCATACCACGTCGTATGACAATTTTTGCATTGTTTGGTGTTGTGTTATTTTTTGGACTTTTGTTAATATATACATTTAAAGTTTTAGTCATTTGTGGATTAATCTATATTTGCTTAATTCCATTTGGATACTTCAGTTATCAAAAAATTTATAAACAGAAAATTTTAAGTGGTGAAAATCATGATAATGATGATCTTGAAGACATATTGTAGATGAAAAAAAATGTAATTGTATCTCTGGCTGACTCAAATTACTTTGAATTACTTAATGAATTAGTCGATTCTATTAAGAGTTATGAAAAAAGCAAAGATACAGCAATCTGCATTTTAGATGCTGGTTTGTCCGAGCAACAAAGAGACATATTATCTAAAAAAGTTGACGAAATTAAATCAGCCAAATGGGACATTGATGTTTCGGCATTTAAAGTAAAAGGAAGAGAGTGGTTAAAGAGTCAAATATCTAGAGCCTTTTTACCAAAATATTTTCCTAGTTATGAAAAATTCTTATGGATTGATTGTGACGCCTGGGTAGGAGATTGGAATTCAATAGAACTTTATTTTAAAGCTTGTGAAAATGGTAAATTAGGAATTACTCAAACTTTTACACCTGGATATAAAATAATGTCTAAAGTTACTTGGATATTTGGACAACTCGCAATAATTAAATCTCAAAATTTTAAACATGCAATAAAATCAAAAATTGGAATAGATAAAGCACGAAAACTTGCCTTTGCCCCACATATTAATATTGGTGTTTTTTCTTTAGAAAAAAATTCAGTTGGATGGATTACATGGCAAAAAAATTTAGAACAAACATTAAAAGCTGGAAATATTTTTGGATCAGAACAATTAGCTATTAATATGTCTGTTTACATCGATGATTTAGAAACTGAGTTCTTGCCTCATAATTGCAATTGGTTAGTTAGTAATCTTTTACCAAAATTTAACGAACAAGAAAAAAGCTTTGTCGAACCTTATCTGCCTAATCATAAATTAGGTATAATACATCTTGCTTCTGGAATCTGGGATGATGATAAGGATATGAGACTACATAAAGAGGTAAAGGTAAACATAAAAACTTTAGAAAATAAAATTTTATCAAAAAGTTTAAGGTTTGGTCATTAATTGAAAAAGAATAGAATTTCAAAAAATTGGATTAATAAACAAAAAAGAGATATTTATGTTAGACAATCTCAGATAGATGGTTATCGAGCTAGATCAGCATATAAATTAATAGAAATAGATGAAAAATTTAAGATATTAAAAAATGGAATATCAGTAATAGATTTAGGTGCATCGCCAGGTAGCTGGTCTCAATATATTTCAAGAACAGTAAAAAGTGGAAGATTAGTTTCAATCGACATAAAGGATATGGAAGAAATTGAGAATACAATCCAAATCAAAGGTGATTTTACTGATCTAGATTCTCAAGAAAAAATAAAAGGCTTATTCAAATCAAAAGTTGATGTTGTTGTGTCTGATATGGCCGTTAATACAACGGGTATAAAAGATATAGATGCAATTTATACAGGGGAACTTGCGATGGAAGCCATGAATTTTTCTAAAGAAATGCTGGTTAAAGAAGGACGATTTGTCTCTAAGATTTTTTTAGGCTCATCATTTAACGAAATAATTGCCTTAGGCAAAAAATTATTCAAAGAAGTAAAGGTATTTAAACCTAAGTCTAGCAGAAAAGAATCTAAGGAAAGTTTTATTATTTGTAAAATCTTAAGATAGGGACTTTTTTTTTAAAGGGAATCATATATAAATTATTATGGATCCTATAAAAGAAGCACTCACTTTTGATGATGTTACAATGGCACCAAAATACTCAGAAGTTCTACCTTCTGAAGTTGATACCAGCACAAAATTATCATTTAATTTAATATTAAAAATACCTTTATTATCCTCTGCAATGGATACGGTTACTGAGAGTAAAATGGCTATAGCAATAGCTAAAGCTGGAGGTATTGGTGTAATTCATAGAAACCTTAATATTAAAAAACAAATTGAGGAAATTAAAAAAGTTAAAAAATTAAACTTATTAGTTGGTGCGGCTGTTGGAGCTGGTCCTTTAGAACTTAAAAGGGCAGAAGCTATTTTAAAAGAAAAAGTGGATTTAATTGTTGTGGATACAGCCCATGGACATAGCAAAAAAGTTGCTGAAATTATTAAAGCTATAAAAAAATTAAAAACAAACAAGACAACTCTATGTGCTGGAAATATTGCAACAGCTGAAGCGGCAAAATTTTTAATAAAATTAGGAGTAGATATTATTAAAGTTGGGATTGGACCAGGATCAATCTGTACAACCAGACTAGTTGCAGGTATTGGTGTACCGCAGTTAAGTGCAATACTTGCTGTTAAAAAAGGTGTTAAAAATAATAAAGTAAAAATTATTTCAGATGGTGGAATTAAATATTCAGGTGATTTAGCTAAGGCGCTGTCTGCAGGTGCTGATGCGATAATGATTGGCTCTTTATTTGCAGGTAGCCTAGAAACACCTGGAAGACTAATTAAGAAAAATGGAAAATTATTTAAAAGTTTTAGAGGCATGGGTTCTGTTGGAGCAATGAATAAAGGTTCAGCTGATAGATATTTTCAAAGTAAACAAAAAGATATATCTAAATATGTTCCAGAAGGAGTAGAAGGTTTTGTAAAATATAAAGGTGATGTTAAAAGTATAATTTACAAATTAATTGGAGGGTTAAAATCATCTATGGGATATTTAGGTGCAAAAAAAGTTTCAAATCTTAAAAATAAACCAAATTTTGTAAAAATAACTAAAGCGGGTTTTTATGAAAGTATGGTTCACAATGTTGATCAAGTAAAAAATGAGAGCAAGTATTAATGAGAAAAATAGATAAATTAATAATTATCCTATTTATGTTTTTAAATTTTGGAAGCAATTCTTTTGCAGAAAATAATTTTTTTGAAAAAGGAAAAAATAAATACGATGAACAGAAATATGAAGAATCTAAATTTTTGTTTCAAAGAAGTATTGTTTTTAACCCCAAGGATAAAGATTCATATTTGTATTTAGCAAAAATTTATAATTTTGAAGAAAACAAAATAGAAAAACAAAAAAATATAGATACAGTACTATTACTCGATCCAAAAAATGAAGAAGCAAACTATATGCTTATGGAAATAGAGTTAAAAAGATCCAATTACTCTAAAGTAAAAGAATTAGCAGATAATTTTTCTAAAATTTGCAATAAATTGTGTGATAAAAAAAATTCTATTTTAGAATCCTTAAAGAATTTGGAACCTAAAAATGAGTCTTAGTAATAATTTAGGTAAAATTTTAATAATTGATTTTGGTTCTCAATTCACACAATTAATAGCAAGAAGAATAAGGGAATTAGGTGTTTTTTCAGAAATTGTTAGCCACAAAAAAATAAAGATTACCCAGATTGCAAAAGAAAATATTGTTGGAATAATTCTATCTGGTGGCCCTCTTAACGTTTATGAAAATGATAAATTTAAATTTGATAAAAAAATTTTAAAATTAGGGGTTCCAATCTTAGGTATATGTTTTGGGCACCAGATATTATCCAAACTGCTAGGTGGTAAAGTTAAAAAATCAAAACACAGAGAGTTTGGCCTAGCTACAATAGATAAAGTATCAAATAGTATTTTAACCAAAAATTTCTTTAATAAAGACAAGACAAGTAATGTTTGGATGAGCCATGCTGATCAAGTATCAAAAATGCCAAGAAATTTTAAAGTTATAGCATCCACAAAAAATTCTAAATTAACAATAATTGAAAATATTAAAGATAATTTTTATGGAGTGCAATTTCATCCAGAAGTAACACACACGGATAAAGGTAAAATTTTATTACGTAATTTCGTTTTTCTTATATGCAAAATTAAAAAAAACTGGTCCTCGAAAGATCAAAAATTAAAATTAATTAATGAAATTAAAGAACAGGTAGGTAACAACAAAGTAATTTGTGGATTGTCAGGAGGTGTCGATAGTAGTGTGGTTGCGCAATTATTAAGTAAAGCAATTGGAAAAAATTTAACTTGTATTTTTGTTAACAATGGTCTTTTAAGAAAAAATGAAGAAACGCAAGTAGTTAATACATTCAAGAAAAAATTAAAGATGAATTTAATTTATGTAAATGCAGAAAAAGAATTTATTACAAAATTAACAAATGTTTCTGATCCTGAAAAAAAACGAAAAATTATAGGAAATCTATTTATTAGAATATTCGAAAGATATGCTAATAAAATTAAAAATGTTCAATTTCTTGCGCAGGGCACTCTTTATCCAGATTTAATTGAAAGTAAATCTGTTACAGGTAGCCAAACCTCAAAAATAAAATCACATCATAATGTGGGTGGTCTTCCTAAAAGAATGAAATTAAAATTAGTAGAACCTCTTAAATTTTTATTTAAAGATGAAGTTAGAAAATTAGGGCTAGAACTTAATTTATCTAATGACATAATCTCAAGACATCCATTTCCTGGCCCAGGCTTAGCAATAAGAATGCCTGGTGTTATCACAAATGAAAAAATTAAAATTTTGAAAGAAGCAGATTTCTATTTTATTAAGGCTTTAAGAGATCATGGATTATACGATAAAATTTGGCAAGCTTATGCTGCACTACTACCAGTTAAAACTGTGGGTGTTATGGGAGATAATCGTACTTATGAACATATTTGTCTTTTAAGAGCAATTACATCCGAAGATGGAATGACTGCTGATTTTTTTGATTTTCCTAAAGGTTTCATGCAATCAATTTCTAATCAAATTATTAACAATATTAGGGGAATTAATAGAGTAGTTTATGATGTTACCTCAAAACCTCCTAGTACCATTGAATTAGAATAATATTTTATTATAGAGTACAAGATATTATGAAATATTTACACACTATGATTAGGATCTCAGATGTAGAAAAATCATTAGATTTTTACTGCAAGGGACTAGGTTTAATCGAAACTAGAAGAATGGAGAGTGAACAAGGGAGGTTTACTTTAATTTTTTTAGCAGCACCTGATGATGAAAAGGCTGAACTAGAACTAACTTATAATTGGGATGGCGACAAGCTTGGTGATGGATCTCGTAATTTTGGTCATTTGGCATACCGTGTTGAAAATATTTACGAAACGTGTGAGAGACTTAAAGATATGGGCTATACAATTAATAGACCACCTAAAGATGGCCATATGGCGTTTGTAAGATCCCCTGATAATATTTCTATAGAAATCTTACAAGAAGGAAATTTAGAAATTAAAGAACCGTGGGCACCAATGAAAAATAATGGTATTTGGTAAAAAATGAATAGTAAGATTATTAACTTTATTAAAAAAAAAAATAAATCTAAAATTATAAGCCTTACTGCTTACTCTAAAAATATTGCATCTATTATAGATAAACACTGTGATCTTGTTTTAGTAGGCGATTCACTTGGATCTGTACTTTATAATTTTTCTTCTACAAAAAAAGTGACATTAGATATAATGATTGAGCATTCTAAAAGTGTAAGGATGGGTGTTAAAAAAAGCTTAATGGTAGTAGACATGCCTCATAACACTTACCGAACCTCAAGAGAAGCTTTAAGAAATGCAAAAAAAATAATCTCTAAAACGAAGTGTGATGCTGTCAAGCTTGAAGGTGGTATAAAAATTGTTCAAATAATCAAAACTTTAATTAAGAACAAAATTCCAGTAATGGGTCATCTGGGTGTTCTTCCACAGTCTGCAAAAAATTTTAAATTTAAAGGAAAAGAAACAAAAGAAAGAAAAACTATTTTAAGAGACTCTAAGCTCTTAGAAGAAGCTGGTGTATTTTCAATTGTTTTAGAATGTGTTGAAAGCTCATTGGCAAAAGAAATTACAAAAATGATTAATATTCCCACGATTGGAATTGGTGCCTCAGTACACTGTGATGGACAAGTTTTAGTTACAGATGATCTTATAGGATTAAATAAAATGAAAGCTAGATTTGTTAAACGGTATTCAAATATTGAAAAACAAATAAATGATGCTGCACTAAAGTTTAAGAAAGATGTAGTTACAAGTAAGTTTCCTACTAAGAAACATTCATACTAAATTAAAAGTATTGTTTAAATGTTTCGTTAATTGATAAAACACCATAATCATTTAATCCACCAATTATTAATTGTAGTGCCACAATTAAAATAAAACCTAGTCCCACATAGGCTATCCATAAGTGTTTTTGAATATAATTTGCTAAATAAGTAGCTAATGCACCAGTTAATACTACAGATAAAACAAGACCAAATATCATGAAACCAAAATAGCCTTTTGCAGCACCAACTACTCCAATAACGTTATCAAAGCTTATCGTAATATCTGCGAATAAAACCTTATAAATACTTTTTACAAATGAAGGTTCTGTAGATTTTTTTACTGGTGATTTAATTTTATTTTTCATTTCAACTAAATCTTTTCTTAAATCATTAACAATCCAAATTAGAAGTAGTCCACCTAAAATTTTAATATAATAAAATTCAAATAGGTATGTAGCAAAAAGAGCAAAAATAATTTTAAAAACTAATGCTCCAGCAACTCCCCAGAGAATTATTTGTTTTCTATTCTTTGGTACAAAGTTAGCAGCAATTAATCCAATAATAATGGCGTTATCAGCAGCTAAGATGATATCTATAAAGATGATTTGGGTTAAAATTATGAATTCTTCGATCAAGATTTTTTTATAATATTAAATAAATATTATAATTCAAGAAAAGTATTTAATAAATAAAAAAAGGCGACCATGTTAATGATCGCCTTTAATAGTATTAGTCTAAATTATTTTTGAGACCAAGTTGGCATCGGGTACTGCAATTTACATGCAGCTAGTTCAAATGGATAAACTGTACAGTATTTTCCACCTTGTACTTGCATCAAAATACCTCTTGTTTTTTCATTTTGACCATCAGCACCAAATTTAATACCTCTGTATGGAACAATAAGAGAGTCAGATGACATATCTAAATCTACCAATGCTTGTCTAATTTTTTCTGGGTCTGTCGATCCAGCATTATTAATTGCATTAGCTAATGCCATAAAACCAGTAAATGCTCTAGCAGGTACATCTGATAAATCTCTTCCACCAGAATGTGTCTTAAATAGTTCATTTACAGTTCCAATCATTGGAATTGTAGTTGCTAAGTCAGTGTTGAAAGGAGATCTTGTAATTACTCCTTCAGCTTTGCTTCCCATGGTAGCTATAAATTTTGGATCAGTATAGCCAGCATTTTGTGCAACTAAAAGTTTAGGATTATAATCAAGTTCTTTGGCTGTGTTTAAAAATAAGTAAGCATCAGCTGTATAAGAAGATGGCAATAAAACATCTGGGTTTTTTGCTTTTAATCTTTGTACTTCAGAACTTAAAGAAGTTGTTTTTGCTTTATAGCTAATTTTTTCAACAACTTTATAACCTTTGTCTTTAGCCATTTTGTTTTGCGTTCCACCACTATCAGCTCCCCAAAGAGTATCTTCATGAATAATTCCAAGTGTCTTTAATTTATTATTATTCTTAGTGTTAAAATCATCCATAAATTCAAACATTAATTGAGTAAACTCACCATCATGCGGTGTTACTCTAAAGAAATATTTAAATCCTCTTGTAGTTAATTTTGGTGAAGTAGACTCACCATTAACCCAAGGTATACCAGCTCTTTCAGATACTTGACTTGCTGCACCTGTTACAGATGAGTAGTAAGCACCAAACATTGCATGAACTTTATCAGAGTTTAACATTTTCTCTGTTTCACCAACTCCAATATCTGGTTTTCCACCATGATCACCAACAACAATTGAAATTTTTCCACCACCTAAACCTTTTAGGCCTGCATCTTTTGCTAAAGGCATACCAGGAATGTTATGGCTGTTGTTTATTATGTCTAAAGCAGTTTGAACTGCTGCTACGGCATCCTTTCCAACCTGAGCAACAGGCCCAGTTAATGGATAAAGTACTCCAATTTTAACATTTTCTGCAGCACTAATTGTAGGTGCACAAACTAATGATAAAAAAGTAAATACTGAAAGTATTAATTTTTTCATTTATTTTCCCTCTTATTTGTTTTTTTTAAAAATATAATCTAATACTATATGTGATATCAATTCAATGACTTACTATTCAATCAACAGTAGAAATTTATAAAAAATAAATGACAACTGAAATAATTTTACAAGCAGTAGTGACAGGATTAATGATGGGTTTAATTTATGCATTAATTGCTGCTGGGTTAAGTTTAATTTTTGGATTAATGGACATAGTAAATTTTGCTCATGGCGAACATTTGATGTTATCAATGTTTTCATCATTTTGGTTATGGTCTTTATTTGGATTAGATCCAATTTTTTCAATCCCAATTACAATTTTATTAATGGCTTTTTGTGGGGTGTTAACTCATTATTTTTTGATTAGATATATATTGAAAGCCAAAATGTTAATCCAGATTTGTGCAACTTTTGGATTATCAATATTTATTAGATCAATTGCACAGTTTTTATGGACACCAGATTTTAGAAATATTGATAAACCATTATTAGAAGGAAGATTAGAAATTTCAGGTATTTTTATTGGACAGCCTCAACTGATTGCTAGTTTAGTTTGTTTGGTTGCTTTTATTCTTCTTTATCTATTCGTAACAAAAACTGAAACTGGTTTAGCACTGCAGGCAACAGCACAAGACAGGCATGCAGCTGAAATTTTAGGTATACCATCTGATAAAATGTTTGCTATTGGTTGGGCAATAGGACTTGGTTGTGTCGGTGTCGCTGGAGGAATGATGGCAAATTATTTTTTTATCTTTACTGACGTTGGAATAAATTTTGCTCTATTTGCATTTGTTGCAGTGGCATTAGGAGGCTTTGGAAGTATTATTGGGTGTTTGTATGCAGGAATTATTATTGGATTAGTTGAGTCATTAGGTGGTTTGCTAATAGATCCATCTTTTAAACTTTTATATGTTTTTGCAATTTACTTACTAGTTGTAATTTTTAGGCCACAAGGTTTGTTTGGAAGGTATTAATTATGGATAAATTATTAATAGCTAAATCAGAACCTGTCTGGAATACAGATAAAAGAATTATATCTTTAATTGGAGGTCTAATTGTACTGTTATTTGCTTTACCTCATTTTGGATTGAATTCTTTCTACCTTCATTTGATGATAATGATTTTTATGCACGCAGTTATGGCTCAGTCATGGAATGTAATTGCAGGTTTTTCAGGACAAATTAGTTTAGGCCATGGTGCTTTTTTTGGAATTGGAGCATACGCAACATCATTTCTGTATGTTCAGTACGGTATATCCCCATGGATAGGTATTTTTGTTGGAATTATTCTCTCAGGGCTTGCTGCAGTTTTAATCGGTATACCAATGCTGAGACTTAGTGGACATTATTTTGCGATTGCCACCTTATTAATTGGAATTAGTTTTCAAATTATATTTCAAAGATGGGAGTGGGTAGGTGCCGCATCAGGAGTATGGGTTCCCATGACTTCAGGAGACTCTTTATTAGCTCTTCAATTTCATAGTAGTAAAATGCCTTATTATTATATTTTTTTAGTATTTTTTATAATTACATTTTTTTTAGTTTGGCTCTTAAGTAGATCAAAATTAGGATACAGATTAAGAGCTGTAAGAGATGATCCACAGGCAGCATTAAGTTTGTGTATCAATGTTTCTAATTATAAAATCATAGCCTATGTAATCTCAGCAATGATAATGGCGCCAATGGGAAGTTTATTTGCTCAGTATATACTTATAATTGATCCAGATAGAGTGTTTAATATAGAAATTTCAATTATTGTTTTATTGATCACAGTCCTTGGTGGAATTGGAAATGTTTGGGGGCCTATTGTGGGTGCAGCTATTCTTATTCCAATTTCAGAATATTCTAGAATTTATTTAGGTGGAACAGGAGGAGCTGTAGATTTAATTCTCTATGGGTTAATTCTAATGCTAATTTGCATTTTTAGACCAGAGGGGCTTATATCTTTTTTTCCAAAAAATATTTTAGAAAGGAAAAAACAAAGATGAAAATTTTATCTGTAGAAAATTTAAGTAGATCTTTTGGAGGTATAAAAGCCAATAATGATATTTCTTTTGATGTTGCAGAAGGTACAATTTTGGGAGTTATAGGACCCAATGGTGCAGGCAAATCTACTTTGTTTGATTTAATTACTGGCTATACAAAAACTGATAATGGCAAAGTTAGTTTCTTTAATAAAGATATATCAGGTTTAAGTCCTGACAAAATTAGCAGTCTAGGTATTGGAAGAACTTTTCAAAAATTAAAACCTTTTGCGGATCAAACATTATTAGAAAATGTAATGATTGGCTCGTTTGTGAAAGAAGACAATATTAAAAAGGCAAGGGATAAAGCTTTAGAAATAATAGATTTTGTTGATCTTATAGAAAAGAGACATCATTTTGCTAGAGAGCTTTCAACAGGTCAAAGAAAAAGATTAGAAATGGCAAGAGCAATGGCAATTGAACCAAAACTATTATTAATGGACGAAGTTACAGGAGGTGTTGATCAAAAAACTATCCCAGGTTTAGTTGAGTTAATTAAAAAACTTAAAAAATCTGGTGTAACAATAATTACCATTGAACATAATATTAATATTATAATGGAAATTTCTGACAATATTCTAGCGCTAGATCAAGGTAAAAGAATTGCTTATGGAACCCCAAAAGAAATTCAACAAAATGAAGAAGTAATAGACTCATATTTAGGAACTGTTGATGCTACTTGATATAAAAAATATTGATGTTTTATATGATGATTTTCAAGTTATTTGGGATGTATCAATAAATGTAGATAATGGAGAAATGGTTGCTCTTTTAGGACCTAATGGATCTGGTAAAAGTACAATTTTAAATACAATCAGTAATTTAGTTAGCCATAAGAATGGAAGTATACATTTTAAAAATAATCTAATTTCTGAAATCCCAATCTTTAAAAGAACTGAATTAGGAATTTCCCATGTTCTTGAGAGACGAAGAGTATTTCCACACCTTACTGTTATGCAAAACCTTGTCCTTGGTGCTTGGCATCCTAAAGCAAAAGAGGAATTGAGTAGTTCTTTGTCTAAAGTTTATAAAATTTTTCCAAAACTAGAATCTAGATCAAGCCAGTTAGCTCACACTATGTCTGGTGGTGAACAACAAATGCTTGCAATAGCTAGAGGACTGATGGGACTTCCAAAACTTTTGATGGTAGATGAACCATTTTTAGGATTATCACCCCTAGTAGTAAAAGATTTAATAAAAATATTCAAAAATGTGGTTAGTGAAGGAGTATCAATTCTTTTTGTTGAGCAAAATGTAAGATTGGCACTAAGCATGGCTGATAGGGGCTATGTTCTTGAGAGTGGAAGATTAGTCATTAGTGGTAAATCTAATGAATTAATTAATAACGAAAAAGTTAAGAAGGTTTTTTTAGGAAGCTAGTTATAAAGCTGCCAAATCATTATTTAATTTATCTGTAATAAGCATTTTTCCTGGAGCATGCGTTATACAAAAGTCAGGTTTTGAATCTTGTAAAACAGATTGAGGCGTTACTCCACATGCCCAAAACACAGGAATTTCATTATTCTTAAATGCCTTAGGAGGATCGCCATATTCAGGATTCATTATATCTTTTATTCCAATTTCTGATGGATCACCTAAATGAATAGGAGCACCATGAACTGCTGGGAACCGAGAACTAATTTGAATTGATCTAATAGCATCTTTTGAATTTAAAGGTCTCATAGAAACAACCAATTTTCCTGAGAACTGACCTGCTGGCTCACAATCTATCGATGTTCGATACATTGGAACAATAGTATCATTTTCAATATGTTGGATAGGTATTCCCGCCTCAATTAATGGTAGCTCAAAAGACATAGAACATCCCAAAACAAATGTCGTTAAATCTTCATTCCAATATTTTTTAATGTCATATGGTTCATCAATAATTTTTCCTTTTTCCCATATTCTATATTGAGGAACATCTGTCCTAATATCAATATCCCCTAAATCTTTTAATGACGGATCTCCTTTTATACCAAAACCTATTAGAGGACATGGTTTAGGATTTTTTTGACAAAATGATGCAAAATCCATTGCATATTTGCTGGGCAATATACAAAGATTACCCTGCACATATTTACTAGCAGTTCCTGCTGTTTGATCTTTGTACTCATTTTTTCTAATAATTTTTCTAGCTTCAATTGGATTTTGAATATTGAGCATAAATTTAATATTTAGATTTTTTAGTACCTTCAATTATTTCTTTTAGTTCGTCATATTTTTCACAGTTGCAAGTTTTCAAAACTTCTAGTCTTTCTTTAGCCATATCCATTCTATTAGTGGCTACATAAAGTTCACCAAGGTACTCATTTATTCCATTATGATTGGGCTCAATTTGTAAGCCTTGTAAGTAAAATTTTTCACCCCCTTCATAATCCCCAAGTTTTCTAGTAGTAAAACCCAAATAATTTAAAGTATCTGCCTGTAATGGTTTTTCATCATTAGATTTTAAAAGAAGCTTTTGTGCTTTTGCATATCTTTTTTGTGCTTTTTCAGTTTTACCTTTTTTTTCATATTTCTTGGCAGCTTTAATTAAATTTTTTGCTTTTGCATAGTTTGATACTTTTGGGGTAGAATCGTTATCATCGCTACTCCCTGCAGAAAATGAATTATTAGTAAGTGCTATTATTATTAGTAAAGTATAAATAAGTTTTTTCATATTTTAATTAAATTTATCCATTTTATTTAAAGGTTTTAGTTCTAACCCATTATCAATTAAATTATCCCTGATAGATTTAGCAGTTGCTAATGAGCTTTCATTATCACCATGTATACAAACCGAGTCAATCTCACAAGGTATCTGTTTACCACTGAGACAATTTATTGCCTGATTTTTAACCATGTTCAACACATGTTTCTTTGCTAACTCAGGGTCAGTGATTAAAGCATTTGGTTTACTTCTAGAAATTAAATTTCCATTATCTTCATAATTTCTATCTGCAAAAATTTCACAAGCTATTCTTAAACTATTTTTCTTAGCAGCAACTTCCATTTGCGAACCAGTTGGGACAAGATAAATGATATCTTTATTAATCTCTTTAATGGCCACTGCTAGAGTTGTAGCTAATTCCAGGTCTTCACAAGCCATATTATTAAGTGCCCCATGTGGCTTAATATGAGTAACATTTTCATTATAATTTTGAGCAATTTTTTGTAATATTTCATATTGTTCAAAGATTAGTTTTTTTATTTCTAAAGAATTTAAATTCATTCTTTTTCTTCCAAAGTTTTCAGGATCATTAAAAGAAGGATGAGCACCCAAACTAACACCATTTTTTTTTGAAATTTGAATAACCATATCCATTGTTTGTTCATCTCCCGCATGGTAGCCACATGCAATGTTGGCAGAATTTACAATATTAAGTAATTCTGGATCATTCTTGATAGAATGAAACTTAGATTTTTCCCCTAAATCACAATTGATATTAATTTCCATACTCTTTAGTCTGGAGTATAACATGGCATGGTTAAAAATATATTAAATCTTGGTGATGCAGCCGTATATTGTGATTTTGGCTTAGAAGTTAATGAAACAATAAATTCAAGCGTCATAGATTACTTTCACCATATATCAAAATTAATAAAAGATAAAAAGATTGAAGGAATAACTAACTTAACACCCTCTTATAATAAATTAATCATTAGTTTTGATTTAACTATAACTAACTATAAAAAAATTAAATATTTTATAGAAGGCTTAACCATTAATAGAGATATTCAAAATAATAACAAAAGAATTAAAATTCCAGTTTGTTGTGATGATGAGTATGGACTGGATTTTTTGAGATTAACTAAAAAATTGAATATAGATAAAAAAAAAATATTAGAACTATATTTTAACAAAGAGTATTTTTGTTACATGACAGGTTTTATTGCTGGAATGCCTTTTTTAGGAGATCTTAATGAAAATATTAGATGCGATCGATTGGAAACACCAAGATTAAAGATGCCTAAGGGATCGGTAGGAATAACAGAACAATTTGCAAATATTTATACTTTTGAAAGCCCTGGTGGTTGGAATATTATTGGTAACACCCCAAAGAAAATTTTTGATGATAAAAATTTAGTTCAACCAGCTCTAGTTAATCCAGGTGATAAAGTAAGTTTTTATCAAATAACAAAAGAAGAACATTTAAATTGGAATGAATAAAGCATATTTTGAGATTTTAAGGGCTGGAGTTAATACTACCATTCAAGACAAAGGTAGAAATCATTTATATCATGTTGGTATTGCAGTAAGCGGTGCAATTGACCAAAGAAATTATACATTATCAAATAGACTAGTTGAAAATCAATTAGATGAGCCTGTATTAGAGTTTGCATACCAAGGCCCTCTTTTAAAGTTAAAGAATGGAAAAATTAATTTTGCAATATCTGGGGATATTTTTTTTAAAATTATTAGAAAGAATTTAAAGGTTGAAGAAGGTGAGTGTTATAAAAGTTATTTTTTAGATGAAGAAGATCAAATAGATATAATATCAACCAAAAATTCTACGTATGGATACTTAGCTGTAAATGGTGGCTTTGATGTAGAAAAAACCTGGAGCAGTTATTCCATAAATACTAAAGCAAATATTGGACCAAATAATGGAAAAAAATATTCGTTAAATGATAAAATTTTTATTAAAAAAATTGATATCAAAAGCCTAATAAACAAAAAAATAAATTTTGATTATTCTACTGATAACATCATTAGAATTATTAAAGGTACAAATTTTGACTATTTTTCTAAGGATGCAATAGACAAATTTTTTAATGAAGATTTTTTAATCTCAAACCTTGTTGATAGAATGGGTATAAGATTAAAAGGTCCTAAATTAGAAAATATAAAAAACACCAACATCAAATCAGAAGGTTTAGTTAGAGGAGTTATTCAGGTACCTGCTGATGGTAATCCAATAATAATGTTGTCGGATCATGGAACAGTCGGAGGATATCCAAAGATTGGTGTAGTTATTACTGCTGATCTTGATTTAGTTGGGCAATTAACTCCTGGAACAAAAATAAACTTTAAGGAAGTAAGTCTTGAAGAAGCTCAGAATATATTTAAAGCATACACAGAAGATACAAATAGATATTTAAATGAATGTAATTAATAAAATTCCAGGTCCATTACTGATTTTTATGGGAGCTTTAAGTTTAAGTTTTGGTGGGCTTATTGTAAAAAAATTTGAAGGCTCTACAGAGTGGCAAATTCTTTTTTGGAGATCTTTATTTTTTACGCTTACAGTTTTAGCCTTTTTAATAATTACTTATAAAAAGAAAACTTTAAGCTCTTTCTATAAATCTGGATTGCCAGGTTTTTTTGGTGGTATTGTATTGTCATTCGGATTTTGTGGTTATGTATATGCAATGTCTAATACATCAGTTGCCAATACTAATTTCATAATCTCATTACAAATTTTATTTCTTGCAATTTTTGGTTACTTATTTTTAAAAGAAAAAATTTCAACAATAACTCTAGTTTCAATAATATTAGCAATAACAGGAGTTACTTTAATGGTTGGCAATGATCTTAGACCAGGTAACCTTTCAGGAAATTTAGCTGCATTTACAATGCCTATTACATTTGCGGTCTTAATCATGATTGTAAGAAAATTTCCTACAGTAGACATGATTCCTGCTCAATTTGTTGCTGGAGTAAGCTCTTGCTTAATAGGGTTAAGTGTATGTATTTACTATTCACATAATTTAATGGTTTCACCTAATGATATATTTTTAGGTTTCTTAGCAGGTTTTTTTCAAGTTGGTTTTGGTTTTATATTCATTACCATCGGTGCTCGTAGCACTCCTTCAGCAATGGTTGGAGTAATTATGCTATCCGAATCTGTTTTGGGGCCTGTTTGGGCTTTTCTATTTGCAGGTGAACGGGCATCATTATTTACATTAATTGGTGGTGCAATTATTTTATTTGCTGTTTTACTTCAGTTTTCATCGTTGCTTTTGTCTAATAAAAAAGAAAAAATTATTAATTGACTCTGACATACATCTGGTAGATTATTCTTCTATACGGGAGAGACTACAGACTATCGTAGCGCCGAAGGAGCAACCACCCAGGAATCTCTCAGGCAAAAGGACCGTAGCATATTAACTCTGGAAAGAGATTAAGTTCTCGCCGACGGAATAAAACTCTCAGGCAAACATACAGATGGGTACAGTGAGTTAATATGGAAAATTTAAAAACAGCACTTTATAATTTACATCTAAAGCATGGAGCTAAATTTGTTTCATTTGCTGGTTATCAAATGCCAATTCAATATTCTAAAGGAATTATTGAGGAGCATAAAAGTACAAGAGACAATGCGGGTATTTTTGATGTGTCACATATGGGTCAGCTATTCATTAAAGGAGACGACACATTAGCAAAAAGTCTTGAAAGAATTTTTCCAGCTGAATTGAGCAATGCTAAATTAAATCAGTCAAAATATAGTTTTTTAATGAATGAAGAAGCAGGAATTTACGATGATTTGATTATCACTAAAGTTGAAGGCGGTTTTAACATTGTATTGAATGCTGCTTGTAAGAATACAGATTTTAAACTTTTATCTAAATTATTAGAAAATAAGTATGAAATGATTTTAAGCGAAGAATTATCTCTTATAGCAATACAGGGGCCAAAAGCAGTCCAAATATTAGAAAAAATAATCAATGGAGTATCAGATTTAAAATTTATGAATGGTGATACATTTAACTATCTTAAAGAAAATATTTACATCACAAGATCAGGCTATACAGGTGAAGATGGATTTGAAATATCTATAAAAAATGATGATGCAGAGGTGTTTGTGCAAAACCTCTTAGATGAAGGGGCCAGTTTAATTGGACTAGGTGCCAGAGATACCTTGAGATTAGAGGCGGGACTTTGTTTGTATGGTCATGACATGGATATCAATAAAAGCCCAGTAGAAGCTAATTTAAAATGGGCAATATCAAAAAATAGAATTCTTGAGGGTGGGTTTATTGGATGTGAAAAAATTAAATCTCAAATCGAGAAAGGGGTAAGTAAGATCCGCGTAGGTATTAAGCCAGAAGGTAGAATTATAGCTAGAGAAAAAACATCAATATTTAGTGAAGATAATAAAAATATTGGGGAAATTACAAGTGGAACTTTCGGACCAAGTGTCCAGGCCCCAGTCGCCATGGGTTATATAGAAAATTCATTTTCTAAAATTGATACTAAGGTTTTTTTAGAAGTGAGAGGAAAAAAATATCCGGCATTTATAAGTAATTTGCCATTTTATAAAAAAAGTTATGTGAAAGGAGTTAGCAAATGAGCGAAGTAAAATATTCAAAAGAACATGAGTGGATAAAATTAGATGGAGATACTGCTATTATAGGAATCACACAACATGCAACCGAAATGCTAGGTGATATTGTTTTTGTAGAGCTACCAGAGATAGGGTCTTCTGTTGTTAAAGATGGTAATGCAGGTGTTGTAGAATCAACAAAAGCTGCAAGTGATATTTATACTCCTGTATCTGGAGAAATTATCGAAAACAATCAAGCAATTGTTGATGATCCTGCAAAGGTTAATAATGATCCAGAAAATGATGCATGGTTTTTTAAATTAAAAATTACTGATAAGTCTGAAATGGATTCATTAATGAATAAAGAAGAATACGAAAAATTTTCAAAAGAAAGTGGTAGTTAAATGTTAAAAAATGCTCAAAAAGATTTTATACAAAGACATATAGGTCCATCAGTTGATGAACAAAATGTTATGCTTAAAGAATTAGGCTATAAAAGTCTTGATGATTTAATAAAAGACACTGTACCAGAAAAAATCCTTCTTAAAGATGACTTAGATATTGGAGATCCAAACTCTGAGTATAAAGCACTTAGAAAACTAAAAGATATAGCTAAAAAAAATAAAGTTTATTCTAGCTTTATAGGAATGGGTTATTACGGAACTTATACACCATATGTAATACTTAGAAATATTTTAGAAAATCCAGGATGGTACACTTCTTATACTCCTTACCAGCCAGAAGTAGCACAAGGTAGATTGGAAATGTTATTAAATTTTCAACAAATGATAATTGACTTTACAGGAATGGATATTGCTAATGCCTCTCTTTTAGATGAAGGAACAGCAGCAGCAGAAGCTATGGGATTAAGCTATAGAATATCTAAGTCTGAATCTAAAAAAGTTTTTGTTTCAAAAAATTGTCACCCTCAAACTATCGATGTTATTAAAACAAGAGCTGAACCTTTAGGTTTAGAAATAATAGTTGGTGACGAGGATAAAGATATTAAAGAGGATATTATATGTGGTATTATTCAATATCCTGGTACCCTTGGAGATATAAAAGACCCAAGTGAGGCTATTAGTAAAATACATAAACATAATGGAAAAGCAGTTCTTGCATGTGATTTGTTAGCACTTGCTAAACTAAAAACACCTGCTGAGTTAGGAGCTGATATTGCAGTTGGTAGTTCACAACGTTTTGGAATTCCAATGGGTTATGGTGGTCCACACGCAGCATTTTTTGCTACAAAAGATGAGTATAAAAGATCAATGCCAGGTAGAATAGTAGGTGTTTCAGTAGATAAGCATGGAAAAAAAGCATACAGACTTGCACTTCAAACAAGAGAGCAGCATATAAGAAGAGATAAAGCCACGAGTAATATTTGTACTGCACAAGCATTATTAGCAATAGTCTCTGCAGCTTATGCTGTCTATCACGGTCCACAAGGTATTAAAAAGATTGCAGAAAGTGTTTCTCAACTGACTAAAAATTTTGCAGATAAACTAAAACAATCTGGTTATGAACTTTATTCAAATGATTTTTTTGATACGGTAACAATAAAAACTCTAGATAAAACAGAGAAGATATACAAAAATGCTTTAGATCAAGGAGTAAATATAAGAAAAGTGAATTCTGAAATGTTAGCAGTATCTTTTGATGAAAGAAAAAATCTTTATAGAGCAAATCAGTTATTAAAAATTTTTAATTGTTCAGAAACAATTAAAGAATCCATGAATGAAAGTTTGTCTAATATTCCTAAAAATTTATTAAGAACTTCAACTTATTTAGATCATCCAGTTTTTAATAGATACCATTCAGAAACAGAAATGCTACGTTATCTAAAAAAATTAGAAGACTCTGACATTGCCCTTAATAAATCCATGATTGCTTTAGGATCGTGCACTATGAAACTTAATGCAGTTTCAGAAATGATACCAGTTACCTGGAAAGAATTTTCACAACCACATCCTTTTTCTCCTGTAGAACAAATGGATGGTTACAGGGAGTTATTTACTGATTTAAAAAACTGGTTAAGGTCAATCACAGGATTTTCTGGAGTTTCATTACAACCAAATGCTGGAGCTCAAGGTGAGTTTGCTGGTTTAATGGTAATACGTAAATTTCATGAAAAAAATGGTGAAACAAATCGTAATGTTTGTTTAATACCAAGCTCTGCACATGGCACAAATCCAGCAAGCGCCCAAATGGTTGGTATGAAAGTAGTTGTTGTGAAATGTGATCAATATGGAAACGTAGACTATGAAGATTTAAAAAATAAAGCTGAAGAACATTCGGAAAATTTAGCTGCTCTTATGGTTACTTACCCATCAACACATGGTGTTTTTGAGGAAAAAATAACTGATATTTGTGAATTAATTCATAAGCATGGTGGACAAGTTTATATGGACGGAGCAAACTTAAATGCGTTAGTTGGAATTGCAAAACCAGGTAATTTTGGACCAGATGTTTGTCATATAAATTTACATAAAACGTTTTGTATACCACACGGTGGTGGAGGACCTGGTATGGGACCAATAGCATGTAAAAAGCATTTAGAAATATTTTTACCAAAGCATTCTGTAATTAAAGATTGTGGCCCAGTGACTGGAATGGGAGCTGTATCTGCAGCGCCTTGGGCAGCTCAAGTATTTTATCAATTTCATGGATGTATATAAAGATGATGGGCTCTGAAGGCTTAAGAAAAGCATCACAAGTTGCAATACTAAATGCAAATTACATTGCACATAAATTAAAAGACTCTTTTCCAATTTTGTATAAGGGTAAAAGTGGTAATGTAGCTCATGAATGTATCATTGATATTAGAACAATAAAAAGTGAAACAGGGATTACAGAAGAAGATATTGCAAAGCGATTGATTGATTTTGGCTATCATGCTCCAACAATGTCCTGGCCTGTTGCTGGTACAATGATGATTGAGCCTACAGAAAGCGAAAGTTTGAGTGAAATTGATAAGTTTTGCTCTACTCTTATAAAGATAAAACAAGAGATAAATAAAATTCAGACTGGCGAATATGACAAGACTGATAACCCATTGAAGAATGCGCCACATACTCACGTTGAATTAACATCCAATAAGTGGGATCATAAGTATGAAAGAGAAGAGGCCGCTTATCCTTCAGATTTTTTAAGAACAAATAAATATTGGCCTCCAGTTGGTAGAGTAGATAATGTTTATGGAGATAAAAACTTGTTTTGCACATGTCCATCTATGGAAGAGTACGAAGATACAGCAGCTTAGATTTTTACCAAGATGAAAATTGCTGTAGTGGGTGCGGGCATATCAGGATTGAGTGCTGCTTATTATCTATCAAAAAAACATAAAGTAGATTTGTTTGAAAAAGAAAATCAGTTTGGTGGCCATGCAAATACAATAAAGGTTGCTTATAAACCTAATAAAGAAATCCCAATAGATATTGGATTTATGGTTTTTAATAAGCAAACTTATCCAAATTTAATTAATTTTTTTTCAGAAAATAAAATAGAGATTGAAAAAAGCGATATGTCATTTTCTGTTACTGTAGAAAATAGTGACTTAGAATATTGTGGAAAAGGATTAGGTGGAATTTTTTCCAATAAAAAAAATTTATTTAATCCAAAATTCTTAAAAATGTTTTTTGAAATTTTAAGCTTTTATAAAAACTGTGAAAAAATAGAAATTAAAAAAATTAGTTCAATAACATTAGGAGAATATTTAAAAGAAATAAAAATTTCAGGTTATTTTATTAATTATCATATTATACCAATGGTATCTGCAATATGGTCGATGCCACCATATGAAGCAAAACAAATGCCATTATCTTTTTTTCTAAGTTTTTTTAAGAATCACGGGCTGTTTAAAATTAAAGATAGACCTCAATGGTTTACGGTTGCAAATCGGAGCAAAACTTATGTTGATAAAATAATAGGCCAAGTTAGTGGTGAATATTTTAAGAATTACAATATAAATAAAATTACCAGAAATGATTTAGGTGTTAAAATTTTTTATGGAGAGGAAAATGAGTTCTTTGATTATGATAAAGTTGTAATAGCAACCCATGCAGATGAAGCATTAAAGATAATTGATAATCCAACTCTAGATGAGGAGTCAATATTAAAAAAATTTAAATATAGAGCTAACACTGCAGTAATACATTTTGATGAAAGTATTATGCCTAAAAATAAAAAAGCATGGTGTGCTTGGAATTCTTCAATGGATTCAGCTAATAATGAAAAGACAGCTGTAACATATTGGATAAACCAGTTACAAAATTTGAAGATAGATAGAGATATTTTTTTAACAATAAATCCATTTAAAGAAATTCCAAATGATAAAATATTTAAAAAAGTAGCATTTACTCACCCTTATTACGACACTGAAGCATTAACTAATCAAAGTAATCTACACAAAATTCAAAATAAAAAAAATATTTTATTTTGTGGCAGTTATTTTGGTTATGGTTTTCATGAGGATGGAATAAAGTCGTCTATTGATATGTTAAAAACGCTGAATGATTAAAAATTCTTATATTTATACAGGAAACGTAATTCATAGAAGATTTAAGCCCAAAATTCATAGCTTCAATTATAGTGTATTTTCGCTACTTATAGATTTATCAGAAATAAACCTATTACATAAAACTCTAAAGATATTTTCATATAATAAATTTAATATTATTAGTTTCTTTGATAAGGACCATGGAGCAAGAGATGGAAGCTCTCTTAAAGATTGGGTTTTAGAAAATCTTAAAAAAAATAATATTGATACTAATGATGTTCAAATTAAACTTTTATGTTATCCAAGGATATTTGGGTATGTGTTTAATCCGTTAAGTGTTTTTTATGTATATGACAAAAATTCTGATTTAATATCTATTTTATATGAAGTTAAGAACACATTTGGTGAGCAACATGTTTATGTTTTTAAAACTGAAAAAGACCAAAATCTTATTCAACATGTGTGTAAGAAAAAATTTCATGTATCTCCATTTATTGAAATGAATTGTATTTATTTTTTTAGACTGTTGAAACCTGGTAATAAAATATCTGTAATAATTGACCTGAATGATCCAGTTGGCAAAATATTATATGCCTCACAAGATGGTATTAAAAGTGAATTAAATAATTACAATCTTATGAAATCGTATTTAAGACATCCATTGATGACATTTAAAATTATTATCGCAATACATTTTGAGGCATTTAAACTATGGACAAAAGGAATTAAATTTATAAAAAAAAAAATTAAAGTTAAAAACAATATTTCTGTAGAAAATTAATATAAATTACTAAATTAAGGTTATCTTATGGACTATTCTTTTACACTTTCCATGGAAACAAATGTTGAAGTAGATGCAACATTTGGTAATGAGGATATTTTTTCAGATAATAGCAAACGATAAGTGTTTATATTGTTAGTTCTAACTTTTAATAAATAGTCAAAGTTTCCTGCAATCATATGGCATTGTTCAACAGCTTCTAATTTTTTTACCTCAGAATTAAATTGATCTAGTGCTTTAGCTCGTGTATCTGATAAAGAAATTTGAACAAAAGCTATGTGTGCTTTTTCTAATTTTTTAAAATTTATATGAGCATGATAGCCAAGAATATATTCTTGTTGTTCTAATTTTTTGATTCTACTTTGGCATGGTGAAATTGATAAGTTAACAGCTTTTGCTAGCTCACTAAGTGTAGTTTGTGCATTCTTCGCTAGTAGTGAGATTAACTGTTTATCTATTTTATCTATCATAGTAAAATTTACCAATAATTGTTATTATACCATAATATTTACTATTAAAAATATATCAACAAGAAATTAATTCTTTTATTCACATTAATACAGTAATTATTTTTAGTCATTTTAGTCTAAATTTCTATTAATTAATCGCCAAAGTTATTTATTATGAATAATATATTCAAACACAAATATACCGATCAAGCTTCATTGGTTAATAATCATTTAATAAAAACCATTGGAAATTTTTCAGAAATTAATCACAGTAAAATTGATAACCTTTCACGTCAAATCATAGACAGCGCAATAAATTATAAAGAAATAAGCTCATTTGCTAAATTAATACATGAGTT
Source organism: Candidatus Pelagibacter sp. Uisw_090 (assembly GCF_047717845.1). GTDB lineage: Bacteria > Pseudomonadota > Alphaproteobacteria > Pelagibacterales > Pelagibacteraceae > Pelagibacter. The sequence continues at coordinate 227,884 of NZ_CP159810.1, forward strand.
TTCATTGACTAGTAACGAAGGTGTTGTTTTAATGTGTTTAGCAGAAGCATTACTTAGAATACCTGATACTGCAACTATAAATGATTTAATTGAAGATAAAATTCCTATTGGAGATTGGAATAAACACATAAAGAATGAAAATGATGTTTTCGTAAACATTTCTTCTATAGCGTTTTTGTTAACAGGAAAAATAGTAGAAGAAAAACCTCAAGAAAATAAAAATATTTTAGTCAAGATGGTTAAAAATCTATCTGGACCATTATTAAGGAATGCCATTAAACAAGCAATAAATATTTTGGCTAAACAATTTGTATTTGAGCGAGATATAAAAAAAGCAATTAAACAAAGTGATAATAAAAAAAATGATAAATACACTTTTTCATTTGATATGCTTGGTGAAGCAGCAGTAACTTATGAAGACTTAGAAAGATATTACAATCAATATGAAGAAGCTATTTTACAAACAGGAAAAAGTTTAAATCCACATAAGAAAAGTATTTCAATTAAGCTATCATCATTACACCCAAGATACGAAAGAAACAAATTTGATTTACTAAAAAAAGAACTATTACCAAAAATTTTTAAACTTGTGGAATTAGGTAGAGAAAACAAAGTAGATATTTGTATTGATGCTGAGGAAGCTGATAGATTAAATTTATCACTTTTCATGTTTAAAGATATTATTGAAAGCAAATTAATTGACAATGTTTATCATGGTTTTGGATTTGCTATTCAAGCATATCAAAAAAGAACATTTTTCTTATTAGATTGGCTCAATGATTATTTACAAAGTGTTGATAAAAAAATTAATATTAGATTAGTCAAAGGTGCATATTGGGATACAGAAATCAAAATTGCTCAAGAAGAAGGTTTTGAAAACTACCCTGTTTTTACAAAGAAATTTGCTACAGACATATCTTATCTAGCTTGTGCACATAAACTATTAGTAAATAAAAATATCTTTTCACAATTTGCTACTCATAATGCACATAGTATTTCTTATATTCATACTCTATTTAAAAACACTAATTTTGAATTCCAAAAATTGCATGGGATGGGTGATGAGATATATTCATTTTTAGAAAATAAACCTGATTTTAAATGTAGAGTATATGCTCCGGTAGGAGGCTATAAGGATTTGTTGCCATATTTAGTTAGAAGGTTATTAGAAAATGGTGCGAATACGTCTTTTATTCATCAACTAAAATCTAAAAATTTTGATATTGATAAATTGATTCAATCACCATTTTTGAAGCTTGATAAGTTAAAAACTGACAAAATTCCTTTACCAATGAATATTTTGGGTAATAGAGATAATTCAAAAGGCCTCGATATAAGTGAAGAATTTGTGATTAATAATTATAAAGTTATAAAAAAACTAAATAATATAAATGCATTTTCAATTATAAATGGTGAAGACATAAAATCTGATAAAAAATTCGATATTATTTCACCAAGTGATTTTACCTTATTAGGTTCAAAATATTTTGCTACAGATCAAATTGTAGATGAAGCAATTAATAACCTCAAAGATTATTCTATATCGTGGAAAAATTTTCCAATTGAAAAAAAATCAGAAATTATTTTAAATTTTGCTAATTTAATTGAAGAAAATTTTAAGGAAATAATTGAAATTTGTGCACAAGAATCTGGCAAAAGTATTAAAAATTCTATAGCTGAAATTAGAGAGGCTGTTGATTTTTGCAGGTACTATTCCAAGGAAGCAAACTTAATATTTAAAGAGCAAATTCTTAAAGGGCCAACTGGTGAACTTAATAGATATAGATTAATAGGAAAGGGATTAACTTTAGTAATTAGCCCATGGAATTTTCCTATAGCAATTTTTGTAGGTCAAACAATAGCTGCACTAATTACTGGTAATGTTGTTTTAACTAAACCTGCAGAACAATCTTCTTATGCAGCATATTTTATAATTAAACTTTTATTAAAAGCAGGACTACCTAAAAATTCAATTGCCTTGATTTTGGGTGATGGTGCATTAATTTCCAACAAAGTTATTAATGATCAAAAACTTAGAAATGTTTTATTTACTGGCTCTCTAAATACAGCAAAAATTATCCAATCAAACTTACAAAAACAAGAGAGTATTACTAATTTTATTGCAGAAACAGGTGGTTTAAATTGTATGATTGTTGATAGCTCAGCTTTACCAGAACATGTTGTTAAAGATGTTGTGAATTCAGGATTTGATAGTGCCGGACAAAGATGTTCAGCTTGTAGAATTTTATGTGTAGAAGAAAATGTGTACAAAAAAATTAAAGATACATTAATTGGTGCAATGAATACTCAAAATATTGGAAACCCAGAAAAACTTTCAACAGATATTGGACCAGTAATCGATGAGGAGGCTTACAACAATATAAAAAAACATATTGATAATTTTGATAATGTTTATCAAACAAATTTTCAAAATGATTTAGGATATTTCATTCCACCAACTTTAATAGAAATAAAAAAATTAAGTGATTTAAAAAATGAAGTTTTTGGTCCTGTAGTACATATTGTTAAATATAAAGCTTCAGAATTAAATGAATTAATTGATGACATTAATGATTTAGGTTTTGGTTTAACATTAGGTATCCACAGTAGACTGGATAAAACTATTGATAAAATCATTTCCAAAGCAGAAGTTGGAAACATTTATATTAATCGAAATATGATTGGAGCCGTTGTTGGTGTACAGCCATTTGGTGGTTTTGAAAAGTCTGGAACAGGACCTAAGGCAGGGGGCCCTGAATACCTGAAAAGACTATGTTATGAACAAAGTATATCAAATAACACAGCAGCTATGGGTGGTAATGCATCCTTATTAGCTGAAGTTGATGACTAAACTTTACTAATAAATTATCTTAAAGCTCTTACTTATCTGCAATTTTGCGTCATTTAATTTTTAAATAAAAAGAATTAAGTTGCCGTTTAAGTAAAAATTAAAAAAATATTAAGAATTAATGTTAATTTATAAAATTTCAGATTCAATCGTATTTAGTGCATTAAAAAATATTAAGCATGGTTTTCTTGAAATTAAAAAGGTTAATGGAGAAGTTTTAAAATTTGGTAATCCAGATGATAATTTAAAAGTTTTCTTAGAAATTAAAGATGAAAGCCTTAATTATAATCTGATTAAAAGTGGCAGTGTTGGATTGGGTGAATCTTATATGAAAGATTTTTTTATAACAAATAACCTATCTGATTTAATTGAGTTAACTGCAAAAAATATAAATGTTATTTATAAATTTTCAGGTATTTTTGATTTACCATTCATTAATTTTTTAAAAAATAAAATTATAAAAAATACCAAAAACCGAAGCAAAGAAAACATCGCAAAACACTATGATTTGGGAAATGATTTCTTTTCTTTATGGCTTGATAAAACCTTAACTTATTCCAGCGCTATATTTGAGAACCCTAAGCAAGATCTTTTCAATGCTCAGAATAATAAATACCAAAAATTGATTGATCTTTTAAAACCAACAAAAGGAAGTAAAATTTTAGAAATTGGTTGTGGTTGGGGTGGATTCGCAGAATACCTGGGCACTAATTATGATGTTAAATTAGATTGTATCACCATTTCAAAAAAGCAATTTGAATTTGCAAAAGAAAGAATCCACAAATGTGGACTTAATGAAAAAGTAAATATTGAAATAAAAGATTATAGGGATTTAAAAAGTAAATATGATCATATAGCGTCTATAGAAATGATAGAGGCAGTAGGACAAAACTATTTAGATAGCTATTTTAATACAATCAAGAATAATCTAACTTCATCAGGCACAGTGGGTATTCAAGCTATAACTATCGATGATAGCTTGTTTGATAGATATAAAAATAAACAAGACTTTATCCAAAAATATATTTTTCCTGGAGGTTTTTTACCTTCTAGAAATGAATTACAAAATTATGTTGATACTAATGGTTTAAAATTTGATGAATACAATTCATATGCCAATCATTACTCTGATACTTTGATTATTTGGAGAGAGATATTTAATAAAAAGTGGGATTTGATTAAAGAGCAAGGTTTTGATTTAACATTTAAAAGAATGTGGGAATTTTACTTGTCTTATTGTGAGGCTGGCTTTAAATCAAAAAATATAGATCTAATTCAATTTTCATTACAAAATAAATAACAATAGGAGAGACATGATAAACTTTAAAACATTTAAATTAACAGTATTAATAATTGCTTTATTCTTTACGGCAAGTTGTATAAACAATAACTCTATGAAACCAACAGATTTTAAAAATACAGAACCGTCAATGACTATAGAGAAATACTTTGAAGGTCCTGTTAAAGCATGGGGTCTATTACAAGATCGAAGTGGCAAGGTTACTAGACAATTTAAAGCTGATATGTTTGGTAGTTTTGAGGGTGATATCTTAACTCTTAAAGAAGATTTCTATTGGACAGACGGTGAAAAACAAAACCGAATATGGAAAATCAAAAAAATTGATCAAAATTACTATGAAGGATCTGCACCTGATGTTGTAGGAACTGCTAAAGGGTTTCAATATGGATCTGCCTTTAAATTTGAATATGATTTAATGGTCCCTTTTAAAGGAAAGAATATTAAAGTTTCATTTGATGATTGGATTTTTAAACAAGACGAAGAGGTTGCTATCAATAGAGCCACATTAACAAAATTTGGATTTAAAGTGGGTGAGTTGACGGTATTCTTTAAGAAAAATTAGTAGTCAATTTTTTTCATACCTTTTTCAACTATCTTAAAATACCAGCTACTAGGAAGTATTCTTAGAGTTTTCATTATAAAGGTAAAAGCTTTTGGAAAATGGATTTCAAATCCCTTATTTTTGATTAAACCAATATAGATTTGTTCTGCAGCAAATTCTGGTGACTTTATCATGGGCATAGGAAAATCATTCTGGTCAGTCATTGGTGTTTTAATGAACCCAGGGCTTATCAGGGAAACACGCACGTTTACTCTTTTCATTTCAAAATATAAACTTTCTGCAAAACTTGTAAGGGCAGACTTTGATGCACAATAACCTCCAGCTGCAGGTAACCCTCTATAACCAGCAACTGAAGAAATTATAGATATTTGACCACCTTTTTTATTATTATAATATTCATAAATTGCGTTGATAGAATTCATTGTACCAAAGTAATTTACTTCCATAATTTTTCTTATTTTATCTAAGTTAAATTTTTTTTCAGATTTTGGATCATGTATCCCGGTACCAAACACACAAATTTCAATATTTTCAAATTTTTTTACAATATCATTGAAGACAGCTTTACATTGTTCTGTATTTGTAACATCTAAAGGAAATGAATGGATATTTTCATTCTCAGTATGCAACTCTTGTAATAAGTTTTCTCGTCTAGCTGAGGCAGCAACTGTCCATCCTTCTTTAGCAAATTTTAGAGCTAAAGACCTACCAATTCCACTACTAGCGCCAGTGATCCAAATTACTTTTTTATCATTCATTAAGTAATGTATAATATGATTATGTTAAAAAACAAATTTTTATCTTTTTTATTATTTGCAATAATAACTTACTCGGCATCTGTTATTGGAGGTATTGCAACTATTGGATTTAAAGAGCCTTGGTATTCATTATTGATAAAGCCATCATACAATCCACCAAGCTGGATCTTTGCACCTGTTTGGACAACACTATATTTAATGATGACTATTGCCATATGGTCTTTTTGGCATAGTAAAAAAAGAGACATAGATACGATTTATATTTATATCGTTCATTTAATTTTTAATACAACTTGGAGTATAGTATTTTTTGTTTTTCATAAAATTTTATTAGCATTACTAGTTTTAATTATTTTAATAGCTTTAATAGTTTTATTAATGCAAAGATTTAAGAAAATAACTTTAGTAAGTTATTATTTAATGATTCCTTATTTACTTTGGTGTTTTTACGCATTAATTCTTAACTTAAGTTTATTTATTTTAAATTAATTATGGACGATGTTGTAATAATTGGCGGTGGTATCATTGGAGTTGCGACAGCTTATTTTCTATCTAAAGAAGGTCGAAAAGTTAAAGTTATAGAAAAAGATCCATCATACAAAGAAGCCTCATTCCCTTTATCCCTCGGTGGCTTTAGGAGACAATTTTTTCAAAAAGAAAATATTTTGTTAGGTAAATTTGCAAGAGATTTTATTTTTCAAATACCAGAATTACTCAAAACTAAAAAAAATCCTAACCCTACAGCTAGTATGGTACCAAATGGTTACTTATTAATGTTTGGACCTGAGCATGCAGAGGAACAGTATAGAGCGTTAGAAAACCATAAAGAGTGTGGAGCTGGAACAAAAAATATAAAAGGTTCAGAATTATCCAAGGTTTTTTCTTACATTAACGATGAAGGTATAGAAACTGCCACTTATACAGATGATAAAAGTGAGGGTTGGATTGATCCTTTTATGTTTCACGGTGCTTTAAAAAGCAAGGCCACAGAACTTGGGGCTGAATTTATTAAGGGAGAAGTAAAAGAAATATCAGAAATTAATGCTAAGATAATTATTTCTGCTGCAGGTTGTTGGACTAAAAAAATATTAAATGATATTCCTGTTATTCCACAAAAACACACTGTTTTCAGAGTTAAGTGCCCAACGTATATATCTGAAATGCCTTTATCTGCTGATTTAACAACAGGTGTTTATTGGAGGCCAGAGGGTAAAGAATATTTAGCTGGTTCTCCAAAATCTACTTTTGATGCAACAAATCTTGAACCTGCTTGGGACGACTTTGAGGAGTTGGTATGGCCAGCTTTAGCAAAAAGAATTCCAATGTTTGAAGAGCTTAAATTAACTGGTGCTTGGGCAGGATTTTATGATCATAACCAACTAGACAGTAATGCTATTGTGGGTAAGCATCCTAAATACGAAAATGTATATATGGCTTCGGGTTTCACAGGAAGAGGATTGCAACAAGCACCTGGCATTGGTAGAGCTTTGACAGAACTTATAACAACAGGTTCTTATCAAACTATAGATGTAAGCGCTTTTAATGTTGAAAGAATATTTAGTAAAGAAGCTAGACCAGAACCTTACGTATTATAACGAGTTAAGTTCCACAAAAAGTTTGATATTTCTTATCGCTGTGTGGAGCAGGTGACATAAATTCTAAATCATTGCTATTAACTGTATAAGGATTTTTTAATATTTTTATTAACCTATTAAACAATGTTAAATCACCATTACTTGCTAATGTTAAAGCTTCTTCCACTTTATGATTACGAGGTATTACCATTGGATTAGAAGAATTCATTAATTCCATAGATTTATCATGTGAACTATTAAACATTGCTAATCTTTTCACCCATTTAATTTTCCATAAATTAAAGTCAGCATTATCATAAACTTCAGAATTTTTAATTGTCTTATCCGTCAAAAAAATAAAGGTATTTGTATAATCTGCTTTATTTTTTTGCATCCAATTTAATAACTCCATAATCAAATTTTTATCTTCTTTATCTTCATCATATAATCCGAGTTTATCTCTCATCATATTTAACCATTTTGTTTCATAATTTTGTTCAAATTTATCTAAAGCATCTGTAGCTAATTTAATTGCTTCATCTTCATTTTTGCTAATTAGTGGAATAAGACATTCAGCAAATCTTGTTAAATTCCATTTGGTAATTTTTGGTTGATTATCATAGGCGTATCTACCTAATTGATCTATTGAACTAAAAATTGTTTTAGGGTCATAAGTATCCATAAATGCACAGGGACCATAATCTATTGTTTCACCAGATATGGTCATATTGTCAGTATTCATAACTCCATGAATAAAACCGACACGCATCCAGTCAATTACAAGTTCAGTTTGTTTTTCGATTAAAACATTTAGTAAGTCTAATGCTTTATTCTTTGATGCTTTTATATTGGGGTAGTATTTTTCAATTGTGTAATTAATCAAAATTTCTAAATCACTAATATTTTGTTTTGCAGCAATGTATTGAAATGTTCCAACTCTTAGATGGCCTAATGCCACCCTTGTAAGAATTGCACCTTGTGAAATTTGTTCCCTAACCACATCTTCACCAGTTTTAACTACTGCTAAACTTCTAGTAGTAGGTATTTTTAAAGAATGCATTGCTTCACTTATTATATATTCTCTCAACATTGGGCCTAAAACAGCCCTACCATCACCACTTCGTGAGAATGGGGTTCTACCAGAGCCTTTGAATTGTATATCAAATCGCTCATTATTTTTGGTCAAGTGTTCACCGATTAAAACAGCTCTTCCATCACCAAGCATTGTAAAATGACCAAATTGATGGCCAGCGTAGGCTTGTGCTATAGAGTTAGATCCTTCAGGTAACATATTTCCTGAAAAAATTTTTGATAAACCTTCATCATTAACATCTGAAAAATCTAGATCTAATTTATTTGCTAGATCTTTATTTAATATTAATATTTCTGGTGCATTTACAGCAACAGGGTTGATATCTTCTTTGAATGTTTTTGGTAATCTCGAATAACTATTATCAAAATGCCAACCAATTGTCATTTTATCGATTAGTTAACTTCTGCTTGATTCTCTTTAGGTTCAACAACAGTTTTAAATTGATTGGATATTTTTTGAATTTCCACAGAAGAAACTTTGTATTCTGCACACATTGTTTCTTCATCTTTTCCATGACCAGTTACCATGTTAACCATATGTTCTGGAAAGTGGAATGTTGTAAATACAATTCCTTCTTTAACTTTATCTGTTACCTCTACTTTTAAAGCTACTTCACCTCTGCCAGAATAAAGTCTACCAATATCACCAGTATTTAATTCTCTTTTTTTAGCATCATTAGGGTGAACTAATAGCAAGTCTTCAGAAACTATATTAATATTTTTAGTACGTCTTGTCATAGTAGCTGCATTATAATGTTGAAGAACTCTACTAGTTGTTAAAATCAATGGATAATCTTTTTTATTCGTAGCTATCTCATTAGATTCTTTCCAATCAAAATTTTTAAGTTGTCCTTTTCCTAATTTGAATGTTTTTTCATGTAAGATTTGTGTATCTGTACCATCTTCTTGTACTGGCCATTGTAATCCCATTTTACCAAGTCTTTCTCTTGTTACCCCTTTAAAGAAAGGAACTACATCAGCTATTTCTGCAAGAACTTGATCAGCATCATATTCAGGTTGATCAAAGCCTAATTTTTGCATCATATCCGTTACAATTGTTCCATCAGTTTTAGTACCAGGTAAAGGAGGTACAGCTCGATTAACTCTTTGAATTCTTCTTTCTGTATTAGTAAATGTTCCATTTTTTTCTAAGAAAGTTGTTCCAGGTAATACTACTGTTGCAAGTTTTGCTGTTTCACTCATAAAAATTTCTTGTACAACTAAAAGCTCAAGTGAATTCATAGCATCTACAACATGTGCACTGTTAGGATCTGTTTGAACAATATCTTCTCCAATAATCCAGACAGCTTTAACATCTTTATTAATTGCCCCATCAAACATTTCAGGAATTTTTAATCCTGCTTTTGTTGGGTGTACTACTCCATATTTTTCAGTGTAGAAATTTTGAACTTTTTCATCAGCCACTTCAAAGTAACCAGCTCCTTGATGAGGTTGACAACCCATATCAGCTGCACCTTGGACATTATTTTGTCCTCTTAATGGATTAACACCAACACCTCTTCTACCAATATTTCCTGTAATCATTGCAAGATCAGCAATTAACATTACTGTTTTAGATCCTTGTTCTTGCTCGGTAACTCCTAAACCATGGAATTCCATAGAGTTTTTTGCGGTTGCATAAGCAATTGCAGCTTCTTTAACTAACTGTTTATCAACACCAGCAACTTTCGCTAGATGATCCATATCTTGTCTCTCAATTTCTTTAATGAAATTTGCAAAACCTTCAGTTCTATCTCTGACAAAGTCTTTGTCATAAAGGTTTGCTTTCAATATATAATGCAACATCATATTTAATATGGCTACATTTGTTCCTGGTCTAAGTTTAATATGATAATCAGCAAGTTTAGCAAGCTCAGTAGTAATTGGATCTAATACAATTAATTTTTTACCTTTCATTACTTGTTGCTTAATTTTAGCACCTGTAACTGGGTGAGCATTTGTTGGATTTGCTCCAATCACCATAAATAAATCTGCATAGTAAATATCTTCTGTAGAATTTGTAGCTGCTCCAGTTCCAAATGTTTGTTGCATTCCCCACGCAGTAGGTGAATGACAAATTCTTGCACAACAATCAATATTATTAGTTCCTATTGCTGCTCTAATCATTTTTTGGAAAACATAATTTTCTTCATTAGTACATCTTGCTGAAGAAATACCTGCAACTGCATCTGGTCCATTAGCTTTGGTAATTCTATTTAATTCTTTTTTAATAAAATCATATGCCTCATCCCAAGAAGCTTCTTCAAATTTTCCATTCCTTTTAATTAAAGGAGTTTTTAATCTGTCAGGATGATCGTAAAATCCAAAAGCATACCTTCCTTTAATACAAGTGTGGCCTGCGTTAACTTCAGATTCTTTAGGAGTAGAAATTGCAACAACTTTATTATCTTTAATTGAAGCTTCTAGATTACAACCAACTCCACAATAAGAACAAGTCGTTCTTACTTTTTCATCAACAGCAACGGATTTAGATTGATATACATCTGAGATGGCATCTGTTGGGCAAGTGTGTGCACAAGCTCCACAAGATACACAAGACGAGTCCCCAAATAATGCATCATTATCTGTTGTAATCTTAGACTCAAATCCTCTTCCACTCATTGTTAAAACAAATGAACCTTGAATTTCATCACAAGCTCTCACACATCTTCCACAATTAATGCAGTTATCTAAATTCATTCTCATGTAATCATGAGAGGTGTCTCTTGGAATACCTTTGTGTTGTTTTGGTACATTATATCTATGATCTGATATACCTAAATCATTAGCAACATCTTGAAGTTCACAGTTATTATTAACCTCACAAGTTCCACATTCCATTGGATGGTCGGTTAAAACTAGTTCAACAATATTTTTTCTTAAAGCCGTTAAATTTTCATTGTTTGTAAAAATATGTTGGTTTTCACCAACTGGTGTATGACATGAGGCTACAACTTTAGTCGGACCATCTTTAACTAAAGCAACCTCAACCGAACAAACTCTACAAGCTCCATATGGTGCTAAGTTTGGATCGTTACATAAAGCCGGAACCTTTTTTTCACCAAGATAACTTTCTACAAATTTTAAAACAGAAGTATGGTTAGGACCAATTTCATATGGCTTACCATCTATATATGCGATTTTTCTTTTTTCTGAGCTCATTAATTATCTTTGACCATATCATCCTTCATTTCATCACCAAAATATTTTAGTATGTTCATGATAGGTGTAGGTATTGCACCACATAAAGCACATAAACAGCCTTTTTTCATTGTTACTAGCAGTTCATTTAATAGCTTTAATGGAATTTTAGCAGTTTTATTCTTTGCTTGATCAAACATTTCCTTTCCTCTGTAAGAACCAAGTCTACCTGGGAAGCATTTTCCACATGATTCTTCAGCTGTGAATTCAAATAAATGATGAATATAGTCAACCATTGGGAAGTCTTTTGGAATGCTTACTATACTTGCGTGTCCCAACATGAAACCAGCAGCAGTAAATTCTTGAAAATCTAGATTTAATTTTTCTACTTCAGAAATTGGAATAACTCCACCTAATGGGCCACCAACTTGTAGTGCTTTAATAGGTTCTTTAAAACCTCCACCAATATCGTTCAAAACTTTTTTCATTGAAGTTCCCATTTCGACTTCGTAAACGCCTGGATTATTAAAAAAACTATCAAAACAGACTAATTTTGTACCTGCTGATTTTTTATTACCAATTGCAGCAAATTTTTCTGCTCCATTAATAAGTATACCAGTAGCAGCAGCTAAAGTTTCAACATTGTTAACAACTGTTGGTTTTTTATAAAGTCCTTCAGTAACAGGGAAGGGAGGTCTGACATCAACTTCTGCTCTTCTTCCTTCAATTGATGCAATTAAAGCAGTTTCTTCTCCACATATGTACGCTCCTTGTCCAATACAAATATTTAGATCAAAAGAAAAATTTGTTCCAAGAATATTTTTACCTAACAATCCTTCTTTTTTTAAAGAATTAATACATCCATTTATAGCTTCAATAGATTTTGGATATTCTCCTCTAATATATAAAACACCCTCGTCACTTCCAATAACATAACCACAGATGATCATTCCAAATAATACTTTTAGTGGCTGGTCTTCTAATAAGTATCTATCAGAAAATGCACCAGAGTCTCCTTCGTCAGCGTTGCAGATAACATATTTTTTTTCAGATTCTGCTTTTCTACAAAAATCCCATTTCATTCCAGCTGGAAAACCAGCACCACCTCTGCCTGTTAAATTTGAATCTAGTAATGATTTTATAATTTCTTGTTTATCTGTATTGATAAACTTATTTAAAATATCTTTAAATTGATCTAAATTTGAAAGCTTATCATCCATTAAAAAACTTGTTGAAGCAAAACTTTTTGAGAAAAATTTTTCCTGTTCAATTTTATCTCCTTTAATTATTTCATCAATTTTATCAATATCATTCCCAGCATAGTTTTCACCATCATAATGAAACGCTTTATTTTCATAACAGTGACCAAGACAAAACATTTCACCAACCTTATCATCACCTAGTTTTTCTTTTAATTTTTTCTTTAAAGGTTCCTGTGTTCCAGAACACATGCAAGCACTTCCATTACAAACAAAGGCTTTCTTTGCTCTATGAGATGGTCTTAAAAATTCATAAAAACTTTCTGCTCCATGAATAGTAGATACACCCATATGATATTCATTAGCTATTTCTTGAATACCGCTTGCATCTTTAGAGTTTAGGGATCTTTCAGAGATTTTCTCAAATAGGTTTTTCTTTAAACCAATTCTGCCTGATAAGTTACTTATATTTTTTGACACATTTTACCCTGTTGAAATTTTTTAATTTTTTATTATAATTCTCTCATTATTACTATAAATATTAAAGCTATCCTCTTTTACAAAACCAATTAATGTCATGTCAAACTTATTAGCCAAATCTATGGCGAGACTGGTTGGCGCACCTACGCCAATTAAGACACCTATATTTGCCATGAGTGCCTTTTGAACAAGGTCAAAGTTGAGCCTTCCAGAACAGGTTAGAAATTGAGAACTATTATCAAGTAAATTTTCTTTTAAGACAAATCCAATTAGCTTGTCCAAAGCATTATGCCTTCCTACATCCTCTTTTAAGGCAATAATTTCTCCACTCGCATTAAATAGCCCACTAGCATGAATGCCGCCAGTCTTTGAAAATTCAGATTGGTTTTGTCTTAATATATCTGGAGATTTCATTATAATTTCATGATGTATTTTAGGGATAGATTTTAATATTTTATCTTTCTTAATAATTTCTAAAGATTCAAGAGATGTTTTTCCACACACCCCACATGAGGAATTAGTCAAAAAATTTCTTTTAATTTTATCAATGTCTATATTCTCTGAATTATTTATTGTAATAATAACTTTATTTTGTAATTTATATTGTCCAACAGGATCGCCACTTGCTTCAATATTTTCTATATAGCTAATTTTTTCAATTACTCTTTCATTAAAAAGAAAGCCAGTAACTAAATTTTCATCATCTCCAGGTGTTCTCATCGTAATAGATATAGTATTTTCTACCCAATTTTTTTTATCTTTATATTTGAGTATTATTTCAAGTGGTTCTTCAATGGATATTTGATCATTAACCTCTTTCAAATTATTAGATCTAAATTTTGTGACTTTATAATTAGAATTCATTTAGTTAGTATATTTAAACTGGCTAAATTTGAAACAACGAAAAGATTAGCTTTTCCAACTACTTGGGTAGTTTTTCTTTAATATGAAACGATTTAGAATAACCGCATAAACAATTATTATTATAGAACCAAAAATAATTGGATTTAGTAAAAAATCATATGAAACTGCACCAAGTATTATAACAATAGGATTTCCTCCTGCTGGTGGGTGAGTTACACCAAACAGTATCATTATAAAAATACCAAGTCCTACAGCAATAGCTATTTGTAAAAATTGATCAATGGGTAGAAATTTTAAAATTAATACACCAACTATAGATGTTACCAAGTGACCAAAAAAAACATTTTTGGGTTGGGCAAATGGACTTTCTGGATACCCAAAAAGTAAAACCATCGAAGATCCAAATGATCCAGCTAAAAACAACCCATAGGGAGTTTCAAAACTTAGAAATGAAAGGGTACCAATTGTGATTATTGAAAATATTAAAGCATATAGAGCTCTGTTAAAGTTTTCTTTTATTGTATTTATCATATTCTTCTATTTTTGTTGTTAGTGTTATTCTAAAGTTTTAGGGCTTTTGAAAGAGTTTTAAAAGGAAGCAATAAACATTCTTTTCTAGAAATATTTTTTGAATTCATTATTTTTTTAAAGTCTTTTAAATCTTTTATATTAATTTTTTTTAATTGATCAAAATTTTCATCAAAGAAAAGCTCAGCTTTTGAAATAAAATCTGAAATTTTTTCTATTGGTACTTGCATAACCCATCTTGAAAGCAAACTAACTGAGGCTTGACAGTACACGCATGATCTACATTGATACCCCATGTCTTGAACAATATTGTCTTTAACCATTAAGCTAATTTCCATCTCATCACCGCATAAAGGGTTTTTGTTCCTTGATTGATGTGTATGCTTTTTAAGCACTTTGTGGTTTTCGGTATTAGATGCAATTTCTAAAATTTCTAAGTCCATTATAATTCTTTAATTAAGAGATTAATGTTTTATATTTTGATTTATGAAAGATAACAATATTTTAGCTGTTGTGCTAGCTGGTGGAAAGTCAAAGAGATTTGGTGAAGATAAAAATCAGACAAAACTTGGTGATAAAACATTGTTAGAACACGTTTTATTTAAAATTAGCAATAGATATGAGGAGATACTTATTGTCTCAAGCCACAGTATAGATACAAAAAAAATAAAAAATGTAACAATAATTCCTGATTGTTTTGATGACTTTGGACCATTAGCAGGAGTTCTGAGTGCAATGAAATGGGTTAAAGAAAATCAAAAATCATATCAGTGGATTGCAACATTTCCATCAGACACACCTTTTTTTGAAACATCAATTATTGATGAATATCAAAAAAGAATTAAACTAAAAGATAGTCTGTTGTATTTTGTTAAATCAAACAACAAAAGACACAATATTTTTGGATTGTGGTCGATTGAATTATTAAAACCACTTGAAAATGATTTGATTAATAATAATTTTAGAAAAGTAGAAGATTGGGCTAATAAAATAGGGGTTAAAACAATTGATATTGAACCTAAAAAATTTGATCCTTTTTTTAATATAAATACTAAAGAAGATTTAGAAGAAGCAAAAAAAATATTAAAGAAAAAAAATGATTAATTACAAAGAAGCTAAAAAAATCTTATTAAAATCAAAGATTAAAATTAAAGATGAAATTATTAACTCATCAAAGTCACTAAATAGGATTAATGTATTAGATATCTATTCAGCTGTAAATTATCCAGCAGGAACTAATGCTGCATTTGATGGTTTTGCAATCAATTCAAAAGATACAATCAAGTTAAATAAAAATAATTCACAAAACTTTAAAATTTTAAAGACTATATCTGCAGGAGATAACCCATCTTTAAAAAAAACAAATAAATTTGAAGCTGTTGAGGTAATGACAGGTGCACTTATACCTAAAAATTTTGACACTATTATTCCAATAGAAAAAATTGTTTTTAGTAAAAATAGAAAATTTATTGTAATTAATGAAAAAATAAGAACTAACCAACACATCAGATATGCTGGATCAGATTATAAAAAAAGAGATTTAATAATTAAAAAAGGCACCATAATTCAACCTTCTCATATATTAGCTTTTAAAACATTGGGCATAGTAAATATTAATGTTAAAAAGATACCTAATATTTTATTTTTTTCAACGGGAAATGAAATTTCTAATAATAGAGATATTGCTAATTGGAAAGTTAGAAACTCAAATAGTCATTACATAAAATCCTTATCTAATAATTTTTTATTTAACTTTATAGATGGTGGAATTTTAAGAGATAAGGATGCTAAACTTTTTCAAAAAAAAATAGAAAAAAGTTTTAAATCTAAAATAGATATTATCATTACATCAGGTGCTGTATCTGCAGGTAAACATGATTTTGTTCCCCACATAATTAAAAAATTTAGTTTGTCTAATTTTTTTAAAGGTGTTTCAATTAGACCTGGCAAACCAGTAATGTTTGCAAAATTTAACAAAACTGAAAAAGCTATTTTTGGGCTACCTGGTAATCCTATTTCCTCATCTGCTTGTTTTAGATTTTTTGTTTATCCGTATTTGCTTAATATTCTTGGTGTTAAGGTTGAAAAACCATTTAAAGCTAAATTAAAAAATAATTATTCAAAGAGTAAAAAGATTATTAGATTTTTAAAAGCTAAGTTAACTTCAACTAATGATGGAAAAATAGAGTTAGAGGTTTTAAAAGGTCAGGAATCTTTCAGAATTAAATCATTTGTAGAGTCAAATGTGTGGGGTCTATTCAAAGAAGGGCAATCTATATTCAAAAAAGGGGATTTAATTGATTGTTACTCTCCAATAGGGTCAAATATTAATATCTTTAAATAGATCTCATTTTTATTGTAGTACAAAATAATTACTATTAAATATCCATCAATGCTTGAGTTAAAAAATGAAAAAATTGCAATCCCAGTAGTTTTATTAGCGGGTCTTATATGGTCCTTCGGTCCTTTGGTAGTTAGGTATATGAATGAACCCAATTTAGTTCCATGGCAATATATTTTTGCACGTGGCCTAACAATCTTTTTGATTTTAAATCTTTACCTTTTCTTTGAGGAAGGAAAAGATTTTTATAAGAATTATTTAAAAATTGGAATTTCAGGTATCATTGGTGGAACTGGACTAGGTATTGCAATGATAACCTTCATTTACTCCATTACAAATACCAGTGCAGCTGTTACTTTGCTTTGCTTAGCTGCCATGCCTTTTTTTACAGCCTTACTAGGTTTTTTATTTTTAAAAGAAAAAATTTCATTAAATGTTTGGGTAGCTATATTTATTGCAACAGTTGGAATAATAATAATAGCTTTGGGTAACACTGAAAAAAATTCTTTATTGGGACTTATATTTGGAATGACTTCTTCAATTGGTTTTTCTGTTTTTTCAGTGACCTTGAGATGGAATAAAGAAACACCAAAATTTACGACTGTAGCATTTGCAGGTTTATTCTGCTTTGTAGTTGCTGCAATAGTTATTTTAACTAATGATATGGTTTTTCTATCTACAAGTTATAATGGAACATTATTTTCTGTACATGGAACGTTAGTTTGTATGGGTTTAATTTTATATTCTATAGGATCAAAAGCTATACCAGCGGCAGAATTAACTTTGTTGTCATTAACTGAAGTTATAGGGGGCATATTTTGGGTATGGATTCCAATTTTAGGGATTAATGAAATACCGTCGACTAATACGATAATAGGAGGCTTCTTCCTTTTTATGTCTATCATTTATTATAGTCTTACAATTAAAACTAATAGACGGTTTATTGCCCTTAATTAACTAAGATGGAAAGACCAGATTTTTTTAATTTAAAAAATGGTGAGAAGGCCAAACTACCTTTCACAGATCAAGAATATCAAAGACGATTAACCAATTTAAGAACCACAATGAGTAAAAATAATCTTGATATGGTTATTTTAACTTCAATGCACAACATTGCTTACTATACAGGGTTTATTTATTGTTCTTTTGGTAGGCCTTATGGTTGCGTTGTAACAGCTAATAAAATTTCAACAATTTCTGCAAACATAGATGCAAGCCAACCGTGGCGGAGATCTCATAGTGATAATGTAATTTACACTGATTGGAAAAGAGATAATTATTTAAAAGCAATAGTTGCAATTATTGGAAGAGACGAACCTCCTAAGAATATTGGCATTGAAAATGATCATGTAACCCTAGATGTTAAAGAAAAACTTACGTCTATTTTTACTTTTTCAGTTTTTAGTGACGTATCAAAAGATTTAATGCAAGCTTAGAATGATTAAATCTGCAGAGGAAATAGAAATTATTAAAAATGGTGCAAGAATTGCCGATCTTGGTGGTGAAGAGATTGTAAAGAATATTAAAATTGGAGAAAGTGAACTTGAAATTGCAATAGCAGGTAGAGATAGAATGGAACGTGAAATTGCAAAAACCTACCCAGATGCAGAATATATGGATACCTGGGTTTGGTTTCAGTCAGGATTAAATACAGATGGAGCACATAACCCAAAAACGAATAGAAAATTAGAAGCAGGAGATATTCTTTCTTTAAATACCTTTCCTATGATTTCAGGATACTACACAGCTCTAGAGAGAACTCTTTTTGTAGATGAAATTGATGACGCTTCTTTAAAAGCTTGGGAAGCAAATGTTAAAGTTCATAAAAGAGGGCTAGAATTGATTAAACCAGGTGTAAAATGCTCTGCTATCTGCCATGAGTTGAATGAGCTCTTCGCTGAGCTTGGTTATCTTCATTACCGAACATTTGGTTACGGCCATTCTTTTGGTGTCCTATCTCATTTCTATGGAAGAGAAGCTGGATTAGAATTACGAGAGGACATAGATACTGTCTTAGAAGAGAATATGGTTGTTTCTATGGAGCCTATGATCATGATACCTGATGGAAAACCAGGAGCCGGTGGGTATAGAGAGCATGATATCCTAATTATAGGAAAAGATAATGCTGAAAACATTACTAAGTTTCCTTTTGGTCCAGAACATAATATTATTAAATCATAAAATATGAGCGAAAAAACTGTAGTTAATAGCTGGAATGAATGGGATCCTTTAAAACATGTAATTGTTGGTAAGGCAGATGGCACGTGCATACCAGCTCCAGAACCAGCTTTAGATGCCAAGGTACCAGAAGATTCTGACATGCGTGGTCAGTTTGGACCAAGAACAAAAGATACAGTTGATAAAGCAAATCAGTTGTTAGATGATTTTTCAAATATGTTAATTAAAAGAGGCATCAAAGTAGATAGACCAGATCCACTAGATTTTAGTAAAAAAATATCAACACCAGATTGGGAGGCAGATACAATGTTTGGCTGTATGCCACCTAGAGATGTTTTATTAACTGTTGGAAGTGAAATTTTAGAAGCAACGATGAGTTATAGATGTAGATGGTTCGAGTACCTTTGTTACAGACCTTTATTAAAAAAATATTATGATGAAGATCCTAATATGAGACATGAAGCTGCTCCAAAACCAAGGTTAACTGATGCAGATTATAGAAAAGATTATTTATCAGATAAAATTGGTATTCAAAAAAGATTAGAATGGACTGAAGATAAATTTTTTGTCACAACAGAAGAGGAACCCTTATTTGATGCTGCTGATGTTTTAAGGTTTGGTAAAGATTTAGTAGTTCAACATGGTTTTACAACAAACCTTAAAGGAATAGACTGGTTGAGAAGACACTATAAAGACCATAGAGTTCATGCAGTAAATTTTCCAGGCGATCCTTACCCAATTCATATAGATGCAACATTTACTCCAATTAAAGAAGGTTTAATTATTAATAATCCTCAAAGAAAGCTTCCAAAAGAACAAAGAAAACTTTTTGAAAATAATGGATGGGAGATCATAGATTCAGCTCAACCAGCGCATAATGAGCCGCCACCGTTATGTTATTCATCCACCTGGTTATCTATGAATGTTTTGGTATTAGACCCAAAGACAGTATGTGTTGAAAAAAGTGAAGTTTATCAAGCTGAACAATTAGATAAATTAGGAATGGAAGTTATTCCAGTTGATATGAGGGACGCTTATGCATTTGGTGGAGGATTACATTGTTGTACAGCAGATGTTTATAGAGAAGGGGAGTTAAAAGATTACTTTCCAAAACAATAATATTTATGCCATCTAAAATTAAAATTAAAAGAGAGCGAGTTAAATTTGCCTCCGACAACGTAGCGGGTGCATGTCCTGAAGTTTTAGATGCAATCATAAAAGCAAATGATGGAGATAGCGCTCCTTATGCTAATGATGATTGGTCAACGAACTTACAAAATAAGTTTTCTGAAATTTTTGAAAAAGATGTGATTGTTTATCCAACTGCGTCAGGTACAGCTGCTAATGCTTTAGCTTTATCAGCAATGACACCAGTTTTTGGAAGTATTTATTGTCACAAACATTCGCATATCAATACAGATGAATGTGGGGCCCCTGAATTTTATACAGGTGGTGCAAAACTTGTACCTTTAAATGGAATTAATGGAAAATTTACACCAGAAGAGTTATCTGAAAATATTGGAGGAGTTGGTATCGTACACCATACACAGCCTTCTGTAGTAAGTATTACTCAATTATGTGAAACAGGCGAAGTTTATCAGCTAGATGAAATTGCAGCTATATCTGAAACTGCTCATAAATATAATTTAAAAATGCATATGGATGGGGCAAGGTTCGCTAACGCTTTAGTGTCACTTGACGTAACTCCTGCTGAAATGACATGGAAGTCAGGAGTAGATGTTTTGTCTTTTGGTGCAACTAAAAATGGATGTATTGCAGCAGAAGCAATTATATTTTTTAAACCAGAATTAGTAGGTAATCTTCCTTTCTTAATGAAAAGATCAGGGCATCTACTTTCAAAAATGCGTTTTGTATCAGCTCAACTAGAGGCCTATGTTTCAAATGATGTGTGGCTAAGGAATGCGAAACACGCAAATAAGATGGGCAAAAAATTAAGTGAAGGATTAAATTCAAAATCAAATATTGAATTAGCTTACCCAACAGAAGCCAATGAAGTATTTGCTAAATTTCCAAAACCTATCATCGAGCATCTAAATTCAGAAGGTTATAAAATGAATCAAGAAGAGTTAGATGGTAAAGCAGTAAGGCTTGTTGCTGCTTGGAATACTAAAGAGAGTGATGTTGATCAACTTTTAGAAACAATTTCTAAAAAAACTAGTTTGGATCTTCTTTAAGAAATTCAATATATTTTAAAACCTCATCAAATTTATCATCAGAAATATCCTTATGCTTGCTGTGTTATTAAAATAGACTTGGCGTTAATGCAAAGCAATTTTAATGAAGAAACTGATAACAAACCATCAACATTTCTGAGTAGAATAACCATCAACAAATGTGATAGCCTTTAATCATGAAAAGATTTTTAGGGATCATAGTTCTGGGTTTGTTGTTGAGTGGGAATGCTTACGGAAATTTAGAAGATTTAGATAAATTAAAGAAGCTTGGAGAGGCGTACAAGTCAGGATTAATTACAAAAGAAATATTTGAATCAAGTAAAAAAAGAATCTTGAAAAATTTTAATAACCAAATTACCAAAAATAAACCAAGTGAAAAAAAATATGAACTTAAAGGTGAAAGATCTATTGCATTAAGCTGGGAAGGTTATGATGATTTAATAGCTGGAAAAGTTATATTTGATGAAAGAAATTATGATGGAACATTGATTTTACCTTTACCAAACAATGACGGAACATGTAATGGAACTTATTCACTACAAAAAGGTGGAAAAGGTGTATGGCAGATTACATGTACAAATAATATGGGAGCTGAAGGTACACTCAAGTGGGATGGTAATGGTGGTGTAACAGGAGTAGGTAAAGATAATAGTAATAAGAAGGTTAAATTTACAGTTTCAAAGAATAATTAGTTTAAAATTACGCTGAGAGTAAGCTCAAAAACAATCCAAACATTAATCAGTATTATAAATAAAGAGAAGTAGAAGATTGTGTAGGGGCGTTCTGTTACCCGGTGCCCCAGACCGTGCTTCTACAATTAACCTAAGTTAATTATGCAGCAATAGCGTAACTTTCGTTAGCATTTAAAGTTTAGCCCGTTGCGGTGGAACAATCCCGAACGAAAGAATAGCCTTTAGTCACCCGTCGATCCTATTTCACCCCCATAAGTTGTAATGGTGGAGGTGGTGGGTACTGCCCCCACGTCCGTAATGGTTATTACGAAATTCGTTTATCGTCGTAGTTGGCAAGCCAACACTATTACTATAAAAGCATTTGAAAGAGATTCAATAAAAATCATGAAATTAACTAAAGAACAATCACAAGAGATCAAAGACCAACAGGGTCAACAAAATCAAACAAAAAGAGTTACAGCTCCAGCGCTAGAAAATATTTTGTATGAGGCAATGCCAGCATTGGATCATGGTTTCGTGAGAGTTGTTGATTATATGGGTGATGATACATCAATTGTTCAATCAGCTAGAGTTTCTTATGGAAAAGGAACTAAGAAAGTTTCAACAGACGCAGGTTTAATTAAATATTTAATGAGACATTGGCATAGCACTCCATTTGAAATGTGTGAGATTAAATATCACGTTAAACTTCCAATTTTTATTGCTCGTCAATGGATTAGACATAGAACAGCAAATGTAAATGAATACTCAGCACGGTACTCTATATTAGATAAAGAATTTTATTTACCATCTGCAGAAAATTTAGCAGCACAGTCTTCAAGCAACAGACAGGGTAGAGGTGATGTTATTGAAGGCGAACAAGCAAAAGAAGTTTTAGAACTTTTAAAAAACGATGCTGATAGAACTTATGACAATTATGAGATGATGTTGAATGAGAGATTTGATGGATCAACTATTGATGAAAATAAAAAAGGTTTAGCAAGAGAACTTGCAAGAATGAATTTAACTTTAAATACTTATACACAATGGTACTGGAAAACTGATTTATTAAACTTGATGAATTTTTTAAGACTTAGAGCTGATAGTCATGCTCAATACGAAATAAGAGTGTATGCAGACATTATGCTAGATACTGTTAAAAAATGGGTTCCAATAACTTATGATGCATTTATGGATTATAGAGTTGGTGGTACAGAAGTTTCTGCAAAAGGAAAATCTATAATTCAAAAACTTATTAAAGGCGAAGATGTCAATCCTGATAGCTCTGGTTTATCCAAAAGAGAATGGAACGAATTAATGTCTGCTTTTGACCTTAAAGATAAGTTGATTTAATCTTTTTAGCAAAGTCTAAATATATTTTAGAAATTTCATGATCTGGGTTAGCTTCTACAATTGGTTTCCCTTCATCACCACATTTTCCAACTTCAGGATTTAATGGAATTTCACCTAGAAATTCTTTCCCAAATTCCTCTGCAGTTCTTTTAACACCACCCTCACCAAATATTTTATATTTTTTACCGTCATCACCTGTGAAGTAACTCATATTATCAACTAGACCTAAAATCTTAACTCCAAGTTTATCAAACATTTTAATTCCTCTTTTAACATCTAGAAGAGCAACTTCTTGAGGGGTAGAAACTATAATTGCTCCATCCATTTTAATCTCTTGTGAAAAAGTTAACTGAGTGTCACCAGTTCCTGGAGGCATATCAACAATTATAAAATCTAAATCTTTCCAACCTACTTTTTGAGTAAAAGTTTTGATTGCACTGGTAACCATAGGTCCACGCCAAATCATGGGAGTTTGTTGATCAGCAAGAAAGCCGATGGACATACATTGAATATCATATTTTGTAATTGGAGTTAAAGTTTGACCATCGCTTTTTGGCTTTTCATTAATATCAAACATTTTTGGAATTGATGGGCCGTAGATATCGGCATCAAGTAAACCAACTTTGCAGCCAATTTGCTTTAATGCTAAAGCAAGGTTTGTTGCAAAAGTAGATTTTCCAACACCACCTTTTGCACTTGATACAGCTATAGTAAATTTTGTTCCTAAAATTGGGTTCTTTGTGAACTTTTTAGGCTCTAATTTTCTTTTCATTGCGTCACTTAGTTCTGGCTTTTTATCAGTCATATTTTTATCATTACTTGTTTTTTATAATAAAGACATTATATACTTTGTCATATGTCAGATGATTTTCAAGGTAGAGGCGGAAGTCCATGGGGAACACCCCCAGGAGGAGGAAATGGTTCAGGAAAAGGACCCACGCCACCAGACATTGATGCATTAATTAGAGATATTCAAAGTAAAATAAATAAATTTTTACCTGGTGGAAGTTCATCAGGA
Organism: Candidatus Pelagibacter sp. Uisw_090; assembly: GCF_047717845.1. Classification (GTDB taxonomy): domain Bacteria; phylum Pseudomonadota; class Alphaproteobacteria; order Pelagibacterales; family Pelagibacteraceae; genus Pelagibacter. The sequence continues at coordinate 251,986 of NZ_CP159810.1, forward strand.
GGAAAACCAATTGGTTTAATTTTAATTATTATAGCATTTGTATGGTTAGCAAGTGGGCTATATAGAGTGGGACCCGATGAACAAGGTGTTGTGCTAAGATTTGGTAAGTTTGTAAAAACTACTCAACCAGGATTACATTATCATATTCCACTTCCGATAGAGACAGTTCAGACACCAAAAGTTACAAAAGTAAATAGAATTGATATAGGATTTAGATCTGAGAGAGATAGTGGATTTTCTCAAGGTGGTGGAGTTGCTGACGTCCCCCAAGAAAGTTTAATGCTAACTGGTGATGAAAATATTGTTAATATAGATTTTTCAGTATTTTGGGTAATCAAAGATGCTGGTAAATTTTTATTCGAAATACAAGATCCAGAAGGAACAGTAAAAGCTGAAGCAGAGACTGCAATGAGAGAAGTGATTGCAAAAAGTAATATTCAACCAATTTTAACTGAAGGTAGAGCTTCAATTGAGATTGAAACACAGGAAATAATCCAAGCAATTTTAGATGAATACAATAGTGGAATTCAGGTTACACAAGTTCAAACTCAAAAAGCAGATCCACCTGATCAAGTAATTGACGCATTTAGAGATGTTCAAGCTGCAAGAGCTGATATGGAAAGATCTAAAAATGAAGCTGAAGCTTATGCGAACGATGTAATCCCAAGAGCAAGAGGGGAAGCTGCAAGAATTATGCAAGCAGCCGAAGCTTATAAGCAAAAAGTTGTTGCGTCAGCTGAAGGTGAAGCTAGTAGATTTATCTCGATTTATAATGAATATTTTAAAGCTAAAGAAGTTACTCAAGAGAGAATGTATTTAGAAACTATGGAAAAAGTATTGGCAGATATAGATAAAGTGATTATTGAAAAAGGTGCGGGGTCAGGCGTTGTTCCTTACTTGCCACTTCCTGAACTAGGAAAAAAGAAAGTGAAGAACTAATGAAAAAAATTTTACTTCCAATAACTATTATAATAGCAGCATTAGCTTTCTTCTCCATTTTTATAGTTAAAGAAGTTAATCAAGCAATTGTGCTTCAGTTTGGTGATCCTAAAAAGATTATACTAGAGCCTGGCCTGAACTTTAAAATGCCTTTTATTCAAAACGTGGTTTTTTTAGATAGTAGAATTTTAAATTTAGATACACCACCAATAGAAGTAATTGCATCAGACCAAAAAAGATTGATTGTTGATGCTTTTGCAAGGTTTCAAATTGTAGACCCATTAAAATTTTATATTTCAGTTGGAAACGAAAGGGTTGCAAGATCAAGATTAGCAACAATTATTAACTCAAGACTTAGAAATGTTCTAGGACAACAAGAATTACAAACATTGTTATCAAAAGATAGAAGTAAACAAATGTCCTTAATTCAAGAAGGCGTAAATGTTGAAGCTAAAAATTTTGGAATTAAAATTGTTGATGTAAGAATTAAAAGAGCAGATTTACCTGAAGCAAACAGTGAAGCGATCTTTAGAAGAATGCAAACTGAAAGAGAAAAAGAAGCTAAAGAATTTAGAGCAAGAGGTGCTGAAATGGCTGTAACTATTACATCTACAGCTGACAAAGATGTTTCAGTATTGTTGGCTAATGCAAACAAAGATTCTGAAATTATGAAAGGTCAAGGTGATGGTGAGAGAAATGCAATTTTTGCTGATGCATTCGGTAGAGACCCAGAATTCTTTGCTTTCTATAGAGCAATGCAAGCTTACGAAACTGCTTTAATAGGTGGAGACACTTCTGTAATCTTATCTCCTGATAGCGAGTTCTTTAAATTCTTTGGAAACATTAAGCCTAAAAAATAAATCAAATATATGAAGGAGCTAATTATAGCTTTTGGTCTTTTTCTTTTTATAGAAGGAATTTTATATGCCTTATTTCCATCAAAAATGAAAAGTATGTTGTTGAAATTAAACGAGGTAAATAATAGTCAACTAAGAAGTGGTGGATTAATTTTTGCAGTAATTGGATTTGTAATTATTTGGTATATTAAAAATTAAAATGAACAGAATTAAAAAATTAATAATAGTATTTTTTACGTTAACTTTTGTAATGAAAGTATCTGCTCAAGATGCACCTGCATCATTTGCAGATTTAGCAGAAAGATTAATGCCATCAGTTGTAAATATCTCAACAACAACAACAGTAACAACAAATACCAATCCTTTTCCAGGATTTCAATTTCCGCCAGGCTCTCCTTTTGAAGATATGTTTAAGGAATTTGGTACACCACAAAAAAGAAAATCTTCAGCATTAGGGTCAGGATTTATTATTGATGAAAAAGGAATTGTAATTACCAACAACCACGTCATTCAAGATTCAGAGGATATAGTAGTAAGAGTTGGTGGAGACAAAGAATATAAGGCAACAATTATTGGAGCAGATCCTTTGTCTGATATTGCTGTTCTTCAAATAGATTCAAAAGAAAAGTTTATTCCAGTTAAATTCGGCGACTCAGATAAAGCAAGAATTGGTGATTGGGTAATAGCAATTGGAAATCCATTTGGATTAGGTGGTACGGTTACTTCAGGAATAATTTCAGCAAGAAATAGATCAATAGGACTTTCAAGGTATGAAGACTATATTCAAACAGATGCATCAATTAACTCGGGAAATTCTGGAGGACCATTATTTGACATGAATGGAGATGTAATAGGAATTAATACAGCTATTTTAGGCAAAGGTGGTTCAATTGGTATAGGTTTTTCAATACCATCCAATAGTGCAAAAAAAGTTGTTAGTCAGTTAATAGAATTTGGTGAAACTAAAAGAGGATGGTTGGGTGTTCGAATTCAAGTAGTAACTGAAGAAATTGCAGAAGTTGAAAAATTAGACGAACCACGTGGTGCATTAGTTGCAAGTGTTGCTGGAAAAAGTCCATCAGATAAAGCCGGGATTAAAGCAGGAGATATCATATTAGAATTTAATGGAACTAAGATTAATGAAATGAAGGAACTACCAATAATTGTAGCACAAACAGAAGTAGGAAAAACAGTGGATGTTAAAGTATGGAGAAATAAAAAAGAAATTACTAAAAAGATTAAGTTAGGAAGGTTAGAAACTTCAAGCGATTTCAAAGAAGAAAAAAAAGAAACTGAAACAGAAACACCTGAGATTTCAGAAATTAAATCTTTAAAAATTATAGCAAGACTGTTAAATCAAAAAGATATCGAACAAAGAAAACTTCCCAATCAAACAACAGGACTAGTTATAACTAATATTGGCAAAAATAGTCCAGTTAACTATCTAAACATAGGTGATGTAATAGTTGAAGCTCAAAAGAAAAAAATTAGATCCATAAAAAATCTTGAAGATATAGTTGATAAGGCTTTAAAATCTAATCAAAAAACAATTTTAATTGTAATTTACAACAATCAAAACCAAAGAAGATATATTGGTGTTAAGTTAGATTGATAATGGACAAACAGTCCAAGATTATTTTAATTTCAGGTCCTACCGCATCAGGTAAATCAAATTTTGCTGTAAAAATTGCTAAAAAAATTAATGGTGAAATAATTAATGCAGATAGCATGCAGGTTTATAAAAAATTAAAAATTCTTACTGCTAGACCAAATAAAGAAGAGCAAAAAAAAATTAAACATCACATGTATGGTTTTGTAGATTTGAATAAAAAATTTTCTACAGGTCAATGGTTGAACATAACCATTGAGAAGATTAAAGAAATTAAACAAAGAAAAAAAATCCCCATTCTAGTTGGTGGTACAGGGCTATATTTTCAATCTTTAATTGATGGTCTAGTTAAGATTCCTAAAATACCTATCAAATTTAGAAACCGAGTTAGATTAACCCAAAAAAAAGTGGGACAGGAAAAATTTTATAAGAAACTTTTAAAAATTGATCCAATGTCTAAAGATAAATTTGATCCAAATGATACTCAAAGAACAATTAGAGCCTTTGAGATTAAATCATTTACAAAAATTTCTATGTATGAATGGATGAATAGAACAAAATCTGAGTTCAAACAGGATGAATTTTTAAAATTATATATTGATTTTAAAAGAGAAGACCTAATCAAAAGAATATCACTAAGATCAATTAAGATGATGAACGAAGGAGCTGTAAAAGAGGTAAAAAATTTTATAAAATTGAAAATTAAAAAAGATCTAAGTGTAAATAGGGTAATAGGCATTGACGAATTGACACAGCACTTAGGTAAAAAAATTAATTTAGATCAAGCACAGGAATTAATTTCAATTAAAACAAGACAATACGCCAAAAGACAAGCAACATGGGCAAGAAGCAAGATGACATCTTGGGAAAAAATTAATCCAATTAAGATTGCTGGTTATATAAGAAAATTAAAAAAATCATCTCTTAAACTTGACCAATTAACATAAAGTCCGATAGATTGCCTGAATGCCAAAATTATTTTCAGGAGCTGAAATTGTATTTAAATGTCTTGAAGATCAAAAAGTAGAACATATTTTTGGTTATCCAGGTGGAGCAGTACTCCCAATTTATGATGAGTTAAAAAATCATCCATCAATAAAACATATTTTAGTTAGACACGAGCAAGGTGCTGGGCATGCAGCTGAAGGTTATGCAAGATCAACTGGAAAGCCTGGTGTTGTATTGGTTACATCAGGACCTGGTGCTACCAATGTTGTGACTGCACTAACTGATGCTTTCATGGATTCAGTTCCTTTGGTTTGTATTTCAGGTCAGGTCCCAACTCATTTAATTGGAACTGATGCCTTCCAAGAGTGTGATACCACAGGAATTACTAGACCATGCACAAAACATAATTGGTTAGTTAAAGATATTAATGATCTTCCAAGAATAATGCATGAGGCATTTGAAGTTGCAACTACTGGAAGACCGGGACCTGTATTAGTTGACATTCCAAAAGATATTCAGTTTGCAAAAGCAAAATATTTTAAACCTAAAAAAAAAATAAAATTAAAAGAAAAATCTATTAATGCATTTAAGCAAAGTGATATTGATCAATTAGTTGATTTAATGAAAAAAGCTTCAAAACCAGTTTTTTATACTGGTGGGGGTGTAATTAATTCAGGTCCAAAAGCAAGTGAACTATTGAGAGAACTTGTTTCTATAACTGGATTTCCAATCACCTCAACTCTTCAAGGCCTAGGTGCTTACCCAGGAGATGATAATCAATTTTTAGGAATGCTTGGAATGCATGGAACTTATGAAGCCAATAATGCAATGCATGATTGTGACTTATTAATTAATATAGGAGCAAGATTTGATGACCGTATCACAGGAAAGATAGATGAGTTTTCACCGAAATCTAAAAAAGTTCATATTGATATTGATCCATCATCAATAAATAAAATTGTAAAAGTTGATTTATCTATTGTAGGTGATGTTGGTGATGTCATTAAATCTACAACAAAAACTTTAAAAAAGAAAAATTTAAATCTAGAAAAATCTAATAAACAAAAAATTTCAAAATGGTGGCAACAAATTCAAAAATGGCGAACAAAAGAATCTTTAAACTTTGTTAACAGTGATAAAATTATCAAGCCACAACACGCAGTACAAAGACTTTATGAATTAACAAAAAATCAAGATACCTATATAACTACAGAGGTTGGTCAGCATCAAATGTGGGCGGCACAGCATTATAAATTTAATAAACCCAATAGATGGATGACATCAGGTGGACTTGGAACAATGGGGTATGGATTGCCTGCCGCAGTAGGTGTTCAAGTGGCTCACCCAAAGAAATTAGTGGTTGATATCGCAGGTGAAGCCTCAATTTTAATGAACATACAGGAGATGTCAACGGCAGTTCAATATAATTTACCAGTAAAGATATTTATCTTAAATAATCAATATATGGGTATGGTTAGACAGTGGCAAGAGCTCCTTCATGAAAAAAACTATTCTGAAAGTTATTCAAAAGCATTACCAGATTTTGTCAAATTAGCTGAAGCTTACGGGTGTGTAGGAATTAGAGCAGAAGATCCTGATGAATTGGATGAAAAAATTAAAGAAATGATTAATACTGATGGACCTGTAATTTTTGATTGTCATGTTGATCAAGATGAAAACTGTTTTCCAATGATACCCTCAGGAAAACCTCATAATCAAATGTTATTAGGTCCCAAGGATCAAGAAGAAAATAAAATTACAGGAAAAGGGAAAGCTTTAGTTTAAATGGCAAAATCTAAATCAGCATACAGCACACCTAGTAAATTAGGTAAAATTGATACTCATATAATTGTTGTTTGGGTTGATAATGAAGCGAGTGTATTATCAAGAGTAGTTGGATTATTTTCAGGTAGAGGCTACAATATTGAATCGTTAGCTGTTGCAGAAGTGGATGAAAAAAAAATCTTTCAAGAATTACAATTGTAACTACTGGAACACCTCAGGTTATAGAGCAAATTGTATTACAATTAAAAAAGTTAGTTCCAGTTCACAAAGTTGGAAATTTTAAAAGAGAGGATAAAAACGTTATATTTAAAGAGATGGCATTATTAAAAATTGTTGCAAATACTAACAAAATTAAGAAAGCTTTAAATGCTTGTAAAAAATACAATCCAGTTATATTAGATCTAACAAATAAATCTGCTGTAATTCAAATAACGGCATTAAGAAGAGAGATAGATAAGGTGACAAAAAATTTAAAACCATTTGGTCTTGTTAGTGTCTCAAGAACCGGAGCGGTAGCAATGACAAGAGGCGCAGAGATTTTTAATTAATTATAAAGGAGAAAAAAATGAAAATGTTTTATGAAAAAGATGCAGATGTAGATTTAATTAAGAGTAAAAAAATAGCAATTTTTGGTTATGGAAGTCAAGGACATGCACACGCATTAAACCTAAAAGATAGTGGAGCTAAAGAAGTTGTAGTCGCTCTTAGAGATGGTTCAGCAAGTAAAGCAAAAGCAGAATCTAAAGGATTAAAGGTAATGAACTTATCTGATGCAGCTGAGTGGGCAGAAGTTGCAATGATACTTACACCAGACGAATTACAAGCAGCAATTTATAAAAATCATATTGAGCAAAGAATTAAAGAAGGAACAAGTTTAGCTTTTGCCCATGGATTAAATATTCATTACAAGCTTATTGATGCAAGAAAAGATTTAGATGTGTTTATGGTTGCACCAAAAGGACCAGGGCATTTAGTTAGAAGTGAATTTGAAAGAGGTGGTGGAGTGCCATGTTTATTTGCCGTTCATCAAGATGGAACAGGTAAAGCAAGAGATCTTGCATTATCCTATGCTTCAGCAATTGGAGGTGGAAAATCAGGTATTATTGAAACAACTTTCAAAGATGAATGTGAAACTGATTTATTTGGAGAGCAATCTGTACTTTGTGGTGGATTAGTTGAGTTAATTAAAAATGGTTTTGAAACTTTAACTGAAGCTGGATACGAACCTGAAATGGCATACTTTGAATGTCTACATGAGGTAAAATTAATAGTAGATTTAATTTATGAAGGTGGAATCGCTAATATGAATTACTCTATCTCAAATACAGCAGAATATGGTGAATATGTATCGGGTAAAAAAATTGTAGATAGCGAAAGCAAAAAAAGAATGAAAGAAGTTCTAGCCGATATTCAATCTGGTAAATTTACTAAAGACTGGATGAAAGAATGCGAAGGTGGGCAAAAAAACTTTTTGAAAATGAGAAAAGATCTTGCAGATCATCCAATTGAGAAAGTGGGTGCAGAGCTTAGAGCAATGATGCCTTGGATTGGTAAGAAGAAATTAATAGATAGTGATAAGAGTTAATTTTTACTAAAAACCCAAATCGACCTAAAATTATAGCCAAAACATAACAATTATTTTGCAATCTCTATTATAGATTGTATTATAGTTTTTCTAAAATTACTGGCTATGAGCAACAAAAATAAAGTATATATATTCGATACTACAATGCGTGATGGTGAACAATCACCAGGTGCATCAATGAGTCTTGAGGAAAAAATTCAAATTGCAAGAATTTTTGATGAATTAGGAATTGATATTATTGAAGCTGGCTTTCCTATTGCATCACCAGGTGACTTTGAAGCCGTAACAGCAATAAGTAAAATTTTAAAAAACTCAATTCCTTGTGGATTGTCAAGAGCTAGTAAAAAAGACATAGACGCATGTCATGAAGCATTAAAAGCTGCTCCAAGATTTAGAATCCATACTTTTATTTCAACAAGCCCATTACATATGAAGCATAAGCTAAATAAATCACCAGAACAGGTTTTGGATGCGGTAAAAGAGAGTGTTACTTATGCGAGAAACTTTACAGATGATGTTGAATGGTCTTGTGAAGATGGAACAAGAACTGATATGGATTATATGTGTAAGTCTGTTGAGCTTGCAATTAGCTGTGGTGCAAAAACAATAAATATTCCAGATACTGTTGGGTATACAACTCCTTCAGAATTTACAAAAATAATTACAACATTAAAAAATAAAGTTCCAAATATTGATAAAGCTATTTTGTCAGTTCATTGCCATAATGATTTAGGATTAGCTGTTGCAAATTCTTTAGCGGGTGTTTCTGCGGGTGCCAGACAAGTTGAATGTACAATTAATGGAATAGGTGAAAGAGCAGGTAATGCAGCACTTGAGGAAATTGTAATGGCTATAAGAACAAGAAATGATTTAATGCCTTATACAACAGGTATCAAAACTGAATTATTAAGCAAAGCTTCTAAAGTTGTCTCTAACGCAACTTTCCCAGTACAATTTAATAAAGCTATTGTTGGAAAGAATGCTTTTGCTCATGAAGCGGGTATTCATCAAGATGGAATGCTTAAAAATAGAGAAACATATGAGATTATGACACCAGAGAGCGTTGGTGTTAAAAAAACATCATTGGTAATGGGAAAACATTCTGGAAGGCACGCATTTAAAGAAAAATTAAACGACCTTGGTTATGGAGATGTAACCGATGATGTAATTCAAACTGCTTTTGGAAAATTTAAAATTTTAGCTGATAAAAAAAAACATGTTTATGATGATGATATTGCAGCTTTAGTTGATGACAGTATGGTTTTGGATAAGTATGTGATTAATTTAAAATCTTTAAAAGTCTTTGCAGGAACGGGTGAACCACAAAAAGCAGAAATGACTCTGGATGTTTATGGCGAAGTTAAATCAACCTCAGAAACAGGTGATGGTCCTGTAGATGCAATTTTCAAATGCATAAAAGTTTTGTACCCACATGATGTAAAATTACAGTTATATCAAGTTCATGCAGTTACAGAAGGAACTGATGCCCAAGCAACCGTAAGTGTTAGAATTGAAGAAGAAGGAAAAACAACAGTAGGACAAGCTGCAGACACAGATACATTAGTAGCGTCAGCTAATGCTTATTTAAGTGCCTTAAATAAAATGATAATTAAAAGAAAAAAAACTGCTCCAATAGAGCACGAAACTCAGAAAGTGAAGGGAATATAAGATGGCTAATTGGTTTAAAAATTTAACTAGTATTTGGAGTCAGGATATGGCGATTGATCTTGGAACTGCTAACACACTTGTCGTTTTAAAGGGTCAAGGTGTAGTTTTAAATGAACCATCTGTCGTTGCTATAGCTGAGAACATGGGGAAAAAAACTGTTTTAGCCGTTGGGGATGAAGCAAAAACAATGCTTGGAAGAACTCCTGGAAATATTAGTGCCATTAGACCTTTAAGAGATGGGGTGATTGCAGATTTTATTGTGACTGAAGAAATGATTAAACACTTTATTAAAAAAGTTCACAAAAATAAAACTTTTGCAAACCCTAGAATTTTAATTTGTGTTCCAACTGGATCAACACCAGTTGAAAGAAAAGCTATTCAAGACAGCGCACTAGCAGCTGGAGCTAGAAGAGTTCAATTAATTGAAGAACCAATTGCAGCAGCGATTGGAGCAGGTCTTCCAATTTCAGAAGCAACAGGATCAATGGTTGTTGATATTGGTGGAGGTACAACGGAGATAGCAGTTATGTCATTAGGTGGCCTTGTTTACTCAAGATCATTAAGAGTTGCAGGAGACGCAATGGACACAGCACTAGTTAACTACATGAGAAAAGAATATAATCTTATGATTGGTGATAGTACTGCTGAAAAAATTAAAAAAGAAATAGGTACTGCTATTCCATCAAATAATAATACTTACGCTGTAAAAGGTAGAGATCTAAGGTCAGGAACACCCAAAGAGGTGAACATTACTGAAGAAGATACAGCAGAAGCTTTAAATGATATTCTAAAAGAAATGGTAAATGGCATAAAAGATGCACTAGAAAATACACCGCCTGAATTATCTGCTGATTTAGTTGATATGGGATTGACGCTAACAGGTGGTGGGGCATTGCTTAAAAATATTGATAAAAGGTTTTCTAAAGAAACAGGACTACCAGTGCATGTTGCTGATGACCCTTTAGCATGTGTTGCAATCGGTACTGGAAAAGCTTTAGATCAAGAAGAGACTTTTTCTACTATGCTATCTGAGTATTAAAGATAAATGGAAACAAGCAGAGATGATTTTGTAATAGCAATAAGATCTGCTTTTTTAAAAAAAGGAACGCAGCAAAGATTTTCACTGCTGAGTTTAATATTTTTTTCTATAATCTTATTAATTTTAAGTAGTTTAAATTTTAAAGCTATAAACTATGTAAAAATAGTCATTAAGGAAATAGCCTACAGATCATCTTTTATAGTTTCTGTACCAGAAAACTTTATAAAAGATAGCTATCTTGTAATTCAAAAACATAACAATCTTTATAATGAGAATGAAAAAAACAAATCTGAATTAGAAAGTTTAAAGGCTAAAGATTTATTAAATTATTTTATTATTTTAGAAAATCAAAGGTTAAAAAAAATATTTGATGATTATTTAGTTGAATCAGACACTGTATTTGCCAAAGTTTTAAGTGATAAAGGTAGTCCATTTTTAAAATCAATCATTATTAACAAAGGCAGCAAGCACAATATTAACCTTGGTATGATTACTATGGATGGGGCATATCTTGTTGGAAAAGTTGTTGAGGTTAATTATTTATCATCAAGAGTATTATTACTTTCTGATTTGAACAGTAAGATACCAGTTATCGTAGAACCAAATGAAGTGTTTTCAATATTGTCTGGTACAGGTAAGGATTATGGAGTTATTCAATACAGTAAAAAATATGAAAATATTAAAAATGAGTCTATTATTTATACCTCAGGAACAGCCAACCTATTTAAGGCAGGAATACCAATAGGTATAATTAGTAGTAATTATTTAAGTGAAGAAAAAAAAATTGAATTTTTTTCAGATTTTTCTCAATTAAAGTTTGTAAAAATTGTTTCATTCAAAAAAAATGAGGCTAAATGATAGGGTTAAGAAATAAAACTTTTATTAGAAAAATATTATCACAAATACCGTTAATTTTACTTTTTGTATCTGTTTTAAATAATAGTGATTTTAATTATTTAGATGTGAAATATTTTTCATTTAATTTTTCTTACATTTTGATTTTTTATTACAGCTTAAAAAAAAGTGAAAGCTTAGGGTATATTTATATTTTTATAGCAGGCTTGTTTAATGATGTTGTTATTGGTACTCCAATTGGATTAAGTAGTTTATTGTATTTAATACTTTGTGGAGCTGCTGCATATCTTAGAAATATTACTCTCAGACCAAGCTTGATTAAAGATTGTATTTTTTTTCTTATAACAATTTTAATTATAAATTCACTATTTTTTATATCCTTAAATTTTATTTTTAATCATGAATTAAATTACTTTGATCAAATGATAAATATTATATTCACATTCTTGTTGTATTTTTTATTTTCAAATTTATTTGATTTTTTTGAAAATTACTTTGTAGGCAATAACAATGTTGGGTGAAAATTTTGGAGTTAAAAAAAACCAAACCATTAATAGAAGAATGTTTATTATTGGTGCAGCGAAGTTTATTGTATTCACAGGAATAATAGCGCGACTATTTTCCTTACAAATTACTGATAATAAAAGATATTTAACTTTATCTGATAAAAATCGACTTCGTGAATGGAGATTACCTCCAATAAGAGGTGAATTTTTAGATTATTTTGGAAATATTATTGCCGGTAATTTAAAGATATATCAATTACATGTAATTCCTGAAGAAGTAGAAGATTTTAAATATTTAATGGTAAGACTAAAAGAAATTCTAAATCTTAGTAATGGTGAATTTGAAAAAATAATAAGACAAAAAAACAAGCAAAAGTCTTGGGAAACTATAATTATTTCTAAAAATTTGACTTGGGAACAGTTCACAAAGGTTAATTATTTTTTGCACGATTTAATAGGGGCAAAACCGGTTTTATCTGTTTCTCGCAATTATCCTTTCAATGAAAGCTACACTCATGTTTTGGGTTATGTTAGTGAGGCTAGCGAGAAAGATATTTTAAATAATGAAATAATAAAAAGTAAACACGTACCAGGTCTTAAGGTCGGAAAAACTGGGTTAGAAAAAACCTTTGAAAACGAATTAATTGGTACCAATGGTATTCAAAGATATGAAGTTAATGCATATGGAAAAAGAATTAGTCAACTCGATCACGCAGAAGGATTAAGTGGCAAAACAATTCAACTTACAATAGATACTGAAATTCAAAAGTTATGTAATGAGCTTTTAAAGAATATAGCAGGCTCAATAAGTATAATGGATATTTACACTGGTGAAATTGTAGCCATGCAATCTTCGCCCTCATTTGATCCCAATCTATTTCTTTTTGGAATCAATCAAGATGATTGGCAGTTAATTATTAATAATCCATTAAAACCATTAGTTAACAAAACTTTATCAGGCTTATATTCACCTGGTTCTACATTTAAGCCGATAGTAGCTCTATCTGCCCTAGAAAATGGAATTATTGATGAAAATTTTAAAGTCAATTGTAAGGGAAAAATAGAAATGTATGGACAAACTTATCATTGCTGGAAAAAAAGAGGTCATGGTGTTGTGAATTTAAAAAGTGCAATGAAGCAGTCATGTGACACCTATTTTTATGAAATTGCAAGAAAGCTAGGAGTGGATCGTTTAAAAGAAACATCTTTAAAATTTGGCCTTGGTGAAAAAGTTTTAGATGAGACATTCAGTAATGAGAAAAAAGGATTAATTCCTGACACTCAATGGAAAAAAAATAACTTAGGAAAAGGTTGGGTTATAGGTGAAACATTAATCACAGGAATTGGTCAAGGTTATACTCAGACAACACCACTCCAACTATGTCAAATGACAGCCCAGCTTGCAAACGGTGGATTTAAGATTTACCCTAAAATAATAATGGAAGAAAATCCTAAAACAGTAGAGGACATCAAGCTTATAATGGATAAAAATGCTAAATATTTGGATGAAAAAAATAATGGATTGCAGGAAGCGAGTGAACTTTTAGGATTTTTAAACAAAAAAAAATATGGGCGTTTATTTAAAAATTCTAAAAATATCGAATTAGTTCAAAAAGCAATGTTTGCCTCAACGAATGAAGTTAGAGGAACATCTTATTCATCCAGAATTGAAGATCCAAAATATCAATTTGCTGGAAAAACAGGAACATCACAAGTTAGAAGAATAACTAAAGCAGCAAGAGAGCTTGACTTAAACACATCTGAAATTCCGTATAATGAAAGAGACCACGCTTTATATATAGCTTTTGGACCATATAAAAATCCAAGATACGCATTAAGTATCGTTGTTGAGCATGGTGGATCTGGTAGTTCAACAGCAGCGCCTATTGCAAAAAAACTCTTTAAGTTAATTGTAGATAGGCACGAATTTAGAGAACAAACCAGAATTGAAAAAGCAATAAAGATATAAATGCAATATAATTCGTTTAACACACAGCCAACCTTTTTTCAAAAATTGAAAAACTTTGATTATGTTTTATTAACTTGCATTTTATTGCTTGGTTTAATTAGTGTTTTGTCCATGTATTCAACAGACGGTGGAGAAATTTTATTTCATAGTAAGAGTCATATGTCAAAATTTTTAATCTTTTTTACTATGATGATTTTTATGTCATTTTTGAATATAAAATTCTGGCATCATTTTGCTTATTTATTTTATATTGTTGTTTTATTTTTTTTAGTTTGGGCTTCATTATATGGCATTAAAGCATCTGGCTCCCAAAGATGGATAAATTTATATTTTATTAATTTACAACCTTCGGAATTAATGAAGATCGCAATAATAGTATGTCTTGCAAAATATTATCACCGAATACAGCTCAACAAAGTTAATAGCTTTCAGGTTATGTTTGTTGCTATGGTGATTTTAATATTACCAATTATTCTTGTTATCACTCAACCTGATTTAGGTACCTCAATATTAATCGCTTTAAGCGGTTTAGTTGTTATATGGCTTGCAGGAATAAATGTTAAATATTTTATATATTCTTTTATAGCTTTATTGATCTCAATGCCTTTTGCTATTGCTCTCTTAAAACCCTATCAAAAATTAAGAATCTTAACATTTCTCAACCCTGATCGTGACCCCCTGGGAGCAGGATATCAAATTATTCAATCTAAAATAGCTGTTGGATCAGGAGGTTTAAATGGAAAAGGTTTTTTAAAAGGTACCCAAAGCTATTTAGAATTTTTACCTGAGAAACACACTGATTTTATCTTTACATTATTTGCTGAGGAATTTGGTTTTATAGGATCACTAGCTTTATTGCTAATTTATATAATTATTATTTATAGAGTTTTAAGAATTGGTGCAATCTCAAGAAGTTATTTTGCTAAACTTTTTTGCTATGGCTATGGATCTGCAATATTTTTTTATGTCACAGTAAATATGTCGATGGTTTTAGGTTTACTCCCTATAGTTGGATCACCGCTACCCATTATGTCATACGGTGGATCCTCAATGCTAGCAACAATGATCGGATTTGCAATTGTTATGAGTGCCAAAATTAACCATAAGCAGTTAATAGCTTAAGTATTTTAATGCTTTACATGTCTAATTTGTCGCGAGAATATTTAAATTTAAGAATTATATAAACTATTATGGACATAAAATTAAAAATAGGAATTGTAGGTGCTGGTATTCAAGGTATTTCCAATGCATTGTTTTTACAAAAAAAAGGTTTTAATGTAACAATTTTTGATAGAAATGATCCCGGTAGCCCGGCTGCATCTTACGGTAACGCAGGTCATTTTTCTCCATATGCATCTGTGCCAATAAATAGACCTGATGTTTTAACGGATGTTCCAGCAATGCTTCTAAGTTCAACTGGTCCACTTGCTCTTAAATGGAACTATGTCCCGAAAATGATACCTTGGTTTTTACAATTTATAAGAAACTGCTCTACAAAAAAAATGATGCATACCGCTAAAAACATGCATCAAATTTTGGACTTAGCGTTACCTGCTTATGATGAGTTATTTGATGAGATAGAAATTGGAGGATTAGTTGAAAAAAAAGGTATTTTATATATTTGGAATGATCAAAGTTTAAAAAGTAGAGAGCTTGAAATTAATGTTAGAAATGAACTGGGTGTTGATCAACAAATAGTAACCTCAAAAGAAATCCACGATTTAGAACCAAATATAAAACCCATCTATCATGGAGGTGTTTATTATCAGCATGGTAGACACGCTAGAAATCCAAAAAAAATTCTTTTAAAACTTTATGATCTTTTCTTAAAAAAAGGTGGCAAGTTTTTAAAGATGAATATTAAAGACATAAATTTTAACGATGAAAAACCAGTTATAAAAGCTGAAACCCAAAGTTTTCTTTTTGACAAGATTGTTATCGCTTGTGGTTCGTTTTCAAAAAAATTAACAGATAATTTAGATGAAAAAATACCGCTTGATACTGAAAGAGGTTATCATGTTCATTTTAAAGATTGTGATCATCTTTTAAGTAGACCGGTGATTTTTCAAAATAGAGGCTTTGGTATTACTCCAATGGAACAAGGACTTAGAGTAGTGGGCACTGTTGAATTTGGTGGATTAGAAAATCCATTATCAAAATCGAGAATTAAAAACTTAATTAATAATGCAAAATATATGATGGGAGATTTACCTGAGCATGAAGATGAATGGTTAGGATTTAGACCAACACTCCCAGATTATTTGCCTGTAATAGGACCTTCAAAAAAATATAAAAATGTTTTTTACTGTTTTGGTCATCACCATTTAGGATGGACTTTAGGCCCAATATCAGGGAAAATAATCTCAGGAATGATTGCTGAAGAAAATACAAACTTAAATTTAAAACCATATAGTTCACTTAGGTTCGGTTAGGTGGTTAACAAAAATAGTGTTGCATACATTTTTTTATTTTTAGCAACTCTATTTTGGTCAGGCAATTTTTTGGTTGGAAAATTTGCTAGTCAATATCAAATACCACCTTTTTCATTAAACTTTTATAGATGGCTATTTGCATGGTTAATCTTAGCACCATTTACAATTCAGGAAATATTGAAAAAAAAAAATTATATTTTGGAAAATTATAAATATTATACAATTCTTGGAATTACGAGTGTCACCATATTTAATTCAATCGTGTATTACTCTTTAAATTTTACTCAAGTTATCAGTGGAGTATTAATGATATCAACAATACCTGTAATGATTATATTTATTTCTTCAATTTTAAAAATTGAAAAAACCAACACTTTTCAAGTATTGGGAGTTACATGTTCCTTTATTGGAGTTGTTTTAATTATAACTAAAGCAAATCTTGGAATATTAATAAATTTAGATTTTAACAAAGGTGATATTACAATGGTTTTGGGAATGCTGTCATGGGCTACTTATTCTGCGTTGTTAAAGAAAAAAAAACATGAACTATCTCAACTAGGGTTACTAGAGGTAGTAATTTCATTCGGCTTTATTTTTCTAATACCAATTTATTTTATAGAGTATCAAATGGGCTATAGAATTGTTTTAAATCAAAACTTTTATATAATTTTGTTTTATGTAGTTTTATTACCAGGACTTGCTTCTTTTATTTTTTGGATAAAGGGAGTTGCTTTAATTGGTGCTAATAGAGCAGGTGTTTTTTTACATATGATGCCTATTTTAAGTGCAATTATGGCAATGATTATTTTTAATGAAAAATTTATGTTTTATCATATGTTGGGTGCAATATTTATTTTAACAGGAATTCTTTTATCAAATAGAAAGATTAAAAATGCTTAAAGTTGCTATCTTAGATGATTACCAAAACGTGTCGCACGAATTTGTTGATTTAAAAAAATTATCTGGCAAGTATGAATTTAAAATATTCAGTGAACCCTTTGAAGATGAAGCAGACGCCATAGAGCAATTATCAGACTTTGAAGCATTATTGATAATGAGAGAACGAACTCCTATTGCTAAAAATTTAATTGATAATTTAAATGACCTTAAATATATCATCACAAGTGGCTCAAGAAATAAAGCTATAGACCTAGCTGCTGCAAAAAAGAGAAAAATTACAGTGTGTGGAACCGACATTGATTTTGCAGGTACAACAGAATTAACTTGGGGTTTAATCTTAGGATTAGCTAGAAACTTTAAAGAAGAAATTGATAATATGTACCAAGGTTACTGGCAATCAACTATTGGATTTGAGTTAAAGGGAAAAATTTTAGGGTTAGTAGGACTTGGAAGAGTTGGATCTCAAGTTGCGAAAATTGGTAAAGCTTTTGGTATGGAAGTTATGGCTTGGAGTGAAAATTTAAATCTAGATACCTGCAAGGAGTTAGATGTTCTTCCATGTAGTAAAGAAGATATATTACAAAATTCTGATTTTATATCCATTCATGTTCAAGGGGGAGAAAGATATAAAGAGTTGATAAAACTAAAAGAGTTAGACTCAATGAAAAAAACTGCTTTTTTAATTAACACATCTAGAGGATCCATTATTAATGAGGATGATTTAATTATAGCATTATCAACCAATGTTATTGCTGGAGCAGGACTTGATGTTTATGAAAAAGAACCTTTACCAGAAGGTAATAAACTAAGATTTTTACCAAATGCATTATTAATGCCTCATGTTGGTTATGTTACTGCAGAAAATTATAGCATGTTTTATTCACAGATGATTGAAGGATTAGAGGCATGCGTTGCCGGCAAACCTTTGAGAGTAATAGAATAAATTTATGAAAAAAAAATTAATAAAGACCTTACTGCTGAACAAAAGTTAATTTTATTTGAAGATGGAACGGAAGCACCTGGTACGAGTGAATTAAATCACGAGAAGAGAGAAGGTAGTTATCACTGTACTAATTGTGGTGAAAAATTATTTGACTCAAATACTAAATATGAAAGTGGTTCAGGATGGCCATCGTTTTATCAGTCATTACCTGATGCTTTTGAAACTAAAACAGATACTTTATTAGGGTACGAGAGAGTGGAATATCATTGCAAAAAATGTGGTGGCCATCATGGTCATATCTTTGAAGATGGACCTAAACCAACAGGCAAAAGGTATTGTAATAACGGTGTTTGTTTAACCTTTAAGCCTAAAAATTAATTTATTTTAAAAGTTCTAGTAATTTATTTTCTTTTTCAAGAGCTCTAACATCATCGTAACCACCAATATGATTTTCATCAAAAAAGATTTGAGGGATGGTTCTTTTTCCGTTAGCTTTTTTAATCATTTCATCCATTGCACCGTCAACTGTTGCAATGTTGATTTCTTTATATTCAACGTTGTTTCTAGTTAATAATTTTTTTGCTGCATCACAAAAAGCACAAAGTGGTCCTGTATAAATAGTTACTGATTTCATGGATTATAAATAATCATTCTTTTTAATTTTACTAGTAATTTCTTTTCTTGAATACTCAAATTTTTTTTTGTGCTTAATACTTTTTTGATTAACTCTTTTTCTCCACAATCTAAAAGATACAGGCTTTATAGATCGTCTCATAATCTTAATAACTTCACCTTCTGTTTTTCCAGTCTTTTTCTCAATTTCCTCAAAAGTGATTCGATCTGCCCAAGCTGCCCAAATGATCCAGTCAGGATCTGAAATATGGGGTTCTGGGTTTTTAACTCTAGTTATAGGGGTGTGACCTTTTTTTTTCATAAATCCTCTATTTTCATTATATTTGAAAAAATTGATTAATGCATTTTATTTAGGGTCATGGTATCTTCAAACCTAGATAGTCCATCTTAGCCATCTTTAGCTCCGGTTTTTTTGGACTATCCTCAAACCAAAAATGCTCCCTTTAAATTATTTCCTTTTTTTACAGATAATTTTATTTCTATTTATTACTCCTGGCACACCTAGAATTGTAATCATTTCATATTCCATGAATTATGGAGTTCAAAAATGTATCTGGACAGCTCTTGGAGATGTTACAGCAAATATTATTCAAGCCACTTTAGTAATTTTTGTTTTAGGATCTTTTTTTGTCGATAATCCAAATTTTTTAAATATATTTAAGTGGATAGGAATTGCATACTTACTCTATCTTGCTTACGATATTTATAATTCAAGATTTAAAGATGTAAGCTCAGATAATATTTCATCAAAAAGTTTTTTTTCATTCTTTAAAGATGGCTTTTTAGTTGCTGGAACAAGTCCTAAGGCTTGGATGTTCTTTCCATTAATATTTCCACAGTTTATTGACTTTAATTCAAATTATATCGTTCAATTTTTTATTTTAATCACAACATATGTAGTTTTAGATTTTTTATCTCTAATTGCTTATGCAGTACTTGCTAGAAAATTAATTATTTGGATAAAAGCAAATCCAAAAGTTATAAATACAATTTCTGCGTGTGTATTAATATTAATTGCAATTACAATTGCATTTATTCAAAAGTATTAAAAACCTACAAATAAAATTGCGGCAATTAAGTCTGTATGACGTTAGTTGTATTTTTATTCATTTAGATGTTTAATTGTTTTTTAAATTTAAAACTAATAGAGGAAAAAATAAAATGAAAATCAGAAATATACTAATTACTTTAGTTTCTGCAATTGCTCTTTTAATTTCAGCTTCAACTATATCTTTCGCGAAGGTAGTTGGAGATAAAATTATTTTAGGTGCAGCTGTTTCATTGACTGGAAAATATTCATCCAATGGTGTTCATACTCAAAACGGCTATAACTTAGCAGTTGAGAGAATAAACGGCATGGGTGGTGTTAAAGTTGGTGGAAAAACTTACAAGTTTGACATTATTTATTACGATGATGAATCAAACTCAGGAAGAGCAGCACAACTTGCAGAAAGATTAATCCAACAAGATGGTGTTAAGTTTATGCTTGGGCCATATAGCTCAGGACTTACAAAAGCTATGGCACCTGTAACTGAAAAATATGAAGTTCCTATGGTTGAAGCAAACGGTGCGTCTAGATCGTTATTCACTAAAGGTTACAAATATTTATTTGCAGTACTTGCGCCAGCTAACTTATATCTTGATGTAGCAATTGACCTTGCGGTTGAAAAAAACGGTGGAAAGCCAGTTAAGATTGCAATGGCATTTGAACAAGATGCTTTCTCACAAGATGTGAGATTGGGTATTGTTGAAGCTGCTAAAAGAACAGGTTCTAAAATCATCATAGATGACAAGTTACCAAAAGAGCTTAACGATATGGCTGCTACTTTATCTAAAGTAAAAGCTACTAATCCAGACGTTCTTGTGGTTTCAGGTCATACAAAAGGTGCTTTAACAGCTGTTAGACAAATTTCAGAGATGAAAGTTGACGTGAAAATGTTAGCAATGACTCACTGTGATGCTGCTAAACTATCTAAGCAACATGGTAAAGCTTCTGAGTACGCACTTTGTGCTTCTCAATGGCATAAATCTCTATCATACAAAGACAACTACTTTGGTGGTGGTATGAAATATGATGCAGACTTTACTAAAGCATTTGGATATGCACCGCCTTACCAAGCTGCTGAATCTTCTGCTGCTTTATTAGTTTTTAAGATGCGTTCGAAAGAGCACAATCGTTTGATACTAAAAAAGTTAGAGATGCTTTAGCTGCAACTGATATGCAAACTTTTTATGGAAACATAAAATTTGCTGCAGGTGGTCAAAACGTATCTAAGCCAATGGTACTTTTCCAAGTATCATGTAACGATGATGGTAGTGTGTGTGAAAACAAAGTTGTAGCTCCGACAAAATGGGCATCAGCTGAGTTGGTACACCCAATTCCATCTTGGTCAGAAAGATAATACCTAATATGCAAAATGCTCCCTAGTAATAGGGGGCATTTTTTTATAAACATCTAAAGAATTTATGGATTTCTTAATTTTTCAAGCACCGATCTTAATGGTTCAAGCATCAATGGACGGAATACTTCTTGGTATTTTGTTTGCATTAATTGCTTATGGAATGGCATTACAGTGGGGAGTAATGAATATAATAAACATTGCTCAAGGAGAATTAGTAATCATGGGTGGATACATTGCATACTTTATGTATCTATCAGGAATTCACCCAGCCTTTGGCGTGATTGTATCGCCAATCATTATGTATTGTGTGGGTTGGGGAATGTACAAGCTTGTTATTAATAAGGTAGTAGATAAAGATTTATTTACTTCAATTCTTGCTACATTTGGAATTAGTATTTTAGCTCAGCAATTAATGAATTTTGCATTTGGTGCAGATGTTGTAGTTGCTCAGTCAAATTTTGGAACAACAATGCTGTTTAATAATTCAGTAACACTTCCTAATGCTAAAATATTTTCAGGAGCAGTTTGTGTGATATCTGCAATTATTCTTGTCATCTACATGAAGAAATCAAAACTAGGTAGAGCAATTAGAGCAACAGCTCAAAACGCAAGAGCAGCAAAGATTTTGGGTGTTGATACTGAGAAAGTTTATGCAGCAACTTTTGGAATTAATGCAGCATTATGTGGAATAGCAGGAGCTTGTATTGCAATCACATTCACACTTCATCCTTATACAGGATTACCTTACACGGTTAGATCATTCATGATTGTAATTATTGCAGGTTTAGGAAATTTACCAGCAGTTGCAATATCAGGAATGGGACTTGGTGTATTTGAAGAATGGGCTGATTATCTGCTTGGAACAGAATTTAGAATTGCAGCAGTATTCTCGTTACTAGTTATTATATTGGTTTATAGAAGGTTTAAATTAGCTCGAAAAAGAGAGTATTTAAAATAATGAATAAAAATACACTCCTATACGCAGGCTTAATAATTTTTGGTTTAGCTGGAGCATTCATATTTCCAGCTTACAAACTTCAATTATCGTTTCTTTATATATTGATTGTTTTAGCTATGACTTGGGACGTTCAAGGTGGACAAATGGGCTACAACACGTTCGGTAATATATTATTTTTTGGCGTTGGAATGTATGTTGCATCAAGCACTCAAATAGCAATGTTCTTTTCACTAGCAGAATGGACAGACGCAGGTGGAGAAAAAACTTTTGTTCATACTATCCCTCAATTTTTTCAAGGTTTTGGTGTTGGTATATTACTAGCAGGAATTATTCCGACAATAATTGCAGGAGTAATTGGTTATGGGATTTTAGGTTTAAGAGGACACTACTTTGCAATTTGTACTTTAGCATTAGGAATTGCTGCAGGCGAACTTGCGGGTGGAATTGAGATTATTGGTGCAGGTCAAGGTATGACAGTTCCAGTTTGGCCAAAAGGATTTGGATCTAATGCATCATCATCTCAGTTTTTATATTATTTGTGTTTTGCTCTTGCAGTTGTAACTTTTATTACTTTGAAGTGGGCCTACAGCACAAGATTTGGTTTAGTTTTAAATGCAATAAGAGACAATGAAGATAAAGCGGAGGCAATGGGAATTCACACCATGAGATATAAAATTATTGGCTGGATGGTATCAGCTTTCTTTGTTGGAATTGCTGGAGGATTAATGGGTCATATAAATGGATACATTGAACCAACTGAAATTGCATTTGCTGGACCAACGTTTGGTGTGTTCATGGTTTTAATGGCAATCCTTGGTGGTAAAGGAACTTTATGGGGGCCACTTGTTGGTGCAACTATATTTCACTTATTTAAAGAGGGTTTTTGGACTTACTTCTTGGGCTGGCAGTATGTTGCTCTTGGAGTTTTAATTATTGTAATCGTTGTTTATTTTCCTGAAGGGGTAATGGGATGGTTAAGAGAAAAGTATCCTGAAAGATTTGGTGAAGTTGTCGATGAAGCTGACTTAAAAGCACAGGTGGAATTAAAGTAATGGCTATATTAGACATATCAAATGTAAGTAAGTCTTTTGGTGGCGTTAAGGCCAACGTTGATATTTCAATGTCAGTTGAACAAGGTTCAATTGTTGGATTAATTGGTCCAAATGGATCTGGTAAAACTACTTTATTTAATTCAATTGTAGGAACTTATCCAATCGACAATGGTTCAATTAAATTTGATGGTACAGAAGTTTCAGAACTGCCAGTGCCTGTTGTTGCAAAGCTTGGATTACTTAGAACTTTTCAACAAACTAGAATTTATGGAAAATTAAACTGTATTCAAAATATGTTAATCAGTAATAAACCTGAGAATGATGGAATATTATCAGTATTTCAAAAGATACCTTCTGATTTAACAGATAAAGCTGAGACGTTATTAAAATTTGTAGGGCTTCATCAAAAAAGAAAGCTCAGAGCAGGAGATCTTTCATTTGGACAGCAAAAACTATTGGAACTTGCAATGGCACTAATGAATGAACCTAAAATGCTTTTATTAGATGAACCAACAGCTGGAATTAATCCAACATTGATTAATGGAATTATCGATCGTTTAATTAGTGTTAATAAAGACTATGGAATTACCTTGCTAGTTATAGAGCACAACATGAAAGTAATAATGAATTTAGCACAAAGAGTTTTTTGTTTAGCACACGGTCAAATGTTAGCAAACGGAACTCCAGATGAAATTAAAAATGATAAGCGTGTGCTAGACGCTTACTTGGGAGCACAATAATGTCAAATCAATATGATGTATTAGGTAAAGCACCAGGGCCAGAAGATTTACAAAAACTATCACCAGATAATAACCACCTAACTATAAAAAAATTATCAGCGGGTTATGGTAAAATGGAAATACTTCATGATTTTAATTTAAATGTAAGTAAGGCTCAGTCACTATGTTTGATTGGACCAAATGGTGCAGGAAAATCTACAATACTTCATTCTATTTATGGATTTACAAATATTTTTTCAGGACAAATAGAAATTGATGGAAAAGAAATTACCAACTTAACTCCAGCTCAAAAACTTACATCATGTGGAATTGCTTATATACTTCAAGATAATTCTGTTTTTCCAGATATGACTGTTGAAGAAAATTTATTGATGGGTGGTTATTCCAAAGAAAATACTGATGAGTCCTATGAAGAAGCAGAAAGAATTTTTGAAAAATATGAAAGATTAAGAAATAGAAGAAATCAACCTGCTAAAGTTTTATCAGGTGGAGAAAGAAGATTATTAGAAATTTCTAGAGCATTAGTTATGAAACCATCGGTATTACTAGTTGATGAACCATCTATTGGATTAGAGCCAAGATATATCGATATGGTTTTTGAAATTTTAAGGGATCTTCAACAAACAGAGAAGAAAACAATTATTTTAGTAGAACAAAATGCTAAAAAGGGATTAGAGTTTGCAGATATAGGTTACGTTTTAGTATCTGGACAAACTGCGATCGCTGGCAAAGGGGATGATTTGTTAAAAAATCCTGATGTTGGTAGATTATTCCTTGGAGGTTAATGATTAATAAAGAATTTTTCTTTAAAGGTTTTAGATCAATTCTAGCTCCTGATAGTCCTGCTCTTGCACTCGGTTGTTGTTTTATAGCAATAGGTGCACTTCTTAAAAATTTGGGTTTTAATATTCAAGAAAGCATTTTTTCAACAATGCTTACTTATGCGTTACCTGGATCGCTAGTAATGGCGGAGTCATTATTAGTTGGAGCATCTTTACTTAATATATTTTTGGCTGTTTGGTTTGTTAATGCAAGATTGTATCCAATGGCAGTTTCTTTATTCCCATTAATGATGCATAAAAGCCAACCTAAGTGGAAATATTATTTTTCTTGTCACTTCATAGCTGTGTCTGCATGGCTGATAATGAAGAGTAATTATAAAAGTATTGAAAAAAAATACAGAATTGATTTTTGGATTGGAATTGGTTGTGCAACCTGGACTACAGCAGTAATAGGTACTTTTATTGGTTTTTATGCTTCAGATTATTTAGATAAAAATATGATGATGGGTTTAGCAATTTTAAACCCAATTTATTTCTTATGTATGATGGTGGGTGCAATGAAGACCATTCAAATTACAGCTGCAGTAATTTTGGGTCTATTATTGGGACCAATATTTTATTTTCTATCACCTGAGTGGTCAATTTTACTAGGTGGGTTAGTTGGTGGAACCATTGCTTATTTTATAGGAGAACTAAATGTCAACTAGTGTAGTTCTTGCAATTTTAGTTACATCATTAGCAACTTTTTCATCTAGATTATTAGGGGTAATCTCATCAGAAGGAATAAAAGAAACTTCAAAGTTATTTAGATGGTTTAATTGTCTTGCTTATTCAACACTAGCTGCACTAATAGCCAGAACAATTATATTTCCGGTAGGTGTTTTGTCTGATGCTAGTTATCTAAGTAGAATTGTCGTGGTTTTATTTTGTTTATTCATATTTTTTATTTCAAAAAGAAATTTTGTTTATCCAACTGTGATTTCTGCTATTATGATGACAGTACTAAGTAATTATCTCTAATGAAAAATATCTCTGGCATAACAATAACAAAACATCAAGATTCAAAAAGAATAATTGATATTAGAATTGAAGATGAAATTTTAGATAAATTGATATTTCCATTCAACAAATTTGATATCACTGCTTTAGAGTATAAACCATTTACTAGATTTACTATTGCTAAAAGTTTAGACAATTTAACTTCTAATAAATTAAGCAAATTACTTAACTCAATAGTAAGAGACAGAGACACAGGCTGTTTTATAATTGGTCCAAAAAATATAAGTTCAAAAATTAATGATACGTTTTTAGTTAAACTATCAACAGCAATTGCTTATTTAATTGGCAATCCAAACCACGATGCAATGGCTGGAAAATATTATGCAAGATTTTTTGTAAAGCACGAAGATAAAAGTGACTCGTATTTGAGAAAAGCCTACACAAATATGGATCTCCATACAGACGGCACATATGTTAAGGAGACCACAGATTGGCTACTTATGACTAAAATTGAAGAACAAAATGTGCTGGGTGGAGAAACGGCAATGCTTCATCTTGATGACTGGGAACATTGTGAGGATTTATTTAATGATCCAGTTGGAAGAAAAGATTTTGTTTGGGGTTCTCCTAAAAGTAAAAATATAGAATATAAAGTTGAACATCCAGTTTTCACAACAGATGATAAGGGTAAGCCAAAAATTTCTTATATTGATCAATTCCCTGAGCCAAAAAATATGGATCAAGGAATTTTCTTACAAAAATTATCAGATGGTTTGGAGGAGAGTAAGAATAAAGTAATCACTAAACTAGCACCTGGGTCAAGCATTGTAGCTAATAATTATTTTTGGCTACATGGAAGAAAACCCTTCAAAGAGAATAAAGATTTAAGTAGAGAACTGTTGAGAATTAGAGGTTCTTTTTTTATTAATTAATTCACTAATATCACTATAAAGTAACTATATTTATGAAATTAGGCTTTATAGGAACAGGTAAAATTACGTCTGCTGTGATCACTGGTATTTGTAGCTCTAGTATTCCATATAATAAAATAATCATCTCGCAGAGAAATAAATCTATATCTAGCACCTTAAAAAAAAAGTTTAAAAAGATAACTATTAGCAAAGATAATCAGGAAATAGTTAATTCATGTGATTGGATATTTTTATCAGTAATTCCAACTGTGGGTGAAAAAATTATTAAAAATTTAAAGTTTAGATCCAATCAAACTATAATCAGCTTCATATCAACAATTACTTTAGCTCAACTTAAAAAAGCAATTAAAGTTAAGGCAAAAATTATAAGAGCAATACCGTTACCTCCAATATCATTAAAAAAAGGACCAGTACCAATTTGCCCACCCAATAAAAAGGTAAAAGATTTCTTTAATAAAATTGGCACAACAGTTGAAATTAAAAATGAAAAATCTTCAATTAATTTTTGGTCTACATCTGGAATGATGGCTCCATTTTATGAACTGTTAAGAGTGATGACTGACTGGTTGGTTAAAAGAGGGGTTAAGCGAAATGATGCACAAAAATATATAACTTCTTTATTTTTAGCGTTATCTGAAGATGCGGTTGTGAATTCTAAAAAAGATTTAAAACACTTAGTAAAAGAATCTCAAACACCTAAAGGTTTAAATGAACAAGGAGTCAAAGAGCTAATAAAAGTAGGTTTTTATAAATCTTTAGAAAAGACACTCAACAGTATTCATAAAAGATTAAATAAATAAATAAATTTCATGGATCAACAACAAAACATCTTACAGATTGAAAATCTATCTAAGTATTTTGGAGGCTTGGCTGCAGTTTCAGATTGCTCTTTAAAGATTAAGAAAGGATCTATTACAGGTATAATAGGACCTAACGGCTCAGGTAAAACTACCTTGTTTAATTTAATTGCTGGAAATTTAAAATCTTCACAAGGAAAAGTGTTATTTAATGATGAAGATGTGACAGATGTTCCTTCCTATGAATTATTTTCTAAAGGAATTTTAAGAACGTTTCAAATAGCACATGAGTTCACTAATCTTTCTGTGCTTGAAAATTTAATGATGGTTCCTAAAAATCAATCAGGTGAAAATTTAATGACAGCTTTACTAAAACCAAGTTTAGTTAGAACTGAAGAACTTGCTGTAAAACAAAAAGCTCAAGATGTAGTTGATTTTTTAAATCTAACTCATTTATCAAATGAATTAGCTGGAAATTTATCAGGTGGCCAAAAAAAATTATTAGAACTTGGAAGAACTATGATGGTTGATGCAAAATTAGTATTGCTTGATGAAGTAGGGGCTGGTGTTAATAGAACACTACTTAAAGATCTAGGTACTGCGATTCTTAAGTTAAATAAGGAAGAGGGGTACACATTTTGTATGATCGAACATGATATGGAGTTTATAAGTAGATTGTGTAACCCTGTTATTGTTATGGCAGAAGGGTCAGTTTTATTTGAGGGTACTGCTGAAGAAGCTAAGAAAGATGAAAAGGTTATAGAAAGTTATTTAGGCAGAGGATCAAAAATAAAGGATGAAAATTAATGGCTTTTTTTGAAGGCTTAAAAATGACAGGCGGTTATGGTAATGGACCTGATATCATTAATTCTTGTTCTGTTGATGTGAACAGAGGTGAAATAGTTTCAATTCTTGGGCCTAATGGTGCTGGTAAATCAACAGCCATGAAAGCAATGCTAGGTCTCTTAAGTTTAAAATCAGGCTCAGTTATAATTGATGGCAAAGATATTTCAAAACTTTCACCACAAGATAGGGTGAGAGAGGGTATTTCATTTGTACCACAGACAAAAAATGTATTCTCAGGAATGAGCGTTGAAGAAAATTTAGAGATGGGGGCTTACTTAAGAGATGATAATTATCAAAATATTATAGAAGAAATTTATGAACTGTTTCCAATACTTAGAGAAAAAAGAAATCAATTAGTTGGAGAATTATCAGGAGGTCAAAGACAACAAGTAGCTCTTGGTAGAGCATTAATGATAAAACCATCTGTGTTAATGTTAGATGAACCAACTGCTGGAGTTTCTCCAATAGTAATGGATGAATTATTTGATCATATAATTAAAGTTAAAAGAACTAATGTTGCAATTTTAATGGTCGAGCAAAATGCTAAGCAAGCTCTTAACATTTCTGATCGAGGATATGTGTTAGTTACAGGTGAAAATAAATATTCAGGAACAGGAAAAGAATTATTAAACGACCCAAGAGTAAGAAGCTCTTTTTTAGGTGGATAGTATGGAATTTTTAAACGCAATTATATTACTATTAAATTACATTTTTATACCAGCACTTACGTATGGCTCGCAACTAGCATTAGGTGCAATATTTGTAACTTTAATTTATGGAATTCTGAGATTTGCTAATTTTGCAACTGGAGACATGATGGCTTTTGGTACAATGGTTACAATATTGTTCACCTGGTATTTCCAATCACTTGGAATTTCTTTAGGAGTTTTACCAACAGCATTACTTGCCATTCCTTTTGCAATTGTTTTAACAA
Source organism: Candidatus Pelagibacter sp. Uisw_090 (assembly GCF_047717845.1). Taxonomy (GTDB): domain Bacteria; phylum Pseudomonadota; class Alphaproteobacteria; order Pelagibacterales; family Pelagibacteraceae; genus Pelagibacter. Next base: position 281,096 of record NZ_CP159810.1, read on the forward strand.
TTGGGTACATGCTCTTAATCGATAAATTTGTTTTTAGATATTATAGAGTAAGTAAAAGTCCTCCTGTTCAGCTTGCAATGGTTAGTATTGGTGTGATGTTTGTAACTCAAGCAGTAGTTAGAATAATAATAGGACCATCAGATCAAAGATTTTTTGATGGAGAAAGATTTATTATCAAAGCAGGTGAGTTCAAAGAAATGACTGGACTTAACGAAGGTTTAGCAATTAAATCTAGCCAGGTATTAACAATATTTGTAACAATTGTATTAGTTTCTATTTTATTTTGGTTTTTAAACAAAACTAAGACAGGAAAAAGCATGCGTGCTTACTCTGATAATGAGGATTTAGCTTTATTATCTGGGATTGACCCTAAAAGAGTAGTTATGATTACTTGGATTATTGCAGGTATTTTGGCGACAATTGGTGGGGCTTTATATGGTTTAGACAAAAGTTTTAAGCCATTTACCTACTTTAATAACATGTTACCAATTTTTGCTGCAGCAATTGTTGGGGGTATTGGAAACCCGTTTGGAGCATTTTTAGGAGGGTATGTCATAGCATTTTCGGAAATATTCTTAACCTATGCTTATAAAAAATTCTTTATGTATGTTTTACCAGCAAGCATGGAGCCAGAAACTTTAGTTCAACTATTATCAACAGATTATAAATTCGCTGTATCATTTTCTATACTGGTGATCGTTTTACTTTATAGACCTAACGGAATATTCAAAGGGAAGGTGCTGTGAGAAAGCACTTAAACGTGATTACAGCCTACACAATAATGATGGGTTTAATTATCTTAGTTGGAATATTTCAATCATGGAATGTAGCTCTATCAATTTTTAACATGTGTTTGATTTCTGCGGTAATGACCATGGGTGCAAATATTCAATGGGGGTATGCAGGTTTAATTAATTTTGGTCTTATGGGTTATGCAGCATTAGGTGGATTAGCTGCAGTTTTGATATCTGTTGAACCCGTACAAGAGGCATGGGTTGCAGGTGGTTTTAGTATTTTAATGTCTTTGTGGTTAATAGTCGTGATGGTCTTTGCAATACGCTTTGTATTAAAAAATTTTGAAAAATCTAAAATTAGAACTTATGGTATTGCTACAATTATTATTGCTGGAATTATCATTATAAGAGTTACATCAGAGACAAGTATTGAGGCTATTGAAAATGTTAACCCTGCAACAACAGGATTTCTTGGCGGATTAGGATTGCCAATTATGTTTTCTTGGATTGTAGGTGCATTTTTTGCAGCAGGTCTAGCATTTATAGTTGGTAAAGTTGCGTTAGGTTTACGAGCAGATTATCTAGCTATTGCAACATTACTTATTTCAGAAATAGTTATAGCCATTATTAAACATGAAGATTGGTTAACAAGGGGAGTTAAGAATGTAATTGGACTGGATCGACCAGTACCTTATGAAATTGAACTCCAAACTAAAGAATGGTTTATAAATCTAGTTGCAAAATTTAATTCTGGAAAATTAGATTTAATCTCAAGTATTAATGATAAACAGGCAGCCCTTAATCAATTAGTAATTGAGGGATCATCAGTTTTTGTAAAACTTTGTTATTCAGGTTTATTTTTAATTGTTGTTATAGCTTTATTAATAGTTACTCAAAAAGCTCTTTACTCCCCATGGGGAAGAATGATGCGTGCGATAAGAGATAATGAAGAAGCTGCTAACGCAATGGGAAAAAATGTTGTTAAACAACACTTATTAATTTTTATTTTAGGCTCAGCTATAGTTGGAATTGCTGGTGCCATGTTAGTTACTCAAGATGGTTTATTTACACCAGGTAGTTACCAGCCCATGAGGTATACTTTTTTAATTTGGGTTATGGTTATTGTTGGAGGAAGTGGAAACAATTTTGGAGCAATTTTAGGTGGTTTTGCAGTCTGGTTTTTGTGGATTGAGGCAGCACCAATTGCACTATTCTTAATTAATCTATTTACAGCAGGTTTAGCAGACACACATTCGTTAAAAATTCATTTAATTGAAAGTGTTCCATACTTTAGATATTTAATGATGGGTATGGGTCTTTTACTGATCATGAGGTATCGACCTAAAGGTATACTTCCTGAGAAAATCGAAATAAAATAAAGATATTATGAAATACATTATACTAGGAGCTGCAGTAGCATGGGCTATGTACATCGGTGATAAATATTTTTTTTAATGAACAAGAATTTATGGTTGCTGATTTTAAGTCAGGTTTTTGCTTTCACAGCAGCACCCGTAACAGTTTTTTTAAGTGGAATAATTGGTTCTCAATTTAGCCCAGTAAAATCTTTAGCAACTCTACCGATGGCCTTATCAATTGTAGGTATAGCTATTTTTGCAATTTTTGCAGCAAAGGTAATGAGTATAATTGGACGTAGAGCAGGATTTATGCTTGCTTCTGTAGTGAGCTCCTTGTCATCTCTTCTAGCTGCTTACTCAATAATCAATGAAAGCTTTATTCTTTTTAATTTTTCATGTTTTTTACTGGGCGCAGGAGTAGCCTTTAGTCATCAATATCGTTTTGCAGCTGTTGAAACAGTAAAAAAAGATATGGCACCTAAAGCAATATCCATAATATTATTAGCCGGAATAGGTTCAGCTTTTATAGGACCAAATGTAGCTAATATAACAAAAGATATCATAGCTGAACATTTATATGCTGGATCTTATATTGCACTTGCAGCTTTAACTCTTACTTCAACAATTTTTTTATTATTTTATGAAGATGGACATAAACTAAATCGCGTTAACAAAAAAATCAAACGTAGTTATTTAGAGTTAATTTCTCAACCAAGATTTCTACAAGCTTTAGTAGCTTCTGCCTTTGCTTATGCTGTGATGTCATTTTTAATGACTGCAACCCCAATAAGTATGCATGTAATGGAAAAAATAAGTTTAACTAAAACAGGGTTTGTAATTCAACTTCATATCGCAGCAATGTTTTTACCATCACTAGTTACAGGCAATTTGATAAGAAAATTTGGTCATAGTAAAATAATGTATGCAGGTGTCGCTTTATTTTTAATAACAATTTTAATAAGTTTGTTTGAGCAAAACTTTGTTAATTATTTAATTGCGCTGATATTTTTAGGATTTGGCTGGAATTTTTTATTTATATCTGGAACAAGTTTACTAGTTATATCTTATAGAGAAGATGAAAAATTCAAGGCACAAGGCTTTAATGATTTAATTGTTTATTCTATTCAAGCAGTAGCAAGTTTATCGGCAGGAGTTTTTTTAACTTTAACAAGCTGGAAAACAATGAATTTAATTTGTTTAATCTTTTTAGCTATAATCATTTTATCAACATTAAGAGCAGATTTTAGAGAAAAAAAATAAGATGGATATTTTATCTTATTTTCAACTCGGTTTAATAGAAATTTATTATGTAATATTTATAGTATTTATTGCATCTATAATAAGAGGTTTTAATGGTTTTGGTTTTTCTGCAATATGTATATCAGGTTTTTCTTTTATACTTCCGGCTATTGAAATAGTTCCAATCATCTTAGCGTTAGAGGTAATAATTAGTATTTTTATGGTTCCATATATTTGGAACAAAATTGATTGGAAATTTGTTTTTAAAATATTATTAGGAATGATAATTGGTTCTCCAATTGGCCTTTATTTACTGAAGTATTTAAATCCACAAATAATTCATTTATCTATTTGTTTGTTAATAATATTTTTTTCAATTTTATTAATGCAAGGATTTTCTAACCAAAAAATTAATAATAATTATGGAAAATTTTTTACAGGCATAATTTCCGGAACACTAAATGGGCTTACAACATTGGGTGGTATGCCAGTGGCACTTTTTTTATTAATCACAAGTATTCAGCCAGCAGTAATTAGAGGTTCGTTGGCAGCTCTATTTTTTTTGACAGATATTTACGTATTTATTCTAAGTTTTTTTTCAGGAATTGTTGATATGACAACTATTTATAGAGTAATTCCATTAATTATAATTTTACCATTAGGAGTTTTTATTGGTAATAAATTTTTTGTTAAAAGTAAGGAAGAAACTTATAGAAAAGTTGTATTTTATTTTTTAATAATTATTTCAATTATTGGAATCTTAAGAATTGTAAGTAGTTTTTAGATAAAAAAACCCCCCAGCAACTTTCACTGCTGAGGGTTTTAAAATTAAAATATTAATTATCTTTGTTTTTTATTTTTAAATTTTCCACCTTTGATTTCTTTCTCTAAGAAAGAGCCTTCAGCTTCACCAACGTTAGTAAAAGAAACTCCAGTTGCACCTTCGTAGTCAACTTTTTTACCTTTAGCTAATAAATCTAAACCTTTTTTAAGTTCACCTGGATAAATCTTAGTTCCAGGACCGTTAGCAACATCCATTACATTTTTAGCAATAGAAGCTCTATCAGCTGATCCACCTGCTTGCATCGCTAGAACGATTAAAGCTGCTGCATCATAAGATTCACCAGTGTAAGGTCCAGACGAGTCAATGCCGGCCGCTTTAGCAACTGATGCAAAAGTACCTGCTGTTTTTTCGTTCATTGAACCAGGAATTGAACCAAAAGATTTATTTAAATCTTTTCCAAAAGCTTCAGTTAATGAGTCACCGATCATACCATCAGATAAAATAAATTTATCAAATGCGCCAGAGTCTAAAGAACCTTGTATAATTCCTTTTCCACCTTGGTCTAGGTAACCAATTACAGCTACCGCATCTCCACCTGCTGCAGCTAATGTAGCTACTTCAGATGAGTAATCAGCTTTTCCATCTTCGTGAGCAGATACAATTGTTACTTTAATGCCATGTGCTTTTAAAGCTGCCGCATAAACGTCAGCTAAACCTTTTCCATAGTCATTATTTGTATAAGTAATAGCAACACTCTTAACTCTTCTGTCTTTAGTAATGTCAGCTAAAATTTGTCCACCTCTAGCATCAGAAGGAGCCGTTCTAAAAAAATCCTTTGTCATCTAGAGTTGTTAATCCTGGTGAAGTTGCTGAAGGTGAAATCATTACTACACCATTTGGTACAGCAACATTTGATGCAATAGCACCAGTTACACCTGAGCAGTCAGCACCCATAATCGCTGCTACACCTTGTGAAATAACACCTTCAGCTGCTGCAGTTGCTGCTGCTGAGTCAACACAAGTTGAGTCTGCTCTTACTACTGTAATAGTTTCTCCACCTAATAGTGAGCCCGAATCAGAAGCTTCTTTAAAAGCAAGTTCAGCAGATGCAGCCATAGCTGGTGTTAGAGATTCAATAGGACCAGTAAATCCTAAAATAATTCCCATCTTAACTTCTGCGAATGTATTCGTTGTAAAAGTTGAAACGAATATAAATGCAGCAATAAATAGTTTTTTCATTATTTCCTTTTTTAATTGTTAACAATTTATAAAAAAGAAATTAAAGCTTATTTGAAAAAATTTTCAACAGGTGATTTATCTAATTTTTGAAGCTGATAGACAGAGATAATCACAATTGTCCCACCAATTGCGCTAAGCAACGTAGGAATTTCTCCAAAAATAAAAAAAGTTAGAATTAAACCGAATATTGGGAATAAAGAATAGAAAGGCATAACTTTATTAACTGAATAAAATTTATAAAGATAAAACATAGAAGTATGAGCAATTACTGAGACCATTACTCCATTATGAAGTAATAGGAGCCAGGTATTAATGTTTATGTCCATTAAGTGGCCAACTGTATTCCCTTCAGAAAAAATTGAAAATAATAAGATTGTTATAAAACCTGTAAATCCCATGATCATATTTGTAAATTTTACATCAATTTCTTTTATGTATCTCGAGAACACATTTGCAATTCCATAAAAAAAAGCTGAAACACTGCATAAAAAAATTGCATAAATTTCTCCTTTTAAATTTGGATCATATCCGACTAGAAAAATTCCAAAAAAAGAAACCAATATTAATAACCATTGTTTTGTATTAACTTTTTCACCAAGAAAAATTGAACTAGCAAGAAGTGCAAATGGTATTGCAAGTTGTGCTCCTATAATAATTGGTGCAATGAATGTTGCCTCACCTAATGCTAGATTTAAAAAAAAAATAACCCCAAAACCCATAGTTAAAGAAAAACCAGCCAAAGGAAGAAAATATTTTTTATCAGGAACTTTAAATTTACAGAAAGGAAGAAGGAAAATAAAAAGTATAAGCATTCTTAAAGATCCAGCTAGCATTGGTGGTAAGGATGTATTTAAAGCAAGTTTATTTACTGGATAGGAACTTCCAAAAATAAACATAATAAATAAAATTAAAAAGTAATGCCTTGCAGTCAAATAATTAACCCATAGTGAATGGGTCGGTCATCGGCTTATCCGAAGAATTATACCATGTTGTTTTTATTCTTGTATATTCTTTAATAGACTCAATGCCTGCTTCTTTACCATAGCCACTGTCTTTAATTCCTCCAAATGGTGCCATAGGTGAAATTAATCTATATGTATTTACAAAAACTATTCCTGCTCTCACTGCCTTAGAAACCCTCATGCCTCTCCCAAGATTTGAGGTGTAAACTCCAGAAGATAAGCCATATTTATTATCATTCATTTGCTTAATTACTTCTTCTTCAGTGTCAAATTTCATTACAGATAATACTGGACCAAATAATTCATTTTCTGCCGTAGGCAAGGTATGATTTTTACATTCAATTATCGTGGCTGGAAAATAATAGCCTTTATTTGATATGTTAGATCTTTTTCCTCCACATCTAATTTTTCCACCTTGTTCAATAGTAGCTTTAATATTTTTTTCAATATTTTCTAATTGTTTGAAACTATTTAAAGGACCCATTTGAGTATCTTTTTCCATTGGAGCACCTAACTTAATCTTTTCTGCTTTTTCGACTAATTTATCCAAAAACTCATCATAAATTTTTGATTGAATATAAAGTCTTGATCCTGCAATACAGCTTTGACCACTTGCGCCAAAAATTCCAGCAGTAATTCCGTTAAGAGCATTTTCTTGTTCGGCATCATTAAATACAACAACGGGGCTTTTACCACCAAGTTCCAAACTAACTTGAGATAAGTTTTCAGCAGAATTCTTTATAATATTTTTTGCAGTTTCTGGACCACCTGTGAATGCTATTCTTTCAACAAGGTCGTGCATAGTTAGCGCTCTACCACATGGCTCACCTAAACCTGTAATGATATTAACAACTCCTTTTGGTATTCCTGCTTTTTCAACTAATTTAGCAAATTCCAACAAGGTTACGGGTGCTAGCTCTGATGCCTTTATTACAACGGTATTTCCCATTGCAAGGGCAGGAGCTAATTTTACAGCAGTCAATAACATTTGAGAATTCCATGGAATGATTGCAGCAATTACACCAATAGGCATTCTAGTTGTTATTACTTGCATATCAGGCTTGTCTATTGGTACAACCGTACCTTCTACTTTATCTGCAAGACCTGCAAAGTAATCATAGTACTCAGCAATATAATCGGCTTGTGTTTTAGTTTCTCTAAAAATTTTCCCAGTATCTTTAGTTTCAATAATACCAAGATGTTCAGCATTTTCTCTTAATTGATTTGCTAAAGACCTTAAATATTTAGCTCTATCTCTTGGATGTAAGTTAGCCCACGATGTTTCAAAAGCTTTTTGGGCAGCCTTAACAGCGTTGTCAACATCCTTTGTACCTGCCTCAGGTACAGTTGCCCACACTTCATTATTCTCAGGGTTTAAAGTTTCAATAGTTTTACCAGATTCAGAGTCAACCCATTGACCATCTATGTACATTTTAAATTTTTGAATTTTTATCATTTAATTATTAATAAAATTTTTAAGATTTATATTAACATCATCTGCACACTCTATACTACAAAGATGTTTTGCATTATTTATCTCAGTAAAACTTGAATTTATTAAATCATTAGATAAGGATTTTGACATTTTAACTGTTGAACCTGAATCATCTGATCCTGTCATTACAAGAGTTTTAGTTTTTATATTTTTGATCATATCTATATCATCTTGATGATACGCAAATAACTTATAGGCTTTTAAAAAATTTAAATGATCTTCACCATCTTTTGTTAAAATTTTTATAAATTGATCGTAAATTTCTGGATATTTATTTAAATATTTATCTGTAAACCATCTTCTAAGTGCTTGTTTTGAAATTGGTTTATTTAGTTTTGCTTGTTCAAATCTTTCGGTAACCAAAGCTCTTTGTTCAGCAGTTCTTTTATATGCTGTTCCTATCACAGTAAGGCTTTTTAATTTATCTTGAAATTTAGAAGCAAAATCTAATGCAATCAATGAGCCAAGAGAAAATCCAATAAGATTAATTTTATCTATTTGCAAAAAATTTAATAAATAATCTAATTGATTTGAAAAATCATTCAAAGTGACTTCATCTTTATCGTATGGAGTTTTTCCGTGACCTAATAAATCATAAGTAATTATTGAATGATTATTTAAAGAATTAATTTGAGGCTCCCACATTTCATGATCTAACCCAACACCATGAATAAAGACTAGTGGTTCTGTACTATTATCAATAAATGAATAATAATTTTGATTTGGATCAAAATTTTGAGACATTAATTTATTTAGGATCTAGTCCCATTTCTTTCATATCTTGGTAACGATCTCCTGTTCTAGCATGAGCTCTTCCACTTGAAGCACCGCCAATAGCAATAACTATTTCATCATCAAAAGGAGCATCATGTATAGTAAATTCATGAGTTAGATAATAAGGTCTTAGTCCAGAATCTATTTTATGCATCATTGGTATAGACATTTTTGATCCAGCTGGACCTCTAGTATTAGTAAAGCTCAGATAAGAAGTTCCACCAACAGCATCCCTAAATTTATTTCCAAATCTTAGTGTATGAATAAAAGCAGATGCGTGTTCTATTTCTCCATTTAGTCCAACAGTGCCTGCTTTACCATAGGCTAAAATTTTTTCAGGTGAACCAATCTCTTTTATTAACTCAGGAACTAAAATATCACCTAACTTAGGTGCTAAATCTAAAATAATTGGTTTTAAATCTTCAACAAAACCTTTTCCATGCCATGGATTTTTAAATACAGCAGCAACAGAAACCATTAAAACTGGTTCCTTAGCTTCCTTACCACCTTCAATAAAAGTTTTATCTACAAATTTTGCAAACTTTCTAAGTTCCAATTTCATTAACTTGCTTTCTCTATGATTGAACTATCTAAATTGATCTTTGGTATAACTTCATCATTAAACAGTTTTATACTTCTCATGCAAGTCTCATGATCTATTCCAGGAAAATTAGACCAAACCTGGAGATTTTGTAAGTTTAACTCTGACTTTAGTTCGTTTATTTTATTAACAACATACTCTGGTGTCCCAAATAATAAATTTCTTTTATGTAGAAAGTCATAATTAAGTAAATCTAATTTATGCTTTGTTTCTGGTAACTCTTCGTCTGGATCCATATGATTACCCAATCCTCTCCAATGACAAACCCACTTCATATAATTGATAATATGTTCACCAGCCATTTTTTCAGCTTCTTCCATAGTCTCTGCAACAAACATATCTCTTACTAAAGAAACACCTTCTCCAAGTAGAACATCTCTATTTTCAGCTTTAGATTTTGCATCTCTGTAGATCTCAAATCTAGTTTTTAATGCTTTAATAGTAGGTATCCACATAATTGTATTTAAACCGTTTTGTGCTGCCCATTTAATTGAACTTGCTCCATCAACTACTTGCCATATAGGAGGGTGAGGTTGTTGTTTTGGTTTTGGAACAACACTTATTTTTTTTACTTCATTTGTGTTGGTATCTAGAAACTTTTCATTAGGAGGACTCATGTCATGTTGCCATGTAAAACCAGGAGTAGGGTAGGTATAAAATTCACCTTTATGACTAAAAAATTCTTCAGTCCATGCTTTTTTCATTATGGTTAATGACTCATCAAACAATCTAAAATTTTTAGCCTGATCCTTTAGGTCAGCCTCTTTGTTCATATTGATTGCTTCTCTTCCATAAATTCCTCTTCCAATACCAACATCAACTCTTCCTCCAGACAATTGATCTAGTAAAGCTATGTCTTCAGCTAAACGGATGGGATTATGAAATGTAATTACATTGCAAGCTTGACCTATTCTAATTTGTTTTGTTCTAGCTGCAGCATCAACCCCCATCATTAATGGGTTAGTACAAGATTCCATTCCTTCATGATTGAAGTGATGCTCTGTATACCAAATGGAGTCCCAATTATTTTCATCACAGTAAGTAGTGATTTCTTTGGTTTCGTTTAATAATTGATTATAAGGTTTATGATTCCAATTAGTAGTGTTACAAAAATATCCAAATTTCACTCAAACCTCCTTAAATAGTTAAATTTAAAGACGACTGATCCCACTTTCGTAACTACTTTAGTACCTTTTAAACCCAGTATAACGACGAGTTATGTATCGCTTATAAGAAGAGGTTAAATTAACTAGACAAAATAATCAATATATTTAATCTTAGAATATAATTATATTCATGAAATCAAATAAAATTGACCCCAAATTTAACCAGCACCAAAACCCCAAGATAGGGTTAGTTGCTCTTGCAAGCGACTATATGATTGAAAAAGATTTTATTAAAATAATTAAGGATAAAAAAATTGATTTTTTTGTTAATAGAATTGAGTGTTTTAATCCCCTAACAAGAGAAAATCTAATTAAAATGTCTGAAAAAGTAACAGAAGTAACAAGTGACATTCTTCCTGGTGAAAAAATTGATTGCGTTGCCTACGGGTGCACCTCAGGTACTATTGCTGCAGGCTATGACTCTATTGAAAAAAAAATAAAGAAAGCAAAACCAGAAGCTATAGTTACGACACCAAGCACATCATCAATCAAAGCACTGAAAAAACTAAAAGTTAATAAAGTTGCGATTTTCACACCTTATTCAAAAAAGTTAAATGACGAAGTTTTAAATTTTTTTAAAAAGGAAAATTTTGAAATTACAGCAAACTCCTACTTTGGTATAGAGTCCGACATTGATATAGGAAAAATTGATCCTAGCTATCTATATGAAATTCTTTCAAAAATGGATTTAAATGAAGCTGATGCTTTATTTATTTCATGCACAGCTTTACCTGCTTTATCAATAATTGAGATGCTTGAACAAAAACTAAATAAAATTGTTTTATCAAGTAATCAAACTTTAATCTGGGATTCTCTTAATGCAATTAATTACAAAGAAAAGATTGAAGGTTTTGGAAAATTATTTAATAGTTAAGGTATATGAATTTTAGCAAAGAAGAATATAAAGCTAGACTAAAAAAAGTTCAGAGCTCAATGCAAGAGAAGGGTATAGAACTATTAATCTCTAGTGATACGGCTAATATGAATTATTTAACTGGCTATGATGCTTGGTCATTTTATTACGCTCAAGCTGTAATTATACACGTGAATGATGATGAGCCATTATGCTGGGTTAGAAAGCAAGACTCAGGTGGAGCCTATATAAAAACTTATTTAAAAAATGAGAATATTTTAGTTTATGATGAAAAATATATTCATACTTGGCCAGTGCACCCTTACGATAATTTAATAGAAATTATAAAAGAGAGAAAATGGGATAAACTTACAATAGGTTTAGAAATGGATAGTCATTATTTTACCGCTTATTGTTATGAAAAAATGAAACAAGGGTTACCAAATGTTAAGTTAAAAGATTCTGAAAGATTAGTTAATTGGGCTCGTGTTGTTAAATCTAATGCTGAGATAGAACTTATGAAATCTGCAGGCAATAATTTCCCAAAAAGGAATGCAAACAGCAATCGAAGTTATAAATCCTGGTGTAAGACAGTGCGATGCCGTGGGTGAAATTCAAAAAGCATTATTTTATGGAACCCCAGAATTTGGAGGTGAGTACTCAAGTATTGCAACATTACTTCCAACAGGAAAAGGTACTTCAGCATCACATTTAACAGCAACTCAAGACAAGTTTGTGGAAGGTGAAGCTACAATTATAGAGCTTTCAGGGGTATATCAAAGGTACCATTGTCCAATGGCTAGAACAGTTTTACTTGGAAAACCCGATCAATTGAAAATTGATACTATGAATAAAACAAATGAGGCACTTCAAGCTGGAATAGATGCTGGAAAACCTGGACAAACAGCAGATGATGTCGCTCAAGCTTTTTGGAAAATTCTAGATAAATATGGAATAGAAAAAACCTCTAGAACTGGTTACTCAATAGGAATTGGCTATCCACCAGATTGGGGTGAACATACCCTTAATATATCTAAAGGCGATATGACTATTCTAGAACCAAATGTTACTTTTCATATGATTGCTGTAATGCAATTTGGAGGGTGGGGTGTTGAAGCGTCAGAAGCAATACGAATAACAGACAAAGGGTGTGAGTTATTTTGTAATTTTTCAAAAGATCTTTACATTAAGTAGTTGAAATAAAAAAACTTGATAAATAAGCCAACAAATGTTTTAAATCCCCTGGAGAAAATATGGCAAAAAATAAAGAATTTGTAAAATTTGACAATGTAGACAAAAGCTACGATGGCAAAATATTAGTTGTTAAAGGATTAAATTTAGATATCGAAGAAGGTGAGTTTGTAACAATGTTAGGACCCTCAGGTTCTGGTAAAACAACTTGTTTAATGATGCTTGCTGGTTTTGAAACTCCAACTCATGGAGAAATTTATCTAGATGGTAAGGTAATTTCAAACATTCCACCTCACAAAAGAGGAATTGGAATGGTATTCCAAAACTATGCTTTATTTCCACACATGACTGTTTATGAAAATTTAGCTTTTCCATTAAGAGTTAGAAAAATTCCAAAAGATGAAGCAGATAAAAAAATTGATAAAGCTTTATCAATGGTTTCACTTCATGGTTTTGAAGCAAGAATGCCGATGCAATTATCTGGGGGACAACAACAACGTGTTGCTGTTGCAAGATCATTAGTTTTTGATCCACAGGTAGTACTTATGGATGAGCCACTTGGTGCATTAGATAAAAATTTAAGAGAAAGCATGCAATATGAAATTAAACATATTCATGAAAGTATTGGCGTAACAGTTGTTTATGTAACACACGATCAAACTGAAGCGTTAACAATGTCAAATAGAATTGCAGTTTTCAATGATGGTAAAGTTCAGCAGTTATCAAGCCCAGATGAATTATATGAAAAACCAGTTAATTCTTTTGTCGCTGAGTTCATTGGAGAGAATAATAAATTTTTAGGTCAGGTTGAAGATATTTCAGGTGATAAATGCAAAGTAAAATTAGAAGATGGTACTGAAATTTTAGCAAATCCAGTTGCTGTAAAAGCAAAAGGAGATAAAACTAAAGTTTCACTAAGACCTGAAAGAGCAATTATAGATCCTACAGATAAAATGGATAATAATCATAAAGGTAAAATTGAAGAAATAATTTATCATGGTGATCATACAAGACTTAGAGTTGATTTACTTGGAAATAAAGATTTTATCCTTAAAGTACCAAATAGTACTGCAAGACTAGACCTTAAAAAAGGTAATGTACTTAATATAGGCTGGAACAGTGTTGACTGTAGAGCTTTAGACCCAAAATAAACTTTAAGAATTTCTTTAATAAATAAAGGCAAATTAGACATAATTGGCTGTTGACTAAACTGGCTGATATTGTTTTACTTTCACTTTATAAAATAACAAACGTTAACGTTAAATAGGAGAGAAAATGAAAAAATTAAGTAAACTATTACTTGCTCTATCTTTTGTACTTTCTATCACAACTTCAGCATTTGCAGTTACTGTAGTGTCTTGGGGTGGTGCTTACACTGAAAGTCAAAAATTAGGGTATGGTGATCCTACAGCGGCAAAATTAGGAATACCTGTTAATTGGGTAGACTACACTGGTGGATTATCAGAGATTAAAGCTCAAAAAGAAGCTGGAAAAATCACTTGGGACATCATAGATGTATATGCAAAAGATACTATCATTGGATGTGACGAAGGAATTTTTGTTGAATTCGATTTCGATAAAGATTTTTCACCTGCTCCAGATGGAACACCAGCAAGTCAAGACTTCTTTACAGGCATGCCTTCAAAATGTGCAGTTGGAAACATCTTGTACTCTTGGAACTATGCTTATAATGATTCAACAATTGGTGATAAAAAACCAACTACATTAAAAGACTTTTTCAATACTAAAAAGTTTCCTGGTAAGAGAGCTATTTACAAAGGTGCGATGTCTAACGTAGAGATTGCTATCACTGCAGACGGTGTAAACCCTGGAAAAGGTTCTGACTTAACTTACAGAAAACTTGGAGCTGATGGTGGAATTGACAGAGCGATGAATAAAATCAAAGCACTTTGTACAGATCCAAAAGGTGGATGTGTATTCTGGAATGCTGGAGCTCAGCCGCCTGAATTACTTGCTAACGGTGAAGTTGTAATGGCTACTGGTTGGAATGGTAGATTCTTTAATGCGCAAATGGAAGGAACTCCACTTGTTCAAGTATGGGATGGACAAATTCTTGACTATGAGTATTTTGCAATGGTTAAAGGTGGACCTAACGATGCTAACGGTAAAGCTATGAAAGTACTTAGAGAAATGACAAGTACTGAAGGTTTAGCTGGAAGTGCTAAGTATATTGCTTACGCTCCTTGGAGAAAGTCTTCAATAGCTATTATAGATGCTGGAGAGCCATGGTATAAAGATGGTAAAACAAGCATGGTACAACACATGCCTACAGCGCCTGTTAATACAAAAAAATACATCCTAATGAATCCTGATTTCTGGGCAGATAACCAAGATGAAATCAATGAGAAATGGGAAGCAATGAAAGCTGGACTATAATTTAATTTTATAGATTAAGTTTTTATTATAAAATACTAGGGCGGTTACAAAATAACCGCCCTTTTTTTTTAAGAATTTTTAAAATATGAGTACAGAACAAATATTATCATCAGACGGTTTACCTTTAGAGGTAAGTTTAAAGAAGGCTGAGAGAAAAAATAAATTAAGAGCAGTAATGCTTGTAGCGCCATTATTTTTATTTCTTGTAATCACATACGTATTTCCAATAGGTGACATGTTATTTAGAAGTGTCGATGATCGTATGATCACTAAAATGTTACCAAATACCTTTACAGCGATTGAAAAATGGGATGGTAAAGACCTTCCAGAAGAGCCTGTATATGCAGCACTTTATGAAGATTTAGCATATTTAAAAAAGACTAAAACTTACGGTAAGATTATAGCAAGACTGAATTATGAAAAAGGTGGATTTAGTAGCTTAATTAAAAAAACAGTTAGAAAACTTGGAAAATTTGAAGAAGGTGATTACAAATCGCAATTTATAAAAACTCACAAAAGGTGGGGTCAAAGTGAATATTTGGTTGCTTTAAAGAATGCTGCTCCGAACTGGTCATATGCAAAATATTTAAAAGGTGTGGATCTAAAGTTTAATCAAGATGGAAAAATAATTCAACAAGATGAAGATAGAAGAATTCATAAAATACTTTGGTTAAGAACGCTTAAAGTTGCATTTTGGGTAACTATATTTTGTTTCATACTTGCTTATCCAATTTCATACTTATTAGCTACATTGCCCATGAAATATAGTAATTTACTAATGATATGTGTACTGCTTCCATTCTGGACATCACTCTTAGTTAGAACTTCAAGTTGGATGGTTTTACTTCAGCAACAAGGCCCAATTAATGATTTAATTGTAATGCTTGGACTTGCAGCTAACGACGCTAGGCCAGAACTAATGTACAATGTAATTGGAACCTTTGTTGCAATGACTCAAATCTTATTGCCATTTATGGTTTTACCACTTTACAGTGTAATGAAAACAATATCTCCAAGCTTAATGAGAGCTGGAAAATCTTTAGGTGGAACACCATTTGTAGCATTTAGAAAAATATATTTTCCATTAACAGTTCCAGGAATTGGTGCTGGATCCTTGTTAGTTTTTATTTTAGCAATAGGTTATTATATAACTCCTGCATTAGTTGGGGGAGCAAGTGGATCTTTAATTAGTAACACGATTGCTTATCATATGAAGAGTTCTTTAGATTGGTCATTTGCAGCTGCATTAGGTACAATGCTGTTAGTTGGTGTTTTAACTATTTATTGGATTTATAATAAATTAGTAGGAATAGATAATATTAAATTAGGATAAACTATGTCATTACCAACTTATACACCATGGAATTATAGAATTTGGCACTACACATATTTAACTATTTGTGGATTAGTATTTTTCTTTTTAATTGCACCATTATTTATAATTTTACCACTTTCATTTAATGCTGAACAATATATTCATTTTTCTGCTGGAATGTTAGCACTTGACCCAGATGCATTTTCGTTGAGATGGTATGAGGACATGATTTATGGAACTAAAAACCCATGGGGACTTGCTGCAAAAAATAGTATTATTATTGCTTTCTTTGCAACAATTGGTTCAACAATTCTTGGAACTGTTGCGGCATTAGGTTTGAGCAGTAGGCACATGCCTTACAAAGCGGCATTCATGGCTTTATTAATCTCACCAATGATTGTCCCTTTAATTATTTCAGGAACAGCGATATTTTTTTTCATGGCAAAAGTAGGTTTGGCTGCAACGCATACAGGAATAATTTTAGCACACATTATTTTAGGTACACCATTTGTGGTTATTACAGTAACAGCAACATTAACAGGGTTTGATCATAGTGTCACAAGAGCTGCTGCAAGTTTGGGAAGTAATCCAGTAAATACTTTTATGAAAATAACATTACCATTAATTTTGCCAGGTGTTATTTCTGGTGCACTATTTGCATTTGTAACTTCATTTGACGAAGTTGTAGTAGTATTATTCTTAGCAGGACTAGAAAACACTACTATACCAATTCAAATGTGGGTTGGTCTAAGAGAGCAGTTAAGCCCTACAATAATGGCTGTAGCAACATGTTTGATTATTATGTCCACTTTAATACTGGTGAGTGCAGAGCTTTTAAGAAGAAGGTCTGAAAGATTAAGAGGAATTAACCGTTAAACTCTTAAAATTTAATTTATAATTAATTACAACTTTTCTAACAAGATAGATGTAAGTAAAATTTGTTATTAGACCGAATTATATGAATTAATAATCAAAAAAAAGAGAATAATGAATATATTTAGAAAATTATCTAAAATACTTTTAGTTTTTGATTTAGTTATTTTTACCTACAAGTAGCTCGTAATTTGATGATAAATCTTTAATTAAATCACAAACTTCAAAATTATTATCTAAAATATTACCAACAGGTGTGATTTCTGCTGCTGTACCCGTGATAAAGCATCCTACAAAATTAGAGAGTTCATCAGGAGATATTTTTCTTTCATTTATTTTTATGTTTTTTGATTTAGCAAGATCAATAACAGTCTTTCTTGTAATGCCATCTAAAAAAGAGTCTGGTATTGGTGTGTGTAATTCATTATTTTTATCCTTAAAAAAGATGTTGGCACTTGTTGCTTCAGCTATATTACCCTCATGATCTAGCATCAGAGAGTCGGTATAACCCTCTTTTTCAGCTTGGTGTTTTGATAATGTGCAAATCATATAAAGCCCTGCTGCTTTACTCTGCCAGGGGGATGAGTTTTGAGGAGGTCTTTGCCATTTAGATATATTTAATTTTATACCTTTTAATTTTAAAGTAGGATCAAAATACGTAGGCCAATCCCATATTGCAATTGCCACATTTATTTTAGTATTTTGTGCTGATACACCCATCATTTCACTACCTCTCCACGCAAAGGGTCTTATATATCCATCTATAATATTCTGATCTGAAATAAGTTTTTTTGTAGCTTCAATAATTTCTTGATTAGAATATGGAATTTTCATATCCAATATTCTTGCAGAATTAAAAAGTCTCTCAATATGTTCCTCTAATTTAAAAATTTTTTTATTATAAACTCTTAAACCTTCGAAAACCAAACTAGCATAATGCATACCATGACTAATTATATGAACTCTAGCATCTTGCCATTCACACAGCTCATTATTAAACCAAATTTTTCCTGATCTTTTGTCAAAAGGTAATTGTTGCATATGAAAATTTACTCTACAGACTCAATAATTGTAGCAATGCCCATTCCCAAACCTATACATTGAGTAGCTAAAGCATATTTTTTATTTTCTCTTTTTAATAATTGAGCTGCTTTTCCTGTGATTCTAGCACCTGTTGCTCCAAGTGGATGACCTAATGCTAACGCACCACCATCTAAATTAACTTTATTTTGATCTATGCCTAAATCTTTTATGCAAGCTAATGATTGAGATGCAAATGCTTCATTTATTTCTACGATATCAATATCTTTAATCGTTAATTTAGCCCTCTCCAAAGCTTTTTGAGAAGCTCCAATTGGACCTAGGCCCATAGTATCAGCTTTACACCCCTGAACAGATGTAGAAACAATTCTAGCTAAAATTTCTAAATTATTATCTTTAGCATATTGTTCTTCGCAAATTAATGTTGCCGCTGCACCATCTGTTAGAGGTGAAGATGTTGCTGCTGTTACAGTTCCATTTTGATCAAATACTAATTTTAATTCATCTAATTTTCCTTGATTACTGTTAGGTCTAATATTGCTGTCTTGAGAACAATTTCCTATAGCGACAATTTCATTTGTAAAGTTTCCTTTGGATTGTGCATTAAAAGCTTTTGCATGACTAGATATTGCAAATTCTTGCTGTTCTTTTCGAGTTATAGAGTATTGCTTCGCTACATTTTCTGCTGTTATACCCATTGAAAAATAAACATTCGGATTTTCTTTTTCTGTATAAGGGTAGGGCATTGGATCAAAGCCTGTATTAACTCTAGTCATGCTTTCTACGCCACCACATATAAATACTTTACCTGATCCCATTGATATTTTTCCTGCTGCAATATGAATAGCTTCCATTGACGAGCCACACCATCTATCAACCGTCATTCCAGAAGTTTTGATATCCATGTCGGTCAAAAAAGTTACCAATTTACCAATATTAAAGCATTGTTCTCCAACCTGAAAAGCACACCCAATTACAATATCTTCTATATCAATCTTATTAACTTTAGTTTTAGAAACAAGATTGTTAACTACTTCAGCCAATAAATTTACCGGTTTGACGTCTATTAACTCACCTTTTCTCGCCATTGTAAAAGGTGATCTTGAATAACCTGCTATAACTGCTCTGTACATTTTTAAATTTTAATTTCTTTTGGTATATCTAATTATTCTTCAAATGGCAAAGATGATATGGTCCCAGTTCTTAATTTGTTGTCTGATGTTTCAACAATTACTTCATTGCCAATATTCCAATAGTCTTTTAAGATCATTGAAAGTCCAATATTCTTTTTCAATCTTGGTGAATAAATTCCAGAGGTAATTTGTCCAATTTTAATTTTATTATTTGAATAAACAGGAAATGGTTTTGTACAAGTTGGACAAGGGTCACCATCAAAAATAATTCCTCTAATTTTTTGTTTAATACCGTCTTTTCTAATTTCATTTAAAGCAGCTTTACCAATAAAATCATGCTGACTATCCTTGGCGCAGTACATTTCAAGGTTACACTCTAAAGGATTATTTTCTCTGGTAAAATCATTACCATAAGACATTAATCCTCCTTCTATTCTTTCAATTAAGTTAGGACATCCTGGGGAAATATCAAATTCTTTACCTGCTTTCCAAATTGTATCCCATAATTTTTCACCTAATTCGTATCCTTTAAAATAAATTTCAAATCCACCTTGTTTACTATAACCGGCTCTAGCTATTACTTGCTCCGTTCCCTCAAAATTAAATAGGCCAAAGTTGAAAAATTTAATTGATCTAACTTCTTCTCCAAATATTTTAGCCATCAAATCTTCAGCCTTAGGTCCTTGAATTGCTAATGGATAAACATCTGGTTCTTCAATTTTAACTTTTAAATTTGAACCAATTGCCAATCCTTTTGCCCACAGCAAAACATCGGAGTCTGCTATTGATAACCAAAATTTATTTTCATTCAGTTTAAGTAGAACTGGATCATTTATCATTCCTGCATTTTCATCAATAACTGGAATGTAAAAACATTTTTTTATTTTCATACCTTTTATAGATCTTGGTGTCATTCTCTGTACTAAACTTTCAGCATCAGGGCCTTCAATTTGAACCTGTCTTTGAACTGAAACATCCCATAATTGAACACTTGTTCTAAGATGCCAATAATCTTCTTCAACTGATTTTTTAAAAGCTTTGGGTAGTAGCATGTGGTTAACAACAGAAAAACCTGTCACACCACACTCTTCAACCTTATTTGTAAAAGGCGTTCTTCTTATGCGCCTGGACATATTTAAACCAGAGCTACTCATTCATTCTATTTAGACCACCAAATAGAATATCCATTTGGCGATATGATAATTGGTAAGTGGTATTTCTTTTTTGGGTCTTCCATCTGAAATTTTACTATAATCTCTGATACAATATTTTTTTCTGAAAAATAATCTGCTGTTTTACAAATCATTTCATAGTCACAAAGACAATCTTCTGTGGTAAGATCAAAATCTTTTAAAATTCTACCACCAACATCAGATTCTGTTTCTAGAAAAGTTTTTTTATCTCCATTCGGTTTTGTTTGTAAAATTGTAACCTTTACACCACTTGCATGGGTTCCATCCACAGAGTTTAATAAGTGAGAAGATAAAGTTGCCATATGTTTATTCTATTGATGCCTTGTCTCTTTTATCGCTAACAGCAGCCACTATTGGGCTTATTACTCCCTTTGCCTTTACATTTACGCACGCTGTTTTACCACTTTCAATTGCTCTTTTTAATGCTGGCGCTAGTTGTTCTCTTTTTGTAACCAGCTCACCATGACCGCCAAATCCTTCAAAAATTTTATGAAATGGTATATCTCTAAAATCTGTTGCAAAGTGTTTACCACTTTCAAATAAACGTTCTTGTTGCTGAGAAATACAGTCTAAACCACCATTATTGTCGATAACAACTACTATTGGCTTGTTTTCTTGAAAAGCAGTTTCTATAGATAGGCCACCAGAAAGAAAAGCTCCATCCCCACTTATCAGAATTACATTTGAGTCAGGGTTAGTATTTTTTGCAGACAGTGCAAATGGTACACCAACTCCCAACATACTGAACGTTCCTGGATGTAAAATTCCTCCAATTTTTTTCCCTTTTGATCCAGCAATATTAATTGCAATTTCAGACCAGAAATGAGTATTACCACCATCTATAACTAGCCAATCTTTTTCTCCAATTGCATCTTGCACATCTAAAGCTAATTGTAGTGGATGCATTTTTCCTCCATTAGCTTCTGCTTCTTTAGTTTCTTTACTTAAATCTTCTAAAGTTTTATCAACCCATTCTTGTTTTTTTGATTTATTAAGATCAAACCATTCATGACCCAAGTTCCATTTATTATTTGTTTTAAGTTTATTTAAAGTATCAAAAAATACACCAGGGTCACATAATAAGTTCATATCCGCTGATCTATTTAGTTCAATCTCTTCATGAGATCCATTAACACAAACTAGTTTAGTTGATTTAGGAAAAAGGGGAGGATTACCAAAATTCATTTGGTTATCTAATCTTGCACCAACCATTAAAACTAGATCAGACTCATGTAATGCAAATTTAGAAGGAGGATATTGATGAATATCAGCTAAACCCATATAAGCATTTGCTTCTTCACCAAGTAATTTTTGATGATAAGGAATATTAAATATTGGGATATGTAAATTATTTCCAACTTCCTCTAATTTTTTTTCAGAGCCAGACCACCAAATACCATGTCCACCAATCAAAACAGGTTTTTTTGCATTACAGGCAAGCTCTAGTATTTTAGAAATATTTTTTGGATCAGGCCATGCTTTGTCAACAGGTTTTGCTTCATGCGAAAAAGGTCTTTCTTCAAGTCCTGCATCTTCAGAAAAAGACGAAAACATAATATCAACAGGTAAACTTAGATGGACTGCTCCAGGATAACCATTTGTTGCTATTCTATATGCTTTATCTACAAATTCTCTAATTCGAGTACCATCTGTTATGCTGGCACTGTACTTTGTTAAAGGAGCTGCAATTGCGACATCGTCTATTTCTTTAAAACCTCCTGAGCCCTGCCTTTTTAAACTGCTTGAGCCAGTTATAAATATTACAGGTGATCTTTCACCCCAAGCTTCCATCATTGAGGGTACAGCATTTGCAAAACCCTCAGGGCCAACAAGGCAAACTGCTGGTTTTCTAGTAATTCTTGTATGACCGTCAGCTATATGACCTGCTACTTGTTCATGAGGGCAGTTTATGACTTCCATTTGACATTCCATAAACCCCTCTAAAGCTGGATTACAGAAACCACCAGATAATGTAAAAACATGTTGGATCCCTTTATCTTTTAAAGCTCTAGCAATTAACGAACCACCTCTAATTTTTTTTTCTGACATAAATTTAGTATTTCATATTTTGTATAAATTTTTTAGCAATAATTTCAGAAGAAATATCGTTTACATCAGTTAAACCAACAAGACCTAATGCTGTACTTAACTCATCTTTAATTATATCTAAAATTCTTCTCAAACCTTTTTCTCCGTCAGCACCAATACCATACATTAAAGGTCTCCCCAACATCACATAATTTGCACCTAAAGCAAGAGCTCTAACTATATCGCTGCCACCTCTAATTCCACTATCAAAAAGTATTGGAAATTCTTTCCCTAAAATATTTCTTATCAAAGGTAACGCTTCAATAGCAGCCATTGCACTATCTAGTTGTCTTCCACCGTGATTTGAGACTTGAATTGCATCAGCACCAGCATCTTTAATTTTAACAGCATCTTCAGGTGACATAACTCCTTTTACAATTAATTTTCCCTTCCATGTATCACGAACACGCTTAAGTGTTCCCCAATCTGTAGCACCTCTACTTTCACTTCTTACAAATTTGTTTCCATTTTTAGAAGTTTCATAATTCATAGGTTTTGGAATACCACTTAGCAATGTTGTTAAAGACCATAGAGGGTGAGTTGCAAAGTCAAATAATTGTTTAGGACCAATTTTGAAAGGAACTGTAAAACCATTTTTATTATCTTTAGCTCTTCTAAATTGAATTGGAACATCTACAGTCAATATTGCAACTTTATAGCCAGTTTGTTCTGCTCTTTGTAAAAGTTCCATCACGAAGTTTTCTTGAAAATTATATAATTGAAGCCAAGAACGTCCTTCTGATAATTCAAACATTTTCTCTAAAGAGGTTGATGAAGCCATAGAAACACAAGCAGGTATATTATTTGTAACACTTTCTTTAGCTAGCATTTCATCCGCACCAGCCCATGTTAAGTTACACATCCCCATTGGTGAAAAACCAAATGGTTGATCAAAATCAATATCGAGAAATTTTTTTTTTAAAAATCTATTTTCTACATTTCTTAATACTTTTGGCTCTAATCTTATTTGATCTAAAGCAGTAGTATTAATTTCACACAATTTTTCATCTCCAGATGCTCCATCTACAAAATCAAACATCAATTTAGGCATTCTCTTTTTAGCTAAATTTCTTGCATCCTCGACGCTGTGAATTTTTTTACTTGCAGTTATATTGTTCATATATTCTTAATATATTCTTTCAGATTAATTTTTGTATTTTTATCTAAAAAATAAGCGTTATGATTATTTATTGAAGAATAAACTTCAGTTGGTTTTCCGTCAATGAAAACTACTGCCACACCGTCATCAATCGCAAATCCACTAGGTAATTTATTATTTTTTATATTAAATTCAAATTCATTAATTCTTTCAATATTATCTGAATGAGGTGTACAGCTTCCTTCTATTAAATTTATCCCTTTTAGAGGCTCAAAACCTCGCCCCATAGAATCTGACAATATCCATTCAAACCAACATACAGCACCGGCACTAACACCTGACAATAAAAGCCCTTTTTCATAAGCTTTTTTAAAAACCTGTTCTAAGCTATTTTTCTTCCAAATTTCCAGCATATAAAAAGTATTACCACCTCCAACATAAACTATATCTTTGCTTAATAACCATTCATGAAAACCATCTATATTAGATGTAAGATTAAAATGAGATAATTCTGAACCGGTATTTTCAAATCTTTTATAAAATTTATTTATCTTTTCTTTATCATCTTTGCTAGCAGTACCTAAAAAACCAATGTTATTTTTCATCTTTTTTGAATGATTTAGAATAAAATTGTCTAATTCTTTATCTGACTCAGGTGAAACACCAACACCACCAATTGCAATTATCTTTTTTTCTATTTTGCTCATTTAATTAAATTAAAAAAATCAAATTATTATATAACATAATAAAAAAAAGGTTTTAATGATTGAGACAATTTCTAAAAAATTAGCACCCACTGGTATTTTGCGTGTAGGCATCAATATGAGTAATTTTTTACTGATAAATGGCAAAGACTCAGATGGGTTGCCCGATGGTGTATCGCCAGAAATTGGAAAAAAGCTTGCAAGAGAATTAAACCTAAAATGTAAATTAGTTCAGTTTAAAAAACCAGGGTTGTTAGCTGATGCTGTAAATGAAGATATGTGGGATATAGGTAATATAGCCTGTGAAAAAGAAAGGAGTAAGACAATAGATTTTACTGATCCTTATGTAAATATTGATGCAAACTTTATGTTTAGAAAAAAAGATAATTTTAAAACTAATGACGATATAAATTTACCTAAAATTAAAATAGCAGTCTTGGAGAGAAGTGCATATGATTTATGGCTAACTGAAAATTTTAAAAATGTAGAATTAATTAGGGTAAATACAATTGAAGAGTCTCACCAATTATTTAGAGAAGATAAAGTTAATGTTCTTGCTGGATTAAAACCAAAACTAATTGAAGAAATTAAAACTAATGATGATTTTAAAATGATAAATAGTCCATTCACATATATTAAGCAATCTATTGGTATTAAAAAAGGTACCCCTGAAATTTTAGATTTTCTTAATAAATTTATCTCAAAACTAATTAAAGAAGGTTATGTAGAAAGTTTGTTGAAAAAACATAACGTTCAAAATAAATTAAGTATTCCCAATATTTATTAACTTTTTATTCCTAGCCAAGGCTCTGCTTTTGTGGGTATTTTTCTATTTATTCCTCTTACTATTTCACCATCCGGATCATACATTGGTAATTTACAAAGTTCAGCTTTATGGATTTTTTCATCAACACATTCAACATCGACAACTGTTCCAGGGCCTATATCTGATTTATCTAATAGTACTATACCAACACCACAAACTTGGTAAGGAGACCATGTGCTTGAAGTCACTTTTCCAATAGATTGATCATTTATTTTTATAGACCTTCCTTTTTTTGCTATTCCATCAACAACTCTAATGCCCCAACTTCGACATTCTTTATCTGCATTTAATAAAGCTTTTTTGCCTATGAAGTCATCTTTTTTTAAATCAACAAAACGACCAAGACCAACAGAAAAAGGATTTGTATCATTTGTAAAATCTTGACCTGCCGATAGAAGTCCAGCTTCAATTCTTCTACCTCTAAATGATGGTGTGCCTGTAATGATCATTCCCATTTTTTTTCCTTCTTCAAGAATTAGATCACCTAATTTTTCTGAATTATTTTCAGGACGAAAATATATTTCCCAACCAAGTTCGTTAGTAAAGCCAGTTCGACTAATTATAACTTTTTCTCCTGCCATGGTTACTTCAACCCAATCAAAATATTTCCATGTATTTGCTATTGGCTCATCAATTAAATTATCAAGAAGGTCCATTGATTTAGGTCCTTGAATTTGACTAACATAAACATTTGGCTCTTTAATTTTAACATCAAGTCCTTCTGAATTAGCTTTATACCACGACACCATGTCACCATCTGCTTGCGCAAACCAATAACAGTTATCATCTATTCTTAAAAGTAAACCATCAGTGATTATTCCACCATCATGGTAGCAAGCAAACTGATAAGAGCATCTTCCCTTTTTAACTTTTGAAATGTCTCTTGGAAAAATTTTCTGTAATAATTTAAGTGCATCTGGACCTGAAATTTCATAAGGATGCTCTCCTGTGTGTCGAAGTATAATTTCTTGTTTAGTTTTCCAATACTGTTCATCTGGAGAAGCATTAGATAATTTTTCAGTCGTTAATCTCCCAGCATAATGAGAATACTCTGGGTCATAAGGTAGCTCTTGATAAGTTAGAGGATGAATGCTCATAGTACGAGCTAGCTCCGTAGGTCTATTGTTTTCTACTTTCTGAGGTTTGATAGAAAACCTTATGTTTTGTAAAGATTTATGCATTGAATTTTGTAATAAATTAAATCTTTAATTTAATCCAGTATTATAATTTAAGAAAAAACCTAAAATGAGTTCAACCTATAATTGTATTATACATTATCATTGTTCTAAATTACGTAAGGTGTTAGCTTTAATTTAAATAAAGAGAGGAAATTAATAATGAAAAACATTTACAAACTGATATCAGTTTCTTTGATATCAATATTAATATCATTTTCATCTGCAAACGCATCAAGTGGAACTTTTAAATTATCACATGATCTTGGATTTGGAAAAGATACAAACCTAGATGCGATTACTAAAGGTCGTTTATTTCAAGTTGTGATAATGACTCAAAATCGTTTAGTTAGAAAAAATCTTAAAGGTGTTGTCTCAGAAGAGTTGGCTACTAAATGGTCAGCAAATGCAGATGCAACAGAGTGGACTTTTAATCTTCGTAAAGGGGTAAAATTTCATGATGGTTCTGATTTTGACGCAGAAGATGTTAAATATTCTTTAATGCGTGTTAAAGATCCAGAAATTGGATCACCTGCAAAAAAAAGCTTAAGTGTTGTAACAGATATTGAGATTGTAGATTCTCATACTGTTAAAATGAAGTTAAGTACTTCTTTTGCGGACTTTCCTTTAAACTTAACTGATTACAGATTAAGAATGATACCATCTGGATCTGGAGACACTATTGGGCAAACTGGAATTGGCACTGGTCCTTTTATGGTTGAAAAGTTTGATGCAGAAGGAACTACTATTCTTAAAGCTAATCCTAATTATTGGGAAGGTGCACCTGGACTTGCTGAAGTTCATGTAATTGCAATACCTGATGGAGAAGCACGAGTTCAAGCTCTTTTAACTGGTCAGATTGATATGAACAGATATGTTCAATTTAGTCAGAAAAAAATCTTTGATGGAAATAAGAAGTTCAAAGCTACAGTAATTCCTACAGGTAACTGGAGAGGAATGGTTATGAATACTGAGCGTGCTCCTTTTAATGATCCAAAAGTTAGAAAAGCTGTACGTTTAGCTATTGATAGACAAGAGCTTGTTGATACTGTTATGGGTGGAGAGGCAGTAGTATCATGTGATACTCCTGTTGCACCATCAGATCAATATCGACTTACTATGAAATGTCCTCAAGATATCAAAAAAGCTAAAAAACTTTTAGCAGAAGCTGGATATCCTGATGGAATTGAAATGGTAATTCATGTATCAACAAAAGAGCCTACATGGCCAACTATTGCTGAAGTAATCCAACAACAAGTTGCTAAAGCTGGTATCAAAGTTGACATCAAAATGACTCCATCAAAAAGTTACTGGAAAGAAACTTGGATGAAAAAAGATGTTGCAATGACACGTTGGAATGAAAGATCTGCTGATAGTGTGCTTCATGAAGTTTATCACAGTAGCGCTAAATGGAATGAGTCATATTACAAAAGTTCTAGCTTTGATAAAAATCTAGCAAGTGCAAGAGCTGAGCTTAACTTTAATAAAAGAAAAAAAGCTTATAAAAATGCACAAAAAACTTTATGGGAAGAATCTGGAACTATGATCCCTTACCATGTGTCTAAATTAGTGGTTACTAATTCTAGAGTAAAGAATCTTGATGAAGTTGAGGTTTTTTCAATTCAGTGGCATAAAGTTAAAGTAAAATAATACAAATTACTATTTACAGGCCTTTAATTAGGCCTGTAAAATTAATCTCATTTATTAGCTGTTATTTATAAAACCTAAAGTAGTAAACTTAATAATGTTTTTTTTAATTTTTAAAAGATTTGTATTAGGTTTAATAACCTTATTTATTGTATCTTTAATTACCTTTGTAGGAGTTGAGATTCTTCCAGGTGATGCTTGTACTTCTTATTTAGAGAGACAAGCCTTTGGTGAAGCTTTAGAAGCATGCATTAAAAGATTAGGGTTAGATATACCAGCATATCAGAGATATTTATCCTGGGCTTATAACGTTATCCAGGGAGATTTTGGTTATTCATTAAGTGGAGAAATGCAAATTAATGAAGTTTTAGGACCAAGAATAAAAAATTCAATGGTTCTAGCGTCAGCTGCAATAATTATTGGAATACCTTTAGCTCTAATACTTGGAATAATCACAGCTCTTTGGAGAGATAAACTGCCAGATATAATTATTTCAACAATTGCAATATTTTCAATGACCATTCCAGAATTCATTAGCTCTACTTTATTAATTTTGATAGTTGCTATTTGGTTAGAATGGTTACCTGGAATAGTAATTGTACCAAGCGACGTTACCTTTTTAGAATTACTACCAAATATAATTTTACCAGTAATTGCTATTGCAATGATAATGACTGCACATATGGCTCGTATGGTTCGGTCAAGCGTTATTCAGGTAATGGCGACTGATTATATACAAATGGCAATTTTAAAAGGAGTACCATATTGGAGAATGGTTTTTAAACATGTTTTACCTAATGCATTATTACCAGCTATTAATGTTGTTGCTTTGACTATTGCCTGGTTATTAGGAGGAGTGGTTGTTACCGAGGTTGTCTTTAATTATCCAGGATTGGGAAGATTAGTAATTGAGTCTATATCTAATAGAGACCTACCAGTTGTTCAAGCTTTAGGTATTATTCTTGCATCTATTTACGTTAGCATAAACTTTATAGCTGATTTATTAACATTAATGCTGAACCCAAGATTAAAAACATTACAAACTAGAAAATAAATATGGAAACTAATAAAGATATCTTTGAAGAAAAACCTAAAAGTTCTTTAGCAAAAGTTTCAGAGATATTATCAACAATGGCTTCAAAGCCATCTGGTTTCATTGGTTTAGCAATTTTAATTTTTCATGTAGTGTTAGCAGTTACTAGTCCTTGGGTTGCACCTTATGATTACAAGTCAATTAATCCTACGTTAATGTTACAAGCACCATCATTAGAATATTGGTTTGGAACAGATAGTTTAGGTAGAGATGTTTTTACCAGGACTATATTGGGAGGAAGAACCGCTCTCACTGTAACTTTTTTTGGTTCAATTATTGCTCTTTTGTGGGGTGGTCTTTTAGGAATTTTTTGTGGTTTAGTTGGTGGTAGGATCGATGACATAGTAATGAGAATAGTTGATGCATTTTTATCGATACCATGGATTTTGGCCATGTTGTTGATTGTTTCTCTTCTAGGAACATCAACTGAAGTATTAATACCAGCACTTGGTTTTTTTTACGGAAAAGGAATAGTTCGAGTTGCGAGAGCTGCCACACATGATGTAATTGCTAAAGATTTTATAATTTCTGCTAAAGCTAGAGGGCATAGCAATCTTTCAATTATTTGGAACGAAATATTGCCTAATGTTAGAGATGCCATTTTAGTTGAGGGAGCTATGAGATGGTCTTGGATGTTATTAGGTTTTAGCTCATTATCATTTTTAGGTTTTGGTGTAAGTCCACCCACACCTGACTGGGGGTTAATGATATCCAATGCAAGAGGATTAATGTCCTTCGCATGGTGGGCAGTAATTTCACCAATAATTGGATTAAGCACATTAATTATAGGAATAAACCTAACAGCAGATGCGTTTGCTAAAGCATTAGGTATTGATAGATCAACCAAAGCTCCAGTTTAATATTATGGAAAATCACATTCAAATAATTAAAAATCTATCAATAGGATTTAAAAGTCAAAAAGGTAAGCAAATATCAATTCTAAGAAATATAAGTACAAATATTAAAAAAGGTGAAACTGTAGGTATAGTAGGAGAGTCTGGTTCAGGAAAAAGCACTCTTGCATTAGCAATGATGGGCTATATTAAAAATGGTTTATTTGCTACTGGTGGAGAATGTTTGTTTAAATCTTCAAATCTACTCAATATGAATAGTAGAGAGCTAGAAAAAGTAAGAGGTAGAAAAATTGCAATGATCCCTCAAAATGCTGGTCAGGCGTTAACACCCAATCTTAAAATTGGATATCAAATAGAAGAGGCTCTTAGGCTTCATACTAATTTAAACAAGATTGAGATAGAAGAAAAAATTTCTGAATTATTAAATAAAGTTAGACTACCTTCACCAAAAATTATGGCTCTAAGATATCCACATGAGCTTTCAGGTGGGCAACAACAACGTGTTGCAGTTGCCATGGCACTTGCTGGAAATCCTGAGTTGTTATTGCTTGATGAGCCAACTACTGGATTAGATGTAACTACCCAAGCTCATGTTTTGGAACTTTTAAAAGATATAGCTAAAGATACGGGAACATCTATGGTTTATGTTAGTCATGATCTTGGTGCTATAGCTCAAGTTTGTGACAGAGTAATTGTAATGTATGCTGGTGAAATAGTATTAGAAGGACCAGTCAGAAAAATTTTAAAAGAACCAATCCATCCATACACATATGGATTATTAAAATCTATTCCAAAACTTTCCTTATCTGGCCTTCCAGACTCAATGCCAGGTAGCCAACCTCAACCAGGACATTTAGGAGAAGGTTGTACTTTTTACGATAGGTGTGAATTTTCAGATAATAAATGTAAAGATAGCGTTCCTAAATTAGAATATATTTCAGAGATAGATACTAGTGTGAGATGTTTTCATCATTCTCAATTAAGTTCAAAAAAAAAAGAGCAAAAAACAAAAAATCAAAAAAAGCAAGAAATAAAGATTGATGAAATTTTGAAGTTAAAAGGAGTTTCAATATCTTATGCAAAACAGGGATTTTTAGATCAATTTTTAAATAAAGTTACCGATTCTAATCCAACTGTAAAAGATATAGATATCAATATAAATAAAGGTGAGACTATTGCTTTAGTTGGAGAGTCTGGCAGTGGTAAATCTACAATTTTAAAATCAATTGCTGGATTATTAAAAACTAAAGATGGCAATATTACATTTAATAAAAAAAATATATTATCAGGTGATTTAAAAGAGAGGAGCTCAGAAGATCTTAGATCAATCCAATTAATTTTTCAAAACCCAGATGAGTCATTAAACCCTAATCATACTGTTGAACAAATCTTATCCCAACCCTTAAAATTATATTTTGGCTTAACAGGTAGCAAACTCAAATCTAGTATTGTTGAGTTGCTCAATAAAGTTAGACTTGGTGGATTCTATATGAGCAGATACCCTAGACAATTATCTGGTGGTGAAAAACAGAGAGTGGCTGTTGCTAGAGCTTTTGCAGCAAAACCAGATATTATCTTATGTGACGAGGTAACTTCTGCTTTAGATGTTTCTGTTCAAGCAGCTGTATTAGATTTATTACAAAAACTAAAAGAAGAGTCAGGGACTACCTATATATTTGTTTCGCATGATCTTGCAGTTGTTAAAGCTATCAGTGATAGGGTTGCTGTTTTATATCAAGGAAGGTTATGTGAAATTGGACCATCAAAAAATGTTTATCAATTTCCTTCTCATCCTTATACAGAAGTTTTAATAGGTGCTGTGCTTGAGCCTGATCCAGATATTAAGCCCAAGTTAGTTGCTGATGATATAGTTGAGGAAAAACCACCTGAAATTGGATGCTCTTTTCAAGGCAGGTGTCCACGAATAGTAGGTGATAAATGTAAAAATGAAACACCCCCATGGCAAATCGGAGAAAATGGCAATGCTATTAGGTGCCATATAAATATAGAAGAGTTAAAAAGACAACAAGCTTTGTAAGAAAATATTTTATTTTATTCCAAGCACTCTTTCTCTGTAAAAAACAAAAAGACCACTTGAAATTATTATTAATAGACCAATAATAGTCCAACTGTCAGGGAAATGATTAAATAAAAGATATCCATAAATTGTATTAGTCACAACTTCAAAATAACTAATTGGGGCTAATTTTGACGCTTCAGCATATTTAAAAGATAATATTAATAAAAAATGACCAACAAGAGTTACGACTCCTATTAAAGAAAGCAAAAGCCATTGAGCCAATGTTGGTGCAACCCAAACAAAAGGAATTGTAAAAGACACTGCAAAAGTTCCAATCAATCCCGTAATTAAAAGTGTTAACATAGAGTTATCAGATACACTTAGCTTACGAGTTATGATTGAATAAAAAGCATACATTGTTCCTGCAGATAAAGCTGCTAAACTTCCTATATCTAATGGTATATATCCAGGCCTAATAACAATTATCGCACCAGTAAACCCAATTATAACTGCGCTCCATCTTTTTATTCCAATTTTTTCAGATAAAAAAATTGAAGAAAATATGATTACAACTAATGGAGAAACAAAGGATAATGTAAGTGCTTTTGAAAGTGAAATGTGAGAGATAGCATAATAAAAACAAATATTCGTACCAAGCAAAAGTAAACCTCTTATTAATTGAAGCTTGGGTTTCTCCGTCCAAACAAAGTTTTTTTTAAAGAAGAAAAATAGGACAGGTAAAATCAATAAGACCGTAAAACAATGTCGTGCCCAAATTATTTGAAAAATAGGAATTTCAGCAGATAAATATTTTGCAATAGCATAGTTCAGTGGAATTACTGTATGGGCTATTAAATTTAAAATTATTGCTCTCATTTAAATAATTTAATATAAGTTTTCTCTAAATTATGGAAATTAAAAAAGTAGTAGTTATAGGTTCGGGTACAATGGGTAGTGGTATTGCAGCACAATTATGTAATGCCAATATTCCAGTCACTCTATTAGATTTAACTACTGAAATAAGTGAAAAAGCTCGTGAAAGAATTCAAAAATCTAGACCACCACTATTAATTGATAAATCAAAAATTAATAATATTAATGTTGGAAACATTAATGATAACTTTAATTTAGTTAACGAAGCAGACTGGATTGTGGAAGCTGTTGTTGAAAGAATAGATATTAAGCATCAAATTTATGAAAAAATTTTTAAAGAAAGAAAAGCAGGATCAATAGTATCGTCTAATACTTCATCCATACCAATTAGCATTCTATCAGAAAAACTATCTACAGAAGATAAAAAAGATTTTTGTATAACACATTTTTTCAATCCTGTGAGATATATGGATTTACTAGAAATTGTTAAAAGTGAAAATAATGATTTTGTAAAAATTAATTCTTTAAAAAAATTTTGTGAAGAAGATTTAGGAAAAGGTTCTATTGTTTGTAATGACACTCCTGGTTTTCTAGGAAACAGAATAGGAGTTTATGCGATGCAAGTAGCAATGACTGAAGCTTTTAGAATGAAACTTTCTATCGAAGAGGCAGATGCTATTTTTGGAAGACCAATGGGGATTCCCAAGACAGGAGTATTTGGATTATATGATTTAATTGGAATAGATCTAATGGCAGATGTGCTTAAGAGTTTTATAAAAGAACTTTCAAAAGAAGATGAATTCCAAGAAGTTGCCAAAGAAATATCGCTAGTTAAAAAATTAATAGAAACTGGCTACACTGGACGTAAAGGCAAAGGTGGCTTTTACAGAATGAATAAAGTTGAAAATAAGAAAATTTTAGAAGCAATTAACTTAGAAACAGGTGAATATTCTCCAACAAAAAAAATAAATATTAAATTTGATAAACCAGGCTTACAAAGTTTAATTAATAGAAAAGATAAGTATGGAGATTATGCATGGTCTGTAATTTCAAAAATAATTAAATACGCCTCATCATTAGTTCCAGAAATAACTGATGAGTTTAATGATATAGATGAGGCAATGAGATTAGGTTTCAATTGGAATAAAGGCCCTTTTGAAATGCTTGAGGAAATTGGAGTTAATAATTTCTTTGATAAAATAGAAAATTATAAAGGAAATAAGTTTTTAGAAGATTTAGCTGTAACAAAAAATGAAAATTTTCATGGGGTAAGACAAAAATATACAGATATTGAAACCCTAGGAAAAGTTAAAAAGACAGCCACTAATATTGATGGGAATAGTTCAGCAAAAATTTATCGATTTAAAGATTATAATATTGTTGAATTTACAACTAAGGCTAATGCACTTGATTATAACTCAATGGATGCTCTAAAAAAAGCCACTGATAAACCATTAATAATAATCAATGAAAGTATGCAGTTTTCAGCTGGGGTTAATTTGAGCTATACAATGGAATTTGCTGAAAAAGGGGACTTTAAATCTATAGAAAAATTTGTAAGATATTTTCAGGAAACATGTAAAAATCTTAAGTATTCTAATCATCCTGTTGTATCAGCGCCATCAGGCTTAACATTAGGGGGAGGCTTTGAAGTTTTAGTTCATAGTAATTTTGTAGCATCACATACCAATATTGTTATTGGTTTAGTAGAGACAATGGTTGGATTAATTCCAGCCGGTGGAGGATGTAAAGAGATGTTAGCAAGATGGTTAGAAACTGAAGAAGCTAAAAATGATCCTCATTATGCTCCATTAAAGGTATTTGATATTATAGGATATGGTAAAACTGCAACTTCTCCAGTTGAAGCTGAACCTATGAAATATTTAAGATCAGAGGATAAGAAGATAATGAGTAGAAATAGCTTACTAGAAGTTTCAAGGAAAATTTTAGAAGAAAATAGAGACTTTAAACCTCCAGCTGAAAATACATTTAAACTTCCAGGAAAAGTTGTAAAAGATGAAATGATTAAACTTTTAGATAAATTATATAATGAAAAAGTAATTCTAGACCATGGAATGAAAGTTGCAACAGAGTTAGCAAATGTTCTAAGTGGAGGAGACACCACAATAGACAAGACTTTATCTGAAGAAGATTTGTTTAAACTGGAGCTAAATGCTTTTATGACATTGATTGAAACAAAAGAAACACAAGATAGAATTAAACATACTTTAACAACAGGAAAACCTTTAATCAATTAAGCTAGAAGTTCTCTAATATTCTTATCTAATTTTTTTTCAAAATTTTTATCATTACCTGGATTTGCTACACAATGTCCATAAGCTGAGTCAACAGGCCTTAATAATGATTTTTTAATAAATCTTTTTTCAAATTCATTCTCTTCTGTTCTAAAATATAAATCTTGATTGCAGGGCATTAAAATTGTCTTTGCTCTTATTGATTTAAGCGCCCTAATATAATCACCTTTATATATTGGATTTTTACTAATATCATTTAATTGCCAAGTTTTTAATTTACTTAAAAGGTTATTAGCATCCCAATTTTTTGCATGATCATTAGCCCAATCTTTAAGTAAATCCTCTACATTATTAAAACCAAATTTGTTATAAAGTTTTTTTCTATAAAAATCTTGAGAGAAGGCCCAACCAGCATATACACGTCCAAAGGCTTTTAAGCCATCAACTGGTTGTTTTTTATAATTCCCATTGTTCCAATTTCTATCTGTTACAAGAGCTGCTTTTACACCTTCTAAAAAAACATGATTATGTATTGAAGTTTTTGATGATGCGCAAAAAGGTAAAATTGCTTTGACCATCTCAGGATATTGAGCCGCCCATTGATATGATTGACATCCAGCCATAGACCAGCCTGTTACTAGTGCAATCTTTTTTATTTTAAGTTTTTCATTTATTAATTTTTGCTGACAATAAATATTATCCCAGAGTGTTATTTCAGGAAATTGAGAACCACGTTGTGATTTAATAGTATTACTTGGTGACGTTGAGAAACCATTGCCAAACATATTTATTGAAATAATAAAATATTTATTTGGATTTATTGCCCTATTTTTTCCAATAAAACCTTCATTACGAATATGAGTGCCTGTATAAAATGTTGGAAGTACAATTACATTTGAATGATCTTTATTAAGCTTACCATAAGTTTTATAAATTAATTGGGTAGACTTTAAGATTTTACCAGATAAGAGTTTAATATTTCCTAAGTTAAACTCCTGATAATCTTTCATTAATAAAGTCTAAGATACTCTTTTACTTCCCAGTCAGTAACTGCTTGATGGTATCGTTCCCATTCATCATTCTTATAAGCTAGTATTGATTTTTTCATTACTGATCCCAAGACTTCATCAGTTAGTTTGTCATTTTTTAGAGCTTCAATCGCTGACAGCAGGTTTCTAGGCAATCTCTTAATTCCAAGTTTTTTAAACTCACTCTCTGACATATTATATAAATCTTGGTCAGTTGGTTTCCCTGGATGTATTTTGTTTTCAATTCCCTCAATTGCTGCTGAAATTGTCATTGAAAGTGCCAGATATACGTTCATTGTCATATCTGCTGCTCTATTTTCAATACAATATCTATTTTGAGGTAATCTAAATTGTGCAGACCTATTATTATGTCCATAAGTAATATTTGTTGGAGCCCAAGTTACAGTTCCACCTTCAAAACCACCAACTCTTGGCACTAATCCGTTGTATGAATTTACAGTTGAGCAAGTAATGGAAGTTATTGCTTCAGCATGTTTCATTAACCCACCAACAGCAAAGATTGATTCTTTAGACCATTTATTTCCACCATCAAAAACATTCTTTCCATTTTTATCTACCATTGAAAAATTAATATGAGCTCCTGATCTCCAGTCACCTATAGTAGGTTTTGGCATAAAGGTAATAAACATATTATTTTTTTTAGCTATTTCTTTTAAAAGAATTCGAAGAAAAACTAATCTGTCTCCCATCTCTAAAAGGTTGGTGTAATGAAAATCTAATTCAAATTGAGAATAAGCTCCTTCTGCTACAACATCATGGATCATCCAACCTAAATCATTTAAGATATCTATTAGCTCTTTTAAAAAATGCATAGAGTCTAATGTGTGCTCTACATCGTAGCCAAAAGCTTGACGTCTAGGTCTAAGACCCTTTACTGGATCATTATCAATAGCTTTAACAGGTTGGCCATTTTCATCATACTTCATTGCAATAAACTCTGGTTCTATTCCTGCCATTCCTTTGTATCCTGCATCTTGAGCTTTTTGCATTGCTCGTTTTAACGCCTGTCTAGGACAAACATTGTATGGTTTATCTTCCCAAAAAAGATCTGCAAAAATAATAGCAGTAGTATTGTCCCATGGACAAATATAAACAGCATCTAAATCTGGTAACATGACCTGATCAGAGTCTGCAGGAGTAAGTTCAGGTACAAAAGAAATTGAATGAACGGCAAACTGAGGCCCTTTACCCAAACATAATGGTTCAAAATCAGTCATTGGTACAGGCTTTGATTTTGGTATACCATGGAGATCAATCCAGCTAGATAAAACATATTTTACACCAGCCGCTTTTAATCTTTTATGAACAGAAGGTATTTTTTTTCTATTACGTTCAACTGCATCTTTAAAGTTTTCATAATAAATTTTTTCATTCTTACTCAT
The DNA here is from genome assembly GCF_047717845.1 of Candidatus Pelagibacter sp. Uisw_090. Classification (GTDB taxonomy): domain Bacteria; phylum Pseudomonadota; class Alphaproteobacteria; order Pelagibacterales; family Pelagibacteraceae; genus Pelagibacter. The sequence goes on from NZ_CP159810.1 coordinate 318,509, forward strand.
ATTGATCTCCTTTAGCTTTACTATTGTGGCATATCTTCAGGGTCTATTCCTGGTACGAATGTAATACCTGCTTGTTGTTTCCAATCATGAGGATAAGCAACGTAAAATATTACACACTTTTCGTCACATTCATAAGCAATATGATTATCTTTTGGGATATAAAGCACATCTCCAGGGTTACAAATATAAGACTCACCATTACATGTAAGGCGAAAAGTTCCTGTCATACAATAGATGATTTCATCACAAGTTAAATCCCACGGTATAGAAGCTTTGTTTAAAAAATTTAAACCTCCGCACATTGTGTTACTCACTTTGCTGGTCACAAAAGGCTTAATGTAACTTTTTCCTGGCTCTAAAGTATGAAGTCTATTTTCAATATCTTTAAATTTATATAATTGTGGTTTTTTTGACATTTATCTCCCCTTTCTATTTATACTTTTACTGGTTCATTTAACTCGACTTTGTATCCATCTGGATCTTCACAAAAGGCTATTATTCTAGTTCCGTGCTTCATAGGGCCTGGTTTACGAGTAATATTTATGCCTAATTTTGCAAGATCATCACAAGCTTTGTAAACATCTGGTGTTTCTATGCAAACATGTCCCCATCCATTACCCTTGTCATAATCATCTTTTTGGTCCCAGTTACAGGTTAGTTCTAAACATGGCGATTCTATTTCAAGACCATAACCAATAAAGGCATTAGTAAATTTCCCATCTGGATAGTCTGTTTTTCTTAAAATTTTCATCCCTAAAGTTTTGCAATAAAAATCAAAAGACGCTTCTAAGTTTTTAACTCTGATCATAGTGTGAGCAAGTCTGTAACCCTCCAGGTTAATTTCTTTAGACATTTTTTACCCTTTTTGTTATTTTAAAAGATCTTTTAATAGAATTAATTATAAGTTTTTGAAAAGCTTGAACTCCTTTTTCCCATACAGGAGATAAAAGCCCACCATTATTAGATGCTGGAGAAGATCTACCTTCTTGTAACCTTTCACACATTTCATGATCTTCTTTATGAACACTCCACCAAATATCCTTAGTTGCTTGAATTTCTTTTTTAGTCATCACTTTATTATCCATAGTATAGATTATCCTTTTTTGTGAAGTTATGCCTGGACTTATAGGAATATTTAAATAAACACCAACTTGATTTGGATAATAAGTCCCCATTATAAAATTTGGAAAAAGTGATAAGTATCTTGAGGTAACAGATAAAGCATTGTAATTTTTTTCATCTTCTTGTTCAACATCAACACCACTTCCATAACACTTACCATCAACAAAGGTGTAATGATCCTTTAAGGGTTGATTTGTTGTTGTTTTATGGACAAACTGAACATGATAAGGTTCAATAAAATTTTCAATAAGAAATTTCCAATTAGTATTTATTTTACCAAAATCTAAAGTTGCGATATAATTTAACTTTGTTAAATCAATATCATTAAATCTTTTTATAAGTGGTTTAGCATATTCTTCAAATTTTTTTGCTTTTCCATTAAAATTTATAAAAATCCAATCATGCCAAATATGAGTTCTAATTGGCTTTAATCCATGATCTAAAAAATTAAAACCCTCAGGTTTATGTTGATTTGTACCACCTATATGTGGTGCAGCCTTTAATTCTCCTTTTAAATTATAGCTCCATGCATGGTAAGGACATTTAATAATTTTTCCTACATTCTTTTTTTCATCAACTAGTTTTAAACATCGATGACTACATACATTATGAAAAGCAGAAATTTTGTTTTCTAGATTTTTAACAAGAAATATAGGCTTGCTTGCAATGGATAAAGGAATTATATCACCAGGATTTTTAAGCTCATGAACTAGACCAACAAACAACCAATCATCAGATAAAACTGTATTGCATTCTTTTTTCCAAAAACCATCATCAGTATAAGATTCTGGAGGTAACCCAAATATAGTATTTAAATTTTTTGGTCTTTTAATTTTAGTAAGGACTTTCTCTTTTGACATTTGATCTTTAATTTAAAATACTAAATTATTATATTGAAAACCTTATTTTAGAATATTAAGGTTTACAATAGAATAGTTTTAATGAACAAATTTTATGGATAAACAAAATTTTAGAAGCCAAGACTTTAGAGGCTACAAGCAATCAATAATTTCAAAGATTGACGAAGATTTAGCAAGAACAGGTTCCAAGACTTCCTGTGGAGAATATCTAAGATGTTATTGGCACCCTGTAGCTTTAACCTCTGAAGTTAGTGAAACGCCAAAAGAAATCCGTATTTTAGGCGAAGATTTAGTTATATTCAAAACTACCATGGGAAATATAGGCTTAGTTCATAAAGCTTGTCCCCATAGACGTGCATCAATGGTTTATGGAAAAACAGAAGATAAAGGTATTAGATGCTGTTATCATGGATGGTTATTTTCTCCAAATGGAGAAATTCTTGAAACCCCAGGAGAAGATCCAGATTCTAAGTCTGCAACAAAAATAAGAGAAACGTTTAAACTTGGTGCTTATCCAGTAATTGAATTTAATGGATTAGTATTTTCTTATTTAGGACCAATGGATAAAATACCAGAATTTCCACAATATGATGCGTTTGAAATACCTGGAAACACATCCAGTCCATATCGTATAAATTATAATTGTAATTGGATTCAGGTGCTTGATGCAATTATGGATCCTGTCCATACTTCTTTTTTACATGGACAAAGTTCTGGAATTCAATTTTCTGAAGGTTTTGCAGAGGTTGGTGAAATAGAATTTTATGAAAGAGGCATACAATACCTTGGCTGCAACACTAGAAGAATAGATGACAATGTATGGATTAGAGTAAATGAATTAATTTTGCCCAACTTTACTCAAGCTGGTGCAGCGTTTGCCGCAGATGGAACTAAGAGTAAATATTTTGGTAGAAGTTCTTTTACAAGATGGGTAGTGCCTGTTGACGATCATCATTGTGTAGCATTAGCATGGGCAAACTTTGGTGAGAGAGGCGATCCTATAGAGTATAATAATCAAGAAGGGTTTGAAAAGATTGAAGCTGGTGAAATCGCAAATAGAACTCTGTTAGAGCAGCAAAAAAGTCCTGGTGATGCAGAGGCAGTAGAAGGAATGGGATCAATCAGCACTCATAAAGGAGAACATTTAATGCCAACCGATCAAGGTGTGATGATTTATAGACGAAGAATAAGAAAGTTAAGTAAAGATTTAGAAGAAGGAAAAGACCCACCACAACCACAAATAAAAAAAGGTGAAATTGTAAGAACAAATGGGCAAGATACAGTGTTAAGAGCACCAAAAAGAAATAAAAATGATAAAGAATTTGTTAAATCAATTTGTTCATCAGTAATGAAAATGCAGTTTGATTTAGAGAATATGCCACTGAAAGAAAGAGATAGTGCTATAATAAATAATCTTCATAAAATGGAAGAAAGAGGAAACTTTGATGGGCTATAAGAAAATCAAGATTCACGTTAAGAATAACCATGGACGACCAGGAACATTTCCAAGTGACCTGGAGGGTGAAAAAAATTTCACTATAACTAAAGAGCATATTGATAATGCTTTAGAGAAAGAACCCGGTATTAAAGAAAAAATAGAAGTTTTTATTGATTGGGATGAAGATAATTTTAATTCATCTATATCTAATTCAGAAATCTTACTTACTTATGATTTTCCAACAAAAAATCTTAAAAAAATTGCACCAGATTTAAAATGGATACATTGTACAGCTGCTGGGGTTGAGCATATATCACCTTTCAAATGGGCACCAGATGAATTGATAATAACAAACAGTAGTGGTGTACATGCTAAGAAAGCAGGTGAATATGGTTTAATGAGTGTTTTAATGCTTCAAAATCATATGCCCAAGATTATAACAAATCAAAAAAATAAAGAATTCGTATCTTTATTCAGCAATCCAATAGCTGGTAAAAATATTGTTTTAGTAGGTACTGGTTCGCTAGGGTCTTCCATGGCGATGCTTGTTGAACCACTTGGTGTAAATATCATTGGTGTAAATAAAAAAGGTAAATCTGTGGATGGGTGTAAAAAAATTATAACAATTGATAAATTAGATTCAGTGCTACCAGAGGCAGATTTTTTGTATCTTGCATTACCAGAAACTCCTGAAACTATAAATTTGATTGATAAAAAAAGATTAGATTTATTAAAACCAACTTGTGGTATTGTAAATATTGGTCGTCAATCAGTATTAGATTATGATGCGCTGTGTGAAAAACTTAATAAGAAAGAAATAGCGGGAGCAATACTTGATGTATTTACTCCAGAACCGATTGAAAGTAACTCAAAACTTTGGCATACCCCAAATCTTGTAATTACTCCCCATGTTTCATCTGATGATAATGGCAATTATGTAAAAATGACCCTCGATTTATTTGTAAAAAATTTAAAACTTTTTATAGAAGATCAAGAGTTAGTTAATCAGATAGATAAAAATCTAGGTTATTAAGATAGATAGCTTAAACTTTCAAAATAATTTAATTCAGTATTCTAAAAGTATTAATAAAGTCAGGTCTCAATATATACTCAGAACGATTTTCATATTTTATTTTTTTTAAAATCTCCAAACCATAGATCACTCTCCCAATAGGTATATACTCAGCTTCAAATAAGGCCTCATCTTGTAAAATTATAAAAAATTGTAGAAAAACTTTACAATGAAAAAATAACTCATGAGCACGGTGTTACAGTTGCAAAGGAATTAGCCCATGTCCTGAGTGGAGGAGACACAACCACTGATAAAATTTTATCAGAAGATGATTTATTTAAATTAGAATTAGATGCATTTATGAGATTAATTGAAACACAAGAAACTTAAGATAGAATTAAATACACACTTGCAACAGGAAAACCTTTAATTAACTAATATCTTTCGTCTTCTACTTTTTTTAACTCATTTTCTAATATTTTTTCTTTTTTTTCTTGTATTACTTCTTCTTTTTTAAATTCTATTATCTTTTCACTTTCCTCTTTTTCTCTAATTAGTTGGTCATTAAATTTTTTAATTAATTCTTCTTCTTTTGCTATTTGCTCCTTATCAAATTTCCTTTCCCATTCTTTTATTCTCTCTTCTTCATCTTTAATTCTTTTTTCTTCGAGAATTCTGGCTTGAATTATTTTTTGTTCTCTTAAATTTTCTAATCTTATTTCTTCTTCTTTTAATTGTAACTCTTCTTGAATTTTTCTTTGATTGAGGTCATTTAATCTCAATTCCTTAAGTTCTTCTATTTCTAATTGTTCTTTCAGTCTAAGTTGTTTTTCTTTTTCTCTTAACTCATCACCTTCTTTTAATATTTTTATTTCTTTTTCTCTTAATCTTTCAGCCTCAATTTTTTTGATATTTTGTTCAACTTCTTCAAGTTTTTGGGTTTGATAATTTAATTTATGTTCTTCTTCATTTAATCTTTGCTCATCTTTTTTTTGTTTATCAATTTCAATATTCTTTAATCTTTCTTCCTCATCTTTTATTTTCTGTTTAGCTTCACGGACATTCTGTCTCTCAAGAGCCATTAATTTATCGTTTTCAATTTTGGCTTCTTGTTGCTCTTGTCTTATTCTTTGCTTTTCAAAAAATTCTAGTCTTAGTTTTTCTTCTTTTAATTTTAAATCATCTTGTCTTGCTTTTTCTTCTTCCTCATCTCTTAGTTTTTGCTCTGAGCTTTAATTCTTTGAGCTTCAAGTTTAATTTTTTTTCTTTCAATTTGTTGTTGTTGTTTTATAATTTTTATTTTCTGTTTTTCTTGTTTCTCTATTTTTTGTTTTTCTTCCTTTATTAGATTTAATTCATTTTGTTTAATTAATCTTATTTCTTCATTTTTTTGTTTTTCTTGTTCTAACTTTTCTTTTTTTAATTCTTTAATTTTTTCTTCTTTTAATAATTTGATTCTATGTAGTTCTTTTTGTTTAGCTCTTTCTTTGAAGTTCTTATACTTTTCTGCCAAAGATAAGGATGTAATTCTCTTAAGAATTTTTAGAGGATTGTCGATTATTTTTTTTTTACTTAAACTTAATTTTTTTTTGAAAACTTTTTTTAATGCTTTCATAATAAATTAATTTCATCAAAATTTAACTAATTAAAATACGGTAAATATTGGTGTAAATTTTAATATGCTACCTATATCTACAAAATATAAAAACTTTACTGACTAAAATGGGTTCAATTTGAGGTTTTATCTTTTATTTATTCAGCATTTTAAAAGAATTAATGAAATCAGGTCTCAATATATACTCTGAGCGTCTTTCATATTTTATTTTTTTTAAGACTTCTAGACCATAAAGAACTTTACCAACAGGTGTATATTCACCTTCAAATAATGGCTCATCTTGTAGAATTATAAAAAATTGACTGTCTTCTGTATCGTTCTTAAATGTTCGGGCTAACCCGACACTGCCTTTAGTGTAATTAAAGCTACTATCGATTTCTGATTTAATTGTACCTAAACCTGATTTTCCAGTACCAATTTTTCCATAATCTAAATTTCCTTTTTTTCCAAACTCTAGGTCACCAGCCTGAATGAGTTTATTTTCAATTACTCTATGAAAAGCAATATTTTCATAAGCATTCGATTTAATTAAAGTAATAAATCTTTGAACGGCATTTGGTGAAATATTTGGATAAAGTTCTATAATTACATTTCCACAAGGTGCATTTAAAATTGCAATATTATTTGGCTTCTTAAATGTAATATCTTTTGGATCAATATCTTTGACAAATAAACATTTATTTTTAACTATAAAATATGTCCAGAAAGTTGTGATACCTAATAAAATTAAAAAAACAAAAATAAATTTTTCTGATTTAGAGGCTTTAATTTTTTTTATCATCAAAAAATAAAAGAATTATCTATTTCCATTATTTTATTTTCAATATATGAAATTTTATTATTTAAAATAGGATCTGATTTACGAATTTGGTTGATTTCTTTTTCCTTTAAGTAGATCATGTGTGAATAAACTTCTGCCATATCTTCTGAGGCTGTGGACTTAGAATATTCTGTGAAAAAACCTTTTGTTTCTTGGTATTGCTCTAAGCTTATTTTTTTTGTGCATGTAGAACATTCAGCATATTTAAAGTTAGAATTATTAAATTTAATCCACTCTTCTTCGTTAAAAATACTTTTATGTTGAAGATATATTATATGAAAAACCTCATGATGAATTACTCTTTCAAAGTAATCTTCATTAAATTTAATATCCAGTATTAATGTTTTCATTACATTATCTGGAATGCCAGCCGTATACAACTCTGAGATAGATAAATTTTCACACATAACAATATATTTGAGATTAATTTTTTTTAAATAATTATAAGAATATCTACTAAGATTTTTATGAATAATTTTATATTTTGCATCTAAATCTTTTTTATTTGAATCTGAACAAACAACATTTTTTTGAGTACCTAGCCTAAAAGGTCTGACAGCATAAAAATACTTAAGTTTATTTTTAGTATTTATTTCATAAATTTCTAGGTTGGGTATTTTGATGAGATTATAGATAGAATTAGCTTTAAGTGGTGTAATGAAAATAATTGATAGTAAAATTGCTCTTATTACGTTCATAATTATAAAGATAGAAGATATTCCATTATAAAGAATGTGATACATTCTATTTATAAATGAAAAAAGAAAGAAATAAAAACCCTATTCAGCCTGTTAGTGGAACTAAAGTTCCCTAGATTTGCTGGACCATCTACATTTGCTAGATTGCCAGAATTAAGAGAGATGCTGAAAGCTGCGATGTAGCCATTGTTGGAATACCATTTGATGCTGGGACAAGTTATAGACCTGGGGCAAGATTTGGTCCAATGAGTATTAGGCAAGCATCTAGACATTTGAGAACTAACTATCACCCTAGTTATGATGTGGAACCTTTTAAAGTTCAGCAAGTAGCTGACGCAGGAGATATAACTTGTAACCCATTTAATATAGATGAGGCTATTAAACAAATAGAAGAGGGTGCCAATGAATTATTAGATAAAGTTGGTGGTATTATTAGTTTAGGTGGAGACCACACGATTGCTCTTCCATTACTAAGAGCTATTAATAAGATGAATAATGGACCGGTTGCTTTAGTACACTTTGATGCACATTTAGATACCTGGGACACTTATTTTGGTGCTCCTTATACGCATGGAACACCTTTCAGGAGAGCAAGAGAAGAAAATTTATTTTTAGATGATGCCTCGATGCATGTTGGAATAAGAGGACCACTTTATAGTAGGGACGATATTAAAAATGATGAAGAATTTGGTTTTAAAATTATTCACTGTGATGAGTTCCAAACACAAGGAATAGATAAAATAGTAGAAAGAATAAGGAAAAGAGTAGGCAATAATCCACTTTACTTATCAATAGATATAGATGTTCTAGACCCTGCTTTTGCACCAGGAACTGGTACACCAGAGATTGCAGGCATGACTACTAGAGAAATGGTTAATGTGATAAGAGGCCTATCAGGTTTAAATTTAATCTCAGCAGATGTTGTGGAAGTTTCTCCTGCATATGATCATGCAGAAGTTACGTCTTTAGCAGCAGCAACGATTGTTTATGAGTTAACTAATTTGTTTGCAAAAGTTAAAAGATAAGATATTTTTCAAAAATGCTTGATAAGAAAAAATTTTACATTAACGGTGAGTGGGTTTCTCCAAAAAGATTAAACGATTTAATAGTAATAGATCCCTCAACAGAAGAAGAGTGTGCAGTTATATCTTTGGGTGGAGTTGAAGATGTAAATGCTGCTGTAAATGCAGCCACAAAAGCATTTGAAACTTGGGCCTTTTCAACTAAAGAAGAAAGATTAAAATATTTAGAAAATTTGTATGAAGTTTATAAAAAAAGATGGGCAGATATGGCAAAAGCCATTTCTCTTGAAATGGGATGACCCCTATATGATTTTTCAATACAGTTACAAGCAGGTACAGGGGCAAGTCACATAAAATCTTATATAAAAGTTTTAAAAGAATATACATTCGAACAAAATTAGGGCCTCATGCTTTAAATAATAATATTATACATGAGCCAAAGGAGTTTGTGCTTTAATTACACCATGGAATTGGCCAATGAATCAGACTTGTTTAAAAGTAATTCCTGCAATAGCAGCTGGTTGTACAATGGTGTTAAAACCATCTGAGATAGCACCTTTGTCATCTATTATTTTGGCAGAAATGATTGATGAAATTAAATTACCAAAAGGCGTGTTCAACCTAGTTAACGGAGATGGGGCCATTACTGGAAATGCATTAACAAGTCACCCTGATGTAAATATGATTTCATTTACAGGATCTACTAGAGCTGGTGCGCTAATTTCTCAAAATGCAGCAAGTGACTTTAAAAGAGTAAGTCTTGAACTTGGAGGGAAGGGTGCAAATATTATATTTAAAGATGCAGATCCTGAAGCAGTTGAAAGAGGTGCATTAAGATGTTTTAGAAATTCTGGACAATCTTGTAATGCGCCAACAAGAATGTTGGTTGAAAAATCAATTTATGAAGAAACTGTAGAAAGAGTAAAAAGCTTTGCAAATTCAATGAAAGTTGATGTTGCTACAAAAGAAGGTGATCATATTGGACCTGTGGTTTCAAAAGCACAATTTGATAAAATTCAAAAATTAATTCAAGTAGGCATAGATGAAGGTGCTAAATTAGTTGCTGGGGGAACCGGCAAACCAGACGGTCTTGACAAAGGCTATTTTGTAAAACCTACAGCATTTGCAGATGTTAACAATCAAATGCAAATTGCAAGAACAGAGATATTTGGTCCCGTTTTATCAATTATACCTTTTGAAACAGAGGAGGAAGCTATCGCTATTGCTAATGATACTCCTTATGGATTATTAAACTTTATTCAAACGCAAGATCAAGAAAAAGCTAATAGAGTGGCTAGAAAATTAAGATCAGGAATGGTTGATATTAATGGTGCAGGCTTAGCACCTGATGCACCATTTGGTGGGTACAAGCATTTGGGTATCGGCCGTGAAGCTGGTAAATTAGGTTTAGAGGAATATTTAGAGGTTAAGGTAGTAAGCGGTTGGAACGATTAACTCACAACAGAATTATTTTTTATTCCTTCAAGTAAATTTAAACATTTTTTTAGCTCATCAAGAATTATAAATTCATCAATTTTATGTGCTTGCTCAATTGAGCCAGGACCACAAACCACAGTACTTATTCCAATTTCCTGAAATAATCCAGCTTCTCTGTCCCAAAAGAAACAACTTCTCTTGTATTGTCACCAGTTAGACTTGAAACTAATTCGCAAGCATTAGATTTTTCAACTCTGTCAAAACCCACCACTTCACCAATAATATTTTTTCTAATGGAAGAGTTGGAAAAAACTTTTTTCATGTCAGGCAAAAGTATTTCGTTTGCATATTTATCTAATTCTGAATTTAAAAAAATACCATCTTCCTTAACAACTGGTCTTGTTTCCCAGTTAACATGACATTTATCTGCAATTACATTGTGTGCTATACCACCAAAAATTCCACCTATTGAAAGTGTTGAGTGTGGAGGGTCAAAAATTAAGTCTTTAGGAGCTCTTTCTTTAAGTTTTCTCTTAATTCAATTAATTTATTAATATATCTAGAAGCGTATTCAACAGCACTAACACCTTTATGAGGTGCGGAACTGTGTCCAGCTAAACCCTCAAAGTAAGTTGTGTATTCATAGCACCCCTTATGTGCGTCTATGATTTTCATGTTTGTGGGTTCACCTATAATGCAAATACCATCCTTAACCTCTCTTTTTTTTAATTCTTCAATTAAAATTGGAGCACCTATGCACGCAGTCTCTTCATCAAAAGTATAAGAAAAATGAATGTCTCTATCTAAATTAGCTTTTGCATAAATTGGTGCAAATGCCAACGTACAAGCAATAAAGCCCTTCATATCACAAGCACCTCTACCAAAGAGCTTGTCATTTTTTATTGTTGCTACAAATGGATCTGTACTCCATCCTTTTGAAACAGGAACTACATCAGTGTGGCCAGACAAAATTATTGGCTTTTTATCACTTGGATGTTTAGCTTTTAATGTTGCAAAAAGATTAACTCTTTTTTTTTCATCATCAAAAGTTTTAAATGATGTGGCACCAAGTTTTTTTAGAATTTTATCACAATAGTTAATCAAGGAATTGTTATCTCCTCCAGATATTGTCTTGAAACTAATTAAATCAGTTAAAATCTTAATAGAATCATTAAATAATTGATCTGTATTATTTTCTGTACTCATAAATATGATTTAATATATATTAAATTTATGAAAGAACAAATAACCTATGATATATTTGATAAAGTTGATATTAGAGTTGGAACTGTTGTCTCTGTTAAGAAAAATGAAAAAGCCAGAAAACCCTCACTAGTAATAAAGGTAGATTTTGGAGAAGAAATAGGGGTTAAACAATCATCAGCTCAAATAACTCATTATTATAATGAAGATAATTTAAAAGGTAAGCAAGTAATTGGTGTATGTAACTTTCATGAAAAAAATATTGCTGGCGTAGTATCACAAGTTTTAATTTTAGGCTCTATTGATAAAGAAGGAAGAGTTATTTTGGTTCATCCATCTTATGAGTCAAAAAATGGATTATCTATTGCATAAAAATGCATCCTGAAATTTTATCACTTTCTTTATTTATGTTTGTGACTAGATGCTCACCAGGTCCAAACAATATCGTTGCATCACACTCAGGTTTTAATCATGGAATAAAAAAAACTATACCACTCATGTTAGGGGTTATTTTTGGTTTTACTACTATGATTGCCATTGTGAATTTTGGGCTAATAAACATATTTAAACTTTATCCAATAATTCAAAAAATACTAATTTTGACAGGAACTATATTTTTAATTTACTTAGCTTACAAAATTTCATTTTCTAAAAATAATACTCAAGAAAAGAGCCTCAACGCTGTTAGTTTTTTTGAAACTTTTATGTATCAATTTTTAAACCCCAAAGGTGTAGTCGTAGCTATTATATCTGTATCTACCTACGTTGAGCCGGGAGGTAATTTTTTAAACCATTCTTCATGGGTAATTGGTGTTGCTTTCATTTTTGCAATAATTAGTATCCACTTTTGGGTATTTATAGGTAAATTTATGAGGAAATTCGCGACAAATGATAAATTTATTAAATGGTTTAATTATGTTATGTCACTGCTTCTATTAAGTTGTATCGCAACATTTTATTTATAATATGAAACCAGGTAAAAAAAATTCTTATAATTCTTTAAAATCTATTAACATTAATAATAGTGAATATAAATATTATTCTTTAAATGAAGCGGAAAAAAATGGATTAGATGGAATTTCAAAACTTCCCAAATCACTTAAAGTTTTATTAGAAAACTTATTAAGATATGAAGATGATTTGTCGGTTACTAAAAGTCAAATAGAAGCAATTAAAGAATGGTTAAAGACAAAAAAATCATTAACTGAGATAGCTTACAGACCTGCTAGAGTTTTGTTGCAAGACTATACTGGAATTCCAGCAGTAGCTGATCTTGCTGCTATGAGAGAAGCTGTTAAAGAAAAAAATAAAGACCCAAATACTATTAATCCACTATCAGCGGTTGACCTGGTTATTGATCACTCGGTACAAGTTGATAAGTCGGCAAACGTAAACTCATTTGAAAAAAATGTAGATATTGAATTTCAAAGAAATGGAGAGAGATATTCTTTTTTAAAATGGGGACAACAAGCATTTAATAACTTTAGAATAGTTCCTCCCGGAACAGGAATATGTCATCAGGTTAATTTAGAATATTTATCAAAGGTAGTCTGGTCAGAAAAATTTAAAGATGAAGATTATTTATTTCCCGACACATTAGTTGGCACTGATAGTCATACAACTATGGTTAATGGATTATCTGTTCTTGGTTGGGGTGTAGGCGGAATCGAAGCTGAAGCAGGGATGTTAGGCCAGCCAATTTCAATGTTAATTCCAGAAGTAATTGGATTTGAAGTAACCAATAAATTGCCAGAAGGCACAACTGCAACTGATTTAGTTCTAACTGTAGTAAAAATGTTGAGAGATAAAAGTGTTGTGGGGAAGTTTGTTGAGTTTTATGGGGAGGGATTAAAAAATTTAACACTTGCTGATAGAGCCACTATTGCAAATATGGCCCCAGAATATGGTGCAACTTGTGGTTTTTTTCCAATCGATGATGAAACATTGAAATATTTAAGATTTTCAGGAAGAGATAAAAATACAGTTAACATTGTTGAAAAGTATGCAAAAGAGCAGGGCTTATGGGCTAGTGATGGAATTGAATTTACCGACACATTGTCATTAGACATGTCAACAATTGTTCCAACAATTTCAGGACCCAAAAGACCTCAAGATAAAGTTTTATTAACAGATGCCTCTAGAGAATTTAAAAAAGTCTTAAAAGATGCAACCGAAAGAAAAGAAAAAAGAATTTCAAAAGTTTCTGGAACAGATTATGAAATTAAAGATGGATCAATATTAATTGCAGCAATCACTTCATGCACTAACACATCAAATCCAAATGTTCTAATTGGAGCGGGGTTATTAGCTAAAAAAGCTGTAGAACTTGGTTTAGAAACTAAACCTTGGGTTAAAACATCATTAGCTCCAGGATCACAAGTAGTAACTGATTATTTAGCAAAAGCTGGACTAAATGTATTTTTAGATAAATTAGGTTTTAATTTAGTGGGGTATGGATGCACAACATGTATAGGAAATTCAGGACCTTTGCCTGATGAAATTGTAAAGGCTATTGATAAAGAAAATATATATGCGGTATCAGTATTGTCTGGTAATCGAAATTTTGAAGGGAGAATATCCCCCCATATTAAGGCAAATTACCTTGCTTCACCCCCACTTGTTGTAGCTTATGCTCTTGCAGGACATATGGAATTTGATTTATACAATGAGCCATTAGGCAAAAGCAAAGTAGGAAAGGATATTTTATTAAAAGATATTTGGCCGTCAAATAAAGAGATAGAAGACACTTTAAGGGAAGCGCTTAACGCGGAAATGTTTATAAAAAGATATTCAAATGTTTCAGAGGGACCTAAACAATGGCAAGAAATCAAAACAGAAAACACAAGTATTTACAATTGGGACTCAGGATCTACTTATGTAAAAAAACCACCTTTCTTTGAAAATTTACCAGATAAGCCTGAAGGTTTTAAACCCATTAAAGATGCGAGACCATTATTAATTTTAGGTGACATGGTAACAACAGATCATATTTCGCCAGCTGGAAATATTCAAAAAGAAAGCCCTACTGGAGAGTATTTTATGGAACATCAAATTCTACCAAAAGATTATAACTCTTATGGATCAAGAAGAGGAAACCACGAAGTTATGATGAGAGGAACATTTGCTAATATTAGAATAAAAAATGAGATGGCACCTGGTACAGAAGGTGGTTTTACAAAATTATATCCAGAAGAAAAAGTAATGCCAGTTTATAGCGCTGTAGAAGAGTACAAAAAAAGAGGAATTGATTTGGTGGTAATTGGTGGAAAAGAATATGGCACAGGATCATCTAGAGATTGGCTGCGAAAGGAACAAAATTATTAGGTGTAAAAGTTGTAATAGCAGAAAGTTTTGAAAGAATTCATAGATCAAACTTAATTGGTATGGGTGTATTACCACTCCAATTTACTGAAGGAAACAATAGAACTAATCTGAATTTAATTGGGTCAGAGTTAATCACGGTTCTTAATATTCAAGAAGGTGTTAACCCATCAGACCACGTACAGGTTGAGATCAAATATGCATTGGGAGATATTAAAAAAATTAAAACACTTTGCAGAATTGATACCAAGAATGAATTAGAATATTATAAAAATGGTGGTATTCTTCAGTATGTACTAAGAAACATGATTTAATTATGGATGAAGAAATTACTATTATAGATTCAAACACAAGAAATGAGAAAATTAAGAATTTTTTCATTAATAATAAGAAAAACCTCATAATAGGATTTTCAATTATCATTGTTCTAATCATTGGATATCTTTCAATGAAGGAAATGAAAGAACGGAGCAAAATAAAATTAGCAAATCAATTTAATATAACAACAATAGACTTTAAAACTGAAGATAAGCAAAAAACAATTGATCAATTAATTAAATTGATAAATGAAAATGACACAACTTACTCTCCATTGGCTTTGTATTTTTTAATCGACAATAATTTAATAGCTAACAAAGATAAGATTAATATTTTATTTGATGAGTTAATAATTAAAACAAACTTAGATGAAGAAATTAAAAATTTAATTATATATAAAAAAGCGTTATTTAATTCGGACTTTTCATCTGAAAATGATTTGCTAAGGATGCTTAGTCCAATAATTAATTCAGAAAGTATATGGAAGTCACATTCTTTATATTTAATAGCAGAATATTTTTATTCTAAAAATCAAAAGCAAAAAGCAAAAGAATTTTTCAATCAGATTCTCGGTTTTACCAAATGCTAACAACAACATTAAGGTAGAATCTCAAAAAAGATTAAATAGAGATTTTGGTGAATAAATTATTATTATTATTATTAATTTTAATACTTATAAATAACTGTTCAATAAATAAAAAACAACAGTTTTGGAACAAAGAAAAGATCAATATTGAAGAAGTTAAAAATCCTAAAAAAATTTTAACAAAACAGCTTAGAGAAGAGCGTGAGTTTAATCCCGCATTAGAAATTAAAGTTTCAGCTGGAAAATTAATTAAAAACTCCAATAATAACCAAAATAATATTGGTGATCTATCTTATGAGGGAGGTTTAGAAAAAATTGGTAAATATAATTTTAGTAAATTTGATGATTTTGAATACATAGATGTCCAACCAATTTTTTACAATGAAAACGTTATTTTCTCTGACAATAAAGGATCAATTATTTTTTATGATCAAAATCAAAAGATAATATGGAAAAAAAATTTTTATAGCAAAAGTGAAAAAAAACTTAAGCCAAGATTAAATTTTGCTAATTATAAAAATATATTAATAGTAGCAGACGATGTTGCAAAATATTATGCATTAAATATTGAAACAGGAGATATTATTTGGTCAAAAAATAATATTGTACCTTTTAATTCAGAAATTAAAATTAAAGATGGTTTTTTTTATATAGTTGATTATAAAAATATTTTAAGATCCATCTCAATTAAAGATGGTTCAGAATTATGGAATTTAAAAACAGAAAAGTCATTAACAAAATCAAATACAAAAATATCTATTGCTATTGAAAATGAAAATCTTTATTTTAACAATTCAATTGGAGATATTACGGCCGTTGACCTAAAATCTGGCCAATTAGTTTGGCAATTACCCACCCAAAATAATAATATAAGTAAAAACGCCTTTCAACTATCTAGTTCTAAGTTAGTGATAAATGATAATTCAATTTTATTTTCAAACAATAAAAGTGAATTTTATTCAATAGATACAACTACAGGATTGATTAATTGGAAAAATGAAATTAATTCAGATCTTAGGCCAGTTATTATTGGTAAATTTATAATAACAGTTTCCAACAAGGGATATTTATACGCAATTGATAAAAAAAATGGAAATATAATTCGTATCAACGATTTACATAGTAATTATAAAACCAAGAAAAGAAAAGATATATCAACTACAGGCTTTTTTGTTGCGTTAAGCAAAATATATTTATCTAATAATGATGGTAAATTAATTGTTGCTGATTTAAATACGGGAAATGTTATTAGTGTTAATAAAATTTCAGGCGGTATAATTTTACAACCCTATGTAAATAACAATAATCTT
The DNA here is from genome assembly GCF_047717845.1 of Candidatus Pelagibacter sp. Uisw_090. Lineage (GTDB taxonomy): Bacteria > Pseudomonadota > Alphaproteobacteria > Pelagibacterales > Pelagibacteraceae > Pelagibacter. The sequence goes on from NZ_CP159810.1 coordinate 335,271, forward strand.
TTTTTAATCAAAAATGGCTCTATTATTAGATTTAATTAATAATGCTCTTAAAGTTACTTGATAAACTAGGTAGAAAAAAAATAGTTTTAGATCGAGGTCCTTCTCACCCAAAATTTAATGAGGCAAAACCGTGGATGAATAGGTATTATGTTTTATTAAGACATAGACCTACATGGTTTCCATTTAATATTTTATTACATGAAATGTTAGCTGACGATCACGGAGAAGGGGTCCATAACCATACATTTCCTTACATTACCATCATATTAAGGGGAGGTTATTGGGAGACATTAAATACAGGAAGATTTTGGAGACCAGCTGGATATATTGGATTTAGATCGGCAAATAATTTACATAGAGTCGACCTTAAACCAGGAACAAAACCACTTACATTATTTATATCTGGACCCTTTGGATTAAGAAAAGGTTCTAGGTCAGAATATGGTATAGATTTTAAAAAAAAAAATGAATTTAAATAAATCATTTCAAGATTATTGTAAAAAAAATAATTTAGAAATTAATTCCAATCAATTAGATTTAATAGAAGAGTTGAATTTATTTTATAATCAGAATTTTAATAAATCACTTTTAAAAAAGATATTTACTAAGCAAAATTCTAAAAAAGGATTTTATTTACAAGGTGATGTGGGCGTAGGTAAAACGATGATATTAAATTTTTTTTATAATAATTTTGACAAAACTAAACAAAGACTTCACTTTAATGAGTTTATGATTGGTTTTCATGATTTTGTATTTAAAAATAAAGAAAACAGACAAGAAAATATTATAGATAAATTTGTCAAAAAATTAAAAAGTAAATCTAGATTAGTTTATTTTGACGAGTTTCAGGTCACTAACATTGTAGATGCAATGATTTTAGGTAACTTATTCAAAAAAATATTTGATGAGAATATAAAAGTTTTATTTACATCAAATTCCAAAATAAATGATCTTTATAAAGATGGATTGCAACGAAATCAATTTCTTCCTTTTATTAAAATAATGAAAGAAAAATGTTATCAAGCAAAGTTAATTATCAAAGAAGACTATAGAAAATCTCTAAAAAATAAAAATGAAAGATATTTTTATCCATTAAATGAAACAACAAATTTTAAACTTAATAAGTTTTTTAGAAAAATAACAAAAAATCTATCTAACAAAGAAATGACCTTAATCATTAAAGGTAGAAAACTTAGTATTAAGAATTACTTTAAAGGAATAGCACGTTTTGATTTTAAAGAATTATGTTCTAAAAATATTGGAGCCGAAGACTATATAAAAATAACTGAAGTGTGTAATTTTATTGTTATCGAAAATATTCCTGCCTTTAATAGTGGTAATTCTAATCAACAACAAAGATTTATTACATTAATTGATATTCTTTATGAAAAAAATATACCACTAATGATATCGTCTCAATTAAAATTAGATTTATTAAGTTCTTCAGAGGATTTAAAGAAAATATTTAAAAGAACTATTAGTAGATTATATGAATTGACATCTATCAAATATAACAAGCTATGAGACAAGAATTTTTTAATTTAGAATTGAATACAAACGGCCAGAGGCTGTATGAATTTACAAACCAAACAAACAAATGGCTCAATGATAATGAGTTTAATAACGGAATTATTAATATAAACATTCAACACACTAGTGCTTCATTAATAATTCAAGAGAATGCTGACCCAGATGTTCAAACTGACCTAATAAATTTTTTTAATAAGCTCGTGCCAATGGATAATTCCCTTTATATCCATACAGCTGAGGGAAAAGATGACATGCCTGCACACATTAAGTCTGCGTTAACTAATAATCAAATTTCTTTAAGCGTTAAAAATAATGAGTTATTACTTGGAACTTGGCAGGGGTTATATCTTTTTGAGCATAGAATTGAGAAACAAAACAGACTGATTGTCCTTCATTACTTAGGTGATTAGCTTTTCTTAATTGTTTTAAAAGCTTCTAATGCAGCATTTCTTGCTTCAACGTGGTCTACAATTGGTTTTGGGTAATCTGCACCTACAATAACTTTAATCTGCTCTTGGTATTTGCTTTCTAGTTCCCATGGCTTATGTAAAAATTTATTAGGCATGTTTTTAAGTTCTGGAACCCATTTCTTTGTATAAATTCCATCTTTGTCAAATTTTTCACCCTGAAGAATAGGGTTAAATATTCTAAAATAAGGAGCTGCATCAGCACCACAGCCTGCAACCCATTGCCATTGGGCAACGTTACTAGCTTCATTATAATCAACCAAACAATTTTTAAAATGTTTTTCACCTTCGTTCCAATGAATTCTTAAATGTTTTACAAGAAATGAAGCAACAATCATTCGTACCCTATTGTGCATCCATCCTGTTTCGTACAGTTCCCTCATCCCAGCGTCAACAATGGGATATCCTGTCATACCTTTTTTCCAAGCTTTAAGAAACTTCTCATTTTTAACCCAAGGAAAATTATCAAAATCTTTTCTAAGATTGCCTTTTAGCATTTGTGGAAAGTAATTAATTAAACTATGAGAAAATTCTCTCCATCCTAATTCATTAATATATTTTCTATACCCCATTTTTTTAATTTTAATGTCTTGGCATTTCTTCCAAATTGTCTCCACATGTATTTGTCCAAATTTTAAGAAAGGAGATAACTTTGAGGTTCCATTAACACCTGGAATATCTCGTGCTTCACCGTAGCCCTCAATTCTATTATTTATTAATTCTTGTAAATATTTTTTAGCTTCTAGTTCAGACGGTATCCAATATTTCTCAAATTTCTTATGCCAATCATTTTTAGGTAAAATTTCTTTTATAGAAATTGATTTTTTAAATATATTTATTTTTTTTATTTTTGATTTAACTTTTATAGATTTAGAAGGTACTTTTGAGATATAAAGTTGCTCAGTTTTTTTCCAAAAGGGAGTGAATACTTTATAAGGTGTGCCATCATCTTTAGTTATTTCCTGAAACTCTATAAGAATATTTCCTTTAAAATATTTATATTGAATTTCATTTTTAATGAATTGATCTCTTATCTTTTTACCTTTATTAATTATATCTGGTTCATATACTTTACTCCAATAAACAGTAACATCATCTTTCTTCTTTAAATTTGATAATACCTCTAGTTCATCACCTAATTGAACTTCCAATGTGATATTTAATTTTTTTAGATCTAGGTTAAAACTTTCTAAAGCTTTAGAGATCCACCATTTTTGAGCCTCCCTTTTTTTGTCAAAATTTTTTGGGTTATAAATATAAAGAGCACTTACAAACTCATGATTTTGAGTTGCAATAGCTAAGGTTTCATTATCTTCAATTCTAAAATCTTCTCTAATCCAAACAACAGCTTTTTTTGTCATATTTACTTAGATTTTTTGCAATCCATCGCTTAGTAGTTTTTGGTACATTGCATTATCAGTTAAACCCTCACAACCAAACAATAGTATATTTGATTGTTCATTTAACTCTAATTTATCTGAGTATTCTTTGTTGTTAAATGAGCCTATTAACGCAATTATACCTGGCACAGCACATTCACCAGCTATTATTTTTTCATCAGATAAATGTTTCTCTGCTAGTAGTGCAACAGTAGTTGAGATTGCTTCATCAGGTATGGTTAAACAGTAGTTTGTAGAATTTTTTAAAATTTCCCAGGCAATACCTGAAACATCTCCACAAGACATTCCACCCATTATTGTTTCTTTTTTAATATCTACAGTTGTAGGTTTATTATTCTTAATGCTTTGAAATACACAGTCTGCATTTTCTGGCTCAACAGTAATAAACTTTGGGATATTTTTAGATAATTTTGCAAAGCCAGCGATCATTGCTGCTGCCATTCCTCCAACACCTGCTTGAAGAAATACATGTGTTATTGAATTTGAGTTTATTTCATCTAAAATTTCTTTAACCATTATTGTGTACCCAGCCATAATCAATTTTGGTACTTCTTTGTAACCTTCCCAAGATACATCTTGTACAATTTCCCAATTATTTGCATTAGACTGTTTAATGCATTCCTTTAATGAATTGTCGTAATTACCCTTAACTCTAATAACCTTAGCATCCAGATTACGCATAGCTTCAGCTCTAGACTCGCTAACAAATTCACTTATAAATATTTTACATTTTAAACCTAGTCTTTGTGCCCCCCATGCAACTGATTTTCCATGATTTCCTGCTGTGGCCGTCGAAATTGTTATGTTCTTTTTTTGACTTGCAATTTTATAAACAGCAAAAGCTCCACCTAACGCTTTAAATGATTTAAGGTCAAATCTTTTGTCCTCATCTTTATAGTAAATATTTTTGAATTTTAATTCGTCATTTAATTTATCTAATTTAATTAGTGGTGTAGGGGCGTAAATGTCCCAACTAGATATAGCTTCTATCGCTTCATCTATAAAACTTTCTGGTAATTGAGTGAGTATATTTTCTCTATTAAAGTTATAATCTTTATTTTCTAAAAATGATGTAATAGACCAAAGATTTTTTTGAAGGATTGATTTCATTTATTAACAATCAAGAGTACTATTTTTTTCCCAGAGAGTTACTGAGCTTTTTTTATCAAACTTTTCTTCTTGATTAAAATCTTTAATTTCAGATCTTTTTAATTTTAGATAGCTTTTAATAGTATCACTACCAAATGCTTCCTTAATTTCTTTACTATTTTCTAGTTGATCTAAAGCATCTTCAATTATGTCAGGTAATTTCTTTAGATTAGGGTAATTTTTATGATCAGTATACATATTGCAAGACAAAGGTTCACCAGGATCTATTTTATTATTTATTCCATGTAATCCAGCAGCTATTACTCCGGATTGAAGCAAATAAGGATTTACTGCTCCATCCATTAACCTTAATTCAAATCTACCTTTATCCGGAATTCTTATCATATGAGTTCTATTGTTTCCTGTATAAGAAATACTACTAGGCGACCATGTAGCACCAGATTTTGTTGGTGGTGCATTTATTCTTCTATAACTATTAATTGTTGGGTTAAAAAATGCAGTTAATGGCTGAGTGAGTTTCATAATTCCACCTAGAAAATTATATGCTAATTTGCTCAAACCTAATTTGTCTTCATTATCTAAAAATTTATTAATTTTTCCATTCCATAAAGAAATATGAGCATGACAGCCATTACCTGTTAGATTGCTAAAAGGTTTTGGCATAAATGTTGCTCTAAGACCATGTTTTTCAGCCAATGACTTAACCATATACTTAAAAAATACATGTCTATCAGCTGTAGTTAAACAATCTGTGTAATCCCAATTCATTTCAAACTGGCCATTAGCGTCCTCATGATCATTTTGGTATGGGTTCCAACCCATAGTAATCATGCTATCGCATATTTCTTTGATTAAATCATATCTCCTCATTAAAGCAGACTGATCGTAACAAGGTTTTGATTGAGTATCTCTAGCATCTGCAATTTTACTCCCATCTTCTGATATCAAAAAATATTCACACTCTACACCTGACTTCATGACTAAATCTTTTTTATCTAATTTATTAATTTGCTCTTTGAGCATTACTCTAGGTGAAGCCTTAACAGGTTTACCATACATATATAAATCAGAAGCTAACCAGCCAATTTCTTTGTTCCAGGGTAATTGAATTAAACTTTTAGGATCTGGTAAAGCAAACATATCCCCATCTGCAGGAGACATATCTAGCCAAGTTGCAAAACCTGCAAAACCCGCCCCATTTTTTTGCATGTCTGCAATTGCTTGTGCTGGTACTAATTTTGATCTCAAGACACCAAAAAAATCTACAAAACTAATCAAAAAATATTTTATCTTTTTAGCTTTAGCAATTTTAGATAAATTAATAGGCATATTTTATTTCTTAATTTACAACTGTTAATTAGTCTTCACAATACTATTTTTTATTTTTTAGTCCTGGTATCCAGCTAGTTCCAGCTAATGGAACTCTTGCCATAGCAGCAGCTTCAACTGTTAAAGCTGCTAAATCTTCAGGTTCTAAATTTCTTACATCTGATTTTCCATTTGCTCTCGCCAGTGTTTGCAACTCTAGGGTTAATGTGGATAAATAATTTTTTAATCTTTTGCCACCCTCTATAGGATTGAGTCTTTTTTCTAGTATAGGATCTTGTGTGGCAACACCCACTGGACACTTTCCAGTATGACAGTGATGGCAGTAACCCGGCTCTGTTCCAAGTTTTTCATAATCTTTTCTATAAAGGTCTGCATTACAATTTAAAGCCATCATAGCAGCAGATCCTATTGATACAGCATCTGCTCCCATTGCAATTGCTTTTGCAACATCAGCACCAGTTCTAATTCCACCAGAAACAATTAATTGAACTTTTCTATGCATGTTTAATTCTTTTAAAGCATCTACAGATTCTCTTAAGGCACCGAGAGTTGGTATACCCACATGTTCTATAAAAACATCTTGTGTTGCAGCTGTTCCACCTTGCATTCCATCTAACACAACAACATCAGCACCAGCTTTTACCGCTAAAGTCGTGTCATAGTATGGCCTTGCTGCTCCAACTTTTATATAAATTGGCTTTTCCCAATTTGTAATTTCTCTCAACTCTTGAATCTTTATTTCTAAATCATCTGGTCCTGTCCAATCTGGGTGTCTGCAAGCACTTCTTTGATCTATGCCCTCAGGTAAAGCTCTCATACCAGCAACTCTTTTATTAATTTTTTGCCCAAGAAGCATTCCACCACCACCAGGTTTTGCACCTTGCCCCACAACTATTTCTATAGCATCTGCTTTTCTTAAGTCATCTGGATTCATACCGTATCGAGAAGGCAATAATTGATATACTAGATATTTAGAAGATCCTCTTTCTTCCTTTGTCATACCTCCATCTCCAGTTGTTGTTGAAGTTCCCATAGCAGAAGCACCTCTACCTAAAGCTTCTTTTGCATTAGCACCTAAAGCTCCAAAACTCATTCCAGCAATAGTAATTGGTATATCTAATTTAATAGGATTTTTTGCAAAACGGTCCCCAAGTATTACAGATGTATTACATTTCTCTCTATAACCTTCTAATGGATATCTAGACATTGAAGCACCTAAAAATACCAAGTCATCAAAGTCTGGAACTTTTCTTTTAGCACCTAATCCTCTAATTTGGTAAATTCCTTCCTTAGCAGCTCTTTGAATTTCTTTAATTGTTGAAGAAGGAAATGTTTTAAATTCTTTTAAATCTTTTTTCATAACTAATATGAGCTCACGTTATCAATTTTAAAATTATATAAATTTCTCGCAGATCCATATCTTTTAAACTTTTTTGCGTCTTCAGATATATTCAAATCTTTAAAAATTCTATTTAATTCTTTTATATTTTTATCATCCATTTTTTTTTCTATACAATCAGAACCTAAACTTTTAACTTTACCCTTAACAAATATTTTAGCCTCATAAATTGAGTCTCCTAAATCAGCCTCAGCGTCTCCCAAAATAATTAAATTACCTTTTTGCGCCATAAATGCTGACATATGACCAACAGAGCCCTTTACTATAATGTTAATCCCTTTCATTGATATGCCACATCTTGAACTAGCGTCTCCTTCAATAATTAAAGAACCACCATGACCTGTTGCACCAGCAGACTGAGAAGCATTACCTTTAATAATGACCTTTCCAGACATCATGTTTTCAGCAACACCAGTACCAACATTTCCGTGCACGGTTACCGAAGCATTTTGGTTCATTCCTGCGCAATAATAGCCAGTGTGACCTTTTATTGAAATTTCAATATCATCTTTTAAACCTGCGCAAATAGCGTGTCGACCTTGGGGATTTAAAATTTGAAAAATTCTGTTATTTTTTTCTCTACCAACATTTTGTAGAATTTGATTAATCTCTCTTAGTTTTTTTTTATTTAGATCTAAATTCATAGGTTTACCAGTGATAAACAATACCAGGTTTTGGTTCAAAAATTTTAGCTGTGTTTACATTTGGCAAGTGAGCCATGCATTGAAATTCTGAAGCAACAGCAACATAATCTTTTGTTTCTGCAACGACTGCTGGTTTGCAAGCTATTTCATCTCTCAACAGCGCAAAACCATCTTTAGTACCTGCTATAAACGTATAGAAACCATCCAAATCTTTTAGGCTATTCTTAAGAGTTTTTTCTAGACTTTCTCCTTTTGAAATTTGATTAGAGATGTACCCAGCTGCAACTTCAGTGTCATTTTCTGAGTTAAATTTTTGACCTTCTTTTTTTAAAGATCTTCGAATGTTGTTATGATTTGAAAGAGATCCATTATGAACCAAGCACTCGTCCTCTGATGTAGAGTAGGGGTGTGAACCTTGAGTTGTAATTGCACTTTCTGTTGCCATCCTAGTGTGTCCTATTGCATGTGTTCCTGAAAAAGAAGATAATTTAAACTTTCTAACAACGTCTTTAGGATTTCCTGTTTGTTTGAAGATATTAATACTTTTGCCATAACCAACTAAAGAAACTTCTTTTAATTTAGTGTCTAAAATTTCTAATACTTTTTTTGGTTTTTCATCTGTTTCAAGAACCACATGATCTGAAAAAGTTTTAAGTGTTATTTTTTTTAAAAATTTAGATATTTTTTTTTTAAACTCTTTGTCAGTTAATTGATTTAAACAAATAGAGTATTTAAATTTATTTTTATTTTGCTTTGTATATATTGCAAACCCAGCACTATCGGGACCCCTACTTGCCATACCATCAAGCATTCCAGATAAAAATTTACCAAGATCTTTTTCGTATTTTTTTGTTTTAAGATAAATCCCTACAATTCCACACATAGATTTTTAAGTTTATTTTATTAAAGATATTAAGAATTCCTTATAGTAGAAAATATTTCCCACTACAATGATGATGATAGCTGCTATCACTCCATATTTTGCTTTTGGAAAAACGACACCCCTCATCTTACTTGGTCTGTGATCTTCGTTATTATTTCTATCCATGATTGTACAATTTTTGTAAAAAAAAAGGGCGCCACAATTAAGTAGCGCCCAAATTTTTAGTTGATATTACCAGTCGGTAATATTGCTCTTATGATCATTTGCACCATGTCTTTTTCTTGCTAATCTTGAAAGTTTTTCACTCTCAGATCTAGCAGTTATAACATGCCAGCCAATCCAAAAAACTACACCAAGAATAACTAGTAAAGTTTCAGTGGATCCAGCCCCCGGATAAACTGCTCCGACAACCTCTTTTGCACTTAAATGATCTATCCAGTTTGTAACTGTAGCCATATTTTTTCTCCTTTACCTAGTTGAAGAGGCGACTGCTTTTTCAGCTTCTCTATCGTCCTCCATTATTTCATAGTCTAGTCCTGCTATTTCAACTTCACGCGGTATTCTTAATTTACCAAAAGCGCTTAGTATTCTAGCAATAACGTAGCCTGGTAACATTCCAAGAACTCCAAACATTATAATTGCTCCAAGGAATTGACCAAGTGGATTGATTGATGCATAAGTTGATCCATCCCACATAGCTCCAACATTATATCCAGATGCTGGGTAACCATTTAAAACAAATCCACAAATTATAAGACCAACAACACCCGCATAACCATGTACTGCTACTGCACCAACTGCATCATCAATTTTGAACTTACGCTCAACCCAGTAATGCATTTTGTATGCTATAACAACACCGATCGCACCAATAAGCATTGCTTGTATCGGGTGATACAAATCATTACCTGCAGATGCACAGATGATCCCAGCTAGTCCACTTGAGTAAGTCCAGAATGGATCACCTTTAGCGACCACGTATCCAGCCAATAATCCACCTGATAATGACATCAAGAAGTTATAGGTTATTCCACTCAGTGTGGTTGGGGTTACATATATGTTTGTTGCTGTCCAGTATGTTACACCTTCCATTCCATATTCAGGTCCAAGATCAAATATCGGTATATTACATGCCGCATAAAATCCCCAGAAACCAGTATAGATTAAAAATAATCCAACTGTAACTAGCCACGGGTTTCTTGGCCCTATATTTCTTGGTTCACCACTTGATGAGAACTTTCCTATTCTAGGTCCTAAAACGATTAGAACACCTAAAGCAAACCCACCCGCAATTGCGTGAATTACTCCTGATGCGTAAGCGTCATGATATCCTAAAATTTTAAGCATCCATCCATCAAAGTGCCATCCCCAAGCAGCATCAATTACCCAGAAGCACGAACCAATTGCAATTGCTAAAATACCAAATGCAAAAGTTGTAATTCTTTCAATGATTGCTCCAGAAACAATTGAAGCAGCTGTCCATGAAAATAGTAAGAATGCAGCCCAGAATACTCCACTTATACGGTCACCTAAGTTGACAGCCATAAATTCAGTATTTGCTACATACCATTTCGCACTAAAAGTACTTTCGTCAGTAATTAATGCTGAACTCTCATTCATTATTGATGGAGCTATCCCCGGTCCTGTTGGGAATGCCCAGTAAATCCACCAACCAAAGAAAAACCAGGTTACAGTTACTAGTGGTATTACCATGGTATTTTTCATTAAAGTGTGTTGGTGATGTTTATAACGCGAGGCTCCAACTTCATACATACAAAACCCAACGTGAATCAGGAACATTAATACTACTGTTACCCAGTAGTAAAATTCTGTAAATATAACTGTAAGAGCGCCTAATTGATCATCCATAATCTCTCTCTCCTTGTTAATTTAGGAAAGCTTACGAGATTTTAATAGGTGTGACAAACTATACAGTGCTTAAATAGATAAGCAATGACGGTATATTTAAAAAAAATAATCAACCTTTGATTGACAGACTAAAACTTAAGGTAAGCTTTTTTCAAATCAACAAGAGGGTGCTTTTTAGACATTTGAAACTTAACTAGAAGCTCTCTTGCAATCATATCTCTGTCTTGTTGGTTGTTTGGTAATTTGATTGATTTTGGAATTGTAACCCAACCATTTGCATTTCTACAAAATACAGCAGGTCTATCCTCTTCATAACCCATATGAATATCTTCTAACCAGTTAAGATCATCCCATCCCATAGCTTCTACATATTTTTTTAAGAATGGAGTCATCTTTTTATAATCAGGTAATAGGTTAACGTCATATCTATAACCGATATGTTGCCCAATCATTTTTTCTCTAGCTGTCTCTTTAGATTTTCCACCTAGGTTTTCTTTTTTTACTTTTGTTTTTGTTTTTTTCTTAACCATAAATATTCCTTATATTTTGTGATAGTTATCAACACCAACAGTGAAGTTAGTTCCTGTTAACGGAACTTTAGCTAATGCAGATGATTCCATTGTTAGAGCAGCTAAATCCTCAGGCTCTAATGAGTGAATATTAGTTTTACCACAAGCTCTTGCTAAAAGTTGAGCCTCTAATGTCATTGCATGAAGGTAATTATAAACTCTTAATGCAGCATCATCAGGATTTAATCTAGCTCTTAATTTAGGATCTTGCGTTGCAACACCAACTGGACAACGACCAGTATGACAGTGATAACATTCACCAGCCTTTACACCCATTTCTTTTTCAAAATTTGCTTCTGGTATATCTTTGTTACAGTTTAAAGCCATTAAAGCACCAGTCCCAATTGCTATTGCATCAGCACCTAAGGCTAAAGCCTTCGCCATATCAGCACCATCTCTAACACCACCTGCATAAATTAAAGTTACTTGTCCAGTTTTACCAACATCGTCAATAGCTCTTCTTGCTTCTCTGATTGCAGCAATTCCTGGGATACCAGTATTCGCAGCAGCTATGTGAGGACCAGCTCCTGTTGAACCTTCCATACCATCTAAAAATATTGAGTCAGGATTACATTTTGCAGCCATACGAACATCGTCATAAACTTTTGATGCACCTAGTTTTAATTGAATTGGTACTTTGTTCTTTGTAAGTTGTCTTAATTCTTCAACTTTTAAAGCTAGATCATCTGGACCTAACCAGTCTGGGTGTCTTGCTGGAGATCTTTGATCAATACCAGATGGTAGAGATCTCATTTCTGCAACTTGATCAGTAACTTTTTGACCCATTAAATGTCCACCCATTCCAACTTTTTGTCCTTGACCAATAAATACTTCAATTGCATCAGCTAGTTGAGCATGATGAGGATTAAAACCATATCTTGATTGGATACATTGGTAATACCATTTTTCAGAATATCTTCTCTCATCTGGAATCATTCCACCTTCGCCAGAGCATGTTGCACTTCCAGCCATTGTTGCTCCTCTTGCTAAAGCAGTTTTTGCTTCATAAGAAAGTGCTCCAAAACTCATACCCGTAATATATACTGGTATATCTAGTTCAATTGGGTTTTCACAATTTGGTCCAATAATAGTCTTTGTTTCACATTTTTCTCTATAACCCTCAATTACAAATCTTGTAAGAGTTCCTGGTAAAAATACTAAGTCATCAAATGTAGGAATTTTTTTCATTAATGCCATTCCACGCATTCTGTATCTTCCAAGTTGAGCTTTAATATGAATATCGTCTATAACTTCAGGAGTAAAAATAGCGTTGTGACCTAACAGACTTTTGTTTCTTTTGCCCTCTTCATGTGCATGAACGTCAGCTTTTCCACCAACACTTCCATTAGTTTTTTTTAATTTTTTACTATTTTTTTTAACTTTCTTTTTTGCCATTAGATAGCTCCTTTCTTTTCATGAGGTTCTAGATTATCATAGTTCCAAAGTTTTTTCCCTGCGACTATTTTTGTCATTTTACTGACATCAAATTTTTCACCTATCTCTGCAACTTTTAATTTTCTTTTTAACCAGTCTTGGTCACTGTCTGTAAGATCAGATGGAACAGCATCACTTCCAAATGATCCTATTTTTCCACCAATGAATATTGTTCCATCATACATTGAGTCACCTAAATTTATTCCAACATCACCAAGAATAATTATTCTTCCTCTTTGCATCATAAAACCAGTAAAAGCTCCAGCATCACCACCAACAATGATAGTTCCACCCTTCATGTCAATTCCAGTTCTTGCACCAACACTTCCTTTGCAAATTAAATCACCACCTCTTATAGCGGCACCAAAGCAAGATCCTGCATTTTTTTCTATAACAACTTTTCCTGCCATTAAGTTTTCTGCACAAGACCAACCAACTCTACCATTAATTCTTACAGTAGGTCCGTCACAAGATCCCATACCAAAATAACCTAAACTTCCTTCAAAAATTAAGTTTAACTTATTCAAAATACCAACACCTAAACTATGTTTTCCTTGAGGGTTTTTAATAACAATTGTTCCAAAACCTTGGCTCATTAAGTTATCAATTTCTTTATTAGCTTCTGGAGCCGTCATTTCTTTAACATCTAGATCTGTTCTTTTATTAAAATCTACATCATAAGTTCCAAAATAATAAAGATTTTCACCTTCATCAGGATTAAAAAACTTTTGTTGAGTTCTTCCTGTTAAAACTTCTGTGTGCATGCCCATTGACTGGGACTTTGTTTTTTTCTCTGTAGTCTTTAGATTTGCCATACTTTTACCTCTCCATCATACGGATCATATGTATCAATTTCTTGAGGAAGAATTGCTCTAATTGCAATTTCTTCAGATCCCATTGCTATTAAATTATCAGACTCATAAAGAACTAATGGTTTTGCAGCCATTGTATCTTTTGCCATTCCTAATGAGTCTTTTGTTGCAACAAAGTAAGTAAATACTCCATCAAGACCCGTTAAAGAATCTTTCATACCTTCTTCAAGGGTTGCACCGTCTCTCAATTTTTTTGCTAGATATACTGCAATTAATTCTGAATCACATTCAGACATAAATCTCATACCTTCGTTTTCTAGCATTCTTCTATTATTCCAATAATTTGTTAACTGACCATTGTGAACTACAGACACATCACTAAATGGATATCCCCAAAAAGGGTGGGCTGATTTAATATCTACACCAGATTCAGTTGCCATCCTTGCATGGCCGATTGCATGTGTCCCCACAACTTTATCTAAATTATATCTATCACAAACGTCTTTTGCATTACCCAAATCCTTAATAACTTCTAAAGACTTACCCATAGAAAGAATTTCAACACCAGGAACACTCTCGATTTTTCTAGAAAACTCTCTTAAGTCTTTTTCATCATAACTGACCTCATATCTTAAAGAGTAGGGAAGTATTCTTTCTTCTTTAATAATTTTTGCACCCATACCTAAGATATATGACTTAACTATTTTAATTCTTTCATCGTAAACAGAAGTCTCTTCACTTACTGATGAACTACCTTCACCAACATTTTCTCCAACTTTAAAACGCATAATGAAATTTTTTCCATCTGTATCTCCATAAAGAGCATAGCCAGTAGAATCCTCTCCTCTATGCTTTAATGCTTGAAGCATTCCTTGCAATTGAGTTCCAATATTTACTGATTTATCTTTATAAATTAATCCCGCTATTCCACACATATATTTCTCCTATTTCTATTAAAGACTATGGTAGGCAGTCCAGATACGTATCTAGATCCCACTGAGTTGTTGCACCTAAAAATTTTTCCCACTCATCATTTTTATACCAATGGAAAACTTTATACATTTCATCTGGCATAGCTGATTTTATAACCTCATCTTCTGCTAAACGATTTAAAGCCTCACCAAGACTCATGGGTAGTTTTTTAACTATCTTCCCAGCTGCTTGAGCTTCATACATACTTCTAGACTCAGGTTTTCCTGGATCAATATTATTTGTTATTCCATCATCAAAACATTTTAACAATCCAGAACCCATTAAATATGGATTATGCATTGAATCAACTGAACGATATTCAAATCTTCCTGGCGCAGATACTCTTAATCCACAAGTTCTATTTTGAAATCCCCAGTCAGCATAAACAGGAGCCCAAAAACCAGTATCCCATAATCTTCTATATGAGTTAACAGTAGAAGAACCAATTGCTGTTAGGGCACCCAAATGTTTCATTACTCCACCAATAGCTTTCAAACCAATTTTACCTGGTAATTGAATATCTTTAGTATCAGGCATAAAGGTATTTGTTCCACCCTCAACGTAAGTAAATACCTCATCCATCCCTGGAAGAGATTTGTGAGATAGTTTATTCACTTTATCTTTTCCACCTGTCCATAAAGACATGTTTGTATGACAACCACTTGCAGATACACCCATAAAAGGTTTTGTCATAAAGCAAGCTATCAAATTAAACTCTCTAGCAACCTGTGCACAAATTTGTCTATAAGTTGAAAGTCTATCTGCATTTCTTAAAACATCATCATACATCCAGTTTAATTCTAATTGTCCTGGTGCATCTTCATGATCTCCTTGAATCATGTCAAAACCCATTGCTCTTGCGTATTTAAAAACTTGCATGAAAACTGGTCTTAACGATTCAAATTGATCAATATGATAACAATAAGGTTTAGAAAAACCTTTACCAGTAGGCGAACCATCCTCATTTTTAGTTAACCACATCATTTCTGGCTCTGTCCCAACTCTTAATTGGTAACCATGTTTCTTTTTAAATTCTTGAGCGTGTATTCTTAAATTTCCACGACAATCTGATGTTAAATGTGCACCTGGATTATCTCTTTCTTCTCTATTTCTAAAGCAAGTAACAAATACTCTTGCAACTTTTTTATCCCATGGAAGCTGACAAAATGTTTCAGGATCAGGTATACCAACTAGCTCTTTAGCTTCTGGTCCATAACCAATATAATCTCCATGACGATCGACAAATAAGTTTGCTGTAGCTCCGTAAACTAATTGAAATCCTTTTTCGCAAGTTCTTTCCCAATGATCAGTAGGAATACCTTTACCTACAACTCTTCCAGTTACAGAAATAAATTGAAAATAAATATATTCAACACCTAACTCGTTAATTTTAGCTCTAACTTGCTTAACTAATTTGTCTCTACCTGGTTGTCTAACGTGTCTATCTAAATCTGTCATTATCTCTCCCTCTAATGAATTTTTATTTAAGGAACCGTAACTGAAAAAATTATTTGTGTCTAGGCTTGAAGTTTAACTCCAAGGGAAAGGACTGTTAGAGGTTGGATGAAGTTCACCCTTCTCGTAACGGTTGAATCTAAACGGTTTTAATAATTCACTTTCAGTTCCCAAAATTTCTTGTGCAACAAGCTCACCTACACCAATCATTTTATATCCGTGGTTTGCATCTGCTATCATGTAAACATTTTCTAAAAATCTATCGAATATAGGAAAATTGTCTGGTGTCATACATCCAAGACCACCTGAGGGTCCTTTTCTATATAGACCAGATTTACCTTCAAACCTTTTATGACAATGAGCTAAAGCTGAACACCACATATCATTAAATGATTCTGTTGTTTGAAATTCAGGAGACTCAAGTCCATAAGGATCAATATTTACTTTATCAAAATGTTTATCAACTATGTAAGGAGATGTTCCACCCTGAACACCAAGCCCTTCAATGTCTGGCTTATAATAAATTCCCCAAAGTTCATCTGTAATTAGTTTTTTAGTTGTGTCAGAATATAGTGGGGCAGTTGAGTCAACATGCATTACAGGAGGCTGACCACCATCATTCATTCTTAAAAAATCTTTATCAACACCAATAACACCTTCTTGTAGCATCCAATATTTCCACATATCTTCTTTATGAAATTTTCCATCTTGTCCTTTAATATTTGCAACTTTTGGAAGATCTAACATGTTCCAAAAATCTCTAACCCAAGGACCAGCACCAACAACTACTTGTTCGCACTCAATAATTCCCTTATCTGTTTCAACACCTGTAACAGCTTTGCTATTGCTTCCTTTTTTAAATCCTGTAACCGTCACACCCTTAATAACCTCAACACCATTTGTAGTAGATTTTTCTTCTAGAGCTTTTATGGAAGCTTTGTTGAATGCATAACCACCTTTTTTTTCATGAAGTATGGATGTGATGCCTTGTGCTTGCCAATCATCAAACATACCTTTCATGTATTTAGTACATTCTTTTTCACCTTCAATAAATTCTGATTCGTAACCAATAGCTTTTTGCTGCTCATAAATTGTAGCAACATCTTCGTGCATAACCTCTGGAGATATTTGTAAATACCCTACAGCATTATATTTCCAAGCTTTTGGATCACTTTCCCATACTGATACAGAATGAGCCATTAACTCTCTCATAGCTGGTTGAAAATAATTATTTCTTATAACACCACAAGCAATTCCACTTGCACCTGCTGCAGTATCTTTTTTTTCAAGAATTACAATGTCACCAGGATTTTTATAAGTTTCTGAAAGTTTCCAAGCTGTACTTAGGCCATGAATTCCGCCTCCGATGATTACTACTTTAGCTTTAGTTGGTAGTGTTGACATATGAAAACATTATTTTTTCTAAAAAGTAATTAATATAATTATATTTATAACTAAATTTTATATATAAAAGATATCAACTTAAAGAGATTGTTGAATTAGGTGCTAATAGCTTAGCTTTTTTAAAGTAGCCAGGTATTGTTTAAACTCATTAATAAAAGTCTCAGTAGGTATAATATTTTTTATTCGCTGATCAGTTGAAGTTTTTTCTAAACGAAAGAATCCTTTCTCACAAGCCTCATTAATTATCAAAGCAGATTTTGGCCTAGAGGTTTTAAATAATTTTGTTTTTAGCCCTTCAACAGAAAGCTTTTCATTAAGTTTATGCGCTGACATTACAAGTAACATCATATGATAATGTGAAGGAGATTTTCTAAAAAAATAGTTACTAGATGTATGTGATTGCTTCATCTGGTCTTCCCAAAAATTTAAAAGATCTTTGCTGTTATCGGTCATTTTATTATGCTCTAACTCTTGATTTTGTTGGATCATAGAAAGGGAAGGGAACAACTTTTGCACCAATTCTTTTTTGATGACCGTCAAGCTTACCAATCTCAACTTCCGTTCCTATCTCTGCATATTTTACGTCAATTTTACAAAGTGCAATATTTTTTCCAAGTTTAGGGGATAGCATTCCACTTGTTATTTCACCCACTTGACCACGACCAATATGAACACAATCTCCATTTACTGCTGGTTCATGACCAACCAATTCCAAACCAACTAATTTTTTTTGTGGATTTGCTTTTCTTTTAACTAACTCTTCTTTACCTATAAAATCATCTTCTTTAGTTTTAAGTGGAACGGTAAAACCAATACCTGCTTCAAATGGATCTGTTTGATCATCGAACTCGTAACCATAAAAAATTAGTCCAGCTTCAATACGAACCATGTCTAAAGCTTCTAAGCCTAATGGAGTAATATTAAACTCTTTACCAGCTTCCCAAACTTTATCCCAAACCTCCGCAGCATCTTTTGGATGACACCAAATTTCATAGCCAAGTTCACCAGTGTAACCTGTTCTTGAAACAACAATTGGCGTACCTGTTTCATGATCTATTCTTGCAATATTAAATCTGAACCATTCAAGTTCAGTGATGGATGGTTGTATAGGAGGCGTCCATACAAATTTTTCTAAAATTTTTCTACTATTTGGTCCTTGAACTGCAATGTTGTGAATATGATCTGTTGCAGATTTAATCCAAACTTTATAATTTTTTTTTTTAGCTTGTTCTTTTAACCATTCACCACTGTATTCATCTCCACCAATCCATCTAAAATTATCTTGTCCTAATTTAAATAAAGTACCATCATCTAACATGCACCCATTTTCATAACACATGGCTGTGTAAACAACTTGTCCTATAGATAATTTTTTTACATTTCTAGTAAGAGTATATTGCATTAAATTTTCTGCATCAGGTCCAAGAATTTCAAATTTTCTAAGAGGCGATAAGTCTGTTGCAATCGCACTTTCTCTACAAGCTGTATATTCTTTTATAGTTCCTGAATTTGTAAAATTATTAGCAAGCCAAAAACCTTTATACTCAACAAAATTTCTTGTTAGCTCTGAAGTTTTTTTATGGAAACCTGTTTCTTGAGTTAGTTTAGGTTCTGAGTCTGTTTTCATTCTAAATGCTATTGCTTTTGAATACTTTTTTTCCTTTGAATAAGTCCTAACAAAAATATCAGTGGGATTCCAGCCATTTGCACCATCAACATCACAAGGACAAGCTGATGATATACATGTTAGATCTTTTAAAGCTCTAAATAAAACATAATCTCCAGGTCTAGACCAAGGTTCATCAAAAGATGCAACATTATTAGCATCAATTGCAGTATTAAAAAAAAGATTTATTGCAGACCAACTTTTTCTAGAATTGATGTCATATTTATCCAGTCTATTATTAAAATTGTCAGTACAATTAATATGACCCATATAACCCATATCTTCATAATATTTTGATGTGCAAGCAAGATTGAAAGTATCATGTCTTCCAACTGTATCTCTTACAACTTCAATCATAGCTTCATGATCACCATCATAAAACTTTGAAAACAAACCAGGCCCAGGGTAAGCACCACCCATAAAAGTTCGTGTTGCTTTATCATCAATAATACTTTCAATGCCGTCATTTAATTTTTGTGTATCAAAAGCTAGAAAATCAGAGCATTGCCTTCCGCCTGGATCAATTATCTGAATATATTCACCAGCTTTTACCTCATAAGTTTCAGCAGTTCTTCTCTTTACAAGTTGTTCAATAATTGGATCACTAAGCGGATCTGGCAAAATAAATTGTTCATCTGTTTCAATAAATTTAGCTTTATTTAAAAAAATAGTTAAATCTGTAGGTGGATTTTGTTCATGGACATTCATTGCATCACCAGGTGCAGCAATCATTACAATACATTTATCTTTTGAGGTTAATGTTATTTTTTCACCCATAAAACAATCTTCACTAAAAACAATTGATGATTTAGCATTATTTAAATCAAGGTTTTTATTCTTTAGCAGCTTTGAAATTTTTTCATCATTAGCAATAGTTTTTTTTGAAAAATCTGCATTAGCATTTTCTTTCAAATTTAAAATAGATAGATCAGATTTACCTTTTGAATTAAAAACAATTATTTCACAAATTTGTCTTCCTTCTTCATTAATGATTTCTATTTTATCTTCTGGCAAAACTTCTATTATAGACAGCCCGCCACCTCTTACAAAATATCTTTCAACTCCAGGTGGTAATGTTCTTAATCCAGGATTTCGTATATCGTTACTAGTATGCAGCATTGCCAGTATAAATTTAAATAATTTAACATTAGCTTAATATAATCAAAGGCCATTGACTATAAATTTAATAAGTGAGAACATGCCTACTTAAACATTAATATTAAGGAGAGAGAATATAATGAAAAAAATAGTATCATTAATATCTGCCTTGGTAATTTCAGCAGTTAGTTTTGCTGGAGTATCTAATGCAGCAGATAGTAAAAAACCTATCGTTATTCCAACTCATAACTGGTCTAGCCAAATTGTAATGGCTCATGTTATTGGTGGAATTTTCGAAAGTATGGGAAATAATGTAAAATATGTAAATACAAACTCACAAGCAGTTTATGAAGCAATTCGTATCGGTGATGTAAGTTTATCTCATGAAGTGTGGGAATCTGCGTTTGGAAAATCATTTACTACAGCGCTAGACAAAGGTGGTTTAGTTGACTGGGGAGATCATGAAGCTCGAACGCTTGAAGATATGGGATATCCAAACTGGGTTACTGAAAAAGGATTATGTCCTGGTCTTCCAGACTGGACTGCATTAAAAAATCCAGCTTGTGCTAAAAACTTTACAACACCTGACTCAGGTGGAAAAGGACGAATGCTAGAAGGTCCGCAAAGTTGGCATGGAGATTTAATACCTCAAAGGGTTGATGCTTTAGGACTTGGAGATCTTTGGACTGTTAAATTTGCTGGAAGTGCAGATGCACTTTGGGCAGAACTTAAATCAGCTGAAAAAGAAGGAAGAGGAACTATAATATTCAACTGGACACCAAACTTCACAGATGGTGCTGGTTTTACTTTTATAGATTTCCCTCCATATTCAGCAGGTTGTAGACCAGAAGACGGTGGTGATGGAAAATGTGGTTCGCCAGATGGTTATTTGAAAAAAGCTGTAACTGCAGACTTTCCAAAAACACATCCAGCAGCAGCAGCGGCATTTAAAAAAATGTCATTCTCTACAAGTCACATTGGTGCAATGGCTGCTTTAGTTGACCTTGACAAATTGACTCATGAAGATGCAGCTAAAAAATGGTTAGCTGATAATAAGAGTGTTTGGCAAGCTTTTACTAAATAAGGGTAACAGTTAATAAATTGAAATCTCTCCCAACAATGTTGGGGGGGATTTTTTTTAAAGAATGTGCTTTCGCACAAATTCAAATTACGGACTTTTTAATTAAATGATAAAGTTTTTTTTATATATATCTATCAGTCTATTAGTTTTTAATTCTTCTTTTGCAAAAAATATAGACATACAAGAGGATATTAAAATTGGTTTTGTATGTGAATTAGAAAAGAAAATACTCAAGAACTCAGAATATAATTATAAAACTTTTTTAGCAAAAGATTTAGATAATCAAAATTTAGATAAATTTGAAATCGATGCAAAGAGACCAGAAAAACTTTTGATTAATGGGTTATCATTGTTCCTCTCACAAACTGCAAAATTTGAAGTAAAAGTTGTAAATAAAGACATAGTTTTATTCAAAGCTTTTGATGAAAGAAAAAATTACTCAGAATCAGGTATAATTAACAGAAAATCAGGTGAATTAGTTCACGAAATTACAATAGGTATAAAAAGTGATAATCTTGAAAAAAATATTTCTTTTTACTTATGTAGCTAAATTTAAAAAAATGAAAAAATATTTATTTTATATAGCTTTAAGTTTTTTAGTTGCAACATCAGTATCAGCTCGAAAGACAGGTTGCGAAGGAAACTGTAAAGATGGCTTTGGTAAATGGACTTACACTGACAAAACAACATACGAAGGGAATTGGATTGGCACACAAAAACAAGGACAAGGAGTTGAGACTTGGCCTAATGGATATATTTATAAAGGTGAGTTTAAAAATAGTGTGTGGAGTGGAAAGGGTATTTTGACCTTTCCAAACGGTGCAACTTATGATGGGGAATGGGCCAATGGGTTTATGAATGGAGAGGGAACATTTACATGGTCCGATGGAAAAGAAAAAAAAGGAATTTGGAAAAATGGCAAATTTCAAGAATAGATAAAAATGTTACAAAATATATATTTAAATAAATTAAAGAAGATATCTGAGCCAGTTAGACAGTTTGGAGGTCTTATCATCTTAATAATTATTGTAATTTTTTCCTTTGCTATCTTAAATAATATTTTTGGTGAGGGTGAAGAGCTAATTGCTAAAATGAAAAAAGAAGAAGAAAGAATTGCGGAGACAAGAAAGCAAAATGAACTGATTTCAAGTTTGCCATCAGGAATTTTAGTATTTTATGATGGAACTGATCATTATAAGTTGTCTTTAGAGCAATATGAAAAAGTCTGCAACGCAACAAAGATTATTCCTCAGCGCGCAATTATGGGTGCCAATTTTTTGAATTTTAGAGCACATCATATTTATACTATTAATGGAAATAAAATTGATGAAACGTTTGTTAAATGGAATAAGGAAAATAATAAATGCTTTGCAGGTTTTACAGTTAGTGGAAATAATGTTGGGGTAGATGAAAAAATTACTGTTAAAGGAGAGGTTTTAAATTTTTTAAGTACTGGAATTGATACAAGAGTTTATTTTATTAAAAATTTTTAAGGAGAAAAACGATAAGTATAAATAATATAAAAAGTGTTTTTTATTTTTATTTCGTATAACTTATTAAAACATTATGACCGATACAGTAATCAAATGTGAATCTGTTTACAAAATTTTTGGAACAAATGCCAAAAAGATGCTTCAAGATGCAAATGGAAATGTAGATGCTAAAACATTTCAAGAAAACGGATGTATAGTAGGTGTGAATAATGCCTCTTTTGAGGTTTCAAAAGGTGAAATGTTAGTTGTGATGGGTTTATCAGGCTCAGGTAAATCAACTTTGTTAAGATGCATTTCTAGATTAACAGATGCAACTGCTGGAAAGATTTTTATAGAAGGTCAAGACTTACTCTCATTAAATAACAAAGAACTGATTGAACTTAGAAGAAATAAAATGGGAATGGTATTTCAAAGTTTTGCTTTGCTTCCTCATAAAACAGTTGTGGAAAATATTGCTTTCCCACTTCAAATCAAAGGCATTAAAACTAAAGATAGCATCAATAAAGCAATGGAAATGGTAAAGCTTGTTGGTCTTGATGGTAGAGAAAATTATTTTCCAAGAGAACTTTCTGGTGGACAACAGCAAAGAGTAGGTATTGCTCGATCATTGGCTGTTGAACCTGATATTTGGTTTTTAGATGAACCATTTTCTGCATTAGATCCATTAATTAGAAAAGAGATGCAAGATGAATTTTTGAGACTTCAAGAAAAATTACAAAAAACAATTATGTTTATCACACATGATTTTGATGAAGCTTTAAAACTTGCTGACCGTATTGCAATAATGAAAGATGGTATAATTGAACAACTAGATACCCCAGCTAACATTGTGTTAAATCCGGCCACAGAATACGTAAAAAAATTCACTGAAGAAGTTCCTAGAGAGAAGGTTTTAAAAATAGAAGATGTAATGGAAAAACCAAATAATGAAAATTTAAGTGATTTAAAAGTTTTAAGAAATGAAATAATTGAAAATGTAGCTGAAAAAATATTAACTCAAGAAAAGTCTGTATCTGTAATTGATGAAAACAATCAAATTGTTGGCACTGTTCATCCATCAAAAATAATACACACAGTTTTTGGTGGGAAAAAAAAAAATGATTAGAATATGGAATTATTAAAAAAATATCCAAAAATATTTCAATGGTTATTTTTGTTAATTGCTTTTTTTACCTTATATTTTGCAATTGATGTTCCAGAAACTTATAAATTTATTAGAGGCCAAGCAGAATTCATTAAAGATCCAAATCAAAGCACTTACACACTCTTTGGCGCAGAAGTAAGGTATTATGCATTTGATGTTTTTTGGAGATTACCTCCTTTACTTGGATGGCTACCTATTTGGATAAATGATTTATTATTTTTCTTAATGAATGATTGGATGCCAATGGAATTTTGGAATGAAGATACTCAAGAATTTAAAACTCGCCCTTTAGTTTTACAAATAACAAGAAATTTAACTTCATTTATAACATTTCTTATTGAATTAATTAGAGAGATTTTATTAGGTGGCGTTGAAACTATTGTTGCCTTTACAAGTTGGGATTGGATAAGTGAAAATTCATGGGCAGAATTGCCAGGGTTACCTTGGACAATTGTTGCAGCGGGTGCAGCAATACTTGGGTATAAATTAAGTGGCAAGGGTTTAGCTTTATTCGCTGCTATAGTCATGATTTATATTTCTATCTTTGGTCAATGGAAACCTTCGATGCAAACACTTTCTTTTATATTGGTTGCAGCACCACTATCCTTTATTTTTGGTTTGGGCTTAGGGATTGCAGCATTCAAAAGTAAACGTGTTGAAAAAGCTTTATATCCAATACTTTTAGTTATGCAGACTATGCCTCAATACGCTGTATTGGTTCCTGCAATTGTTCTTTTTGGTGTTGGTGATCATGCTGGAGTAATTATAACCATGGTTGTAGCTGTTCCACCAATGATACTACTAACTTTGTTAGGTCTCAGAGGAGTATCGCCTGAGGTTATTGAAGCTGGCCGAATGAGTGGATGTAATAATTTACAGCTTATGTTTAAAGTACTAATCCCAACTGCAAGAAGAGATATTTTGATTGGAGTGAATCAAGTTATTATGGTGTGTTTTTCTATGGCAGTAATTTCAGCTTTTATAGGCGCCAAAGGTTTAGGATTTAATTTATTGTTAGCCTTAAATCAGCTAAACATCGGATTAGCGTTAGAAGCAGGTTTATGCATTAGTTTAATTGCTATATTACTAGATAAATTATCTTTAGCTTGGGCAAATAAACAAACAGATTATTTTGGCAACCTAACTTTCTTTGAACGTTATAAAAATTTATTATTTTTTTCTGGTGCAATATTGATTGGAATTATATTTGCTTATGTTGGATCTTTTTACTTTAAAGAAGGTTTTAATTATTTATATGAAATTCCTCACAACAAAGGAATATCAACTGCAGATTTTTGGAATAAAGGGGTTGATTGGATTTGGGATACTTTTTTTCAAACTTTAAAAATTTTTAATACATGGTTAATAGTAGATGTACTGCAGCCAATGCGAGCTGCTTATTTGCGTATGCCTATTGTTGCAACATTTGTTCTAGTTATGGGAGCTGGTTATATAATTGGAGGAATACGTTCAGCTTTAACAGTAGGGGGGTTAACATTATTTATAGCTTTAAGTCCATGGTGGGACAGAGCTTTAGTTACAACTTATATGGCAACTTTTGGAGTTATCTTATCTTGTATAATTGGTTTTACTGTTGGTACTTTATGTTTTCAGAATAAACATACCACAAATTTTATGTTGGGAGTTTGTGATATTTTTCAAACATTCCCTTCATTTGTATACTTAATTCCAGTTATGATGCTTTTTGGAGTTACAGACACATCAGTATTAATTGCAGTAGTTGTTTATGCAACTATACCTGCCACAAGATATACGATTGAAGGATTAAGAAGTGTTCCATCTTCTTTACATGATGCAGCTTCAATGTCAGGTGTAACGAAGATACAAAGGTTGTTGAAAATTGAATTCCCTTTAGCACTTCCTCACATGATGCTTGGTTTAAATCAAACAATTGTATTTGCTTTATTTATGGTAATTATTGGAGCATTTATTGGAACTGAGGATTTGGGACAATATATTTTAAAAGCTATATCTGATAAAAAAGGTGCAGGTATAGGATTAACGCTAGGTCTTTGTGTTGCTTTCATAGGATTGGTATTTGACCATTTAATTCGAACCTGGGTAAATAAAAGAAAAAAACACCTTGGTATAGACTAGTTAATATTTTTTCATTATCTATTTGGAGTATCTGTAACAATCATTTGATCTTTTACCTTTTCTCTAAAGTAAATATATATTCCAGCACTTATGATTATTGAAACACCAACAAATGTTCTTGTTGTGGGAATATTATTAAACAATATATACCCTGTTAGTATTGACCAAATTATTAAAGAATATTCATAAAGCGAGACAACAGATGGAGACGCAATACTGTAAGCATTAAGTATAAAATAAAATGCAAAAGCCCCAATACACCCCATAACTATTATAAATGGCCAGGCATAAGATGGGTTTGTAAACCATTCTCTAAAAATAAATTGCAGTGCTGGATCACTAAAGTTGTTAAATTGTCCCTCACCTGTAAAAATAAAAAATAATATACTTATTAGAACAGCACCAAAATATAAATGTAACATTTGTGTATAAACATTATCTTTATCAGAAGTGATTTTTGTGATTGTCATTGATATTGAGTAGCATAACGCACAAGCAACAGGGGCTAATTTCATATAATCAAAATTTGTAAAATCTGGATTTAAAACCAAATATACCCCTATAAACCCAATAAAAATTGCTGACCATCTTCTAATACCAACTTTTTCTTTTAAAAATATTGTAGCCAAAATTGAAACAAAAAAAGGACTAGAGAAAAATAACGCATTGGCCATAGCAAGAGACATATATGTAAGAGAGATATAGAAAAAACTAAATCCAAAAAAGAAACATATAACTCTTAAGGTTGTTAAAAAAGGGTAGTGTGTTTTTAAAATAATTTCTTGTTTAGAAAACTTGAGATACCCAACTAATAAAATTAGTGCAATAAATGTTCTTCCAAAATATAATTCATATAATGCTGCATCTTGATAAATAAATTTTATCAAAGCATCTTGAATGGAGAATAGTATCATACCAAGAAGAATAAATAGAATGCCTCTTGGATTATTTTGTACAGGCGTCATGAATTAAGAATAAATTCTGACGCTCTTTCAGCAATCATTAATGTTGGTGCGTTTAGGTTTCCACTGGTAATTTCAGGCATAACGGAAGCATCTACTATTCTTAAGTTTTCAATTCCATGTACTTTAAGTTTTTCATCTACAACTGCCATATCATCAATTCCCATTTTGAGGGTACAAGAAGGATGGTATGCAGTCTCTGCTTTAGATCTAACATATTCTTCATATAATTCATGAGTTTGAATATCTGATCCAGGTCCAATTTCTTTACCAGCAAATGGTTTCATTGAATTTTGTCCAAGAATTTTCCTAGCCATTTCAATAGCTTCCACTGTTTGTTTGAGATCATCCTTATGTTCAAGATAATTAAATAAAATTTTTGGATAATCATAAGGGCTTGAAGTATCTAATGTAACTGAACCTCTGCTTTTTGGATGATTAGGACTAGCATGCAATTGAAACCCATGTCTATCAGGCTCAACCAAGCCATGATCAATTACAAAAGCTGGAAAAAAATGAAACTGGATATTTGGATAGTTTCTTTCAGGAGAGGATTTAGCAAAACCACCTGCTTCTAGGAAGGAAGTTGAGCAGGGTCCAGTTTTATTTAAAAACCATTGAATTCCTATTCTAAGCATATTGAATTTATTAACATATGAATACAGTGTGTCAGATGTTTTACATTCTTGCTGGATATAAGTTTCAAGATGATCTTGTAAGTTTCTTCCAACACCTCTTAGATTGTGAATAACTTCAATTCCTTTTTCTTTTAAATGTTCAACTGGTCCAATTCCAGATAGTAAGAGTAATTGAGGAGAGTTAATTGAACCTCCACTTAATATTACCTCTTTATTAACAAAAATTTTTTCAACTTTATTCTTAATCTTAACCTTAATACCAATGGCTTTCTTTCCATCAAAGATGATCTTCTCTACAAAGGAGTCTGTGAAAATTGTTAAATTTTTTCTATTTTTTGTGGGATTTAAATAATGTTTAGAGACGCTTGCTCTTTCTCCCTTGTCAATTGTCACATCATACATGCCAAAACCTTCTTGATTTTTACCGTTCATATCAAGGTTCATTTCATAACCAGCCTCAGTTGCAGAATCTATAAATGCTTTGAATAATGGATTTTTATTTTTAGATTGATTAACAGGTAGTAAGCCATTCCCACCTCGATATTCATTTTCTCCTTCTGACCAAGTTTCAATTTTTTTGAAATAAGGAAGGACTTTTTCGTAAGACCAATCTTTGAGTCCAAATGAAGCCCACCTTTCATAATCATTAGGGTTACCTCGCACATAAACCATACCATTATGAGCAGAACATCCGCCAATCATTTTTCCCCTAGGACAAAATAGTTTTCTGTTATTTAAATGGGGCTCTGGTTCAGAATAATATTTCCAATTATATTTTGGATCATGCATTGTATAAAGAATAGCAAGTGGCATTTTTACTTTCCAAATATCACTTGGTTTTCCAGCTTCGAATAAAGCTACTTGGTATTTTCCATTTTCAGTTAAACGATTTGCAAGAACACATCCTGCTGATCCACCACCGATAATAATATAATCATATTTCATATAGTTTTTCCTGCTAGATTCTTAATAAATTAGAATTAATGAGGTTGATCACCCTCAATAGCTATTCTATCCATTATTCTTTCATGACCTAAACCTCTGCCAGGATAAAAGTCTGCTATCGCATAATGAATAACACTTCTATTATCCCATATCGCAACAGTATTTTCTGTCCAATTAAATCTACAAGTTAGATCTAATCTTGCCTGATGTTCAAATATCTTTTTTAATATTTCATCACTTTCTATTTTATCTAAACCAATTATTTGTTTTGTGTAAGTCCAATTTACATACAGTATTTTCTTTCCTGTTTCTGGATGAGTTCTCACTATGGGATGTTCATTTGAATATTCATCGTAATTTCTTTTTTCATGACCTGACATACCCTTGTAATTGTCTATAAAAAATTCTGCTCCAAGGGAGCTATGAATAGCTTTTTTATCTTTTATCTTTTTTTTAATTTCTTCATCAAGAGTTTCCCATGCAAGTTCCATATTAGAAAAACAAGTGTCTCCACCCACGGGAGGTATCTTTATAGATTTTAAAATTACAGCTTTAGTTGGTTTAATATTGTAACTAACATCAGTGTGCCAATTCTCCCCCCATTGATTTTTTTCTTCTTTAGTTTTTACAATTCTTACTATTTCAGGGTGATTATTTAATCCCTTCACATAAGCATGATTTTCTAGTGGACCCCAGTTTTGAGCTAATGCAATCTGTTCATTGTGGGTGATATCCTGATTTCTAAAAAAAATTACTTTGTGTTCTAAAAGCAGGTTATTTATTTTTTTATAATTTTCTTTTGAGGAATCTTTAAGGTCTATACCTGATATTTCAGCTCCAAGAGCCCCTGATAAAAGTTTAACTTCCATTAAAAGAATATATTTCTGGAAATTTATTTTGTCAAAATATATAAGGTTCCTATGACTTTAACCGAAGCTTATATGCTATTAATAGTTTCTATTTTACTAGAAATTACTGCAACAGGATCACTAAAAGCAACCGAAGGTTTTACCAGATGGATTCCATCCCTAATATCAGTCGTTGCTATCAGTGGCTGTATGTATTTAATGTCTCATGTAATGAAGGTTTTACCAGTGGGCATCACCTATGCTACATGGTCAGGAGTTGGAATAGTAGCCTTAACTCTAATTGGAATTATTAAATATAAGCAAGTTCCAAATTTAGCAACTATTTTTGGACTAGCTTTAGTTGTTGTTGGAGTTGTAATTATTAATGTGATGAACAATCAAAATATTGATAATTAGTTTATTTTTTTAATTTAGCTGAGAATTTTAAACCTATATTATTAAAATTAATTTTATTTGTTTTAATAAATTCATTCATTATTTTAATTTTTTCATCCTCAAATTCAGCAACTTTTCTTTTATTCAAATCAACATATAGAGATAAGAATTCTATTGACGATGCTAAATACTCTTTTTCTTTATGGGTCATTTCAAATTTATACTGAAGTCTTTTTTTGTCATGATCAAAATAGGTTAAATTTATATTCACTTCTTCACCCTCATTAACTTCTTGATCATAAGTGATATGAGATTCAACAACCATGGTACTTTTTTTTGTTGTTTTTGCTGAATGTTCGCCCATATTAAATTTTGTCATCAAAGTTTCAGTACCGTAAAGATCAAAAATTAAAACATAATAGGCGACATTCATATGATTATTATAATCGGTCCAATCTTTAATAATCTTCTGTGTATTTAACAATATAGACATATTTAATTCTTATATTCTGGTTCTTCTTTATCTAAAATCAATTTTATTTGATTAAGATGCATCCCCGCTAAATCAATCGGATAATTTGCAGTTTCTTGAGCTGTTTTTTCTGCAATTTCATGACTAGCTACATTCAACTCCCTGTTAGTTGACAATGCTGTTAAATAAGTTTCTGCGAGCTTTTTCAAAATAATACAAGGCATTGAAACCCTCTGCAATAGTTTCACCTGTGATTATTATTCCATGGTTAGCTAGCAGCATATGCTGTTTGTTTCCTAAGGCACTTGCCATTTTTTCAGACTCTTCTTCAAAACCCAAGCCACCAAATTCATTAAAGATAGAAACTCTATTATAAAACATCATAGTATTTTGATCTATAGGCTTTAATGTAGGATCTTTAAGGGTTGATAAAATTGTAGCATATTTAGAATGTGTATGAAAAATACATTTAGCATGAGCTACCTTTTTATGAATTACTCCATGAATATTGATTGCAGTTGGATCTACAATTTCTGGTTTTTTTTTTAATTTTTCTATATTTTCTTTTGTAACTAAAATTAAATCACTAGCTTTTATTTGACTAAAATGTATTCCAGCTTTGTTTACAAAAAAGTCAGTAGATGAGCCTGGTAAACAGACACTAAAATGATTTGCAACGCCTTCGTGCATATTTAGTCTAGCTGTCCATCTGAAGGTTGCAGCTAAATCTTTTTGTAAATCTGTTATTTCCATTTTTATTAAATTAAACTATATTTGAATTATAAATGATGAACAATAAAGTTTTTGTATCTTGCGCAGTAACAGGTTCTGGTGACACGGCTAGTAAACATCCTGATTTACCAAAGACACCAAAACAAATAGCGACTGCAGCAATAGAAGCTGCTAAAGCAGGAGCAGCAATTGCACACATTCACGTCAGGGAAGACGATGGTAAACCAAGTAGAAGATTAGAATTATATAAAGAGGTAGTTGATCTTGTTCGATCAAGTGATACGGATGTTATTTTAAATTTAACGACAGGCATGGGCGGCGACCTTGATATTGGACAAGGAAATAATCCATTAGACTTTGGTCCAATGACAGATATGGCAAATGTAATGGAGCGTATTGCTAATGCTGAACAATTCCTACCAGAAATCTGTACATTAGATGCTGGAACTTTAAACTTCGGTGACAGCTCTACAATCACAGTAAACACGCCAAATGATTTAAGAAAAGCTGCAAAACGATTAAAAGAAATTGGTGTTAAGCCAGAAATTGAAGCATTTGATTTAGGAAATATGTGGTTTGGCGCACAACTTTACAAAGAAGGATTATTAAGCGATCCACCAATGTTTCAAATGTGTTTGGGAATACCATGGGGGGCGCCTGCAACTACTTTAGCAATGCAAGCCATGTTAGATATAATGCCTAAAGAAGGTATCTGGTCGGGGTTTGCAATTTCACGGAATGAAATGCCTTTTGTTGCTCAGACTGTTTTGTTGGGAGGTAATCCAAGAGTTGGACTTGAAGATAATTTATATTTATCTAGAGGTAAATTAGCAACTAATGCGCAATTAGTTGAAAAAGCTATTAGAATTGTGGATGATCTTGGTTCTTCTATTATGACACCAGCAGAAACAAGAGAAAAACTAAAACTTATCAAGCATAAATAAGATTCATATTGAGTAAGATAAATAAAATTGCAGTAATTGGTACTGGAGTTATTGGTACTGGCTGGATTATTAGAATGTTGGCGCACAACAAAAAAGTTTCAGCATTTGATTTAAATTTTAAACAAAAAGCAATATTAATTAAAGAAATTAAAAGATCCCTTCCATTTGTAAAAAAACTTTATAAAAAAAAATTAATTAATTTAAAAAACTTAAGTTTTAAAACATCATTATTAGAAACATTAAAAGATGTGGATTTTATTCAAGAATGTGCATCAGAAAACTATAAATTAAAAACAAAGTTAATGTCAGACATAGGAAAATATTCCAAACTTAATGCTATTATATCTTCAAGTTCATCAGGATTGTTACCTTCTGTTATTTTTTCAAAATGCAAAAATCCTAATAGAGGAATTATTGGCCATCCATTTAATCCAGTCTACATGTTACCTGCTGTTGAAATTGTACCGGGAAAAAAAACATCTAAATCAATTTTAAAAAAAGCTAATGATTTTTATAAATCTATTTCAATGAATCCTATTGCTGTAAAAAAAGAGTTACCAGGATATTTGGCTGATAGATTGCAGGAAGCTTTATGGAGAGAGGGACTCCATATCATTAATGAAGGCTATGCAACAACAGAGGATTTAGATAGAGCAATAGAGGATGGACCTGGTTTAAGGTGGTCATTAATGGGTACCTTTTTAACCTTTCATTTAGCAGGTGGAAAATCAGGAATGAAACATATGTTGGAGCAGTTCGGACCAGCTTTAAAATTACCTTGGACAAAATTAAAAGCCCCAAACTTATCAAAAAAATTAATTAAAAGATTAGTAGATGGAACTAAAAAGCAAGCAAAAGGAAAGTCAGTAGCAAAAATTTCAAATATCAGAGATGAATATTTATTAGATTTATTATTAATGAGAAAGAAATACGAAAAAAAATTAAGATAAATTAATCATTTCTTTCTGTGTGACCATCTACAGAGATTACTTGTCCTGAAACTTTGCTAGAATCGTCTGAAATTAAAAATGAGCACATTTTTCCAATATCTTCTTCTAAGATCCATTGTTTCATTGAGCTCATCGAAACAAAATCTTTTTCAATTACTTTTGTTGAAATTTTAGTAAATTTTGATTTATCTCTTATTACTCTTTTCATTCTATCGCCCTTAATAGTTCCTGGACAAACAGCATTAACCCTAATATTAAATTTTCCAAGCTCCATGGCCAATGTTTTTGTGACACCAATTATTGCCCATTTGCTTGCAGCGTAAGGAGAACGAAGTGGAAAGCCTAGTACTCCGGCTGTCGATGAAATATTAATTATTGATCCGTTCTTAGATTTTTTAATTAGAGGTATAGATTTTTTAGTAAAATAAAAATGGCTATTAACATCTACATGCAAAGTATTTTCCCAATCTTTTGATTTTAATTTATCAAGAGAACCTGTGGGTCCAGCAATACCTACGTTATTAATTAAAGCATCAATTTTCTTAGTTTTTTTTTTAACTTTTTCGAAAAAATCGGAGACTTGATATTCGTTTGAAGCATCACAAAGATAAGCAAATAATTTTTTATTTTTTAAAGGATGTTTGTTCAATTTACTTAGAGACTTACTGTCTATATCGCAAAGATAAACATAAGCACCTCTAGCAAGACAAATTTTTGTAGTTGCCCAACCAATCCCAGAAGCACCAGCTGATATAATAATCTTTTTATTTTTTAATGATTGGTTAATCATTAATTATGTTTTTGTTAAAGATTCTTGAAGTTCTTTATTGGTTATATATCCCTTAACATTTCCATTTTTATCAACAACCTCACAGTTAGCACTTGTGCATACTATTTGGGGTAAAAATTCTTCAATGAATTGATCTTCTTGGACTTTGATTAAATTTGATTTATCAATTCCATTAACCTCATTTACATTTTTCATAATAACTTTTGCTTTAATTACCCTTGCTCTATTAACGTCTTTAACAAAAGCTTTTACATAATCATCTGCAGGTTTCATTATTATATCTATAGGTGTTCCAACTTGAACTAGTTTTCCAGCATTTAGTATTCCAATATGATCACCCAATCTTAATGACTCATCCAAATCATGGGTAATAAAAATTATTGTTTTTTTTAACTCTGATTGAAGATCTATTAATTGTTTTTGCATATCACTTCTAATTAAAGGGTCTAATGCACTAAAGGCTTCATCCATTAACATAATATCAGAATTTGTTGCTAAAGCTCTTGCTAAGCCAACACGTTGTTGCATTCCACCAGATAATTGATTTGGAAACTGGTTTTCAAAACCATTAAGACCAACGTCATCAATTTTTTCCATAGCAATTTTGTCTCTATCTTCTTCTGATTTACCTTGCATCTCTAAACCATAGCCAACATTTTGCATGACAGTTTTGTGTGGAAATAAACCAAATCTTTGAAAAACCATACTAATACGATTTCTTCTCCAATCAATTAACTCCTCTGGATTACAATTCATAACATTGGTACCATCAATGTGAATTTCACCCTCTGTCGGATCAATTAGTCTATTTATATGTCTTATTAATGTAGATTTTCCTGAACCAGATAAACCCATACAAACAAAAGTTTCACCTTCTTCTATATTTAAAGAAACATTATCTAATCCTACCGTATGTCCAGTTTGTTCTAGAATGTCATCTTTTGTTCCACCATTTTTAACCATGGGCATTATAGATTGTGGTTTATTGCCAAAAATTTTATAGATATTTCTAATTTCTATTTTTGACATTATTTTTTTACTTCCTTGGTGGGAGAATTTCTTTCTTGAAGTGTTTCGCCATAAGATTGAGTAATTCTATCCAGTACAATTGCCAATAATACAATTGCTATTCCTGCTTCTGCAGCTCTACCAACATTTAATTGTTGAAGACCTAGAAGAACTTCATCACCCAAACCTCTTGTTCCAATCATTGATGCGATAACAACCATTGATAATGCCATCATTGTACATTGGTTAACTCCCTGCATAATATTAGGTAGTGCGAGTGGAATTTGCACTCCCCATAATTTCTGTTTTTTGCTAGCTCCAAATGCGTCTGCTGCTTCTGTAACCTCTGTATCAACCAACCTAATACCTAGATCAGTTAATCTAACTAATGGAGGAACAGCATAAATAAAAGTTGCAATGATTGCTGGAACAGCACCAAGACCAAATAACATTATCCCTGGAATTAAATACACAAATGCCGGAATTGTTTGCATTAAATCTAGTATAGGAAGAATTTTCTCTCTTACCCTGTTAGCTCTAGACATCCAAATTCCTATTGGAACACCAATAATGAGACATAAAAATATACTAATTAACATAATTGAAGTAGTTTCAATTGCCTTATCCCAGAAACGAGGATGTAAAAATCCAATAAAAAATGTACAAAAACCTACTGCAACAGTAGTTTTGATTTTTTTACCACTTGCATAATAAGCAAGTATTACAACACCAATAATTACTAAAGGCCATGGAGCTTGAACTAAAAAGTTTTTCAGTCCCATTAACATTGCAAGTAAAACATTATTTATTGCCTCAAAGATAAAACCATAATTTTCATTAAGTGCTTTGAACCATTTATTAATTAATGGCATTAATGGTAAATCTAACCATTTGGGCCAATCACTTAACCATGAAAAATCTTTAAATAATTCACCTACAGTTTCAGGTTTTCTTTTCGATGAATTATAACTTGAAATTAATAACCATATAAAAATTCCCAATAGACTTAAGTTAAATAAATTTTTTTTATTTTTAAACATATGATTATTTCTTTTTTTTGCGAAGAAAGAGCCCGTAGGGCTCTTTCAAATTATTTGTTACGTAAAATTAAAGCGCTGCTTTTACTTTTTTAGCAACATCAGCAGGAACCCATGAAGTCCAAGCTGACTCTGATTTTAAGTATTCTCTAGCTGTTAAATCCATGTCACCATCTGACTCATCTTCATAGTAGGCTAACATTCTATTAACAGTAGCAGTAGGAATTGAGTACTGCGATAAGAACTTAGTTTCTGCAGGATGAGCGGCAGCCCATTTAGTCAATACAGATTTAGTTAACGCCATATCTCTGTATTCACTAGCACAAGATTTAGTATATGCCTCTGGTCCTTCTGCTTTGATTTTTTCAACAACTACAGACATATCATCCCAACATTTTTTGCTCCACTTAGGTTCAGTTAATCTAACTAGATCAACTTTACCCATTAAGCCAGTAGGGGCCCAATAGTATGTAAAGATAGGTTTCTTTTTAGCAAAAGCACCTGCAATAGCAGCATCTAACGCTCCTCCAGAACCTGGATCAAAATTTGTATAAAGTTCATCTAAACCATACTCTTTTTGTTTAACCAAGTTTACAGTATAACAAGTCCAACCTGAAATACAGCTAGTCATTCTACCTTTTGAAGGGTTTTCAGGATCTTTAAATAGTGCAGCTATTTTAGGATCTTTCATATCTTCAACAGATTTTAAATTGTATTTATCGGCTGTAGTTTTGTCCACGTAGAAAGCTTGTTGTGAATCTGGCGTATTAACTCCAATATTTTTAATAGTACCAGCCTCAACATGTGGCTCATAGTTTGCTATAATATTGTCATACCAAACCTCAGTGATTACATCTAGTTGACCATCGTAGTGGGCAGCCATAATAGGTGTTGTACTTCCTTTTGTTACCGTAACATTACATCCGTATCCTTTTTCAAGAATGAAAGAAGTAATTGCTGTATGAATATTAGCACTACTCCAATCAAAATCTCCCAATCTCGCTTTACAAGCAGCATTCGCACTAGTACCTACTAATGATAATGTCGATATAAAGAAGGCCGAAAGTAGTAATCTTTTTAAAAACCTCATATTTTCTCTCCCTATAGTTAAGTTTTATTGAGGATAGTTAATAAGGTATGACTTTGAAATTCAAGTAACAATTTAATTTACAACTATAAATTGCATTGAAAAGTACGTAAAACTAAATAATCATAGGAATATGACAAGTATTTCAAAAGTAGAAAAAAATAAAAAAAATCTACTTATTAAATGGAGCGATGGAGAGGAGAGCAGTTTTAACTATTTTTGGTTGAGAGATAATTGTCCTACAGCACACGATAAAGATACCAATCATAGAATGTTTAACATTCTTGAAGTTTCAAAAAA
This sequence comes from Candidatus Pelagibacter sp. Uisw_090, assembly GCF_047717845.1. GTDB lineage: Bacteria > Pseudomonadota > Alphaproteobacteria > Pelagibacterales > Pelagibacteraceae > Pelagibacter. The sequence goes on from NZ_CP159810.1 coordinate 372,257, forward strand.
TTTAATTGCTGAAGAATCAAAAGTAAATGAAGAGGGTAAATTAGTAGTAAAATGGAGTGAGGGAAATCATATAAGTCACTATGATCCAAAATGGCTTAGAGAAAATTGTTATACGATAAAAAACAAAGAAAAATATAATTCTCCCTATCAATTATGGGATAACTCTTTAGAAAACAATTTAGAATCTGTAACCATTGATCACAATAAAATTTTAAATAGTGAACAGGGTTTACTAAAATGGCTTGAGCTTTTACATTACAAGGGAATAGCAATTGTTAAAAATACACCAGTTGGAAAAGAGTCTGCATTTCCAGTTTTAAACAGAATAAGCCATACAAGGCAGACTTTTTTTAATACACCGTTTGAAGTTATTAATGTTCCAAAACCAAATAACTCAGCATATACGGCACATGCCTTAAGAAATCATATGGACCTACCTTGGTTCGAGACACCCCCTGGTTACCAGTTTCTTCACTGTTTGGTTAATTCTGCAGAAGGAGGAAATTCTTCATGTGTAGATGGATTTGCAGTAGCAGACTATTTAAAAAAGAACGAAAAAGAAATTTTTAACACCCTTGTAAGTGTACCTCTTAAATTTAGAGATAAAGATTATACGCAAGAAACGGTTAGAAACTTCCATGCTCCTGCGATTTCACTAACTAAGGACGGAGACTATAATGATATAAGATTTAGTGTAGCTACAATGGATACGTTAGACTGCCACCCTGATATTATGGACAAGGTATACGAAGCACACCGTAGATTTGGAAATCTTTTACACGATGATAAATTTCAAATTAAGTTTAGATTAGAACCAGGTGATATTTTTTCATTTAATAACAGAAGAGCTCTTCATGGAAGAACAGCTTTTAATCCAAATTCTGGTCATCGTCATTTACAAGGATATTATATGGACAGAGATGAAATTTTAGGAAGGTTAAACTTTTTAAAAAAATAATCTTATATATTTTCAAATATTAAGTTATTTTTTTTATTATATTTTTTAAATTCTAATTTAGTTTTGATTGTATAATAATATTTTTCAATTTTTAAATTTTTGATATTCTTATTTTTTAAATAAGATTTATCTAATATTAGACAATTGATATTCTTGTTATTTGATTTCTCAGTTATTTCCTTAATACTTGTTGGTGGTGAAAAAGATAATCCTACTTTAGTATTTTTTTTAATCTTAAGTAGATTGTAAATATTTTCGTGTTTAAAGGAAATGAATACACATTTTGTAAATTTTGATGTTTCCTTCAAGAGTTTTTTTAGAAGAGGTTTTGAAAAGATTGGTTTGATTTCAATATGAAGAGAGTACTTATTTTTTGAGCATTTCAACAAGTCTTTTAAGAGTGGAATTGGCTTATTAAACTTAGTGCTAATCTCATTAATCCGAGAATAATTAAGATTTTTTATGCTTAGATTTTTTTTAAAAGTTCTTTTTAAAGTAAAATCATGGAAACAAATAAATTCACCATCTTTTGTGACGTGAATATCTGTTTCAATCCCATATCCTTTTTTAAATGATTGTTTAAATGATTTTAAAAGATTTTCTTTGTAGTTTTTATTTACAATTCCCCTATGTATTAAGTGCATATTAATTATCTATTTTAGCAAACGAGCAAATTTTATTTTCATCAAGGTCTCTAATGTAACAATAATAATCCCCAGATCTTATTCCTGGGGCTCCTTCATCTTTTCCACCTAACTTAATTCCTATATTATAAAATTTATCAACTGTTTCTTTTGATTTTACTGCGAATGATATCTGTGTACCGTTTCCATACGTCGCTTTTTTTTTGTCGACTGGATTTGTTACATAAAATTCAATTTCTTTAGGATTTTTTTTGGATGAGTATCCTACATATTTTTCACTGGTTATTACTCTTTTTAAATCTATCGTCTCAAGTAAAGTATCATAAAACGTGATTGCTTTATCAAGATCATTAGTCCCAACCATTACAAATCCAATCATGAATTATTTCCACCCAGTGACAGTTTTAATTTCTAGGTATTCTTCAAGACCCCACACTCCACCCTCTCGACCATTTCCTGATTGTCTAAATCCACCAAATGGGGTTCCTGGATCTGCAGCATTGCCATTTATATATACACAACCTGATTTAAGTCTTTTTGCAACTCTATGAGCTTTTTCTTTATCTTCAGTTTGTAAATAATTTCCCAAACCATATTCAGTATTATTAGTAATTTCTATTGCTTCTTCTTCTGTTTCAAAAGGAATGATGGATAGTACAGGGCCAAAAATTTCTTTTTTTGCTATTTCCATATCATTTGTAACATTTGTAAAAATTGTTGGCTTAATAAAATAGCCCTTATTTAAATTATTTGGTAGGTCGGGACCACCTGCTGCTAATGTAGCACCCTCTTCAATACCACTTTTAATTAGACTAATAATTTTATCATATTGTATTTTTGAAACTACAGGACCAATATGATCTCCTTTTTTTGAGGCTTCATCTACTTTTATTAGATTTGCTTCTTCTGCAGCTTCTTTAATAGCTCTTTGATAGATAGATTTTTCAACCAACATTCTTGTTGGTGCATCGCATGATTGCCCAGAATTAGTCATAACATTCCTAATCCCATCTCTAACTGCATTAGGGTAAGAGTCAGCAAACACAATATTTCCACCTTTGCCTCCCAACTCTAGACAGACTCTTTTGATTGTTTCAGCGGCATTTTTAGAAATTAATCTCCCAGCTCTCGTTGACCCAGTAAAAGAAATCATATCAATATCGGGATGACCAGATAAATGTGTCCCAACTCCAGCCCCATCACCATTAACTAAATTAAAGACACCTTTTGGAAAACCAACTTCATCAATCATTTCAGCAAACAGCATTCCTGAAATAGGAGCAATTTCTGAAGGTTTTAAAATCATTGTACACCCAGTTGCTAATGCCGGAATAACCTTTAAAGCAATTTGATTAATAGGCCAATTCCAAGGAGTAATCAGTCCACAAACACCAATTGGTTCATAGCAAATATGGTTATTTGATTTTTCATTAAAGTGTTCGTCAAATTTAAAATTTTTAAGTCTTAGAATAAAATCTTCTAAATGTGATTGACCAGAGGCAGTTTGTACCTCTGTTGCCCAATCTATAGGCGCACCCATTTCTAACGAAATAGCTTCAGCCATTTCTCTAGACCGTTTTTTATAAACTGAGAGTAATTTTTCTAGATAGTTTAATCGGTCTTCTTTGGTAGTTTCTCTCCATGTTTCAAAAGCATTTTTAGCAGATTTAATTGCATCATTGGTATCTTCTTTTGAGCCTAAAGAAATAATTGCACATGGATCTTCATTACATGGATTGATTACATTAAAGGTATTTGGTTTTTTTGGTTCAACCCATCTACCATTGATATAAAATTTTCTCTTATCTAGCATGATAGTACTTTAACATGATAATTATATTTCATATCCTTTTTCTTCTTGTTCATTATCAATTAATTCATCTGGAAACCCATCTGCTCTAAAATCTATATTGTTTAACTCTTCCATTCTCTTAACAATCATTGAAGACCAAGCTCTTGAGCCATATTTTTTTTTACCATCTTCAAATATTTTAACAATTAAAGGAGAAATTTCTAAAGGTGCATTTAACTTTTTAGCTAAATTATCAAACAGGCCAGTATCCTTAAGAACAAGATCCATTGTGAAATTAATATTATAAGAACCATTTAAGATTACTTGACTTTCAGTTTCATGAACAAATGAATTTCCAGAGGAAACAGCTATACCTTTATAAACTTTTGATAAATCTAAATTAGATTTCTTAGCAACAGTCAAAGCTTCACCAAGAGCAACTAAATGAGTAGAAGCTAAATAATTTGTAATTACTTTTAAAACAGTAGCCGAACCAAGTTCTCCAGTATGTAAAATTTTCCTACCCATCATAGTTAATGCAGGTAATATCTTTTCAAAAGCATTTCTTTCTCCACCAACGAATATTGCAATATTTCCTGTAGCTGCTCTATGACAACCTCCGCTAACTGGGCCATCAAGTGGTATTGCTCCTTTTTCCCTAACAAACTTACCTAATCTTTTTATTTCAGACTCATCAGTAGTGCTCATTTCAAGCCAAATTTTATTTTTGGTAAGTCCATTTATAACTCCATCTTCTGCTTCCATCACTTCAGCACAAATTTTTGGAGAAGGGAGGCATGTTATTATTAAATCAGCTTGTTGTGCTAATTCTTTAGGAGAATTTGCAATTTTTGCACCTTTATTTTTAAAATCTTTTGTAAGGTCTTTATTTAAATCTCTAACAGTTAATTCAAATTTATTTCTCAATAAACTAACGGCAAGTTTACCACCTACATTTCCAAGTCCTATAAAGCCAATCTTCATTATAATTCCATATTTTAATTAATTGTTTTTAACTAATATACTTAAGATTTTAGCTTGTTGAAATATACTCAACTTCAGAAAAACGATCTGTTGGAAAAATCCAATAAAATTCTAAGGTTTCTTTTCCAGTATTTTTTAAAGCATGCTCAGCATTTCCTGCAATATAAACTACATCACCTTTCTTAATCTCTTCAAGTTCACCAGATTTATTCAATACTCCTGTGCCATTAGTAACTACATATATTTCTGCAGGTGAATGATAATGGAGGGTCAAGTTACCCCCTGGAGCAATCTCTGCAAAACCAAGTGAAAGTCCGGAACTGCCCATAAAATCTGCATCAATTAAAAATTTCCACCTAACACCTGGATATTTTTCGGTTGTTGACCATTCTTGATCAGAGACAGATTTAAGGTTTTTTACAAATATCATACACAATTACAACTTATGGCTTATTTTTTAGGCTGATCTAAAAATGTTTTTAAAGAATCGTCCATTGCAACTTCCCAGGCAGTATGATGTTTTGGACCAATTGATCCAGTCACAGGTGAAGAAAAGGACTTATTTCTATAGGTCATAATATTTTCTACTTTATGATGTTCCCATTCTTTAAAAGTTTTTCTAATCAATTCAAAATCAATTTTTGGATAATCAGATAAAGTATGAAGTTCTTTTGTATACTCAGTCTGAAAATCTATCATTTGATCAGCACTTTCTAATTTTTCTTCCATCGATACCCATTTGTTTATATCTTTTTCTATTTCTGAACTACCTGGAAATTTAATCTTTCCCATTATAACGTCTCTTGCAAACCAAGCCTGACAATCAAACATATTAAATGTATGAAATTGATCTTGCATACCTAGGTATATTAATTTGTGATTATTTTGCCAAACGATACCTTTATATAAATTTGGTGGATAAAGTCTATTCCCTGTATTTAATTTTAAGTCTTCAGATAAAAAAGGGAAATGATGAAGATAACCTGTGCATAAAATTACAGCATCTGCTTCTTGCACATGACCATCTTTAAAAATTGCTTTATTGCCCTCAAGCCTATCTAGGTGATAAACTTCTTTCATTCCTTTTGGCCAATTAAATCCCATTGGATTATGTCTGTAAGCTATTGTTACACTTTTCGCTCCATACTTATGACATTGAAGAGCTACGTCTTCTGCGGAATAACTACTTCCTAAAACAACTACATTTTTATCTCTAAATTCTTCTGCATCTCTAAAATCATGAGAGTGCATTATTCTTCCAGGAAAAGCTTTCATACCAGGATATTCTGGAATGAATGGAACAGAAAAATGTCCATTAGCTACAATAACATAGTCAAAAATATCCGTTGAAGAGGTAGCTTTTTTTTTATCACGATAAGTAACTTCAAAATTATTACCATTATAAACAACATTAGTAACTGTAGTGCTAAATTTTATTTTACTTTTTGAATTCCCTTTTTTAATTCTACCCAAAATATAATCATACAAAACTTCTCTAGGTGGAAATGATGGAATTGGTTTTCCAAAATGTTCATCAAACGAATAGTCAGCAAACTCGAGACATTCTTTAGGGCCGTTTGACCAAAGGTATCTATACATGCTGTTAGGTACGGGGTCGCCGTATTGGTCAGAACCTGTTCTCCAACTGTAATTCCATAAGCCTCCCCAATCATCTTGTTTGTCAAAACAAACTATTTCAGGTATTTTTTCACCTTTTTTTTCAGCTTGTTCAAAAGATCTCAAAGCAGATAAACCACAAGGTCCAGCACCAATAATTGCTACTTTTGTCATAAAATCACCTCTCCCTAATAAATTTATAACTGTACTTTACCAACAAAATGCTAAAAATTAATATAAAAAAATACAGTATTATGAAAAAAATTATTATTATTGGTGCTGGAGCAATGGGGTCTGCATTTGCTGTACCATGCCTTGAAAACCAGAATGAAGTAACACTTGTTGGTACGCATTTAGAAGATGATTTAATAAATAATATTAAATCAAATAATAATCTTCATCCTGCCTTAAATATTGAATTACCATCAAAATTGAAGGTAGAAAAATTTGAAAAATTACAATCAATACTTGAAGGTGAGGTAGATATAATTGTTGCTGGAGTGAGTTCTGTAGGAATTGAATGGTTTGTTAATCAGATATCAAAAAATTATAAAAAAAATCTTCCAATTATTTTATTAACAAAAGGTTTAGCCATTGAGGGCAATGAATTAATAACACTTTCAGATAAAATTAAAAAACTTCTCAAGGAAAAGGGTCATGGAGAAGTAAATATTTCAGCAATCAAAGGACCTTGTTTAGCGGCAGGTCTTGCATATAAAATGAGAACAGGCACTGTTATCGCAAATCCAGATATTAAAGAAACAGAAAGATTAAAAAAAATTATATCAACAAATTATTATTCGACAGAAGTGTCAGATGATTTAACTGGCATTGAGTTATCAGGTGCAATTAAAAATATTTATTCAATGTTAATTGGAGCTTCTGAAGGATTAAGCAATTCAAAAGCACCTAAAGAAATTCAATCTAAATATTATTTAAATACATCAGCCTCATTAATCCATAGATCAATTTCTGAAATGGTTGAATTTGTTTCTTTCTATGGAGGAAGAGCAGAAACTGTTTATGGCTTAGCTGGTTTAGGTGATTTATATGTAAGTGCAATAGGGGGAAGAAATAGTTTGATGGGAAAATATTTAGGTGAAGGATATTTATATAAAGAAGCTAAAGAAAAATTTATGAAAAATATTACAGTAGAGGGTGCACAACTTGCATTAGAAATTGGACCTAAAATTTTACAAGATCTTAATTCTAAACATTTTCCATTAATGTTTAGTATGCTAAACACTATATGTGAAAATAAGAAATTAGAAATTCAATGGTAAAAAATATATTAATATTTGTTTTTATAGTGCTTGGAATGGTAGTTATTCTAAATTTTAGTGATTATAATTTAAAAAGAGCTGTCGATGCCTGCCTAGCTGGAAGTCAAAAATTATCTAAATCAAAAATTACAGATCTTGCAGAAGCTAAAAAATTTTGTGAAGAAGAAATTAAAAAAAATAAAAATTAAAAAGAGACCAGTAAATGAAGTCAAATTGGAATTATCCAACAACCATGTGGGTTGGAAAGGATAGGATTAAAGATCTAAGTATTGCTTGCAAAAATTTAAACATTAATAAACCATTGTTAGTGACTGATAGTGGTCTTGCTAAATCAAAAATTGTAATCAATGTTCTAGAGAATTTAAAAGAAGGTGGTATTTCAGCTGAATTATATTCAGATGTTGTGGGTAATCCAACTGGCACCAATGTAACTGAGGGTGCTGATTATTATAATAAAAATAATTGTGATGGAGTAATAGCTTTTGGAGGGGGTAGTGGCTTAGATGTTGGTAAAGCTATTGCATTTATGTCAGGCCAAACCTTACCTATTTGGGATTTTGAGGATGTTGGTGATAATTGGACTAAAGCGAACTCTGACAAAATTGCACCAATTATTGCTGTACCAACAACTGCTGGAACAGGATCAGAAACAGGACGAGCATCTGTAATTTTAAATGAAGAAACTGGTGTAAAAAATATAATTTTTCATCCTAAATTTTTACCTTCAATAGTTATTTTGGATCCGGTATTAACACTTAGTTTGCCTGCAAAGATTACAGCTGCAACTGGTATGGACGCGCTAGCTCACAATTTGGAAGCATATTGTGCACCAGGATATCACCCAATGGCTGATGGAATCGCTTTAGAGGGCATGAGATTAATTAATGAATGGTTATTTGAAGCATTTAACAATGGATCAAATATTGAAGCACGACAAAATATGTTAACAGCAGCAAGCATGGGATCAACAGCATTTCAAAAAGGCTTGGGGGCAATTCATTCATTAAGCCATCCGGTAAATGCTTTAAATAATATTCATCATGGTTTATCCAATGCGATATTCATGCCTTACGTATTAACTTTTAATAAAGACGTAATTGAAAAAAAAACAATAAAGATTTGTGATTATTTAGAACTTAAAGATAGATCTTTTGATGGTTTTGTTAACTGGGTTTTAGATTTAAGAAAAAAACTAGATATGCCTCACAAATTATCAGAAGTGATTGATGAAAAGAATTTTGATATTGATAGATTGTCAAAAATGGCCTTAGCAGATCCATCTACTGGAGGAAATCCAAAAAAATTAACAGAAAATGATATGAGAACAATGTATCAGCATAGTATGAGTGGAGAATTGTTTAAATGAGTAATTTGAATATTTTAATTGTTGAGGGAAATATTAGAGAAGATAGTGAGTTTTTTATTAAAGCAGCTGGAAGTTCTGCAGCAGATAATTTAAAAAATTTAATTTTAAAGATAGAACCATTAACAAATACAGAAATCATAAATCCTGGTCATGATGATGAGACAACGAATGCTCTAAAAAATATGAGTAAATATAATGGCATTGTGTTTACTGGTGGTGCAATGAGAGTAAATGATATGACAGATGTCATTAAGAAACATATCAATTTTGCATCTAATTGCTTTAATCATAAAAATAAGATTTTAGCAATTTGTTGGGGATTACAAGTCTGCTCAACAGCAGCTGGAGGTAAAGTAAATCCTGGAAAAAATGGTGCACATATTGGAATTGCATCAGATGTAATTATTAACAATGAAGGTGAAAAACACTTTATATACAAAGATAAAAAAAAAGTTTTTACCTCACCAGCATTCAATTTTGACGAAGTAAGTGAATTGCCAAAAAATACTACTCTTTTATCAAGTGACAAAGTTAATAATGTAATGGGTGTTAGCTTTAATGCGGGAAGCTCAGAAATTATTGGTTTACAATATCATCCTGATTATGAATATTTTCAGATGCTTAATCTTATGGATGGTCGTAAAGAGCGATTATTTGAAAATAAAAATTTTTTAAATGAAGAAGAGTATGAAAGCCATATCTCATTCATAAAATCTCAAGATGAACTATTAGATTTTAATGATAGAACATGTGAAGTTAGAAATTGGATTAATTATATACGTAACTAATTTTTAAAACAGACCTTCAATTTCACCATCTTTATTCAATTTAATTGAGTCTGCTGCCGGAACTCTTGGTAGTCCAGGCATAGTCATAACAGCACCACAAATAACAACAATAAACTCTGCTCCTGAAGAGAGTTTAATTTCTCTAATTGGCAAAGAATGTCCTGTTGGTGCACCTTTTAGACTTGGGTCTGTTGAAAAGCTGTATTGAGTTTTTGCAATACAAATTGGGAAATCTCCGTAACCAGATTCTTCAAAGCTTTTTAATTGATCTCTAATTTTAGTATCAGCAATAACCTCATCTGCTCTATAAATTTCTTTTGCAATTGTTTCTATTTTTTTAAATAGAGGAATTTTGTTTTCATATAAGAATTTGAATTTGTCCTCATTTTTCTCACATAATTCAGCAACATGGCTTGCAAGTTCTTTTGTACCTTCACCACCGTTTGCCCAATGAGTACAGAGACTTGCTTTAACACCAATAGTGTCACAAAATTCTATCAAAGCTTTTACTTCATTATCTGTATCTTTAATAAAATGATTAACAGCTACTGCAACTGGTAAACCAAATTTTTTGACATTTTCCACGTGTCTTTGAAGATTAACTAAACCTTTTTTTAAGGCTTCCACATTTTCTGTTTTAAGGGCATCTTTTGCTACACCACCATGCATTTTTAAAGCCCTAATAGTTGCAACAATTACAACACAGCTAGGTTTTAAATCTGACTTTCTGCATTTAATATCAAGAAATTTTTCCGCACCAAGGTCTGCACCAAATCCTGCTTCTGTAACAACGTAATCAGCAAGTTTTAGTCCAGTCTTTGTAGCAATTACAGAATTACAACCATGTGCAATATTAGCAAAAGGACCACCATGAATAATTGCAGGATTGTTTTCTAAAGTTTGAGTAACATTAGGTCTAATTGCATCCTTTAATAATACAGTCATCGGACCTTGTGCTTTTAAGTCCTTAGCATAAACAGGTTTTTTATCTCTAGTATAGGCAATTGTAATATTTCCAATTCTTTTTTCTAAATCTTCTAAATCATTTGATAAGCAAAAGATTGCCATGATTTCAGATGCAACAGTTATATCAAAACCATCTTCTCTTGGAAAACCATTTGCAACTCCACCTAAGTTTATATTTATAGATCTTAAAGAACGATCGTTCATATCCATCACTCTTTTCCAAACAATTCTTCTAACATCTATGTCTAACTTATTTCCCCAATAGATATGATTATCGATTAATGCTGACAATAAATTATGAGCTGATGTTATTGCGTGAAAATCTCCGGTAAAATGTAAATTAATTTGTTCCATTGGAACTACCTGAGCATAACCACCACCAGCTGCTCCACCTTTCATTCCAAAAGAAGGCCCAAGGCTTGGTTCTCTTAAACAAACAATCGATTTTTTTCCAATTTTATTTAATCCGTCATTTAAACCAACTGAAGTTGTAGTTTTACCCTCACCAGCTGGAGTAGGAGTGATCGCTGTAACTAGTATAAGTTTTCCATTTGGTTTATCTTTTAGTGTGTCTAAATATTCTAAATTAATCTTTGCAATGTGTCTGCCCATTGGACTAAAAGCTGAGCTTTCATCTGGTACATTTATCTTGGCTAAAATATCATTTATAGGTTGCATTTTAGCTTCTCTAGCTATTTGAATGTCTGACTTAACTTCGCTCATTTGAAACTCCTATAAGATTTATTTTTTAATGCTCAATTGATATCCTATTTTAATTTTTTGGAAACTTCTAAAAAATATATATAAAAAAAATAAGAACTATTTATATTCGTTTGTATAAAATTATCTTATGCAAAAATATTCTATATTTAATTTGATCAAAAATGCTTTCTCTGGTCATCAAAAATGGGACCTAGCCTGGAAAGATGCTACTCCAAAAAAAGAATACGACGTTGTTATTATTGGTGGTGGAGGCCATGGCCTAGCTACTGCATATTATCTTGCAAAAGAACATAATATTACGAATGTAGCTATCATTGAAAAAGGATGGCTTGGTGGTGGAAATATGGGAAGAAATACTACAATCATAAGATCAAATTATATGCACGATGATAATGCATTATTTAGTGAGTTTGGAATGGATCTTTGGAGAAAGATGAGTCAGGACTTAAATTACAATGTAATGTTTTCTCCAAGAGGAATAATTAACCTTGCACACTCAGACGCTCAAATGAATATTTTTGCAAGAAGAGGAAACTCAATGCGCTTAAATGGTATTGATGCAGTTTTATTAAATAGAGAAGAGGTAAAAGAAATTATTCCAATGGCAGATTTTTCAGACAATGTAAGATTTCCTATATTTGGTGGATTAATGCAACCAAGTGCTGGGACAGCAAGACATGATGCTGTGGCTTGGGGTTATGCACGTCAAGCTGACTCAATGGGAGTAGATATAATTCAAAATTGTGAAGTAACTGGATTTGATGTTTCTGGTGGAAAAATAAATGGTGTCAGAACTTCTAGAGGAGACATAAAAGTTAAAAAAATTGGTTTATGTGTTGCAGGAAGTACCAATATTTTGGCTGAAAAACTAAATATGACAATACCAGTAGAAACTCATCTTTTACAAGCATGTGTTACAGAGCCTGTAAAACCTGTATTAGATAGTGTGGTTACTTTTGGAGCAGGACATTTTTATATTAGTCAATCTGATAAAGGTGAAATGGTAATGGGAGGAGATCTGGATGGATATAATAGTTATGCCCAAAGAGGAAATTTACCAACACTCCAGCATGTACTAACAGAGGGAATTGCAATGATGCCATTTCTAAGTAAATTAAAAATGCTTAGAACTTGGGGTGGGATTATGGATATGTCTATGGATGGTTCACCCATAATAGATAAAACTCATATCGAAGGATTATATTTAAATTGTGGATGGTGTTATGGTGGGTTTAAAGCAACTCCAGCTTCAGGCTGGACATTTGCACATACAATTGCTCAAGATAGAGTTCATAAATTAAATGAAGGTTATAGCTTAAGTAGATTTAATACAGGTCACTTACTAGATGAAAAAGGACTTGGAACCAAAACATGGATCTCATAAATGCTGCATATTAAATGCCCTCATTGTGGAATGAGATCTCAAAATGAATTTTCATATGGTGGTGATGCAACTGTTAAAAGACCAGAACTTAATAAGGAAGTTTCAGATATAGATTGGGATAACTTTGTCTATAATAGAAAAAGCTTAAGAGGAAAACACAAAGAGTTATGGCAACATATATCAGGATGTAGACAGTGGATCAAAGTGGAAAGAGACACCGCAACTCACGAAATATTTAAAACAGTTAAAGCTAACGAAGACATTTAATATGACTCAAAATTATAGATTGGATAATATTGGATTAATAAATAGAGATAAAAAAATCTCATTTAAATTTAATGGAGTAACTTACTTTGGTTATGAGGGTGACACCTTAGCATCAGCATTACTTGCTAATGGAGTTCATTTAATAGGAAGAAGCTTTAAATATCATAGACCTAGAGGCTTTTTTGGTGCAGGGGTGGATGAACCATACGCAATTGTTCAACTATACAGAAATAATGAAACTGAGCCGAATGTAAAAACTACAGAACAAGAACTCTTTGAAGGTTTGGAAGCAACAAGTGTTAATTGTTGGCCAAGTGTAAATTTTGATATTGGAGCAATTAATAATTTCTTAAAGATATTTCTTCCAGCAGGATTTTATTACAAAACGTTTATGTGGCCAAAAAGTTTTTGGTACAAAGTTTATGAACCATTTATAAGAAAAGCAGCAGGACTTGGAGTTGCATCAACTAAACATGATAAAGAAAGGTACGAACACAAATATGAGTATTGTGATTTACTAATTGCAGGTTCAGGACCTTCTGGTTTAGCAAGCGCATATGCTGCTGCTAAAAATGGTGCAAGAGTAATCTTAGCAGAAGACAAACCTAGATTTGGTGGAACTTTATTAACGAGTGAAGTTAATATTGGAAATCAAACAGGAAAAGAATGGGCAGAAAATATTATTTCTGAACTTAAAGAAATGCCCAATGTTATTGTTAAGAATAGATCTCAAGTATTTGGTTACTACGATCATAATATGTTAGTGATGACAGAAAAATTAAGTGATCACCTACCTAAAACTAAAAAATATAATCCAAAACAAAGACTTTGGTATATTAGAGCTAAAGAAGTTTTAATCTCATCAGGATCAATTGAAAGACCTTTAGTATTTGGAAACAATGACACACCAGGTGTGATGTTATCTTCTGCAGCGAAGGAATATTTAAAAGTCTATGGAGTTTTAGTTGGTAAAAAACCTTTAATATTTACAAATAATGATAGTGGATATGAAACGGCTATAGAATTTAAAAAAAATGGTGTTGATCCAATTATTTTAGATACTAGAAAAGAACCTAAGTCAGAAATCATAGATGAAGCAAAAAAATTAGATATTCAAATTAAATTCTCTTACGTAGTTGTTGCAGCTAAAGGTTATAAAAAAGTTAAATCTGCTGAAGTTGCCAAAATTTCAGATGATAAAAATGAATTAGGAACTTTAGAAACTATTAATTGTGATTGTATTTGTGTTTCAGGCTTTTGGACCCCAACAATACACTTAGCGTCTCAATCAGGAAATAAAACCACCTTTAATAAAGATATAGATGCATTTGTGCCAGGACTATCAAAACAAAATGAAACAACTTTAGGTGCAGCAAATGGAACTTTTACGTTAGAAGAAACTTTAAAAAATTCATTTGAAAGTGGATATGAACTTTCAAAAAAAATAACCAATAATGACAATAAAATATCATCGCCAATAGTTATGGAAAAAAAATCAACTACTCACGATAAATTTTGGTGTGTACCTTTGCCTAAAGGAAAAACATATAAAAGATTTTTAGATTTCCAAAATGATGTAGCAGTTTCTGATATAGAAATTGCACTAAAAGAAGGTTATCGATCTATTGAACATGTAAAAAGATACACGACACTTGGAATGGCCACTGACCAAGGAAAAACAAGTAATCTCAATGGTTTGCAACTAGTATCCAACATAGAAAACAAAATAGTACCAGAAGTAGGTCACACAACTTTTAGACCTCCTTATACGCCAATTACTATTGGTGCGATTGTTGGAAGAGAAATTGGCAAACATTCTAAACCAACAAGAAAATCACCTATGCACACTTGGCATGAAAAAAATAATGCAGTGTTTGTAGATGCAGGCGTCTGGTTAAGACCAAGATATTACAAAATTGGAGAAGAAACTTTATTTGAAGGTTCAAAAAGAGAAGCTAAAAACGTTAGAACAAATGTAGGAGTTTGTGACGTAACTACTTTGGGTAAAATTGATATTAAAGGACCTGATGCTGCAGAACTACTAAATCGTGTTTACACTAATGCTTGGTTAAAATTGCCAATTGGTAAAGCAAGATATGGTGTAATGCTAAGAGAAGATGGAATTGTTATGGATGACGGAACAACAACAAGAATTTCTGAAAATCATTATCATATGACAACAACAACAGCTCAAGCAGCAAATGTTTTATCTCATCTAGAATATTATTTACAACTTGTATGGCCAGAGCTAAATGTAAATGTAGTATCAACTACAGAGCAATGGGCTGGTGCAGCAATCGCAGGACCAAAATCTAGAGATCTATTGCAAAAGCTATTTCCAAATATTGATGCTTCTAACGACGGTTTACCTTTTATGGGATATCTTGAAGCTGATTTATTTGGAGTACATGCACGAATTTTTAGAATTTCATTTTCAGGAGAACTTGCTTATGAGGTTAATGTCGAATCTGACAATGGAAACTTTATGTGGGAAAAAATAATGGAAGTAGGACAAGAATTTAAAATCCAACCCTATGGAACTGAAGCATTATCAACTCTAAGAATTGAAATGGGTCACATAGCAGGATCAGAACTAGATGGCAGAACCATTCCATATGATAATTCTTTAGAAGGATTGGTTAGTAAAAAGAAAGACTTTATAGGAAAACGTTCTTTAGATAGAGAAGCATTCATAGCAGAAGATAGACAAAAAGTAGTAGGTGTTGTTCCAATTGATAAGAAAACAAGTATCCCTGAAGGATCTCATTTGGTTAAAGATGCAATGGCTCCAATACCAAATCCTAAATTAGGATATATCTCTGCATCATGTTGGAGTGTTGAATATGATAACCCATTTTCATTAGCAATACTTAAGGATGGAAAAAATATGATAGGACAAAAACTATTTGCAATGTCACCTCTAAAAAACAAAACAATACCTGTAGAGATAGTTTCATCACACTACGTAGATCCAAAGGGTGAAAGGGTAAGATCATGAGCTCAATTTCTGCTTTAAATGCCATCCATAACAAAGGACTATTTGGTGACCATGAGGGAAAAAATGATGATGAGCTGCTAAAAGTGAGTGAACTAAAAGATTTTTTAATCATTCAAATAGTCAAATATAAGAGCTCCTTAACAGCCATTCAAAATATTAAGATAGATAATCTGAGCTTAAAAAATGAAACTCTAAATATAAACTGTAACACTAATACAAGAATTTTATGGAATGGCCCAAATACCTGGCTTTTAGTTTCTTCAAAAAAAGAAATTTTAAAAGAAATTAATGAAAAACTAGTAGAGGCAGATTTTGCTATAACAAATATATCTCATAGTAGAACAATAATTCAAATAGAGGGAAAAAATACAAAAGAGATATTAAAAAAAGGATGCCCCTTTAATTTTAATGAATTGAAAAAAGATACTTGTCTAAATTCAACTTACAACGGAATGTCGGTCACAATTGATATGTTAGATGATAATCCAGATAAAGTTAGAATATTCACTCTAAGAAGTTTTGGAGAATTTTTTTATCATTCTATTACCGATGCTTGCTTAGAGTTTGGGTATAAAGGAGTTTAAAATTTATTACTTTCTAGTTGCAATATAAACACCAAGAGTTGCCACAGCAAAACCAATTAGATCTAGATTATTTAATTTTTCATTTAAAAATAACCAAGCCATTATTGCTGTAGTTGGTGGTATTAAAAAAAATATAGAAACAGTTTTACTTGCAGAGTTATTTTTAATTAAATACATTAAGATTGTGAATGCTCCAAAAGATACAAGAAATATCTGATGACTCATTGCTATCAGAAATGTAGGTGTAAAATTAATAAAAGGTTCACTAAAAATAAAAACAACCAGTATATGAAAAAAACAACCACCCATTGCTTGATACATATTGCTAACTGATAAAGGTAAATTATTACTTATCTTTTTTTGCCACAAGGTAGAAGTTGTAATAGCTAACAGAGCTATAAAAGAAGCTATCACTCCAAAAAAAGGAAGGCTTGATCCAACATCAAAACCTAAAACTAAAGCGGCACCTATAAATCCAAGGATTACTCCAATCCATTGTCCGAAAGTAACTTTTTCATTTAAAAATTTTCCCGCTAAAGCATTAGTTAAGATTGGTTGTAAGGTTACAATTAATGCTGCAATTCCTGTTGGCATTCCAATTGAAACAGAGTAAAAAACACCTCCCAAATAAACGCCATGAAAAAGCACACCACTAAAAAGTGATTGCAGAAGGTTCTTTGTATTGGTTAAAATTTTTTGTTTTGCATAAATTGAAAAAATAAAAAAACCAAAAGCTACAACAAAAAATCTAAAGGCTAATGCAGCAAAAGGATCACTATTATCTATTATAGGTTTTGTTGTAACAAATGCTGAAGACCACAAAATTATAAAGATGAATGGAAAAATTTTAACCATAGTGAGCTTATAAGTTATATTTTACATCAATATTAGACATTAATATCCAAAATGAACACTTTCGCCCTTGAGTTGTGTTTTAAAATACTTAGAGTTAAGAAGGGTTATAATGATTTTAAAAAAAATAATTATTGGATTATTTGTTTTTTGCTTTCTTAATGGATGCATACAAAGCACAGCTCTTTTAGGGCCAGCATACACATTTGCAAATACTGGAAATATCTATCAAGCTAGTCTCTCTTATGGATCCAGTAAGGCTGTAAAGAAAATAACTGGTAAAACTCCCACTGAGAATATCAAGAGTTTAATAGACAATAAAGAAACTATAATTGAAGAAGATGAAAATTATGATGAGTTCTATGCATTAGTTAAACGTAGAATAGAAAAAACAAATAAAGTTTTAAATCTATCTAATCAGTAATATTTAAAATAAGTTGCTCTGATTGACTTGTTTCCTTGCACCAAAGCTCATAACTCTCACACATACGCCATAAAAATTGATGTGCCCTCTTAGAGGCCTCAATTAAAGTATTGTCTTTTGTCTCATAAAGAGCGGGTATCTTTATTAATTGTTTTATGGTGACATCTTTCTGAATATTTAAAAGTTTAATTGTTTCTTCAGGTATTTTTTTTCCAGTTTCTTGGTCTAGATAATTATTTTTTTTAAGTTCTGAAAACCATTCTTCGTGAAGTGTTCCATTGCTTAATTTTTTGAACTCTTCAGTTTCCATGAATTTATTAATAGCCTCTCTTGCCTCAATGTCTAAATTTTTTTTTTTAATAATTGAAACATAAGAATATATGATTTCAGCCATATAGATGACATATGGTTTTTTAGTTTTAGAAAGCATTTTTATTTTCCATATCTTGTCATTGAAGAATTAGCTAATATTAAATTTGGGTCTAAATATAATTCTGATATTTTTACATTTTTTAATGACTTAAATGCAAAAATTGCAATAGGCAATTCAGTACAGCCTAATATGATTTTTTTACAATTATTTTTAATCAAATAATTGATTGCTAGTTTAATAGATTTTTCTGCTAATTTTATATTTCCCATCTTGACATGTTTAATAGTTTTATTAACAGATTTGATTTGTAAATTATGCGGTGGTTTAATTAATTTATATTTACTTTTGAATAATTTTTCATAAATTTCTGTTTTTAAAGTACCTTCTGTAGCTAGTAGGCCAATTTTTGTATTCTTCTTACAAATTTTTTTTGTATGTAAAAAAACTTCTCTAGGCATATTTATGATTGGAATTTTAATTTTTTTTTTTAAATCTTCATACCAATAATGAGCAGTATTGCAGGGTATGACAATAAATTTGCAGCCACTTTTCTCTAGTGATCTACAACCTTCAAGTAAGCTTTTTAAAACCTTGTTATATCTGGTGATATTTTTAGAACTTCGTGGAAGTATTGAGAATGCTCTAGTTTGAACACCTATTGATTCTGGTCTACCTGGTATATTAGATTTATTATAAAGCATGAAAAGAGGATATTCTTGATCAATCTTTCCTCTATTTAGCATGGCTAGTTTGTTGCAAAAATCAAGTCCTGCTTGGGTTCCCATTCCACCTAAAATTCCAATCATAAATATTAAGTACTTTTTAATTTTGTTTAAAGTTTGTTTAAAATTTTTGTCACAATGGTTGGTTAATACCTCTCATAAAAACTAATATTAAGCAACCATCTTTAGTGTGGGATGAGTGAGCTGAACCAGGTTCAAATGTTACAAAATCACCCTTTTTAAAAATTCTATTATCAGGATCAGTTAGCTCTCCTTCCAGCATTAAAAATTCTTCAAACCCAGTGTGCATATGAGGTAAACTTTTTGCATTTGGGTCCATTTTTAGAAGATATGTACCTTGCCCCCCATTTTTTTTATCATAACTAATTTTGTGCCAATACATACCTTTCACTGGAGAGCCATAATTATCAAATGGAACAAACTCAACATCGTATAGATTAGTTATTTTTCTTTTAATCATAATTGATATATTCAATGATTATTAATAAATAATGAATATGCAAGATATATTTGCTGAAGATACTGGTAACGGAACTCCATTAGTATTAGTTCATGGTTTTTTAGGCTCATCAGATATGTGGAGCCCTCAAATAGAATTTTTTAAAGATAATTTTAGAGTTATTGCCCCAGCACTCCCTGGTTTTGGTTTCAGTAATACTGTCAACTCGTGTGATTCAATTGAATGTATGGCTAAAACAATACTAAATTTATTAGAAAAAAAGGAAATAAAAAAATTTAATTTACTAGGTCATTCAATGGGCGGAATGATTGTCCAAGAAATAGCAAAATTAGTAGGAGAAAAAATTTTAAAATTAATCTGTTATGGCACTGGCCCAAGAGGAAATATACCAGGTAGATTTGAAACTATTGATCAGTCTAGAGAAAAGTTAAAAAATAATGGACTGAAAGATACTGCATATAGAATAGCAAAAACTTGGTTTGTAGAAGAAGAAAAAGCAAAACACTTTTATCTTTGTGAGGAAGCTGGAAAACAAACTTCTGTAGAAGCTGCTGACAATGGATTGATTGCTATGAAAAATTGGAACGGAATTGAAAGTTTGAAAAATATTAAAAATGAAACATTGATAATTTGGGGTGATCAAGACAGAGCTTATAATTTTAATCAAGTGGAAACTTTGAATAATAATATTCCTAATAGTGATTTAAAGGTAATTAAAGGCTGCTCTCACAATGTCCATTTAGAGAAACCTGAGGAATTTAATACAGTAGTAGAAGAATTTCTTATAAAAAATTGAGTGGTATTGGCTGAAATATTTAGCTAAATAATTAAAAAATAATTTAATTAAAAATCGCAGCCAATAAAAAGTGTGAATATTATGCAGTTTTTAAGTTTACTGCTGAAGGACCTTTTGGACCATCTTCAACATCAAAAGTCAAAGCTTGACCTTCGTCTAAACCATTCATGCCAGCATCTCTTACTGCTGAAACGTGAACGAATACATCTTTTTCTTTGTCTTCTCTTTCAATAAAACCAAAACCTTTAGTTGGATTGAACCATTTTACTTTTCCTTGTAGACTCATATTTATCTTCTTACTTATTGTTGTGTTACTTTTATTACTTATAATTAAGTAATTCACGCTTTGTTTAGATTTATTGTGGTTTTGTCAACTAAATTTAAAAGATTAAATAATTAAAGACTTATTTGTTGCTAATTAGCATAGTCATATAGATAGAATTGATATCTTTTTTGTAGTGAGAGAAGGGTTCACAGGGCTCAAAACCACACTTATTAAATAATTTTCTAGCAGTTAAAAAGAAGTCACCTGCACCAGTTTCTAAACTTAATTTTTTGATATTAAGCTTTTTTGCCTCGTTAATTAAATGATTTATGACTTTAGTGCCATTTCCTTTACCTCTAAAGCTGTCACTAACCCTTATTGATTTGAATTCACCATGTTCTTTATCTAGGAATTTTAATGCACCGCTACCCATTAAGTCACTTTCTTCCCATAAGCTCCAAAATTTAATAGATGGGTCTTTTAATCCAGCTATATCAAGTACGTGAGCACTACCTTCGGGTGATACAGATCTTAACTCAATGAAATGATTGATAAGAAACTCATGAACTTCTGGATTATCAAAATTTCCTTCGATTGATTTTAACATTTGAGTAATATCTATTTAAGAAGGGTTGTTAGGTGTCCCATTTTTCTTTTTTGTTTAACTTCTTTCTTAAGATAATCAAAGAAAAATTCATTTTCATTGTGTTCTTTATTTCTGTAATTAGTAATTTGGTCACCAATTATATTTGTCATCATTGCATTTGATACTTTTTTAAGAGGTATCTGTTCTAGCTTACAAACAGCTCTTACATGATTTTCAAATTGACTTACATTATATGCATTAATTGTTAAGTGCCCTGAGTTATGAACTCTTGGTGCAATTTCATTTACATAAAGGTTATCATTTCTATCAATGAAAAACTCAACACACAAAGTTCCAACATATTTTAATTCTTCAGAAATCTGAGTTGCCCATAGCTTTGATTGTTCTAATATTTTATCACTAATCTCAGCTGGAATTTTAGAATTCTTTAAAATCTGATCTTCATGTACATTTTCAATGGGTTCATAAATTTCATATTTTTGATCATTAAATCTTGTAATAATTATTGAGATTTCTTTTTTAAGTTTGACAAGCTTTTCTAAAATATAACTTTTTGAATAATCTACATTAATTGAATCTAAATTTTCTAAACTACTAATGGGGTGTTGCCCTTTGCCATCATATCCTAGAGTTGTAGTTTTAAGTATACCAGGAAGTAAATCTTCAACTGATTCCATATCAGATTTTTTTTCAATAGATACATACCGGGTAGTTCTTATATTTAAATTATTTATAAAATCTTTTTCTGCTAGTCTATGTTGAATTATTCTATTTACAGAAGGTTTCGGTAAAACAGGTTTTATCTTATTAATTTCATTTAATGTTTCATATGGAATATTTTCAAATTCATAGCTTACAACATCAACTTTATTCAAAAACTCGTTAATCTTATTTTGATCATTATATTCACCATGTACAAAATCATTAGAAAAGTTTTGTGCTGGTGCATCAATATCGTCACAAAAAATAACTGTTTTAATCTCTAGTTTATTTGCAGCAATAGCAAGCATGCTACCTAACTGACCTCCGCCTATAATTCCAAGAATTGGTTTAGACATATTTTAAAACTATTTTGGTTTTTTTTTAACAGATTTGCTTTGACTTAAACGAAATTGATTTAATTTTTTTTTGACAGTTAAATCACTAAGACCAATAATAGATGCAGCTAATAAAGCAGCGTTAATTGCGCCATCTTCTCCAATTGCTAATGTTCCAACAGGTATTCCTTTTGGCATTTGTGCAATGGATAAAAGGCTATCAAGACCTTTTAGCTTTTTACTCTCAATTGGAACTCCTAGTACCGGTAGAGATGTAAGGGCTGAAATCATTCCTGGTAAATGTGCAGATCCACCAGCCCCAGCAATAATTACCGCGATTCCATCCTTTTCTGCATTAATAGCAAATTCATACATCCTCTTAGGGGTTCTATGAGCTGATATTATTTTTGTTTCAAATTTTATATTTAATTTTTTAAGAATATTTTGACAAAATATCATGGTTTTATAGTCAGATTGACTACCCATAATAATTGATACTTTTTTTAATTTATTTTTAGCCATTTGTTGTAATTTTATTCTAACGTAAATTGTTATTTCAAATTAAGCCTAAAATTTCAATAAAATTAATAGAATTTATCTATCTTATTGATATTCTTTAAAACAAAGAAGATCACAATGAATTTTAAAATTGATAATTTACAATATTGTAACTGGTCTAGAGAAATTTTTCAGATCAATAAACAAGCAGGACTGGATGCAATCCACGTAACCATTGTTTATCATGAAGATTTCGATGAGCTAAAAACAGTATTAAAAAACTGGGAAAATCACTTTTCAGAAAATTCTGACTTAATTTTTCATGGCAAAAGTTTTAAAGATATTGAAAAAGCTAAATCTGAAAATAAAACTGCAGTTTTTTTTGGGTTTCAAAATTGCTCACCTATAGAAGATGATATTGGATTAGTTGAAAAAGTTTACGATTTAGGATGCAGGTTTATGCAACTTACTTATAACAATCAGTCATTACTAGCGACAGGATGTTATGAGGCAATAGATAGTGGAGTTACTAATTTTGGTAGAGAAGTAATTAAAGAAATGAACAGACTAGGACTTGTAATAGATATGTCTCATTCAGCAGAAAAAAGTACAATTGATGCAATTGAGATAAGTGAAAAACCAATTGCAATAACTCACGCAAACCCATCATTTTGGCATCCAGCTAAGAGAAATAAATCAAATGAATTATTAAAAATTTTATCCAAACATAAAGGAATGTTGGGTCTATCTTTATATCCTCATCATTTAAAAGATGGAACAGATTGTCCTTTAGAAAGCTTTTGTGAAATGACAGCTAAGACAGCTGAGATTATGGGGGTTGAAAAAATTGGAATAGGTTCAGATCTTTGTTTAAACCAACCAGATACTATTGTTGAGTGGATGAGAAATGGTACTTGGACTAAAAGCAAAAATTATGGAGAAGGATCAAAAAATAAACCTGGTTTTCCAAAACAACCAGATTGGTTTTTAGATGCAAGAGGATTTGAAAACTTAGAAGCAGGACTTAAAAAAGTTGGTTTTTCAGAAAATGAAGTTAATGGAATTCTTGGAAACAACTGGTACAATTTTTACAAAGAAATGAACCAATGAATATCTCCTTAAGAGACCCCAATGTAGTAATGAAATTATCAAGACTAGGGTCTTTTCATCAATCTAAACTTTCATTTTTAAGAAGTTTTTTAAAAGAGTTTAAGGATTGGGATTACAAAAGAGATTTATTTGAATTAAACCAACATGGTTATGGCACTGCGGTGTATTCATTTAAGAAAAAAAATAGAGTTTATTCATTAATTTGTTTTGCAAATGAATTAGATGAAAATGAAAGATCAGACAGGGTTATAGCTACTAAATGGGATGCAGCCTTTACGCTTTTTGATGGTGTACCAAAAAAACAAGATATTGAAAGATTAAAAAACGAAGTACCAAAACAAGAGTTTGGCAGACTTTCTTATAAAGAGTTAACCCTTTCAAGAGCTAATAAATCAGTTAGAGTTTTCAATCATGTGGTTGAATGCTTAAGCGAAGGTAGGCAGCCTGATAATGATTTAATAACTAGCGTTGGTTATTTATATAGAACAACTGCAGTTTATGGGTCAGGTAAATTTGGTTTAGCAGATAGGTTTAGAATTAAAGACCGAGAAGAAATATATGGGCCTTTTAGATTGGAAATGATGTTGGTTTATTTAGTTAGGCAATTTACTTTTGATCAAGTTAATCACGTTGCAAAAAGTAAGAACCCAAAAAAAGCTGTAAAACTTGATATAAATATTTGTAAAAGTTTAGGAATAGGAAATTCTACGGGGCTAGGAATGGCTCCATTTATTGTTAACCATCCAACTCTTTTAAATAATTGGATTTCAGCAAGAGAGATTTCTTTAAAAAAGATAAGAGAGATAAAAACAATATCAGAGAAAGATAAAAACTTATTTTTAGAATGTTTAAAAAAATCAATAAAGAATATCACTTCTTGGAATACAGAAAGTGAATATCAAATAAATAAAATTAAATCTTTATTAAAAGATCTTAATGAATTTATTGTTTACCTAGATAATGATTTTAATTTTGAGCAAGATTATGCTTTTAATGAACTGTATCTGTATTTAGAAAAAGAATATTGTGAAGAATGTATTGAATATGTCGTCTCAATGATGATGGAACCTTATGATGATATTACTTCACCTTTAATTAAAGAAATGAGTTCTGAAGAAGAAAAATATTTTAATATTCCAACTGAAAGAACGGTAGAAGAGTTAAAGCTGATTTTAGAAAAAAAATATCCAGATATCTTAACGATAGATTTTTCTAAAGATGAAAATAATTTAAATTTTTGGTTTATTTCAAAAAATAAAGAAGAGCCAAGACTAGCAAATAGATTTGATGAAGTGGGAGCTGAGTTAGAGCAACCTCTAGCAATTGCAAGAGACATTAAAAAACTTTATGAATTGTTATCAGTTACTAAAAATAGCTGGACCATTGCTAAATTTTTATCAACTAATAATGAATTAAGACACGTTGTTAGAAGAGCATTTATAGTAGAGAAATTTCCATATTCTGAAATACAAGACAATACTATTGGCCAAAAAATAATGCCTATTGATATGCTGAGATTAAAGTTATCATTTTTTGGAGCATTAAAATTTGATCCACGTTCTGATAAATGGTTAAGAATATGTATGTTTCAAGGAGCACCCTTACCAGAACAATTAAAAAACTATGATGAACATTGGGTTTATAATTAATCAACATGAGATCATTAAGTGAAATAGATACAGTTTCTAAAAGATCGAGCAAGGCTGCTGGATATTCATGGGGGATTGCAGAAGAGATTGGAAAAAATATAAGATTACTTGAGATTTTTAGCTTACCTGGAATTAAAAACTTAAATAGTTTTTTTAAGAAAAAAAAAGAATTAAGGTTAGAGAATATCAGCATCATAAAGCAAGACAATGAGGCTAATAAAGATGAATATTGTCCAATAATTGCAGGGGTAAATTTTTTAGATCAGATTAAAACTTTAGAAACTTTAAATGAGATAACGTTTAAAAAAGTCTCATATCCATTACTTTTCTTACCATTTGTAAGTAGGGCTGCTGAGGTGATCGGTAAAAGAATATTCTTAAAAATGGACAATAGGGAGTTTTTATTAAACTTTAATAACAATATTTATTCTAATTACATTAAAAACGAAATCATCGAGTCTGCTGAAAATATTTACTTAAAGGTTTTAGAAAATAGAGACTCGTTGAAGAGAAAGAATGGAATGAGCTCTATAAGCTTTCAGAAGAAACGTTTGTTGAAGAAAATGAAAGCCTAAAACAAGGTGGAGCAGGCGCTGGCCTTACTGACAATGACTAAAGACTTTGATGATCAAACTAATGATGAAGAAGTTCTACAATTAGATGATTTCTGTGAAGAGTGTAAAAAAGAAGACCTGAGTGTTTCTCAAAATTTAATTTTAACAGGATTTAAAACCTGTAATTCTTGTAAACTTTCAAAAACTATATTTCCGATTTAACTGATATTGCTTATAGGTAGAGCATTCATTTTGCTCATTACAAAAGATATTGAAAGAAAAGCAATTATTAAAAAAGCTAAAAAGACTATTCCAAATGATTTAAAATTAGATTTTAGATTTAAAACTTGTTTTGTTGAAATGATTAATCCTGCAAATATCCAGAACTGAGTTAAAAATATAATTGGGATCATTAAATCTGGTGTTACAGCAAAAAATCTTAAAAGCCCTGGTGCATGAGCAAACCCTACAGCTGTTAAAACTTTTTTAAATGGAACTTTAGTTTCTTTATCTGGAAATAATTTTACACCAATAACATAAATAAATAGTCCCCATACAAACCAGGTAAGAATGGCAGTTAAGCCAGACATTGCAACTGCAGTTTTAATAACAGTATTCGCAGCAACAGCTCCAGCTAAGCCGTCTAGTATCATTATAAGGCCTGCAAAATATATTGCAGCCTCACCAAAGTTCTTATTATCTTTGTAAAGAGTTTTATCTAATTTAATAGACCGAACAATTATATTTAAAAATTGACCAAACATTATTTATTTTTCTTATTATTTTTTTGAGCTTTGTAAGAAACAAATAGTGGAAAGAGTATTAAAGCAATTACTATTATTATGCAAATTAGGATTAGAAATGATTTTGTCATTATTAATGGGGGAGAATTAACCTCCCCCAAATAATTAATTTAACCTTTAACGACTTCTCTTGTGTTTGCGTTATAAGATTCTGTAAATGGCATATCTACTACCACAGCATCAACAGGTGTTCCTGGTGTGTCTGAATATTTAGCAGGTAAGTGAACTTTGTATTTAGTTCCAGCTTTTCCTTTAGGGAAACCATTAGCATTTAACGTTCCATCAAATGGTACATATCCCATTGCTATATTTTGACCTTTTTCAGGGTGATACCAAGGTGATGTGATAAATCCTACAGGATCTCCACCATTCTCAGGTGACACTAACCAAAAGTCAGGAGCATATTCTTCAATTGGTTTTCCACCCAACTCAAGACCTACTAACTGAAGTTTGTAAGGTTTTTGACCAGCCTTAAGATCTGCACCCATTTTCTCTAATGCAGCTTTTCCAACATAGTCAGCTTTTTTATCCCACTCACCTTTACCAGATAGTGAAACTTGATAACCAAGGTTACACTGGAAAGGATTATGTTGTTGATCCATATCTTGTCCCCAAGAAAGAATTCCAGCTTGAATCCTTCTATGGTGAGCAGGAGCGATAACCATTAGGCTATGTTTTTTACCTGCAGCAAGAACAGCATTCCACATATCATCAGCATATTTAGTTGCTTCTCTTAAGTAGATTTCATATCCAGCTTCACCTGAGAAACCAGATTGTGAAATCACACAACTTCTGCCGCCAACTTTAACTTCAGCTAAACCGTAGAAAGGCATATTGTCAAAATCAACTTGATCTCCACAAAGGTCTTTCATTAAAGCTTTTGATTTAGGACCTTGAATTTGCACAGGGCAAACGTCAATTTCTTCAATTGTACAATCAAATCTTCCATCAGCGTTCACACCTTGAAGATACATTCCAATATCAGAGTCTGATAGTGAGAACCAAAATTCATCTTTTGAAATTCTAAGAAGAATAGGATCATTTAAAACTCCACCATAAGCATTACATAGAATTACATATCTTGCTCTCATGGGTGAGATTTTAGTTGCATCTCTAGTTATAACGTAGTCAGTAAACTTTTCTGCATCAGGACCTTTAACTCTAATTTGTCTTTCAACAGCAACGTTCCACATTGTAACGTGATTTTTAATTGCTTCATACTCAACCATAGCTCCACCATCTTCAGGTTTTACATAACCTCTTGGGTGATAAATACGATTGTAAACAGTTGCTCTCCAACAACCAGCTTCCATTGATAGATGCCAGTATGGAGATTTTCTTACTCTTGTTGAAATTAACATTTCAACTTTTGTAGGCCCACTCTGTCTTAAGTTATATGGTACTTCACGATCTGATTGATCAACTGAAGTCACATGATTTAGTTTAGTATAGTCAAATTCATTAGACATAACCGTTCTCCTTCAACCACTTGTTAGTTTCCTTCAAGCCGCCGAATGTATAAATGTGGAAGTTGCCAGTAAACTCTTTCACTTTCCCAATTAATTCATTAGGGTCTTTAGGTTTCAATAAATCTAATGCCTTACTAAAATTAGACTTAAGAAAATTTATAGAATTTTTCGCCCCGACAATATTAGCAAATTTAATCAAGCTAGTTATTTTCATTGGCCCAGTAATTCCTACATGCACTGGTACTGACTGCTTAGAAATGAAATCTACGATAGGTTGACTGTCCAGTAACCATTGAGTTACTATATAGTCGGCGTAAGGTTTTTTATCTATCATAGCCTTTTCTAATTCTTTATCAGAAATATCCTGACTTCCCTCTGGATGTCCTGCTATTCCTATTTTAATTCCATCAAAAAACCCTGTTTCTAAAATTTGAATTGAACTATCAAATTTTCCAACTGGTTCTCTGCTTCCTCCAATAACTAAAGCTTGTTTAACACCCACATCTTTACATCTTGCAATGTAATCTTTAAGCTGAGTATCATCCGTAATTGATCTTGCTGGAAAATGTGGAACTGGATTAAATCCTTTTTTAACTAATTCAGCTGACTGGTTAGCAGTCTCTTTATAATCTCCTCCTGGAAGCATGGTTACATAAACATCCTTAACTAGAGGCAATGTATCAAGATCTGTTTGAGGTCCAACCTCAAGTGAAAAATTCATTTTTCCCGATGATTATCTTTTTTGTAAATGCTGTCAAAGAAATTCATCTTGTGGACAAAAATAATTGTTGCCAAAAATTTTGCTGGTGATATTTTTTTTTAATGTCTAAAGATCCTAAAAATCTTGAACTTTCAAAGATCTTGGATTTGGAGAAGATTAGAGTGGTTGGGAACCCCATCGAGAAAGCCCATGGCTTACCAAACGAGTGCTACACCAGCTCTGACTATCTAAGAATTGAAAGAGAGAGGATTTTCAAGGATAAATGGACAGCGATTGGCGTTGGAAGTTCTGTACCAAATGAAGGAGACGCTCAACCTTATAATTTACTGGGCATCCCTCTTATTATTCTAAGAGACAAAGAGAAAAAAATAAGAGTATTTCATAATGTCTGTAGCCATAGAGGCTTCAAGCTTTTAGATGAGCCTTGTACTTTGAAAAATGTCTTAAGATGTCCATATCATTCATGGTCCTACGATTTTGATGGAAAGTTGGTTGCGACACCTCATATTGGAGGCTTGAATATTCATGAGACAGAAAAATTCGATAAATCATCAAGTAATTTGAAGGAAGTTAGAACCAAAGTTTGGATGGACATAATATTTATCAATATAAATGGTAATGAATTAGAGTTTGATGAGTATATCAAGCCTCTTGAGGAAAGATGGTTAAAATTCATATCTAAGAAAGATCAAAAATTACTTAAGCACTCAAAAGATCATGGGTATTTCAGTCTTGATGTTAAATGTAATTGGAAGTTTGCAATAGAGAATTATTGTGAAAGTTATCATTTGCCTTGGATTCATCCTGAATTAAATAAAGTTTCAAATATTAGCGACCATTACCATATTCAAGGCTTACCAAATAGATTTACTGGTCAAGGTACAAATAAATACGACCAACCCATTAAAGAAAATAAAAGTTTTAATAATTTTCCAAATTGGCCAAAAGAATTGTCCAAAAAAGCTGAGTATATTGCTTTATTTCCAAATGTAATGATTGGTCTTCATATAGATCACTTTTATGTTTTTTGGTTAGAACCTAAGTCTATTAGTAAAACTAAAGAACATTTAATGATGTATTACGTTGGTGATGATAGTGCGAATGGATCTGAGTTTATTGAGATGAGAAAAAAAAATGCAGAATTTTGGAAAGAAGTTATGTCAGAAGATATAAAAGCCATAGAAGGTATGCAGGAAGGTAGAAATTCACCAGTATATAATGGTGGAAATTTTTCTCCAGTAATGGATAATCCAACTCATCAATTTCATAAGTGGGTCGCTAATAATTTAACTGAATGAAAGAATAAATGTCAAAAAAAGATGTAGGAAATAAAATCCCAATTTACAAACTAAAAACCACTAAACAAGTAATGAGTTTCTATGATGAGTGGGGAAATAAAGATAAATATAATAAAGATATGGTTGATTGGGACTATTCAGGTCCAAAAGAAACGGTAAACACCTTTAAGAAGTATGCTAAAAATAAAGATATGCTAATATTTGATGCAGGTTGTGGAACAGGTTTAGTTGGAAAAGAATTGAAAAAATTTGGATATAATAATTTTTATGGTGCAGATTTATCTAAAACTTTATTAGATAAAATTCCAAAAGGTTTATATAAAAAATTAGATAAAGTAGATTTAAATGAGGCTATAAAAACTAATGATAACTATTATGACGCAGTTATGTGCGTTGGAACCTTTACTTATGCCCATGTTAAACCTAATGCTTTAGAGGAATTTGTAAGAATTACTAAAAATAAAGGCCTGATTTGTTTTACTATTAATGAAGGAATTTACGAAGAATATGGGTTTGATAAAAAAATAAAAGAATTAAAAGATAAGAATAAATGGAAAGAAATTGAATTTTTTAAATCAGACTATATTGCCAGCAAAGATGTAAATGCGTGGCTGGGTCTATATGAGGTTATAAAATAAAATGAAAATAATATTAATCATGGGTCTTCCAGGATCTGGTAAAACAACTTTAGCAAATGAAATTGCCCCATCACTAAATGCTAAAAGACTTAATGCTGATGAAGTTAGAAAAGAAGCTAATGATTGGGATTTTTCAGAAGAAGGTAGAATAAGACAAGCCAAAAGAATGGCAGATTTTGCAAAAAAATTAAAAGATGATGGAGATTATGTTGTAGCAGACTTTGTTTGTCCGACACCTGAGGCAAGAAATCTATTTCCAGCAGATTATATTATTTGGGTAAATACAATAAAAGAGGGACGTTTTGATGATACTAACAAGATGTTTATAAAACCTGAAAAATTTGATTGTCAGGTTACAACTCAAGATGCTAAACATTGGGCACCAATAATAGTAAAGGAAATAAAATAATGGCTTACGAGTGGGATAATAAAAAACCAACAGCACAAATGCTTGGTAGATGGCAACCTTTTCATGATGGTCACTATGCTTTATTTCAAGAAATTATTAAAAAAACGGGTCAAGTTTGCATTCAAATAAGAGATGTTCAAGGTGTTGACGATAATCCATTTGATTTTGATACAGTAAAAAAAAATATTGAAGAAAAGTTAAACCCAGAATTTGAAGGAAGATTTAAAGTAATGATGGTTCCTAATATTACTAATATTTGTTACGGAAGAGGGGTTGGTTACAAAATAGAAGAAGTTGTTTTGTCAGAGGAAATTCAACAAATCTCTGCAACAAAAATTAGAGCTAAAATGAGAGAAGATGGCAAACTTAAGTAATATTAAAGTTAAACTTCTAAATAAAGATATTGCTTCAATCATCATTAATGAGCCAAAAACATATAACGCACTTTCATTTAAAAATTTAGAAGATTTAATTAAAGCTTTTAAAAAATTAGATGAAGACAAAAATATTAAGGTAATAATTATTGAAGGGTCTGGAAAAGGTTTTAGTGCAGGTCATAATTTAAAAGAAGTAAGTGGATTAAAGAAAAGAGAAAAATATCAAAAACTTTTTAATCTTTGCTCAAAATTAATGCTTCAAATAGTTGAAGGAAAAAAGCCAGTTATTGCAAAAGTTCATGGGGCAGCATTTGCTGCGGGATGTCAATTAGTTGCGAGTTGTGATCTTGCTTACAGTGCTAATGATGCAATATTTGCAACACCAGGAGTAAATATAGGCTTATTTTGTAGTACACCAATGGTAGCTATTAGCAGAAAAGTTAATAGAAAAAGAATGATGCAGATGCTGTTAACTGGTGAACCCATTAAAGCAAATTATGCTAAAGAAATTGGATTAATTAATAATCATTTTTCTAAATCAAAATTAAACAATGAAGTATTAAAAGTTGCCAAAACTATTGCTTCAAAATCAAGTTTTACAATTAAAATCGGCAAACAAACTTTTTATAATCAATTAGAGATGCCATTGAGAAAAGCTTATACATACACAAGTAAAATGATGGCTAAAAATATGATGGCAATGGATGCAAAAGAAGGAATATCTGCATTTCTACAAAAAAGAAAACCTAAGTGGAAACATAAGTAGTGAACGACAAAATAAAAGAAATTCTTTCAAAATATAAAACAATTGCAATGGTGGGTGTTAGTAAGGACGACAAAAAACCTTCAACTATTGTTATGAAATATATGCAGAAGTATGGTTTTAAAGTTATTCCAGTTAATCCCAGTGCAAAAGGATTAAAGATATTAGGAGAAGAAGTTTATGAAAAACTTGAAGATATCAAAATACCAATAGATATTGTGGATGTGTTTAGACCCTCAGCAGAAGCACTTAAGTTTGCGGAGGGTGGTATTAAAATTGGTGCTAAAGTTCT
Source organism: Candidatus Pelagibacter sp. Uisw_090 (assembly GCF_047717845.1). GTDB lineage: Bacteria > Pseudomonadota > Alphaproteobacteria > Pelagibacterales > Pelagibacteraceae > Pelagibacter. The sequence goes on from NZ_CP159810.1 coordinate 404,749, forward strand.
TTGGCTACAATTAGGAATAAGAAGTGTAGAAGCTAAAAAGTTAGTAGAAAGTAAGAATATCGAATACATAGAAAATAGATGCACTAAAATGGAATATCAAAAGCTTTTTTTAAATATAAATCCAGCTTTTCCTGTCTTACAAAATTAAATGAATATAATAAATTTTACTCCTTTGCCCGCGTTTCTAGGGGGTGCATTAATTGGATTGGCTGTAGTTCTATTCTTTGTCTTTAACGGTCGATTAATTGGAATAAGTGGAATTGCTAGTAATTTTTTAACTTCTAAAAATAATAGAGTTGATAATTTTTTATTTATAGTGGGGTTAATAATTGGCCCTATTTTATATAAATTTTTTACATCTCAAGAAATTAATATTTCAATTTCAAATTCATTTTTTTTATTATCAGCAGCAGGTTTAATGGTTGGTGTTGGCACGAAAATTGGTGGGGGGTGTACTAGTGGTCATGGAATTAGTGGAATGGGCAGATTTTCTACAAGGTCAATTATTGCAACAATAACCTTCATGATTGTTGGAATTTTAACTGTTTTGGTGAAAAGCTTAGTATGAGTAAAATTATATCTTTAGTTTGTGGAATAATATTTGGAATTGGTCTTACTGTTTCAGAAATGATTGATCCTGCTAAAGTTTTAGGTTTCTTAAATATTTTTGGAGATTGGGACCCATCTTTAGCATTTGTGATGATTGGAGCTCTAATTATATCTTCTCCATTTTTTCACTTATTTAAAAATAATAAAAAACCTATTTTTACTAAAAACTTCAATTACACGACTAATAAAGAGATAAATAAAAAGTTAATTATTGGCTCTTCACTTTTTGGAGCAGGATGGGGTTTGGCAGGTTTATGTCCTGGACCTGCGATAGCATCTTTAGCTTTGTTAAATATTAATTCAGCTGTCTTTGTAGTTGCAATGTTTGCTGGGTTTTATTTAGCTAAATTGTCAGAACCGACTACCCATGCTCGATGATAAAAATCATCTATATTTTTTTGAATTAAACCTTTGGCAATTTGGGTAGCTTCTTGCTCTTCAAAAGGGCCATGTTTTTTTTCAGTATTCTTTAGTATTGTTTCAATCTCATTAGGGTTGGTATGCTTACCTTCGATTACATAAAAATTTTTCATGGCTTTCTTATAGAACTAGTTTAAAAATACACAAATGAAAAAAATATTTCTTTTATATGGTCATTATAACAAAAAATCTTTTAATGCTGCTATTAGAGATACATTTATAAAAACAGTTGAAGCAAATGGTCATTCAGTTGATTGTGTAGACCTATATAAGGAAAAATTTAACCCTGTTTTTGCAGGTGAACAAGCTGGTGAAGATGTTTTAGATCATCGTAGACGAATTGAGAAGTGTGATACAATTGTTCTAATTGCACCTATTTGGAACTTTAGAATGCCAGCAATTGTGGAGGGATGGATAGATAAAGTTTTGTCACCACCATGGGCATTTACATTTAAAAAATTAGTTGGAAACTATGGTTATCCAATGGGAAACTTAAAAGATAAAAAAGCTATAATTTTTTGTACTTATGGATCACCAAGGCTCGCCATTACAACCTTCTTCTTAAACTTACCTATAAGAAGATTAAAAAGGGGGGTATTTCACATGTGTGGCATTTATAATATTGTTTATAGAAGATACTTTGCTGTACCGTTTGTCAGTGATAAAAAAAGAGAACAATTTTTGGAAGACGTCAGAACAACTGCACAAAATATATAAATTAATTTTAATTACTTTATTTTTTACATCTCCATCATTTGCTGAATTAGTTAAGCCTAATAATGGGATTGAACCTTATCAAGTTGTCAAAATCCAATTAAGAAGTTTAAAACAGAATGATAATCCAAAAAAAGATAATGGAATTGAGCAGACTTGGGAATTTGCACACCCAAATAATCAAAAAAACACAGGTCCTTTAGATCGATTTAAAACGATGATAAAAGGAAAATCTTATGTGATGCTTCTTAATCACTTGGACCATAAGGTTGTGAAGATAAAATCTACTGATTTAACTGCTCTTTTTGAAGTAACAGTTCTTGATAGAGATAAGGTCTACTATAAATTTAAGTGGGCAGTTGAAAAATATACAAAAAATGGTCCCCTTAAGGACTGCTGGCTGACCACAATGGTATCCGCACCAATGCCTCTTGGATCTTCAGTTTAAGCTAATAACTAAACGAATTTTGTTTCGTTAATAATAAAAAAATAGTAGGAATCGGATTAATGAAATCTAAAGCTAAAGTTGTTGTAGTTGGTGGTGGCGTAGTAGGGGTTAGTGCTCTTTATCACCTGGCAAAAAAAGGTTTGTCTGATGTTGTTCTTGTCGAAAGAAAAGAGTTAACTTCAGGATCAACTTGGCACGCAGCAGGTCTGCTTCCACTATTTAATATGAGTTATTCAGTTGGACAGCTTCATAAGTATGCAGTTGATCTTTACAAAAAATTAGAAGAAGAGACAGGACAAAATGTTGGCTTCAGTGTTGTCTCAAATATTCGTTTAGCAAGCACTAAAGATAGGATGGATGAGTATCATCAATATGCAGGAGTGGCACAAACTATAGGTGTTGATGTAAAATTTTTAACTCCAGATCAGGTAAAAGAAATTTGGCCTTTATGTCGTACAGATGATTTGCTTGGAGCAATCCAACACCCAGAGGATGGATATATTCAACCTGCTGATTTAACTCAAGCAATGGCTACGGGTGCAAGAAATATGGGTGCAGAAATTTATAGAAACACGTCTGTAGTTGGAATTAAACAAACTAAAGATGGATGGACTGTTGAAACTGACAAAGGAGCTATTGAATGTGAACATGTAATTTCTTGTTCAGGAAATTTTGCAAGACAAACTGGAAAAATGGTTGGTTTAGATATTCCTGCCATACCTGTTGAGCATCAATATATTGTGACAGAAGCACACCCAGATATTTTAAAAAGAAAAAAAGAAGGCTTACCAGAGATGGGAGTTTTAAGAGATAGTGACAGTAGATGGTACATGAGAGAAGAAGCAGGTGGTTTAATATTAGGACCCTATGAGGATGGTGCTCCAGCTTGTTATGTTGATGGACCATCAAAAGATTCTGAGTATGAATTATTTCAAGAAGATTTAGATAGACTTGCTCCACATATAGAAGGCGCAATTCATCGTGTTCCAGCCTTTGGAGAAGTGGGTGTAAAAAAAGTTTATAACGGAGCAATTTGTTACACACCTGATGGAAACCCAATTGTAGGACCGGCGTGGGGACTTAAAAATTTTTGGATAAATGAAGGACATAGTTTTGGTATAACTGCAGCAGGTGGTGCAGGATGGCAACTTGCTGAGTGGATTGTAGATGGGGAACCAACGGTTGATATGCTTGGTGTTGACCCAAGAAGATTTGGTGATTATGCAACAAAATCTTACTTAAAAGAAAAAAACGAAGAAGCTTATAACCATGTATTTAAAGTTCATTACCCAGATGAAGAAAGAGGTGCCGCTAGAGAATTAAGAACATCACCTTGTTATGACAGAATGAAAGCATTAGGTGCGGTATTTGGACAAAAATTTGGTTGGGAGAGACCAAACTTCTTTGCAACAGATGGAATGGAGCAAAAAGATGATTGGTCTTTTAGAAGATCCAAGTGGTTTGAGGCAATAAAAAAAGAATGTAAAAATGTAAAAGAAAATGTGGGTCTTTTAGACATGACTGCATTTGCAAAATGTAGAATTAAAGGTCCTGGGGCTGAAGAGTTTTTAGATTACTTAGTAGCAAACAAACTTCCAAAAAAAATAGGAAGAATTGGTTTATGTCATGCCCTTAATACTAAAGGAGGAGTGCATTCTGAATTTACAATAATGAGAGAAGCTCCAGATAGTTTCTATTTAGTTTCTGCAGGAGCTAACCAAAGATTAGACCACGATTGGATTCAAAAATGGATGCCAACAGATGGGACAGTTCAATTTGAAAACCTTACTAATAGTATGGGTGTACTTGTTGTGTCTGGTCCAAAGGCTAGAGAATTAATGACAAGAGTTTCAAAAGATGATTTTTCTGGTGAAAACTTTAAATGGTTGAGTGCTAAAAATGTGAATGTTGGAAATGCACCAGTGAATGCTATGAGAGTGAACTTTGTTGGTGAATTAGGTTGGGAGCTTCATCATCCAATTGAATACCAAAACCATATATTTGACAAATTGATGGAAGCTGGCAAAGATTTAGGTATTAAGCCTTATGGGATTAGAGCGATGAATAGTTTAAGACTTGAAAAATCTTATAAACTTGTTGGGACAGAATTATCAATTGAATATTCACCTTACGAATCTGGACTAGATAGATTTATACATCCTAATAAAGGAAACTTTATTGGCTTAGAAGCGCTTAATAAATGGAGAGAAAAAGGTTTTAAAAATAAACTGGTTACCATGGAAATTCACAATGTTGAAGATGCAGATGTTCTAGGAAACAATCCAATTTATGAAAACGACAAAGTTGTTGGACGTGCAACAGGAGGAGATTTTGGATTTAGACTAGGTAAATCGATTGCATTAGGAATGGTGAACCCTGATGTTGCGACAACTGGTCAAAAATTGAAAATTGATATTTTAGGAAAAATGTACGATGCTACTATATTGGATGAGAGTCCTTACGATCCAGAAAATAATTTATTGAGAGCATAATGAAAATATTAGTCGCAGTTAAAAGAGTAATTGATTACAACGTTCAAGTCAGAGTTAAAGAGGATGGAACTGGTGTTGTTACTGATAATGTAAAAATGTCGAGCAATCCACCCGATGATAATGCTATTGAAGAGGCTGTAAAAATTAAAGAAGCAGGTAAGGCGTCAGAGATTATTGCAATTACAGTGGGTGAGGAAAAATCACAAGAAACTGTTAGAAAAGCCTTGGCAGTTGGTGCTGATAGAGGAATTTTAATCAAAACAGAAGGAATTGTTGAGCCATTAGCCGTAGCTAAAGCACTACAAAAAATTGTTGAAAAAGAAAAACCAGACCTAGTTTTTATGGGTAAACAAGCAATTGATGATGACTGTAATCAAACAGGCCAAATGTTAAGTGCTTTATTGAATTGGCCTCAAGCAACATTTGCATCAAAAATTGAAATAAAAGACAGAACTTTAGAAGTAACAAGAGAAATTGATGAAGGATTAGAAACAATTGAAGTTAATCTACCAGCTATCGTGACGTGTGATTTAAGATTAAATGAGCCACGTTATGCTTCACTACCAAATATTATGAAATCTAAAAAAAAACCTTTAGAAATTTTAACAGCCGCTGACTTAGAAGTTGATACCACACCTAGAGTTCAACAAATTAAAGTAGAAGAACCACCAAAGAGAAAAGCAGGAATTAAAGTTGCAAGTGTTGCCGAGTTAGTTAGCAAACTTAAAAATGAGGCAAAGGTAATATAATGTCAGTTTTATTAATAGCAGAGCATAATAATAAAGAAGTAAGACCTTTTACATTAAACGCAATTACTGCAGCATCACAAATGGATGGAGATGTACATGTCCTATTAATTGGAAATAATTGTGGAGATGTTGCTAAATCATTATCTGAAATGCCAGCTGTTAAAAAAGTATTACATGCTGAAGCTCCTCACTATGAAAACTACTTAGCAGAAAACTTTGCACCATTAGTTGTAAAAGTTTCAGAAAATTATTCTCATATTGTTAGTTCTGCAAATACATTTGGTAAAAATTTGATGCCAAGAATAGCAGCAAATTTAGATATATCTCAAGTAAGTGACATTACTAAAGTGATATCAGCAGATACATTCATAAGACCTATTTATGCGGGCAATGCATTTGCTACTGTAAAAAGTACCGACACAAAAAAATGTATAACAATTAGACCAACATCTTTCGAGCCTTGCGAAACATCTGGTGGCTCTGCCCCAATAGAAAAAATTGAAGCTGCTGAAGAGTTTACACTTTCAAAATTTATCAAAAGAGAAGAAGTTAAGTCAGATAGACCTGAACTTGGGACTGCTAGAATTGTAGTTTCTGGTGGAAGAGGAATGCAAAATGGAGAGAATTTCAAATTAATAACTGATATTGCAGATAAATTAAATGCAGCAATTGGAGCATCACGAGCAGCAGTTGATGCGGGATATATTAGTAACGAACATCAAGTTGGTCAAACTGGTAAAGTTGTTGTGCCTGATTTGTATATTGCAGTTGGAATTTCAGGAGCAATTCAGCATTTAGCTGGAATGAAAGAAAGTAAAATTATTGTTGCTATAAATAAAGATGGTGAAGCGCCAATATTTAGTGTCGCAGATTATGGTCTGGAAGCAGACTTATTTGAGGCGTTACCTCAATTCTTAGAAGAATTGAATAAATTAAATAGTATACAAAAATAATCAGTACTGTAAAAATTCAAGATATGCCTAGAGAAGCAATGGATTATGATGTGGTAATCGTTGGGGGTGGTCCTTCAGGACTATCTACGGCAATTAAACTTAAACAATTAGATCCAGAATTAAATGTGTGTTTACTTGAAAAAGCCTCAGAGATTGGTGCGCATATTCTAAGTGGTAATGTTTTTGAAACTAGAGCTTTAGATGAGTTATTACCAAACTGGAAAGAACTCAATTCACCTATAAAAACTAAGGTTTCTAAAGAAAAATTCTTATTTTTAGGAAAATCAAAATCATTAAGCTGGCCTACATGGCTACTTCCATCAGTTCAACAAAACCACAAAAATTATATAATAAGTCTAGCTAATTTATGCAGATGGCTAGCAGAACAAGCAGAAGCCTTAGGAGTTGAAATATTTCCAGGCTTTCCTGCAAGTGAAATTTTATACAATGAAGATGGATCAGTTAAGGGAGTTGCAACTCAAGACATGGGAGTTGATAAAGATGGAAACAAAAAAGATGGCTTTGAACCAGGCATAGAGCTTTTAGGAAAAGTCACTGTTTTTGCAGAAGGATGCAGAGGACATCTTGGAAAACAATTAATTGAAAAATATAATTTATCAGAAGGTAAAGATCCTCAACAATATGGAATTGGATTTAAAGAAATTTGGGAAATTAGTGAACAACAACATGAAGAGGGAATGGTAATGCATACGGCAGGTTGGCCACTAGATAATAATACTTATGGTGGGAGCTTTATTTACCACGCAGAAAACAAGCAAGTTTTTTTAGGTTATGTAATTGGTCTTGATTATAAAAACCCACATCTTTCACCGTTTGATGAATTTCAAAGATTTAAAACTCATCCAGCAATAAAAAAAGTAATTGAAGGTGGAAAACGTATTTCTTATGGTGCACGTGCTTTAATTGAAGGTGGACTTCAGAGTTTACCAAAAATGTTTATGCCTGGTGCTTTATTAATTGGTTGTGATGCAGGAACTTTAAATATGCCTAAGATTAAAGGATCACACACTGCAATGAAAAGTGGAATGATTGCTGCTGAGACCATAAATGAACATTTAAAAGAAAAACAAGATTTATCAATTTATGAAGATAAATTTAAAAAAAGTTGGGTTTATGAAGAACTGCATACTGCCCGAAATGTTAAACCAAGTTTTAGTTGGGGTTTAATTCTTGGAATAATATTTACAGGAATTGATCAAATATTATTTAAAGGAAAATTACCATTTACACTAAAACACAAACATGCTGATCATGAAACTTTAAAACCAGCAAATGAAATGCCAAAAATTGACTATCCTAAACCAGATAACGTGATCACATTTGATAAAACAAGTTCAGTTTATTTAACAGGAACTAATCATACCGACAATCAGCCAGTACATTTACAGCTAAAGGATCCAAACTTACCGATAAATTATACTTTAGAAAAATTTGATGAACCTGCACAAAGATATTGTCCTGCAGGTGTTTATGAGGTTCAAAATGAAAATGGTGTAAATAAATTTGTCATAAACTCACAAAACTGTATTCATTGTAAAACTTGTGATATTAAAGAACCTTCTCAAAATATTACCTGGGTAACACCTGAAGGAAGTGGTGGGCCTAAATATGGAAATATGTAGTTAAAAAGATAAAATAATACCAACAACAAAAATAAGAGAGAGCGTTAACCCTATAAAAACTAGATTTGTTATAGTTTCTTTTTCTTTAACTTTTCTAGCTCTATTTAAGAGAATATTTATATCAACACGTCCTGATGATGAAACTTCCTCGCTTTTTTCAGGGGTCACAAAAGGAGGAAGATCACTTATCCCAGAACTAAATTTTTTTTCTGCACTCATGCATGCAACTAATCATTGGAAAGTACAATGCACAATCAAGCAATAGACCATTATGGGTCTTATCTATTTACTTGAGTGTTCATTTTGGGTTAAGCTTATAAATATATTATATGCCTATAAATTTACCAAAAATATCAAAACAAATTCTTAGTAAGGATATTTATTGCACATTAAGTAAAAATTTCACTTCTATTCAGCCTATTTGGCTACCAATACAAATGAGATGGATGAATAATCTTTACAGAACTTTTCATGATTATGAAAAGTTCATGATTATTATATATTTGATGGTTAAAACATTTGATTATTATTCAAAAAATTTTGTGAAATTAAATTACGATGAATTTTTTAGTCAAAATGAGATTGAAGTAGAAACACTCAATGTAATGGAGATATCTAATGCACTCAACATACCAAAAGAGACAACCAGAAGAAAAATTAATGAATTAGAAAAATTAGGAGCAATTAAAAAAAGTAATAAAAAAATTATAATTGATAGAAATGCTTGGCCAAGTATAAAGCCTGAAGAAACAATGAAAAATATGTCATATTTTTTATCAACTCTGTCAAAAATTATTTTTGAAGAAGGATTTATGTCACAACCAGTTGATTCAAATCTGATAGTTAGAGCTGTTAAAGATAATTTTTCATTTGTTTGGAAGCTTTACTACGATATGCAAATGCCGATGTTATTAATGTTTAAAAAAATCCATGGTGATTTAGAGACCTTTCATGTTCATGGGGTTTGCTTAGGCAATCAAGCATTAAACGCACAAAAAATTGATACTAGTGAAATGAGTAAAACACTATATCTAGAAAAGTATTTTTTTGGAGATAGGCAAGAATTTTCAGGCGTTAATGCAATGTCGATTTCAGATATTACAGGTATACCAAGAGCTACAGTTATGAGAAAACTAAATAAACTGGTTAAAGGAAAATTTTTAACAATCGATAGTAAAAAACATTATTCAACTAATAAAGGAGTTCATAAAAAAGAATTATTAATAGTGCAAAATAATACTTTTATTAATCTATCTAAATTTGCAGCACGTATTTATAATTTGAGCTTAATGAAAGATAATTAAAGCCTTATGTATTTTTTCTAAGAATAAATACAAAAATTACTGAGGTTATCATCATTATTAAAGCATAAGCCGCTGTTGGCACAATAAAAGTAGTTATATTTTCACCAAACATTTGCGTTCCAACAAATAGTGCTAATGTTCCATTTTGAAGTCCACACTCTATTGAAATACATCTTTGTTGTGCAACTCCAGATGCAAAATATTTTGCAATATAAAACCCTAAAATCATCATTGTTAAGTTTAAGATTAAAACAACCAAACCTGCATTCATAATATAAGAAATAATATTATCCCACTCCTCTATATAAATAGCAGCAAACACCAGCACAAATAACATTACTGAAATTTTTTGAATTAACGAAGCTTGATTATCAACAAAGTTCTTAGCAAAGTGCTTAATTATCATTCCAATTATTACTGGAACTGTAACAACAAGAAACATTTTTAAAGCAATACCAATCACTGATATTTCTTTAATAACGCTAATTTCAAAAAAATTAATTGACGCAAACATTATAAATGGAACAGAAATAATACTTATCAAACTAACAACTGCAGTTAGTGATATTGAAAGTGCAACGTCACCATCAGCAAATTTAGTAATTAAATTTGATGTAACACCACCAGGCGCACATGCAATCAGCATTAATCCAACAGCAAGTTCTACTGATAGGTTTAATAGTAATGCTATAGAAAAAGCAACGATTGGTAACAAAACTAACTGAGAAATAAAACCAACTAAAAAATCTTTTGGAATTTTAACTACTCTTATGAAATCTTGAATAGTCAAATTCAATCCAAGGCCCAACATTATTAAAGCTAAACCTAATGGAGCTATCTTTGTTGCAATTTCCATTTTAAAAACTTATTAGTTCATTTTGAGTTTTACAAGAAAATGATTTCAATCTTAGAATTAACTAAGATAAATCAATAGCATTTTTCTTTAAAACTTCCATTGAAACAAGCTTTAAAGTTTTTTCATGTGTTCTTTTTAAATAAACTGGACAAGGTTTGCCAGCATCAACAGCTCTTGCATACCAACTAGCGCAAACACACCAACCATCTCCAGCTTTTAGTCCTGGAAACCCAAACTCAGGATGAGGGGTTATTAAATCATTGCCAGCCTCTTTACACCATTCTAAAAATTCTGTTGTAACTTTTGCACAAACCGTATGAACGCCGTGATCATTTTCATCAGTACTGCAACAACCATCTCTATGCCATCCAGTTAAAGGGTCGTTAGAACATTCTTCTAGATCTTCACCTAGAACATTTTTTTGTATATTTTTCATTTAATCAGTTGAAGCATAAATTTCATGATCTACATAAGCGTTAAAAGATACCGACCTTCTTTCTTCATCAGTATCACAAAATGGGTAAACAACATGCATTAAATAATGTGGGAAAAAATAAAAATCTCCAACTTTTGGTTTTATATTAAAAATAGATTCTGATAAAAACGTTTTAGAACCATGAACCAATTGAAGATCACCATTTTTATTTGGTTTATTTTTCTGTTTAGTGTTTCCTAGAACGGTTGGCAATTTTAAATAACCCACACCAGACACATGTCCATTATGCATATGTAGAGGATTATATTCATTTTGAAATTGCCTAACTATCCAAGATGCTATGAGATCAAATTTTGTAATTTTTTGCTTGTTATATGAATAAATCCAATTAGCACACTCTTTCATTAAAAAATCGCTAAAACCGCTTTCTTTCATAGCTTCATCGTTTATTATAATTTCTTGTGAAACATTGCCAGCAAGCTTATCTCCTGCATTAATTTTTTTTTCTTCTAAATTTTCATTTAATTTAGATTCTGTATATTTGTTAAGGTAATTTAGTATTTCATTAGGAATTCTTACTTTTGCTATAGATGGCCCAAAAGGTCTAAATAATAATCTTTCCACTTAAATTTTTGTAGGGTTAGGCTGACCTTTGTAAATAATTTCTGGGTCAAATGATTTCTCTTTTTCTTTAAATTTCATTTCAATTTCTCTACCATTTTTAATTGGACCTAATGGAATTGATCTATAAAAGCACGATCTATAACCAACATGACAACTTGAGCCATCCCCAATATCAACTGTTAACCAAATAGAGTCTTGGTCATCATCAATTCTAATTTCAGTTACTTTTTGAGTGTATCCACTAGTTTTACCTTTGTGCCAAATTTGCTGTCTAGATCTGCTAAAATAATGAGCCTCTGTAGTTTCTATAGTTTTTTTAAGAGCCTCAACATTCATATAGCCATGCATAAGAATATCTTTAGTTTTAGAACACATTGTAATAACTGGAATTAATCCATCATTATCAAATTTAGGTGAAAGGAGCTTTCCTTCCTCAATTTCAACTATATTTTCTCTTTTTTTAAACATATCTAGGTGATTATGTAGCATATTGGTCAATATATTAAATATTTTAAAAACAAGGATTTACTGTATAAACTTGCCTTATGAAATTAGTAGAAGAGACAGATAGCAAGATTTTAGATACCAAAAAAGTTTCTGATAAAGAAGCTGAAGAAGCTTTTAAAACTATCTTAACTTGGATGGGTGAAGACCCTAGTAGAGAAGGATTATTAGAAACTCCTAAAAGAGTTGTTAAAGCATATAAAGAATATTTTAATGGATACTCAGAAGACCCTAATAAAATTTTAGATAAGACTTTTGGGGATGTCGAAGGCTATGATGATATGGTTGTACAAAAAAATGTTTCTGTACAAAGTCATTGTGAACACCATATGGCTCCAATTATTGGAATTGCACATGTTGCATACATTCCAAATGAGAGAGTTGTGGGTCTAAGTAAGCTTGCAAGAGTAGTAGAAGTTTTTTCAAAAAGATTACAGACACAAGAGAGACTTACGATGCAAATTGCTAAAACAATAATGGAATCTTTAGATGCAAAAGGTGTAGCTGTAACAATAGATTCAACTCATCAATGTATGACCATGAGGGGTATTAAGAAAGAAACTGCAACAACAGTTACAAATTATTTCTTAGGACAATTTAAAGAAGACCTTGGTGTTCAAAATAGATACTTAAGATTTATTAGTAAGTAATTCTCGCAAGGAGGAAATAACATGTCAGATAATTTTAAAGCATTAATTGTTAATCAAGAAGGTGAAAATTTTACTCGAGAAGTAAAGTCAATAGATAAATCATTTTTAAAGCATGGTGATGTACTTGTTAAAGTAGATTATTCAGACTTAAACTATAAAGATGCACTTATTTTAAATAATGGTGCAAAATTAGTAAAAGAATTCCCACATATTCCTGGTATTGATTTTGCAGGCACTGTTTTAGAAAGTGATAATTCGAAATTCGTAAAAGGGGATGAAGTAATACTTACAGGTTGGAGAGTTGGAGAAATTTACTTTGGTGGCTATTCTCAATTTACAAAAGTTAATGGAGATTACCTAGTTAAAAAACCTAAAGATATTACATCTAAACATGCAATGATTATGGGTACTGCTGGACTAACAGCATTATTATGTTCTTTTGCAATTAAAGCTAGGGAGGAACTTTTATTAGGTGAAAAAGTTAAAGATGTTTTAGTAACTGGTGCATCTGGAGGTGTTGGAAGTATTGCAGTGATGATTTTAAATAGATTTGGATATAATGTTACAGCAGTTACTGGAAAAGCTGAAAATGAGGAATATTTAAGATCATTAGGTGCTAAAAACATAATAAATAAAGCAGATTTAGATAAAGACCCTAGACCATTAGATAAAGGTTTATGGGACGGTGTTGTTGATACTGTTGGTGGAAAGATACTTGCTAATGCACTTGCTCAAACTAGGGACAATGGAATTGTTGCAGCCTGTGGAAACGCCTCTGATTATAAATTAAATACAACAGTTATGCCTTTTATTATTAGAGGTGTAAAACTTTGGGGAATAAACTCAGTCACAGCTTCAATAAAAAGAAGAGAGTTTGTTTGGAATGAAGTTAAAAATCTTATTGATTTTGAACAACTAGAAAAATCAATTAAAACTGTGAGCTTAGAAGATTTAATAGATATATATCCGAAAATGTTAAAGGGTGAAACATCTGGAAGATATATAGTTGATCTTAATAAATAAATGGATTGGGATAAATTAAAAATATTCCACGTAGTTGCAGAAGCAGGTAGTTTTACTAATGCAACAATAAACTTAAACTTAAGTCAATCTGCAATAAGCAGACAAATTCAATCATTAGAACTGGATCTTAAAGTACAACTCTTCGAGAGACACGCAAGAGGTCTTACTTTAACTGAAAATGGTGAATATTTATTTAAAACAGCTCACGATGTAATTAGTAAATTAAAAGAAGTTGAATCTACACTGGGAGATCAAAAAGATAAACCAACAGGTAAATTAACAATTACAACTGTTAGAAGTTTTGGTACTCACTGGCTAACACCTCGTATTCAAGAGTTTATGACTTTAAACCCTGAAATAGAAATTGAATTAATTTTTGATGATAAGGAGTTAGATTTAAGTACTAGACAAGCAGATATAGGTATTTTTATGAGAAGACCTAAACAGCTTAATTATATTCAAAAAAAGTTAGTTGATATAAAATATTATATTTATGGTTCTAATAAATATTTAGAAAAACATGGGATGCCAAAAACAATCAATGACTTAAATAAGCATAAATTCATTTCATTTGGTAAAGGAGCACCATCTCCTGTCTATGATCCAGATTGGGCTTTAAAACTTGGAATTAAAGATGCTAAAAAAAGAAAACCAGTAATGAAAGTTAATAGTGTTATGGGTTTACTTTTAGCTGTTGAAGCTGGTGTAGGTCTTGCAGCACTTCCTGAATATTTAGTTTCAAATTCAAACAACGTAATAAAGGTTCTTCCTAATTCAGAGGGCCCCATAACAGAGGCTCACTTTGTCTACCCTCAATCACTTAAGAATACTGCAAGAATTACTGCTTTTAGGAACTTCTTGTTCAGTAAAATTGGTGATTGGAAGTCTTAATTAACTAGACTTATCATTAACATATACTGAGACGCCTCTAGAATTAATATCTACATCAAATTTTTTATGTAAAGGTGGAAAAGCTCTTTGCGGACAATCTAATCTATCACAAGTTCTGCAAGATACACCGATAGGAATTTCTGTTGTTTTATCACTAACATTAATATTTTCAGTGTACACAAAGTCTTTTGCATACTTTGCGTCACAGCCAAGACCAATTGATAGTATGCTTTTTGATTGACCAAATCTTCCCACACCTTTTTCTACAGTTCTTGCAATACAAACATATTTTTCACCATTAGTCATTTTGCTAACTGCTGCTTGAATTACACCTGGTCTCGTGAATGCTGAATAAACATTCCATCTAGGACATGCACCGCCATATCTTGGTATATCAATTCCTGATAGTGAAAATCTTTTTGAGATATTTCCTGCCATGTCAACTCTTAGCATATGAAAAGGAATACCAGGTAATTTTGGATCTTGTAAGCATGTTACACGGTGAGCAACTTGTTCAAAAGAAGTTGCAAATGTATTCTGTAATAACTCTAAATCATATTTTAATTTTTTACATTCAGCATGAAAAGGTTTGTAGGGCATTAAAATTGCTGCACCACAATAATTTAATAAAGCAACTTTAGTCAATTTTTTTGATTCTTCTGAAGGAAAAGAAAATTTAGATAGATAATTATCAATATCTTTCATTGCACCTTCTTGTGCAATCTAACTGCTGCATGAAGTTTTTTTGTTTCCAAAGAACTATAATCACTTAATAGGAGTTCTTTTTTATTTTTATTATAAATTTTAGAAAAAGGCTTTCCATCTTCTGGTAAAATGTCTTTAACTATAATTGAATATTCTTTATTTAAATACTCGCATAACGCAATATATCGAGTTCTGTTATTTTTTTGAATCTTATTAAAAACTTTATTTGCAAACTCTTCTAATTTTGGAAAATAGTTTTTATGTTCTTGAAGAAAGTCAGATATTACCTCACCAGGAAAAGAGTTTTTTCTATTATCAACTATTTTTCCTGAAATTTTTTCTATTTTATTAATTAGTTCGTGATCTTTCTTTTTAAGAATATCTCCCAATCTAACAAGGGCCCTACCTATCTTTGGGTTTGTGCCAACAAGATCTTTAACCTCAGGACCAAGAATATCCAGGTCTTCAAATAATTTATCATCTAGAATTTCTGAAATAGTATTTTCTAAGTTAACATCTGATTTTGATGTTAGGTCTGAGAGTTGGATATTTAATTTTTCACAAACCTTAAGTAATAAATCTCCATCTATTTTTCTTTTTCCACTTTCAATTAAGTTTAAATAACTCGGAGAAATACCTAGATCTTCTGAAAGTTTGTTAGCTTGCAGTCCTAACTGTCTTCTAAAAGCCTTTATTTTAGGACCAATTTTTAAATCAATTTTACTCATAAGCTTTATTTGTAAATTTTGTAAATTTAAATTTACAATAAGTTTCTTTGTTTTACAAGGTTTTTAACGATTTAGTTGGATTTTGTAAATTTAGTAAATTATAAAGTTTACATGAACAATAAAAACATAAATAAAAACCAAGAAAACCAAGAAAATCAAGGTGAAATTAACGAAAGCAACAATCAGAATCAATTTAGTCAATCTGGTATTTATCTAAGAGACGACCATTGTGATTGGGGTTCTAGTGGAATGAATGAATTCACTCAAGAATATAGTGAAGACAAATAAGTCCTCTTACCGTTAATTTACTTACGATTTAATTTTCTTAATATATAATCTAGAAAGACCTACCTATGAACTCAGAAGCTAAAGTTTCATACGATTTAAAAAGATTTTTAGGAATTAAAAAAGACTACACTCCAGAAGAAGTAGAACGATTAAGAGGTTCTATCAAAATTGAATATTCGATGTGTAAGCATCAATCTAAAAAATTATGGGATCTGTTAAATTCAGAAAATTATATTAATACATTGGGTTCACTTTCTGGAAATCACGCTATTCAACATGCTAAAGCCGGATTAAAAGCAATTTATTTAAGTGGATGGCAAGTAGCAGCTGATGCAAACACTGCTGGTGAAATGTATCCTGATCAATCTTTATACCCATATGATAGTGCTCCAAAATTAGTTGAGTCAATGAACAATGCTTTAATAAGAGCAGATCAAATTCAGCATATGGAATTACATGATGGTGATATGAAATCAAAAGATAGAACAGATTATATGCTACCAATTATTGCAGATGGTGAAGCAGGATTTGGTGGCCCATTAAATGTTTTTGAATTAACAAAAAAATTTATTAAAGCAGGTGCTGCGGGAGTTCATTTTGAAGATCAGTTAGCCAGTGAAAAGAAATGTGGGCATATGGGTGGAAAAGTTTTAGTTCCAACGGGCACTATGATTAAAAATTTAAAAGCTCGAGGTTAGCTGCTGATATTGCAGATGTACCATTAATAATTTTAGCAAGAACTGATGCTAATGCTGCAAAATTGATTACCAATGACTTTGATGAAAATGATAAACCTTTTTTAACAGGTGAAAGATCTCCTGAAGGTTTCTATTATGTTAAGCATGGAATTGAGCAGGCTATCTCAAGAGGTTTAGCCTACGCACCTTATTCAGATTTAATCTGGTGTGAAACTGCAACACCAAATCTTGAGGAAGCAAAAAAATTTGCAGATGCAATTCATGAAAAGTTTCCTGGTAAATTATTAGCTTACAACTGTTCTCCTTCGTTCAATTGGAAGAAGCATTTATCAGATTCAGAGATCTCAACATTCCAACAAAAAATTAGTGAGATGGGTTATAAATTTCAATTTATTACACTTGCTGGATTTCACACTCAAAATATTGCAATTTTTGAGCTTGCGGAAAAATATAAAACAGAAGGAATGACTGCTTATTCTAAAATCCAAGAGCTTGAGTTCGCTAGAGAGAAGGATGGTTACACAAGTGTTAAACACCAAAGAGAAGTTGGGACATCTTACTTTGATGCAGTTTCAAACACCATAAGTAGTGGAAAAAGCTCTACAACTGCTATGGCAGGCTCTACAGAATCCGAACAGTTTTAATTAGTCTTTACTTAAACTTTAAATATGTTCTAATATTTAAATGATCTTAAGTGGAATACTTTTAGTCATTTTCTACATTTCTCATCGATATATTGTTGCCTGGATTATCTATTACAATAATAGTGATAAAAGATTTGGTACTTCTATTTGGCGTTGGACTTATGATTACAAGGTTATTGGTGAAAGAGATATTTCAGATCTTGATGATAAGCCCTTTGTAAGAAAAAGAAGAATTAGAAATCGCACAGTTACCTTAATGTATTGTAACTTTTTTACAGGTTTTGTTATCTCCCTGTCTTTTTTAAGTAATTTACTTATTGCAATATTATTTTAATTAACTCTTGTAAACTGCGTCAATTAATGCGATTGATAATCATTCGCAATGTTAATAATAAGCATTCCAAACTAAATAACCAATAAAAACGGGAAATAATAATGAAAAAACTTACAATTATTGCATTTTTCATGGCTTTATTTGCAAACATGACGTTTGCTGCTGAAGTTAATGTATTCAGTGCAAGACATTACGATTCAGATATTCAACTTTATGAAAAATTTACAGCTAAAACTGGAATTAAAGTAAACGTTGTATCTGGTAAAGATAAAGCTCTTCAAAAACGAATAACTGAAGAAGGTGCTGATTCAAAAGCTGACCTTTATATTACTGCTGACGCAGGAAGATTAGGTGCATTCGCTGCAAAAGGAATGTTCCAAAATTCTATGACTGCTGCAATTAAAGCTGCCGTACCAGCAAATTTTAGAACTCCTAAATGGACTGGAATAGCTAAGAGAGCAAGAATTATGTATTACTCACCTGAAAGAGTAAATGCAAATGAGCTTAACGGTATGACTTACGAAGGTCTTGCTGATCCAAAATGGAAAGGTAGAGTTGTTATAAGAAAATCTAACAATATCTATAACCAATCTCTTGTTGCATCATTAGTAAAAAATAATGGTAAAGCAGCAACTTGTTCTTGGGCAAAAGGTGTTGTGGCTAACATGGCTAGAGACTCTAAAGGAAATGATAGAGCTCAAATTTTAGCTGTAGCTGCAGGTGAAGCTGATCTAGCAGTAGCTAATACTTACTATTATGCTTTGATGTTATCTGGAAAAAAAGGTCCAGAGCAACAAGCAGCTGCTAAAAAAGTTTTACCTTTTTTTCCTAACCAAGGAGACAGAGGAACTCACATGAACATTAGTGGAGGAGGAGTACTTAAAACTTCACCAAATCCTGATAATGCAAAAAAACTACTTGAGTTTTTATTAACTAAAGAAGCACAAGAACACATAGTCAATAATACATTTGAATATCCAATGATTGATGGCGTTGAGCCTCATGCATTAGTTAAACAAATGGGTCTTGGATACAATCAAGATTTAGAAACTAAAGTTGCTAATTATGGAAAACAACAAGCTACAGCACTTGAGTGTATGTTAGCAGCAAGTTGGAAGTAATAAGCTAGTGAAAAAGAATTTATTTAATATTGATTTAGATAAATCTTCTGACGTATATGGGTCTCAATCTCTGAAAGCTTGTGATCCATGTGCAGCAGAGTGTGAAAAAATCAATAGAAAAATAAATAATAGAAAATTATCAGATATTGAAGATAAAGAGGTTGCACATATCCTCTCTCCTTTTAATACTTAATTTTCTTTTTAATGATTGTGCTCATAGCTTTACAAAAGGTATTTACCCTACCTAATTTAACTATGAGCACTAAAAAATTTAAATGCAAGTAATTCAATTAAACAAACACTTAAAAAATAACAGGAATAGAATGATAGAAGGAAAAAAATGTTCAAATGTAGTTTTGAAAACAAGAAAAATTGGAAAATGGGTTGATGTAAGTACTGATGAAATATTCAAAGGTAAAAAGGTAATACTGTTTTCATTACCAGGTGCATTTACACCAGTATGTTCTGAAAAGCAGTTACCTGGATTTGAAGAAAATTATGATAAATTGTTAGGCTTAGGTATTAATGAGGTTTATTGCATTAGTGTTAATGACGGTTATGTGATGAATGCTTGGGCTGATCAACAAAAATTGAGAAAAGTTAAGGTATTACCAGATGGAAATGCAGATTTTACAAGGGCAATGGGCATGTTAGTTGATAAGAAACACGTAGGATTTGGTCTAAGAAGCTGGAGATATTGTACGATTATTAATGATGGTGTGGTTGAAAAATGGTGGCAAGAGGATGGCATGAATAATGATGGAAGTGATCCTGATCCATACCATCAAACAACTCCTAAAAACTGTATAGAATATCTATCTAAACAATAAAAGCTGAAAACCTAAATGGTATAAGAAATTTTTAAGAATTAGCTCTATAATCTCTCTCTCAAATTGGTTTTAGAGTTGGTATTAACTTCCCTTGGTTACGAGGGAAGTTTCTTAAAAATAATTATTAAGGTAATATAAAATATGGGATTTGGAAAAATAAATATTTGGTATGCAGCATCTTTACTTATTTCTTTAGTAGTGGCAGCACCGATTTTAACAGTATTCAGCAGTTTTTTTGAAACTACTGGAGATTATAGTTTAATTTTAAAAAATACTTTTCTTTATGATTATATTTATAATTCTTTAATACTTTTAATAGGTGTTTTATTTTTAACATTTATAATTGGTGTTGGATGCGCTTACTTAGTTTCATTTTATAATTTTCCAGGTGTAAATTTCTTTAAATGGTCTTTGATCTTATCTTTTGCTGTCCCAGCATATATTTACGCATATTCCTTAACTGCTTTTTTTGAAAATTATGGAACAGCTTTTTCAATTTTAAAAAATTTATTTGGAGAAGGGAATTATAACTCTCATATTCCTAAATTTGATGGAATGATGGGTGCTATAATTTCAATATCATTTTCACTATTTGGTTACGTTTATGTTTTAACCAGAACATCATTTCACTATCAGTCACAGAATTTAGTAGAACTTGGAAAAAACCTTGGCTTTTCTAAAAAAAAATCTTTTTTTAAAATAATACTTCCTTCAGCAAGGCCTGCTATAGTTGCTGGTTTGTCATTGGTTGCAATGGAAACTTTATCAGATTTCGGATCTGTATCTTTTTTTGGTATATCTACTTTTACTACAGGAATATATAATGCTTGGATTTCTTTTGATGATCTTACTCTTGCTAACAGATTATCATTTTACCTATTAATTTTTATTCTTGGATTGTTTATTTTGGAAAATTTTTCAAGAAAAAAAGCCCAGTATCACACATCTTCTAAGGGTGGGTTTAAATCTAAATCAGTTATCAATTTAGGTGGATATAAATCATTTTTAGCATTTTCTTTTTGCATGTTAGTTTTTTCTATAAGTTTTTTATTTCCTGTTCTACAAATGCTTTATTGGACAATTATATTTCCAAAACATTTAGCTGATTTAGATCTAATTAACTTATTTTCAAATACTATAATTTTAGTAATTTTATCTAGCTGTTTGTTAATTGCCTTAGCTTTTATTTCAAATTATGGGAATAGAGTTTCTAAAAGTAAATTTTTAGAAGCACTAACTACATTTTCAATATCAGGATATGCAATACCAGGGATTATTTTAGCGGTAGCATTCATTACCTTTATCTCATGGTTTGACAGCAGTATTCTAGGTCAATTTGAAATGAGCAGTATAAAGCCAATTTTTATAGGTTCTATTCTTGGCCTAGTTTTGGTATATTTTATTAGATTTTATTCATTAGCAAGCAATGGAATTAAATCAGGATATTTAAAAATTAATTATTCCATTGATGAAGGCGCATATCTGCTTGGATATTCTAAATTCAAGACTTTCAAAAACATACATGTCCCATATCTAAAAAACTCAATTTTATTGATAGGAATTTTGTTAGCCATTGAAATCATTAAAGAGTTACCAATTACGCTAATTATGAGACCATTTAATTTTGAAACTTTTGCAACAAAGGCATATATCTATGCTTCTCAGGATTTATTAGAGGCCGCAGCAGCCCCGTCATTATTTCTTATAATTATTGCAAGTTTCTTTATATTAATTACATCTAAATATATTCTTAAAGACTAAAATTATGACAAAAATTTTTCTAGAAATTGATAATGTAACATTTACTGCTAGTGCACAAAACAAAGTAAGCAATGTCTCATTAACTATTGAAAATCAGGGAGACATTATCTGTTTATTGGGTCCATCTGGAATTGGTAAAACTACAATTCTTAGAACAATTGCTGGTTTAGAGAAAATTAATTCTGGAAAAATTAAATTAAAGAATAAATTACTTTCCTCTAAAGATGTCCATGTGGAACCTGAAGATAGAAACATATCAATGGCCTTTCAAGATAACTCACTTTTCCCTCATTATAATGTTTTAGAAAATATAAAATTTGGTGCAGAGAGAAATAAAAAGAAGAAAAAAGGTTTAAATATAAATGATATAATTAAATTCCTTCATATTGATCACGTAATTGACAAATTTCCACATCAAATAAGTTCTGGTGAAGCGCAAAGAGCCTCTTTAGCCAGATCTTTATTATCTAACCCAGACTTATTATTATTAGATGAACCTTTATCAAATGTAGATCAAAGTTTTAAAGAAGAAATTCAAGTTAAGTTGAAACAAATTTTAACTGAACAAAAAATAACAACAATCATCGTTACACATGACTCGTATGAAGCTTTTTACTTGGGTACAAAATGTGGAATAATTCTTGATGAACAATTAAAACAATTTGATGATCCGTATAATGTTTATCATTTTCCAAATTCTGTAGAGGTGGTTAACTTTTTGAATAGAGGAATTTTAATTCCAGCAAAAGTTACCGGTGAAAACAGTTTAGAGAGTGCTGACTTAGGTACAATAACTGGTGATTTTATAAAACATTACCCAAAAGGATCTGAAGTTCAACTTTTATTACAACCAGAAGATCTGGAACATGATGATCAGAGTAATTTAAAATTAGAAGTCGTTGATAGAAAATTTAGGGGAACAAATTTTATCTATACCCTTAAAACTATGAGTAATAAATTAATACCTGTCTTTGTACACTCTCACCATATTCATCAACACCAAGTAGATGAAAAATTTGGCATCAAGAGACCAATTAATATTGATCATATAGTTTGTTTCTAATACAAAACTTAACTTAAAATGAATGATAGATTAAAAACCTTATCTAGAGGAATAATTGACGTAAGTCCTTTAATGATACCTGTGGTTCCATTTGGAATTATTTATGGTGTTATTGGTATGGAATTAGGTTTGGGTGCGTACATGACACTTGGAATGTCTATCATAATTTTTGGTGGAGCTTCTCAAATAGTTTTACTTCAATTATATTCAGGTGGAGCCTCTTCTTTGGTAGCAATAACTTCTGTTAGTGCGGTAAATTCTAGACACTTATTATATGGGGCAGTATTTTCAGAATATTTATCTCATTTAAAATTAACGTGGAAAATAATTTTGTCTTACGTGTTAATTGATCAAGCATTTGCTGTCTCAAATACTTATTTTAAGAAGAATAAAGAAAATGAATTTAAACATTACCACTTATTAGGTGCTGGCTTTACCTGTTGGATAGTTTGGCAAATATCAACAGTGTTAGGTATTGTTCTAGGATCAGTTATACCTGAAGAGTTAGGTTTAAGTTTTACTATTTCTTTAACCTTTTTGGCCTTGTTAATTAATGATTTTAGAAAATTTAAAAATATTATTGTGATGTTGGTATCAGGCATTGTTGCAACTATTGGCTACAATACAATACCATTTCAAGCATATATTATCGTTGCAGCCATAGCTGCTTTACTAATTGCTACATTATTAACTTTGATAACTTTAAAGAAAAATTAATGCATTGGTCGACAATTATTTATTGTGGAATTATTACTTATCTAACAAGGTTTTCTATGATTTTTTTATTAAAAGAGGACATATTAAACGATAAGACAAAAAAAATACTTTCTTATGTACCTTCTGCAATTTTTCCTGCAATAATCTTTCCACCAATATTTCTAGATAGTGCAGGCGCAATAGATATTGAAAATAATCCAAAAATATTAGCTTCTATATTTGCAATAATTATTGGTTATTTTAGTCGAAGTATTATTGCCACAATATTTGTGGGACTTATTTCTTATTGGTTTTTGATTTTTGTATATTACCAATAGAAAAACTTATAATTAAACCTTTAATGTTTCATAAATTTAAAGTCAGCAACGATTTACTTGGCATATTTTATATGCTTTTATGTCAATTCTCATTTGCAACAAATGATGCTTTTGTAAAAGTTATTTATGAAAACTATGATGAGATATTAGTTTTAAACCAAATCATTTTTATTAGGGGTATTTTTACATTACTTTTCATTTTATTATTTCTTTACATTAAGAAAGAACTTAATTTTAAATTAATCTTTACTTCAAATGAATTGAGAGTGAGAGGCATTTTAGAATCCTTAGCAGCTTTATTTTTTTTCATTGGTATTGCTCTATTACCCTTTGCAAATGTTTATATTTTATTAAGCATGGCACCAATTTTATTAACTGCATTTAGTGCAATATTTTTAAGAGAAAAAGTTAGATGGAGAAGATGGAGTGCAGTGTTATTGGGTTTTGTTGGTGTGGTGGTGGTAATTAATCCTGGAAAATTAGAGACTAGTTATTATTTTATCTTTCCTATAATTGCAGCAATTATGCTTTCGATTAGAGACATGTATACAAAAAATTTTAAAAAAGATTATGCCAGTCTACAAATTGCATTTATGACCTGTTTTGTTGTTACAGCTCTTTTTGGCTTGTTAAGTATTTATAAATTTTATGATTTTAGTTTAAAGGATATATTTATTTTATTTATTGCTGCTTTTTTTCTAGCATTAGGCTATATTTTTTCAATAGCAACAATCAAAATCGCACTAGTTTCTGTCACATCAACATTTAGATATTCAGTTATTTTATGGGGAATATTATATGGATATTTTTTATTTGATGAGGTGCCATTAACTAATACTTATATAGGAGCTTTAATAATTGTTATTAGTGGATTAATTATTATTTCAAGACAAAAAAAGATTGGGGTTATAAAATAAAATCAAAATCTTGTTAATCGAACTTTTAAGACATATGATTAAAACATGAAAAAAATATTAATTATAATTTTTGCATTATTTACAATTAAAGCTTTTGCGGTCGATAAAAGCACAACTTTTAATAATGAAATTTTTCAAAAAGCTCAACTTGAAGGAAAAACAGTTGTTATTAATTCTTGGAATGAAACTTGCTCAACATGCAAGGCACAGATAAAAATTCTAGATCAAGCTGAAAAAGAATTTAAAAATGTTCTTTTTTTAAGTTTTGAGCAAACCAAAGATAAAGATATAGCAAAACAATTAGGTATTGATTATTGGACTACTATTGTTGTTTATAAAAATAATAAAGAAGTACAGAGAAGCATTGGCCAAATGGATAAAGCTAAAATTTACGAATTAATAAAATCTTAATCTTGAATAATAAAGCCTATTAATGATTATTTGATGATCCAAAAAATTATATTTATTATATAAACCAAAATACCATAAAACATAAACATGAGGATTTTGTCTTTTCCTGTTTTTTCTTCCCAGTTCAATTTAAATAATACTGATGGAGAAGCTACTAATAGGATAATCCCAATTACAATTACAAGTAATGATAAAA
The DNA here is from genome assembly GCF_047717845.1 of Candidatus Pelagibacter sp. Uisw_090. Taxonomy (GTDB): domain Bacteria; phylum Pseudomonadota; class Alphaproteobacteria; order Pelagibacterales; family Pelagibacteraceae; genus Pelagibacter. The sequence continues at coordinate 429,795 of NZ_CP159810.1, forward strand.
TTATAAATACATTCATAATTAAATTTATTTAATCAATTCTAAACCAGCTTGTTTCCAGTTTTTTAAACCACCAATTAAATGTAAGCATTTATTATATTGATAAGACTTTGATATTTGTACTGCCAGAGTAGATCTTTGACCAATAGCACAATAAAACAAAATTTTCTTATTCTGTAATTTAGTTTTATTTTTATTTAAGTAATCATTAATTTCTGGGAAAGAAACTCTTGTACTATTTTTAATCTTTCCAATTTTATCTAGTTCATTTTGCTCTCTAAGATCTATTAAAATTATATCTTTTTCTAATAAACAATTTTTAAACTCATTAGGTTCAATTCCGTTATTAACTTTTTGTTTATCAAGATCTATTCCAAGTTTTAAATTACTAGGAACTGCTACATCCATTAATTTAGGGTCAGGTAAATTAAGATTATTCATAATTTCCATATATTCATTAACTGACTTTACTTGCAGCCGTGGGTTAAATTTTTTTTCTTCTAAAATAGTGCTCACAGTATCTCCTTTATAATCATGAGCTGGATACACTAAGGTTTCATCTGGTAATTTTAATAATTTATTAAAAATAGAATTATAAGAATCTTGCGGATCACCATTTTGAAAATCAGTTCTTCCAGTTCCTCTAATTAATAGTGTATCGCCAGTAAAAACCCTATCATTCATTAAGAAACTAAAACTTTCAGATGTATGACCTGGTGTGAATAAAGCTCTAAATTCTAGACCATCAATTTTGATTAATTCTTCATCTGATACTTGCATAGACACAACATCTACTGGTGTTTTATCACCCATAATTGTTACACAATTTGTTTGATCTCTTAGTTCTGCAATCCCCGAGATATGATCTGCATGTATGTGTGTATCTATTACTTTTACTAATTTTAAATCTAATTCTTTTAATAGCTGTATATATCTTTCAACATTTTCTAATACAGGATCAATGATTAAAGCCTCTCTACCTTTTGCAGAAGCAATTAAATAAGTGTAGGTACTTGAACTCTTGTCAAATAATTGACGAAATAACATTTGAATACATTATCATTATATTGAGAATAGTAGAATCTATTTAATAGTACCAAATTTTAAATAAATTTTATCTAAATAATAAAATAGAGATAACGCTCTTAACACCATGAACAAACATAAAGATACCCAAATACCAGTATTGCCCATTATTTTTGTTAAATATAAAGATATTAATAAATAAGAAAATACTGAGAAAATCATCGCATTTCTAAGTTCTTTTGTTTGTGATGCACCAATAAATATTCCATCAAATTGATAACAAAAAGATGAAATTAAAGGCATCAGTATTAGCCATACCACATAAGATGAGCTTAGATTTCTAATACTTTCAATATCAGACATTAATTCAATGACGTACTTGTTAATAAAAAAATAAATTATTGAAATAATTAATCCCGTAAGTGTACTTAAAATAAAAGAGTTTTTAACAATTTTTTTAAACAAACTTACATCTCTTTTACCCAAGGAATAACCAATCATACCCTCAGTTGAAAATGCGTAAGCATCAAGAATGAAAGCAGACAAAAAAACTAAGTTAATTAAGATGGCATTGGCGGCAATGTAGTCTTCCCCAATTTGACTTCCAAGGTAAGTAAACCAAAAAAATGAAAAGGTTAATAATATAGTTCTAATAAATATGTTTAGATTAATATTAAAAATATTCTTAAGTTTGTTAAGATCTATTAATTTATTAATATTAATATTAATTTTAGACATTTTATTTAGATGCCAAAATGTATAAATTAGAAAAGTTGTGGATATTAAAAGTGCTGAGAATAAAGTCCCATAAGCAACCCCTTTGATATTTAAATCAAATTTTGAAACTAAAACAATACTTAAAATTATGTTAAGAATTGAAAAAAGACCAACGGCTAAACTTGAGATTTTAGTCTTCTGTAATCCAACAAATAAACCAGTTATAATGTAAAGTGTTAATTCACCAGGTGCTGAATAAATTCTTATTTGAAAGTAATCCTGATAAAATTGCTTAGTAGTTTCTGATAAATTAAAGATACCCACACTTAGATTGAATATATAACTTTGTAATAAAATTAAGATCAATGAAATTAGCAAAACAAAAACTAAATTTCGAACAACAATATTAAATATTTCTGTGTAATCTTCTTTACCATAAGCTTGTGAAACTAAACCAACGGTTCCCATTCTTAAAAAACCAAAGCTCCAAAAAATCATAGAAAATAAATTAGCAGCCACAGATGTTGCTGATAAATATGACAAATTACCAAGGTTACCCATTAAACCAGTATCGATAATACCAACCAGTGGAATAGCCAAGTTTGCAAAAAAAATTGGAATAGATAATTTTAAAATGTATTTAATGGAGGGGTTTTGCATTTAAGCAATAAACTTCAATATAGATTTCGCAGGATTTGTTTTTTTAATCCAATCTTGAGGAATACCTTTTAAGCCTTTATACGCTGCAAAATAAGCACCCACAAAATTAGCACGTGAACAATTACATCCACCAGCTTTAATTGTTTTTATCACTGCAGTTTTAAAACTTTTAGAAGTTATAATTGCATGTATTCCTCCATTAAAAGTACCTGGATAACTACATGCTTTACCAAATTTCTTTACAACAAAATTGTGGGGTTTTGACTTAATTTTTTTAACTTTTTTGATGTTTTCAATAACATTTTTAAAGTATTTGTTTTTTATGTTTTTTCTTAAAAAGCTATTAACTGGATCCTTGTCTCCTTTATCCGCTAAATCAATAATCTTAAGTTTTGCCAAAGCAAATTGTTCGCTAATCTTGCCATTAGCAACACTTCTTATAATTTGTTTTGTTTTCTGCTCTGAATTATTTGAAAAATAAAAGGGTAGGCTTGCACAATATCCATCAGACTCGTTAACTTTAGTACCACCCGTGATAGTTTTTTTTAATTTAATATTTTTAATAGTTTCTAGGATATTTTGATGAATCCATGGGCCTTTCAAAGCTGTTTTCCATTTAATTTTTTTGTATTTTTTTCTTAAAGATAAATTTTTCCAATAGCTTGAGCCTGGCCCAAAATTTTTGATAATATTTTTTTTAAAAAGTTTAATGATTTCTTTGTGATTAGCTGCCTTAGTTAATGTTTTAAGCATTACCTGACCTATATCGTTATAACCAGAAACTTCTCCTGTCTTAATAGAATAGAATGGAGATCTATTTTGCTTAAGAAATGCAATATTTTTTTTTCCTTTAATATAAGATTTAAGTTTTTTTTCATCATACACCCAATGTAAAGGTCTTGCCTCTGCATCCGCAACAGTTGCGCCAAGAAATATATGTAACTTATCAAACATCAATAACTAATACTTTATTTAAATATAAGTTAAAATGTTTTAAATTAAGTAATGCTAAGTTTTAAAAATTGGGATAACAAAACTTGGATTTCATCTACAAAATATATCCAGTCCTTCAATAATTTTTTGGTAAAACAAAAAAAATTAACTAAACACTCAAAAATTTTAGATATTGGATGTGGTCGTGGCAAGATAATGGGCTCATTATCCTCTAAGCTCAAATTAATAAATAAGCCTATTGGAATTGATATCGAAAATCATAAAGATTTTGATAAAAAAATTACCTTTAAAAAAACAAATGCAATTAAATATCTTAAAGATAATAAAAAGAAATTTGATTTAATATTGATTAAACAAACTATTCACTTATTTAACTTAAAAGACATTAAGAAGATATTAAGCTATTCATACGACAGTTTAGAGGTGGGAGGGATTATTTTAATTTTAACTTTAGATACAAAAAATAATGAAATTCCTACATTTTCTTTGATGAAGAAAAAACTTAACCAGTCGTTCAAAAGAGATATTCTTATTTGGGAAAAACTACTTCAACTAAATATTAAAAAAAATATTACTAAATTTAATTTTAAAGTAAATATTAAAAAAAACATATATTTAAAAATGATAAAGCAGCGTTATATATCCACTTTATTAAAATTTAGCTCACTTCAAATTTCTAATGGAATTAACGAGATTAATCTTAAATATAAAAAAAACATTTTATTTAATGATAAACTCAAATGTATAATATTTATAAAAGTTTAAAGAATTCTCTTTAAAATATTTTCTCTTAATAAAAATTTATGAAACAATACAGCTAAAATATGTAATGTGATTAATCCAATCAATGCATAATTTGCCAATATATGAATTGAATAAAACTGCTCAGAAAGTTCATAATTATAAGTTAAATTAATTTTTTTAAAAAAAATAACCAAGCTTTCACCATTAAATAGTTTTTTTAAGATACCTGAGGTTGTGACTGTTAACAAAGCTAAATATAATAATAAGTGATTTAATCTTGCTATAAATTTTTGTCCTAGAAAAGCACTTCCTTTAAAATCAGGAATTGGCGTTAATACTTTAAAGATTAGTCTTATTAAAGCTACGTAAAATACGATTAATCCAAATAATATATGATAATTTTCTATATCAACCCTAGTTTGATCAAAGTCTAAATTCACCAAATAAAACCCTAAAGGTATTTGAACTATTAACCCTGTGGCAGTTAGCCAATGGAATAATTTACTAAGTAATCCATATTTTACTTTGTTATTTAATATAGACATTTTTAAATTAAACACATTATGACAACAATTAAAAATACTTTATTTTTTATCTTTATATTATTTTATAGTTTCAGTGCTTTTTCTGAACAAACTGTAGAAGAGATTATTAAAGAAAGAAAATCTATTTTTAGTAAAAATTATAAAACTGCAAAAAGAGTTAATAGTCTTGCTTCTAATGGAGATATAGATGAAGCAAAAAAACTAATGATTGAAATGAGTGTTAATTATAAAAGATTAATAAGTCTTTTTCCTGAAAATTCAAAAGTAGGATTTGGAACAGAAGCATTGCCTTCTATTTGGGAAAATAAAGATGAATTTAATTTATTAATGACAAAAGCTTCAAATAATATGATTGAGTTAACAGCTGTTATCGATGAATCAGATGATATGAAAGCAACTCTTGGAAAATATATGTGGAGTAGCTGCAAGTCTTGTCACTCAAAATTTAGAGCTGAACATTAAGATTTAGTTGTTTGTATTTGAAAATTTTAATATTGTTAAACTATAAATGTCTGCCGTATTACCAAATTCAGCAAAAGTAGTAGTTATAGGAGGAGGTATTGCTGGTTGTTCTGTTGCTTATCACCTTACAAAGTATGGTTGGAAAGATACGATATTATTGGAAAGAGATCAGTTAACTTCAGGAACTACTTGGCATGCAGCAGGTCTTGTTGGTCAATTAGGAGCTTCAGCTACCATTACCCGTCTTAGAAAATATTCTTTAAATCTTTATAAAGAATTAGAAAAAAAAACTGGATTATCAACTGGATTAAAACAAAATGGAGCAATCACAGTTGCAAGCACACCCGAAAGATTACAAGAATTATTACGACAAGCAACAGCTGCACAATTGTTTGATGTGAATGTTGAAAGTGTTAACAAACAAAGAATAAAAGAACTCTATCCTGTTATAAATGACGATGACATTTTGGGTGGAGTTTATATGCCAGAAGATGGTCAAGCAGATCCTATAGGAGTTACTAATGTATTAGCTAAAGCTGCAAAAATGGAAGGTGCTCAGATATTTGAGAAAACTCCTGTTGAAAAAATATTAATTAAAGACAAAAAAATTGTTGGTGTGCAAACTAAATTTGGCAAAATTGATTGTGAATACGTTGTAATTGCAACTGGGATGTGGTCTAGACAAATTGGAGAAGATATTGGTGTGAGTATTCCATTATATCCAAATGAGCACTTTTATATAATCACAGAACCATTAGATAAATTGCCTAAAAACTTACCAGTTTTAAGAGACTATAATTCCTGTCTTTATTTAAAAGAAGATGCTGGGAAAATGTTAGTTGGAATATTTGAACCAAATGCAAAACCTGCATTTAAAGACAAAGGAGTTGTTCCAGAAGACTTTTCATTTGGGGAATTTCCAGATGATTTTGATCACTTTGAACCTTATTTGGAAAAATCATTTCAAAGACTACCCATGTTAGAAACTGCTGGAATTAGAAAATTTTTTTCAGGACCTGAATCTTTTACACCAGACACCCAATATCTTTTAGGAGAAACTCCAGAAGTTAATAATCTTTTTACATGTTGTGGATTTAACAGTATCGGTATTGCAAGCTCTGGTGGTGCTGGAAGAGTTACAGCTGAATGGATGATTAATGGATACATGAATGAAGATTTATTTTCACTTGATATTAAAAGATTTCAAAAATTTCATTCATCTAAAAAATTTATTATGGAAAGAGTAACGGAAACTCTTGGTGACTTGTATGGAATGCACTGGCCTTATAAGCAGCATAACACTTCAAGAAATCAAAGACTATTACCTTATCATGAAGAATTAAAAAAAGAAGGAGCATGCTATGGTGTATCGGGTGAATACGAAAGGCCTATGTGGTATGCAAAAAATAATGAAAAAGCAGAATACAAATATAGTTTTGACTATCAGAATTGGTATCCTTCAGTTGAATTTGAAACAAAAAATACAATTACAAATGTTGGTTTGTATGAACTCTCTCCCTTTTCAAAATATGAGATAAAAGGAGAGCAAGCACACAGTGAATTACAAAGAATATGTACAGCTAACATTAAAGATGAAATAGGCAGATCAACTTATACACAAATGCTGAATAAGGCTGGAGGAATTGAAACAGACTTAACTGTTATTTGCATTGATAAAAATCATTTTAGAATAATAAGTTCAGCTGCAACAAGAACTCATGATAAAACACATATCATAAAATATTTATCACCCAATTTAGAATTTAAAGATATTACTGATGATCTTGTTTGTTTAGGAGTTTTTGGACCAAAAAGTAGAAATCTAATTTCAAAAATCTCAAATGATGATTTTAGTAATGAAACATTTAAATTTGGTTATGGTAAATTTGTAACGCTTAGTTCAAAAAAAGTTTGGGCTCAAAGATTGTCTTATGTGGGTGAATTAGGGTTTGAACTTTATATAGAGAATAAAGATGCTAAAGAAATTTATCAATTAATTGTTGAAGAAGGAAAAAATCATGATTTATCTCATTGCGGGTCACATGCTATGGATACAATGAGAATGGAGAGTGGATTTTTACATTGGGGTCATGATATTTCACCTGAAGAAAATCAATACGAGGCAGGGTTAAATTTTGCAATTAGTTATAAAAAAGAAATAAACTTTATTGGCAAAGAACACTTATTAAAAATAAAAGACCAAAAACAGAATAGAAGATTTATTATGTTGTCACTTAAAGATAGTAAGCCAGGCACACCTCTATTATTACATGAAGAGCCGATTTATCTTGGAGATAAGATTATAGGAAGAACGACATCTGGGAATTATTCATTTAATTATAAAAAAAACCTGTCTTTCGGATATATAAGTTCAATACATTCAAATGAAGAACTTTCAAAAATGGATCTATATATTGAGGTTGCCAAGCAAAAATTCCCAGCAATGGTGGAGATCACTCCCCTAAAAGGAAAACAAGCTAGATTTTTATAGTTTTAGTTGCTTAGCTAAACAATTGATGATTAAATTATGTAATGAAAAAAACTTATTTTCATAACTTTAAATTATCTGACAAATATAAAGATAAAAAAAAAATACCTCAACTATCTAACATAGACAAAAATAGAGTTGTAGATATTAACATATTATTAAACAGGGTAAAAATAGAAGAAAGAAATAAATTAAAACAAAAAATTATTTTTGGTAGTTTTGTTACGTTTCTACTTGCATTGTTTATAGCTTTTATAGTAAATATAAAATAATTAACTCTTACAAAAGTTGTTTACAAAATAAAAGATTAATTAATTTAAAAAAATTAATAGATATAATTCCACCATAGATTGCTTTCCATAAGCTTATTTAGCAAGGGAATTTAAATTAAAAAATATATGTAATTTTTGCATGTAATTTTTTCTCTTTAATTTTTAATTTTATTTAATTAGCATTTTGAATGATAAAATTATCAAATATTTTAGTAACTGTATTTCTAAGCTTGTTATTAAGCACAGCTTCATTTGCTGCTGTAAAAAAAGGCAAAGGTGATGTTCAAATGACAGAAAATTCTTTTAATAGATTTTTAACATATATTAGAGCAGAAAGAGGAAAGAAACCTATGGGATTTATTCTATCAAGCACGGGAACATGGTCGACTTACTGGTATTGTGCTCATGCTGGTGGGTGTCAAGCTGGCAATTATATGCCAACAATTAGAGAGTGTGAGGATGCCACAAGTTCAGAATGTGGATTATTTGCAAGGAGATATACAATTCTTTGGAAAAATGGAATTAATCCAGGTAAAGGCAAAGCATCATCTATTAATAGCAGATCGAGTGATGCTGAGATTAGAGCAAAATTAACCGAGCTTGGTTTTTTAGGTGGTAGTACCTCTTCTGCTAAAACTGTTGAACCAAAAATTACTGTAAAGAAAAAAGTAATTAAAAAAAAATCTAAAAGTGACGAGCGTATAGTTAAAAAACTAAAAGATCTTAAAGAACTGTTAGATTCAGGTGTCTTAACTAAAGAAGAGTTTGAAAAAGCTAAAAAAAAATTATTAAACTAAATAACAAATACTAATGCCAAGGAAATCAGGCAAATACTTGATTGCACTAAAATAAAAATCTATTATAAATCAACGATAATTAAGTGGCGGGGTAGCTCAGTCGGTTAGAGCGCAGGACTCATAAGCCTGAGGTCAGTGGTTCGATTCCACTTCCCGCTACCAAAGAAAAAAATAAAATGATAAAAATAGGCAAAAGACCTTTAGGCGAAGTAATTAATAGAGTTTTTAGAAAAGAATTATTAGAAATTATTAAAAATTTTTTTATAGTTCATAAAAACCCAATAAAAGCTATGTATGAAGAGTTTTTTACAAAAGGAAAATATCCAAAAATAATCGAAACAAAACTTGGTGTTAAGATTAAACTTTTTTCTTATGGTGATCTTTCAACATTTAATTTAGTATTTTGTAGACAGGATTATTTAGCAGACAAAAAAATAAATGTTGTTTTGGATATTGGTTCAAATATTGGTATCACCGCACATTACTGGTTATTTAAAAACCCAAAAGCTAAAATTTATTGTTACGAACCTTCAAAAAGAAATTTTAAAAGATTGATCGAAAATACTAAAAAATTTAAAAAAAATATTACAATAAAACGATGTGCAGTTTCAAATTTTAATGGTTACAGTAAATTATATAGATCAGAAACAGGAGTTAATGACTCCATTGTAGACAAGGTATCAAAAAATTTTGATAGGATTAAAGTAGTAGAAATTAACGATATCTTAAAAAAAATTTTTAATAATTATAAAACTTTAGATATTTTAAAAATTGACACTGAAGGTTGTGAGAGAGAAATATTAAAAAGCATAAATAAGAAATATTTAAATAAAATAAGAATAATCAATATTGAAGGAAGTAATTATAATAATTTAATCCCAAAATATTTTAAATACTCATTTAACTCATCTGCTAGTAGATTTGAAAACAAAAAATTGTAAGTCTAAATAATTTTTTTTGGAAAAAAGTGAATTTTAATAAGAACAAATAAATTATAAAACATTTTAAGGTTAGAAAAATATCCTTTTTCTGAATAAGATAAGAATAAAAATAGCAAATAAGTTTGATAGATATTAATCTTATTTTTAATAATGATTTTTAGTATAAATGCAGCACCAACATCTGTAAAATTAAAATACTTAGAAAACTCACAAAAAGTTTTCACTGGCATTTCAAAGTAATGAGAAGGTATAATCTTTGATTTGCTGAAACAATCTCTCAAAAAGTTAAAAACATAAAATGTATCTCCAAATTTAAAATGCAAACCTTTTGGGTATATAAACATTAAAAAAAATTTTACAGGTTTGGTAATATTTGAAAAACAATTAAGATCATCAAGTTCATAATCATAATTTACATTTGAATTAAACTCAGTATTAGCTAGTTCATTCATTTTTGTCGATAAATTAAAGCTTGAAACATTGTTAGAAAAGGTCTCATTATCAAGATTGAATGAGGTGTAGCTCTTCAACAATTTAGTTTTTAAATTCCAATTTTTTTCTAAATCTTCGTTTGTTACTTTGTGATCATTTGCCCATTCACTATCTGGTCTTGAAAATATTGCGTGACTTGCAAAAGGAAGAAAATAGTTAGCATTTAGCGTTATACAAATATTTTGAATATAATTTACATAATCGTTTTTATTTTTTATAGAAACTACATTTTGATTATTATCTCTAAATGAATTTACAATTGAGGCAGGACTGTAACTTTGTAAGATTATTAATTTTAAATTATTTTTTTTTTTAAAACTTAATATTTTTTTTATCATCTGTTTAGAAGGTTTTGCATCATTGTTATTAAGTATTAAGTAATTTTTATAAACAAATAACATCATGCTATCTTCACTATAGGTTGTTATTACCATCACCTTTAGCTCGTCAAATTTATACCATTCATTTGGTTTAAGTTCAGTTACGTCAAAATCAAAATTTAATAAGGAATCCTTAAGTTTTTTAGAATTAAATGTAGGTATAAATATTTTTTTTTTAGGAAAAAGTTTTTTTAAACTTGGAAAATGAGCGTGATCCCAGTGCTCATGTGAAAGAAAAATATTTTGGGTGTTTTTTAAATAATCTAACTCTGATTCATTTGGGTAGTGTTGCAACCACCAACTTCTCCAATAACTTGAACCAATTAACCACGGGTCAGTAATTAAAATTGGTTTTTCATTATTATCAAAAGATAAAGTTGCATGACCATATGTTTTTAAATTCATTTAATGTCCTGGAAAATCTATTAAGTTTTCTACCTTGTAATCATTTTTAACTAGTTTATCTGATCCTCCAAGATTAAACAAATTAATAACAAAAACAAAAGCCGCAACATTTCCACCAGACATTTCCACTAGTTTAGCGGCAGCCTCTGCTGTACCACCAGTTGCAATTAAATCGTCTATAATTAAAACAGAATCATCTTTTTTAATTGAATCTTTGTGAACTTCTATAGTAGCCGTTCCATATTCTAATTCAAAATCAACGGAATGAGTTTCTGCAGGAAGTTTATTTTTTTTTCTCAACATTATAAAAGGCTTTTTTAGTAAGTAAGAAACTGCTGAAGCAAAAACAAATCCCCTAGACTCTATAGCGGCAATTTTATCTATCTTGAATTTTTTAGATTTTTGAATTATTTGATCAATAGATTCAGCAAAAGCTTTTTCATCTTTAATTAGAGTGGTTATATCTCTAAATAAAATTCCTTTTTTGGGATAATCGGGAATTGATCTAATATAATCTTTTAAATTCATAATATTAATATATTTATATCTTTGATAAAAAAAATCTATGGACAAATTATTCCTCTCAGCAATTAAAGAAGAAACAGTTGGATTAGACTATTTTTACCATATAGGTGTTGGAAAAATTAATGCTACTTACCATACTCTTCGATTAATTAATATTCATAAGCCAAAGATTATTATTAATTATGGTACAGCTGGAGCGATCAATACTGAATTAAAAGGAATCGTTGAATGCACTAAACTTTATCAAAGAGATATGGATGTTAGAGGTTTAGATTTTAGATTAGGGGAAACACCTTTTGATGATATCAAAGAAATAATAATTTCTGAAAATGGATATTCTTGTGGAACGGGTGATAGTTTTGTTAATAAGATGATTGATATGAAAGTTGATGTGGTTGATATGGAGGCTTATGCTATTGCTAAAGTGTGTAAGTTAGAAAAAATTGAATTTAGATGCTTTAAATATATATCAGATAATGCCAACGAAAATGCTAATGCCGATTGGAATGAAAACCTAGCAGCAGGTGCTAACGCTTTTTCAGAACTGATAAGTAGCAGTTCTTTTAAATCCCACTAAGTTCAATTTTACTATAATGTCTTGCTATAAGGAGAAAAACTAGAAAATGTCAAATTATCTCAGCTAAGATTAAGCAAAAACTCTTTTTTAAGAAGAGGGTTGAATATAATAATAATGATTAATTGTTGAAAATTATCATTACACATATATAAAATCCACCAATATTAATTTTAATAAAAAATTATATGAGAGATAATTTTTATGACTAAAGTAGGTGAGCATATAACTTTAGACATTATCGGTACTACCCAAGAGTATGACCCTTCTGTATATGAGAATGTTATCCGTAAGATTGCAAAAGCTGCAGAAGTTACAATTCTCGAAATTTCAAAGTATAAATTTGAACCTCAAGGTTTCACTATACTTGCTTTATTAGCTGAAAGTCACATCAGCTTTCATACGTTTCCAGAAAAAGGGATTATTAGTTTTGATTTTTTCACATGTGGGAAGGTAAGCCCTTCTATTGCACTCGATATTGTTAAAAAAGAATTCAAACATAAAAGAATTGTTACAAAAGCTTTTGATAGAGATACAAAATCTTTATATCATGACATTTACAGTTCACCTGGCCTACAAAAATCTTATGTAGTAAATGAAGTTTTAGAAGATTTTAAATCTAAAGTGGGTCAACATATTGAGATATTAGAGCTAGAACAATTTGGTAAATCACTTTTCATTGATAACGAAATTCAAGTCGCAACAAATGATGAAGTTTTATATAGCTCAACATTTGTAAATGCTGCTTTAAAATTAAATAAAGACATGGGTACAGCTGCTATCATTGGTGGTGGTGATGGAGGAGTTGCAAGAGAGTGTATGTCTAAAGGTTTTGATTTTATAGATTGGTATGAACTTGATCCAGAAGTAGTTGAAGTTTGCAACAAACACCTTGGAAGCATTGGTAATAAATCAACAGAGAAAAATTCAGTTAAATGTATTTGGGGAGATGCTTTTGAAAGTATAAAATCTGTTGAAGATGATAAGTATGATAAAATTTTTGTAGATCTTAATGATGATCAGTTTTGTATAGATCTTGCAGCAAAAAACATGGATTCCTTGATTAGAATATTAAAGCCAAATGGAGTAATTACCGCTCAAGTGGGTAGCCAAGACAAGAAACCAGAGCAAGTAGGGAAATGGTTAGATGTTTTCAATAAGAATTTTGGAAATACAACTTTGGATAGGGTTTACATCCCAAGTTTTGACTGTTCTTGGAACTTTTCATCATCAATTAATCATTAAAAATTTCTTTTTAAATTCTCAAATTTGTGAAATAAATCTCCATAATCATATGGAGGAAAAAATGAATATATTTAAAAAAACAATATTAAGTGTTCTTGCTTCTTTATTATTAATCGGAAACGTTTACGCTGATAAAATAAAGATTGGAACAGAAGGTGCCTACCCACCATGGAACTCTAAGGATGCTTCAGGTGCTCTTATTGGTTTTGAGGTAGAGTTAGCGAAAGAGTTATGCAAAATCATGGGTCATGAATGTACCATCGTTGAACAGGATTGGGATGGAATGATTCCAGCTTTGTTAATGAGAAAGTTTGATGCAATCATGGCAGGAATGTCAATTACTGCTGAAAGACAAAAAACAATTACTTTTTCACAAGGTTATGCTGACGAAGTTGCAGCCCTTGCAGTAATGAAAGGTTCAAGTTTAGAGAGCATGGATACACCAGAAGGTATTAATTTAACTTTAGGTGGAAGTGCTGTTAAGAAAACTCTTAAGACTTTAACTGCTGCACTTGCTGGAAAAACTGTTTGTACACAAACTGGAACTATTCACCAAAACTTTTTAGAGTCTGGTGATGTAGGTAAAGTAAATGTTAGAACTTACAAAACTCAAGATGAAGTAAACCTAGACTTAACTTCTGGTAGATGTGATGTTGCATTAGCTGCAGCAGTTGCATTCACTGATTATGCAGATAAATCAGGAAAACCAGTGGTATTAGTTGGACCTACTTTTTCAGGTGGTGCTTTTGGTAATGGTGTCGGTGTTGGAATTAGACAAGGTGGAGATGATGCAATCGGTACAAGAGATGCAAAACTTCTTAAAGATTTCAACAAAGCAATTAACACTGCTAGAAAACAAGGCATTATCAGCAAATTAGCGATCAAGCATTTTGGCTTTGACGCTTCTATGTAAATAATATTTTGAAAAGGCGACTATTTATTTAGTCGCCCTTTCGATATGGACCTTTTATCATTCGGAAAAACAGGCTGGGGAGACGAGTTGTTTTATGCAACTCTAATGACAATTGCAGTAGCAGTTACTGCAATGTTAATTGGTTTTTTATTTTCATTAATCTTTACGCCACTAAAATTATCAAATAATAAATTTCTAAATTTTATTGGAAATACGTACACCACAGTAATCAGGGGCGTTCCAGAATTATTAGTAATTTACCTTTTCTTTTTTGGGGGAAGTGGTGCAATAATGTATGTCGCTTCAATTTTTGGATACTTTGAATACATAGAAATCAATGCATTTATTACGGGTTCGGTTGCAATTGGTATAATATCAGGAGCTTATTCAACAGAAGTATTTAGAGGTGCCATTCAATCAATTGATAAAGGTCAATTTGAAGCCTGTAAGGTTTTAGGATTTAAAAGACATATTTATTTTTTAAAAGTAATTTTGCCTCAAATGTTAAGACTTGCCATTCCAAACTTAAGTAATGTTTGGCAAATCACTTTAAAAGACACATCTTTAATATCAGTTACTGGTTTAGTTGAGATTATGAGACAATCTTATATTGCAGCGGGCTCAACTAGAGATCCTTTATTCTTTTATTGTTTTGCAGCAGTTTTGTATTTGATGCTAACATTTTTGAGCATGAAATTGATTAACAGACTTGAAGTTAAATACAGTAGGGGCTTTTAATGGATTTTGATTTAATGATAACAAGCCTGCCAAGGCTACTTAGTGCAGCAGTTATAACTTTAAAGTTATTATCTGTATCTCTAATCATTGGTTTATTTATTGGATTTTTATTTGCAGTTTTAAGATTAAATAAAAATCCATTTATTAATAAGTTTGCTTATGGTTATTCTTATTTATTTAGAGGAACTCCTTTATTGGTTCAAATATTTATAATTTATTATGGTCTTGGACAAATTGAGTGGTTAAGATCAACTTTTCTTTGGGTAATATTAAAAGAGCCTTATTGGTGTGCAATTATTGCATTTGCGCTAAATACTGGAGCTTATACCTCAGAAATTTTAAGATCAGCTTTTCAAACTATTAAACCTGGAATTATAGAAGCTGGTAAAAGTCTTGGTATTTCAAATAAAATTATTTTATATAAAATTCAAATTCCAGTAGCAATTAGACAATCTTTACCAGCATATGGTAATGAAATTATATTAATGATGAAGGGCACATCACTTGCAAGCACTGTGACATTAATGGATATCACTGGTGTTGCAAAACACATTGTGTCAACGACTTACAAACCTTTAGAGGTGTTTCTTTTAGCAGGTGGAATTTATTTATTTATGACTTTTATTATTCACAACTTGATAAAATATTTAGAAAAAAAATATAGTTTTCAATAAGAAGTATATTCTTTAATCTCTTTAATCTTAGAGCCTGTGTGATTATTCATCTCTAGTTTAATCTTAGCACGATCATCATTTAAAAAATGAATATCTCTTGATAGTTTTATAAAGTTTTCAGTAAAATCAGAATTTTTTTCACACAACCTTTTGTCATCTTCAATCACCCATAACTTTGCATTAATATCTTTTAGTGATTGGAAAAGAGTATCAAGTTTTTCATCAGATTTAACATTGTTATCTAATTGATCTTTTAAAATACTGTGTTCATCATTAATAAATTTTAGTTTTTCAGAGTCTTTAATTTTTTCTTGTTTAATCTCTAAAATAGAAATTTTATCTAAAAGTTCACCAACTGATACTTCAACTAGAATTTTATTCATAAAATTTTATACTATGTTAAGTTGTTAGAAATATGTCTAATATTTTAGTTATCAAACATGGTTCTTTAGGAGATATAGCGCAAGCTTGTGGGGCAATTCAAGATATTTCTGAAAACCACCCAGAAGATCAAATACATGTATTAACAACAAAACCCTATTTTGAATTATTTAGAAAAAATCCATTTATTCACAATGTTATTTTAGACAAACGTCTATCAAGATTTAATTTAATTTATTTATATTTATTGATGAGAACTTTAAAGAAACTAAATATAAAAAAAGTTTACGATTTACAAAACTCATCTAGAACAAAATTTTATAAAAATATTTTATTTCCAAAAGCAAATTTTAACACCTGGTCTAGTTCAGAAACAACTTTACCAAGCAACATTTCAAAAGATGAATTTGATAAAAATCCTGTTCTAAATAGATTTGATCATCAACTTAAAACTTCTGGAATTAAAACTGAACACACCATGAAACCGAATTTTAGCTGGGCTGTCACTAACATTGATAATATTAAACAAGAATTTAATTTAGATAAATATATTGTTTTATTTCCTTTTTGTTCAGCTCATCTAACTCATAAAAAATGGCCTCATTACAATGAACTAATAGAGTTAATTAAAAATAAATATGAAGACCAAATTAAAGTTGTAGTAGCTCCAGGACCATCTGAAATTGATGATGCAAAAAACATTAATGCCATTTTAATTTTAGATAATGGTAAAGCCCTTGATATATCACAACTAGCAAGTTTGATTAAAGAAAGTTCATTTGTTATTGCAAATGATACGGGTCCATCTCATATTTCAGCTCACCTTGGAGTGAAAGGTTTGACTTTATTTGGTAAACACACAACTGCTTACAAAGTTAGTATTGAGCGAGAAAACTTTAAAGCAATACAAGTTGATGATTTAGAAAAACTAAGTGCAGCTAAAGTTTTAGAAAAAATATTAATTTAATTTCTTACCAATAATTTTCAATATTATAGGAATGGTAAACAGTATCATCAGCAATCTAATAATATGATGAAATGCTACAAAGTTGGGATCTAAATCAAAAGCAATTGCAATAACTGCTACCTCATAAATTCCACCAGGAGAAAAAGATAAGAGTAGAGTTAAGAAATTAGTATCCACAAAATATGTTGCAATAATTGCAGCTAATAATCCAAGAGTAACAAGTATTATAGTTGCAACTAAACTATGAAATGAATTACCTACAACTTCTTTTAATGATTTATCTGTAAAACGACAGCCAACAGAGGCACCTAAAATAAGCAAACAAAAATTTATACTTTCATCTGGCAGTTTGTAGGAAGCAACTTCAGTTATTTGTAAAATTCCACTTGCAACTAATGTTCCTGATAATAATGCAGCAGGCACGCCAATTTTATCAAATAAGAAAATTAACAATATTGAACCTATTAAGAGGATTAAAAGATGAAAATGATTTTGATCAAGGTAATCAAATTTTTCAATTGTTAGAGCCTCATTTGTTGAATAATTAACAACAAAAAAGGGAATGATAGTTATTATTATAATTAACCTAATTAAATGAGATGTAGCAACTTGTGATAAGTCAGATTTTTCATGCTCAGCTAATATCATTAAAGGTCCTAAAGCACCTGGTGCTGCTGAAAAAATTGAAGTTTTGACATTATAGCCTGAAAATCTTTGTAAATATTTTGATACAATTAAAATACTTATTAAAATATAGACAAACATAATTAGTGAAGTCCAAACCCATTCGGTCATTTGATTTATTAAATTCTGATCTATATAATTTCCAATATGAAGCCCAAGAACTATTAATATTGAACTTAAGGCTAGTTTTGGCATCTTAATTTTTATTCCACTTAATGCTGTAATTGAAACTGCAAGCATAGGACCAAGCATCCATGCTAAAGGTATATTAAAATAATCAGCTACAATTGCACTTGGTATAGAAATTAAAATAACTAATAGAA
This sequence comes from Candidatus Pelagibacter sp. Uisw_090, assembly GCF_047717845.1. Taxonomy (GTDB): domain Bacteria; phylum Pseudomonadota; class Alphaproteobacteria; order Pelagibacterales; family Pelagibacteraceae; genus Pelagibacter. Next base: position 447,699 of record NZ_CP159810.1, read on the forward strand.
ATTTTTTAGAAAATAATTCTTTAATGTTAGAGGAATTAAATTGAATAGAAAGATTTTTCATTAACAAATATTCTTTTATCACTTACCTTGAAAAAGATAACAGAAAAGAAAATCTCTTAATTGGTGATAACTATTTTTTTACTATTAAAACGTTTGAGAGAGTGCTTGCTTATTTCTTAAAAAAAGAAATCAACGTTAAGTTGTATTCTATTCAAAAACTTGCTTTCATTACTATAGTGTAATTAACTACAATTATTAAAAACTAACAATAGAGGAATATAATGAAAAATATTAAAAAATTAGTTTCAGTATTATTCTCGGTAATTCTATTATTCTCTGCAACAGCAACAAATTCAATCGCAATGGATAAAATCCATTTCGTAATTGGTGGTGGTGCTGGTGGTGGATGGGATGGAACTGCTAGAGGTACTGGAGAAGCTTTAACAAAATCAGGAATGTTAAAAAGTGCATCATTTGAAAATATGTCAGGTGGTGGTGGAGGAAAAGCATTAGCTTTCATGATTAATACCCAGCCTAAAAATACAGTCTTGGTTCAATCAACACCATTAGTTTTAAGATCTATCACTAGACACAAAGGTTATGTTTCAGGATCTGGAGTTTTATCTTATAAAGATGTAACACCAATCGCTGGTGTTATTGGTGACTACGGTGCAATAGCCGTAGCAAAAAACTCACCTTACATGAACTTTAAAGATGTAGTTGATGCGTATAAAAAAGATCCAAAATCTATTAAAATGGCTGGTGGATCAGTAAGAGGAAGTATGGATCATTTAATCGGTGCTTTAGCATTTCAAGCTGCAGGAGCAAATCCAAATGATGTAGCTTACATTCCTTACGATGCTGGTGGAAAAGCTTTAGCTGGACTTTTATCTGGTGAGACACAAATTATCTCTACAGGTTTAGGTGAACTTATGGGAGCAAGAGACCAAGTAAGAATTATTGGTATTACTGCACCATCAAGAGTAGCTGATGCACCTGATGCACCAACTTTAAAAGAACAAGGTTATGATGTTCAGTTCGTAAACTGGAGAGGATTTTTTGGACCTCCAAATATGAGCAATAAAGATAAAAAAGCTTTATCTACAATGCTAGGTAAAGTTATGAAAACTCCTGAATGGGAAGCTGTAAGAAAAAGAAACGCTTGGGTTAATATTTATAACTCAGATAAGGATTTTGTTAAATTCTTAGAAAAGCAAACTGTAGAAATGACAGCTCTTATGAAGAAATTAGGGGTTATATAATCCTTTAGGATTATTTAAAAATTAGAGCAGTGAATATAAATACTACTAAAATTATATCACTGCTCTTTTTTATTTTTTCAGCATTATATTTATATACTGCTTACAATATTCAAGTTTTTTCATTTGATGAAAATTCACCCTTTAATGCCAAAACATTTCCAATTTATCTAGGTTATGCGGGTATGTTTTTTTCTGGATTAAAGATTATCTTACCAGAAGTGAACACCATTAAAGTTGATCACAAGAGTTTGGAATATAAAAAGACAGCTATATTGGTTCTTATCGCAACTATTTATGGTTTTACTATATTAAGAGTTGGGTATTTCTTAACTACATCAATATTTTTAGCATCCTCTTACTACGCTTTAGGTGAGAGAAGGTGGTTATGGATATTTTTATTATCTTTTCCATTTGTGGCACTGTTTATGTATCTTTTACATGGGGTGCTTGAAATTTACTTAAGAGATCCATTTTTAAAACTGATTGGAGTAATGGGGTGATTGAAGGGATTTTAATTGGTTTAAAAACAGCTCTTACATTTCAAAATATATTTATGGTTATGATCGGTTGTTTTTTTGGAACAATCATTGGAATGCTGCCAGGTCTTGGACCAATGACGGCAATTGCATTAATGATACCAATTACTTATGGTTTTGATCCGGCAACAGGATTGATTTTAATGGCTGGTGTTTATTATGGTGCTGTATTCGGTGGATCAACTTCATCAATTTTATTAAATGCACCAGGTGTTCCAGGGACTGTTGCGACATCATTTGATGGTTACCCTATGGCACAACAAGGTAAAGCAGGAAAAGCTTTGGCTATAGCTGCATGGAGTTCTTTTGCTGGAGGGACACTGGCTACAATATATTTATTATTCCTTGCTCCAAGTTTATCAAAAGTAAGTTTATCTTTTAGATCGCCAGATTATTTTGCTTTAATGATATTGGGTCTAACTGCAATTGCAGCTTTTTCTTCTAAAGGCCAGTTTATAAAGGCAATGATGATGGTTGTTCTTGGTTTAATGCTAGCATCAGTAGGGCAAGATTCTTTATCTGATATTACTAGATTTACTTTTAATAACATGAACTTAACTGACGGAATAAGCTTTGTTTTAGTTGTAATGGCAACTTTTGCAATGAGTGAAGCATTGACAATTATTTTAAAAAGAAATGATCCTTCTGCAATAGCAAAACAGGTTTCATTGACAGAGCTTGGTTCAATCAAAATTAATAAAGAAGAAAGAACTCAAATGTTAAAGGCTATTCCTCGGAATTCAGTGATAGGTTTTTTAATTGGAGTTTTACCAGGAGCTGGAGCAACTATCGCTTCATTTTTAGCATATGGTATGGAAAGAAATTTCGTTAGTGATGAAGAAAAAGCAAAGTTTGGAAAAGGTAGTGTTCATGGACTAACAGCACCAGAAACCGCAAACAACGCAGCATGTTCTGGAGCTTTTGTTCCTTTATTAACTTTAGGAATTCCAGGAAGTGGAACTACAGCCGTTATGCTTGGAGCTTTATTAGGTTTTGGTATTCAACCTGGTCCAAGACTTTATATTACTAATCCAGAAATTTTCTGGTCAGTTATTATGTCTATGTATATTGGAATGGTCATATTACTTATATTGAATTTGCCCTTAATTCCTTACATAGCAAGAATACTAGCTGTACCTAAAAATTATTTAATACCTTTGATATTATTTTTTTCAATCACAGGGATTTATGTAATGTCTTTTAATAATTTTGATATTTATTTAATGATTGGAATAGCTGTTATTGCAACATTCATGAGGTTATATGATTTTCCAATGCCACCCCTCATCTTAGCTTTTGTTCTTGGTGGTTTAATGGAAGAAAATTTACGAAGATCACTACTAATCAGTGATGGATCGTGGGATTTTTTATGGAGTAGACCTCTTACAGCCTCAATAATAGCAGTGACAATATCTATTGTTAGTTGGCAGGTATATAAAACTTTAAAAAATAGAAAAGTTTAATTTAAAATTTTTTTATATTCTTCAATTATTTTATTCCATTCAAAATTAGAAGAATTTTCCTTAGCAGCTTTGCCATATTCATGGAATTTATTATTTTCTAACATCAAATTAATTGATGAATAAACTTCATCTAATTCATTACCATCACAGATTAAACCTGTTTTCTCATGTTCGATTGCATCTGCTGCACCCCCATCTTTACCTCCAAGAGAAGGCAATCCATATTGAGCAGCTTCAACATAAGCTATTCCAAATCCTTCAACTGATTTTTTATGAACAATTGATGGCATGACAAAAATATTAGATTTAGCAACTAGTGCATTTTTTAATTCACTAGAGATATCTTTAAAGAACATTACTTGGGGTTGAAGGCCTAATTCTGCTACTAATTTTTTAATGTTTTCTTCTTCATCACCATAACCCACACAAATATAGACAATACTAGGGTAAATCTGTTTTAAATTTCGAAGAGCCATAATTACTTTTTCATGATTTTTTCTTTTATCAAATCTTGAAACTGTAATTAATCTTGGTGATTTATGCTTTAATAAATTCTCTACTTTATCTAAAGTTTTTTTATCCAATTCTTCAACAGGATCAACTCCAGGATTAATAATTATAATTTTATCCTGCTGAACCCCCAATGAAATAGCTAAATTTTTAGTGTACTCAGAATTTGCAACAATGGTTTCAACATTATCTAATACTTCTAATACTCTTTTATTAAGAGAGGTGCCTTTTTCATGATTAATTTCTTTACCATGGATCAAGCATATCTTTTTTTTATTAGTTTTAAGATGTTCTAAACTTTTCCAATGATCAGCAATAATGCCATCAATTTTATTTTCTTTAATAAATTCATTAATCAATTGAGCTTTTCTATATTTTCTAAGAAGTTTTATTCCACCAACTCTTTCAATTGAAAAAGAAACTTGTTCATCAAAAGTTTTGTGATCCTCATAATAATCAGCAAAAACTTTTATCATGAAGTTTTTTGAGAGTTCATTCGCTAAACCCCACATTAAATTTTGCATACCACCAATTTCAGGGGGAAATGTTTTTGTAACTATTAAATACATTAATTATCTAACCATTTAATGGCACATCCAGCACTTGGAATTTGTGTCTCAGGACCTTTGCTCGTCTCAGCTATTTGTTTCATTGCTATAAATAAATCACTATCATCAACTTTTACTGGTTTTAAATTATCTAATTCTCTTATTCGACCTCTGTATTGTAATTCTAGATTATTGTTGTATCCAAAAAAATCAGGAGTGCACACTGCATTATAACTTTTTGCAATATTTTGAGTTTCATCAAGTAGATAAGGGAAATTAAACTGATGTTTCCTTGCAAATTCAATCATATTTTCAAAACTATCTTCAGGGTAATTAATTGTGTCATTAGAGCATATGGCCACTGCTGTAATACCTAATTCTTTTAAATTTTTACAATCTTCAACAATGTCTTTAATAACCGCTTTTACGTAAGGGCAGTGGTTGCAAATAAACATAACCAAAGTTCCATTTGTCCCTTTAATGTCGTTTAATTTTATAATTTCGTTATTAGTGGACTTTAATTCAAAGCTTTTAGCAGCTTGTCCGAAATCACATATTGGAGTTTTTAACGGCATGTTATAATAACATATAAGATATGTTTTATGATTTGGAAGATAAAAAAGTAAAAAATTTAGGTGAAAATTGGTCTGCATCTAATACATCAATTATTGGTGATGTTACCTTAGAAAAAAATACCAGTATCTGGTTTAATGTTACCTTAAGAGGGGATGTTGAAAATATTTATGTTGGTGAAGGGTCAAATGTTCAAGATGGTAGTGTATTGCATACTGATCCTGGTTACCCATTAAAAATTGGTAAAAATGTAACTATAGGTCATTTAGTTATGCTTCACGGCTGCACAATTGAAGATAATTCTTTAATTGGAATTGGTGCTGTCATTTTAAATGGAGCAAAGATTGGGAAAAATTGCATTATAGGAGCTAATGCACTAGTGACTGAAAATAAAGTCATCCCAGATAATTCTTTAGTAGTAGGATCTCCTGGTAAAATTATAAGACAAGTCTCAGATGAAGAAGCAAAATCAATTACTGAAAATGCAATTCATTACCAGAATAACTGGAAAAAGTATTCTAAATCTATATCTTAAGAAATAATGAATTTTTGCAAATGACTTACATACAATAGCTAAACTTTATAAAAGTGACAAGTTAGACCATGGCTATGTAGAGGTTTACGAATCATATTTTAGAAAAATAAAAGATAAAGAATTAAAAATTCTTGAAATAGGGATTGCAGATGGACAATCATTGTTAATTTGGTCTGATTATTTTAAGAATTCAATTATTGTTGGTATTGACATCCATAAAATAGATATTGAAGAAAAAAATTTAGATAAAAAAAATATAAGGGTTCATCAAGGATCTCAGAATGATAAAAAATTTATAAATGAAATTATAAATCAATATGGCAATTTTGATATCATTATAGATGATGGAAGCCACATCTCTAAAGATGTTAAAAAAAGTTTTCATTTACTTTTTCCAATTCTTAATAACAAGGGGCTTTATGTGGTTGAGGATATGCAAACCAGTTACAACCATTTTTTTGGTGGTAACTCGTTTGATTTAAAGTACTCAAACACACACATGAATTTTTTTATAAATTTAACAGATAGATTAAATTATCAAGAAATTGCAAACCCTTTTTACACAACAAAAGATTATGATGCACAAATAACTAACATTTCTTTCTATCATAATTTAGTGTTTGTAAGGAAAGGCTTAAATAATACTGTAAGCAAAGAAGTCTTAAATCATTCTTACGAAGACATGAAGTTTCAAGAAAAGTCTGATAGGACTGGCAATAAACTAAGATATTACCTTAAATATAAAATCTTTTACAAATCATATACTTATTCGCTTTTTATTTTATATTTTATCAAAAAAATAATTTTGTTCCGATTTTAATCCTACGGAACTAGCCAGCAATCTTTTTTATTCTCTAAATCAAATCTAGCTCTACGATGACCTTTGGCTGCTAAATAAAGCCATTCCATACTTTTAATTTTACATTGAATAACAGTAAAGTTTTTATAACCTACTTCACTTTGCTCCATTGTAAATTCAAAATTATCCAGTTCAGGCTTTAGTCCTGAGGTTGGGGTTTCAGAAAATGTTCCTGGTCCGTTATCAACTAAATAACATTTTCTACTCATGTGTCCTGTTTTTAACCAAGACTGTTTTGTAATGTCATTTTCATGATTAACAATGCATTCAACTTTAAGCCTAACTTGGATCTTCTCTTCCTTGTCATAAAATAACATTGCTGCATTTTTATTTGATTTTAATTTAGCAATTTTATTAGATCTGATATCGCTATGGTATTGGATAATATTGTTTTCTCTATCTGATTTTCTAAGGACTACAATTCTGCCATCAAAGTCATCTTGACCACCACAAATAAATACAGGAATTCTAAATGGAGATCCCCTATCTTTGATAGCATTATCCAACATTGACCAAATCTTATTTTTGATCTCTTCAAAATCTTCGTAGTATGCTGGTTGCATTATAGATTATTTACTAAGTCTTCTAATCAAACTAGAAGTGTCCCAACGTTTTCCACCCATTTCTTGAACTTCACCGTAATACTTATCAACAATTTCTGTTACAGGAAGTAATGAGCCATTATTTTTAGCTTCATCCATTGCGATTTTTAAATCTTTTCTCATCCAATCAACTGCAAAACCAAACTCAAACTGATCATCAATCATTGTTTTGTATCTGTTTTCCATTTGCCAAGATTGAGCAGCACCTTTAGATATAACTTCAATTACATCTTCCATATTTAAACCTGCTTTTTTTCCAAAGTTAATCGCTTCTGATAAACCTTGAACTAAACCTGCAATACAGATTTGGTTAACCATTTTTGCTAATTGGCCATTACCTGCACCACCTAATAATTTCATTTTTTTGCTATAACAATCAATAATTTCTTTAGCTTTATCAAAGTTTACTTGATCTCCACCAATCATAACAGTTAGTGCACCATTTTCAGCACCAGCTTGTCCACCTGATACAGGTGCATCTAAGAAACCAAATTCACTTTTTAATGAATGGGCATAAATTTCTCTAGCAATTGTTGCAGAAGCTGTGGTGTTATCGATATAAACTGAACCTTTTTTAATTGTTTTAAAGATACCGTTGTCACCAAATGTTACTTCTCTTAAATCATTATCATTACCAACACAGGTAAACACAAAGTCAGCACCCTCAGCAGCTTTTGCAGGAGTATCTGCTTTTGAACCTTTATATTCAGCAACCCATTTGTCAGCTTTTGCAGCAGTTCTGTTATAAACAGTTACATTGTGGCCTGCTTTTGATATATATCCTGCCATTGGATAACCCATGACACCTAAACCTATAAATGCAACATTGCTCATAATTTCTATTTCCTATGTTTAAAAGTTTGAATTTTAAAGTAATTTTATTTGGTTTTATATTTACATTTTTTTCAAGTTTTGGACAGAGTTTTTTTCTAGGACTATTTAATTCAAGCATAAGAGATGCACTTTCTATCAGTCATGGTCAATTTGGATCAATATATGCATCCGCAACTTTATTAAGCAGTTTTATATTAGTTTGGGTTGGTAAAAAGATAGATGATTTTAATATTTTAAAATTTGCAGCTTATGTGATTGCTTTGCTAGCAATTTCTTGTTTTTTATTTTCTAAAATTTCTTCAGTAGCTTTTTTATTTTTATCAATTTTTTTAATGAGACTGTCAGGCCAAGGATTAATGTCTCACACAGCAACTACGACAATTTCAAGATTTTTTGAAAAGACTAGGGGACGTGCGTTAAGTACAACTTGGCTTGGTTTATCGTTAGCTGAATTTATTTTACCCTTATTGATTATTTTTTTATTAACTTTTATTGATTGGAGAAATATTTGGATAGCTATTTCAATTTCAATTGTTATCATTTTACCTATAGTCATCGTTGCATTAGTTAAAAATGTTAAATTAGATTCAAGAGAGACATCTAATACTGTAAATATTAAAACTAAAGATATAAAACAATGGACAAGAAATGAGGTTTTAAAAGATTACCGTTTTTACATTATATGTCTAAGTATGTTAGCAATGCCTTGGATTGCAACGGGTACATTTGTTTATCAATCTTTTATAGTGTCATCCAAAGGTTGGGGACCTTATGTTATTGCCCAATCCTTTATGGTGTATTCAGTTCTATCAGTTATTACTTTATTTTTATCTGGTTTTTTGATTGATAAATTTACAAGTAGAAAATTATTAATTTACATGAACATTCCTTTATTAGTTGCAACGTTTGTGCTTTATTATTTTAATTCACCATTTTCATCTTTTGTCTTCCTTGGTTTAATTGGGGTTTCAAATGGACTATCAAATGTTTTAGGTTCTTCTACATGGGCTGAAATTTATGGTGTTAAATATATTGGTGCCATTAAAGCTCTCACAACAGCCTTCATGGTTTTTTCAACTGCATTTGGAACAGCTTTATTTGGAATATTGATCGATAATAGCTTTTCTATTGAACAAATAGCTTTAGTTTCAGGATCTTATGTTTTAATTGCAATATCGTTGTTATTCTTCATAAAGAACAAGCTTAATCCTCAATATTTGTAAAATTAACCTTGATTTTTTTTAACCACCGTATAGATACTGCGCATGGCTAGAGTAACTGTAGAAGATTGCATTGATAAAGTAGAAAGTCCTTACGAATTAGTATTGGTTGCTAAAGAAAGAGCAGTTCAATTAAATTCAGGGCTTGAACCTACTCTTGATAGAGATAATGATAAAAATACAGTTATATCATTAAGAGAGATTGCAGAAGAAACTATTAAAGTTTCAGATTTAACTGATAGTGCTATTCACAAGCTTAGAAAACATGTTGAACAAGTTGACGATGGCTCTGAAGATGATGAAGTTGTAGGTGATGATTTTGAAAGTATGTATAAAGGTGAGATTTCTATAAGTGGAACTCCTATTTTGCCATCAAAAAGAGCCAGAAAAATTCCAGAAAAAATTAAAGTAGCACCAGAAGATTTGGAAGAATTAACTGCAAAAGCAGAACCTGAAGTAGAAGTTAATCCAGAACTTGAGGTTGCTAGTGAAGAAACTGAAACTGCTAGTGAAGACACTGAAACTGCTAGTGAAGAAACAGAAGTTTCTTTAGATCAAATAGCTGAAACTGAAACTGCAAAAGAAGATGCAGAAGAAACTGAACCTAACAGTTAATTATTAAATTCCTTTAAGATTTTTTCCCTGTGTTCATCTAAGTCTGGAATATCACCACGCGTTGTTTCATCTTTATAATTAGACATTTTAATTGGATTACCTGCTAATTTAAAATCTCCAATTGCTTTGTGATGTGCTTTAACAATCATATTTCTTGCTTTGACTTGAGGATTTTCAACAGCCTCTTTTATATTAAAGATAGGACCACATGGGATTTTCTCTTTTTCCATTTTGCTTACCCAATCAGCAGTATTTTTAACAACAAGTTTATCTTCAAGAATTTTTTTAAGATCATCCATATTTTCTGATCGTAACGAGTTTGTGTTAAATTTCGGATCTTTAGAAATTTCAGAAATATCCAAAACATCACAAAGTTTTTCAAATAGTTTTTCGTTACCAGCAGCTATAATGATGTGACTATCTTTTGTTTTAAATGCTTCAAAAGGAGCGATAGATGGGTGACGAGATCCCATGGGTTTTGGTATTTCATTTTTAGCAAGATACCTTGCTATAGCATTTTCTAAAATTGCAATTTGACAATCCAGCATTGAAACATCAATAAAAGTTCCTTTACCAGTTTTTTCTCTATCATAAAGAGCCGCATTTATTCCAACTGTAGTAAATAATCCAGCCGTGATATCCCCAATAGATGTACCAACCCTTGTTGGTTCAGAATTAGGTTGACCAGTAACACTCATAAGTCCACCCATACCTTGAACAACCAAATCATAAGCAGGCAGTTCTTTTAACGGACCTGTTTGTCCAAAGCCTGATGCCGATGCATAAATTAATCTAGGATACTTTTTACAAATATCTTTCCATCCATATCCCCATTTTTCTAATGTGCCTGGTTTAAAATTCTCAACTAAGATATCTGCTTTAGCTAAAATTTTATTAAATATTTTTTTGTCATTTTCATTTTTTAAATTTAGAGCAATACTTTCTTTGCCTCTATTAAGTGACATAAAATAAGCCGAATAATCTTCAATAAAGGGTCCAAATTTTCTAGAGTCATCTCCAACATCTGGTGCTTCCACCTTTATCACACGTGCACCTAAATCTGATAGCATCATCGTACAATAAGGACCTACTAGCACTCTAGTTAGATCAAGAACTAATAGGTTATTTAAAGGTCCATCCATATTTTATTAAGTAATTATGTAGTATTGACTCTTACCAAAATCTTGAATTTAATGCATCCCTTAAATAACAATAGAAGAGAGGAAAATAATGTTTAAAAAAATATCTTTATACTTTGTCGCACTAGTTTTGGTTTTGACAAGTGTTACTTCTGCTTATGCAGTTACGTTAAAAGCTAGCCACCAATGGCCAGGAACCCCTAGAGCTGACGGATCTTTTGACCCACGTCATGAAATGGTACAAATAATTGCAGATGAAGTTAAAAAAGCTAATGTTGATATCGACATTAGAATTTACCCTGCAAAATCTTTATATAAACCTAAAGAACAGTGGAAACCAATGACCACTGGTCAATTAGATATATCTGCTTTCCCCTTGGGATACGCTTCAAAGTTTCACCCAGAGTTCAGTGCAACTTTAATGCCAGGAACAGTTAAAAACCATGATCATGCTTTAAGATTTAATAAATCTCCAATGATGACTGAGATTAAAAAAATTATTAATGATGCAGGTGTAGTTGTTTTATCTGATGCTTGGTTAGGTGGTGGTTTTGTTTCAAAAACAAAATGTATTAGAAAACCTAGCGACGCAAAAGGTCAAGTAATGAGAGCAGCTGGTAAAGCATTTAACCAAATGCTTGAAGGTGCAGGAGCCGGTATTCAAAGTATGCCATCTTCAGAAATTTATACTGGTCTACAAACAGGTGTATTAACTGGTGCAAATACTAGTTCAGGAAGTTTTGTAAGTTACAAAATTTACGAACAAGTAAAATGTGCAACACCTCCAGGAAAATTTGGTCTATGGTTTATGTATGAGCCGATCCTTATGTCTAAGAAGTCTTTTGATGCTTTAAGTTCTAAGCAACAAAAAGCTCTTATGAAAGCTGGAAAAGTAGCTGAAAAATATATGACAGCACAAGTAGCTAACCTTGATAAGACATTTGAAGATGCTTATAGAGATGCTGGTGTTGAGTTAGTATATATGACTGCCGCAGATCACGCTGAATGGATTGAGATCGCAAAGAAAACTGCCCACAAAGCGTTTGCAGAGCAAGTACCAGGTGGTGCTAAGCTTATGGAAATGGCTTTAGCAGTTAAATAAATTAATATATAAAGCCCTTGTTTTAAAATAAATAAGGGCTTTTTTTATGATAAAAAATTATTTAAAATTTTGTAATTACACAGCTCAAGCTTGTGGAGCTTTTGCCGTAGGCGCTTTAATCTTGTCTATCTTGGTAATTGTCGAACTAGTTTTTGAAAGATATTTTTTTCAACATGCAATTACTTGGCAAACAGAATTGGTTACAATGTTGCTTGTTGCATCTACTTTTATTGGTAGTGCTTATGTTTTAAGTGAAAAAGCTCATGTAAGTATGGAGTGGATCTACGACTTTATGTCTAAAAAAAATATTATTAAACTCAAGATCTTTACTTCATTTTTAAGCTTAGGGTTTTTTCTAACATTGTTTTATTTTGGTTTCTTAATGGTAGAGGAAGCTTTCATTAAAAATTACACTACAGGCACAATATGGGATCCTCCTTTATGGGTGCCTTATTCATCAATGTTAATAGGTTCTATTTTAATGATACTTCAATATATTGCTGAAATAATAAAACTATTTGATGAAAAGGATTTTAAATAATGGATCCGCTAACGATTGCAATAATTGTTGCTGTTTTTACACTAATAGTTTTATTCTCAGGTATTCCAATTGCTTTTGGATTAAGTTTTGTTTCAATTACTCTCTTGGTTGCTTTCGAAGGACTGCAAATGTTAGATGTATTTGCTGAAACTTTTTATGCAGGATTAAATTCATTTGTTTTGCTATCAATCCCGATGTTCATTCTTATGGGGATGGCAGTTGCCCATTCACCTGCAGGCAAAGATTTGTATACTGGTCTTGATAGATGGTTATGGAGAGTTCCAGGTGGTTTAGTTATATCTAATATTGGTGCATGCTCGATTTTTGCAGCTTTAAGCGGATCAAGTCCAGCGACATGTGCTGCTATTGGTACCATGGGAATTCCTGAAATGAGAAAAAGAGGATACTCAGATGAAATTGCCACAGGAACAATTGCTGCTGGAGGAACTTTAGGAGTTTTAATTCCACCTAGTATAGTTTTAATTGTTTATGGTATGGCAACAGGAACTTCTATTGGAAGACTATTTTTATCTGGCATTATTCCTGGGTTTATGTTGGCAAGTCTTTTTGCTGTGTGGGCATTAATACACAGTTACTTCATTGATAAAAATGCATCAAAATTATTAAGAAATAGAAAGCCACCAACTTTAAAAGAAAAATTTGAAGTTCTTCCTAGAATTTTTCCGTTTTTAGCAATCATTGTTGGGGTTTTATATGTTCTCTATGGAGGAGTTGCGACACCATCTGAAGCATCTGGTGTTGGAGCATTTTTAGTTTTTGTAATGATTGCAGTTGTTTACAAAATTTATCAGCCAAAAAAAATATGGAATATTGTTAAAATTTCAATGAAAGAAAGTGTAATGATAATGTTTATTATTGCGGCCTCTTATCTTTTTGCATTCACATTATCACAACTTTATGTAACTCAATCGCTTGCTCAAAGCATGATCGAATTAAGCAGTAACAAGTGGATGATTTTTTTAATGGTTAATGTATTTTTACTTGTTGCTGGTTTCTTTTTACCTCCAGTGGCAGTTATTGTGATGACTTCAGCGATATTGTTACCTGTTATAACTACATTAGGTTTTGATCCTTATTGGTTTGCGATTGTATTTACAATAAATATGGAAATAGGCTTAATCACACCACCAGTTGGATTAAATCTTTATATAATTAAGGGAATAACGCCAGACGTGAGTTTATCCACAATCTTAAGAGGATCGTTTCCATTTATGATGATGATGGTTTTATCTATACTTATACTATGTATCTTTCCTGAGATCGTATCGTGGTTACCTGATAAACTAATGGGTAAACCCCTTGGATATTAAAAAAGACATTAATAGAAAAATTTCTGTAGCACCCATGATGGATTGTACCGATCGTCATGATCGTTACTTTTTAAGATTGATGAGTAAGAATGTTATGCTGTATTCAGAAATGGTTGCAACAAAGTCTGCAATACATGGAGATCGAAAAAAAATTTTATCCTATAGTCCAGAAGAAAAACCTTTGGCTTTACAAGTAGGTGGATCTGATAAAGTAGAATTAGCCGAAGTTGCAAAAATTGCAGAGGATATGGGCTATGATGAAATTAATATCAATCTAGGTTGCCCCAGTAAAAAAGTTCAAAAGAATATGTTTGGTGCTTGTTTGATGAGAGAACCAGATCTTGTTGCAGAATGTATCAATTCAATGGTTAATGCTTGCAAAATCCCAGTTACTGCAAAAACTAGAATTGGATTTGATGATACTGAAGAATTTGATTATTTAAATAATTTTATACTAAAGATGAAGGGTGTCGGCTGTAACACTTTTATATTACATGCTCGAAAAGCTATTTTAACAGGAATGTCACCTAAGCAAAATTTAAATATTCCAAAACTAAATTATAAAATGGTCTATAAAGTAAAAGAAGAAAACCCAGACTTGGAAATCATTATCAATGGAGGAATTTCAAAAATTGATGAGATTAAAAATCATTTAACCTTATGTGATGGTGTCATGATTGGTAGATCCATTTATCAAAACCCTTATTCATTAGTTGAAATTGAAAAAGAAATTTTTAACTCAAAAGAACAGCCGACCAGAGAAGGGATTGCAGAAAAGCTCCTAGAATATCTTGAAAAAGAAGTTAAAAGTGGGACAAAAGTAAATCATATTATGAGACATACAGTTGGTTTGTACCATGGCCAAATTGGCTCAAAAGATTGGAAAAGATATTTAAGTGATAATATGATGGCAAGAGATTCAGATTTTCAAAAATCTAAACATATAATGACAATTGTTCAAAATAACGAGAAAGCCAATCAAGCTAACTCATAATGGAAAATCTAAATTATGGAGATATGATTAATTTATTAGCAGTCCTTGCTATATCAGCAGCTGTTGCTGGTTTTATGGCAGGATTACTTGGGGTTGGAGGTGGAATTATAATGGTGCCAGCTTTATATTATGCATTTACTATTCTTGATTTTGATATTGTTACAAGAATGCATCTTTCTGTTGGAACTTCTTTAGCAATAATAGTTCCAACATCAATAATTTCTACCAAAACTCACATGGAGCATGATGCAGTTGATTTTAAAATGGTAAAATCGTTTGGTATTTTTATTCTTGCTGGGGTAATTTTAGGAACCTTCTTAGTGGTAAATTTAAATACTCCCACTTTAGTTTTATTTTTTTCAATTTTTGCTTTTATGATCGGGTTATTTTTTATTTTTTTAAGAGAGGCATTGGTAGAAAATCCAAAAAAAATACCTGAACTAGTAAAAAATATTTCAGGAGTTATCATTGGTTTTTTTTCTGTACCTCTTGGTATTGGAGGTGGATCTTTAATGGTGCCTTTTATGAGAACAATTGGTTATAATATAAGAAAATCAATTGGTACAGCAGCGGCAACAGGTATTTTAATAGCTATTAGCGGAACTATAACAATGATTATTAGTGGAAAAATAATAGATAATATCAATACTCCTTTTAGCTTTGGATACATTAATTTATTAGGTTTTATCGTATTTGTGCCAGTAACAATGGTTATGGCAAGACTTGGTGCTAAAACAGTATATAAAATAGATAAAAAATTATTGAGTAAAATTTTTGGTACTTTTTTAATTATAGTTTCAATAAGATCTTTTATTGAGTATCTATCTATAAATTAAATTTTCCTAATTAATTTAGCAATAACTCCTTTATATTTATAAAAACAAGATATCTGGTGTCAAATTAGCCATTTTAATTACTAGATATCTTTTCATATTTTAGATAGGTTTTCCTAAGAATAATTAACTTAGAGGGAGATAATATGAGTAAAATTAATAAAATAATTGTTGTTTTATTTTCATCATTTTTTTTAAGTTTGGCAGTTAATTCAACTGAAATAAAATTTGGACACGTGGGTAAACCTGGTTCATTATTTTCTGCATCAGTTGATCATTTTGCTAAACTTGCAAATGAGAGATTAGGTAACAAAGGTAAAGTAAGTGTATTTGGTTCGTCGCAACTTGGTAAAGATAAACAGGGTATGCAAAAACTAAAATTAGGTACTGTAAATATGTGGTTGCCATCATCTGTTATGGCTTCAATTCATGATGAGTTTGGTGTTTTTGATATGCCATTTATTATTAAAGATAGAAAGCACATGAATAAAGTTGAAAGCCAAGTATTACCAGGAATGTTTAAAAATCTTGAAGCCAAAACTGGTTATCAAGTTATAGCAGTATGGGAAAATGGCTTTAGACATATTACAAACAATGTAAGAGCAATAGATAAACCAGATGACTTAAAAGGAATTAAATTAAGAACTCCTAAGTCAAAATGGAGAGTCAAAATGTTCCAATCATATGGCGCAAACCCTACTCCAATGTCATTTTCAGAAGTTTTTACAGCTTTGAAAACTGGAACAATGGATGGTCAAGAAAACCCATATGCTCAAATAGCTAGTGCTAAGTTTCAAGAAGTGCAAAAATATCTATCTATTACAGGTCACGTTTATACTCCTGCTTATGTAGCAGTACATAAAGATCATTGGAGCAAACTTCCTGCGGATGTAAGAGCTATCCTAGAACAAGCTGCGCAAGACACGCAAAAGTTTGTATACGAAGAAGCTGCTAGACTTGAAAAATCTTTACTAGGTGTAATTGAGTCAGCTGGAGTTAAAGTAAACACTGCTGATAAAGGGGCTTTTATTGCAGCAAGTAAAGGAATATATGATCAATTTGCATCAGAAGTATCAACTGGTGGTGCGTTAATTGAAAAAGTATCATCTTTAGCAAATTAATCTAATTTGTATTAGGCCCTCTTTCTGAGGGCCTAGAAAAATATATGACATTAAAAAAATTTATAAATTCATACGAAAATTTTTTAAAATTTATACTGTTCATAATGATGGTAGCTCTTGCAGTAACAGTATTGCTTGGTGTTTCGTTCCGTTTTGCTGGTAGCGCTTTAGTTTGGTATGATGAAGTTGCAGCGGTTCAACTTGCGTGGATAACGTATTATGGCTCAGCATATGCATCATTAAAAGGAGCACATATAAGCGTACCAAGTATTTTTAAAGCATTTCCATTAGCTTTAAGAAAAATATTTTTCGTACTATCTAAATTTGTTATCTATGCTTTTTTGATATTGTTAGCTTATTATGGGTTCAAAGTTTTAACACTTATTGGAGGAGAAACATTAGTGACTTTAGAGTGGGTTCCTCAAATTTTTGTACAATCAGTGATACCAGTTGCATCATGTCTATTTATTTTATCTGAAACTTTAAGAATTCCAGAGGATTATAAAAATTTAGTTCTTCAAACAACTAACATTGAACAAACAGGAGATATTTGATGTTAATTTTAACAATGTTTTTAGTATTACTATTTATTTTATCTATAAATGTTCCTATTGCTATTGGTCTAGCTGTAACAACAATAATTGCAATGGTATTAAAGTCTGGAACAAGTTTTTTAATCGATACTGCTATTGTAATGTTTGATGGGTCAATGAAATTTCCATTGATAGCAATACCTTTATTTATTCTAGCTGGTTCAATAATGAATAGTGCTGGTATTTCTAGAAGATTGATAGCGTTTGCTTCTGCTCTGGTTGGGTTTATTAAGGGTGGTTTAAGCATGATCAACATAGCAACTTCAATGTTTTTTGCAGAAATTTCTGGGTCTGCAGTTGCAGATGTTGCTGCATTAGGTTCAATTTTAATTCCAGCAATGAAGAAAAAAGGATATCCAGGAGCATTTGCTGCTGCAGTCACATCGTCTTCAGCATCTTTAGCAATTATTATTCCACCATCTATACCAATGATTGTTTATGCGGTGATGTCACAAAGTTCAGTGGTACAATTATTTGTTGCTGGAATTGTACCTGGTGTAATTGGTGGTTTTTTTTTAATGTTAGCCGCATATATCACAGCAAGACGCAGAAATTTTCCAGTTGAAGAAACATTTAATCTTGCAAATGTTAGAAAAACTGCAAGAGAAGCAGCATTAGCATTTTTACTACCTGTAATTATTTTGGGTGGTATTTTCGGTGGTGTTGTAACGGCAACAGAGGGTGCAGGCTTGGCGGTTGTAGCATCACTAGTTATTGGGTTAGTTTATGGAGAGGTAGATTTTAAAAGACTTTATGAAGCCGCAACTGAAGGAGCGATTCAAACATCATCAGTAATGTTGTTGGTAGCGGCTTCAGTATTACTAGGTGAATTTTTAACAGTCGAACAACTTCCGCAAAAAATTGCTGCATCAATTATGGACTTTACAAATAATAAGTATGCTGTTTTAGCAATATTAAATGTTTTTCTTCTAGTTATTGGTTTCTTTTTGCATTCTGTAGCAGCAATAATCCTTACCGTCCCTATTGTTATGCCTTTAGTTTATGCTGTGGGTATAGATCCAGTTCATTTTGGTATAATAGTCACTTTAAATTTAGCAATTGGACAACAAACACCTCCAGTTGCAAGTGTTTTAGCAACTGCATGCTCTGTAGCAAAAGAAGATATATGGGATGTAACTCGAGAAAACCTTATTTTTATAAGTGTTTTAGTAATATTGTTGCTTTTAGTGACCTATGTACCTGCCATACCAATGACACTAGTTGAATACTTTTATAGGAGTTAAATGGATAAATTAATTGAGCTTAATAAGATAAATAGTCATTTAACTGAAGTAATTTTAAACAGACCAGAAAAGTTAAATGCAATGACCAAGCCCATGTGGATAGAGCTTGGAAAAATATTCAAAGAATTATCTAAAAATAAAAACTTAAGATGTATAATTATAAGAGGCAAAGGTAAAAAATCTTTTTCCCCAGGTAATGATATAGGGGAATTTAAAAAAGAAAGATCATCATCAAAATTAGCAAAATCCTATGGCAAATTTTTGCATGGAACTTTAGGTGAAATATTTAATTGTCCAATACCGACTGTAGCACTAATAGAAGGAATATGTGTTGGTGGTGGATTAGAAATAGCAGGATGTTGTGATATTAGAATTTGTGGTAAAAGTTCAAGATTTGGAATTCCAATTAAAAGATTAGGTTTAACAATGGCTGCAAAAGAATTAGAAGTTCTTTTAAGGGTAACTAATTACTCGACTGCTATGGAAATTTTATTTGAGGGCAGGGTATTTAGTGCAGAAGAAGCATTTGAAAAAAAACTTGTTAACAGAGTGGTTGATGACAAGAATGTTGAAAAAGAAGCTTATAAATCTGCAGAATTAATATGCGAGGGTGCACCAAAAGTTACAAGATGGCACAAACAATTTGCTAGAAATATTTTAAAGAATGGTAAAGTGACTGAAAAGATAAACAATCTTGGTTATAAATGTTACGATACTGAGGATTTTAAAATTGGGTACAAATCCTTTTTGAATAAAACAAAACCTAAATTCAGAAATAAATAATAAATGACAACTTCATTGAAGGGCATTCGTGTTTTGGAAATGGCTCAAATTATGGCTGGCCCAACTTGTGGATTATTATTAGCGGATCTTGGAGCTGAAGTTATAAAGATAGAAAAAACACCTGCTGGAGATGATACTAGAAATTTTCTTCCCCCTGATATTAATGGAGAAGCTGCAGCATTTATGATGATGAATAGAAATAAGAAGGGAATAGCTTTAAATTTAAAAGATAAAGATGGAATAAAGATTTTTAAAGAAATGGTTAAAAATTCTGATGTAGTTCTAGAAAATTTTAGAAAAGGTACGTTAGAAAAATTAGGTATTGGTTATGATGTGATGTCTGAGATTAATCCTAAAATAATTCTTTGTGAAATATCTGGATATGGCAGAACTGGTCCTTATGCTGATAAAGGTGGGTTTGATTTAGTTGCTCAAGGAATGAGTGGTTTAATGAGTATAACTGGAGAGGGCAATGATAAGCCCCCAATGAAAGTTGGAGCACCCATCACAGATATTACTGCTGGTTTGCTAGCTTCAAGTGGAATTTTAGCTGCATTGATTCATAGAGAAAAAACTGGAGAAGGTCAGAAAGTTGATACATCTTTATTTGAAGCTGGCATAGTTCATACTTATTGGCAATCAGCTATAGCTGGTGCTACTGGACAATCTCCTGGACCACTTGGATCTGCACATCCATTAACTGCGCCTTATCAAGCTTTTAAAACCAAAGATAAATGGATTACAGTGGGAGCTTCTAATCAAAACACATGGTTAATGCTACTAAAGGCTATTAATCGTCAAGATCTTCAAGAAAATGAAAAATTTTCATCAAACCTGAATAGAAAAAAAAATATTAATCAACTTGTAGATATACTTAATAGTGAACTTATTAAAAAAACTGCCGATGAATGGTTAAAGATATTTGATAATAATGGTTTACCATGTGGACCTATAAATTCGATTACTGAAATGTTTGAAGATCCA
Organism: Candidatus Pelagibacter sp. Uisw_090; assembly: GCF_047717845.1. Classification (GTDB taxonomy): domain Bacteria; phylum Pseudomonadota; class Alphaproteobacteria; order Pelagibacterales; family Pelagibacteraceae; genus Pelagibacter. Next base: position 467,921 of record NZ_CP159810.1, read on the forward strand.
CAAACAATTCATAGGGAAATGATAATTGAAGTTGATAATAAAAAAGCTGGCAAAAGCAAGGCTGTTGGTATGCCAATCAAGTTTTCAAAAAGTAAAACAGAAAAATCAAAAGGTGCACCTAATTTAGGTGAACACACAAGAGAAATTATGCTGAGTTTTGGATACAAGCACGAAGAGATAGAAGATTTTTATAATAGAAAAGTAATACTTTAATTTACAGTTTCAAAAATTTTAAATAGTAATTCAGAAACATGTTTACCTTTTTTATCAGATAAATCTGAAATTTGATGTCTACAGCTAGTACCATTTGCAATAATAAAATCTTTTTCATCACTATTGTTTACTGCAGGTATCAAGGATAAATTTGCCATTTTTTTTGATATTTCATAGTGCTTACTGTCATAACCAAATGATCCAGCCATACCACAACAACTGGATTCTATCATTTTGTTGTTAATCTTTAATTTAGATAAAAGATTTTTAAGACCTTTCATTCTATCTTGAGACTTTTGATGACAATGACCGTGTATTAATACATTTTGGTCAAATTTATTAATCTTAATATTATTATCGTTTTCAATATATTCTAATATAAATTCTTCCAATAAATAAAATTTATTTTTTATTTTTTCTCTATTTTTTACATCTTTTAATTTTTGATACTCATCACTGAAAGTAAGTAAGCAAGAAGGTTCAATTCCAACAACTGGTAAATTAAAATAATTATTCTTTATGATATAATCATTAAATCGATTTAATTCATTTGCTGCTTTATCTAATTGTCCGTAAGAAATATAGGTTCTTCCACAACATAAAGGCCTATCTAAATTATCTTTATCATAACTTGGTATGATTGTTTGAAAACCTAGTTTGTTTAATACTTTTATAGCATATATTAAATTTTGATTTTCAAAATTTATATTAAAAGTATCTGCAAATAATATTAATTTTTTTTCAGATTTTAATTGCTCTGTGTATATTTTTTTTAAAATATCCTGACTTTGTACCTCTGGCATTTCCCTTTTGGTTGTAAATCCAAATTGTTCAATAATTGTTGAAATTATAGGTACGTTTTTGACTTTATTGAATATTGGAGCAATGATCTTTAAAACCCAAATCATCTTTGGCATCTCCGATATAACTTTATCTTTAATTCTCATGCTAAATTTATTGTAGTAATGAGAAAGAAATTCGCTTTTCATCTTGGCCATATCTACGGACATTGGACATTCTCTTTGACAAGCTTTACAGCTAACGCACAGCTCCATTGTTTCAAACATGTCTTTAGAGACAAACGATCCCTCAGGTAATTGATTTGATAATGCTAATCTAAGTGTGTTTGCTCTACCTCTAACTAAGTCTTTTTCCTCTTTAGTTACTCGATATGAAGGGCACATTACACCTGAGTCAAGGTTTCTACATGCACCATTATTATTACACATTTCCACAGCATCTGACAATTGTCCCCAATCAGACCAATCATAGTGTGTATTAATTTTTTCAGCCTGATAACCAGACTTATATCTCATTAGAGACCTATCGTTTGAAGTGAGTGGTCTTACAATTTTACCAGGATTTAAAAGATTTTTTTTGTCAAATGTATCTTTTATTTCCTCAAAAGCTTTTGTAATTTTTTCTCCAAACATCATTTTGTGAAATTCAGATCTCACAATACCATCTCCATGTTCACCAGAGTGTGATCCTTTATAATTTTTTACTATTGCAAATGCCTCCTCAGATATAGATTTCATATTTTTTATATCATTATCTGATTTCATATTTAAAACAGGTCTTACGTGTAAGGTTCCAACAGATGCATGAGCGTAGAACATTCCACTTGTTCCATATTTTTTAAATATTTCATTCAAACTTGCTGTGTAATCTGCCAAATGTTCAAGCGAGACAGCACAATCCTCAATAAAGGCAACTGGTTTTCTATCACCTTTCATAGACATTAGAATATTTAGTCCAGCTTTTCTTATATCAAAAACTTCTTTTTGCTCATTAAGATCAGAATAATATTTAAACTGATTTTTATTATTTTGGTTTAAAACAATGTACTCCAGATCATTTATTTTTTTTTCATAAACTTTTTGATCTGTATCTATAAATTCTACCATCAATACAGCAGCAGGGTTCCCCTTGATATATTTTTTTATTCCCTCTGCGTACATAGGAATATCTTTTGCTAAATTTAATAGATTTCGATCCATTAACTCAACACATGTTGGTTTTAATTTCACGATTTCTTGAGATATTTCCATAGCCTGATGAAAATTATCAAAATAACAAACACCTAGTATCTTATTTTTTGGTAATTCAGATAGCTTTAATTTAATTTTGTTAAATAAAGATAACGTTCCTTCTGATCCAACTAGTAAATGTGAGGAATTAAATCCATTTGGATCAATTAAATCTATGTTATATCCACCAACTCTTCTTTGTGTTGTAGGCCAATGTTCATTTAATTCAGCACTTACGTTTTTTCTTACATCAAAAAACTTGTTTATTATTTTATATAATTTGTCTTGATCATTTTTTGTAGATAACAAATTTTTATTAATGTGATCAAATGTAGTTATAGAGCCATCATCTAAAATTGCTTCTATTGCCAAAACATTATGTACCATATTCCCATAATATAAAGATCTTGAGCCACAAGAATTGTTTGCAGACATTCCACCAATCGTAGCTCTACTACTAGTAGATACATCAACTGGAAACCACAATCCATGAGGTTTTAGTTGTGCATTTAAGTGATCTAATACAACACCTGGTTCTACCCAAACATATTTTTCCTCTAAATTTACTTCTAAAATTTTATTCTGGTGTCTTGAATAATCTAAAACAATGCTTTCACCAACTGTCTGTCCACATTGAGAACTTCCACCACCTCTAGCTAATAATGGAATTGAATTTTTTTGAGAATATTCCATCAGATTTAGCACATCATTAGTGTCTTTTGGTAAAACTACACCTATAGGCTTTATCTGATAAACAGATGCGTCAGTACTATATCTTCCCCTAGAAAAGTCATCGAATAAAGTTTTTCCCTCAACCTTACTGCTAATTTCTTTGCTAATTTTTTGTATTTGACCTGCGCTTAAACTCATTAAACTTTGATAAAGGTTTATTTATTTTTGTAAACTAATTTACCAAACTTTTTTAACGCAGTTTCAGAAATTTCTAGTCCTAAACCAGGCTTTTCATTTAAATATATCCATCCATTATTCATCTTATGAGAGTTTTCAAATAATTGAGCTTGTAAAGGATCTCTTTCATCATCAAATGACTCAACAATTCTTCCTGCTGGAGTAGATGCAACTAATGGTGCGTGTATGAAGCAATCGTGGTGAGGAGCTATATCGATATGATTTAATTCACACAAAGCAGAAAGTTTCTTCCCGTTTGTAAATCCACCAAACATAGTACAATCAAATTGTAATATTTGTATTGCATCTTCTTCAATCATAGATCTACATCCATAAGTTGTTATCTCGCTCTCACCACCCGAAAGAGGTATACTTGTTTTTTTTGATAAGAGTTTTAGTGTTCTTCGATCATCTTCCCATCTTAGTGGTTCTTCAATCCAGGTTGGTTTAAATCTTTCAAACTCTCTAACTCCCTCAATTGCAGTTTTGAGATCCCAAGCTCGGTTGACATCGATCATTAATTCTTTTTCTTGACCAATTTCATCTCTAATTATTTCTAATCTTTTTGCGTCATCTTTAATACTTAATCCACCTACCTTAACTTTAAAACTTTGATGACCTATTTCTATTAATTTTTTTAATTCTTCCCTTAACTCTGACTCGCTTTTACCTTCTCGGTAATATCCACAAGTTACATACACTGGAACTTTATTCCTATAACCTCCAAATAATTTATATAGGGGAATATTTAATGATTTGCCAACTAAGTCCCAGCAAGCAATATCTAGAGCTGCTGAAATTCTAATTAAAGATTCTTTACTCCAGCCTTTTTCACTACTGATTCTAGTATCAGTTAATTTAAATATTTTTTCATAAATTTTTTCAGGACAAAATGGATCTTCTCCAATTATGAAATCTTCAAGGCCATTTGAAAATGGTTTGATAATTGGTGATATATCAGTGTAGCTTGTTGCCATTCCAAATCCTGAGTTACCATTTTTATTTTTAATTTTGATTAATAATTCATTTGCAGTTGGAACAATAAAATGACTTACCCAGTGTGGCTTTGTCTCATCAGGGTTGTTTAATATGTAAACTTCTAAGCTATCTATTAAATTACTAATATTTGTCATCATTAAAAATTTGATTATCTAATAACTTTAGCTTATACAGCATTATGGCAATTTCAAATATTATTAGACCAGGTAAACATTTTTTACAGATACCTGGACCAACAAACGTGCCAGATAGAGTTCTGAGAGCAATGGATTATCCTACCATTGATCATCGAGGACCTGATTTTGCAGAATTAGGTTTAAGAGTATTAGATAGAATTAAATTAATTTTTAAAACTTCTGAACCTGTAATAATTTTTCCTGCCTCAGGTACAGGTGCCTGGGAAGCTGCAATGGTTAACACTTTAAGTGTTGGGGATAAAATTTTAATGTTTGAAACAGGTCATTTCTCTACTCTTTGGTATGATATTGCAGAAAAATTTGGATTAGAAATAGATTTTATTAAAGGTGACTGGAGAACAGGTGTAGATCCAAATATTGTTGAACAGAAATTAAAAGAAGATAAAGAAAAAAAAATTAAAGCAGTTTGTGCTGTACACAATGAAACTTCTACAGGTGTAACTAGCAGAATCGGTGAAATAAGAAAAGCAATGGATAGTGCAAATCATCCAGCCTTATTATTTGTAGATACAATATCTTCTTTAGGATCAATAGATTACAAGCATGAAGAATGGAAAGTAGATGTTACAGTTGGTGGATCTCAAAAAGGTTTATTATTACCTCCAGGGCTTTCTTTTAATGCCATAAGTTCAAAAGCTTTAGAGGCTTATAAAAACTCAGACTTACCTAAATCTTATTGGGATTGGGAGCCAATGATAGAGAGTAATAAAAAAGGTCATTTTCCATACACGCCAGCTACAAACTTGTTATATGGATTAGATGAAGCAATTAATATGCTTATGGAAGAGGGTTTAGAAAATGTATTTAATAGACATAAAAGATTTGCTGAAGCAACCAGGATAGCTGTGAATGCTTGGGGGTTAGAAGTGCTTTGTAAAAACCCAGAAGAATATTCTAGCACATTAACTGCAGTTCTTGTTCCGGAAGGTCATGACGCAGACGCACTAAGAAAAATTATATTGGATGATTACAATATGTCTTTAGGAGCAGGATTAGCAAAAGTTGCTGGAAAAATATTTAGAATTGGTCATTTAGGTGATTTTAATGAACTAATGCTTGCTGGAACGTTAGCAGGAGTTGAGATGGGTTTAATGAAATCTAAAATACCTTATAAAAAAGGTGGTATTCTCACAGCTCTTGAATATCTTTCTTAAAAATTAAGTAAAAATTATTTTTTTAAATTTTAACAGTATAAATTTTTAAAAAAGTACAATTTATGGAACTTTTTCACTAAATGTTTCTATTAGATCTTTAGTTGAATATTTAGATATTATATAATTAATTATGTTTAATTTTAAAGAGATAATTTCATCGATTGCTGATGCAGGTCAAAAACTTTTTAGTATAAAAAATATTAAAAAAAATGATTTAGAATCTATCATATCATTATGTGATGATTTAATTTCACACAAAGGTGCAGCATTCGGTATTACTGTAGCTAGAGATATTACTGAACTATATCAATCACTATCTCCAGAAAATAAATTATCATTTTTTAAAAAAATTAATGACAAATATAAGCCCAGCTTTACAAAAGTTAATGAAGCAATTGAAAATTATACAAAATCTCAAAATGAAAAAACTTTGTCTGATTTATTTAAAGTTTCTGAAGGTAAGAGAAGAGAGCTTTTTAGAAGAATGAATATGGCACCCAATGGAACTGCGATTATAGTTGCGTTAAGAGAAGATTTAATAAGAATATTAAAAGACAATAAAGAACTTTCAGAATTAGATAATGATCTTAGACATTTATTTAGAGCTTGGTTTAATCCAGGATTTCTTAAACTTGCTAAAATCACATGGGATACAAAAGCTGCAGTTTTAGAAAAAATAATTAAATACGAAAGAGTTCATCAAATAAAAGATATGAATGAACTTAAAAGAAGGTTAAGTGAAGATAGAAGGTTTTTCTCTTACTTTCATCCAGCCCTTGAAGATGAGCCTATTATTTTTGTTCAAGTAGCCCTTACAAAAGGTCTCGGCAAATCTATTCAAGAATTAATGAAGCCGACAGATAATGAGGAAAAATCTTATGATACAGCTACTTTTTATTCAATTAGTAACTGTCAAGAAGGTCTATCAAGAGTAACTTTGGGTAATTTTTTAATAAAGAGAGTGGTTTATGAAATACAAGAAGAACTACCTCACATTAAAAACTTTGGTACCTTATCACCTATACCAGGGTTTGCTGATTGGTTTACTTATTTAGAGGAAAATAAGATTAAAAATATTTTAGGCGATCTAAAAGATCAAGATGCTATCTTTTTAAAATCTCAAGACTTAAAATTAGGTGACAGTAGAATTATAAAAAATAAGGAAGCTATAATAAAATTAGTAGCCCATTATATTGTTAATGAAAAAAATGAAAAAGGACTACCAGTTAATGATGTTAGTAGATTTCATTTAGGCAATGGAGCAATTGTTGACGATATAGTCGTTAATGCAAATATTTCAGAAACTGGTTTTAAAAGATCTTATGGTGTGATGGTTAATTATCTTTATGAACTTAAAAATATAGAAAAAAATCATGAAGAATATATGAATAATAATAAAGTAATCGTCTCTGATAAAATAAAGAAATATTTATAAATATATTCTTTATTTTTTAATTAAGACCCCATTTAACTTTATTCCAGATTCTTTCATGAAAATAATAAAAAAAGAGAGGAATTATAGAACCTAGCCCTAGTATTCCAGCCCCTTTAAAACTACCAGTAAAAATATAGCCAAATATTACCCAGTAGATAAAAATAAAAAGTCTCCATGAAAATGTTTTAGCAACGGAACGTATTTGTTTATCTGCCATAATATAATTAGCCTATAATAATTTTTGCTTATAGAACACATTTATATTAATATTTAACTATGACTAATAAAGTAAGTAAAAGTTTTATAAAAAATTCTCATTTAATAGATGATTTAAAACTATGTAGTATTCGTTTAATTGATAACGCTAAGTTTCCATGGATCATTTTAATTCCTAAGCGAAAAAATATTACCGATATTTCAGAACTCAACTCAAAAGATCAAATTTTATTAATGAAAGAAATTGTTCATTGCAGTAAATTAATGAAAAAAATTTTTAAAACAAAAAAACTTAATGTTGAGAAGATCGGTAACATTGTTCCTCAGTTACATATTCATATTATCGCAAGATCTACTAAAGACAGTACGTGGCCTTTGTCAGTTTGGGTGGTTAAAGGGAAACCTTATACAAAAATTCTATTAGCAAAAACTATCAATAAGATTAAAAAGTATTTTAAGGATTAAGGGGTAAGGACAGAGGTAGTTTTAGTCTCCCGCCACTACCTCTTAATCATTATGTATCTGATTCGTCCCAAATCTGTTAACACGTATTAATTGAAAGTAGACTTTATCAACTGCTTGCTTTACTAAATAGATAACACCTCGATTCACAAATAATTAAATTATAATATATTGATTAAAACCACTCTCTCATCATTTGCAAAATCTATTGGTTTTAACTCACAAAATTATATTCCAAAGGAAGGTGTTTCCTTTTCTCTGTTTAGAATTGAAGTTTTATCGGGTTTAACGGTTGCTTTAGCGTTAGTTCCAGAAGCTATTGCCTTTGCTTTTGTTGCAGGAGTTGCACCTTTATCAGGACTTTATGCTGCTTTTATCGTTGGTTTGATTACAGCTGTATTCGGGGGAAGACCTGGAATGATTTCAGGAGCAACAGGTGCTTTAGCGGTTGTCATGGTTTCACTTGTTATGGATCACGGTGCTCAATATTTGTTTGCAACTGTAGTGTTAATGGGAATTTTACAATTACTAGCAGGTGTCTTTAAGCTTGGAAAATTTATTAGAATGGTACCACAACCCGTAATGCTTGGTTTTGTTAATGGCCTTGCAATCGTTATTGGTATTTCACAACTTAGTCAGTTTAAAACCCTTAATGCAATGGGGCAATCAGTGTGGATTTCAGGAAACACTTTATATTATTCAATAGGGTTTGTAGTTTTAACTATGTTGATTATTTGGTTACTACCAAAAATTACTAAAGCAGTTCCAGCTACACTTGCTGCAATTTTTGTAACATCAATATTAGTTTTAGCATTAAAAATTGATATTCCAAGTGTTGGAGATCTTGCAAGTGTTAAAGGAGGATTACCTATATTTTCAATTCCAAATGTTCCTTTAAATTTTGAAACTTTAAAAATAATTTTCCCCTATGCATTTATATTGTCTGCCATTGGCTTAATTGAAAGCTTATTAACACTTAACTTAGTTGGTGAAATTACCAATAAAAGAGGTGGGGCTAGTCAAGAATGTTTAGCTCAAGGTTTTGCAAATACAGTTACTGGTTTTTTTGGGGGTATGGGTGGATGTGCGATGATTGGCCAATCTATGATTAATGTAAAATCAGGTGGTAGAACAAGAATTGCAGGAATAGCTGCAGCATTATTCTTATTAATTTTTATTTTATATACATCAAGCTATATTGAGATGATCCCAATTGCAGCTCTTGTTGGTGTAATGTTTATGGTGGTGATTGGAACGTTTGCGTGGAATTCTTTAAAGATATTATTTTTTGTACCAAAGAGTGATGCGTTAGTTATTATTCTTGTAACTGTTGTAACTGTTTTAGAAGATTTAGCTGTTGCTGTAATTGTTGGGGTGATTGTATCTGCATTAGTATTTGCTTGGAAATCTGCATCTAGAATTAGAGCAGTTGAGAGACCATCTGCTACAGAAAAGGGTGCTAAGGTTTACGAAATAGAAGGACCACTTTTCTTTAGTTCAACGGATAGTTTTTTAGAATTATTTAAACCAGAAGAAGATCCCGAAGTAGTTATTATTGATTTTGCAGGATCAAAAGTAATTGATCAATCAGCTTTAAAGGCAATTGAAGACATTGCTGACAAATATAATAGTTTTGGAAAAAAAGTTAAATTAAGACATTTAACTCGTGATTGTCATAGATTATTAAGCAGAGCAGGCCAGCTTGTTGTTGATAGTGATGACGATCCTGATTACGGAATTGCAGTTGATTATGATGTTAAATTAGGTATTTTTGGAAATTAACATGAGCAAAGAGATAAAAGCCGATGACGTTATTTTCAATTTCTTTAAACAAATTTGTGATGAGAAGGATGATGTTAAATGTGTAGAGCTTGGCAATAGTTGGATTAATGCGATGAAGACCAATCTTACTAACATGGAAAAAAATCTAGAAGAAGCCGACAAAGCTAAACATCAAGAAAATATAGATAGCAATATGAACCACCTTAATAACCTTAAGGATAAATCAGCTGAGGAATGGCGTGAATATGCAACTCAGTGTATGGTAGAGATCCTTGATCACAAAAGTAAATCTTGAATTTTTTTAAGAGATTATTTTCAAGTAGCAATTTAGAATTAGAAATCAATGACGGGGGACGAGCTGCCGCTGGTTATAAAGGAAAAGCTGGAGACTGTGTAGTTAGATCCATTGCAATTGTAACAAATCTTCCTTACCAAAAAATTTATGACGATCTTTATAAAGCAAATGAAGAATTTAGAACTACATCAAGAACTAGACTTGCAAGAAGTTTAAAACAAAAAAATGATAGCCCGAGGTCTGGCACTCATAGAGTGGTTGTTAAGAAATACCTTGAAAAGTTAGGATGGCAGTGGACGCCAACGATGTTTATAGGACAAGGTTGTAAGGTTCATTTAAAAAAAAAAGAACTTCCAAGTGGGACTTTAATTGTATCTTGTTCAAAACATATAACAGTTGTTAAAGAGGGTGTCTTGCATGACACTTATGATTGTTCAAGACGGGGCACACGATGTGTTTATGGGTATTGGACTAAGCCTCATTAGATAAAGATAAAAGTGGTTAATAAATTTCATTAATATATGATTTTTAAAAATGAGCTTTAAAGATAACGTCAACTTACATGTAGACAAGTCAGCTAAATTACTAAACTTTAGTGATGACTTACTTGAACATTTAAAATCCACTCACTCATTAATTAAAGTAAATGTAGGTGTTGTCCTAGAGGGCAAAATTAATAATTTCACAGGATGGAGGGCAGTTCACTCAGAACACATACTTCCAACTAAAGGTGGGCTAAGATATTCTGAAACCGTTGATCAAGACGACACAGAAGCTTTGGCATCTTTAATGACTTACAAATGTGCAATAGTTAATATTCCTTTTGGTGGTGCAAAAGGAGGTTTAAAGATTAATCCTAAGAATTACACAATGCCTCAACTAAGAGAAATTACTAAAGCCTTTGCAAGTAAACTAATTAATAAAGGTTTTATTTCTCCAGCATTAAATGTACCAGCTCCAGATGTCGGAACTTCAGAAAGAGAAATGGAATGGATTTTAGAGACATACAAAACACTTAAACCTGATGATATAAATTATAGAGGTTGTGTAACGGGTAAACCCTTACATCGTGGAGGTATTGCTGGAAGAACAGAAGCAACCGGTAGAGGTATTGAAGAAGTAGTTAGAGAAATATTTAGACATGAAGACGTCGTTAAAGAAGCTGGTTTAAAAAATGAATTAAAAGATAATGAAATTATAGTTCAAGGCTTTGGTAACGTAGGAAGCAATTTAGCTAAACATTTATATAATAGAGACAATGCAAAGATTATAGCTATTGGAGAGTTTGATGGCTATTTATACAATAAAAAAGGCATTGATATAAATGCACTAATTGAATTTGTTCAAAAAAATAAAAGTATTAATAATCCTAAACTTGGAGAATTTAAAAATAACCCAAGTGAACTCTTAGAATTGGATTGTGATATTTTAATTCCAGCTGCATTAGAAAATGCAATTACTGTTGATAATGTAGATAAAATTAAAACAAAATTAATAATTGAAGCTGCTAATGGACCCATTTCATTTGAAGCAGATCAAAAATTATTTGAAAAAGGAGTTATGATTATCCCCGATATTTATGTCAATGCAGGCGGAGTAGTAGTTTCTTATTTCGAGTGGGTTAAAGATATTTCTCATATACGTTTTGGTAGAGTTGAAAAAAGATTTCAAGAACAGAAAATATTAGACATTATTGATTTGATAGATAAAAAAACTAATACCAAAACAGATTTTGACACAATTAAAAAAATTATTCATGGTGCTGATGAAGAGGATTTAGCTTTTTCAGGTCTAGAAGACAGTATGAGAAATGCATTTATTGAAATTTATAATGCTAAAAAACAAATAAAAAGATCATTTAGAGACAGTGCTTATTATGTGTCTCTAAAGAAGATAAGAAACTTCTATACAGTAGAAGGGTTCCCTAAACGATAAATAGCGGCTTAATTTTAACTATATTTAAATTAACTGAAGACTTCTTGGTAATGATTTGTTAGCATTTGATATGTTAAAATTATTAAGAGCAGGCTTTATAAGTAAGCTTTTTGCTATTTTAGTTTTAAGCTTATTATTAACTAGTGGTGCTAAAGCTGGTTGTGATGATGCTCCAACTGATGGAGTTGATTATTCTAATTGTCAATTCTCAGAAGGCCAAGATTTAAGTAGAGCCTATATACCAAATTCTAATCTTTCTTTTATTAGCTTTATTAAAGTTACTTTTGATAAAGGAGTAATGATGAATGCAACACTATCTAATGGTAATTTTGTAGAATCTTCTTTTATTAGAACTAATTTATATGAAGCAAATCTTGAAGGTGGTATTTTTGAAAAAGCTAACTTTACAAGTGCCAATTTAACAAGAGTAAATTTCAAAGGTTCATCATTAATTGAGACAAACTTCAGTAACAGTAATCTTTTTGAAGCTGATTTAACTGGTGCTAATATTTTAAATGCCACCTTTGAAGGTGCCAATTTAAATAACGCAACTTGGATTGATGGAACTAAATGTTCTTTAGGTTCTATTGGTAAATGTAATAAATAAACAATTCTTACGAATTATTACTTTATTTTGCAGGTTTAATTTTCTGATTAATAACAAGTACAGCACCAATAATTAAAATAGGTAAGCCTATTATTAAGTCTTGCTGCCATTCTAAGTTTTCAAATACGGTTGAGATTAATAAAGCAAGTACTGGCATTACAACTCCTACATAACCAGCTCGTCCAGCTCCAACTTTCTCTAATAATCTTAAATAGAAGATAAAAGCGAATATTGAGCCAACTATTGATAAATAAGCAAGGGAAGCAATATAACTGAAGCTATATTCAAATAGTAATTCAGTACCTTTTATCTGAGTGATTAATAAAGTAACTAATGATCCATAAAGCATTGCATACGCAAGTGTTGGTATTAATGAAAAGTTATTATTTAAGTTTCTTTGGTGAACCATGTTACCTGTTGATGCACTAAATGTACCAAGCAATGCTAAAAATAATCCAACATGAGTTCCATTTGCTAAGCTAAAATTGAAAATTTCATCACTAAAGATGATTATAATTCCAATCATTCCAATAGTTGCACCAATTAAAGTTTTTAAAGAAGGTTTCTTTTTTAAAATAAAATCCTTCTCCTAAAATATTCATAATAACTACCGTTGAAAAGACAACCGCTGGAAATGCGCTTATTAAATAAGTGTTTGATAAATAAAAGAAAACGTAATTTAGAGAATAAAGACAAATACCGAAGAGTAAAAACCAAAGATGTTGATTTAAAGAAAACTTAAGATTTTTCTTCTTATAAATTAGATAAACAAAAATAATTATTGCAGCTATCAAAAATCTATAAAACACTGATACTAATGGATCAACGTAACCTAACTGAAATTTAATAACATACCAAGTAGGTGACCAGCAAAAGAGTGTGACAATAAATAAGATAAAATTGTTCATTAACAAACACTTATAATCAATCAATCTTAAAAAAATATAAGATTAATCTAACAATTTTAATATATAAATTTAATAGTTATGAAAAAAATACTTCTAATTTTAACTCTGTTTATATCATTAAGTAACCTTTCTTACTCAGACAATCATTATCCAATTACAAGAGATTCTGTATTAATGATCGCTAGAGGTAAAATTGCTTACCAAAATAATTGTGCGAGTTGCCATCAGGTTAATTTATCTGGAGCTGAAAATTGGAAGGGCGTTGATGAAGACGGACATCGTAAAGCACCCCCTTTAAATGGCACGGGTCACACTTGGCACCATGATGATGTAACACTACATAAAATTATTAAACATGGATTAGTTGGAATTATCAGTGATTATGATGGAAAAATGGGTGGGTTTAAAGATAACCTTAATGACAAAGATATAGATTCAGTTTTAGCTTATATTAAAAGTTTTTGGCCAGATGATTATTATCAACATCAAATAAATTTAAGTAAATAAATTATATGGCAACAGATACTTTTCATTGGGGATGCAAAGATAGCTGGAGAACTAGTGCGAAGAATACGATGTGGTGTGTTATCGGTTGTGCAATTGGAGACTTTGGAACCATATTATTTTTTCAGTTAAGTAAAATTCCTTTTCCAGTATTGGGGATTATGACTTTAGCAATCATTAATGGTTTACTCACTAGCATTATGCTTGAGACTTATATTTTAATGAAACAAAAATTTGATTTTATCAGTGCGTTAAAGACCGCTTGTGGCATGAGTTTTATCTCAATGGTTAGTATGGAAATTTCTATGAATGCTACAGATTATTTTTTAACTGGTGGAGCGATGTTAACTTGGTGGGTAGTGCCTATTATGTTAATAGTTGGTTTTTTAACACCTTGGCCTTATAATTACTGGAGACTTAAAAAATTCAATCAAGCGTGTCATTAAATATTGAAATGGTTACAACTTCTGAAATTATACTAGCAATTATTATCGTTGGCTTATCTGTTGTTATGCCTATCTATTATTATTACCAAAGAAAGAAAAACCCTAAGCAAGATAACAAACCTACAGATAACCCCGAGATAAAAAATTATATTGATAGAATTAATGAAATTACCCGTAAAAAACATAAATGAAAAAACGTTTATCAGGGTGTAGTGAGTGTGGAGATGATACTGCCATCTTAACACAAGTGAGTTCAGGACCAGAGGTTATTTTACTTTGTACAGATTGTTATAATCTTAAGCATTCAAATGAAACACAAAACCATATTAGTTATGAAGAAGAAAAAAACTAAAAAATTAAAGACTAAAAAACCAGCACCTAATTTCTATGGTCTTGGTAAATTTAACTATCTTATCTTTAAGTTTCTTTGCTCTAGGTTTAAGCTTAGATAATGAGTAGGGACAATAATTCAAAAGGGATAGTTTTAATACTGATCGCAATGAGCTTGTTTGCAATCCAAGACTCGTTAATTAAATATATTTTCGAGCAATCTGCTTTGTATGAGATCTTCTTTGGAAGGTATTTGATTGCAGCAACAGTGCTTTTTATTTATTTAAGTTTTAAAAGACAAAAAGTATCGCTTAAAACACATTATCCAGTATTAACTTTTGTAAGAGTGTTGTTACATTTTGTTGCTTTTTCAACGTTTTTTATCTCTATTACTTATATGCAACTAGCAACTGCTAATGCTTTATTCTTTTCTTGTCCTTTTTTCGTATCCATTTTTGCTAAATTTTTCTTAAAAGAATTTATTGGTATTAGAAGATGGTCCGCTATTGCCTTTGGTTTTTTTGGTGTATTAATCGTCTTAAATCCTGATTTTGAAAGTTTTGATTATAGAAATTTGTTACCAGTATTAAGTGCTTTATTTTATGCAGCATCAATGACTATTACTAAATACACATCTGATAAGGATGATGTAAACACCCAGTTATACTATTTTTATTTAATTGCTCTTGTTTTATGTGGCATTATTTATGTCTTTATGGGCAATGGTCAATTCAACAACACTGATTTTGATCCAACTACACAGTTTATATTTAGAGAGTGGTTTACAAACTTTGATTATACTTGGAAATTTATATTATTCTTTGGAGTAGCAGCATCTATTGGGTTCTTATGTATCTTTTCAGCTTATATCATTGCATCACCTTCAGTTGTCTCATTGTTTGAATATTCATTGATTATTATGTCAATGATCCCAGGTTATTTTCTATTTAATGAAATTCCATCTATTAGAACTTTGTTAGGGGTCATTTGTATAATTTCAGCGGGGGTTTATATTTACTTTAGAGAAGGTGTTAGAAAACAATACGTAGCATCTAAAATCCCCACTAGAAGATAAAATTTATAGAACAGAACAATTAAATTTTTCAATACTAATTTAGCTTAATTAACTAAAACCTAATATTTTAAATTGTAGTACAATCTTCCTATCATCTCTCTTACAAAAATACTGGTGCTACTTAATGCATCTGCTGAAGGTAGAAAACTCATAAAGGTAAGTTTTTGATGAGAATTTATAAAATCAACAGCAAACGGTATTACTTTTATATTAGATGCTTCAAAAACTTTTTTTGCTCTTGGCATATGAAAAGCAGAAGTTACCAATATAACCTTAACATCATTTGAGTTTAACAGTTTTTTAACAGATTTTGCTTCTTGATCAGTGTTTTGAACATTTTCAGTTAGTAAAATACTTTTTTTAGGTACTCCAAATTTTATAGCAAAATCTTTTAAATATTCTCCTTCTGGTATTCCTAAGGACCATGGAACTTGTCCTTTCGTTAAAATTAATAAAGAAGCTTTATTATTTTTAAATAAGTCTATGCCCGATAAAATTCTATCTACGCCATCATCAAATTCATATTTTAATTTATCATCAACTTTAATAGTTTTAAGCATTCCACTTAAAACAACGATTACGTCTGCATTATTTATAGCTGATGCATCTTGTAGAGTATAATCTTTCTCTAAATAGTTAATTAATTTATCTGAAATAATTGGCAATGAACAAAATATTAAAATGACAACTCCAAATAAAGTAATTTTTTTTGACTTAATGATTGTTCCTAAAATAATTAAAAAAAAAATTAAAAATAATGGACTAGCGATTAAAGGTAAAATTTTATGAAGATAAATCATTATTGTTTAAAACTATGAATGAAATTGATTAAATGCAAACTAAGATATGATAACAAAAATCTAGTTATAAGCACATTAAAATTCTTAAAGAAATTGAGTAAACCCCTTAATCTGTGTATTGTCTATGAATGGCTAAAGTTGCAAAAGATAAGTGGGATAAGGTAATTGAATATTTAACACATTCAGACAGTGATCTTGAGAAAGTATTAAACTTATTAAAGGGGTGTGACCAAGGGAATGCATCTAATTATGATGTTAATAGAGCGTCTTATTCATTAAATATTATTGCGATAGTTACACAAAAGCAACTTGATCCAGAAAATAAGGACAAGTCACTTACTCATATAATTAGACAGTGGGTTAAATCAAAAGACTTCATTCAATTTTATAATTTGATGAGAAAACAAGAAAATATTGCTTGGGATAAGAGTAAACTTGAAGATTACACCAAACAATTAAAGGACCTTTGGTACAGTAAATCACAATCTAAAAACAAAGAATATTTTAAAAAAATAGACGGATTTAATAAAACAGCTGGGGAAAATCTTATAGAAAAAGATAACAATGAAGAGCTAAGACCGAAAGCTAAAATAATTGAGAAAACCTTTGATAAAATAAAGCAAAATGAACGACGGTCTCGTACAAACGTTTCATAATACAAACTAGATATAATGATGGATCAGATATTACCCTTTGTTTATATGCTAGGGATACTCTTATTAGTACTCCCAGCTTTTCTACAATCTAATTCTAAATTAAAACAATTCTTAACTAATCTTACTATTTGGATTGTCATTATCCTTATAATTCTAACCATCATCTATTTCATTAAGTAGCAATCATTCCAGTACCTAGACACCTGATTTAAGGTTTGGTAGGGTTTGGCTATGAAACGAAATGGTTTTACTCTAATAGAACTTTTAGTCGTAGTAGCAATCATCGGTATCCTCGCTGCCGTAGGGGTTGTTGCTTACAGTGGATATACAGCAAGTGCTAAAGCAAACGCTGTTAAAACAATTGGTGCTCAAACAGCAAAATATATGCAAGCTGAAATTATAAAATGCACTTTAGATAGTTCAGCAGATGTTCTAGATGGTCAAGCCTGTAGTACGCTTACGACTAAAAATGCTGTAACAGCAATGCTCAGCAAAGCAGATAAGAGTCCCGTATTCAAAGACAAAAAAGTTTATAAATCTGGTACTAGTGCTGATTACGGTTATGTGGTATTGAACAAAAAGTCTACAACTGAAATAGAAATTTATACGTGTTGGAAATCTGGTTGTGGTGCAAACGATAGTAATACAGCTACTGTTACAAAAGAATAAAAAACTTTCAAATAAAGATTTAGGAAAATTAATTACTGAAGCAACTGTTTACTTAGAATGTCATATGACAGTAGCAAAATATAATAAATTGATAACAGAAGCCAACAATCGAAAAGCATTCTTTAGCGAGTATCAATAGCCATGCCTCAGGCTTCATTAATCTAGTTTACTATTAGCCAGTTCCATCACCTAGACATCTGATTTAAGGTTTGGTAGGGTTTGAATATACACCTATTAATTATAGTGGTTAGTAATTAACTATTTAAGGAGATTGAATTTAAATGAAACTGAACGGTATTTATACAGCTTTAATTACACCATTTAATGACGACTATTCAATCAATGAAAAAGCTTACGCCGAAGTTATCAATAAAATTATTGAAGAAGGTGTTCATGGAATTGTTGTGGCTGGATCTACTGGAGAAAACTACGCCCAAACCTTAGAGGAAAGACTTTATCTATTAAAACTGAGCTCAGAAATTATAGATAAGAGAGTAACCTTTATTGCTGGTACGGGTGGGGTAATTAGAACAGAAGACTCGATTTTAATTGCACAATCAGCAAAATCTAATGGTGCAGATGCTATAATGATATCATCACCACCTTACGCTGTACCAACCAGTAAAGAGAATGCGATTAATGCAATTGCAATTGAGCAATCAGTAAATCTTCCTGTTTTGCTTTATAATTATCCAGGTCGTACCTCAGTAAATATGGATGAAGAATTTTTAAACCTTGTTAGTCAATCAAAAAATTTTTCTGGAATAAAAGAAAGCTCAGGTGAAATGGATAGAATTGATTATCTAATTAAGAAATACCCAAACATAGCATTATGTTGTGGAATGGATGACCAAGCTTACGAATACTTTCAAGCGGGTGTTAAAAGCTGGGTTTGTGCTGGTAGTAACTTTTCAGCTACTGCTCACATTGCTTTATGGAAAGCATGTGCTGTTGAAAATGACTTTGATAAAGGCAAAAAGATTTGGGATGCTATGTTGCCGTTGATGAAAAATTTAGAGCAGGGAGGTAAATTTGTTCAATCAATAAAATATGGAGTTACAATAAAAGGAATTAACGCAGGTATACCTCGTCTGCCATTACAGCAATTAAATGAAATTGAAAAAAAAGAATTTGAAAATATCATTAACACTATGAATAATACCATTAAGGAAATTGGATAATGTCTAATACTCGAGTTGCAAAAAGATTGCCTCGGGATCCAGGACCTCCAGCTTGGCGAAGCATTATTCCAGAGCAACCCAGATATCCAAAATTAGAAAATAAGATTATAACTGATTGGCTTATAGTTGGTGGTGGCTTTGCAGGATTATCTGCTGCGAGGAGATTATGTCAAATCACAAACACAGATAAGATCGCATTAATAGAAGCCTCAGAAATTGCGGCTGGACCTGCGGGTAGAAATTCAGGTTTTATGATTGATCTACCTCATGAACTTGGCTCAGGTTCTTACCAAGATAAAATAGAAGTTGATCAAAAACATATTAAATTAAATAGACAGGCACTACAATTTGCTAAAGATGCTGCTGAAGAATATTCAATGCCTACTGAAGCGGTAGAACCCAGTGGACGTATTAATGGTGCTGTAAATATTAATGGTGAAAAGCATAACAAAGAATATGCTCAGCATTTAGATCAACTTGGTGAACAATATAAAAATTTATCATCTTTTGAGATGGAGAAAATTACTGGTTCAACTTTTTATAAAAGTGGGCTTTTTTTACCAGGCTGTCTTATGCTCCAACCGGCTCTTTATATAAGTAAATTGGCTAATGGTATTTCACAATCAAATGGAAATAAATTTTCAATCTATGAGCATAGCCCAGCAATAGAGATTAAAAAAAATAATGATAGTTGGGAAATAAAAACCCCAACAGGTTCAGTTATTGCAAAAAAAATTATTATGGCTGTAAACGGTCATGCTGAATCGTTTGGTTTTTTTGAAAAACGATTAATGCATGTGTTTACCTACGCATCTATGACTAAAAAACTAACTAAAGATCAACTAACAAAACTTGGAGGTGAAAAAAAATGGGGTGTTACTCCTTCAAATCCAATGGGATCAACGGTTAGAAAAATTACTGGGATTAATGGGGATAGAATTGTAATACGTAATCGTTGGACCTTTGATCCATCGATGGAAGTTTCAGAGCAAAGAGTAAGTAAATTTGGCAATGATCAAGATAAAAGCTTTAATGATAGATTTCCAATGTTGTTAGATGTTGAAATGGAATATAGATGGGCCGGACGGTTGTGTTTGTCATTAAACTCAGTGCCAGCTTTTGGTGAAGTAGATAAAAATATTTTTTCAGCATGTTGTCAAAATGGTATTGGTACTGCAAAAGGCACTTTAGCAGGAATTGGTGCAGTAGATTTAGCAACTAACACAGATTCAGCTATCGTTAATGATATGAAATCCTACGATGCACCAAAAAAATTGCCTCCTAAACCTATTTCTTACTTAGGGGCTAATGCTATTATTAAGTGGCGTGAACTTAAAGCTGGAAAAGAATTATAAAACATTCATAGCCACGCCTCAGTCTTCCTTAATCCTGTTTAGTATTAGCTAATTAAAGCAAATAGAACTCTCTGTTCAGGGTTTGTTAGTCTTGGATTATGAAAAAACTTTTAGGGATCGTGGTTCTGGGTTTAAATGATTGGAGAAATTTAAAAATATCTAAGATAGAAAAGGGTAGTCAGTATAACCTTTTTCATCACCACCATAGAAAGTAGCTCTATCGTATTTATTGAGCTCTGTCTTTTTAGCAATTCTTTCTGGAAGATCAGGGTTTGCAATAAACCATCTACCAAACATAATGGCGTCTGCTTTATTATCATTTAAAGCAACCTCAGCAGTTTCAGGTTTATAGCCTCCTGATGAAATAAACATTCCATTAAATTTAGCTCTGAATAAATCAGAAGTACAAATTGCTTTATCATTTACATTATCATCACCACCAGCAGTAGTTGCTCTTGGTTCGATCATGTTAATATAGACGATGCCTCTTTTATTAAATTCTTCAATTACTTGACCAAATAAATTCATAGGATCACTGTCGCTTACACCATTAAAAGTTCCATAAGGGGATAGACGAACACCCACCTGATCTTTACCCCAAACATCAATTACTACATCTAAGGCTTCAAGAGGAAATTTCATTCTATTGGCAACACTTCCACCATATTCATCGGTTCTTTGGTTACTACCATCTTGTAAAAATTGGTCTAATAAATATCCATTAGCCATATGAATCTCAACACCGTCAAAGTTTGCTTCTTTAGCATTTAGAGCCGCTTGCTTGAAATCATTAACAATGTCTTTTATCTCTGAAATCTCTAATGCTCTTGGAGTTAAAATTTCAGTAGGCTGCCAATCAGCAGTATAGGTTTCACTATTTTTTGCAGGTATTGCAGAAGGGGCAACGGGTAATTTTCCATCTACTTGATATGAAGTATGAGAAATTTTTCCTACATGTCAAAGTTGTAAGAAAATTTTTCCACTTTTATCATGAACTGCTTTAGTAACATTTTGCCATCCAGCAATTTGTTCTTTACTATGAATACCAGGTGTTGCAGGGTAACCCTGACCTTGTTGTGAAATTTGAGTAGCTTCTGATAAAATTAAACCAGCTGTTGCCCGTTGTGCGTAATACGTTGCGTTTAATTCTTGTGGAATATTTCCAGGTTGTCCAGCTCGCATTCTAGTTAACGGAGCCATAATAATTCTATTTTTTAATGTTAAGTTACCAAGTTTTAGTTCAGATAAAAGTTTCAAAGTTTATTCTTTTTAGTTAATGGTTTAGGCGTTATGTATCACATTCTCTTGTTTATTGTTGAATTGATTAAGCTAAAATTCTACTAAAGTTACTATCATAAGGGGCAAAAGGAATAACCTCTGCTTTAACTAATTTTCCAAATAAATCTAAATCCATTTTTGTACCAATTTCAGCTTTATCAATATTTATAAATGCATAAGCTAAATTTTGATTAACTCTATAACCCCATTCTCCAGAACTAATGGTGCCAACAACTTTGTCTCCATCCATTAAAGAAGCACCTCCAGGTGCTGGTGCGTGTTTACAATTAATATTAAGACAGACTAATTTTTTCTTTAAACCACTATCAAATCTTTTTTGAAGTGCTGCTTTACCGATGAAATTTTCTTTTTGTAAATTTGTAAATCGGTTCAGTCCTGTTTCAAATGGATCATATTCGGTAATTAAATCATGCTTCCAAGCTAAAAATCCTTTTTCCATTCTCATACTCTCAACAGCTCTTGCACCAAAAATTTGCATACCAAATTCCGTACCAGCTTTAGTCAATGACAGGTATGCAGCATAAAGAGATTCATTTGGAATATGAATTTCATAAGCCATTTCACCTGAAAAACTAACTGCCATGACAGTAGCTGGTGAAAAACCAATAAAACACTCTCTAACACTTAACCAGGAAAAAGCTTCTTTGCTCCAGTTCTCTCTACTGCAAGCAGAAATTACTTTTCGTGAATTAGGTCCTGCAATAATTAATATTGTTTGATTATTAGTTAAACTTTTAATGTTAACTTTTTCATCTTGTTTTATGTGTTGAGTTAACCAATCCATATCATGAAGTTCTGATGCTGCAGCTGATCCGTACCAAACTCTTTTAGGACCTCGTTCAGATTCAGGAATATTAGTAATTGTTGCTTCTCCCTTAATCATTCCAAGCTCATTAAGTAAATATCCTAAGCCAACACGACCTGGTTTGTGAGTGATCTTTCCACAAAACATTCGATCAATAAAACTATCAGTATCTTCACCTGTAATTTCAAACCTATTAAAACCATTTACTTCACAAATTCCAACATTGTTTTGAACGTTAGCAATCTCTTTACCAACAACACTAAAAGCTTCATCAAAATTAAAAGAATGTGTACATTTAAAATCTTTACTGGGTTTAATAAAATCAACTCGTTCCCAGCCATTAACAACTGTAAATTCTGCATTATTTTCAGTCATAATGGGTGTTAAGGATGTTGTTTTAGCAGATCGACCTGCTGGTCTATGTTCGTGTGGAAAATGAAATCTAAATTCATTTTGGTAATCTTCAATTGCTTTTAGAGAAGTAAGCTCAACATTGGTGTGTGAAGTAAATCTCGCAGGATCCAGACACCAAGTATCATAACACGCTTCACCATGAACAATTTGTTGTGCTAGTAACCATCCGTGTCCACCACCTTCACCAATACCTGCTCTTAGACCAATAATACAAAATGCATTTTCTTTACCAGGAATTTTACCAACCAACGGTGTGCCATCAATTGTGTAAGTGATTGGACCATTTACAATATTTCGTATTCCAACTTCTTTTAGAGCTGGCATTCTTGCAAAAGCACCCTCTAATACATCGGTTACCCTATCTAAATCATCAGGGCAAAGTGCATTTACAAAGTTTGGATCAATACCATCCATACCCCATGGTTTACAATCTTGTTCATAAAAACCAATTAGCAAACCATTTTTGTCTTGACGACAATAGTAATCAGAAATTGGACATCTTAAAAGAGGCATACGGTGACCAGCTTTTTCAATTGCAGGAATGTCTTCAGTTAAAAAATATTGGTGTTCCATAGAAGCTACGGGGTGATGCACGTTCATCATTTTTGCAACTTCGTTCACTCTATAGCCACCAGCATTAACGACGATATCACAATCAATAACACCCTTATGGGTCGTTACTTTCCAAGTCCCATCTTTATATTGATCTAAAGCAGTAACAGGTGTGTCCGTATAAACTTCTGCACCTGCATTTTTTGCTCTACCTGTTAATGCGTTACATAATTGGTAAGGATCAATGTTACCATCATGTGGATCCCACCAACCACCCAACAAATTATCAGTTGAGATTAACGGATGACGACGCTTACATTCTTCTGCATCGATGACTTCAAAATCAACACCCATACCTCTACCCATTGAAGTAAAATGTCGATAAGCATCCATTTGCTCTTCTGTATTTGCTAATCGAATACCACCGTCTGCATAATTATAATTAACTGGAAAGTTAGGATCGTTTGCTAAATCTCTATACAATTTTATTGAATGCTTTTTCAAACCAACCATTGTTTGGTTCATACCAAAATTAGTAACCTGTGCAGCTGAATGCCAGGTGGTACCACTTGTTAAATTGTTTCTTTCCAATAACACAACATCAGACCAACCTTCTTTAGTAAGATGGTATAGTGTAGAACATCCTGCTATACCTCCGCCTATTACTACAACCTTAGTTCTTGTTTTCATGAATTTAAATCCTAACAAATGTCTATGGAATTTACTATTTGAATTTGGAGATACTATAGAGATAAGCTAAAGTAATATAATGGCAGATCAGATATTACCCTATGTTTATATGCTGGGGATACTCTTATTAGTACTCCCAGCTTTTCTACAATCTAATTATAAATTAAAACAATTCTTAACTAATCTTACTATTTGGATTGTCATTATCCTTATAATTTTAACAGTTGTTTATTTTTTAAAAGATAGTTGAGTAACCTCTAACCCTGTAAATAAAGGCCGGCTTCCTGTATTAAAGTCCAGAGTTTGCGCCGGTTTTCTTCATTCATACTACCTCAAATCCTGTTTTATCTCTAAATGATCTAGTCTATGATCTAGTTTCTTGCTTAAATTAATGAGTCTGTATGCGATTTATTTTTAATAAAAGTTAAATAGTCCGCATAACTAGTGTAGGATAGTGCGAGCTAGTGTGTTCCTCTAACTCCGTAAATAAAGGTCAACTACCAATTAATTTTTTAATAAAAAGTAGTGTTTGTATTGCTAGAAATAGAGACGGTACATGAAGTTAACTGAAACTACCGTTAAGATAATAACCAGTAAGTATAGGGAAATATAATCTTTTGGCGTTAACATGACTTATAAATACTCTTATTGTTAGCTACTAGCTAGCTTCTTTTTAGGATCATAGAAAGGTTTCTCAGCAACTGTTGCTTTAATGATTTTGTCATTCATTTTAACATCAAGCACTGTACCAATTTCTGAATTGTTAATTGACACCATTGCAAGTGCAATGTTTTGTTTTAGTCTTGGTGAATAAACTGCAGAAGTAATTTTACCAACTTGCTGATTATCTTTTAAGATTTCCCAAAATGTAGTGTTAGGGCTTGTTAAAGGATCACAATCTAAGATCACTCCAACTTGTTTTCTTTTAATGCCATCAGTATTTATTTTTTGTAAAGCATCTTTTCCAATAAAATTTATATTGGTATCTAAATTAACAAGTCTTCCTAGATTTAGTTCATAAGGGTTCGTATTTATATCTGCATCTGCATGGTACGATAACATTCCACCTTCAATACGTCTAATCGATGATGTGTGACCTGGTTTTAATCCATGAGGTTTACCTGCTGCCATTATCTTTTCCAAAGTTTGTCACCCTTAGAGCCATCTCTTAAATATAATTCATAACCAAGCTCACTTGACCAACCGGTACGAGAGACTATTAAAGGAATACCGTCTAAATCTAATTCACGTAGCCAATAATATTTAAGATCATTAATACTTTCACCAAATAAAGCTTCCATAATTTTTCCAGAGTTTGGTCCTTGTAATTGAAGAGGGGAGACATCGGGTTCAATAATTTTAACATCAAGATTTGAGTTTACTGCAACCCCTTGTGCCCATAATAAAATATCACTATCTGCAAGGGATAACCAATAATGGTTTTCTTTTAGTCTTAATAAAACTGGATCATTTAAAATTCCACCTTCATTATTTACAATTAAAACATATTTACATTGACCGACTGAAAGTTTTGATAAATCCCTTGGTGTTAACAGTTGAATAAATTTTGTAGCATCGGGTCCTGTAATCTCTACTTGTCGTTCAACAGCAACATCACATAAAATCGCTTCATTAACTAAATTCCAAAAGTTTTGCTCAGGGGATCCAAAGTCACGAGGAATATACATGTGATTATAAACTGAAAAACCAGTTGCACCCCATTTAACAGTTGAGTTAAAGTAAGGAGACTTTCTAATCTGAGTTCCAAAACCGAAGTTTTTCTTATCTTCCATTCTTAAAATCTATTAATTATTTTATTATTTGAAAAGCTATTTATTATTTTCGCACTCAATTGTCGCAAATGCAGTTAGTTGCTGAATTTCATCAGGCTCTTTACTGAAGACTTCATCTATTTCTTCGTCATTGAATTTCGCACTTAATTTATCAATTGTGCACTGGCAGTATATTTTAGCGCCATCTGTACCAAGGTATTGCTTAGAGTTTGTGTAACAACCTATATACAATTCCTTCTCATATTCAGGGCTTAGAGCATGACTTTTAGAGGTAAAAAGAAGAATAAAGATTAGTAGATATTTATATTTTTTGATCATATTCGCCAACTTTGCCAGTTTTTTGTAAAAGGTCATCAATAAAATCAAAGATCTTTTTCTTTCTATCATCTGATGTTGGACTTTCAGTAACAATTACTAAAGATGGCTTATTTGATGAGGCTCTAATTAATCCCCATGATCCATCTTTAAAAGAAAACCTTATACCATTAACAGTTAATACTTCACTAATCTCCTGGTCATCAATTTTAGTTTTATTATCTTTAATAGTGTTTACTTGCTTAACTAAATCTTCAACCACTTGATATTTCTCTTCATCTTTACAAAAAGGTGCCATTGTTGGTGTTTGAAAAGTATTAGGGAGTTCTTTTATAATTTCATGCATAGTTTTATTTTGATTATCTAATAAATGACACACATGAATTGCTGAATTAATTCCATCATCATAACCAAAACCTAAAGGTTGATTAAAGAAAAAGTGTCCACTTTTCTCAAATCCAGCTAAAGCTTTTTCAGTATTAACTTTTCTTTTAATATGTGAGTGACCTGTTTTCCAATAAATAGTTTCACAGTCATTTTTCATTAAGACCTTGTCAGTTGCGTACAATCCTGTTGATTTTACATCAACAATAAATTTTGAGCCTTTATGAGTTTTAGATAAGTTTCTTGCAATTAATAATCCAATTTTATCAGAGAATATTTCTTCCCCTCTATTATCAATTACACCAACTCTATCGCCATCACCATCAAAGCCAAAACCAATATCTGCGTTATTATCTTTTACAGCTTTTGCAATTGCATGTAACATTTCTAAATCTTCTGGATTTGGATTATATTTTGGAAAAGTCCAATCAAGATCACAATCGAGTTCTATCACTTCACAACCAATACCTCTTAAAATTTCAGGTGCAAATATTCCGGCTGTACCATTACCACATGCAACAACTGCTTTAATTTTTTTTGTGATTTTATTTTTATTTATTAAATCATCTTTATAAATTTGTTGAAAACCTTCTATTTGTTTTTCACTACCTTCACCTTTTATAAAGTTTTCATTTAAAGTAATCTCTTTTAATTCTTTCATCTCTTCTGGTGCATGGGTTAATCCTTTTTTGATACCCATTTTAACTCCAGTCCAACCATTTTCATTGTGACTAGCGGTTACTATTGCAACAGCATCAGCATCCAAATTAAATTGTGCAAAATAAACAGTAGGGGATAGAGATAAACCTATGTCTTCAATATTACATCCCGTTGAAAGTAGTCCTTTTTTAAGAGCAGATTTTATTTCTTCACTGTAAGACCTATAATCATGACCCACAATTACTCTTGGATTCGTTTTTTTTGTATGTTTTATAATTTGAGTACCTAAACCTTTGCCTAGAATTCTCTATTCCGAGTTGGTTTATGTCCTTCTCATACAGCCATCTTGCGTCGTACTCTCTGAAGCCATATGGATCTATTTTTAAATTTGTTGTCATTGTTAACCTTTCTTACATTCATTTTATTTTTTTATTGATATTTTTTTCCTATGTTCTATAAACGTTCTGTTGAATAATGATTTATATGGTGTATCAATGCTTTCAGCATACAACATGTAGTTGTTTTGTAAAAAAAAACTTATAAAATATTAAAATATGAACAAAATACTATCACAGGCACTTAAGAAAGCTGTCTCCGAATATAGCCCTGATAATAGCGAACTTTCAAAAAATAAAGGACCAGATTTATTTTCACTTAGTAATGACACTGAACTTTTTCAAAATGAAAAAGGCATCATTATTAAAATTGACAGAACAAGAGATTCTAAATTAACAGATTTTGGCAGAGCAACTTTAAAAGATAGATACTTAGGTCATAACGAATCTTATCAAGATTTGTTTGCTCGTGTTGCAAGTTCATACGCAGATGACAATTTACACGCACAAAGAATTTATAACTACATTAGTAATTTATGGTTCATGCCAGCAACTCCAGTTTTATCAAATGGTGGAACTAAAAGAGGTTTACCAATTTCATGTTTTTTAAATGAAGCATCAGACAGCTTAAATGGAATACTTGATCTATGGAGTGAGAACGTTTGGTTAGCTGCTAAGGGTGGTGGGATCGGAAGTTACTGGGGTAACCTTAGATCTATTGGAGAAAAAATTGGTAAAGTTGGAAAAACATCTGGAATAATTCCATTTATTAAAGTTATGGACTCGTTGACGATGGCAATTAGTCAAGGTTCATTAAGAAGAGGATCACTGCTTGTTACCTTCCAATTGAGCATCCTGAAATTGAAGAATTTATTGAAATGAGAAGACCCACAGGTGGAGATCCAAATAGAAAAGCCCTAAACCTTCATCACGGTGTTTTAGTGTCAGATGCATTTATGAGAGCTGTTGAAACAGATGAACAGTGGGCACTAAAAAGTCCAGCTGATGGAACTGTACAACAAACTATTTCTGCAAGAAATTTATGGATTAGATTATTAACTGCAAGAATTGAAACAGGTGAACCTTATATTATCTATATCGATACAGTTAACAGACAAATTCCACAACATCACAAACTTGCTAACTTAACTGTTAAAACTTCTAACCTTTGTAGTGAGATTACTTTACCTACTGGAATAGATAAAAATGGAAGAGATAGAACAGCTGTTTGCTGCTTATCATCTTTAAACTTAGAAAAGTATGATGAGTGGAAAGACGATAACGTTATGATTAATGATGTTATGAGATTTTTAGATAATGTATTAACTGATTTTATTGAAAGAGCTCCTGAGCAATTTGATGATGCAAAATATTCTGCTGAAAAAGAAAGAAGTGTTGGCTTAGGTGTTATGGGTTTCCATTCTTATCTACAGAAACACAGTATTCCACTTGAATCAGTTATGAGTAAAGTTTGGAATAAAAAAATATTTAAACATATTCAAGAACATGTTGATCAAGCCTCAAAAGATCTAGCAGACGAAAGAGGAGCTTGTCCAGATGCTGCTGATTATGGCTATAATGAAAGATTTTCAAACAAAACTGCGATTGCACCAACAGCTTCAATTTCTATTATCTGTGGTGGAGCGTCCCCTGGAGTAGAGCCTGTTGCAGCTAACAGCTATACTCACAAAACTCTTTCAGGTTCGTTTAATGTCAGAAATAGATATTTAGTAGAGCTATTAGAAAAACATGGGAAAAATAACGATGATGTTTGGTCTGGTATTACAACAAACCAAGGTTCTGTTTCTCATTTAGATTTTTTAACTGATTTAGAAAAAGATGTTTTTAAAACTGCTTTTGAGTTAGATCAAAAATGGATTATTGAATTAAGTGGAGATAGAACACCTTTCATATCTCAAGCTCAATCAATTAACTTATTTGTACCAGCAGATATTCACAAAAGAGAACTACATAAAATTCATTTTGATGCTTGGAAAAAAGGTTTAAAGAGCCTTTATTACTGTAGATCAAAATCAATTCAACGTGCGGAAAATGTTAACGATACTAAAGCAACAGATGTTACCGCAAATGTCTATAAGTCAAAACCACAAACAACTGAACAACCAGAATACGAGGAGTGCCTATCATGTCAGTAGAAAAAATGGATACTAAAATTATTCAACCAGAAAAAAATGAAATTGTTCAACCACAAAAGATGGGGTTACTAGTTGAAAACCCAGTTTATAAACCATTCAGATATCCATGGTGTTATGATGCATGGTTAACACAACAAAGAATTCACTGGCTACCAGAGGAAGTGCCACTTGGTGATGATGTTAAAGATTGGCAAAAAAATTTAACACAGTCTGAAAAAAACTTATTAACTCAAATTTTTAGATTTTTTACTCAAGCTGATGTTGAGGTGCAAAATTGTTATTTAAGACATTATACGACTGTATTTAAACCTACGGAAGTTTTAATGATGATGACTGCTTTTGCTTCAATGGAAACAGTTCACATAGCCGCTTACTCCCATTTACTTGATACTATCGGAATGCCTGAATCAGAATATTCTGCATTCATGAAATATAAAGAAATGAAAGATAAATATGACTACATGCAAAATTTTGACATGAGTTCAAAAAAAGATATCGCATTAACAGTAGCTGTATTTAGCGCATTCACTGAAGGCTTACAATTATTTGCAAGTTTTGCAATCTTACTTAACTTCCCAAGGCATAATAAAATGAAAGGGATGGGCCAAATTGTTACATGGTCAGTAAGAGATGAAACATTGCACTGTAATTCTATGATTAGATTGTTTAAAGAGTTCATTCAGTAGAATCCAGAAATCTGGAATCCTGAATTAAAAAAAGAACTTTATAAAGCATGTAGAACAATCATTGAGCATGAAGACGCTTTTATTGATTTAGCTTTTGAAATGGGTCCTATGGAAGGTCTTACAGCAAAAGATGTAAAACTTTATATAAGATTTATTGCTAATAGAAGGTTATCTCAACTTGGATTAGAGCCAATTTATGATGTGCAAAAAAATCCACTTACTTGGTTAGATTCTATGTTGAATGCAGTTGAACACATGAACTTCTTTGAGGGACGTTCAACTGAATATTCTAAAGCATCGACACAAGGAACTTGGACAGAAGCTTTTAGTTAATTCTAAGTGCAAAAATTTGGTTTAGTTGTTATTGGTGCACATTCGGGTGTTCGGTTAACATCCTTATTTGAAGAATATCAAAATCAAAATATTCTTTTAGTTGAGCCTGTGCCTTATAATATTGCTCTATTAAAAGAAAATACGGCTAAATACAAAAATATTAGCATTGAAACTTCAGCGGTATCTGAGAAAAATGAAATAAAGAAATTTTATTATGTCAAACCAGATGCAGTTAAGAAATTGGGTAAACACTGGGCTAGTGGCATTGGATCTTTTGAAAAAGAACACATATTAAATCATAAATATAAAAGATTTATGGTAAATGATTCTCACATTGAGCAAATTGATATTCAATATTTAACTTTTTCAAGTTTGATTGAAAAATATTCTATCTTTTCAATTGATCTCCTTCAAATTGATGTTGAGGGTGCAGAATGTGGGATATTAAATTCTATAAATTTTGAAAATATTGAAATAAAAAAAATTATTTTTGAATTTAAGCATTTTGATGGAACATTTACAGAAGGGCCTAAACTTAAATCAATTAAAGAAAAGTTAATTAAATTTAACTATCAATTGAGAGAAATTGATAAAGAGAATATTTTAGCTGAAAAAAATTAGTTATCTTTAAAAAATTCCAAAAATAGAGTGAAAATAAAATTTATTGTTTATTTTTATTCATGAAAGATAAGTTAGTTAATAAAAGCAACAATTTTAACAAATAACTTAATATAGACATCTGTGTAAAACTATTGATATGCTTTAAGCATATGGAATTCTTAAACTATTTCTCAAATGTATTTACATTTGGTAATATTTTAATATTAATTTTAGGAACAGTGGGCGGCCTTCTGTTTCGGTGCAGCACCTGGTTTAAGCCCAACAATGGCTGTTGCTTTATTAATCCCATTCACTTTTAAGATGAGCCCTGAACAAGGACTGATAATGCTTGGTGCTGTTTATACAGCCACGGTAGCAGGTGGTGCGATTAGTGCTATTTTGCTCAAAATACCAGGGGCACCAGCAAACATAGCAACTGTTATGGATGGTTATCCTATGGCACAAAAAGGCAAATCTAAGGAAGCTCTTCATTATTGTTTTATTAGTTCGTTTGTAGGAGGTGTTATTGGAATATTAGTTTTAATCTTTTTTACTCCATTATTAGCAAACGTTGCACTCAAGTTTGGACCATCACATATGTTTTGGATAGCAATTTTTGGTGTTACAGTTATTGCAACACTAGATTCTAACTCAATTATTAAAGGTCTTTTCTCTGGTGCATTAGGTTTGTGGTTAGCAACAATTGGATATGATTCAGTTTTAGGTGTGGAAAGATTTGTTTTTAATCCAATATTTTCTGGTGGTATTAATATAATTGCAGCTTTGGTAGGTTTATTTGCAATACCGCAAGTACTTTCAATGCTTGAAAAAAAACAAGACCTTTCAGATCAGTTCCAAATGGAAAAAAAAAGTTTATTTCAATCTATGAAATATAATCTTTCGAGATTTAAAGCTTTAACTATAGGTAGTATAACAGGTGTTATAATTGGATTAATTCCAGGTGCAGGAGGGCAGATCGCAGGTTTAGTTTCATATGATCAAATAAAAAAAGTAAGTAAAAATAAAGAAAACTTTGGGAAAGGTGAGCCAGATGGAATTATAGCAGCTGAATCTGCAAATAATGCTATGGTTGGACCATCATTAGTTCCACTGTTAACTTTAGGTGTACCCGGAAGCCCAACAGCTGCAGTTTTATTAGGTGGATTGTTAATTCATGGGATGTTTCCTGGACCAAATCTTTTTACTATTTATGCTGAAACTACGTGGACGTTTATCAACTCCTTGTTAGTAGCTCAGTTTTTGATGTTAATTTTTGGGCTTTATATAAGTGGTTTGGCTAAGTACGTAATAAAAACCCCAGTAAATTATATGGCGGCTGCAATTACAATACTTGCAATTTTTGGCACTTATAGTGTGCAGCATAATTTTGCAGACGTTATAGTTATGCTTTTTTTAGGTGTATCTATGTTTTTTTTATCTAAATTTGGTTTTACTGCAGCACCTATTGTATTGGGACTAATACTAGGACCAATTGCTGAAACAAATTTTAGTCAAGCAAAAATTATTGCTGATACTCAAAATGGAATATTTGATTACTTAACAATGGGTCCTTTAAATTTAACGATAATTTCACTTTGTATATTATCAATTATATACGGACTGATCACAGAAATTAAAAAAAAAACAAATGATAAAGATCAATAAACTTTCATCAGTAGTATTGGTATTGATTTTATCAATACTGTTAGCTTATGCTTCATTTAGCGGAGGCAAATCAGAGGCATATATTTTTCCCAAATTACTAAGCACAGTAATGATTATTTTATCATTTTTATCTTTAGTATTATATTTCTATAATAAAAATGAAAAAATTACTGAAGTTGACATTAAAAAATTGTCTATATATCTAGGCTCACTCTTACTTTTTTTGGTATTGGGAGAACTTTTAGGTTTTTATTTTTTGGCAGTACTAATATTTTTAATCATCTGTTATGTTTATTCAGAAAAAAAAAACAAAAAAAGTTTTTTTTATAATTTTTTAATAACCCTATGTTTTATGATATTTATATATTTTCTTTTTGCTATACTTCTCAAAGTTCAGGCTCCAAGATTTTTTCTTTTTTAAAAATTACCTTACACTCTGAGATTGTATTTATTTTTATAATGTCATTTTACAGAACTTTTTTCAGGTAAAATTAGTTAGTTATAAGATTAAATTTGTGATTAAATTTTGAATTAATAACTTAATAGAGGGAGATCAATAATATGAAAAAACTTTTTTTATATTTTACTTTAATCTTATCATTTCTTTCATTTGGATCAGTTGTGCAAGCAGGTGATTATCCTGACAGACCGATAAGTGTAACAGTTGCTTATAATCCGGGTGGTGCTACAGATTTTCAAGCAAGACTAGTAACTATGATGGCGTCACATCCTAAAAAAGATTATTTAGGTCAGCCTATCGTAATAGTTAACAAACCGGGAGCCGGTGGAAAGGTTGGTTGGAATTGGTTTGCTACTAAAGCAAGAAAAGATGGTTATGATTTAGCTGCATACAATATCCCACACTTTGTTTCACAGTCTATAGTTTTTGATGATACGAAATATAACATTGATAACTTAGAACCAATCGCAAACTGGGGAGCTGATCCAGCAGTTTTAATAGTTGGTAAAGATAGCCCGTTTAATTCTGTTGCTGATATGGTTAAGTTTGCAAAAGCAAACCCAGGAAAAGTTACTTTTTCAGGAGCTGGTAAGTTTGTTGGTCATCATATAGCTTTTTTACAATTTCAAAAAGCAAGTGGTGCTAAATTAACATATGTACCTCACACTGGTGGAGTACCAGCACTTACAGCGGTTAAAGGTGGACAGGTTATGGCTGGTTTTAATAATTTGTCTGATGCTTTTAGAAGTCAGAATGATATTAAAATTCTAGCTATCGCTGATCTTCAAAGAGAAAAAACATTTTTACCAAATGTACCTACATTAAAAGAAGAAGGCTTAGATGTTGATAATTCAAGTGTGAATTTCAGAGGAATAATGGCTCCCAAGGGAACACCTCCTGAAATTATTGAATTTTTAGCAGCAAAAGTTCCTCTAATGTTCAATGATAAAAAAACATTAGGACAAATGAAAAAAGGTGGTTCACCTGTTAGAATAATGAATAGAGCTGAAGTACAAGAAATGTGGAAAGCAAGAAAAGTTAGTTTAACAAAACTTCTTGCTGGACTAAAGCCCTAATACTTATTAAGAACATTTAATTAGTTTCGCCCTAAATATTAAGGGCGAAACTTTTTAATTTTATAAAAAATGAACAAAAATTCTCCTTCAGATATTGTTGAATCATTAGTTGGAAAAGCTAAAGAAGCACAAAATATTTTTGAAAAGTATAATCAAAAACAAGTAGACGAAGTTGTAACAGCTGTTGCTTGGGCGTTATGCAAACCATCTACCAATGAATTAATTTCGAATCTAGCTGTAAACTCAACTGGATTAGGAGATGTTGAAGATAAAGTTTTAAAGAATAGAAGAAAAACATTGGGGCTTCTTAGAGACTTAAAAGGAGTAAAAACTGTCGGTGTAATTAATGAATTTAAAGAAAAAGGTATAATAGAAATTGCAAAACCTATTGGTGTAGTAGGGGCAATTACTCCATCAACCAATCCTGCAGCAACACCAGTGAACAATGTTATTAATGCGTTAAAAGGAAGAAACGCAATTATAGTTTCTCCATCTCCTGCTGGTAGCAAGGTGTTTAAACAGCTTTTAGAATTTATTAATATTGAACTAGAAAAAATCAAAGCTCCTAAAAACTTAATTCAAACTTTCGAGATGCCCGTTACTAAAGATCTAACAAATGAGTTAATGTTAAAGGTTGATCTTGTAATTGTTACAGGGTCATTAAACAATGTAAAACAAGCAGCAAAAAGTGGTACGCCCGCAATTGGTGTAGGTCAAGGTAATGTTACCGTAATAGTAGATGAAACTGCAGATTTAGAAGATGCAGCAAAAAAAATTAAAATGTCAAAAATATTTGATAATGCCACAAGCTGTTCTTCAGAAAATAGCCTGATCATTATTGAAGAAATTTACAATGATTTAATTGATTGTTTAAAAAAAGAAGGTGCAACATTACTAAACAATGAAAAAAAAAGATTATTGGAAAAAACCTTATGGATTGAGGGAAAATTAAATAGAGAAATTATAGCAAAACCTGCAAAATTTATTGCTGATAAAATTAACCTTAGTGTAGATAGTGATATCAAAATATTAATGGTTGAAGAATATGGTGTGGGATCAGAGCATCTATTTTCTGGTGAAAAACTTTCTCCAGTATTGACCTTGTATAAGGCAAAAAATTTTGATCATGCAAAAGAAATTGCACATAAAATTTTAAACTATCAAGGTATTGGACATTCGATTGGCATTCATAGTAAAACACAAAAAAGAGTAATGGAGATAGGTTTAGAGCTGCCAGTTTGTAGAGTGATTGTTAACCAAGCACATACTTTTGCTACAGGGGGTAGCTTTACAAATGGTCTTCCATTTTCTTTATCAATGGGCTGTGGTACTTGGCAAAAAAATAGTATTGATAATAATCTTAATTATAAACATTTTATTAATACAACAAAAATTTCAACTACAATAAAAGGTTCTGAAGCAGAGTTAAAAGATTATTTTGAAGATTATTGTAAAAAATATAGCCCTGAAGAAGTTAAAAATCTTAAATAATGAAAGAGAATTTACTCAGTACAGTAAGAGATTATATTGAAATTAATGCTATAGAAAAAGCCAAGGCTAATTTTATAAGCTGTCCTCATACAAATCAAAATATATCAAACAATAAACTTAAGCATAATTTAGATAAAATTAATTACTATCTAGTTAATAAAAAAAAACTAAAAAAAAAATCTATTATCTGCACACTTACAGAAAATTCCTTAAGCAGTATCCAGCTCATGTTAGGAATTATGTATTCTGGTATGGTACAAGCTCCACTTAATTTGGTAGCTGGCGAAGATCAGCTTGCATATATTATAGAACATTCTGAATCAAGGATAATTTTCTCCACTAAAAATAATATTGAATTAGCTGAAAAAATTATAAAAAAAGTTTCAACTAAAATTGAATTAGTTGAAATTGATAAAAATAATTTTTTAGAAGAGATTGATAAAGATTTTCATGTTTTAGATAGTGAGATAAATAAAGAAGACAATGCATTACTTATGTATACCTCTGGTACAACGGGCAAACCAAAAGGGGTCATGTTAAGTCATGAGAATCTTTTACATGGGGGTAAAAATGTTATGATTTCTCATGAATTAACTTCTACTGATAAAGCTTTATGTGTTTTGCCACTTTACCATATCAATGGATTGATAGTAACTGTGATGGGACCACTTGTAAGTCAAAGTTCTTTAGTTTTATGTGAAAAATTTTCAGCATCTAATTTTTGGAGGTATATTAATCAATTTAGATGTACATGGTTTAGTGTTGTACCAACTATAATTTCAGCTCTTATTAATAAATACTCAAAAGAAGAATTTAACTCCTTAGACACATCTTCAATTAGATTTGGAAGAAGTGCTTCTGCAGCGCTTGCACCAGAAACACATCTAAATTTTGAAGAAAAGTTTAATATTCAAATGATAGAAACAATGGGACTAACAGAATCTTGTGCTCCAATTTTAGCAAACCCATTACCACCTAAAAAAATTAAATATGGATCTCCAGGAATTCCTTATGGTAACGATGTCACCATTCTTGATAACGATTTTAATGAAGCTAAAAGAAATAATATTGGGCAAATTTGTGTTAGGGGAAAAAATGTTATGAAAGAGTATTATAAAAATCCTATAGAGACTAAAAAAAGTTTTTATAAAGGATGGTTTTTAACTGGAGATTTAGGATTAATGGACGACGAAGATTTTGTTTTTGTACGTGGCAGAATAAAAGAACTTATAATTAAAGGTGGGGAAAATATTTCACCTCGTGAAATTGATGACGTTTTATATCAACATCCAAAAATACTAGAAGCAGCTCCCATTTTCAGTTGAATGTAGTCATTATGGAGAAAAAATTGAAGCTGGCGTAGTGCTTAAAGATAAAGAAAAAGTTTCAGAAGAAGAGCTATTAGAGCACTGCATTAGTTCACTTGGTAAATATAAATCACCAGATAAAATTCATTTTTTTAAAGAATTGCCAAAAGGGTCTTCTGGAAAAATTCAAAGATTGAAAATAAAAAATACTATAAAGAATTAATTGAATTAAATTTATCTAAAATTTAACTCTAAAACTTTTCTATGTTTATTACCTTTATAACTTGCAAGAGGTCTAATTAATTTATTAGCAGCATGTTGCTCCATGATATGAGCTGACCAACCTGTAATTCTTGAAATTACAAATATTGGGGTAAAGAAATCAGTATCAAAACCCATTAAATGGTAAGTAGGACCAGTAGGGTAATCAACATTTGGATAAATATTTTTTTCTTTAATCATCACTTTTTCAACAATGTCGTATATTTTTTCAAATATTTTGTCTTTTTTAATAATTGCTACTCTTTTAAAATATTCTCTCATAGTAGGAACTCTTGAATCTCCACTTTTGTAAACACGGTGACCAAATCCCATTACTACATCTTTATTTTTCAAAGCTTTAGTAATCCATTTTAGTGCATTCTCAGGTTTTTTAATTTTTTTCATCATGTGCATAACTTCTTCATTAGCACCACCATGAAGAGGACCTTTTAGGCTTGCAATAGCACCAGTTATCGCTCCATGAATATCAGATAAGTTGCTTGTAATAGTTCGGGCTGTAAAAGTTGATACGTTAAAACTATGCTCTGCATATAAAATCAATGAGACATCAAAAGCTTTAACAATTTCTTTATTAGGAACTTTTCCAAAACACATATGGAAAAAGTTTTCAGAAAAACCAAATTTTTTCTTTGGTGCTATAATTTTTTTTCCTTTTCTTAACCTATAAAAAGCAGCTAATGCAGTTGGTGTTTTTGCAAAAATTCTAATTGCTTTTCTCAAGTTTGCTTTTGGAGAGTTATCTTTTGTTTCTTTGTCTTCAAGACCCATAACGCTAACTGCAGTTCTTGCAACATCCATAGGATGAGAATTTTTAGGTATTTTTTTTAAAATACTAATTAAATTTTTCGATAAAGTTATTTCTTTAGATAACTCTTTCTTAAATTCTTTTAGTTGTTTTTTATTAGGTAATTCTTTATTTAAAATTAAGTATGCAACCTCTTCAAAATCACATCTTGCACATAAATCTTGAGCCGCATAACCTCTATACGTTAGAGAGTTAATTTCAGGCATAACTTTTGAAATTTCAGTTTCGTCAACAATTATCCCTAGTAAGCCTTTTTTGATATCATCACTCATTAATCATGTCCTTCCGTACTAAAGTTATAAATTTTTTCATCTAACGAATTATATTTCTCATACTCAACTAACTCGTAAAGTCTTTTTCTAGTTTGCATTTTATCAATAATATTGTTCTGATGTCCATCCACAAAAATGTTTCTAAGGCCATCTTCTACATTTTTCATGGCTAATCTTTGTGTTGTTACTGGATAAATTACAATATTATATCCAAAATTTTCCAATTCTTTATAATTAAATAACTTAGATTTTCCAAACTCAGTCATATTAGCTAATAAATAACACGACAGTTCTTTTCTAACTTTTTCAAAATCTTTTTCATCATATAAGGCTTCTGGAAAAATTATTTCAGCTCCAGCATCAATATACGCCTTACATCTATCAATCATTTTATCTATTCCCTCAACACCCTTAGCATCAGATCTTGCTATAATTTTAAAATTTTCATCTTGTTTAGCTGCAACGCACTCTTTAATTTTTTTTACCATTGCTTCTGTTGAAATTAATTCTTTATTATCTAAGTGACCACATCTTTTACGCTCTACTTGATCTTCTAAGTGAACTGCTGACACTCCAAACTCTTCAAAAGTTTTAATAGTCTCTTCACAAGACTTAAAGCCAGTGTCTATATCAACTATTGTAGGTAAACTTGTAACTCTAGATATTAAATAAGATCTAGTACTTACATCTTGAAGTGTAGTTAAACCTATATCGGGGAAACCTAAATCATTAGCCATAACTCCACCTGATACGTAAACAGCGTCATAACCAATTTCTTCAATTAGTTTTGCAGTCAGTGGATTATAAGCACCAGGAACTCTTAAAATTTTATTTGATTTTAATTTACTAACAAAGTCAGCTCTTTTTTGACTGGGCTCTTTATCTACAAAATGCACTAAAAAATTCCTTGTTTTGTATTCTTCTTTATCTGACTTCTTTTAACCTGGATGTTTAATTTATTCAATTCCCCAGCTTTTAAGTTTTTAAGATTTTGTACTACTTTTAAGAAACGGGTACTTTCTTTCTTATCTAAAATACCATCCGTTAAAGTTAAGAACTTATTTATATAATTCTGTCTTTTAAAGGGACGTGCTCCATAAGGGTGTGCATCTGCTCTATCTAATTGTTCTGTAATTTTTTTACCATTATTTAAAGTAACAACAACCTTTGCACCAAAGGATTTATTTTTTGGATTTGGATCATGATATTTTTTAGTCCACTTTTTATCTTCAAAAGTGGTAATGGATTTCCAAATTTTTATAGTACTTTTTCTGTTAGCTCTTTGTTTGGCATATGACTTAACATGGTGCCAATCAGCATCCTCAAGTGCTACTGCAAAAATGTACATGATAGAGTGATCTAGCGTTTCTCTACTTGCATTAGGATCCATTTTTTGTGGATCATTTGCACCAGTACCAATTACGTAATGAGTGTGATGACTTGTGTAAATATCAATTTTTTTGATTTGATTTAAATTTGGAATTTTTTTATTAAGTTTTTTAGCAATATCTATCAGTGCTTGAGACTGGTATTCTGCTGAATATTCTTTTGTATAGGTCTCTAGTATCGCTTTCTTAGATTCTTTTTTCTTAGGTAGAGGCACATTATATAAAGCTTTCTTACCATCCAATATTCTAGCAATAACACTGTCTTCACCTTCATAAATTGGACTTGGAGCACCTTCACCACGCATTGCTCTATCAACTGCTTCGATTGCAAGTTTACCAGCATGAGCAGGGGCGTAAGCTTTCCAGCTAGAGATTTCACCTTTTCTAGATTGTCTTGTAGAAACCGTTGTATGCAATGCCTGCTGAACTGCTTGGTAAATTGTTTCAGTATTTAATTTTAACATTGTTCCTAAACCCGCAGCAACACTCGGTCCTAAGTGTGCAATATGATCAATTTTATGTTTATGCAAACATATCCCTTTAACTAAATTAACTTGAACCTCATAACCTGTGATAATTCCTCTTAATAAATCTAGCCCACTTTTTTTAGTTTGTTGAGCTACACTTAAAATAGGTGGAATATTATCCCCTGGATGACTGTAGTCTTCTGCTAAAAAAGTATCATGGAAATCAAGCTCTCTGACAGCCGTTCCATTTGACCAAGCAGCCCACTCACAATCAAATTTTAATTTTGAATCAATACCAAATAAATTTGCACCATTTTTTCTAGGATGCTTTAGAGCCATTTCTCTTGAAGAGATAACAGCTTTTCTGTTTAAAGAAGCAATAGCAACTGAAGCATTATCAATTATTCTATTAATAACCATTTCAATAGCTGCTTTATCTAATTTTGCATTATCAGAAGCTATTTCAGCAATTTTCCATGCCAATTGATTTTTTTTAGGTAGATGAATTTTTGACGGGTAAACTTTAACTTTGTGCGAAATCATTAGGTCTCCTTAATTATGCAGCCCTATTAATAGTAAGAA
Source organism: Candidatus Pelagibacter sp. Uisw_090 (assembly GCF_047717845.1). Taxonomy (GTDB): domain Bacteria; phylum Pseudomonadota; class Alphaproteobacteria; order Pelagibacterales; family Pelagibacteraceae; genus Pelagibacter. Next base: position 508,896 of record NZ_CP159810.1, read on the forward strand.
AAAAAATTAAATCAATCTTTTAAGTAAGTTGAAACTATCTTTTCAACACCAATAAAGTCTTTTATCAAATGATTATGGTAAATTTCATTGGAATTTTTTTCCGTATAACCATTTTCTAATAAAATAACAGGAACAGAGGCAGCCTTTGCTGCATTTGCATCTGTTTCACTATCACCAAACATTAAAGATTTCTTTATATCACCACCAATGATTTCAATTATACTTGTTATGTGTCTTGGATCAGGTTTGCAATAATCAAAAGTATCTGAACCAGCAACATATTCAAAGTAATCGTAAATTCCAATTTTCTTTAGAAGGTCAATTGCTAAGTGCTCTTGTTTGTTAGTACAAACTGCCATTGAAATTTCTTTTTCTTTACACCACTTTAAAAATTCTTTTACACCGTTGATAAGCGTGCTTTCTTTAATGATATTTTGTCCATAAAAGCTGACAAAATCCTTAACCATTTGATCTTTAATTTTTTGATCATCAATTTTACCAAATTCTTTTTTAGCTTGTCCCCATATAGATCTTCCAATCATTGCTCCAGCTCCTTGGCCTACTAGATTTCTAATATCTGCAGTAGATTTTGTTGGATAACCATATTTTTTCATTACATGATTATGAGCATTCATTAAATCAGGCGCGGTATCGACCAATGTTCCATCTAGGTCAAATAAAATTGAGTAATTTTGATTCATTAATAAAGTATTTTTAAGAAATATATTGTGAATTAAGTTATCTATACACTTAATATAATAATATTTCCAGATGAAACAAATAAATTCTAATATAGACCAAAAAACACTTCGTAAATTTTTTATTAAGTCTGGAGTAAAAATGATTGGACCAGAAACTATTTTTTTTTCAAAAGACACTAAGGTTGGAAAAAATGTTACTATTAATCCATACGTTGTCATTGGGCCAAAAGTTAAAATTGGCAATAATGTAATTATAAATTCATTTTCACATTTAGAGGATTGTAAAATAAAAAATAAAGTTGAAGTTGGACCTTATGCAAGATTAAGACCGGGTACCATTCTTGAAGTAGGATCAAGAATTGGAAACTTTGTTGAGGTTAAGAAAAGCACAATTGGAAAAAAATCAAAAGTTAATCATTTATCGTATATTGGTGATAGTGAAATAGGAAGAAACGTTAATGTTGGAGCTGGGACAATTACTTGTAATTACGACGGTGTTAATAAAAATAAAACAAAAATCAAAGATAATGTATTTATAGGTTCTAATTCATCATTAGTTGCACCTATCACTCTTGAAAAAAACAGTATTGTAGGAGCAGGCTCTGTAATTACAAAAAAAGTTAAAAAAAATTCATTAGCTTTAACTAGAAACTCTCAAGCAGAGATTAAAAACTATAAAAGAAATATAAAATAATATGTGTGGGATTATAGGAATAGCTAGCAATAAATCAGTTTCATCTGCAATCATCAATTCTCTTAGGAAATTAGAGTATAGAGGTTACGACTCTGCAGGAATTGCAACTTTATCTAATGGCATTCTAAATGAAGCAAAATCAGAGGGCAGAGTTGATATTTTAGAAAAAAATCTTGCAGTTAAAAATATGTTGGGCTCAATTGGAATTGGTCATGTTAGATGGGCAACACATGGAATTCCAAATACTATTAATGCACATCCTCATTCATCAGAGAGTGTGTCTGTAGTACATAATGGTATTATTGAAAATTCTACTATTTTAAAAAAGCATTTAATAAATAAAGGTCACATATTTAAATCTCAGACAGATACAGAGGTAATTGTTCATTTAATAACAGAATATTTAAAAGAACTTAATTTAAAAGATGCAATTATTAAAACTCTTAAACAGCTACATGGTAGTTTTGCTTTAGGTATAATTTTTAAAGATCAGCCTGATCTTATAGTGGGTGCTAGAAGAGGATCACCTCTTGCAGTTGGCTACGGTCCTAATGAAAATTATCTAGGATCAGATTCTTACGCTTTAAAATCTATGACTAATAAAATTTCATATTTAAATGATGGAGAATTTTGTATCATAAAAAAAAACCAAGTTGATTTTTTTGACGAAGGAGGCTTAAAAGTTAATAAAAAAGTTTTAGAATTATCCTCTAAAGAACAGGATTATAACAAAGGTGACTTTAAACATTTTATGGCTAAAGAAATTGAAGAACAGCCAACAACGCTAAAGAACTGCATAAACGAGTATGTTGATACAATCAACAACGACATCAATATCTATAATTTTCCCTGGGATATAAAGGAAATTTCTTCTGTTACCTTAATCGGTTGTGGAACAGCTTATCATTCTTGTTTAATGGCAAAGTATTGGTTTGAAGAAAATACCACACTTGATGTAACAATCGATATCGCATCTGAGTTCAGATATCGAAAAAATAGATTTAAAAATGATAATTTATATATTTTTGTTTCTCAATCTGGTGAAACAGCAGACACTTATGCTGCTTTAGATTTATGTAATAAAAATAATATGAAAACCTGCAGCGTGGTTAATGTTATAGAAAGTTCTATTGCAAGAGATTCCAACTTTGTTTTACCAATTCATTGTGGACCAGAAATTGGTGTAGCCTCCACAAAAGCATTTATGGGTCAAATGTTAGTTCTATATATTTTAGTGTTAAAATTAGGAGTTTTAAGAAAAGATTTAGATAAAGATTTATATTTAAACAAAATTAAAGACTTAAAAGTACTACCTAAATTAGTTGAACAGACCTTACTAACTGAAAGTAAAATCCAAACAGTTTCTGGCTCATTTACTGATGCAAAAGGTTCGATGTTTTTAGGTAGAGGTTTTTCTTATCCAATTGCATTAGAGGGTGCGTTAAAGTTAAAAGAATTAGCTTATGTGCATGCTGAAGGCTATCCAGCTGGTGAAATGAAACATGGTCCTTTAGCTTTAATTGAAGATGGAATGCCAGTTGTTGTCTTAGCCCCAAGAGATAATTATTATAAAAAAACAATTTCCAATATGCAGGAAGTAATAGCAAGAGGTGCTAAAGTTTTATTGATTACTAACAAGAGTAAAGATGAAGTTTTTTCAGAAAATATTTGGGAAACAGTATTAGTTGAAAGTGCCAATGATGACTTGTTACCCTTTTTATTAACTGTTCCATTACAAAAATTAGCTTATTATTCAGCACTTAAAAAAGGTTATGACATCGATAAGCCTCGAAATTTAGCAAAATCAGTCACAGTTGAATAATAATTAAACTCTGCTACAACACCCCTAGGTTGAATATGAAAAATTGGAAAATAAATAGTTGGAGAAACTATCCTGTAAAACACATTCCGGAATATCCGGATCAAAAAGATTTAGACGGTGTTTTAAGTAAAATTAAAAATTTCCCCCCATTGGTATTTGCTGGTGAAACGAGACATTTAAAAGAACAGCTTGCTGATGTTGTTGATGGAAAAGCTTTTTTATTACAAGGTGGTGACTGCGCGGAAAGTTTTGCAGAATTTCATCCTGATAATATTAGGGATACATTTAAACTAATACTTCAAATGTCGCTTGTGCTTACTTACTCTGCTTCACTACCAGTTATTAAACTTGGAAGAATTGCTGGCCAATTTTCTAAACCAAGAAGTTCTTCTGTTGAAAATATTGATGGTGTTGAACTACCTAGTTATCTAGGTGATAATATCAATGGTATGGAATTTAATGAAAAATCAAGAGTTCCAGATCCTAAGAGACTTTTTAAAGCATATTCTCAATCTGCATCTACACTTAATCTTATAAGGGCCTTCTCCCATGGAGGTTTTGCTGATCTTAAAAAAGTACATACTTGGAATTTAGGTTTTATTAAAAATTCTCCTGCTGCTAAAAAATTTAAAGATTTAGAAGACAGAATAGCAGATGCCCTAGCATTTATGGATGCATGTGGAATTAATTCAGATTTTAACAGAAGATTAAAAACAGTAAATTTTTGGACTTCGCATGAAGCTTTACTACTACCTTTTGAACAAGCTATGACAAGAGTAGATTCTATAACAGGTGAATATCACGATACTTCAGCACACTTTGTTTGGATAGGTGATAGAACTAGACAGCTAGATGGTGGACATGTTGAGTTTTGTAGAGGAATTGAAAACCCTATTGGTATTAAATGTGGCCCAACATTAAAAGCTGAAGATTTAATAAATCTTTGTAATAAAATTAATCCAAAAAATGAAAAAGGTAAAATAACTTTAATTTCTAGATTTGGACATGAAAATGTTTCAAAATTTTTACCAAAATTAATTAGAGCAATTAAAAAAGAAGGTTTAAACGTGATATGGTCGTGTGATCCATGTCATGGAAATACAATCAAAGCTACAACAGGATTTAAAACAAGACCATTTAATAGTGTTGTCAAAGAAGTAAAAAATGTTTTTGAATGTCACCAAAGTGAAGGAAGTTATGCTGGTGGACTGCACATTGAAATGACAGGTCAAGATGTTACAGAATGCACAGGTGGTGCTCAAAAAATTTCTGATCAAGACTTATCCAGCCGTTATCATACCCATTGCGACCCAAGACTTAATGCTAATCAAGCATTAGAGTTAGCTTTTTTAATTTCTGATGAGATTAAAAAAAATGCAGCATATTCTAAAAAAAATATTAAAGCGGCATCTTAAAGCATTGTATTAAATACAATTTCGTTTAAATTTTAAATAATGAAACCATTAGAAAAAGCACAATTTATAAGCAATTGGATTAAAGATTACGTTGAAAAAATGCCAAGTAAGGCTCAATCTTTAATCATTGGAATTTCTGGAGGAATAGATTCTTCTGTATCAAGCACATTGAGTGCAATGACTGGTATAAAAACAATTGTTTTATCAATGCCGATTAAACAAAAATTATCACAGCATGATTTAAGTTTAAAACACCAAGAATGGCTTGTAAAAAATTTTAATAATGTTGAAGCACATACTGTAAATTTAGATAAATTATTTGAAACATTCGAGGATACCCTATCTAATTTTGATAGTGAACTTGGGATGGCAAATTCTAGAGCAAGAATTAGAATGACTACACTTTATCAAGTAGCTGCTGCAAACAAAGGTATTGTAGTTGGCACTGGTAATAAAGTTGAAGATTTTGGAGTAGGGTTTTATACAAAATATGGAGATGGTGGGGTAGATATTTCTCCTATTGCAGATTGCAATAAATCTGAAATATGGGAAATAGGTAAATCTCTCAATATCCTACAAGAAATAATTGAGGCTGCTCCAACAGATGGATTATGGGATGATGGTAGAACTGACGAAGGTCAATTAGGTCTTAAATATGAGGAATTAGAAGAAGCAATGAATAACGCTAACTCAATAAATCGTGAAAAATACCAAAAAATAAGAAAGATGAACCTGCATAAAATGGAGCCGATTCCAGTTTGCAAGATTCCCAACTAATCTTATAGATTCCCAAATCTATATTTAAAGTATAATTCTAAGATAATGAACAAGGATATTTATTTAACAAACAATCTAAGCAACAAAAAAGAAAAATTTGTTCCATTAGATAATGAAAATATTGGAATGTATGTTTGTGGTCCAACCGTTTATGACAATCCACACATTGGTAACGCAAGACCTCTTGTTATTTTTGATATTTTGTACAAAGTTTTAAAATCAAAATATGGACATGACAAAATAAATTATGTAAGAAATATTACTGATGTTGATGATAAAATAATTAAATCATCAAAAGAGAAAAATATTCCAATATCTGAATTAACCAATAGTGTCATTAAAGATTTTAACCATGATTGTAATTATTTAAATTTAGATAATCCAACACAACAACCAAAAGCTACAGATCATATTGATCTTATGATTAAAATGATATCATCTTTAATAGAAAAAGATTTTGCTTATGAGGCAAACAAGCATGTTTATTTTGAAGTAATTAAATTTGAGGATTATGGAAAACTATCAAATAAAAAATTAGAGGATTTGATTGCAGGGTCTAGAGTTGAAGTTTCAGAAAATAAAAAAAAATCTGAAGATTTTGTTTTATGGAAACCATCTAAGAATGAAGAACCTTCCTGGGATTCTCCTTGGGGCAAAGGAAGACCTGGGTGGCATTTAGAATGCTCCGCGATGTCTAAGAAATATTTAGGAGATGTATTTGATATCCATGGTGGTGGAATTGATTTGATTTTCCCTCATCATGAAAATGAAATTGCACAATCAAGATGTGCTAATGATACAAAAGTTTTTGCAAATTATTGGATTCATAACGCATTTATCACTATGTCCAATGAGAAAATGGCTAAATCAACTGGTAATATACTAAAGATTAAAGACTTCAAAGAAAATGTTGATGGACAAGTTTTGAAACTTGCTCTTATGAGTGCTCACTACAAGCAACCACTAGACTGGAATGAAAAACTCTTAGAGGATTGCAAAAATACTATTGATAAATGGTATGAAGTTTATCTACCTATAAACGATAAGATAGTTTTAAATGAAGATGTTTTATCTCCATTATATGATGATTTGAATACGCCAGGTTATATAGCAAATCTACACCAACTTTATGACAAAGCTCTAAAAGGAGATAATGATGAGAAAAGCTTATTTATATTATCTTGTAATTTTATTGGTATCTTAAACAAAACAAAAGAAGAATGGATTGAGTTTAAAAAGAAAAAATTATCCATCAATGAAGATGAAATTTTAGAAATGATAGCACTTCGGAATAAAGCAAGAGAAGACAAAAATTATAAAGAAGCTGACATCATTCGAGTTAAGCTTTTAGATAAAGGGGTTTTAATAGAAGACAAAGATGATAAAACAATTTGGAAACTAAAATGAGTAAAGAACAACTTTTTATATTCGATACAACTCTAAGAGATGGTGCACAAACGCAAGGTGTAGACTTTTCTGTAGATGATAAAATGAAGATTGCTTCAGCTTTAGATAATTTAGGTGTTGATTATATTGAGGGTGGGTGGCCAGGAGCGAACCCTACAGATACTGAATTTTTTCAGAAAAAACATTTATTTAATAATTCTAAACTAACATCTTTTGGTATGACCAAAAGAACTGGTCGTAGCGCAGATAACGATCCAGGAATATCAGCGCTTTTAAACTCGAACACACCAGCAGTTTGCATTGTAGGTAAGTCATGGGATTTTCATGTTGATATAGCTCTTGGTATTTCTAATGAAGAAAACTTAGAAAACATAAAAGAGACCGCAAAACATTTTGTTAAAGAGAATAAAGAGTTCATGTTTGATGCAGAACATTTTTTTGATGGATACAAAGCTAACCCAAATTATGCTTTATTATGTCTTAAAGCAGCATTCGATGAAGGGGCAAGATGGATTGTTTTATGCGATACTAATGGTGGAACTTTACCTCATGAGATTGCAAAAATAATCTCAGAAGTTTCTAAAACTATACCTGGAAAAAATTTAGGCATACATGCGCACAACGATACGGGTAATGCGGTTGCAAATTCTTTAGCTGCAGTCTTGGCTGGGGTTAGACAAGTGCAAGGAACCATCAATGGTTTAGGTGAAAGATGCGGCAATGCTAACTTAATGTCATTAATTCCTACTTTTTTTTTAAAAGATGATTTTTCTTCTAAATTTCAATTAAAAATTAAACCAGACAACATTAAAAACTTAACTCAATGCTCTAGATTATTAGATGAGATATTAAATAGAAAACCTAACAAACATCTTCCATACGTTGGTGCTGCTGCTTTTTCTCATAAAGGTGGTCTTCATGTATCAGCTGTTCAAAAAGATCCAAAAACTTATGAACATATTAATCCTGAGGAAGTTGGAAATTCTAGAAATATTGTAGTCTCAGATCAATCAGGAAAGTCTAATATAATTTCAAGATTAAAAACCATCGGAATTGAAATAGAAGAAAACGATCCTAAAATTAAAAAACTTTTAGATGAAGTAAAAGATAGGGAATTTATTGGTTATAGTTACGACGGAGCTGATGCTTCTTTTGAATTGTTGGCAAGACGAATTATTGGTGAAATACCAAGGTATATTTTAATTCAGGAATACGATGTTTCTGTTAAAAAAGATTCATTTGGAAAAATAATTTCATCTGCAAGAGCTCAATTAGAAGTAGATGGTGAAAAAATTATTTGTGAAGGTAAAGGTAATGGTCCAGTAAATGCATTAGATAATGCTATTAGGCAAAATGTTGAAAGACTAAATAAATATTCTAAATATTTGAAAGACCTTAAGTTAGTTGATTATAAAGTTAGAATCCTAAATACTGGAACTGAGGCAATCACAAGAGTTTCAATAGAAAGTTCAGACTCAAAAGGAAAAAATTGGTTCACCATTGGTGTGTCAGCAAATATAATTGATGCTTCATTTAAAGCATTGGTAGATAGTTTAGATTATAAATTGTTTAAAGATAAGGCTCCAGCAAGCAAATAATCATGAAGACTAAAATATCAAGCTATAGTAGAAATCACGAATTAGATTAATTAAAATAATAATGTCTTTCAATAATATTTCTTTTATTTTACATCAACCACAGTTATCCGAAAATATAGGTGCATGCGCTAGAGCGATAAAAAATTTTAATTTCAAAAAATTAGTGATTGTAAAACCAAAGCCTATTTTTCCAAATGATAAAATTTTAGCAACATCTGTTGGTGCTAAAGATTTAATCAAAAATGCAAAAATTTATGAAACCTTAGAATCTGCCATTAAAAAAGTGGATTATGTTATTGCTACATCAGCAAGGTTTAGAAATAAGAATATTAAACATATAAAATTAAACGATTTAAAAAAAATTGACTTTAACAAGAAAGTTGCTTTTTTATTTGGTTCAGAAGCATCTGGACTCTCCAATAATGAAATTAGTTATGCAAATTATACTATGCAAATACCAACCAATCCTGATTTCAAATCTTTAAACCTATCTCATAGTGTCATTATTATTGCACATACAGTAGCTAGTATTATTGACTTAAAAGGAGTGAGATATTCTAAATCTAAAAAGTGTCTCTTGCAAGTAAAAGAGATGTGCAGGCAATGACTAATTTGTGTATAAAAAAATTAGAAGAAAAGAGTTTTTTTAAGCCTCAAGAGAAGAGACCTATCATGCTGGAAAACTTAAGAAGTATTTTTTCGAAAATGGAGCTATCTGAGAAAGAAACACGTATTTTATCAAGTGTATTTGCTAGTTTAGCCAAAAAAGGTTGATTGACAAAATAATGAGTAAGTTTATAACCCCAACTATCAAATGACAAAAAGAATAAGTTCTAAACACAAAATAGATAGAAGGTTAAAGATAAACTTATGGGGTAGACCCAAAAGTCCTTTTAACACTAGAGCGTATGGACCAGGTCAACATGGTCAATCTAGACAGGGAAAACCCTCTGATTACGGAATTCAATTACAGGCCAAACAGAAGTTAAAAGGTTACTACGGTAACATTAATGAAAGACAATTTAGAAATATTTATAAAAAAGCAGCAATGCAAAAAGGTGACACTGGTGAGAATTTAATTGGGCTGCTTGAGAGACGACTTGATGCCGTTGTATATAGAGCAAGATTTTCAACAACAATCTTTTCTGCAAGACAGCTCATTAATCATGGTCATGTAAAAGTTAATGGTAAAAAAGTTAACATTGCAAGTTATGTTGTAACAGAAGAAGATACGATTGAAATTAGAGATAAATCTAAACAGTTAGCATTTATTGATATTGCTTTAGCAAATAAAGAAAGAGAAACCCCAGAATACATCCTTATGGATGAAAAGAATAAAAAAGTTACCTTTGTAAGAGTACCTAAGTTTGAGGAAGTTCCTTATCCAGTTGTTATGGAACCCAACCTAGTAATTGAATATTACTCTAGATAATAAATACTTATTTTTTTAAAATTCCAGTAAAACCGTGTGATAAACCTGAGTGAGTTTTTTGTAAATCTACTATATGTTTATGTTCATAAAAACAATTTTTATGAATGATTAAATGCAACTTACAAAATTTTTAAATAGATTATTTAAAAAAGATGGCTTTATACTGGTTGATGCATATTCAAAGAAACATATTATAGGTTCACCCAAAAATAAAAAGCCAATTATAGTCAAAATTTTAAATCAGAAACTTCATTATAAATTATTAATTCGTCCTGATTTATATTTTGGTGAAGCTTATTCAGATGGGGATATAATAATTGAGAATGGAAGCCTAACAGACTTTTTAGATATAGCGCTCATGAATCTTGGAAGAGGGGAGTTAAATTTTTTTACTAAGATAATAAATAAACTAAATGGTTCATATAGATATTTGACAAATTTTAATTTTATAAAAAAGTCAAAAATGAATGTAGCTCACCATTATGACCTCTCAGATAATTTATACAGTTTATTTTTAGATTCAAAAAAACAATATTCATGTGGATATTTTGAAAGAGAAAGCGATAACTTAGAAACTGCTCAAAATAATAAAATACAACATATAATTAAAAAATTAAACATACAGCCAAATCAAAAAGTTCTTGATATTGGTTGTGGGTGGGGATCTTTAGCTATTGATATTGCCAAATGTGCGAATTGTGAAGTTACAGGAATAACTTTATCTGAAAATCAGTTCAATTATTGTACAAAAAAAGCCAAAGAACTTAATTTGGAAAATCAAGTTACATTTAAGCTTATAGACTACCGTCAGTTAGATGAAAAATTTGATAGAATTGTGAGTGTTGGAATGTTTGAACATGTAGGTAGAAAATTTTACAAAAATTTTTTTAATCAAGTCGAAAAACTACTTAATGATGATGGTGTTTCTTTAGTTCACACTATTGGATCAGTTAATCCACCTAGAGACCCACATCCATGGATAACAAAATATATTTTTCCTGGTGGCTATACTCCTAGTCTTAGTGAGGTGATATCCCCAATAGAGAAAGCAGGATTAATAGTGTCTGATATTGAGGTACTCAAATTGCATTACTCATTTACCTTAAGACACTGGAAGGAGAACTGCATAAAAAACAGAGAGCAAATCATTAAAATGTTTGATGAAAAATTTTTTAGAATGTGGGAGTTTTATTTAACGAGTTGCGAAAGTGCATTTAAATGGGGTGATCAAGTTGTTTATCAATTTCAACTAACGAAAAATTATACATCAACACCAACCACAAGAGATTATATTTACAAGCAATAAACTATTTTTTAAAATCTATCCCTTTATCCTCAAGTATCTTTTTAAGCTCACCACTCTCATACATTTCTTTCACAATGTCACAACCACCTACAAATTCACCTTTAATATAAACTTGTGGAATAGTAGGCCAATCACTGAATTCTTTTATACCTTCTCTTAAAGATTGACTTTCAAGAACATTAATCCCTTTGTAATTAACTTCTAAAATTTTTAACATATTAGAAACAGCCATAGAAAACCCACACTGCGGAGCGTCAGGAGTTCCCTTCATAAATAAACAAACTTCATTATTGGTAATTTCATTATTAATCAAATCTTTAGTTGGTTGGTCCATTTTATTTCTCCTTTGTTTTAATTGCTAAAGCGTGCAGTTCATTTCCCATTTTTCCTTTTAGGGAATTATACACCATCTTATGTTGTTCAATTTTGCTTATTCCAGAAAATTTATCTGAAGTAATTGTTGCAGAGTAGTGATTACTGTCACCTGCTAAATCTTGAATTTCTATTGTAGCATCTGGTAAAGACTCTTTAATAAGCGTTTCAATTTCTTTTATATCCATTGCCATTTATTTACTCATATAGTTAGTTAGCCAAGTTGTATGTGATTTAATTAAATCGTCAATTGATACTTTTGATTTATCATCAATAATTAAATCACTATCATTTACAGTTGCAAGTTCTTCAAAATGAACATAACTCTCCAAAAGGATCTTAGTGACACTTTCAATATCATCATTACTAATTTCTATTATATACCTACCTTGATCTTCTCCAAATAAGTATTCAAATTTATTTATTAAATAGTTAGGTTTTTTAAGGATTGCACCTTTTTTGCCTTTAATGCACATCTTAGATAAAGCGGTAATAATACCTCCTAGTGACACGTCGTGGGCTGCTCTTATAAGTTTTTTATCAATTAGTTTTAAAATTGTTTCACCATTATTTTTTTCATTAAATAAATTAATCTCTGGGGGAGGGCCATTTTTTTCATTTAGAACATCCCTTGCAAACAAACTTTGGTCTAGGTGTCCTTCAGTTTTTCCTATCACTAAAAGAACATTATCGGTCTTCTTAAGATCCATCGTAACCATGTTTTTATAATCTTTAATCAACCCAACACCACCAATCGCTGGAGTGGGTTTAATCCCAATGTCTTTAGTTTGATTGTAAAAAGAAACATTTCCAGAAACAACTGGAAAATCCAAGTAAGAACTAGCCTCTCCTAGACCTTGAACGCATTCTACAAATTCACCCATATTTTCTTGGTTTTCAGGACTTCCAAAATTTAAACAGTTAGTAATTGCAATTGGTTTTGCACCAACAGATATTAAATTTCTCCAGCTCTCACAAACAATTTGTTTTCCACCACTTAAAGGATGAGCCCAACAATAAACTGCTGAAGAATCTACAGAAGCTGCCACAGCTTTATTGGTACCATGTATTCGAACAACACCTGCATCTCCTCCGGGTTTTTGAATAGTATCACCCATAACCGTATGATCATATTGCTGCCAAATCCATTCCTTACTGCACACATTAGGGTTTGATAAAATCTTATTTAAAACATTTATTACTTTTAAATTTTTAAATTTTTCTTTTTCAATCTTTATTTTTTTTGGAAGTTTAGCTTTTTTCCATTTTCTGTCATACATTGGAGAGTTTTCAACTAGTGTATTTACAGGGATATCTGCAACTTTTTTTTCATCAAAATAAAGTTCAATTTTTTTACTCTTTGTTGTTTTGCCAATTACAGCAAAGTCTAAATTCCACTTATCAAATATTTTTTTTGCTAAGTCTTCTTTCCCATTTTCTAGAACTATAAGCATTCTCTCTTGACTTTCTGAAAGCATAATTTCGTAAGGAGTCATTTTAGTCTCTCTACAAGGAACCATATCTAAATTAATTTCTATACCAAGATTTCCTTTTGAAGCCATTTCAATACTAGAAGAAGTTAGACCAGCAGCACCCATATCTTGAATTGCTATAATTGAATCTCCAGCCATTAATTCTAAACAAGCCTCTAATAAAAGTTTTTCAGTAAAAGGGTCACCAACTTGTACTGTTGGTTTTTTTTCTTCAATTTTGTCATCAAATGAGGCTGAAGCCATGCTTGCGCCATGAATACCATCCCTTCCAGTTTTAGAACCAACATATATTACAGGCTTTCCTAAACCAGCAGCTTTTGAATAAAAAATTTTATTTTTTTTAACCAATCCTAATGTCATAGCATTTACTAGAATATTACCGTTATAAGACTCGTCAAAACTAGTTTGGCCTGCAATCGTTGGAACACCCATACAATTACCATAACCTCCAATGCCGTGAACAACACCACGAAGTAAATTTTTTGTTTTTTTATTTTGAGGGGAGCCAAAATGAATTGAGTTAAGGTTTGCGATAGGTCTAGCACCCATTGTAAATATATCCCTCATAATTCCACCCACACCAGTTGCAGCACCTTGATAAGGTTCAATAAATGAAGGATGATTGTGACTCTCTATCTTAAAAACTATCGCATCATTATCCCCAATATCAATGACACCAGCATTTTCACCAGGACCTTGAATTACATTTTTACCTTTTGTAGGTAAATTTTTAAGATGAAATCTTGATGATTTATAGGAACAATGTTCATTCCACATTGCAGAAAAAATTCCTAGCTCAGTAATATTAGGAACTCTTTTTAATAAAGCACAAATTTTTTTATACTCATCTTTTTTTAAACCATGATCAATTGCAATTTGTTCGTTAACTATCATTATCTTAAATTATTAATTAGGTTTTCAAAAAATATTGAACCATCTTCACCTGATAGAGCAGGGTCAATCATACGTTCAGGATGAGGCATCATTCCTAAAATATTTTTTTCTTTATTAAAAATACCCGCAATATTTTTAATAGAGCCATTGGGGTTATTTTCTTTATTAACATTTCCAACTATATTTGAATAAAATAAAGCTATTTGATTATTATCATCAATTTCTTTTATCTGTTCTTTTGAGCAAAAGTAATTTCCTTCATTATGGGCAATATGAAGTTCAAGTGTATCCTTCTTGATGCCTTTAAAATATGAGTTATCTTTATTGTTAATTTTTACATAAACATTTTTACAAATAAATTCCATGTACTTATTTCTAAGTAATACACCTGGAAGCAAACCTGCTTCTACTAAAATTTGAAAACCATTGCAGATACCCATAACCTTACCACCCCCTTGCGCAAAGTTGAGTACAGATTTCATAATTTTAGACTTTGAAGCCATACTTCCACATCTAAGATAATCACCATAAGAAAAGCCACCAGGCAAAACTACTAAATCACTTTTTGGTAGCTCCAGATCATCATGCCAAACCATCTTATTTTTAAAACCAAATTTCTTTAAGGCAACATCCATATCTCTATCACAATTAGATCCAGGAAAAGTTATTACTGTTGAATTCATTATTTATTATTGTGACTCAATAATTTTATAATTTTCTATAACTAAATTAGCCAAAAGTTTTTTGCACATCTCTTCTACCTTTTTTTCAGCTTTTTTTTTATCATTTTCTTTTGTATCAATTTCAAAATACTTTCCTTGTCTTACCTCGTTGACATCCTTGAATCCCATGCCATCTAATGTTTGATGAATAACTTTACCTTGTGGGTCAAGCACATCTTTTTTAAGTGTAATAATTACTGATATTTTCATATTTACTTTCTTTTTTTTATAGATCTTAATTTTGTAAAATTGACTGCACTTAAGTTTGAATTTTCATGAAGAATTCCCAGTCTTTTTGCAACCTCAGTATAAGCAGGTATCAGGTCTCCCAAGTCTTTTCTAAATCGATCTTTATCAAGTTTTTTATCAGTAACTGAGTCCCATAATCTACAAGTATCGGGACTTATTTCATCTGCCAAGATAACTTCAGATTTTCCATTAATTTTTATTCTTCCAAATTCTAGTTTAAAATCTATTAATTTAATTCCAACACCCCTGAACATACCAATCATAAAATCATTGATTCTTAGGATCATTTTTTTAACTTTTTCTAATTCTTTTTTTGAGGCCCAATCAAAAGCTAATATATGTTCTTCTGCAATTAAAGGATCACCTAATTTATCATCTTTTAAACAATACTCTAACAAAGGTTCTTTTAAAACTGTACCATCTTCAATTCCAAGTCTTTTTGTTATAGATCCTGTTGCAACATTTCTTATAATGAATTCGATTGGAATAATTTCAACAAATTTAGTAATTTGTTCTCGCATATTCAATCTTTTTACTAAATGATTTTTAATTCCTATTTGACCCAAGTTTGTAAGAATATGTGCAGATATTCTATTGTTCAAAACACCCTTACCTTCAATTTTAGATTTTTTTAAATTATTAAAAGCTGTCGCATCATCTTTAAAATATTGAATAACTAAATTTTTATCAGTTGTTGAGTAGATAATTTTTGCTTTTCCTTCATATAATTTTTTACCTTTTTTCATTATTTAAAAACTCTTTTAAAAATTAAATCTACGTTTTTAAAGTGGGATGAATAATTGAATATTGCCCTAAGTTTTTTAGTGGAAATTTTAGTAATAATAAATTCATCTTTTGATATTAGGTCAAATAAATTTAGATCTTCAGCAAAACATTTTTTTGCATAATTTTGAACCATTTTATAAGATTGTTCTCTACTTAGGCCTGATTTAGTTAACTCTAGCATAACTTCTTGAGAAAAGATTAAACCCTTTGTTAAATTTAAATTTTCAATCATCTTTTTTGGATAGACAATCATTTTATCTAAAATACTTCCCAGTCTTACTAGGGCAAAATCTAAAGTTATGTTTGCATCTGGTCCAATATTTCTTTCAACACTAGAATGAGAAATATCTCTTTCATGCCATAAGGCAATATTTTCAAGCGCTGGAACAACAGCACTTCGAACCATTCTTGCAAGCCCAGTTAAGTTTTCACTCAAGATTGGATTTTTTTTGTGTGGCATAGCTGAGGAGCCTTTTTGATCTTTTGAAAAAAATTCTTGTACTTCATAAACTTCAGTTCTTTGTAGGTGTCTAATCTCAATTGCAACTCTTTCAACAGAACCAGCAATAATTCCAAGAACAGAAAAATAAAATGCATGACGATCTCTTGGTATTACCTGTGTAGAAATTGGCTCTACTTTTAAACCAAGCTTTTTAGCAACATGCTTTTCAACATTAGGACTAATATTGGCAAATGTACCAACCGCACCAGAGATTGCACATGTTGAAATTTCATCAATTGCATCGACTAATCTTTTTCTATTTCTTTTGAATTCCTCATAAAATGACGCAAGCTTTAAACCAAAAGTAATGGGTTCTGCGTGTATTCCGTGACTTCTTCCGATGCACGGAGTGTATTTATATTTTTTAGCCTGTTTTTTTAAAACTTTTAAGATTTTATCAATATCATCTAATAAAATTTTACCAGATTGTACCAATTGAATATTTAAACTTGTATCCAATACATCTGAAGATGTCATGCCTTGGTGAAGATATCTTGCTTTAATTCCAGCTTTTTCCGTAACAGAGGTTAAAAAAGCTATAACATCGTGCTTAACCTTAGATTCAATTTGATGAATTCTTTTAACATTAATTTTAGCTTTTTTTCTAACAACTGATGATACACCTTTAGGGATCTGACCCATTTTTTCCATCGCTTCAGCTGCAGCAACTTCTACATCAAGCCAAATTTGGTATTTATTTTCTTCTGACCATATGTCAGTAAGTTGTTTTCTAGAGTATCTTTCAATCATTAATTATAAGTAAGGAGGCTTTGAATAACCTTTAACAGATTCTGTAAAGATTTCATAACCATTTTCAGTAATACCTAGTGTATGCTCAAATTGTGCAGATAAAGATTTATCTTTTGTAACAGCTGTCCACCCATCTTTTAGCATTTTTACATCCCATGCACCCACATTTATCATAGGTTCAATCGTAAAAGTCATGCCAGGTCTAAGCTCCATACCAGTATTTTTTCTGCCATAATGTAGAATATTTGGAGGCTCATGAAATGTAGTACTTATCCCGTGACCACAAAAATCTCTTACTACAGAATATCCTTTTTTTTCTACAAAGGATTGTATTTCATGCCCAATATCTCCGAGCCTTAATCCTGGTTTTAATAATCTTATAGCTCTCATCATAGATTCATAAGTAGTATCAATTAGATTATTAACTTTAACGGGTGTCTTGCCAATACAAAACATTCTACTAGTGTCACCATAATGCTCATCAATTATTGCGGTAACATCAACGTTAAGGGCGTCACCTTCATTTAGAACTCTGTCAGAAGGTATGCCATGACACACAATGTGGTTTAAAGAAGTACACAATGATTTTTTAAAACCCCTGTAAAATAGTGGAGCTGAGTAGGCACCATTATCTCTTATAAACTCATAACCTAATTTATCTATAAATTCTGTAGTCACACCTGGCTTAATATTATCTGTTAGCATATCAAGAGTTTCAGCAGCTAACTTTCCAGCTACTCTCATTTTTTCAAATTTTTTTAAATAATCAGGCATTAATAATTTTAATTTTTTTTTCTATCTTAATTTCTTTAGAATTTATTTTGCAACGATAGGCTAAAAAAATTACACCAGCTTTTTTTGCAAGTAAATAATTTTCATAATATTCTTTATCAATATCTTTGGCTATTTTAAAGTTTTCAACACCTTGTATTTGAACTAAGAACAATAAATAAGATTTATAACCGTTTTTAATGGCGGTAATAAGAGTTTTTAAATGTTTGGAACCTCTAGAAGTTACTGCGTCTGGAAATTCTGCAATTTTTTCATCTCTAAATAATGTAACATTTTTAACCTCAACAAATATTTTTTGTTTATTTTTTTCAACTAAAAAATCAAACCGTGTTTCTTTGTCAAAAAAAACCTCAGGTTTAATAGTGTCGTTATTTGACACTTCTTTAACAAGATTATTAGACAGTGCATGGTAGGCAATTTTATTTGCAAAATGAGTGTTAACACCCACTAAATTTTTCTTAACCTTGATGATTTCCAGTGTGTACTTAAGTTTTCTTTTTGGATCATCATTTTTAGAAATAAAAACTTCATTCCCCTCATCCAACAAACCTTTCATTGACCCAGTATTTGGACAGTGGGCAGTTACAATTTCTTTACCAATTCTAACATCAGCAAAAAATCTCTTATATCTTTTGATAAGTCTGCCTTTAATTAAAGTTTTGGTAAATTTCATATTTAAATTGTATATTCAAATATGACAAAAAACAAAAAAGTTAATGCCGCAATATTAATTATTGGCAATGAAATTCTTTCTGGAAGAACTCAAGATACAAATACTAGCACAATTGCACAATGGCTGAACTCAATCGGTGTAAAAGTTGATGAGGTTAGAGTTATCCCGGATATTGAGGATACAATTGTTGAGACCCTTAATCATTTAAGAAAAGTTAATAATTATGTATTTACAACTGGCGGTATTGGACCAACACATGATGATATTACTGCAAAATGTATTTCAAAAGCATTTAACCTTGAATATGAAATTCATAAAGAAGCTTTTAAAATATTAGAAACTTATTACAAGATAGGAGAGTTTAACGAAGGTAGACAAAAAATGGTATGGATGCCACGTGATGCTAATTTAATATTAAATCCAACAAGTGGTGCACCAGGGTTTAATGTTGAAAATGTTTTTTGCTTACCAGGAGTTCCTTCAATTTTAAAGTCAATGTTGGGTGGATTAAAAAACAAAATAGTAGGTGGAGATCCAATATTAAGCCATACAATAAGTTTAAAAACTGTTGAAAGTGAAATTGCAAAATCTTTAACTAACGTCCAAGATAATAATAAGGATGTTGAAATTGGAAGTTATCCTTTTTTTCAAGCAGGCAAATTAGGTGTATCGATAGTAATACGATCTGAAGACCAACTTAAAATTGATAAATGTAGTTCTGAAATATTAGAGTTTGTTAATCAAAAAAAAATAGAAGTAGTTGTTAGATAATTAAATGCTTTATTTTGCTTATGGCAGTAATCTAAATCATTTTCAAATGAAAAGAAGATGTAAAGACAGTGTCTTTTTAAAGAAGATTAATTTAAGTAATTTTAAACTAACTTTTAGAAGTAAATATAGAGTTGCTGATATAGAGTCTAAAAAAAAATCAATTGTTCCAGGTGCTTTATTTGAAATATCAAAAAGTGATGAAAAAAAGTTAGATGTTTATGAAGACCATCCAGTTCTATATAAAAAATATTATTTTACTTATTATGGTAAAAAAGTAATGACCTATACAATGACTAAAAAAAGTTTATTTGCATATCCAACAGAACGATATTTGAATGTTCTAAAGAGAGGTTATAAAGATTGTAATTTAGATAATCATATTCTTAAAAAAGCATTAAAAGCTTAATTAAAATATTGATATGATTTGTTAACAAAAAGAAGTTGAGTTATAAATAAAAACAGTTAAACAAATGAAAATAGTACATGCCCTCGTGGTGAAATTGGTAGACACAACGGACTTAAAATCCGTGCCTTTTTGGAGTGCCAGTTCGAGTCTGGCCGAGGGCACCACTAAATGAGAGATAAAGTATATTTAGTTTTTGATAGAACGAAAGCTTCTTTAAAGATTAAATCAAGCCTGATTAAAAAAGTTAACATTACATCTTTAAGACAATCCAAGATAATAATTGTTTTAGGTGGAGATGGTTTCATGCTTCAAACTTTAAAAAAATTACACAAATATAAAAAACCTTTTTATGGAATTAATTCTGGAAACTATGGTTTTTTGATGAATAAGTTTTCTAATAAAAACATTATTAAAAACTTAAATATCTCTAATAGTATAAAAATTTACCCCCTGCAAATGACTGTTACTAATAAAAGTAACCAAACAAAAAAATCAATAGCTATTAACGAGGTTTCTATTTTGAGACAAAGCAAACAAGCATCATCAATTTCTATTACAGCTAATAAGAAAAACATTATTAAAAATCTTATTTCTGATGGTGTTTTAGTTTCAACACCAGCAGGTAGTACAGCCTATAATTTATCAGCACATGGACCAATTTTAAATTTAGATTCAAGAAAACTAGCTGTTACACCCATTAGTCCTTTCAGACCTAGAAGATGGAAGGGCACAATTGTTAGTGATAAATCTAAAATTTTAATAAAAAATTTGGATACAAATAAAAGACCTATCAGTGCTGTCGCAGATAATTTTGAAGTTAGAAATGCAAAGATAATTAAAATTGAAGCTGATAAGAAAATTAGCTTTGAGTTATTGTACGATAAAAATAACAGTCTTCATAAAAAAATTAAGATTGAACAAACACGAAAAGAAACTTCAAATAATTAAGTGATGGTGCCCCGCACTGAGTCGAACCGCGGACCTA
Organism: Candidatus Pelagibacter sp. Uisw_090; assembly: GCF_047717845.1. Taxonomy (GTDB): domain Bacteria; phylum Pseudomonadota; class Alphaproteobacteria; order Pelagibacterales; family Pelagibacteraceae; genus Pelagibacter. The sequence goes on from NZ_CP159810.1 coordinate 529,443, forward strand.
TTAATTGCAAATCAAGACTCAATTCTTAAATAAGTATTATTGCTCAACGTTTATAGAAATTTACTTTCAGTTTGACCGCATTATATCCGCAGTGCTAGTATATTGGTTCATGAAAAAACTTTTAGGAATCATGGTTCTGGGGCTGTTGTTGAGTGGAAATACTTATTCTAATGAAGTTCAAGATCAAAAAGTATTAGAAACAATTCCAATGAAGTGTAGATATTTTACCTATAAAATTGATCGTGAAAAAGATTATGCAACTGTGTACAAAAAAGAGGCAGGTTATTGGAATATATATGCAAAAAGATCTAAAATAGATGAAAAAACTATTTTACCAGAAACTACATCAAGATCAGAAAAGTCAATAGAGATAGGAAAAGGTGGTTATAGATTAGAGACTTACGTAAAACATTCAGAGTTAACAAATGGAATTTGTAAACAATGCAAAATTATTTTAGATTTTAAAAAATTACGTAGAAAAGGGAAAGGTAATTGGAAGGGCAAACCTTATAATTTAAATGAGAAATGTAAATTGATAAAAAGCTAATAAAATTACGAGTCAGCTACGAGTAAAATAAACCTAAAGACTGATCAGCATTATAATTAGAGAGGACTAGAAGAGTGATTAGGGGCGTTCTGTTGCCCGGTGCCCTGGACTGTTCTTCTATAATTGTTATTTTGCAAAGATGTTGAAATACTAGAGGGTACAAAATTACCTAAAATCCCGCTACTAGCCCACCAAAGATATTGGTGCTAGGATCTTAGTTTATGAAAAAACTTTTAGAGATCATAGTTCTGGGTTTGATATTAAGTGGAAACGCTTATGCAGACAATATTTCAGACTTTGAGATTAAAGGAATGAGCATTGGAGAAAGCGCCTTAAAATATTTTTCTAAGAGTGAATTAAAACGTAATAATCAAAAAAATTGGTATAACAAAAATAATTAGTGTTGATTTAATTGAGTGATGGTGCCCCCGCACGGAGTCGAACCGCGGACCTATTGATTACAAATCAATTGCTCTACCAGCTGAGCTACAAGGGCATAGTGGATTTCTATTAAGAAATCTTAAACTAATCAAGAATTTTTTTTAAATAACTTAAATGATGGAATACAATTGCTGCACTATTTGAGATATTTAAGCTTTCTACATCATTATTTATATCAATCTTTACTAAAAAATCAGTATACTTACTCGTATGCTCTCTCATGCCAAATCCTTCCGACCCAAATAAAAGAACATTTTTTCCACTCCATTTAACATCAGTAAAATTTTTATCTCCTTTAGCATCAAAACCATAAACCCAAAAATTTTTTTCTCTCAAATTTTTAAGAGTTGAGTTAATGTTTGAAACTTCAAATATATTTAAATGCTCCATACAGCCACTTGCAGCCTTGTACATTAATTTACTATCTGACGGAAATTGTCTTTCTTTAACTATCAAACCATCAATATTAAATGATGCTGCACTTCTTATTAATGAGCCAATATTTCTTGGATCAGTTACTTCGTCGATACAAACAAACGTTAAATTATTTTTTCCTTTTATAAATTCTTTTAATTCAGGTTGGTCTAAATGTTCTACCTCAGCAATATAACCACTGTGCATCATTTGATCCTTAGAAGTATATTTATCTAATTCTTTTTTTGATTTAAAATAAACCTTAACATCTTCAAGAACATTTTTTTTAGGATTTTTTCTATGAATATTTTTTTTACTTTCTTCAGTTAAAAAAACTTTTAAAACCTTTCTATTGGGATTTCTGAGGGCTTCAATAACAGCATGCTGTCCAACGATCAAAAAAGATGATTTATTCATAAATTTACCATTGTTTATACGTATTTTGCCATGTTTTCACGGTAAATCTCGTGTTGCAATTGCATAATAAAAATATATAAAACGCATGTTGTTTGAAGCTTTATTGATAAAGGGGACACTTCCCCATTAAGGAGGGGTTCCAGAGCGGTCAAATGGGGCGGGCTGTAAACCCGTTGACTTCGGTCTTCGAAAGTTCGAATCTTTCCCCCTCCACCACTCAATAAAATTTTTTATGACAATGGAGTGTTATTCTTGATGTTGTGCGGGTGTAGTTCAATGGTAGAACGCTAGCCTTCCAAGCTGGATGTAAGAGTTCGATTCTCTTTACCCGCTCCAAGAAAAAAAGAAATTATTAATAAAACAAAAAACTGAGGTAAAAAAGAAATGTCAAAAGAAAAGTTCGTAAGAAACAAACCACACTGTAACATTGGTACAATTGGTCATGTCGACCATGGTAAAACAACTTTAACTGCAGCGATCACAATTACGTTGGCTGAAGTCGGTGGAGCAAAAGCGGTTGCTTACGATCAGATTGATAAAGCCCCTGAAGAAAAAGAAAGAGGGATTACAATTTCAACTGCTCACGTTGAGTATGAAACTGAGAAGAGACATTACGCACACGTAGATTGCCCAGGTCACGCTGACTATGTAAAAAATATGATTACAGGTGCGGCTCAAATGGATGGAGCAATTTTAGTAGTTAATGCTGCTGATGGCCCTATGCCTCAAACTAGAGAACACATTCTTTTAGGAAGACAAGTTGGTATTCCTTCAATCGTTGTTTATTTAAATAAAGTAGACCAAGTTGATGACAAAGATATGATTGAACTTGTTGAAGAAGAAATTAGAGAACTTTTAACCTCATATAAATATCCTGGTGAAACAACTCCTATCATTAAGGGATCTGCATTAGCTGCAGTAGAGCAAAGAGATGAAGAAATTGGAAAAAATTCTATTTTAGAATTAATGAAAGCTGTTGATGAATTTATTCCTCAACCAACTAGAGACGTTGATAAACCTTTCCTAATGCCTGTTGAGGATGTTTTTTCAATTTCAGGAAGAGGAACAGTTGCAACTGGTAGAATTGAATCGGGTGTTATTAAGACCGGTGAAGAAGTTGCGATAGTTGGTATCACAGATACTAAAAAATCAGTTTGTACTGGTGTTGAGATGTTTAGAAAACTCTTAGATTCTGGTGAAGCCGGAGATAATGTTGGTATATTATTAAGAGGCGTTGAAAGAGCTGACATTCAAAGAGGTCAAGTTCTTTGCAAACCTGATTCAATTACTCCGCACACTAAATTTGAAGCTCAGGCTTATGTACTAAAAAAAGATGAGGGTGGAAGACACACACCTTTCTTTACTAAATACAGACCTCAGTTTTATTTTAGAACAACCGATGTAACAGGTGAAGTAACGTTACCAGCAGGAACTGAAATGGTTATGCCTGGTGATGATGCTAAATTCACTGTTACTTTGATTACTCCAATTGCGATGAGCGAAAAATTAAACTTTGCCATTCGTGAAGGTGGTAGAACAGTTGGAGCTGGAGTAGTAACTAAAATTATAGAGTAAACTTCTATAGGAGTGTAGCTCAATTGGTAGAGCGCCGGTCTCCAAAACCGGAGGCTGAGGGTTCGAGTCCCTCCGCTCCTGCCAATAAGCTGAATAGTATATTATGAAAAACCCGATAAAATTTATCCAAGAAGTTAAACAAGAAGCTTTCAAAGTATCTTGGCCCACTGGTAAAGAGACGATGCAAGGTGCATTGATGGTGTTTGCTATGGCTGTAATTATGTCACTTTTCTTTTTACTTCTTGATCAAGTTCTTAAATTTTTATTGGAAGCTTTACTAAAGGTAAGTATTTAATGAAAAATTGGTATATTGTTCAATCTCACTCAAATTTTGAGAATAAAGTTGCTGAATTAATAAAAGAAGAAGCTGAAAAAGCAAAAATTTCTGATAAAATTGAAGAAATTGTTGTTCCAACTCATGATGTAACAGAAGTTAAAAGAGGAAAAAGAATTCAGAGAAAAAAGAAATACTTTCCAGGTTATGTCCTAATAAAAACAGAGATGGACAATGACCTTTATCATATGATTAAAAACTTAAAGAGAGTTAGTGGTTTTTTGGGCTCAAAAGGTATACCTGTACCAGTATCTGATAAAGAAATAGAAAAAATACTAGGTCAAATAAAAGATGGTGTAGCACAGCCAAAGTCTGGTATAGAATACACCATTGGTGAAAAAGTTCAGGTTGTTGACGGACCTTTTGCATCATTCAGTGGAATGGTTGAAGATATTGATGAAGAAAAATCTAGATTAAAAGTTTCTGTATCAATCTTTGGAAGACCAACACCTGTTGATTTAGAGTATAACCAAGTAGAGAAAGCAAGTTAATGGCAAAAGAAATTAGTGGATATATAAAATTACAGATCATGGGTGGTCAAGCAAATCCTGCTCCACCAGTTGGTCCAGCATTAGGTCAACGTGGAATTAATATAATGGAATTCTGTAAAGCCTTTAATGATAAAACTAAAGCATTTGCTGGAAAACCAATTCCAGTAATTATTACTGTTTACAAAGATAAAAAATTTGATTTTGAAATTAAATCACCACCCGCATCTCATTTTATTAAAGAAGCTGCTAAATTAAAAGGTGGATCAAAAGAACCTGGCAGAAGTATAGCTGGATCAATTACAAAAAAACAAGCTGAAGAAATTGCAACACAAAAAATGAAAGATCTTAATGCGCATAGTTTAGAGCAAGCTGTAAAAATTATTGCAGGATCAGCAAGATCAATGGGAATAGAGGTTAAAGACTAATGGCATCAAAAAGATTTAAACAATTACCTGAAAAAACAAAAGACCTAACGGCTGAGTTGATTGAAAAATTATTACCAGATGTTAAAAAAAACTGTACTACAAAATTTGACGAATCAATTGACTTAAGCTTTCAAGTAAATAACAAACAAAAAAAAGGTGAAGTTAACATTAGAACCGTAGTTAACTTACCAGGTGGAAATGGTAAAAAAGTAAAAGTTGCCGTTGTTTGTGAGGATACTAAAGCACAAGAAGCTAAAGACGCAGGTGCCGATATAGTTGGAAGTGATGAGTTTATTGACCAAATTAAAGCTGGTGAGCTAAATTTTGAAAAATTAATTTGTACTCCAGGAATGATGGTTAAACTTTCAAAACTAGGAAAAGTTTTAGGTCCAAAAGGTCTTATGCCAAATCCCAAACTTGGATCTGTTTCTGATGATGTTAAGCAAGCTGTAACAGATGCTAAATCTGGGCAAGCTGAGATTAGAAATGATAAAGATGGAAATATAGGTGTGAGTATTGGAAAAAAATCATTTCATGATGATCAATTGTTAAAAAATTATTATGCAATTTTAGACACTTTGGAAAAAGAAAAAGGTAACCTTACTTTAAAAGGTGATTTAATTAAAAATACTTTTGTAACATCCAGTATGGGTGTGTCGTACAAAGTTAAATTAGGAAAAGTTATATAGTTATGATGAGCAGGGAACAAAAAAAGAATTATATTACAGAGATGGAATCGCAGTTTCAAAATAATGAAGCTGTTTTAGTTACTCATTATCAAGGGCTTACCATGTCTCAACTTGATGAATTAAGATCTCAAATGAGAGAACATGGCATTAAATTTAAAATTACTAAAAATAGAATCACTAAGCTGGCAATTGAAAAAACAAAGTGTAAGGATCTTTCTAGCTTATTTTCAGGAGCCACAGCTGTAGCTTTTTCTGATGATGCTATTATTTCAGCAAGAATTTTATCAAAATTTGCAAAAACCAATGTAAACCTCAAGCTTTTAGGTGGAATAATGGGTGTTGATGTTTTGGATCAAGCCGGAGTTCAGAATGTAGCAAATTTACCAACATTAGATGAGGCTAGAGCAAATATTGTAGGAATTTTAGCAGCATCAGCATCAAAATTTGTAAGTATTTTACTTGCACGTTCCGAAAAAATGAGTAGTTTGTCACCAGAAAATTCTGAAAATAACCCTAAAGAAGTATAAAAAAATATGCCTGATCTAAATAAAATTATCGAAGATTTATCAAGTTTAACTGTAGTAGAAGCAGCTGAACTTTCAAAACAACTTGAAGAAAAATGGGGTGTTACAGCTATGGCTGCAGCAGCACCAGCAGCAGCAGCGGGTGGAGCAGTTGAAGAAGCAAAAGATGATTTTACCGTTATGTTAATTTCAGCTGGAGATAAAAAAATAAATGTTATTAAGGAAGTAAGAGCAGCAACATCTTTAGGTCTTAAAGAAGCAAAAGATTTAGTTGAAGGTGCACCAAAAGAAGTAAAATCTGGTGTTAACAAAAAAGATGCTGACGAACTTAAAGCTAAATTAGAAGCAGCCGGCGCAAAAGTAGAACTTAAATAAATTAATTAGAAAGAACCTAATTACTGATTGATTTTTAAATCGGTAACTATTTATAAATGCAATTATCTTTTACTCAAAAGAAAAATGTTAGAAAAAGCTTTGGTAAATTAGCTGAAACTTTATCTATTCCTAACTTAATTGAAGTTCAAAAAAATTCTTACAAACAATTAACAGATTTTGATTCAGAAGCTGGTGACTTGTCAAAAGGTTTTGATAGAGTTTTTAAAAGTATTTTCCCAATTGAAGATCTAAATGATAAAGCTACTTTGGAATATGTTTCATATAATTTAGATAAACCAAAATTTGATACAGAAGAATGTATTCAAAGAGGTTTGTCTTACACTTCTGCTCTTAAGTGTATTTTAAGATTAGTTGTTTATGAAATAGATCAAGAGAATAATACAAAAGATATTTTATCCGCGAAAGAACAGGAAGTTTACATGGGTGAAGTTCCCATGATGACAGGTAGTGGAACTTTTATAACTAATGGTGTGCAGAGAGTTGTTGTAAACCAAATGCATAGAAGTCCAGGTGTTTTTTTTGATCATGATAAGGGAAAATCTCATGCTAGTGGTAAACTTCTTTTTAATTGTAGAGTCATTCCAAATAGAGGTTCATGGTTGGATCTAGAGTATGATGTTAAAGATTTTTTATATTTTAAAATTGACAGAAAGAAAAAAATATTTGCATCGACATTACTAATGGCTTTGGGGTTAACTAAGTCCGAAATAGCAGATGAATTTTATGGTAAAGAAACTTATTTATTTGATGCTAAGACTGAAAAATGGAAGACAAAGTTTAATCCAGAAAATTATAAAGCTAAAAATTTTTCTGAAGAAGTTATTGATAATAAAACAGGTAAAATTATTATTAAACTTGGTGATAAAGTTAACTATTTAACTGCTAAAAAATTAGCAACTGATGGTTTGAAAGATATTTTAGTTTCTCAGGAATCTCTTTATGGAAAATATTTACATAGAAATGTTAAAGTAAGTGATGATGAAGAGGAAGGTACCTTTGGAATAGGTACAGAGTTGAACGATACAATTATTAACCAGATCTTAGAGGCTAAGATATCTTCAATTGAAATTTCAATTACTAATTCAATTAATAAAGGCCCTTATTTATTAGCTACTCTTTTAAATGACAAAAATAATAATAAAGAAGAAGCAATCACAGAAATTTATAAAGTTTTAAGACCTGGCGAACCACCAACTATAGAAATTGCGACACAAATTTTTAATAATTTGTTTTTCAGTTCAGTTAGATATGACCTTTCTGATGTTGGCAGAGTAAAGATGAATTCAAGATTAAGTTTAGAATGTTCAGACAAAATCACAATTTTAAGAAATGATGATATAGTAGCCATTGTTCATAAAATGTTAGATTTACGTGATGGTAAAGATGAGGTTGATGATATTGATCATTTAGGTAACAGAAGAGTAAGGTCTGTTGGTGAACTTGTTGAAAACCAAGCACGTATTGGTGTTTATAGAATGGAAAGAGCTATTAAAGAAAAAATGACAACTCTTGATATTGAATCAGCAATGCCACAAGATTTAATTAATGCAAAACCTTTAACGGTTTCCCTTAAAGATTTTTTTGTAAGTTCACAACTTTCACAATTTATGGATCAAACAAATCCACTATCTGAAATTACACACAAAAGAAGAGTTTCAGCTTTAGGACCAGGTGGTCTAACAAGAGAAAGAGCTGGATTTGATGTTCGTGATGTTCACCCAACTCACTATGGAAGAATTTGTCCAATTGAAACTCCAGAGGGACCAAATATTGGTTTGATTAATAGTTTATCCACTTATGCAAAAATTAATAAATATGGCTTCATTGAAAGTCCTTATAAAAAAGTTAAAAACGGAACCGTAGAAGATAAAGTTGAGTATTTATCTGCGATGGAAGAAACAAAATATACAATTGCACAAGCAAATGCGAAACTTGATAAAAATGGAAAAATTTTAGAAGAGTTAGTCCCTTGCAGAGAAAATTTAAACTTTGTTTTATCAAGACCTGAAAATATTGATTATATCGATGTATCACCAAAGCAATTAGTTTCCGTAGCAGCATCTTTAATTCCTTTCTTAGAAAACGATGATGCAAACAGAGCCCTAATGGGATCCAACATGATGAGACAAGCAGTTCCTCTATTGAAACCAGAATCTCCATTAGTTGGTACTGGTATTGAAAGTGATGTAGCTCTTGACTCAGGTGTTACTATTGTTGCTAATCGTGATGGTACAGTTGATAAAATTGATGGAAAAAGAATTGTAATTAAAGCGACTGAAGAAACAGATTTCACAAAATCAGGTGTAGATATTTATAACTTGCAAAAATTTAAAAGGTCTAATCAAAACACTTGTATTAACCAAAAACCACTAGTTAGAGTGGGTGATAAAGTTAAATCAGGTGATATTATTGCTGATGGTCCATCAACTAAATTAGGTGAACTAGCACTTGGAAAAAATGTAACTGTAGCATTTATGCCTTGGCAAGGTTACAATTTTGAAGATTCTATTTTGATCTCAGAAAGATGTGTAACAGATGATGTGTTTACCTCTGTTCATATTGTTGAATATGAGGTTATGGCCAGGGATACTAAACTTGGTGAAGAAGAGATAACTAGAGATATTCCAAATGTAAATGAAGAAGCATTAAAAAATCTTGACGAGTCAGGTATTGTCTACATTGGTGCTGAAGTTAAAGCTGGAGATATTCTTGTGGGTAAAGTTACACCAAAAGGTGACTCCGCATCTGGTCCAGAAGAAAAATTATTAAGATCAATTTTTGGGGAAAAAGCAATTGACGTAACTGATACATCTTTAAAAATGTCCAGAGGTAGTAGCGGAACAATTGTCGACGTTAGAGTTTTTAATAGACACGGTATTGAAAAAGATGAAAGATCTATAACTATTGAAAGAGCAGAAATTGAAACTGTTCAACAAGACAAAATTGTAGAGGAAGAAATTTTAGAAAGAAGCATAAAACAAAGAGCTAATCAAATTTTTTCGGGTGCTTCGCTAACCAAAAAAATTAAAGATTTAGAAATTGGAACTAAGCTTGACTTAGAAAATATAAACAAAATTACTATTAACGATCTATTTAAAATTACCGTTGGTAACGTTAGCGATGAAGCAAGTATTGCTCAATTAAAAGATCAGTATAATACTGCCAAACAAGATATTTTAGAAAGATTTGAAGATAAGGTTCTTAAAATTAGAAGTGGTGATGACTTACTACCAAGTGTTATGAAGATGGTTAAAGTCTTTGTTGCGATTAAAAGAAGATTAAGACCAGGTGATAAGATGTCTGGAAGACATGGTAACAAAGGTGTGGTTAGTAAAATTGTTCCTGTTGAAGACATGCCTTATAGAGAAGATGGACGACCAGTTGACATTGTATTAAATCCCTTAGGTGTTCCAAGTCGTATGAATGTTGGACAAATTTTAGAAACACACCTTGGATGGGCCTGTAAAGAATTTGGTGAAGAAGTAAAAAGGTTGGTAAATGAAAACAATAAGAAATTTGAAAAGACTCAAAAAATTTCTTCATTTTTAACATCTGTATATGGAAAAGAAGTGTTTGATGGTGGCATTGATAAATTAAACAAAACTGAATTTGCTGATTTATGTGAAAACCTACAAAATGGTATAGCTATAGCAACACCGGTATTTGATGGTGCTAAAGAGAAAGATGTTTCAGAAATGCTTGAACTAGCGAAACTACCAACATCAGGACAAACCAATTTATGGGATGGAAGAACTGGTGAAATGTTTGATAGACCTGTAACTGTTGGGATTATTTATATGTTGAAACTTCATCACCTTGTTGAAGATAAAATTCACGCTAGATCTACTGGGCCATACAGTCTTGTTACTCAGCAGCCCCTTGGTGGTAAAGCTCAATTAGGTGGACAAAGATTTGGTGAAATGGAAGTTTGGGCACTCGAAGCGTATGGTGCTTCTTATACTTTACAAGAAATTTTAACTGTTAAATCAGATGACGTAGCTGGAAGAGTTAAAGTTTACGAAACTATAGTTAAAGGTGAAGAAAATTTTGAATCGGGAATACCAGAATCTTTTAACGTATTAGTTAAAGAAATTAAATCATTAGCACTTAACATAGAGTTAAATTAAAAATGAAAAAAGAATTAACAGACTTATTTAAGAACAGTGAAATTTCAGAAGCTCAAAACTTCAGTAGTATTAAGATTACACTAGCAAGTCCTGAAAAAATTAAGTCTTGGACTTATGGTGAAATTAAAAAACCAGAAACTATTAATTATAGAACTTTTAGACCTGAAAAAGATGGTCTATTCTGTGCTAGAATTTTTGGTCCAATAAAAGATTATGAATGCTTATGTGGTAAGTACAAAAGAATGAAATTTAGAGGAATAATTTGTGAAAAATGTGGAGTTGAAGTCACCAAATCTAATGTGCGTAGAGAAAGAATGGGTCACATTAACTTAGCTACACCTGTTGCTCACATTTGGTTTTTAAAATCTTTGCCAAGTAGAATATCTCTCGCCGTAGATATGAAGTTAAAAGAAGTAGAGAGAGTTTTATACTTTGAAAATTTCATAGTTATTGAGCCTGGAATGACTACATTACATAAAAACCAACTTTTAAATGAAGAAGAATTAGCAAAATATCAAGATGAATTTGGTGAGGAATCCTTTGAAGCAGGAATTGGTGCTGAAGCTATTCTTAACATCTTAAAATCAATGGATCTTGAGTTAGAAAGAAAACTTTTAATTAACACGATAAAAGAAACTAAATCAAAAGTTAATGAAGAAAGATCTATTAAAAGACTAAAATTAATTGAGTCATTTATAGAAACTGGTCAAAAACCTGAGTGGATGATTTTAACTGTTATTCCGGTAATTCCACCTGAGCTTAGACCATTAGTACCCTTAGATGGTGGAAGATTTGCGACTTCAGATTTAAATGATCTTTATAGAAGAGTTATTAACAGAAATAACCGTTTAAAAAGATTAATGGATCTTAAGGCTCCTGATATTATTGTTAGAAATGAAAAAAGAATGCTGCAAGAATCTGTTGATGCTTTATTTGATAACGGCAGAAGAGGCAGGGTAATAACAGGAACTGGTAAGAGACCACTTAAATCTTTAGCTGAGATGCTAAAAGGAAAGCAAGGTAGATTTAGACAAAACTTATTAGGAAAAAGAGTGGATTATTCAGGTAGGTCTGTAATCGTTGTTGGTCCAGATCTTAAACTACATGAATGTGGTTTACCTAAAAAAATGGCTTTAGAGTTGTTCAAACCATTTCTATATGCAAGGTTGAATAAATTAGGACTAGCGTCAACAATTAAACAAGCAAAAAAATTAGTTGAAAAAGAAACTAATGCCGTTTGGGACGCACTTGAGCTTATTGTTAGAGAACACCCTGTATTACTTAACCGTGCTCCAACACTTCACAGGTTAGGTGTACAAGCATTTGAACCTAAGTTAATCGAAGGTGATGCTATTGAGTTGCACCCATTGTGTTGTGCAGCTTTCAATGCTGACTTTGATGGTGACCAAATGGCTGTACATGTTCCATTGAGCTTAGAAGCTCAATTAGAAGCAAGAATTTTAATGCTATCGACAAATAATATTTTAAGTCCATCAAATGGTAAACCTATTATTGTGCCAAGTCAGGATATGATTTTAGGACTTTACTATTTATCTCAAGCACCTTTTCAAACCGAAAAGCCTGATGGTTACTTTATAAATAACAATGAAATTGAACATGCGTTATCAACCGGTCAAATAAAAGTACACTCAACTATTGTTTCTAGATTTGAAACGCTTGATGAGAACGGAAACAAGAAAATTGAAAAATATACAACAACTGCTGGAAGATTCTTGTTGGCAAATTTATTACCTAAAAATAAAGATATCAATTTTTCAATGATAGACAGATTACTTCCAAAGAAAACAGTTTCTGAAATTATTGATAGTGTATTTAGATTTTGTGGTCAAAAAACTACAGTTATTTTTTGTGATCATTTAAAAGATTTAGGTTTCAAACACGCATTTAAAGCTGGTATTTCTTTTGGTAAGGATGACCTTGTTATTCCTGCAAACAAAGGGCAACTTATTGAAGATACTAAAAAATTAATAGCTGATTATGAAAACCAATATTCTGAAGGTTTAATTACCAGAGGAGAAAAATATAATAAAGTAGTTGATGCTTGGTCAAAATGTACTGATAAAGTAGCGGGTGAAATGATGAAGGGAATTTCAGCAACAGAAAGCACTCCAGATGGAATGAAAATTAACTCTGTATTTATGATGGCCGATAGTGGCGCAAGAGGATCAGCTGCACAAATGAAACAATTAGCTGGAATGAGAGGGCTTATTGCAAAACCTTCTGGTGAAATTATAGAAACACCAATTATTTCTAATTTTAAAGAAGGTCTTACTGCTCTTGAATATTTTAATTCAACTCACGGAGCCAGAAAAGGTCTTGCAGATACTGCTTTAAAAACAGCTAGTTCTGGTTATTTGACTAGAAGACTTTGTGATGTTGCTCAAGATCTTACCATTTCTAAAATAAAATGTGATAATCCAGGCTTTATTGAATTAGGTGAAATCCTTGAAGGTGGAAATGTAGTTGTTAGTTTATCTGAGAGAGCACTAGGTAGAGTTACGGCATTTGATGTAAAAAACCCTATCACAGGTGAAGTTGTAATTAAAAAAGATATAATGATTGATGAAGCTGCTTGCGATAAAATTGATGCAGCAGGTGTTAAATTCATCAAAGCTTATTCAGTAATGACTTGTAGTTCTAAAAAAGGGGTTTGTGCTACTTGTTATGGCCGTGATTTATCAAGAGGTAAAATGGTCCATGTTGGTGAAGCAATTGGCATGATCTCAGCCCAATCTATTGGTGAGCCAGGTACACAGTTAACTATGAGAACATTTCACGTTGGAGGTACTGCCTCTGTTAAACAGGAGTCGCAAATTGTTACGAAATCTAAAGGTACTTTAAAAATTATTAACTCTAATTTATTGGAAGATTCTAAGAAAAATCTAATTGTAATGGGAAGAAATACTCAACTTTCTATTGAAGATGATAATGGAGTGCAAGTTGCAGTTTATAAAGTTTCCTATGGATCAAAATTATTTTATCAAAATGGAGATAAAATTAATGCTAATGAAAAAATTTGTGAATGGGATCCTTATACAACTCCAGTTATTGCTGAAAAAAGTGGTATAGCAGGTTATGTTGATTTGATTGATGGAGTTTCTATTCAAGAAACCACAGATGATGCAACTGGTATTTCATCTAAATCTGTAATTGATTGGAGAGCTCAATCTAAAAATACTGATTTAAAACCAAGAATTACTTTAAGAGATGATAAAGGGAATGTTATTAAAAAAGCTGATGATAATGAGGCTAGATATTACTTAGTACCAGATTCAATTTTATCTGTTAAAGATGGTCAAAAAATATTTGCAGGTGACATCATTGCTAGACTACCCAAGGAAACTACGAAAACAAAAGATATTACGGGTGGACTGCCTCGTGTTGCTGAATTATTTGAGGCAAGAAAGGCAAAAGATAGTGCAATTATTGCTGAAAATGATGGACAAGTTCTATTTGGAAAAGAAGTTAGAGGAAAACAAAAAATTTCTATTCAACCGGAAAATGGCGAACCATCTAACTATTTAATTCCTAAAGGTAAACATATCAACTTTAACCAAGGTGAAAAAATTAAAAAAGGTGAATATCTACTTGATGGACAACCTTTACCTCATGATATTCTTAGAATTTTAGGAATAAAAGACTTAACTGAATATTTTGTAAACCAGGTACAAGAAGTTTACAGATTACAGGGTGTGATAATTAACGACAAACATATTGAAACTATTTTAAGACAAATGCTTAAAAAAGTTGAAGTTAAAGTATCTGGCGATTCGTCTTATTTACCTGGTGAAATGATTGATAGAATTAAATTTGATATTACAAATGAAAAACTTGTTGCAGAAGGAAAAAACCCAGCTACAGGTGAAAGAGTTTTAATGGGAATTACAAAAGCATCACTTCAGACCGAATCATTTATTTCAGCTGCATCGTTCCAAGAAACTACAAGAGTTTTAACTGATGCTGCTATTAAGGGTAAAGTTGATCCTTTAAATGGCTTAAAAGAAAATGTTATTGTTGGTAGACTAGTTCCAGCTGGTACTGGTCACATTAAGAATAAATGGAATAAAAATGCAATTGAAGCTGACAATAAATTTTTAGCAGATCAGGACAAAATAGAGCCCGTTGAAGCTGCAGAAGCACCTGCAAACCAATAAAAAAAACATTTTTAAATTGTAGTTTTAGTTTGACAAAGTTGAATTAAACAGTATTTTGACGATGTTTTTGGTTGGAATGTAGTACCTACTTTACAGTACTAAACGCTGCCACAAAATAACCTGTCAGTTATTTTCATTCAAAAATAAATTAATTAATTAAAAAATTTATGCCAACTATTAATCAGTTGTTAAGAAAGAAAAGAACTAGACCTGTAGCAAGGAACAAAGTTCCTGCACTAGAAAAACAACCTTTAAAAAGAGGTGTTTGTCTTAAAGTTTACACAACTACTCCTAAAAAACCGAACTCTGCATTAAGAAAGGTTGCAAGAGTAAGGCTTTCAAATGGCTTTGAAGTTACAGCTTATATTGGTGGTGAAGGCCATAACCTTCAAGAGCACTCAGTAGTTTTAATTAGAGGCGGTCGGGTAAAAGATTTACCTGGTGTTCGTTACCATATTCTTAGAGGAAATCTAGATACTCAAGCAGTTGCAAATAGAAAGAAACGTAGATCTTTGTATGGAACTAAAAAAGGTAAATAATTATGTCTAGAAAAAAAACACAACCAAAAAAAATTGTTACACCAGATCCAATATTTAAATCAACTATAATTCCAAAATTGATTAACTCGATAATGTATGATGGAAAAAAAGTTGTTGCTGAAAAAATTGTATATGAAGCAATTGAAAAAATTAAATCAAAAACTAAAGAAGAGCCAATTAATGTTTTTAATGAAGCGATAAATAATATTAAACCTACAGTAGAAGTTAGATCACGAAGAGTGGGTGGCGCAACTTACCAAGTTCCTGTTGAGGTGAAATCAAATAGAGCTCAAGCACTTGCTATTAGATGGTTAGTTGATGCTTCAAGAAAAAGGAAAGACAAGCATATGTCTGATAAAATTTTTAATGAACTGTACGATGCTTACGAAAAAAAAGGATCAGCAGTTAAAAAAAGAGAAGATGTACATAAAATGGCGGAGTCCAATAAGGCTTTTGCTCATTTTAGGTGGTAAAAAATTATGGCTAGAATAAATACATTAGACACATATAGAAATATTGGAATTATGGCTCATATTGATGCTGGTAAAACCACTACTACTGAAAGAATTTTATACTACACAGGAAAAAGTCATAAAATTGGTGAAGTTCACGATGGTGCTGCAACTATGGATTGGATGGAGCAAGAGCAAGAAAGAGGAATTACAATTACATCTGCAGCGACAACTTGTTTTTGGAATAATCATAGAATTAATATTATTGATACTCCTGGTCACGTAGACTTTACTATTGAGGTTGAAAGATCTCTAAAAGTTTTAGATGGAGCTGTATGTGTTTTTGACGGTGTTGCAGGTGTTGAACCTCAATCAGAAACGGTTTGGAGACAAGCTGATAAATATAAAGTACCAAGAATTTGCTTTGTAAATAAATTAGATAGAACTGGTGCAGATTTTTACAGGTGTGTGGACATGATCAGAGATAGACTTGGTTGCAAACCTTTAGTTATACAGGTGCCGATAGGTATTGAAGCTAACCTATCCGGCGTTGTTGACTTAGTTAAAATGAAAGCTCAAGTTTGGAAAAATGAAGCTTTAGGTGCTGAATGGGAATACAAAGAAATTCCTGATGATCTAAAAGAAATTGTTCAAAAATATAGAACTGAACTTGTTGAAACTGCCGTAGAACAAGATGAAAAATTAATGGAAAGTTATTTAAATGGTGATGAAATTAAAGAAGAAGATTTAATTAAATGCATTAGAAAAGGGACTCTAAACTTTAGTTTCGTTCCAATAACTACTGGTTCGGCATTTAAAAACAAAGGCGTTCAACCATTGCTTGATGCGGTTATTAATTATTTACCGAGTCCAATTGATATTGGCTCAATTAATGGAACTAAACCAGGAACTGAAGACGTTGTTGAAATGAAATTTGATGATGGAGCTGGTTTTTCTGCTCTAGCCTTTAAAGTTGCAAATGATCCATTTGTTGGATCATTAACTTTTATAAGAATTTATTCTGGGACAATTAAAACTGGAACTGCAGTTTATAATACTTCAAAAGAAAAAGAGGAAAGAGTTGGCAGAATGCTTTTAATGCATGCAAACTCTAGAGAAGACATTAAAGAAGCGAATGCAGGGGATATTGTTGCGTTAGCTGGTCTTAAATACACTATAACGGGTCACACTTTATGTGATGAGGCTAACCCTGTTTTATTAGAGCCAATGGAATTTCCTGAGCCAGTAATTGAAATTGCTGTAGAACCTAAAACAAAAGCAGACCAGGAAAAAATGGGCGAAGCTTTGGCAAGATTAGCAAAAGAAGACCCTTCATTCAGAGTAACTTCAGATGAAGAATCTGGTCAAACAATAATTAAAGGTATGGGGGAATTACACTTAGATATCATTGTTGATAGAATGAAAAGAGAATTTAATGTCGAGGCAAACATAGGTGCTCCACAAGTTGCTTACCGTGAAACTATTCAAAATGCTTCTGAGTTTGAGTATACACATAAGAAACAAAGTGGTGGTGCTGGTCAGTTTGCAAAAGTTAAACTTTTAGTAGAGCCACAAGAGCCAGGCAAAGGTAGAGAAGTTGATAGTAAAATTAAAGGTGGATCTATTCCAAAAGAATTCATTCCAGGTGTTGAGAAAGGTATTGAAACAATATCTGATGGTGGAATTTTAGCTGGCTTCCCAATGATAGATTATAAAGTTACAATTTTAGATGGATTACACCATGATGTTGACTCAAGTGTTCTTGCGTTTGAGTTAGCTGGTAGAGCTTGCTTTAAAGAAGCTTGTACTAGAGGTGGATTAAAATTGTTAGAGCCAGTAATGAGAGTTGAAGTAGTAACACCTGAGGATTATATGGGCGATGTTATCGGTGACTTAAATAGCAGAAGAGGTCAAATAAGCGAACAAGAAAGCAGAGGAAATGCAACTGTAATAACAGCAATGGTTCCTTTAGCTAATATGTTTGGATATATAAATAGTTTAAGATCAATGTCTCAAGGAAGAGCTCAATATTCAATGTTCTTTGATCATTATTCTAAAGTCCCACAAAACGTACAGGATGAAGTAACCAAAAAAATTGCTGGATAATTATTATGGAAAAACAAAATATTAGAATTAAATTAAGAGCTTACGACAACAAGATCTTAGATGCATCTACTGAAGAAATTGTTAACACTGTTAAGAGAACAGGTGCAACTGTCAAGGGTCCAATACCACTACCAACTAGAATTGAAAAATACACAGTTTTAAAAGGACCTCACATTGATAAAAAAAGTAGAGAACAATTTGAAACTAGAACGCACAAAAGATTGATTGATATCATTGAGCCTACACCGCAAACTGTAGAAGCTTTAATGAAACTAGATTTAGCATCAGGTGTTGATGTGGAGATAAAAATTTAATTATGACTGAAATAGCATTAGTTGGAAAAAAAATAGGTATGACTAGAGAGTTTTACAAAACTGGTCGTTTAGTTCCTGTTACTGTAATTAAAATGGAAAAAGCTAGAGTTATTAATGTGATCGAAGAAGATAAACGTGGATACAAAGCTGTACAATTAGGATTTGGTAATATTAAAAGTTCAAAATTGACAAATGCTATGAAGGGCATGTACGCAAAGAAAAATACAGAAGCAAAGAAAATATTAAAAGAATTTAGGGTAAAAGATACCGAAATATATAAAGAAGGTAACGAATTTGGTTTAGAAATCTTTAATGAAGTGAAATTTGTAGATACTACATCAAAAACTATTGGTAAGGGATTTGCTGGAGCAATGAAAAGACATAACTTTGGTGGTTTAAGAGCTACTCACGGTGTTTCAGTTTCACACAGATCACATGGTTCAACAGGTCAAAGACAAGATCCTGGAAAAGTTTTTAAAGGTAAAAAAATGGCTGGTCATATGGGCGATAGAGTTAGAACTATGCAAAACCTAGAGATTATCAAAGCTGATTTAGAAAATGAATTATTGTATGTAAAAGGTTCAATACCTGGTTCTAAGAATTCAGAAATACTTGTTAAACAGTCAGTTAAGATTATCAACAAAATGACTATCAAAGAAAAAATTGCTGCTGCTGAAGAAGCTAAAAAAACACCTGATAAAAAGAAAAGATAATGAAAATAGATAAAATAAATTTAGATGGAAAAAAAGACTCTATTGAAGTTTTAGATAAAATTTTTTCAGCAAAAATAAATAAAAAATTAGTAGATAACGTTTTATATAAAACTAACGCTAACTACAAAGGTAGACACGCAAAAACTAAACAGCAAAATGAAATTGCTGGATCTACTTCAAAAATCTATGCTCAAAAAGGAACTGGTGGAGCACGTCATGCCAGTAGAAAGGCCCCAATTTTTGTTGGTGGTGGTGTAGCTCATGGTCCAAAAGGTCAACTGGCTTATAAAAAAAGAAAACTTAATAAAAGTGAGAAAAAATTAAGTATAGCCTCTCTGATTACTGAAAAAAATAAACTTAATAACCTTTTAATCTTTAGTGATTTTGCAACTGAAATAAAAAAAACTAAAGAGATGGACTCAATCATTAAAAAATATGAACTAACTCATTCATTAATAATTCTAGACAAAAGTTCCAAAGAAAAAGTTGAAAAATCTATGAGAAACATACCAAATGTTAAAGTTACGGACATCAATCACTTTAGCGCTTTTGATATTATTAAATTTAAAAAAGTTGTGTTTACAGAAAGCTCAATAAAAGAATTAGAAAAAAGGTATTCTTAAAATGGATAAAATACATTTATACGATAAAATTTTATCACCGATGGTGACTGAAAAGACTACAAATCTATCAGAACAAAATAAGATAGTATTTAAAGTCCCAAGAGAAGCTAATAAAACTAATTTAAAAAAAAATATTGAAAAAATTTTTAAAGTTAACGTTATCAAAATTAATATTATTAATAAGCAAAATAGAAAAGTTGTTAAAAGAGGTAAAAAAGTGAATATTCAAGGTTATAAAAAAGCAATTATAACTCTAAAAAAAGGTCAAAGTATTGATCTAACAACAGGAATTTAAATAATGGCATTAAAAACATTTAAACCATATACAAAATCTACTAGAGGAACAGTTCTTGTTGATAGAACTGGTTTATGGAAAGGCAAACCTTTTAAAATGCTTGTTGAGCCTAAAAACTCAATGCGTGGAAGAAATAACAATGGTCATATCACATCTCGAAATATGTCCGGTGGTGGGCACAAAAAAATGTATAGACTTGTCGATTTTTACAGAAAAAAATTCGATGTACCTGGTACTGTTGAGCGTATTGAATATGACCCAAATAGATCATGTTATATTATGTTGATTAAATTTGAAGATGGAACTCATTTTTATTATTTAGCGCCTCAAAAAATTAACGTTGGTGATGTTGTGGAAAATGGCTCTGCAAAAGAGATTAAAGTTGGAAATTGTATGCCGTTAAGAGATATTCCAGTCGGTGTAAACGTTCATAATGTTGAATTACAACCAGGTGGTGGTGGGAAAATTGCTAGATCAGCTGGCACTTCTGTTACCATAAGTGGTTTAGATGGTAATTATTCATTAATTAAAATGACTTCTGGTGAAGTCAGAAAAATAGATTCAAGATGCATGGCAACAATTGGTGTTTTATCAAACCCAGATCAAAAAAATATTAAAATTGGTAAGGCTGGAAGATCAAGATGGCTAGGTAGAAGACCTCATACTAGAGGAGTTGTGATGAACCCAGTTGATCACCCACATGGTGGAGGTGAAGGTAAAAGTGCTGGTGGAAGACATCCAGTATCGCCGACAGGCCAGGGTGCAAAAGGATTAAAAACAAGAACAAATGCAAGAACAGATAAGTTTATAGTTAAAAGAAGAAATAAAAGAAAGGATACTAAAAAATAATGGCTAGATCAGTATGGAAGGGTCCTTTTGTTGAAGAGAGCTTAATTAAAAAAGTTGAAAAACAAAAATTAGACCCAAAAAAAATGCCAATTAAAACATGGTCAAGAAAATCAACTATAATTCCTGAATTTATTGGTGTTAGTTTTTTGATTTATAACGGAAAAAAATTTATACCAGTTACCATTTCTGAAGATATGGTTGGACACAAACTTGGTGAGTTTTCACCAACAAGAACATTTTTTGGTCATACCCCTGCAGATAAAAAAGCTAAACCCGCAACAGCAGGTAAGAAATAATTATGAATAAGAAAAAGAAAATTAATAGAGTTAAATTTGATACAGTTAGATCAGTAAATAATAATATTAGATCTAGTGTAAGAAAACTTAATCCAATTCTCAAGGCAATTGTTGGAAAAAAAGTTGATGTTGCTATTAGAGAATTACAATTTTCTGCAAAAAGAATAACTAGAGAAATTAGAAAAACTGTTTCATCTGCGATTGCTAACGCAGAAAACAATAATCAATATGATATAGATAAATTGATTGTTAAAGAAGCTTATTGTGGAAAAAAAGTTGTTATGAAAAGATTTAGACCTAGAGCAAAGGGTAGAGCTGCACCAATTTTAAAACCATATTCAACAATTACAATTATATTATCAGAAGCAAAACAAATGGAGAGTCATGGGACAAAAAGTTAATCCAATAGGTTTTAGACTTGGCGTAAATAGAGGATGGGACTCTGTTTGGTATGCTAAAAAGAAAGATTTTGGAAATTATTTGATTGAAGACTTTAAAATTAGAGCTTACATCAAAAAAAATGTAGTTAACTCTGGTGTATCAAAAGTGATGATTGAAAGAACTTCAAATAAATGCTTTGTTACAATCTACACTTCAAGACCTGGGTTTGTTATTGGTAAAAAAGGTAGTGATATTGATAAAATTAAAAATAATTTATCTAAATTTACTAGCAACGAAGTGTCTTTAAACATTAAAGAGGTTAAAAAACCTGAAACTAACGCATTTTTAGTAGCTGAAAATATTGCACAACAACTTATAAAAAGAATATCATACAGAAGAGCTATGAAGAGAGCTATGCAATCTTGTATGAGATTAGGCGCTAGAGGAATTAAAGTTTCAATAAGCGGTAGACTTGGTGGAAATGAAATCGCAAGAACAGAATGGTTGAGAGAAGGAAGTATTCCATCTCACACATTAAGAGCTGATATTGATTATGATGAAGCTGAAGCTTTAACAACTTTTGGAATTATTGGAATTAAAGTTTGGATTTATAAAGGTGAAGTATTTGCAAGAGAATTCAGTCAAGAAACAAATAAAGTAATACCTAAAGAGGCTAAAGAATAATTATGTTACAACCGGTTAGAACAAAATATAGAAAAGCACACAAAGGTAGAATTCATGGAACAGCCACTCGAGCTGCAAAGATTAACTACGGTTCATTTGCATTAAAAGCAATGGCACCCGAAAGAATTATTGGAAAACAAATTGAGGCTGCAAGAGTTGCTTTAACTAGACATATGAAAAGACAAGGTCGTGTTTGGACTAGAATTTTTCCAAATATTCCAGTTTCTAAGAAGCCTGTTGAAGTACGTATGGGTAAAGGTAAGGGTGCTCCTGAATATTGGGCATGCAGAGTTAAACCAGGTAGAATTTTATTTGAAATTGATGGAGTTTCAGAAGCAATTGCAAAAGAAGCGCTTTATAAAGCATCTGCAAAATTACCAATTAAAACTAAATTTATAAAAAGATTTGCATAGTATGAAAAAACAAGAAATTAAAAAATTATCTAAAGATGAGGTTTTAAAAAATATAGATAAATTGAAAAAAGATTTGTTTAATTTTAGATTTCAAAGAATTAACTCTGAAATTAAGGATCCATCAAAAATTGGACAAACAAAAAAAACGATAGCAAGATTAAAAACTATACTAAGGGGAAAATTAAATGCCTAAAAAAATATTAACAGGGGTAGTGACTAGTGATAAACCGAATAAAACTATCACTGTTGCAGTAGAAAGAAAATACTCACATCCTGTACTAAAAAAAGTTGTTAAAGTTAAAAAGAAATATAATGCTCACGATGAAAACAATAAATTTAAAACAGGAGATACTGTTTCAATAATTGAATGCAAACCTTTCTCTAAAAATAAAAAATTTCAAGTAATGGATGGTTCTAAATGATACAAGTACAAACAGAAATGTTAGTCGCAGACAACACTGGTGCAAAAAGAATTGAATGTATTAAAGTTCTGGGTGGATCTAAGCGAAGATATGCTAGCATTGGTGACACAATTGTTGTTGCTGTAAAAGAGGCAATACCTAAAGGTAAAGTTAAAAAAGGTTCAGTACACAAGGCTGTTGTGGTTCGTGTTAAATATGGAATTCATAGAGAAGATGGATCAAAAGTTAAATTTGATAACAATGCTGCTGTTTTAGTTGATGACAAGGGTGAGCCAGTTGGAACCAGAATTTTTGGTCCAGTTACAAGAGAATTAAGAAATAGAGGTCAAATGAAGATAATTTCATTGGCTCCTGAGGTATTATAAATGATTAAAAAAGGTTCTAAAGTTAAAGTATTAACTGGAAGAGATAAAAAAAAAGAAGGTGAAGTTATAGAGATAGACAGACCTAATAACAGAGCAAAAGTTCAAGGAATTAATATTGTGAAAAAACACGTTAAAACTACAAAAGAAAAAAAAGGTGGAATTATTTCTAAAGAAAGCTTTATACATATTTCTAACCTTGCACTTGCTGATGCTAAAGAAAAAATTAAAAAAACAGAGGCTAAAAAATAATGACACCAAGATTAAAAGAACTTTATTACAAAGAAATTCAGCCTGCACTTAAAGAGCAATTAGGTTTTAAAAATACTTTTCAAGGACCAAAACTTCTTAAAGTTGTTATTAACATGGGTTTAGGTCTTGATGGTGCTGATGCTAAAATTATGAAATCTACTGAAGAAGATTTAGGAAAAATTACAGGACAAAAACCTACAGTTACAAAATTTAAGAAATCTGTTGCTAACTTCAAAACAAGGAAAGGCACTAACGCAGGTTTAAAAGTTACTTTAAGAGGAAACAAAATGTATGAATTTGTTGATAGACTAGTCAACATTGCCTTACCTAGAATTAAAGATTTTAGAGGGCTGTCACCTAAAGGTTTTGACAAATTTGGTAATTATACTTTTGGAATTAAGGAACATATAATTTTTCACGAAGTTAATTTTGATAGAATAGACAAAATTAGAGGTCTGGATGTGGTTGTTGTAATAGCTGCCATGAATAAAGATCATAGTTTTGCTCTTCTAGAAAAATTAAATTTTCCATTTATCAAAAAAGGAGACAATTAAAATGGCTAAAGTAAGTGCAATTCAAAAAAATGATAAAAGAATTAAACTTTCAGATAGGCTTTTTAAAAAAAGACTAGCACTGAAAAAAATTATTATGGATAAGAAGATTTCTCTTGAAGAAAGATTCAAAGCACAACAAAAATTATCTAATTTACCTAGAAACTCAGCAAAAAATAGAGTGATGAATAGGTGTCAAATTACTGGAAGACCACATGGTGTTTACAGAAAATTAAAAATATCAAGAATAGCCTTAAGAGACTTGGGATTACATGGATTAATTCCAGGTATGACGAAGTCGAGCTGGTAGAAAGGAATATATGAGTTTAAGTGACCCAATTGGGGATATGATAGCAAGAATTAAAAATGCTTTAGTGAGAAATCATAAAAAAGTTGCACTGCCATCTTCTAACTTTAAAGTAAAAATTGCAGATATTTTGAAAAATGAGGGATTTATTAAAGAATATAAGATTGATAATGCAGACAAAAAACCGGTTTTATCTATTGATCTAAAATATTATTCAGGAAATCCAGTTATCAGTACTTTTGAAAGAGTATCAAAGCCTGGTAGGAGAATTTTTTCAAGCGCTGATAGTTTGCCAAAAATCAATGGTGGACTTGGTGTTGCAATAGTTTCTACTCCAAAAGGCGTTATGACTGATGTCGATGCTAGAAAACAAAAAGTTGGTGGCGAAATAATCTGTAAGGTATTTTAATGTCTAAAATTGGTAAAATAAATATTTCAATCCCTGAAAAAGTTAAAGCAGTACTATCTGGTAGTGTTCTTAATATAGAAGGTCCATTAGGCAAAAAATCTCTTAATGTTGATCTAGAAATGTTTAATGTTGATATCACTGAAGGAAAAGAAATATCTATTAAACCAAAAAAAGTTGACCAAAATTCAAAAAGACTATGGGGAATGAATAGAAGTTTAATTAATAATGCCGTTATTGGATCTTCTACTGGTTATGAAAAAACACTCGAGCTAGTAGGTGTTGGATATAGAGCAGCATTAAAAGAAAAACAATTAAACCTTCAACTTGGCTATAGTCATGATATAAATTTTGACATACCAGAAGGAATTAAAATTGTTGTTGAAAAACAGACCACTGTTAAAGTAAGCGGATCTGACAAACAACAAGTTGGTATGGTTTGTTCAAAAATTAAATCTTTTAGAAAACCAGAGCCCTATAAAGGTAAAGGTATTAGAGAAAAAGGTCAGTATATATTAAGAAAAGAAGGAAAGAAAAAATAATGAAATTAAATGCTATAGATAGAAAAAAATTTAGAGTAACGAATAAAGTTAAAAAAGTTTCTTCTCCTGATAGATTCAGATTGAGTATTTCAAGATCTTTGAAAAATATATCAGCACAAATTATTGATGATGTGAAAAATATTACTTTGCTTTCTTCATCTTCTGTTGAAAAAGATATCAAAGCTATGGCTAAAGTTAACAAAACAGACATTTCTAAAATTGTTGCTGAAAAGCTAGCAAAAAAAGCTGTCGAGAAAAAAATAACAAAGATTTATTTTGATAGAGGAGTTTATAAATATCATGGTAAAGTCAAGGCATTCGCTGAAACGTTACGTAAAAATGGGATGGAGTTTTAATTATGGATTTTAAAAAGAAAAATGACGACGGTATTCTAGAAAAACTAGTTCATATTAACAGAATTACAAAAGTTGTAAAAGGTGGTCGTAGATTTGGTTTTTCAGCACTAGTTGTTGTAGGAAATCAAGCTGGTAAAATTGGTGTAGCTCACGCAAAAGCTAAACAAGTTCCCGATGCCATTAAAAAAGCAAATGAAAATGCTAGAAGAGTTTTAATTCATATTCCCCTAAGAGAAGGAAGAACTATTCATCATGATGTTTATGGTAAAGATGGTGCTGGTAAAATTATTTTAAGATCTGCACCTAAGGGAACTGGAATTATTGCTGGAGGACCCGTTAGAGCTGTTTGTGAAGTTTTAGGAATTAAAGACATCGTCGCTAAATCTATGGGAACATCAAACCCTCACAACATGATAAGAGCTACCATGAAAGCACTTTCAAAACAAAATTCACCAAAACATATAGCAACAATTAGAAATAAAAAAATTTCTGACGTAATTGAAAAAAGAGGATAATGAGCACATTAAACACTACTGGTAAAGTTTTATATAAAAAAAAAATGAGAGTTGGTCGAGGTATTGGATCAGGAAAAGGTAAAACTTCAGGAAGAGGAGTTAAGGGTCAAAAATCGAGATCTGGTGTTGCCATCAAAGCTTTTGAAGGTGGTCAAATGCCTCTATACAGAAGGTTACCCAAAAGAGGATTTAATGCTATTAAAAGATATCAAGATATCATAGCAATAATGAATCTTCAAAAAATACAATCTTATATTAATGAAAAAACTATCAATTCAAGTGAAGTAATAAACATCGCTTTACTTAAAAAGTTAAAATTGATCAATAAAAATTCGCAAAAATTAAAAATACTTGGTACAGGAGATATTAACGACAAGGTTAGTATTGAAGCTGATTTGATATCAAAATCTGCTGTAGTTAAATTAGAGAAAGCTGGCGGCACAATACAATTAAAAAAATAATTAAGATATTATGAGCTCATCTTCTCAAACTAATGATCTTAAAAATAGAATAATTTTTACAATATTCATTTTAGCAATTTACAGATTTGGTACTTTTGTGCCCATTCCAGGTATTGATCCAGAACAGTTACAAACCATGATGAGCGGCAATCAAAAAGGCTTACTTGGAATGTTTAATGTTTTTTCAGGAGGTGCTGTAAGTAGAATGGCAATTTTTGCACTAGGAATAATGCCATACATTTCCTCATCTATTATTGTTCAGTTATTAACTGGCGTGTCTGATTATTTTAAAAATTTAAAAGCTCAGGGAGAAACGGGTAGGGCTAAAATTACTCAAATAACAAGATATGGAACCGTTTTATTAGCCACTGTTCAAGGTTATGGTTTATCTATTGGTTTACAGTCTTCAGCAGATTTGGTTATTAATCCAGGGTTATTTTTTACGATAACAGCAGTCTCAACTATTGTTGCTGGAACAATGTTTTTAATGTGGCTTGGTGAACAGATAACTCAAAGAGGTATTGGTAATGGTATTTCATTGATTATTTTTGCTGGAATTGTTGCTGAAATACCAAGAGCATTAGTAACAACATTTGAATTAGGTAGAACTGGTGCTGTATCTACAATTATGATTATTGCAATATTTGTATTATTAGTTGGATCAATCATGTTCATTGTTTTCATGGAAAGAGCATTAAGAAAAATTCTGATAAATTACCCTAAAAGACAAATGGGAAATAAAATGTATGGTGGTGAATCTTCTCATTTACCTTTAAAGATTAACCAAGCAGGTGTTATACCAGCAATTTTTGCATCAGCTTTATTACTCTTGCCTGTAACTTTTTCTAATTTTAGTTTTTCAGATAATGATGCACTATTAAATATAAGTTCATACTTCACACAAGGCCAACCTCTTTATATGTTGCTATACGCATCAGGAATAATATTTTTTACTTTTTTCTACACCTCAATTACTTTCAACCCAACAGAAACTGCTGATAATTTAAGAAAATATGGTGGTTTTGTCCCAGGGATTAGACCTGGTGAAAATACAGCTCTATACATAGAAAAAATTGTAACTAAACTTACAACAATAGGAGCTCTTTATTTAACCATTGTATGTCTGATGCCAGAGTTTTTAATAGCGAATTACCCAATACCTTTCTACCTAGGTGGTACTTCAATTTTAATTGTTGTTGTTGTTGCCATTGATACAGTAACCCAAATACAAACTAGATTAATGAGTTCCCAATATGAGCAATTAATTAAAAAAACTAAATTTGGTAAATAATATTTGTGAATATAATTTTATTTGGTCCTCCTGGAGCTGGTAAGGGTACACAAGCACAATTTATTGTAAAAAAATATAACTACTTTCAATTATCAACTGGTAACATTTTAAGAGAAGAGGTTAAGTTAAAAACAGCTCTTGGTGTTGAAATAGAAAAATTAATATCTAATGGCAAATTCGTTTCTGATGAAACAGTGAATATATTGCTAAAACAATCTATTACGAATCTTAAATTTAGAGATCGAATTATTTTCGACGGATACCCTAGAAATATCAAACAGGCTAATAATTTAGAATCAATTTTAGCTGAGTTTGACCAAACTATTGGTCATATAATTTTTTTAAATGTTTCAAAAGACATTATTGAAAAACGTATTATGGGCAGGATGACATGTGATAAATGTAATATGACTTTAAATGAATTTTTTAATAAAGAGGAAATTGAGCTACACCCATGCGGTAAAGAGTTCCTTAAGAGGAGAAAAGATGATAATTTTGATGTAGTTGTAGCCAGATATGAGACTTATATGGAAACAACCAAACCAATCCTAGATTTTTACTCAAAAAATGCAAATTTCACAGAAATTGATGGAGCTTCTCAAATTGAGCAAATTAACAATAAAATCAATGATGTTCTTAATGTTAAAGGCGTTGACTTTAGAACATCTTCTTATATAAAAGGCTAAATTTATTCTCAAAAATATGGCTCGTATAGCAGGTGTAAACATTCCCCAAAACAAACTTGTCCACATAGGTCTAACGTACATCTATGGTATAGGTGATAGGTTTTCAAATCAGATTTGTACTTCATTAGAAATTCCTACTGCAAAAAGAATTAACGAATTAACAGATGATGATATTTTAAAAATTAGAGAATATATTGATGCAAATTTTAAAGTAGAAGGCGACCTTAGAAGAGACTATTCATTAACTATCAAAAGATTAATAGATCTTGCATGTTATAGAGGATCAAGACATAGAAAAAAACTTCCAGTTAGAGGACAAAGAACAAGATGTAATGCTAGAACTAGAAAAGGTAAGGCTATTGCAATTGCAGGTAAAAAATTAACACCACTTAAAAAATAATTAATTTATGGCCAAAGTAGATAAAGTAGAAAATTTAGATTCTGTTATAGAAAAAAAAGTTGAAAAAAAAGTAGATAAAAAATCTAAAAAAAGTTCATATTCAAAAAAGAAAAAAATTAAGAAACATATTCTTAATGGTATTGCTTATGTACAATCAACTTTTAATAATACAATAATTTCAATAGCTGACACTAATGGAAATGTTATTTCATGGGCATCGGCTGGACAAAAAGGTTTTAAAGGTTCGAGAAAATCAACTCCTTATGCTGCTCAGGTTGCTGCAGACTCTGCTGGGTCTAAAGCTTTAGAGTATGGAATGAAGACATTAACTGTACAGGTTAAGGGACCTGGGTCAGGAAGAGAAACTGCTTTAAGAGCATTACAAGCGAAAGGATTTAAGATTCTTTCAATAAAAGATACAACACCAATGCCACATAACGGCGTAAGACCACCAAAAAAAAGGAGAGTTTAGTAAATGGAAAGTTTAAATGTAAATGCTAAAAATTGGAAAGCATTAATTAAACCAGCTCAATTAGATGTTAAAATTAGTGATGACAAATCACAAGCTAAAATTATAGCTGAGCCATTAGAAAAAGGTTATGGTTTAACTTTAGGTAATTCTTTAAGAAGAATTCTGCTTTCATCTATTAGAGGTGCTGCTGTAACATCAATTCAAATTGATGGAGTGCTACATGAATTTACATCTATTAAAGGTGTTAGAGAAGATGTGACAGACATAGTTTTAAACGTTAAATCTTTAGCATTAAAAAGCTCTTCTGATAGTGCTAAAAAACTTATTTTAGATGCAAAGGGACCGGGCGAAATTAAAGCTTCTGATATAGAAGCTGTTACAGATATTGAGATTTTAAATCCTGATTTAGTTATTTGCAATTTAGATGAAAATACTCATTTTCACATGGAAATGAATGTTGGAACTGGAAAAGGTTATGTGCCTGCTGTAATGAATAAGCCAGAAGAACCACCTCTAGGTTTGATTGCAATAGATTCATTGTACAGTCCAGTGAAAAAGGTTTCATACGCTATAAGCACTGCTAGAGAGGGAAAAGCTCTGGATTACGATAAGTTAACCATGGAAGTTGAGACAAACGGTTCAATTTCAGCTGAAGATGCAGTCGCATATTCTGCAAGAATTTTCCAAGATCAACTTAATATGTTTGTCAATTTTGATGAACCTGTAGAAGCTCCAGTTAAAGAAGTTTCAACTGAGCCTGAGTTTAACAAAAATCTTTTAAGAAAAGTAGATGAGTTAGAATTATCAGTTCGTTCTATGAACTGTTTAAAAAATGATAACATAATTTATATAGGAGATCTCGTTCAAAAATCAGAAGGTGAGATGCTTAGAACTCCAAACTTTGGTAGAAAATCTTTAAATGAAATAAAAGAAGTTCTAACTGCAATGTCCTTATATTTGGGCATGGAAATTCCAAATTGGCCACCAGAGAATATAGCTGAAATGTCTAAGAAGTTAGAGGAGCAAATCTAATGAGACACGGAATGGCTAATAAGAAGTTAAATAGAACTTCTGAGCATAGAAAAGCACTGTTAAAGAATATGTTAAATTCCTTAATCAAATATGAACAGATTACTACTACACTTCCAAAAGCTAAATTCCTAAAACCTCAAGCTGATAAGATCATTACATTAGGGAAAAAAGAAACCTTACTAACAACAAAGATGTTGATGACTAAATTGCAAGACATCACTTCAGCTCGCAAGGTTACAAAAACTTTGTCTAAAAGATATGAAAAAAGAAATGGTGGATATACCAGAATTATCAAAGCTGGTTTTAGATATGGTGACAATGCACCTATGGCAGTAATTGAATTTGTTGATAGAGATGTTGAAGCAAAAAGAGTAGACAGAAAGAAAAAAGAACCAACTAAAGATCAAAACGAAGAAAAAAAATTAGCTACTGCTTAATTTTTTATATAAAATTATATCATCATGAAAAAGTCATTTAACGTTGATTCAACGTATAACGATATGCGTATTGATAGATGGATACGGAATAAGCTTGGCAATTACCCACAAGGGTTAATTGAAAAAAGTTTAAAAAGTGGAAAGGTCAAGATCAATAATAAAAAAGTAAAAAGCTCTCACAAAGTAAAAACAGGAGATATTGTTGATCTATTTAATTTTGATTTTAAAGAAACAATTGTTCAAAAAACAATTAAATTTGCACCATCTGAAGAAGTCATTAAAGAGAACGAAGATTTAATAATTGATAATAATGATGACTTCATTGTATTGAATAAAAGCTCCGGTATATCAGTTCAAGGTGGAACTAAATCTAAAAAAAATCTTGTAGATATTTTTGCACGTAGCGATATTTTTCAAAACACAAAACCTTTTTCAGTTCATAGATTAGATAAAGATACTTCAGGTGTTTTTATAATGGCTAAACATAGGGAAGCAGCACAATTGTTAACATCTCTATTTCGATTAAGAAAAGTTCACAAAACTTATTTAGCAATATGTCATGGTGAATTACAAAAAGTTTCTGGTGAATGGAATGATGACCTTACTAGATATGATAATGATAAAAAAATAATAGAAAAAGCAAGAACCACATATAAAGTTTTAGACAAAAATTCTATTTGTAGTTTGGTTGAAATGAAACCAATAACTGGCAGAAAACATCAGCTTAGAAAACAATTATATGCAATAGGTTCACCAATTTATGGAGATCAAAAATATAAATTTAGCAATACAGATAAAGCTATTAATAAAAATTTAATGCTTCATTCTTATCAAATTAAATTCATGATTAAGGATAAAAAATATACTTACACAGCACTCTTGCCAGATTATTTCAAAAAACTTTTAAAGACTAAAAGACTTAGATTCCCAAGTTCTTAGTAAAATTTTCAATAATTACATCACCCAAAACATTATAGTTTTGATTATTTATAGACTTGAGATTTGTTACACCTTTATCTGAAATTCCGCATGGAATGATACTTTGATATTTTGTAAGATCATTATTAATATTAATTGCAAATCCATGATATGCAATCCATTTGCTAACACGCACACCAATTGCTGCAACTTTCTTAATATTGGATTTATCACCAACCCAAATACCAATATTTTTTGGATCACCGAATGATTTAATGTTAAATTCAAATAAGCTTTCAATAATTGTTTTCTCGATTAAAGTTATAAATTTTCTAATATTTTTTTTTCTTTGTTTTAAATCTATGACAAAATAACAAATTAATTGTCCAGGACCATGATAGGTTATTTTGCCACCACGATTAGTTTTAATTATGTTTATTTCTTTATTTAAAATTTCCTCTTCTTTATAGTTATTGCCAGCTGTATATATTTCTTCATGTTCTAGGAGCCAAATTAAATCACTTTTTTTGTTATTATTTATATCCAGCAATCTTTCTTCCAAAATTTTTATTGCAATATCATATTTTACTGGGTTTATTGACTTTTTAATTTCTATATTCATTTATAAATTGTATTATTCTTATTATGCACTAAGAGTGCAAAATTGATTTATAGGTAAATTTATGTCTTTAATAAAAAAAATAAAAGATAAAAAAGTAAATTTTGAGTTTAATAAAGAATATTTAAAAGTTGTTAAAAATAAAATTACTAATAACGACGCTCAATTTATTACAAATTCATTTAATGAAATGCACCCAGCTGATGCAGCTGACATTATTGAACATCTTGGTCAAAATGATAGAGAAAGCTTAATAAAACTTAATAATTTTAATATAGATCCTGAGGTTTTTATTGAACTTAATGAATCCGTTCAATCTGAAATTATTGCTTACCTTTCTTCAGATTCAATTGTTAAACTTTTAAAAAACCTAGAGTCAGATGATGCAATTGCGATTTTAGAAAACGTAGATGAAAAAGATAAAAATGATATTTTAAGCTCATTACCTCCAAAAGATCGTTTTGCGTTACTTGAAAGTCTAAGTTACCCAGAAGACACTGCTGCAAGGATTATGCAGCGTGAATTTACAGCCATACCTAGCAATTGGTCAGTAGGACAAACAATTGACTATTTACGTGAAAACAAGGATTTACCTGAAGAGTTTTTAGAAATTTTTATTGTCGATGAGGGTTTTAAACCTATTGGAACGGTTCCATCATCTAAGGTTTTAACAACTTCTAGAGATACAAAAATGCTTTCCATTATGTCTGAGTCTCAATTGCTTATACCAGTTGATATGGATAAAGAAGAAGTTGGTAATGTCTTTGAGAATTATAATTTAAATTCTGCTGCTGTAGTTGACAAAACAAATAAATTAGTTGGCATGATTATGTATGATGATGTTTTAACTGTTTTAAAGGAAGAAGCAGAAGAAGATGCCTTAAGGTTAGCTGGTGTAGGTGATGAAGAAATTACAGATGGTGTTCTTAAAAAAACTAAAAGAAGATTTAACTGGCTTCTACTAAATCTCTTCACTGCATTTCTTGCAACTTGGGTCATTAGTTTATTTGGTGCAACAATAGAACAGATGGTTGTTTTAGCTTTTTTAATGCCGATTGTTGCTTCTATGGGTGGTAATGCTGGCATGCAAACATTAGCTGTTACAGTTAGAACTTTAGCAACAAATGATTTAACAAAAAATAATTTTTCTCAGAATATTTTAAAAGAATTTAACATAGGCATTTTGAATGGTATTATTTTTGCAACAATTAGTGCACTTGTTGTGCAAATTTGGTTCCAAGATTCCCTACTTTCAATGATTATTTCTATGTCAATGATTGTCACAATGATAGTGGCTGGATTATTTGGAATTTTAGTTCCAATAACTTTAAAAAAAATGGATATTGATCCCGCTATAGCATCTAGTGTATTTGTAACTACGATAACCGATGTTATTGGGTTTGTGTCGTTCTTAGGTGTGAGTGCTTATTTTCTTTAAAAGTTATCTATTAATCTTACATTATTTAAATAATAAGCTACAAAAAGTTTAAACGATTTAGTGTTAATATTTGTGCTTAAGTTAACTATATTGCGACACTCTAAATATTCAATCTTAACATGATACTCTTTAATTAAATTTTTTTTAATTAAAGGTAATAGTGTTTTGGATTTTTTTTTATTTTTATAAATTTTTTTTTTTAAGATGAGTAATTTATTAGTAATTATCTTTAACGTATTAAGATTAGTTTTGTTTAATAAGTTATTTCTTGATGATAAAGCGATCATATTTGAATCTCTAATAGTTTTGCAGCAATAAACTTTAGTTTTAGAATTTTTTTCAATGAAGTTTTTAACTAAAAAAAATTGCTGATAATCTTTTTCACCCATAAACATGTACATTGGTGATATTATTTTTACAAAACGATTCAAAATGTCAAGCACACCTTCAAAGTGACCTTTTCTAAATTTTGCACACATTATCTTTTGTGATTTATTTAATAAAGTTTTAGGCAACTGTTCATTAAAAATTTGTGCTACAGTAGGTAGATATACAAAATCAACTTTCAATCTTTTAAGAATCTTAAGATCTTTATTTAAGCATCTGGGGTAATTTTTATAGTCCTTTTTGTTATTGAATTGTGTCGGGTTAACAAAAATAGTAACTATAGTTTTTTTGCACTTTTTTTGTGATTTTTTTATAAGAGCTTCATGACCCTTATGTAGGCTACCCATTGTAGGAACAAACCCTAATCTTTTCTCTTTATTAATTGCCTTATTTAAATCAGTTATTTGTTTTATTAATTTCATTTGTAATAATAATATTAATAAGTAAAACATTTATATGATTAAACAAGCTATAATTCCTTTAGCAGGACTTGGAACAAGACTGCTTCCATTAACAAGTGTTTTCGCAAAAGAACTTTTACCCATCAACGGCAAGCCCGGTATAGAGTATATTCTTGACGAATGCATTGAAGCTGGAATTAAAGAAGTTATTTTTATCATATCAAAAAAGAAATTAATGATTAAAAAATATTTTTATAATGATAAGTTTTATAAGAATATTATTAAACGTAAAAAAGATTCTCGCATTATAAAGGAATATAAAAAAATCTTGAAATATAAAAAAATGATTAAATTTGTTTTTCAGGACAAACCGCTTGGCACAGGAGATGCGGTGCTTAAAACCAGAAGATTTATAAAAGATAATTATTTTCTTATGTTGTTACCGGATGATTTAATCATTAAACACAATTGCTCAAAATCCATGATTGCTACACACATAAAATTTAACTCATCTGTTATGGCCAGCATGAAAGTTAATAAAAATGAAGTTTCAAGATGGGGTATTTATGATATTAAAAAGAAAATTGACAATATGAATTTCATTATTAAAAGTGTAGTAGAAAAACCAACTATTAAACAAGCACCTTCTACGAAGGCTGTTATTGGAAGGTATATATTACCTAAAACAATTTTTAGTAAATTACTCAACCTTAAACCAAACAAAGGTGGGGAAATTCATATTACTGATGCAATACAATCATTGATTAATGAGAATAATAAATTTGTTGGCCATAATTTTTCTGGTAAATATTTAGATTGTGGAACAATGAAAGGCTACATTAATTCAGGTTTGGAGATAGTTAAAAAATGAAATTATGTATGATTGGCACTGGATATGTAGGGTTGGTTAGTGGTGTTTGTTTTTCAGATCTTGGTAACGATGTTATTTGTGTGGATCGTGATACAAAAAAAATTGAAAATTTGAAAAAAGGTATTATTCCGATATATGAACCCGGATTAGACGAGCTTGTTCTAAAAAACTATAAAAATGATAGATTAAAGTTTTCAACAAATTTAAAAGACTCTATTTCTAAGTCAGATATTGTTTTCATTTGTGTTGGTACTCCTACTAAAAAAAATGGCAGTGCTGCAGATTTAAGTCAAATATTTGATGTCGCTAAAGAAATTAGATCTTCTATATCTAAATTTAAAATTATTATTACTAAATCAACCGTGCCTGTAACAACAGGCGATGAGATTGAAAAGATTATTTCGCAAAAAGTTTCTAAGAAATTATTCTCTGTAATTTCAAATCCAGAATTTTTAAGAGAAGGTGAGGCCATAAGAGACTTTACTTATCCTGATAGAATTATAATTGGGTGCAATGATAAAAAATCCAATACAATTTTAAAAAATCTTTACTCACCGTTAATATCAAAAGGAGCAAAGTATGTTAATAGCTCAAGAAGATCTGCTGAACTAATAAAATATGCATCTAATGCTTTTTTAGCAACTAAGATAACTTTTATTAATGAACTCGCAAATTTATGTGAAAAACTAGACATTAATGTTGAGGATATTTCTATTGGTATGGGCTTAGATAAAAGAATTGGAGGACGTTTTTTGAGAGCTGGTCCTGCTTATGGTGGTTCATGTTTCCCAAAAGATACTAAAGCTATAACTACTACAGCTGATAAATTTAAAACAAATTTATCTGTTATTAAAAGTGTTATTAAATCTAATGAAAATAGATCTTCATTATTGTTAAAACGGATTTTCGACATATTAAGAGGTAAAATTAAAAAGAAAAAAATATGTTTTTTAGGCGTAACTTTTAAGGCTAATACAGATGATATGAGAGATTCGCCTTGTTTAAGTATGATACCTTCTTTAATTAAGAATGGTGCAGTCATTAATTACTTTGATCCCACTGGTGAAAAAAAAGAATTTAAGAAAATAAGGAATGTTAGTTTTTCAAAAGATATTAGTTCAGCAATTAAAGACTCAGATTTAATAATAATTCACACTGAATGGAATGATTTTAAATCAATAAATTTTAAAAAAAATATTATAAAAAAAAAGTTCACAATATTTGATATGAGAAATATTTACTCATTAACAAAAATGAAAAAGCAGAAAATTAGATATTTTGCTATTGGCTGTTAATTTAATTCAAAAATAGCATCGACTTCAACAGAAACACCCAGAGGTAAACTATTTGTGCTTACAGCCGCTCGTGTATGCATTCCAGCATCACCAAATACTGATACTATTAAATCAGATGCTCCATTTATTACTTTAGGCTGTTCTATAAAATTTTCTGTTGAATTAACAAATCCAGTTAATTTTATACAAGATTTAATTCTTGTTAAATCATCATTGCAGGCCTTTTTAACTTGTGAAATTATATTTAAGCCACATCTTTTAGCAGCTTCATAACCATCTTCTGTTTTTAATTCTCTTCCAACTTTACCTTTTATCAAATCACCATTTGCCGCTGTTGAAATTTGACCTGATATAAAAAGCATTTTACCAATAATCTTTGATGCTACATATGATCCAACTGGATCTCTTGCTTCTGGCAATTGTAATTTTAATTCTTTAATTTTTTCTTCAAAATTCATATTTATTTACCTTTTTTCTTTTTTTTTGATTTCTTATTTTTATCGTATTCTTTTCTTTTCTCAATTAATATTAAAGCTTCTTCCATGTTAAGTTCTAAGGGGTCTTTTTCCTCTGGTATCGTTGCATTAAGAGATTTATACTTAATATAGGGCCCATATTGACCCTTCATTACTCTAACAGGTTTTTTGTCCCCAGGGTGTTCCCCAAGATCTTTTATAATTGATGCAGACATTCTACCTGGCTTAGCCTCTGCTATTAGGGTGATTGCCCTGTTAAGACCAATTGAAAATATTTCTTCAACATTTTCAATTCTTGCTGATTTATTTTCACATTTTAGATATGGGCCAAATCTTCCTGAATTTAATATTATATCTTTTTGATTTTCAGGGTTAATACCTAAACTTTTAGGTAATGAGCACAAAAATTTAGCTCTATCCAGATCCACACTATTCAATGCAATTCCTTTAGGTATAGAAACATTTCTTAAATTATTGTCTTCTTTTTCTATCTTCTTTTTTTTTGTTTTCTTTTTTTTTTTTGTTTCAGCAATAACTTCTTCTTTTATTTCCTCAATTTGTTCATACTGTAAGTAGGGGCCAAATCTTCCGTTTTTAAGATACATGTCATTACCATTTTCATGTTTTCCTATAAACTTTGGTTCACCTAGTTGAGATTGAGCGGCTGCTTTAGCTTTAGACAGAGGTCTAGTAAATTTACAATCTGGATAATTTGAACAACCTATAAAAGCACCACCTCTAAAACTATTTTTTAAACTTAATGATCCACTGTCACATAACTTACATTGCCTATTAATACTTCCATCTTTATCTCTTTCAAAAATTAAATTACCTAGGCTATCATTTAATAGATCTAAAACTTCTCTAGTTCTTTTTTCCTTAACGTCAGACACATTTTGATTAAAATCTTTCCAAAATAACTCTAGAACTTTTATCCACCCTTCCTTACCGGTAGTAATGTCATCAAGTTGGCTTTCTAAACTTGCAGTAAAGTTATAGTCAACATATTTGGAAAAAAGTTTTTCAAGAAAAGCAGAAATTAATTTACCACGATCTGTTGGGTGAAATCTTTTATTAATTGCCTCTGCATACCCTCTAGTAGATATAACAGATATTATACTTGCATAAGTTGAAGGTCTTCCAATACCCAGTTCTTCTAATTTCTTAACTAAACTTGCCTCTGAGTATCTTGGTGGTGGCTGTGTAAAATGCTGTTCATCTAATAGACTCTCTATATTAACAGGACCTTTGTTCATTTCAGGAAGAATATCTTCATCATCTTTTTTTGTATCTTTCATAACCTTTAAGAAACCATCAAATTTAATAACAGAGCCACTAGCCTTACAGACTGTTCCATTATCATCTGAACTTATCGTAATAGTATTTCTATCAAATTGAGCGGGTTTCATTTGAGAGGATAGGGCTCTACTCCAAATTAAATCGTATAATTTATGTTGATCTGGACTTAGATATTTTTTAACTGTATCTGGTGCACGCATAATATCCGTAGGTCTAATTGCTTCATGGGCTTCTTGAGCATTTTTAGCCTTTTTACCAGAATAACTTGCTGCATTATCTGGAATATATTCATCGCCAAACTCATTTTTTATATATTTCCTGAAAGTGTCTATAGCGTCTGTAGATAGATTGGTGCCATCTGTTCGCATGTACGTGATAAGACCAATAGTTTCACCGTCTATTTCTATACCTTGATAAAGTTTTTGAGCTATCTGCATTGTTCGTGACGCTCCAAATCCTAGTCTACCAGAAGAAACTTGCTGTAATGTAGAGGTAGTAAAAGGGCCTAAAGGGTTTCTGTTAACAACTTTGCTTGAGATGTCATTTATATTAAATTTCTTAAATTTAACTTCTTCAATTGCTTTATCAATTTCAGCTTTATTTTTAAAAGAAAATTTTTCAATTTTTTTATCATTCAATTGAGTGATACTTGCTAATATAGAATTTTTAGCATTATCGTCGAATTGAACACTTAAAGTCCAAAATTCCTCAGGATCAAAAAGCTCTATTTCGTGTTCTCGTTCTGTAATTAATTTTAAAGCAACTGACTGAACACGCCCTGCTGATTTAGAACCAGGCAGTTTTGTCCATAAAATTGGTGATATGTTAAAGCCAACTAAATAGTCCAAGGCTCTTCTAGCCATATAAGCATCAACAAGTAGTGGCTCGATTTGTCGTGGGTTTTCAATTCCATGAATAACTGCTTTTTTTGTAATTTCGTTAAAAACAACTCTTTCTACATTTTTGTCTTTAATTAATTTTTTCTCATTTAAATATTCTTTAACATGCCAAGCGATCGCTTCACCTTCACGGTCAGGGTCAGTTGCTAGTATAATTTTTGAAGAAATTTTAGCTGCATCTGTAATTTTTTTAAGATATTTTTTAGAAAAACTATCCACTTCCCATTCCATTTTAAAATTATTATCTGGATCAACAGAACCGTTTTTCGAGGGAAGATCTCTAATATGACCATAACTTGCTAACACAATATAACCATCACCTAGATATTTATTGATAGTTTTTGCTTTAGCTGGACTTTCTACGACTACAAGATTCATTACTAAACAAATTACTTAAAAGACTTAGATAGTCAAATCAATAAATTTTAGTCTTACTTTCTTCTTTGTTTTTCAATCGTTTGACGTTTTCTCTGTGTGTGTAGAATATAAGCACAAACATTATTATAAAAAATATTGAATTATAATTTTCAAAAATTATTAAATAAATTGGAACCATTAAACTACCAACTAGTGATGAAAGTGATGAGTATTTTGAAATAAGAAATGTAACAGCCCAACTAACAATAAATACTAAACCTAAAAGTATGTTTATAGAAAATAATATTCCAACATATGTTGCAACACCCTTGCCCCCTTTAAACTTAAGCCATATTGGAAAAACGTGACCTAAAAATGCGCTTAATGATGAAATAAAGATATAATCGGGATAATTAAATTTTACATATAAAACAGGCAATACAGCTTTTGCTATATCCAGTAATAAAGTTGCGTAGCCTAATGTTTTATTACCTGTTCTAAGAGCGTTTGTAGCTCCAATGTTTCCTGAGCCAATATCTCTAATATCTTTTTTTAAAAATATTTTTGTAAGTATAAAACCAAAAGGTATTGATCCTAATAAATATGAGCTTAATGCAACAATTAAATATTCCATTGCTATAATTTAAATAGTTCTTCACCTTTTACAAATGTATTTGTGACTTTACCTTGGAGCTTTTTGTCTTCAATTGAGGTGTTTTTAGATTTTGAAACAAGCTTATCTTTTTTAACCATCCATGGTTTATCAATATCTACGATGCAAAAATCAGCATCATTACCAATTGAAAGATTACCTTTATTTATTTTCAATATTTTTGCAGGGTTTGATGTTAAGGCTTTAATGATAGTTTCTAATTTTACAGATCCGTTGTGGTGTAATTCCAAGCTAAGAGATAATAAAGTTTCAATGCCTGAGGCACCTGTAGCAGCTTGTGCAAAGGTCAATCTTTTTTGCTCTTCATCTTCAGGCTTATGATCGGATACAATGACGTCTATAGTTTCATCCTTTAAGCCTTGAACTAGAGCTATCCTGTCTTCTTCTGTTCTTAGTGGTGGAGAAAGTTTTAAGAATGTTCGAAAATCTCCAATATCATTTTCATTTAATGAAAGATTATTAATAGATACTCCTGTTGTAAATTTAACTTTATCTTTTCTTTCATTAATTATTTCAACTGATTTTGCAGCAGAAATTTGTGATATGTGATATCTGCATTTAATATTTTCTAATAATGTTAAATCTCTCTCAATAATTATTCTCTCTGCAACAGCTGGTATTCCGGATAAACCTAGTTTTGTTGCAATAATTCCAGAGTTGATCATGCCATTATTAGATAAATCATAATCTTCTGCATGCTGCATGATTAGTGTGCCTAAATCTTTAGCTGAGTTCATTATACGAGACATCAGTCTAGTATTTTGAATTGTTTTAACTCCATCAGTAAATCCAATTATTCCTCTATTTTGAAGTAGACCAAATTCAGTCATGGTAGTACCTTCAATATTTTTGGTAAGAGCAGCACTTGGAAAAACATTAATTTTAGATTTGTCTCTTCCACGTCTTTTTAAAAAATCTACTATTGAAACGTTATCTATAATTGGATCCGTATTAGGCATAGTAACAACTGAAGTAACACCTCCTGCAAGTGCTGCATTGCTTAGTGTTCTAAAATTTTCTTTATATTCATAACCAGGTTCACCTGCAAAGACACGCATATCAACAAGACCAGGGAATATATATTTGCCATTTAAATCTATTACTTTTTCTCTTGATGGAATGTTGTTAGAATTTACTTTTTTACCAATAGCTTCAATCAAACCATCTTCACCAATAATTAATCCACCGTTCTCATTGATAGAGTTGTGAGGGTCAATTATATTTGCATTTATAAAGTATTGTTTTTTCATTTATTCACAAAATATTTTTAAACAAGCCATTCTTACTGCAACACCTAGTTCAACCTGTTCCTTAATTACGCTTCTGTTAATGTCATCTGCCAATTTTGTATCAATTTCGATCCCTCTATTCATTGGACCTGGATGCATAATCAAAGCATCATCTTTTGCATGAGCAAGCTTATCTGGAGTTAGTCCATAATATTCATAGTACTCTCTATTAGAAGACAAGAAAGAACTAGTCATCCTTTCATTTTGTAACCTTAGCATCATCACAATATCACAATCTTTCAAACCTTTTTTCATATCTGTAAATGTATTAACGCCAAACTTTTCTATTTCTTTTGGCATTAAGTTTGATGGTGCAATAATGTTAACTTCTGCACCCAACATATTTAGAAGATAAATATTTGACCTTGCAACACGTGAATGAGTTATGTCACCACAAATCGCAACTCTTAAACCCTCAATTTTTTTTTTACGATTTATAATTGTTAAAGCATCTAATAAAGCTTGAGTAGGGTGTTCACGGCTTCCATCGCCAGCATTAAGTACTGCACAATTTACTTTTTGAGATAAAAGATTACATGCACCGGAATCCTGGTGCCTAATTACAATTATATCTGGATGCATTGCATTTAAAGTCATTGCGGTATCTATTAGTGTTTCACCTTTCTTAACCGCAGAGTTCGCCATGTTCATTGACATAACATCTGCACCTAATCTTTTTCCAGCTAATTCAAATGAACTTTGTGTTCTAGTGGAGGGTTCAAAAAACAAATTAATTTGAGTTTTACCATTTAATACATTTAATCTTTTATTTTTACTTTGATTTAATTTAATGAAGCTTTTAGCTTCTTCTAAAATGAGATTAACATCACTAATTGATAGATCTTGAATACCTAAAAGGTGTTTTTGAGAAATCTTAATAGCTTTATTTATTTTGGTTGCCATTA
Source organism: Candidatus Pelagibacter sp. Uisw_090 (assembly GCF_047717845.1). Classification (GTDB taxonomy): domain Bacteria; phylum Pseudomonadota; class Alphaproteobacteria; order Pelagibacterales; family Pelagibacteraceae; genus Pelagibacter. Next base: position 571,982 of record NZ_CP159810.1, read on the forward strand.
AAATTAACTCTATAACTATTAACGATCACTATGGCAAGTATTAATTATTTAAAAAGTCTATTGCCCCTTGTAAAATAAAGGCTGCAGCGTTTTGATCAATTGTTTTAACTCTTTTTGAAACATTAACGTCTAATAAACTTGATAGATTAAATGCGCCAACTGTTGAAAGTCTCTCATCCCACAATATCACAGGTAGGTCTATAGATTTTGATATATTCGATGCAACGTCATTAACTGATTGAGCAGATCTACCGAGACTACCATCCATATTAACTGGGTTCCCCACAATTATTCCGCCAATATTATTATCTTTAATTATTATCTTAAGTTCATCAATTAGCTCGTTTGTATTGGTTTTATTTATAGTTTTAAAGGGCGTGGCTATAGATTGTCTTTCATCACAAATTGAGACACCAATTCTTTTAGATCCTAAATCTAAACCAATAAATCTTACCTTATTCGAGTGTTTTATTTTAAAATTTTCAATTGTGATCATATTGTATATTTTATACTTAAGTGATAGTTTGCCGACATATTTAATTACCACATGACAATTGATCTTAAAACAATAAAGCATATATCTAAATTATCAAGAATCTCAGTTGATGATGCAAAAGCCAATAAATTAGCTGGAGATCTTAACTCTATATTTGATTTCATTGAAAAATTGAATGAACTCAATACTGATAATGTTGAGCCTTTAACCTCTGTTGCAGAAACCACATTAAAATTAAGAGCAGATGAGGTTAAAAGTGAAAATATAAGAGATCAAATATTAAAAAACTCACCAGAAGAAAATGAAGATTTTTTTGTTGTACCAAGGGTTGTTGAATAATGCCAGATATCACTTCACTCACTTTAACTGAATTAGTTAAAAATATTAAAGATAAAAAAATTTCTTCTGAAGAAACTACCAAAGCCTTTATTGATAGAGGAGAAAAGTCTAGAGATTTAAATGCTTACATAACAGAAGATTTTTCTAATGCACTTTTGAAAGCTAAAAATTTTGATCAAAAACCTAATTTTGATTTAAAGCTTCCAGGTGTTCCAATGGCGGTTAAAGATTTGTTTTGCACCAAAGATGTAAAAACTACAGCGGGTAGTAAAATTTTAAATAATTTTATTCCACCATACGAGTCCACTGTTACTCAAAATATTTGGGATGAGGGTGCAATACTACTTGGTAAGTTAAATTGTGATGAATTTGCAATGGGTTCATCTAATGAAACTAGTTTTTTTGGAAATGTACAAAGTCCTGTAGATAAAGGTTTAGTACCTGGAGGCTCTTCAGGAGGCTCTGCATCAGCTCTAGCAGCTAATTTAACACCCATTACAATTGGAACTGATACAGGTGGCTCCATTAGACAACCTGCTTCATTTACAGGTACTGTTGGATTAAAGCCCACTTATGGAAGTTGCTCAAGATATGGAATTGTTGCTTTTGCATCTTCATTAGATCAAGCAGGACCAATGTCTAAAGATGTAAAAGATTGTGCGCTTCTTCAAGAAATAATTAGCACTTATGATGAAAAAGATTCAACTTCAATTGATTTTAAAAGAAATGAATACAGCAAAGAATTAACAAACAACATCAAAGGTAAGAAAATTGGAATTCCAAAAGAATATAGAGTTGATGGAATGCCAAAAGAGATAGAAGATTTATGGACTAAGGGAATTGAGTATGCAAAAGATTGTGGTGCTGAAATTGTTGAAATCTCACTACCTCATACAAATTATGCTCTACCTACTTACTATATAGTAGCTCCAGCTGAAGCTTCTTCAAACTTAGCTAGATATGATGGTGTTAAGTATGGTTTTAGATCTAAAGGTGAAAACCTTATTGATATGTACGAAAAAACAAGATCTGAAGGTTTTGGTAGCGAAGTTCAAAGAAGAATAATGATAGGAACATATGTTTTGTCTTCTGGTTATTATGATGCTTATTATCTAAAAGCGCAAAAAGTTAGAAAATTAATTAAAAATGATTTTGATGAAGCATACAAGAAAGTTGATGCAATTTTAACTCCATCAACACCAAGTGCTGCTTTTAAAATTGGTGAAAAAACTAACGATCCAGTTTCAATGTATTTAAATGATATATTCACAGTTCCAGTTAATTTAGCTGGATTACCAGCAATTTCTATTCCTGCAGGTGTTGATGCTAAGGGTTATCCATTGGGACTACAAATTATTGGTAAAACTTTTGATGAACAAAATATTTTAAATATTGCTTATGCCATGGAAGAAAAAATCCAGTTTAAAAATAAAATCACTGATTGGTGGATTAAATAGATGACTAAAGATAATTCAGAATATTTAATCGAAAGAAGAGATAATGTTTACGAAGTGGTAATTGGCCTTGAAGTTCATGCTCAGGTTACATCAAATTCCAAATTATTCTCATCTTCATCAACCACCTTTGGCGCTGAACCTAATACGCAAGTAAGTCTAGTTGACGCCGCATTCCCAGGAATGCTTCCAGTTATTAATGAGTACTGTGTAAAACAAGCAATTAAAACGGGTATAGGTTTAAGAGCTCAAATTAATAAAAGATCTGTTTTTGATAGAAAAAATTATTTTTATGCAGACCTTCCACAGGGTTATCAAATTTCACAATTTAAATATCCAATAGTAGGAGAGGGGACAGTTATTCTTGATATGGCACATGGCCAAAAGGAAGTAGGGATTGAAAGATTACACTTAGAACAAGATGCTGGAAAAAGTATTCATGATATGGACCCACAAAATACTTTGGTTGATTTAAATAGATCAGGTGTAGCTTTAATGGAAATTGTTAGTAAACCAGATATGAGAACTCCAGATGAAGTTAGTGCTTATGTTAAAAAATTAAGATCCATTATGAGATACCTTGGTACGTGTGATGGAAACATGCAGGAAGGTTCTTTAAGAGCTGATGTTAATATTTCTGTTAGAATTAAAGGTTCTGATAAACTTGGAACTCGTTGTGAGATTAAGAATGTTAACTCAATTAAATTTATGCAAATGGCTATTGATTATGAAGCTAATAGACAAGTTGATTTAATTGAAGATGGTAAAACAATCGATCAAGAAACAAGATTATTTGATACAAAAAAAAATGAAACGAGATCTATGAGATCTAAAGAGGATGCTCATGATTATAGATATTTTCCAGATCCAGATTTATTACCATTAGAAGTAACTGATGAATTTATTGAAAAACTTAAAGCAGATATCCCTGAACTACCAGACGATAAAAAGAAAAGATTTATTGATGAGTTTAAAGTCTCTGCTTATGAGGCTACAATATTAGTTTCTGACATTGATACAGCTAAATATTTTGAGGAAGTTGTTGCTAAAATGGGGAAAAACCGAGATATGAAATTAGCCGTTAACTGGATTACTGGTGAATTGTTTGCTGTTTTAAATAATAAAAATTTAGAAATTACACAAAGTCCAATAAGTGCAAAAAATTTGGCAAAGTTAATTAATCTAATTAAGAATGGAACAATTTCTGGAAAAATAGCCAAAACAATATTTGAATTAATGATGGATGGAGACATTGATCCCCAAATAATTGTTGAAGAAAAAGGTTTAAAGCAAGAAAGTGACCCTAAAGCATTAGAGGCTTTAATAGATAAAATTATCAATGATAATAGAGAAAAAGCTATTGAATATAAGAATGGTAAAGAAAAGCTATTTGGTTTCTTTGTAGGTCAAGCAATGAAAGCTTCAAGTGGTAAAGCTAACCCTCAATTAATAAATGAGATATTAAAGAAGAAACTTTAATATCATGGGGAAGAACCTTGAAATTACTGAAAAACTAGAAAAGTATATAAATAATTTTAGTTTAAAGTTAAATCCCATTCAGCAAGAAATAATCGATTACAATAATACACTTGGAGATGTTAAGAGAATGCAAGTTGCAACATCTCAATGTCATTTTCTTCATTTAATTATAAAAATTTCTAATATTAAAGATGTACTCGAGATTGGAACCTTTACTGGATTAAGTGCACTTTCTATAGCATTAGCATTACCAAATGACGGTAAACTTGTAGCGCTTGATAAAGATGAGGGAACAAACAAAATTGCATTAGATTTTTTTAAAAAAGCCAATCAGGATAATAAAATTCAAACAATCGTTAAACCAGCATTAGATAGTTTGGAGGAATTAAAGAATAGTAAGTTTGATATGGTTTTTATTGATGCCGATAAAATGAATTACAAAGAATATTATGAAAGATCACTGAAGTTATTAGATAAAGGTGGATTGATTATTGTAGACAATGTTTTATGGCATGGTGAAGTTGCTGATGATGATAATTTAGATAAATACACAATAAATATCAGAGATTTTAATACTTATGTTGCAAACGATAAAAGAGTGGAACAAATCATTGTGCCTTTAGGTGACGGAATGACTGTTTGTAGAGTGTTATAATGTTCTATGTTTTTGGTTTTTACAAATTTAAAAAACTTACCTCTTTAAAAAAAAATAAGGTTTTATTACAGGATTATTTAATTAAAAAAAATATCCGAGGAACAATAATTATAGCTAGTGAAGGAGTAAATGCAACAATCTCTGGGAAAGCTAACGATCTAAAGTCAGCTATCATAAAGATTAAAAAGATATTAGATTTTAAAAAGTTTGATAGTGAAAATACTTCAAAAAGTAAATTTCAACCATTTCATAAACCAAAAGTTAAGATTAAAAAAGAAGTAGTTCCTATGGGTCTTTCCTTATCAACAAAAAATAAAAAAGATAATCATGTTGACCCAAAAAAATGGAATAAATTAATCAATGATAAAGAAATATTAGTTTTAGATTCTAGAAAACCATTTGAGTATAATGTGGGTACTTTTAAAAGATCGGTTAATCCTGATGTTGATAATTTTAGAGAATTTCCAAAATACTTAAATAAACTAAAAAAAACAAAGCCAATTGCAATGTTTTGTACTGGCGGAATAAGATGTGAGAAAGCTTCAGTATTTTTAGAAAAAAAAGGTTTTAAAAATGTTTATCAATTAAAAGGTGGAATTTTAAATTACTTAAAAAATGTTAAAAAAAAAGAAAGTTTATGGAATGGGGAATGCTTTGTCTTTGACAACAGAATCAGTGTTAAACATGGATTGGTAACTGGAACATACTCAATATGCAGTGGATGTAGAAAACCTGTTTCATCGAAAGATAAGAAGTCTAAAAAATATGAGGAAGGTGTTTCATGCATAAACTGTCATGATAATTTAACTCAAACTCAAAAAGAGAGATTTCGAATGAGGCAAAAGCAAATAAACCTTGCTAAAAAGACTGGTTCAAAGCATATATTCCAAAAAGAATTTAAATAGGAAAAACATTTGTCTAAAGCCATAAATTTAACCAAAGATCCAATTTGGTCATTACTTAAAAAAGTAACTATTCCAGCTAGTGTTGGTTCTTTATTTCAAACATTCTATAATTTAGTTGATACATGGTTTGCTGGTAGAATTTCTGCAGAAGCTATAAGTGCAATAGCTAAATCTTTCCCAATATATTTTGTCATCATCGCTGTTGGTGTTGGTATTGGTGCTGCTACGAACTCTTGTATTGGTAATTTATTAGGTGCTAAAAAAATTAATAAAGCATCACTATTTATTGCTCAATCAGTAATTTTTGCATTGATCACTTCAATTGTTGTTACTTTATTTGGATTAAATGCCTCTGATTTTCTCTTAGGTGTTATGGGATCTGATGCTGCTGGTATTGCTTTAACTAGAGAGTATTTAGATATAATTTTTTATGGAACATTTATAGTTATGATCCAAATCTCTTTAAATGGAGCTTTGAATGCTCAGGGAGATACTAAGAGCTATAGAAATGTTCTTATCTTTAGTTTCTTTTTAAATATTTTTTTAAATCCATTATTTATCTGGGGATACGGAATTGTTCCAGCTTATGGTATAGGTGGCCTTGCAATAGCAACTGTTATCGCCCAATCCATTGGTACAATTTATTTAGCTTACAAAATTAACTCATGTAAATTAAGAAAGTATCTATCTATTAAATGCTTTATTCCTAAATTTATTCTTCTTAAAGAATTGTTCTCCCAAGCAATGCCAATAATGATTAGTATGTTGTTTATTGGTGTAGGTATTTTTAATATTTTATATTTTATTGGACAATTTGGTGACCTTGCAACAGCAGGTTATGGTGCAGCTTTAAGAGTTGAGCAAGTTTTTTTACTTCCGGTAATTGGATTAAATACAGCAGTACTTTCTATTGGTGGACAAAATTTTGGTGCTAAAAATTATAACCGTATTAGAGAACTTTATACTAAAGCATTATTTTTTGGATCTTCATTCATGGCTTTAGCGGGTATCATTTTATTCTTTGGTGCAGAGTTTTTTGTATCTCAATTTACAGATAATGCAGAAGCCATATACCATGGTGCTATATATTTAAAAATTGCTGCATTAATAGCTCCTATTTATCCCGTGTTCTTTATTACAACAGCAGTTTTTCAGGCTCTTAAAAAGCCGGTTTATAGTCTTTACTTGAGTGTTCTAAGATTGACAGCATTTCCTTTCTTATCATTATGGTATGTAATTAATATTAGAGGTGGTGATTATGCAGATATTTTTTATACCATCATGGCAACCAATTGGTTTATGGGTATTGCAGTAATCATCTTTATTGGATACTTTTTAAATAATGTTTTTAAACAAAAGAAAAGCCATTTTTCTTATTAGTATCTCAGTATTAATATTTATTTTAATTATTAATGAGGTCAAATCTCAAACAATCAAAATTGTTGATGGAGATACAATTCATCTTAATGGAGAAAAAATTAGATTTACTGGAATAGATACACCTGAATTGAAACAAACTTGTTTTAAAGATAGCGTAAAAGATCCTTGTGGAGTTACCGCAAAACAAATTCTTATTGATAAAATTGGAAAAGATAATGTTGAATGTATTAGTGAAGGAAAAGATCAATACAAAAGAACACTAGCAGAATGTTTTGTTAATAATGAAAGCCTATCGAGCTATCTAGTTAGAAGTGGTTATGCGTTTGCATACAGAAGGTATTCAAAAAAGTTTATACCTGATGAAGATTATGCAAGAATCAATAAAATAGGTATGTGGTCTATGGAGTTTGATTATCCTTGGGATTACAGAAAATCTAAGAAAAATTAAAGCTAACAGGGACGTTCTGTTACCCGGTGCCCCAGATCGTGCTTTTATAATCCGTATTTTACAACAAAGTTGATGCAACCTAATGCAGAAACCATCAAAAGTTTGAATGTAATTGCGACGCTGTTGCGAAGTTTAATTTTGTGCTAGGATCATGCTTCATGAAAAAGATTCTTAAGATTTTAGTCCTAGGATTATTATTAACTGGCTGTGTTGCAGTTGGTAAGCAAACGCTAGAAGTTGATAACAAAATATCAGATCCAAAAGTTATTGCGGTTAACGTAACTAATGGTGGCCCCTGGATGAGAGAAGTTGAAAGAAGATTAAAACAATCAGGTTTTAAAGTTTTAAGAGCAGCAAGTACCAATGAGGCAATTGAGGTATCTGGAAAAAAATTGATAAAATACAATGAGGCAACTACTCGATACTTTTTAAGAATTGAAGCTCGAGCACCCACTTCATTTGCACACAGATGTTTTGGAGGGGGCTTTAATTTCGATTATATCTATGGAGATCTGGTTGATTTACAAACAAATGAAACAATAGCCTCAATTGAATCAAGAGGTTATTCTGAAGGTTGCCAACCACTAGCTGGTAAAATTTACACAAACATAACAAAGATGGTTGTTGATTCATGGGAATAGAGCACTTTAAGATAAAAAAGATTTTAGGGATTGTGGTTCTGGGTTTGTTGTTGGTAGGATGTGCAACCTCTCAAGTAAGCGTAGTTGGTAATAAAATTTCTCAATCTAGTTTCCGTAATATTGCACTAAGTACAAATAACGGTATTCTTGGTCAGGCAGTTGCAAATGAGCTAGTGGGAAGAGGTTATAAAGTGCAGAGCCCAGGTCAAACAAACAGCTTAATGCTAAGATTAAATCTAAATGAAGGTGAAGTTACCGCAGCTAAAAGTTTGAAAGCATTTTCTAAAGAAGGTGTTGATGCTGTAATAGTTGTAAGTGCGGTAGGAGGTTATGATCAAATGCCCCAAAGCGCTAGCGTGCAAATTATAAACACTAGTACATTTGATATCATGGCAGGGCTAAATTGGCAGAATGGATTTGCTGGTCAACAAGGATCTATAGCAGATAGACTTATGAGAAAAGGCCTTACTAAAGCTGCAAAAGAAATAGTTAACGGTTTAACTCAATAGTTTTATTATAAAAAATTGCGACGTATGTGCGACCAAAAATAATCTAAACACCAATCAGCATTATAAATTCAGCAAACTAGGAGAGTGGTAAGGGGCGTTCTGTTACCCGGTGCCCCAGAATTCTAATTAATACCTTGTTTATTAATTTTAAAGAGCTTTTCTCCCAAAGGACTGATTGGATCTTGAGGTGTAGGTTTGATTTTAGTTTTTTCCTCAACAATACTTAACAGTTTTTTAGCAAGTCCTTGACGTCTAAACATGGGATTAACAAAAATATATTCTACTTCAGCTGTCTCATTATATCTAACAAAACCAAGTGTAGTATTAATGTTTTTAAATGTAATAACACCATCACTTAGATCTATATCATAATTTGTATTATTTAAATTATTCATCAATTATTTCCATCTTGTTCAAGTTTTTTTTCAAATTTTCTCACAAAGAATGAAACAATTAATATTAAAATTAAATACTCTAAAATTAAAAATGTATAAATTTCTAACGGTCTATAAGTTGACACAACTAATTCATTAGCTTTTCTTGTTAAGTCACCAATACCTATAATTGATACTAATGAAGACATTTTTAGCACATACACAAACTGATTACCTAATGCAGGTAAGATATTTTTAATAGCTTGTGGAAGGATTACTAATCTTAATCTTTTATAGAAAGTTAAACCTAGTGACGAACCTGCTTCCCACTGCGATTTTTTAATTGAGTTTATGCCTGCTCTAAAGATTTCTGCTTGAAAAGCACTCTCACTTATTGCTAGTGCGATAATGCCAGACACAAATGGACTGAAGCTTAATCCAGTCATTATAGGTAGGCCGTAATAAATCCATAAAATTAAAACAAGCAGAGGTATAGCTCTTACAATTTCTACATATCCAATATTTATGTATGTTAAAAATTTATTTTTAGCTAAAGAGGGTATTGCAACAATAAAACCTAAAATTGCAGAAATAATTATAGATATTACTGAAATATAAATAGTTGTTGTTAAACCACTTAGTAAAAATTTTAGGTTAGTTAATCCCTCAACATTATTAGGTGAAAGAATAAACCACCCTAACTCTTGACCACTACAAGAGTTAAGGGGTAAAATTAAAAGTAAAAAAAGTAAATTTTTCACTCTTAAAGTTATAATGAATTAGAGATTAATATCTAATTTTTTATAAGCTTTTTAAATTATATTTAGCGAGTAGTTTATTAAAGAAACCAGACGATTTCTTATCCTTAATCCAAGCGTTAACATAATCATTCCAAATTTGATCATTCTTACCAACCATCATTGCTAAAAAGGCAGGATTTTTTTCTCCATCAGGAACAATTGCTAATTGAGGGTATTTTATAACTAATTTATTGGCCTCTGTTGAACTTGTGATGTTTCCATCTGCTCTTCCAGCTAATACTTCTTGAAAGTCTCTTGCAGGAGATTCAACTGATTGCAATTTAGATTTTGGAAAAAATTCTTTAGCTTTTTCCTCTTGAGACGTCCCAAGTGTTGTAGCAATAGTTATACTTTTGTTGTTCAAAGAGTTCCACGTTGAATATTTTTCTAAATTCTTTTTAAGTACAAGTGGAACAGTTCCATACTTGTAGTAAGTATCTGTAAATCCAGCAACTTCTGCTCTTTTTGGAGTTTTAGTTACACTTGTAGAAATATCATATCTTCCTGCAGTAATTCCTGAAACAATAGTTTTCCATTCAGTGGGTACAAAAGTAATTTTTACACCCATATCTTTTGCTAATTCATTCATTACATCAATATCAAAACCAACATACTTATTAGTAGCTGGATCCTTCATTGTCATTGGATCCCAGTCGCCTGTTGTTCCAACTTTTAACTCACCAGAAGATATGATCTGATCAAGTTTAGTTTCTGCGTTAAGAGAGAAGGGTAAAAGTGCTAATAGCACCACAAGGAGTATTTTTTTCATACTCTTCATATAACAAAGATTTAAGAAAATATAAGCCTATAACCTTGACGCACTATCACTCATCCAAGAGTGTAAATGTCTTGAAAAAGAGCGCCTAACAAATAAATTTACCTCATTTATTTCCGTAAGATGAATAATTACATCAATGTGGGATAAAATTGTTTGAATAACTGACCCTTTTTTTGTTTTAAAATCATTAAAGTTAAAAGGCGACCCTGTAGCAAATAAATCAAAAACTTTACTGCCTTTTATATTCAGCATTACAAATTGGTCACTTACATCAGTTACAGCACCCAATTTCACTTTAGATATATTTTTGATCAATTCATCTTCAACTTGATAAGTATTACTCTCCTCACTCACAGTTTCATTTGATATCAGCATCCATTCATCAGGACTTAACCAAAATGCAGTTAATTTCTCTGCTGATGTTGATGTATTAGCCTCTGTTGGTAAGACCATATTAAGATTTTTACCAATAGCTGTAATAAAATCTTTTGTTTTACCTCTTATGATTAATTTCATAACAGGTTTAATTTCTTTAATTACTAAATCAGAATAAGTTATGTCTCCCTTAATAGAGGTTTTGTAATCAAGCATTTAACCTCACATTTTCTTTATCAAAAAAAACAGGATCAACAATAGTTACATTAATATTTTTATCTTCCATTGGAATAAATAACTTTTGACCTAGCATATTTTTTCCACCTCTGACTACCGCAAGTGCAATTGATTTATTCAAATTAGGACTATAGTAACTTGATGTTACATGACCTAACATTTCAACTGGTGTTTGGTTTGTATTAGCAACTATCTGAGCTCCTTCTTCTAAAACTTCAGTTGGATTATCTGTAACAAGTCCTACTAATTGTTTTCTATCTTCTTTCATGGTGTCAGATCTATAAAGAGATCTTTTACCAATAAAGTCATATTTCTTTTTACTAACAATCCAATCCATTTGTAAATCTATAGGTGTCATAGTTGCATCTGTATCTTGGCCAACAATAATAAATCCTTTTTCAGCTCTTAATAAGTGCATTGTTTCAGTACCGTAAGGAGTTATATTAAATTCTTCACCTGCTTCCATGCATTTCTTCCATAAATCTCCACCATAGTTCGCCTGAATATTGATTTCATAACTATGTTCGCCTGTAAAACTAATACGCATAATTCTACATTTAATGTTATCAATTTTTGCATTCTTGAAAGACATGTGCGGAAAGTTTTCATCTGAAAGATCAAGATCAGGTATTAATTTATTTAGAATTTTTTTACTATTTGGTCCGCAGATACTAGCTGTTGCATAATGATCAGTAACAGATGACAAATAAACATCTAGTTCAGGCCATTCTGTTTGAAGGTAATCTTCTAATTTTCCTAATACGTTTGCAGCACCACCAGTTGTTGTTGTCATGATATAATGACTTTCATCAAGTCTAGTTGTGACCCCATCATCATAAACCATACCGTCTTCATTAAGCATTAAACCATAACGACATTTTCCTATGGCTAGTTTTGACCAAGCATTTGTATAAACTCTATTTAAAAATTCTGAGGCATCAGTTCCTTGAATATCAATTTTACCAAGTGTTGAAGCATCTAATATACCAGCGCTATTTCTTGCAGCTTTACTTTCTCTTTGCACCGCATCATGCATAGTTTCATTATTGTTTGGATAGTACCAAGCTCTTTTCCATTGACCCACATTTTCAAATTCAGCTTTATTTTCTATATGCCAGTCATTCATTGGTGTTCTTCTAAATGTATCAAAATATTCACCAACATTTCGTCCAACAATTGTTCCAAATGTTAAAGGTGTGTAAGGGGGTCTAAACGTTGTAGTTCCAAGCTCACCCATCTTAACATCAGCAGTTTCCGCAATAATACCAAGGGCATGCATGTTACCAAGCTTACCTTGATCAGTACCCATACCAGTTGTTGTATATCTTTTTACGTGCTCAATTGATCTAAAACCTTCTCTTAGAGCAAGTTTAATATCTTTTGCTGTTACATCATTTTGATAGTCAACGAAAGGTTTTGTTTTTCCTAAAACTTTATCGGATGGAAGTAACCAAATAGTTCTAATCTCATTATCTTTTGGACAATTTATTTCCAAATTGTCAAATTCAGTTTCTTTTAAATTTAGAAATTCTTTTAAAGATATTACGGAATTTTTTATAATATTATCTAATTCAAAATCACCATTACTTGAGCCAATACTAATTTGATCTGATGGGTATATATCAGGAATAAATACTTGATCTTTTTCTCTAAATTTTAATTTACCTCCTGATTGAGTAAACAAATGAACAGCTGGCGTCCATCCACCTGCAATTGCTAGGCAATCACAATCAAGCTCTATCTTTTCTGGACTTGCAAAAGATTGTCCATCTCTAGATAATTCCATTATCGTAATTTTATTAATTTTTTTATAACCCTCTGTATTTACAACTGTGTGTGATCTATAAACTTTAATTCCAAAACCCTCAGTCTCTTTAGTAAATGCAGTATTAGATTGTTCTCTAATATCTATGATTGCTTCAACCTTAATACCTTTTTTTTGTAATGAAATTGCACTTTCATAAGCTGTGTCATTATTAGTAAAAAATATATTTTTTTGACCTGTTACAACTCCATAATAATCAGCATATTTTTTAACAGCAGATGAAAGCATAATGCCTGGTCTATCGTTATTGTTAAATACTAGAGGTCTTTCTAAAGAGCCTGTAGCAACAATAACTTTTTTAGCTCTAATCTTTAACAATCTTTGTCTTACATTTTTTTGTTTTTCATTTTTAGGAAGATGATCTGTTAGGTTTTCTCTGGCTAATAGATAATTATAGCCATGATAAGCGGCAACACTAGTTCTTGTTTTAATTTCTAGGTTTTCAATATTTTTTAATTCATTAATTTCATTTTCTAACCATGCAGAAGAATTTTGATCATTTATTTTTACATGTTCAGAGTTTTGGAAAATTGTAGATCCTCCAATTTCGTTTTTTTCATCAAGCAATAATGTTTTGAGATTATTTTTTGCCGCAGTTTTTGCAGCCATAATTCCACTAATACCAGCCCCAATTACCAAAACATCACAATGAATGTATTTGTGATCATATATGTCAGGGTCAGGTTCTGTTGGAGATTTTCCTAGGCCAGCAGAATGTCTTATAACATGTTCATACTTTTCCCAAAAGTTAGCAGGCCACATAAAAGTTTTGTAATAAAAACCAGCAGGTAGAAGAGGGGATAAGAAATTATTTATACCTCCAATATCAAAGTCAACACTAGGCCAACAGTTTTGGCTAGTTGCTTCTAGCCCATGATAGATCTCAAGTTCGGTTGCTCTAACATTTGGTTCTGTTAGTGCTGTGTTGTTATTAACTTGTACGATTGCATTAGGCTCTTCAGACCCTGAAGTCATTATTCCACGTGGTCTATGATATTTAAAACTTCGTCCTACTAAATGAATATCATTAGCAAGTAGAGCTGAAGCAAGAGTATCACCTTTGTATCCAAAATAAGATTTTCCATTGAATTTAAAAGAAACTCTAGAAGTTTCGTCAATATATTTACTGGTTTTAACTCTTAAATTTTTTGACATTAAATTATTTTATAGGAGGTTTTTCACCCATTTTATATACAGCTTTAATTTTGTCATTAGAAGTATCCCTAACTATGTTAAACCATTTTCTACAACCATGAGCATGGTTCCATCTTTCATATTGAATACCTTTAATGTTTTTTCTCATAAACAAGTATTCTGCCCATTCATCATCACTTAATTCTGTGGGTTGTTTAGGTCTTTCAATATGTGCTTCACCACCAGCTTTAAATTCACTTTGTTCACGTTCACCACAAAAAGGACAGGTAATTAAAAACATTAGTGAGCTACCGCCGCTGCACCATGTTCATCAACAAGGTTACCACTAATAAATCTATTCAAATTAAAAGCCGCGTTAAGTTTGTGGGGTTCGTCATTTGCAATTGTATGCGCAAATAAATCACCTGACCCTGGTGTAGCTTTAAATCCACCCGTTCCCCAACCACAGTTGAAGTATAAACCTTTTATAGTAGTTTTGCTGATAATAGGACTTGCATCGGGACAAATATCTACAATTCCACCCCATTGTCTAAGCATTCTCATTCTACTAAAAATTGGATAAAGTTCTAAAATTGCATTTAAGGTTCCCTCCACAATATCGTGACTTCCTTTTTGTGAGTAAGAAACATAATCATCAGTTCCAGCGCCTATTACAAGTTCACCTTTATCAGATTGACTGACATAAGCATGTACAGCGTTAGACATTACAACTGTATCAATGATCGGTTTTACTGGCTCTGAAACTAAAGCTTGAAGTGGTTTGCTTTCTAAAGGAAGTCTTAAACCAGCCATGTTCGCAAGCACACTTGAGTGACCAGCCGCAACTACACCAACTTTTTTAGTTTTTATGAATCCTCTAGTCGTTTCTATTCCTTCAACTTCATCACCATTTCTTTTAATTCCTTTAACTTCACAATTTTGAATTATATCTACACCCATTTCATCTGCTCCACGAGCATATCCCCAAGCAACTGCATCATGTCTTGCTGTACCAGCTCTTCTTTGTAGAGTTCCACCTAATACTGGATAACGGATTTCAGGAGACGTATTTATAATAGGACAAAATTTTTTAACCTCTTCAGTGCTTAAATAAATAGCGTCAATGCCATTTAATCTATTAGCATGTGTTCTTCTTTTTAAATCTCTAATGTCTTGTAAATTGTGTGCAAGGTTCATCACACCTCTTTGACTAAACATAACATTGTAGTTTATCTCTTGAGATAAACCTTCCCATAGTTTTAAGGCATGATCATAAAGACCAGCACTTGCATCCCATAAATAATTAGATCTTATAATTGTAGTATTTCTTCCAGTGTTACCACCACCAATCCAGCCTTTTTCAACAACAGCAATATTTTTCATATTATGTTTTTTAGCTAAATAGTAAGCTGTCGCTAAACCATGACCACCACCACCTACAATTACTGCATCGTATTCTTTTTTTATAGTGGGATCTTTCCACACTTTTTGCCAATTTTCATGATAGGAAAAAGCATTTTTGATTAAAGAGAATATTGAATACTTATTTTTCATAATATAAATCAAGAATTACTTTATAAATATTGAAAATTCAATACAATCGGTTATATCCTTATGCGAGTGGAAGAGTGGGTGAGAGGCTGAAACCAGTCGTTTGCTAAATGACCGTGCGGGGAAACTTGTACCGAGGGTTCGAATCCCTCCTCTTCCGCCATTAAAATAATGGCTGATCTTTAAAAAAGTCCTTCATTTTAATAGGCTTTTTTTCCAATATGTATCTATAGACATTGTAGTTTTCCATAACACGCTGAACATAGTTTCTTGTCTCTTTGAATTTAATCAATTCAACCCAATCTACAAAATCAATTTGTTTCTTTTGTGGGTCTTTATTTATTTTTTTCCAGTATTTAACTCTCTTAGGACCGGCATTATATGCTGCTGTCGCAAAAGGATATGCACCATCATATTGTAAAATTAAACCTGCTATATAATGAGATCCTAGGTTAATATTATATTCAGGATCAGATGTTAATCTTGATTTCGAATAAGGAAGCTTTGCCTGTTTAGCAACTAATTTAGCTGTGTAGGGCATTAATTGCATTAAACCTTGTGCACCAACGTGACTGTTTGCCCTCATATCAAATTCACTCTCTTGTCTAATAAGTGAAAGAATAAAAGCAGTCTCTGGTATTTTTCTGCCATTTACATACTTAGGAGTGCTTATTATTGGATAATTAAAATTATTATGAAATCTTTTTTGATAAGAAGCGATCTTAGAGATTTGTATTGCAAAATCATATCTTGATATATTTGTTGCAAGTTCAGCTGCTAGAATCTCACTTCCATTTTCAATATTATCATTAGCCAAATGTCTTAATATATTTTTAGTATACCTATCTTTATTTAACTCATTTAAAAGATGGACGATTTTTACTAATTCTTTTTTATAAAAATATTTCTTATAAGTATCAGAAACAATAGTTTGTTCATCTAGCTCAAATGTTTCGTTGGGTTTAGTTTTTAAGAATGCTAATTGTCCATAATAAGTCGACAAATATTTAGTTGCCTCCCCGTACCATTGCTTAGATTGCTCTTTATCACCAATTTTTTCATAAGATCTGCCAAGCCAATAAGCCCCACGTGATAAACTAATGGGGTAACTTACATTTTGATAAAAGTTATTAAAATGATCTATTGCTAAAATAGGATCATCTAAAAAGCTTAGTGCAATCCAACCACTAATCCACTCAGCATCAGCAAATTTTGGACCTTTATCTAATGAATGTTTGCTTGCAATTTTATAGGCAGTTTCATATTTGTTTTTATAAATAAGAGCTCTTGCCATTATAGCTCTTTCAGTCCACCATTTATCAGGCCTAACAAGATAATCTTTATCATTTTTAATCTTGAATAATATTTCTAATGAAGCGTCAGTTCTTCCTCTTTTTCTTCTCCATTTAAGTCGATCATAATTTAAGCCAGCATCATTTTTTAGTTTTTCAGGTACATTTTTAATTGCTTGGTCTACACCATAGGATTTACTCATTAATATTTGTCTTGCCGTATAAAGTAATTGATAATCTTTAGGCAAATATCGAAGCATTCTCTTAAGGTCCCAGTGCTTATTTTCCCAGGCTAAGTAATCGGCTCTTTTTATGTAATCACTTGAATTTAAGTATTTCTTATATTTGCTTCTAAAGTATTTCATATTCGATCTGCTTAATTCTGCAGTTATCCAACCTTCCTTAATTAAAGAAATACCTTTTTTAATTTCACCTGTTTGAATATGACTCTCACCCAATATAAGCATACCAAAACCACTTAAAGGTTCGTCTGATCCAAACCAATCAATTATTTTTTTTGGTGAAATTCTATCCGTAGAAAGCTTATGTTCAGCTAAATATTTAATTCTACTAATTCTTGGATAATCTTCATTGTTCTTTATAAAAGCCATATAGTCATAAAAACTAGCTTGATTACCAGTGGTCAGTAAATGACGCCATTTAATGAAATTATTTATAGATTTATCTTTGGCTTTTTTGGATAATGATAAAGCTGTGGACCACTGGCTTTTTTCCATTGCTCGAATAGATTTTTTTGCAAGACTGTAGTCCTTTTGACTATAATATTTTGATTGTGCCTTAACTATAGATTTTGATTTTTTAACAATTAACGGTTTGCTTTTTGGAATCAGAAAGTTAATTTTTTTTATATTTTTTTTAGCAATTCTAGCTTCAGTTTTTTCAACTTTTTTAGATGGTTTAGATACAGGTTTAAGAATACCTTGGGATATCTTTTTACTCTGAGTTTCTTTGTCTAAAATAGGTTTTTTTAAAGGGATTATTGATATTTCAGCCGCATATAAATTACTTATTATTACCGAACTTAATAATAATGATTTTATAAAAAAAAATATCTTTCTAGGCATAAATTTACTAAATGAATCTCTAAACTATGTTATAAGTATTTATGTTCAAAGGATCAAACGTTGCTTTAATAACCCCGTTTAAGAATGATAAGCTTGATGAAGAAGCTTATATTAAGCTTATTCATTTTCAAATTAACAATGGAACTAATGGACTAGTTCCTGCTGGTACCACCGGTGAATCTCCAACATTAAGCCACAGTGAACATCAAAAAGTTATTGAATTGTGCATCAAAGAAAGCAGGGGAAAAAGCATAGTAATTGCTGGCACTGGCTCTAACTCAACAAAAGAGGCCATTTCTTTAACCACACATGCGGAAAAAGTAGGCGCAGATGCAGCTTTAATAGTGACACCTTATTACAACAAACCAACCCAAGAAGGTTTATATCAACACTATAAAGCTATTAATGACAGGATCGGCATACCTATTATAATTTATAATATTCCAGGACGATCTGTAATTGATATGTCAGTTGATACAATGGCCAGATTATTTGAGCTAAAAAATATCGTCGGTGTCAAAGATGCCACTGGTGATCTTAATAGAGTTGACCAACAAAAAAATAAAATGGGAGATGATTTTATTCAACTTACTGGTAATGATGATAATGCATTAGATTTTAATAAAAGAGGTGGGGTGGGCTCCATTAGTGTTACAGCAAATATAGCGCCAAAACTTTGTTCTGATTTTCAAAAATCTTTTAAAGTAAATTCTGAAAAAGGAAACTTAGAAGCGGAGAGATTAGATAAGATACTCCAGCCAATTCATAATTCTATGTTTATAGAGAGCAATCCAAGTCCCGTTAAATATGCGGCAAAACTTTTAGGTTTATGTGAAGACGATGTTAGGCTGCCTTTAGTTAAACTTACAGAACCAACCAAGGAAGCTGTTAAAAAAGCTCTAGTATCAGCAAACCTACTCTAATGAACAAGAAAACCAATCCTGGTTTAAAAATTATTTGCTTAAATAGAAAAGCAAGTTTTAACTATTTTTTTGAAGAATTAATAGAGGCAGGAGTTGTACTCAAAGGATCTGAAATTAAATCAATAAGAGAAGGTAAGGTTAACATAGCAGATTCATATGCTGTAGAAAAAGAGGGTGAAATAGTTTTGATTAATTCACATATAGCAGCTTTCAAGCAGGCTAGTTATTCTAATCATAATCCTATGGATGAAAGAAAACTTTTATTAAATAGAAAAGAAATTAATAAATTAATTGGGAAAATGCAGAGGGACGGTTTAACACTCGTTCCAACAAAGATGTATTTTAAAAAAGGCAAGGCTAAAATTGAAATAGCGGTAGCCAAAGGTAAAAAACAATTTGATAAAAGAGCCACTAAAAAAAATAGAGATTGGAATCGTGAAAAAGCAAGACATATCAGAAAATCTAGCTAATCTGGCTTATTTAGCCCTAGGTTCAAATTTAGGAAACAAAATTAACAATATTGAAATAGCCAAAGTTGAATTAGAAAAATATAAAATAAAAATATTAAAATCTTCATCTAACTACATATCTGAATCCTGGCCAGACCCCTCTATGCCTAATTATATTAATACTATTATAAAAATAAAAACAAGTTTAGCACCGCTTGAATTATTAAAAATTTGCAATCTAATAGAATTAAAATTGGGAAGAGTTAGGGTTCAAAAAAATTCACCAAGAACATGTGATATCGATATTATTGATTATGATAAAAAGGTACTAAATGAAAAAAATAGCCAATTAATTTTGCCACATCCTCGAATGAGTAAAAGAAATTTTGTTTTACTGCCCTTATTTGAAGTGGATAAATCATGGAAACATCCAAAATCCAAGACTAATATAGTTAATTTGATCAACTCTTTACCAGTTAGGGACTTAAGATCTATTAAACAAATATAAATTAATGTTATAATCGAGCATGCTTAATTCTGAAGAATTAATAAACAAAGTTAAATTATATAATAGATTTTTAAATCCGGAAAAATTAAATAAAGCTTATAATTTTGCAGTTAAAGCACACGAAAATCAAAAACGTGATTCTGGCGACCCATATTCAATTCACCCTATAGCTGTAGCAAATATATTAATAGAACTAAAATTAGACAGTGCAACCATAGCAACAGGATTGCTACACGATACTATTGAAGACACATACGCTACTTATAAAACTATAAAGAATGAGTTTGGACAAGAAGTTGCTGATCTAGTTGATGGTGTAACAAAAATATCAGTTTTTGAAAATCAAGTTACATCAACATCCAAAGCAGAAAATTTTCGAAAATTAATTTTAGCAACCTCAAAAGATATTAGAGTACTGCTTGTTAAAATTGCTGACCGACTGCACAACATGAGAACAATCGATGCAATTTCTAAAGTTGAAAAAAAAGAACGTATTGCAAAAGAAACTATGGAAATTTATGCACCATTAGCAGATAGGATGGGGATGCATAGAATTAGAGATGAATTAGAAGATTTATCTTTTAAAGTTTTGAATAATAATGCGAGAGAACTTATAAAAAAAAGATTAGATGAAATTAAAGATGATAAAGTAAATAGCTTTAACTCAATCTCATTGCAATTCAGTGGATTATTAAGTGAACATAGAATAAATGCTGAAATTATTGGTAGAGAAAAAACTCCTTTTTCTATTTGGAGAAAAGTTCAAAAAAAAAGAATATCACTAGAGCAAATTTCAGACATCATTGGATTTAGAATAATACTTGATAACATTGAAGACTGCTATAAAGCTCTTGGTATATTTCACAAAGAGTGGAATTGTATACCTGGAAAATTTAAAGATTACATTTCATCTCCTAAAATTAACAAGTATCAATCGTTACATACTTCAATTATTGGACCCAATAGAAGGCCAATTGAAATACAGCTCAGAACATTGCAAATGCACGAGTATGCAGAAAGAGGCATAGCTTCACATTGGAAATATAAATCTTCTGAAAAATTTAATTCACTAACGTGGAAAGAATATGATTGGCTTGCCGATTTAGTTGAGATTATCGATAAGAATGAAAACCCAGAACACTCTTATGAGTATACCAAGCTACAAATGTTTCAGGAAAATGTCTTTTGTTTCACCCCAAAAGGATCTGTAATTAAATTACCAAAGGACGCAACACCCATTGATTTTGCATATGCTGTACATACCAAAATCGGTAATAGCACTATAGCCTGTAAGATTAATGGTAATGACAGTGAATTGCAAAATATTCTTTATAATGGAGATGTTGTAGATATTATTACTTCTAAAAATAAATCACCCTCTTTGCATTGGATACCCATTACAAAAACTGGAAAAGCAAGATCAGCAATTAGAAAATATTGGTACAAAAAAGGTGAAGAGAAAGCTCAAAGAATTAAAAAATACAATACTACGCTATGGATTTCTTTGCCTGATAAACCAGGAAAGCTAGGAGAGATAACAACTTTACTTGGTAGCCATAGTTTAAACATTTCGAGTGTTGAAATGAAAGAAAAGTCTAAAGAATATATTAATTTTAAATTCAATCTAATTATAAGAGACTTGAAAAACTTTACAAATTTTATCAGTGAGTTAAAACAAAAGGAAATAAAATTTAAAATCATTAGACATGAGGATAACTGGTTAAAGGAACGTAATGCTTTCACACGAAAAATCTTTAAATATTTTAAAAAAAACTAACGCACTCTTAGAAGGTCATTTTATTCTTTCATCAGGTTTGCATTCACCTAAATATATTCAGTGTGCTAAGCTTTTAAGCTTTCCACATTTAGCTAAGGATATTTGTAATTCATTAGCAAAAAAAATTAAAAAAAAATTTAAATCTATAGATTTGATTTTAGCCCCTGCAATGGGGGGTGTTATTATTGGTTATGAAATTGGTAAACTACTAAAAAAAGAGACAATATTCTGTGAAAGAATTAATGGTAAATTTGCCTTAAGACGTGGGTTTAATATAAAAAAAGGATCAAAAGTTTTAATAATTGAAGATGTTATAACAACAGGCAAATCAAGCTTAGAATGTGTTAAGTTGATTACAAAACCAGGTGCAAAACTCATCGGCTTTGCCTCGATTATCGATAGATCAACCAAAAAATCTTTAAAGATAAAAAAGAATATTATTTCACACATGAAAATAGACGTTCCGACATTTAAGAAAAATAACCTTCCAGAGGCACTTAAAAATATACCTATTACAGTTCCAGGAAGTAGATTTATTAAATGAAAAGACTTGGTATCAATATTGATCATGTTGCTACAATAAGAAATGCAAGAGGATCGCTCCACCCAGATCCTTTAACCATTGCTAAGCATGTAACTAAATGTGGAGCTCATTCAGTAACTATACATTTGAGAGAAGACAGAAGACATATAAAAGATATTGACGTTATTAAAATTTGTAAAAATAAAAAAATAATCACTAATTTAGAAATTTCACTAAACAAAAAAATAATAATTATAGCATTAAAGAATAAACCCAATTTTATTTGCATAGTTCCAGAAAAAAGAAAGGAAGTAACAACAGAAGGTGGATTAAATTTAATTAAAAATAAAAAAAAAATAAAAGAAATAATATCATTATTTAATAAGAAAAATATTAGAACAAGTTTATTTGTTGACCCAACGTTAAAAGATATAAAAATTGCAAAAGAATTAAACTCTTCTTGTGTTGAATTACATACTGGGAAAATTTCTAATTTAGTAAAAGAAAATAAAAATTATAAAAATGAATATTTAAAAATTAAGAAATGTTCAAAACTTGGTGTTAAACTTGGAATTGAGGTTCATGCTGGTCATGGTCTTGACTATAAAACTACTGCTATACTAAGTAAAATTAAAGAAATTACAGAATTTAATATTGGTCATTTTATAATCGGTGAGTCACTAACTCATGGTTTAAAAAACACTATTAGGGCATTTAAAAAAATAACCAATAAATAGATATGAAAATTCTTGGTATCGGTGTCGATATAGTAGAAAATATTAGAATACATAAATCTTTAAAAAATGTTAGTTTTATTAAAAGAGTTTTTTCTAGCTCAGAAATATTGTCAGCCAAAAACATAACAAATAAAAAATCTTATTATTCTAAAAGATTTGCTGCAAAAGAAGCTTTTTCTAAAGCAATTGGAACAGGTTTTAGGGGTAATTTGAATTTTAAAGATATCACTATAATTAATGATAAATTAGGAAAACCCTCATTTGTAGTCACTAATAAAATTAAAAAAATTATTAAAAAGCTATTTAAGATATCATCCTTTGATTTCTTTCTGTCAATTTCAGATGAAAAAAAATATTCTATAGCATACGTAATTTTACAAAAAAAATGATAACCAAAAATATTATAATTGATAATGTTAAAACAATTTTCTATGCTTTAGTAATAGCTATTGTTATCAGATCCCTTTTTATTCAACCTTTCTATATTCCCTCGTCATCAATGGAACCAACACTTTTAATTGGTGATAGATTGTTTGTCACGAAGTATTCTTATGGTTACAGCAAGCATTCTTTCCCTTTTAGCCCACCAATAATAAATGGAAGACTATTTTCTAAGAAACCTAAGGTTGGTGATGTCATTGTTTTTAAAACACCAGCTGATAATAGGACAGATTATATTAAAAGATTAATTGGTCTACCAGGTGATAATATTCAATTTATTAACGGTGATCTATTTGTAAACAATAATCAAATATTCAAATCTAGAATTTCCCAAAATGATAAAATTTATTGTGGAAAACAAACTATAGATGTTAATACATTTGAGGAAATACTTCAAAATGGTAAAATATATAATAGTGTATATTTAAAAAGTTATAGTTTTCAAAATTCTGATAATTTTATAGTTCCTTCTAAACACTACTTTTTTTTAGGTGATAACAGAGACTGCTCTAAAGATAGTAGATACCTGACTAGTGTCGGTTATGTTCATGAAGACAATTTAGTCGGCAAAGCGCAATTTATTTTTTTTTCATCTGATTTTAGAATCGGAAGTATTTTTTCTTTTTGGAAATGGCATAAGACAATTAGATTTGATAGGTTTTTTAAGAAAATTATTTAATGAATATTAATCCCACAACATTAGAAAAGAAATTAAAATTAAAGTTTTCAGATCAAAAAATTCTCATCAAAAGCTTAACGCACAAAAGCTTTGATTCAATAAACAATAATGAAAAAATTGAATTTTTAGGAGACAGAGTTTTAGGTCTTATTATTGCAAAAAAATTATTAGAACTTTATCCCGAAGAAAGAGAAGGGATATTGGATAAAAAATTTGCTTCATTAGTAAATAAAAAAAAATGTCTAGAAATTGCTAAAAAAATTGAATTAGAGAAATATATTTTAGTTTTAAACCCTAAAAATAAAAAAATTAAAATTGAAGATAAAATAGTAGCAGACTGTTTAGAGGCTTTAATTGGAGCGATCTATCTTGACAAAGGTTTAAATTTGACTGAAAAATTTATTCTCAATTTATGGAGTGAGCATATTACAGCGAGTGTTCTAACCCAAATTGATGCAAAGACAAAACTTCAAGAATATTCGCTCAAGATTTTTAAAGTCTTGCCTATTTATAAGCTAATATCTAATACTGGGCCTCGACATAAACCACTCTTTAAAGTTGCTGTTAAATTAAAAAATACTAAATTTTTCACAGCACAGGGATCTTCTAAAAAAGACGCAGAACAAAATGCCGCTTCTTTATGCATTGAGGATGTTTTTAAAAAATGAATTGGGATGATAGTGCTTATTTAGTTTCCAAAAATAGATACAGTGAAAATTCAATAATTGCTGAGGTTTTTACGGAAAATCATGGAAAAATTTCAGGGATAATTTTTGGTGGTACATCAAAGAAAATCAAAAACTATTTACAAATTGGTAATAAAATTTATGTAAACTATAATTCTAAAAGTGTTACTAGAATTGGTTATTTTAAAATAGAAATTCTAAAAGCTTTAACTCCACTCTATTTTGACGAAAATCAAAAACTATCATGTATTACCTCGGCAATGCATCTTATAAAGCTTCTTACTGCTGAAGCTCAGTCTAATAAAGAAATTTTTAAATTAATTGATAAATTTTTTGAAATATTAACTTATGATAATTGGATACAAAAATATATTTTCTGGGAGTTAGAACTTTTAAAATTATTAGGATATGATTTAGAATTAAAAAATATGGTTGAAAAAGAAATTGTTAATAGTGAAATCAATTATTTTGTTAAATCCTCAACAGAGAAAAAAAGTATTCCAAATTTTCTAATAGATGAAAGTAATCTGGATGTTAATTTAAAAAATTTACTCAAAGGTTTAAAACTTGTTAGTGATTACCTTGAAAAAAGTATTCTAAAACCAAATAATTTAAACCTTCCAACTTCTAGAACTCATTTTATTAATCTTTTAAAATAATTATTTAATTAAATCGTTAATTCTATCAGCGTAATAGCTTACTATAGCGTTTGCCCCAGCTCTTTTAAATGAAATCAAACTTTCTAATACTGAGTTTTTATCTATAAGCCCTTTTTTTATACTATTACTTAATAGACTGTATTCACCTGAGACTTGATAGGCTAGAACAGGAATTTTAAAATTATCTTTAACTACTTTAATTATGTCTAGATAAGGCATGCCAGGTTTAACCATAACCATATCAGCTCCTTCTTTAATATCTAGAGCTACCTCTCTTATTGCTTCATCACTGTTTCTAAAGTCCATTTGGTAATTTTTCTTATCACCTTTTAGTAAACCTTTTGAACCAACTGCATCTCTGAATGGAGCATAAAAACTTGATGCATATTTTACCGCATAAGAAAGTATCTGAACCATTTCGTGACCTTCTTTATCTAAAGCTTTTCTTATCTTACCAATTCTTCCATCCATCATGTCTGATGGAGCTAAAACATCACAACCAATTTCTGCTTGTAACAATGATTGGTTTATTAAGACTTCAATAGTTTCGTCATTTAATACGTAACCTGATTTTATTAAACCATCATGACCATGAGAAGTATAAGGATCTAAAGCTACATCGCACATAATACCAATTTTGTTTTTATATCTTTTTTTAATATATCGAATGGCTTTACAAACAAGATTATCCTCATTTAATGCCTCAGTTCCAATCTCATTTTTTTTTGTTTTATTTGTATGGGGGAACAATGCGACCATAGGTATTTTATTCTTGATTGCTTTATCAATAATAATTCCAAGTTTATCTATTGTGTACCTATAAACATCAGGCATTGTTTTAATGGATTGTTTTATATTTTTTCCATCAATTAAGAATATAGGTAATATAAAATCGCTAGACGAAAGGCTATTTTCTTGAATTAACCTTCTAGACCAATCGTTTTTACGACTGCGTCTAAGCCTTAAATTTGGATAATTTCCTGTAATCATGTTTAAATCTATTTTTAAAATGCGACAAATGTATTATACAAATATATATTAAATTAAGTAAAAAACAATCAGCATGAGTATTGAAAATAAAAATATTGTAAACTTAGATCTAAAAAAAGAAGAGAAAATTTTAGATTTTAGTGACTTTCAAAAACAAAATATCAAGTTTGATATTGATAAATTACAAGAAGCCTACAATCAAATTATTCAAACTAAAAAATTTGATGATGGTGGAGGAATTGCCCACTTTGGAGCTATTTCTCTAACACAAATTCCTGGTGATCCAGACTCTGTTAAAGGAAGCAAAGCTAGAGGTGTTTATTGGACAAAACCAGATAAGTCAGGAAAAGAAGTTTCAAGAGATGTTTCAATTGATGAAGCTGCTTATTCAGAATTTATACCCGACTATGAAAACACCTATTTTAAAGTAGTGTTTGATGTGCTTTCTTCAAAATATAAATTAGGTAGAGTTAGGATTTTATTAAAGGAGCCAAGATCAACATTAAGTTGGCATAGAGATCCAGAACCAAGATTGCATATACCTCTAATTTCAAATCCAGGCTGCCTAATGGTTATAGACAATGTTGCAAAACATATGCCTGCAGATGGATCAGTGTGGGTTACTAACAATACAAAATATCATAATGCTTTTAATGGTGGAGAAGAAAATAGAGTTCATCTAGTAGCATGTGTTTTAGATTATAAGTTTAATTAGATTGAAAAAAATATTTTTATCATCAGATCACGCTGGTTATAAGTTAAAGGAATTAATTAAACTTCATTTAGATAAAAAAAAAATTAATTATACAGACCTAGGCCCATACAATAGAGATAGAGTTGATTATCCTGATTATGCTCATAAAGTTGCAAGAAAAGTTAAAACCAATAACAATCATACTGGTATATTAGTTTGTGGATCTGGGATGGGAATGAATATTACTGCAAATAGACATAAAAATGTACGTGCAGCTCAATGTTTTAATTTAAAATCTACTAAATTATCAAGATTGCATAATGATGCAAATATCATTACATTGGGATCTAGACTGCTTACTAAAAAAAATGCTTTAAATTGTGTTAGTGTTTTTTTAAATACAAAGTTTGAAGGTGGAAGACACGCAAAAAGAATTAAGAAAATTTAATTATGTCTAGTGAAAAAAACTATTTAAACGAAAACTATAAAAGCTTTTTTGAAGATAGCTTATCTGTAACTGATCCAGAATTACATAAAGCAATAAGTAATGAATTAAAAAGACAACAACAGCATATAGAATTAATTGCTTCTGAGAATATTGTTTCACAAGCCGTTCTAGAGGCGCAAGGTTCTGTTTTAACAAATAAATATGCAGAAGGATATCCTGGAAAAAGATACTACAATGGATGTGAACACGTTGATGTTGCTGAAAACTTAGCCATTGAGAGATTAAAAAAATTATTTGATTGTAAATTTGCAAACGCTCAACCACATTCTGGAGCTCAAGCGAATGGAGCTGTATTTTTAGCACTATTAAATCCTGGTGATACTTTTATGGGGATGAGCTTAAATTCTGGTGGTCATATTACGCATGGATTAAAAATTTCAATGTCAGGTAAATGGTTCAATCCAATAGGGTATGATGTTGATAAAGATTCGGAACTTATCGATTATGATAATGTTGAAAAACTTGCATTAGAACATAAACCAAAACTTATAATTTGTGGTGGAAGTGCTTACTCTAGAGTAATTGATTTTAAAAGATTTAGAGATATTGCTGACAAAGTAGGTGCATATTTAATGGTAGATATGGCACACTTTTCAGGTTTAGTTGCTGGTAAAGGTTACCCAAATCCATGCGAGCATGCACACGTAGTAACTTCAACAACTCATAAAGTTTTTAGAAGTGCTAGAGGTGGAATTATTTTAACTAATCATGAAGACTTAGCAAAAAAATTTAACACAGCAGTATTTCCTGGTTATCAAGGTGGACCATTGATGCACGTCATTGCAGCAAAGGCTGCTGGTTTTTTAGAGGCATTAAGACCAGATTTTAAAGATTATATTAAATCTGTTTTAGCTAATGCTAAAATTTTATCAGAGACACTTAAGAATAATGGCTTTAAGATTTATTCTGGTGGAACGGATACACACTTAATGTTAGTTGATCTAAGACCTTTTAATGTTAAAGGTAATTTAGCAGCCGAAAGCCTTTCTAATGCTAATATTACCTGTAATAAAAATGGAATACCTTTCGATTCAGAAAAGCCGATGATTACTTCTGGTATAAGATTGGGAACTCAAGCAGCTACAACTAGGGGCTTTGGATTAAAAGAATTCGAAAAAGTAGGTGAATTGATAACTAAAGTTGTAAAAGGTTTATCTGACAATCCTGAAGATAACAGTAAAATTGAAGAAGAAGTTAGAAATGAAGTTATAGAGCTTACTTCTCATTTTCCAATATATAAAAATTTAAAATAATGATTTGTTCGATTTGTAAAAAAGGTGAAACATCAGTCGTAGACTCTAGGCCTACAGAAGATGGTACCGCCATAAGAAGAAGAAGACTTTGTGTATGTGGAGCCAGATTCACAACTTTTGAAAGAGTTCAATTTAGAGAAATAATGGTTATTAAAAAAAATGGAAGAAAATCATCTTTTGACAGAGATAAGCTTTCAAAATCAATTTACATAGCATTAAAGAAAAGACCGATTGATACTGAAACAGCAGAAAAGTTTATTAGCAGGACTTCAAGAGCATTAGAGGAACTTGGCCAAAGTGAAATTTCATCAAATACAATTGGTACAATGGTTATGGAAGGTTTGAAAGATCTTGATCCAGTCGCATACGTTAGATTTGCATCTGTATATCGAAATTTTAGAGAAGAAAAAGACTTTGTGCAATTCGTGGACAAATTAGATGTCTACAAAAAAAGATAAATTTTCAAAAAAAGATAAAACTTTTATGGAGCTTGCTTTAAATTTGGCTAAAGCACGACATGGACTAACTGGTGTTAACCCTTCTGTTGGATGTGTAATTGTTAAAAATAATGAAATACTTTCAATTGGTCAAACAGGTTTTGGTGGTACACCTCATGCTGAATATAATGCAATTAAAAATTCAAATGAAAACCTTGAAGATGCAAAAATGTATGTAACCCTTGAACCCTGTAGTCATTATGGAAAAACCCCACCGTGCACAAATATTATAATTAAAGATAAAATTAAAGAAGTTGTATATGCGGTAGAAGATATTGATAAAAAAGTTAAAGGTAAAACTTTAAAAATTCTTGAATCCAAAAATATTTTAGTAAAAAAAAATTTACTTAAAAATGAAGTTAATAAATTTTATATACCTTATTTCTTTAATAGAAAAAATAACCTTCCTTACGTTACTGGTAAAATTGCAATTTCTAAAAATAATTTAACATATAGCAAAGATACAAAAAGAATTTCAGATATTCATACCGATAAATTTACACATTTTCTTAGATATAAAAATGACTCATTAATGATTTCTTCCAAAACTCTAAAAAAAGATAATCCAAAACTTAACTGTAGACTAGAAGGTTTAAATAAATTTTCTCCTAAAAGAATAATTTTAGACAGAAATCTAGAAACTAAAAAAAATTCGTATATTTTTAAAACAGCAAATAAAAACAATACTATATTTTTTTATCATAATGCCAAAACTAAAGAAAAATTAATGTTTAAAAAAAAAGGTATAACTTTAATCAAAGGTAAATTAATTAAAAATAGCTTTGATATTAAGTCAATTTTAAAAAAACTCTATATCCTTGGCTGCAGAAATTTATTAGTTGAAGGAGGAAATGATCTTTCTAAACACATTGTTAAAAAAAGATTATTTAATGAGTTTTATCTATACAAATGTGCAAAAAGCTTATCAAAGTTGGTTAACTATAAAGAGTTTAATTTTCTTAATGAATTAAAGAAAAATTATAAAAATAAATTGAAAATTAATAAAAAATTAGGCAAAGACTTAATTACACTTTACAAATAATATTATGTTTAATGGAATAATTTTCAACCAAGGCTTAATTACTAAATTTGAAAAAAGATCAAAGGGTATTAATATTTTTGTAAAAGCTGATTTAAAATTAACACGTAAAGATCTAGGTGTATCAGTTGCCTGTGATGGTGTTTGTTTAACATTAATTGATATTAAAAATAAAATAATGGAATTTTATCTTTCAGATGAAACTATACAAAGATCAAAGTTCAAATTCTTAAAAATTAATGATAAAATTAACCTTGAACTTCCTTTAAAATTTGGTCAAAAAATATCAGGTCACATTTGTCAAGGTCACATTGATGCAGTAGGTAAAATTCAGAGTATTAAGAAGATTGATAAATCATATTTATTTGATTTTGAGCTTGTTAAAAAAGAAAGAGCAAACTTAATTGAAAAAGCTTCTATTTGTATCAACGGAATTTCTTTAACAATTTCTAAAGTAACTAAAAAAGGTTTTCAGATATGGGTAATACCACACACATATAATCTCACTAATCTATCATCTCTAAAGAAAAACAGTCTCATTAATATAGAGATAGATATCTTATCTAAATACGTTAGAAATTATTTTAATGAAAAAAAATAGTTTTACTCCAATAGAAAACATAATTGCCATTGCCAAGAGAGGAGGCATGTTTATTTTGGTTGATGATGAAAAAAGAGAAAATGAAGGAGACTTAATAATATCAACAACAGATTCAAGTGCTAAAAATATTAATTTTATGGCCAAATATGGTCGTGGATTAATTTGCCTAGCACTAGACAGCGTACAGGCAAAACGGTTAAATTTATCCTTAATGTCACCAATAAACCAATCAAGGAATAAAACTGCTTTTACAATTTCTATCGAAGCAAAAAAAGGAATTACAACTGGGATTTCAGCAAAAGATAGAGCTAAGACAATTAAAATTGCATCAAAGAAAAATGTAAATAAAAAAGATATTGTTTCGCCTGGTCATGTTTTTCCAATTATTGCTAAAGATGGAGGTGTTTTAGTTAGAGCTGGTCATACAGAAGCATCTGTGGATATCTCAAAACTAGCTAAAAAAAACAATTCAGCAGTTATTTGTGAAATAATGAATGAAGATGGTACAATGGCTAAGGGTCAAGACTTATTTAATTTTGCAAAAAAACATAATTTAAAGATTGGTAAGATAGAAGATCTTATTGCTTATCGTTTAAAAAAAGAAAAACTAATTAAACTTAAAAAACAATCTGATATTGAAGTTAAAAATCAGAAATATAAAATTAGAATTTATGAAAATCTTTTAGATGGATCCGAGCATTTTGCTCTAATTAAAGGAAATATTAAAAAAGGGATAGTACCAAGAGTTAGAGTAATTTCATCTAACGTAGTTCAAAATTATTTAATCAATCAGCAATTACCAAATTCATTTGATAAAACTTTAAATTATTTTAAGAAATTTAATAACTGTGTTTTAGTTTTTATAAAAGATACAAACTTAAAATCTGTTACACAAACACTCAAGGATTATAAGAACAAAGATTTCTATAAAAAGGGAAATGATAAACTAATAAGAAATTATGGCATTGGGGCTCAAATAATTAAAGATTTAAAGATCAAAAATATGATATTAATTACTAAATCTCTCAAAAAAGTTATTGGTTTAGAAGGTTATGATATAAAGATTACTAAACAGGAAATCATTTAATGAAAAAAAAAATCTTAATAGTTATTGCAGATTATTATAAGGACATTGCTAAGGGGTTACTTGGTAGTGCTAAAGAAGTATTACCAAAATCTGGTTTAATAAAAGTTATTAGTGTTCCAGGTGCTTTTGAAATACCAGTCACAATTTCAAAAAATATTAAGAAATATGATGCTTTTTTAGCACTTGGCTGTGTTATAAAGGGTGAGACACCACACTTTGATTTTATTTCTCATGCTTCAACTGAAGCGATAATGAAACTATCTATAGAAAATAAAAAACCTATTGGTAACGGAATTATTACCTGTCTAAATATGCGTCAAGCTATAGCTAGAAAAAAAAAGGGGAGAGAGGAGCTCAAGCTGTTATATCTGTCTTGTCTCAATAAATATGAGAACTCCATACAATCCCAATCAAAGTCCAAGAGTTATAATTATCCAAAAATTATATGGAAATTTTTTTAATGATGACACAGATTTAACCTTTCCTAAACATAGATTTAAAAAGTTTATTAAAGATGTGGTTTTAGGAACTATTGAGAGAGATGAAGTTATTAAAGAAGAAGTTAAAAAATATCTAAGTGAAGACTTGCAATTAACTAATTTAGATAAAGTTTTTCAAATAATTGTTAAATCAGCTATATTCGAGTTTCTATATAAGCCAAAAGTATCTACAAAAATTATTATTAAAGAATATCTTGATGCATCAAATTTTTTTTTAGAAGACTCTCAAACAAAATACTTGAATGCTATACTGGATAAAATAGCTAAAAAAATAAGAACAACTAATGCATGAATTTGAATTAATAAAAAATTACTTTCAAAAACTTTCCACAAAATCTCCTTGTGCCCTAAATTTAAATGATGATGTTTTTTTTGATAAAAAAAATAAATTAGTTGTTTCAGTTGACACATATATTGAAGGTAATCACTTTATAGATTTTAAAAACCCAGAATTAGTTATTAAAAAGATAATTAGATCTTCCATATCAGATCTTATTTGTAAAGGTGTTAAGCCAAAATATTATTTTATTTCGGGGTCAGGTAATAAAAAAAGTTTTTCTAAATCAAATTTATCAAAAATTAGCAAAGCACTTAACCAAGAACAAAATAAATATAAGATATTTTTAAGTGGTGGAGACACAGTTTTTTCAAATAAGTTAAGTTTTACAATTACCTCAATTGGTTTTGCTAATAATATTATCTATAGAAATAAAGCTAAAATTAGTGATGATATTTATGTATCTGGGAATCTAGGAGATAGTTATTTAGGTCTATTAGTTTTAAAAAATAAAATTAAACTTAATCAGCGATTAAAAAAATATTTTATTAATCAATACTTTATGCCAAATATTCAATTACAATTAACAGACAAAATTAAGAAATTTGCCAACACGTCAATTGATATCTCTGATGGATTATTAGCGGATCTTGATAAAATGATTAATAGTCAAAAATTATCATACAAACTTTTTCTGAAAGATATTCCAATTTCAGATAATCTTAAAAAAGTACTTGATTTTAAGAAACTATCTAAGATCAACTATATTTCTAATGGTGATGATTATCAGATTTTATTTACGGCCTCAAAAAACAAGATGGGAATCATAAAGAAAATAGCTTCTAATTGTAGAGTTAAGCTTACAAAAATTGGCTCAATCCAAAGCTATATTGAAAAATCATCCATTATTGATGGCAAAAATCTTCAAATATCCCTTAAAAAACAAGGGTTATTTTCATAAGTTTTAGCAAGTTAAATATTGCCTTTTATTGCTTTTTTTGTATTGTCCGGACTTTAATTAATAAAATTTTAACAACCAAACAACTAAAAAGGCATCATGAACTCACTAATAGAAACAATATTACTTTACACCATAGCAGCAGGATCACTTGCAATCGTCTATGGGTTTTTTACTGGTTTAAATATACTTAATCTAAGTGCTGGAAATGCAAAAATGCAAGAAATTGCATCTGCAATTCAGATTGGAGCTAAAGCTTATCTAACAAGACAATATAAAACGATAGCCGTGGTTGGAGTTGTTGTTTTAGTTATTATTTGTGCAGTGTTTAGCCCCTTAGTTGGTCTTGGTTATTTT
This sequence comes from Candidatus Pelagibacter sp. Uisw_090, assembly GCF_047717845.1. Classification (GTDB taxonomy): domain Bacteria; phylum Pseudomonadota; class Alphaproteobacteria; order Pelagibacterales; family Pelagibacteraceae; genus Pelagibacter. Next base: position 605,882 of record NZ_CP159810.1, read on the forward strand.
ATTGGTGCAACACTATCTGGAATAGCTGGATATGTTGGAATGTTAGTTTCGGTTCAAGCTAATGTTAGAACTGCTGAAGCTTCGAGAAAAGGTTTAGCGAGTGGTCTTGCCGTAGCTTTTAAATCAGGTGCTGTCACAGGAATGCTTGTTGCTGGTTTAGCTTTATTAGCTATAGCAGTTTATTATTATATTTTATTAAGAATGGGCGTTGCAGATAGAGAAGTGGTTAATGCATTGGTTGCACTAGGTTTTGGTGCTTCATTAATATCAATTTTTGCTAGATTAGGTGGTGGAATTTTTACTAAAGGTGCTGATGTAGGTGCTGACTTAGTTGGTAAAGTTGAAGCCGGAATACCTGAGGATGATCCTAGAAACCCAGCGGTTATAGCAGATAACGTTGGAGACAATGTTGGTGATTGCGCTGGTATGGCAGCAGATTTATTTGAAACTTATGCCGTAACTATTGTTGCAACAATGGTTCTTTCTTCAATATTTTTTGTAGGTGATATGAATATGATGATCTACCCTTTAACAATCGGTGGTGCTTGTATTTTAACATCAATTTTAGGAACTTTCTTTGTTAAACTTGGAAGAAGCAAGAATGTTATGAATGCTTTATATAAAGGATTTGTTGTTTCTGCTGTTTCTTCATTAGTAATTTTATACCCTGTTACTGATTATGTAATTGGCTTTGCAAGTGAATATACTGTTAATGGTAAAAGTTTTACTGGTATGAGTTTATATTATTGTGGAATAATTGGTTTAGTTATTACTGGTTTATTAATATGGATCACTGAATACTATACTGGAACTGAATACAGACCAGTAAGAAGTATTGCTAAATCTTCTACAACAGGTCATGGAACAAATGTTATTCAAGGCTTAGCTGTATCAATGGAAGCTACAGCGATACCAGCTTTAATTATTGTTGGAGGTATATTAGCAACAAATTCAATTGCCGGTCTTTATGGAATAGCTATTTCTGTAACTACAATGCTTGCATTAGCAGGTATGGTTGTTGCACTTGATGCTTATGGTCCAGTAACAGATAACGCTGGTGGTATTGCTGAAATGGCTAAATTACCAAATAATGTAAGAAAGACTACGGATGCATTGGATGCAGTAGGTAACACAACTAAAGCTGTTACCAAAGGTTACGCAATTGGTTCAGCTGGTTTAGGTGCATTAGTTTTATTTGCAGCTTACGTTGAAGATATTAAACATTTTTCTGGAACGGCAGGATCTAAATTAGAGGGAATAGTTGTAACCTTCGATTTAACTAATCCTTATGTTGTTGTTGGTTTATTAATTGGTGGAATGCTTCCATATTTATTTGGATCAATGGGTATGCAAGCCGTTGGTAGAGCAGGTGGAGCTGTAGTTGTAGAAGTTAGAAGACAATTTAAAAAGTTCCCAGGAATTATGAAGGGTACTCAAAAACCAGATTATGCCAAACTTGTTGATTTATTAACTCAGGCTGCAATTAAAGAGATGGTTATACCATCTTTACTACCAGTTCTATCCCCAATAGTTTTATATTTTGTAATTCTACCTATTGGTGGTCAAGCTGAAGCGTTAGCTGCTGTTGGTGCAATGTTGCTTGGTGTGATCATAACAGGTCTGTTTGTTGCTGTTTCAATGACCGCAGGTGGGGGAGCATGGGATAATGCTAAGAAATATATTGAAGATGGAAATCATGGTGGAAAAGGTTCTGAAGCTCATAAAGCTGCTGTAACTGGCGATACTGTTGGAGACCCTTATAAAGATACTGCTGGTCCAGCTGTAAATCCAATGATTAAGATTACAAACATTGTGGCCTTATTACTGTTGGCTGTTATTGCCGGGTAAAGAAATTTATTTTTTTTTCTTTTTCCTAAAGGATCGTTGATTTTTTGTCTCATACTAGATAAAAAATCATAAATAAAGGTGTTCTTTTTGTAGCTAGATTCAGTAACGCGTTCTGTAAATTTAAGATCTTGCATTTTGCTTTGGTCCATAAATTCTTTCGTTTTAAGTAGACCCATTTTATCAATTTCTAAAAGAAGAACATTATTAACAATAATTCGTTCTTCACCAAATTTTCTTAATGAAGTGTGATCGATTTTTCTTTCTATATAAATCCACAAATCATTATCAAAAGTACTTTTAGATGATGGTGGACCTAAAAGAGATAAAATATCATTTTTATTTGATTTATGTATTATTAGTTTTTCTTGTTTTTTATTTAAAAAATGAACACCATGATGTTTTACAACTTTTTTTAAATTACAAGCTGAAAAAAATAATGCTATTAATAAGAATATAAATAAATTTTTCATGAATAAAAACTACATAAATATTTACAATAATTTAGTTAAATTAACTAGAAATAAAGAATTATATAGTGATTTTAAAATTCAAGACACATTTTCAGATAGAATAATTTTTTTTCTATTACATTTTGCTTTTTTTTTAAAAATTTACAAAAAAAACAACGATAAAAAGCTTTTACAAGAAATCTATGATTATATTTTTAGACAAGTTGAGTTAAGTATTCGAGAGATAGGCTATGGCGATCAATCTATAAATAAAAAAATGAAAGACTATTTAAATTTATTTTATGGAATGATTGATAAAATAGATGATTGGGATAGTCTAACAATAGAATCAAGAGGCCTTCTTTTAGAAAATTTTTTAGATAATGCTATAAATACTGAATATTTAGTGAATTATTTTGAAAAATATAGGTTAAATTTAATAAATAATACTTTAAATTCTCATATAAAAGGTGTAGTTAAACATTAATTTTATTATGGCTGTACCAAAACGTAAACAATCCCCGTCAAGAACTGGAATGAGAAGAGCTCAGAATATGAAGTTCAAATCAACAAATATTGTTGAGGATAAAAAATCAGGCGAATACAGACTACCTCATCACCTTGATCTTAAAACTGGCATGTACAGGGGCAGACAAGTTTTAGACCCTAAGGAATAAAAAACCTAATCTTAAATGAGTAAAATAATCAAAATTGCAGTTGATGCAATGGGTGGCGATGGTTCACCAAAAAAAGTTATCGATGGTATTAGTCATCATTTTAAAAGTAATAAAAATTCATTTTATCAAATCTTTGGTGATAAAGATAAAATTTTAACAAATATTGATAACAATATACCAACCTCTTCTTTTCAAATAATTCATACAATCGATGTGGTTAAAGACACTGATAGCCCTTTAGAAGGTGCTAAACGTGGAAAAAATACTAGCATGTGGTTAGCCATACAAAGTGTTAAGGAAAAAAAATCTGATGTAGTAATCTCAGCAGGCAACACAGGAGCATTGCTGGTTATATCAAAACTTAATCTTAAGATGATTGAAAATATCGACAAACCTGCTTTATCTGCATTATGGCCAAATAAAAAAGGAATGAGTGTTGTTTTGGATTTGGGAGCTAATATTGAATGTAGTCCAAAAAATTTGATTGATTTTACAATAATGGGTTCTTCGTTATTTAAATCTTTATATCCAGATGACAGTGCTAAAGTTGCTTTATTGAATATAGGTTCAGAAGAATTTAAAGGTAATGAAATTATTAAAGAAACTTATCAACAATTAAACCAAAGAAATAATCATGATTTTGAGTTCAAAGGTTATATAGAAGGTAACGAATTAATGAATGGAGATGTAAATGTTATTGTTGCTGATGGTTTTACTGGTAATGTTGCATTAAAAACAGCTGAAGGAACTGCAAATTTTATTACAAGTGAACTTAAAAAAGCAATGACAGGTAATATAATAGGTAAAATTTCATCTTTATTAAATATTTCAAATTTAAAGAAATTTAAAAAAAGATTAGATCCGCGACTATATAATGGCGCTATATTTATTGGTCTAGACTCCCCTGTAATTAAAAGTCATGGTGGCACTGATTATATTGGTTTTTCAAACTCATTAAGTGTTTGCACTAAGATTGTAAGTGGTAATTTAATAGAAAAAATTAGAAATAATATTAATTAATGAATAGAGTGAATTTAACAAAAAAAGACTTAGTAAACTCAGTTTATATGCAAATTGGATTTTCAAAAAATATCTCAGAAAATTTAATAGAAGATTTTTTAACAACAATTACAGAAAATTTAAAAAATGAAAAAAAATTAAAATTATCAAAATTTGGTACTTTCACCATACGTTCAAAAAAAAGCAGATTAGGTAGAAATCCCAAAACCAAAGAACAAAAAACCATATCTGATAGAGATGTTGTTCTATTTAAAGCTTCTAAAGAATTTAAAGATTTGGTAAATTCTAACAATGATTCATAAAAGTAATAAAGCTTATAAATCAATTGGTGAGGTTGCAAAAATTCTTGACCTTGTTAATGAAAAAAAAGGCACCCTAAATACCCATACTATTCGTTTTTGGGAAAAAGAATTTAAACAAATTAAGCCTAATATCTTAAACGGTAATAGACGATATTATAATAATGATACAATAGAGGTGTTGAGGAAAGTTAAATACCTCCTTAAAGATCAGGGAATGACAATTAATGGTGTTAAAAAAGTTCTTAATTCTAATAAATCTTTAAAACTTGACGAATTACCAAATAATTCTATAAATGCAGAATATAGTATAAAAAATAAACTCAAGAAGATTTCTGATTTAATAAAACAAATAAAAAATTTAAAATAATATGGCAAAAAAAACACACGTTAAAGTTAGACTGGTTCCAGAAGCTAAACCTGACAGTCCATATTTTTATTATGTTAAAAAACCAGCTGGTGGTGAAAAAGCTAAAGTTAAATTATCAGCAAAGAAGTACAATCCTGCTACAAGAAAACATGAGATGTTTGTAGAAAAGAAGTTACCTCCACACAGTAAATAGTATTACTTTTTTCTAAAATTTCTTTTTTCATAATCAATAAAAGACCAAATCATATTTTTCCATATTCTATTTGTAATTTTTGGGTCTATGTTAGTTTGTATTGATTTTTTTTTAATCTTTTTAAGGATAAAATTGATCCTTTTTTGATCAATTATTTCTTTCTTATGTATTTTTACTTTTAATACTTGATTAACTAGTGATGATCTTTTTTTGATTAATTTAAGTAAATCATTATCAAGTCTATCAAGCTTTATTCTTATCTGATTTAGTTTTATTTTATTAGTAGGCGACATTTATTCAATTGGTTATTAAGATAATTATTATAAGTATAATTTATGTTTGTAAATAGCGACAACTATATAAAATATTTAAAATTGTGGTTAATAACTTTATTTTCATTAATTATTCTCATGGTAGCAGTTGGTGGACTTACTAGGTTAACTGATTCAGGTTTATCAATCACAGCTTGGGAGCTCTTTACTGGAATACTTCCTCCTTTGAATATTAATGAATGGAATTTTTATTTTTCAGAGTACAAAAAAATACCTGAATATGAAAATATTAATTACGGCATGTCTTTAGATGAGTTTAAAATAATTTTCTATTGGGAATATGCTCATAGATTATTAGCAAGATTTGTTGGACTTTTTACATTGGTACCTTTACTTTTCTTTAGTCTATATTTTAAAAATACCCAACATTATTCCAATAAATATTATTTGATATTTTTTCTTGTGTGCCTTCAAGGATTCATAGGTTGGTATATGGTCTCTAGTGGATTAATTGAAAATAATGACGTTAGTCACTTTAGACTTAGCATTCATTTATCTTTAGCTTTATTCATCCTATGTTTAATTTTCTGGTATATTTTAGACATTTTTAAAACTAAAAAATTTCATAAAAGAATTCCAAATTTACTTTTATTATTCATACTCAAGTTGATAGTTTTACAGATTGTATTGGGTGCTTTTTTATCGGGTTTAGATGGGGGTCTAATCTATAATTCGTGGCCTGATATGAATGGCAGCTTTTTCCCAAATGACGTTGGTTATAACGATGTAATTAATACTCAATTATTTAACAACCCATCAATTGTTCAATTTCTACATAGAGTTACAGCTTATTTACTTTTATTTTTTATTATTATTTTAAATTATCTCTATATAAAAAATAATTATGGAACTAAAAATATTATACTATTTGATATTGCGATATTGGTTCAGATTTTTTTGGGAATTATAACTTTACTATCTGGTGTAGAGATTAAATATGCATCACTACACCAGTTAGGTTCAATTTTTGTATTAACTACTTATCTTGCAATTTTATATAAAAACTCTAACCAACAGCTTTAGTTTTATTAATGTCTTCAACATTATCTGTTCTCTTTAGAGCTTGTTCTAAATCTTCAATAATGTCGTCAATATGCTCAAGACCAATACACAGTCTTACATATCCTGGTGTTACACCTGAAGCTAAAAGTTCTTCTTCATTTAATTGACTGTGTGTTGTTGTTGCGGGATGTATTGCTAGACTTCTAGCATCACCAATATTTGCTACATGATAAAACATTTTTAAAGCTTCTATAAATTTTTTACCAGCTTCAATACCGCCCTTTAACTCGATACCAATTAAAGCACCATTTCCACCGCTTAAGTATTTTTTAGCTCTATTTCCAATTTCACCTTTGTATTGATTTGGATAAATAACTCTGGAAACTTCCGTATGTTTAACTAAATAATCGACAACTTTTTCAGCATTTGAGCAATGTTGTTTCATTCTTAAAGCTACAGTTTCAAGTCCTTGGATTAATCCAAATGCATTATCGGGAGATAATGCTGCACCCAAATCTCTTAATAAGACAACCCTAGCTCTAACTGCAAAAGAAACGTTCGCACCAGTTAACTCGGGTACTACTTTACCCCATACCGCACCACCATAACTTGCATCAGGTTCATTAAATAGTGGCTGCCTTTTAGGATCTGCTGTCCAATCAAAATTACCACCATCGATTAAAGCTCCACCTACAACTGTACCATGTCCACCTATATATTTAGTAAGTGAATAAACAACTATAGCAGCACCGTGCTCTAAGGGCTTACATAGAACGGGAGAGGCCGTATTATCCATTATTAGTGGTATGTTATATTTTCTACCTATGTCAGATACTTCTTTAATAGGAAAAACTCTTAAGTACGGATTCGGTAAAGTTTCTCCATAAAATGCTCTAGTTTTATCATCTATGGCTTTTTCAAAGTTTTTAGGATCAGCAGGGTCTGCATATCTAACTTCAATTCCAAGCTTACTTAAAGTGTGAGTAAATAAAGAAACAGTTCCACCGTAAAGGTCGGTTGAACTAACAATGTTATCTCCAGCTTGAGCAACATTCAAAATTGAAAATGTTGAAGCTGTTTGTCCTGATGATACTGTTAAGCTAGCTAACCCTCCCTCCAATGCAGCAAGTCTTTTTTCAAGTGCATCATTAGTTGGATTCATGATCCTTGTGTAGATATTTCCGAACTCTTTCAATGCAAATAAGTTTGCAGCATGCTCGGTATTATCAAACAAATAAGATGTTGTTCTATAAATTGGAACAGCTACAGCTTTTGTTGTTGGATCACTTCTATAATCACCACCATGTATGGCTATAGTCTCAGGGTTTTGTCTTTTTGTGCTCATCTTGATTCTCCTTTTTAGTACTTCTGCTAAATGCAAGGTGTACAATACAGTTCAAATGCACCTACCGATAATGTGGGTAAAAAATCCTTTTTAGCATATATTAGCCTGCAATAGGAACAAATCGGCTTGATTAAAATAGCATTAATAAGAGCTATTACAAGCTAAATATAAAATTGACTTTATATCTAATAATAGTATTAATCCTCGCACAATGACAAAATTTCTAAAACAAAGTGAATTAACTAGCAACTGGTTTGAAATAGATGCAAAAAATGCTGTAGTTGGTAGACTGGCATCTATAATAGCAATGATTGTTAGAGGAAAAAATAAAACTACTTTTACACCACATATGGATGATGGTGATTTTGTTGTGGTTAAGAATGTTGAAAAAGCAAAATTCACTGGAAAAAAATTTAAAGATAAAAAATATTATAGACACACTGGTCACCCTGGAGGAATTAAAGAAATAACTCCTGAAAAATTACTAGAAAAAAATAAACCTGGTGAATCATTAAAATTAGCAGTTAAAAGAATGTTGCCTGGTGGAGTACTAGGCAGAAAACAATTAACTAAAGTAAAAATTTATGCTGGTGAAGATCATCCTCATGCAGCACAAAACCCTAAACTTTTAGACTTAGGTAAATTAAACAGTAAAAATTTAATAAGAAATTAATATGGAAACAGCAGTCGTACCAACTAAAGTTGCTCCAAAAAAACCTAAAATAAAACTTGATTTTAAAGATAGCAAGTATGCAACGGGTAGAAGAAAAAAATCTATTGCAAAAATTTGGGTAAAAAAAGGTACTGGTAAAATTTATGTAAATGGCAGAACTATGGATGATTATTTCACTAGTGGCAGTCATAAAATGCAAATTACAAGACCATTTGAAATTATCAACCAAGCAACTGACTATGATGTTAGATGTAGTGTTGCAGGTGGTGGGCACACAGGTCAAGCAGGTGCAATGGTTCATGGTATTGCTAAAGCCCTAATTTTATTTGATTCGGAGAATAGAGCAATTCTTAAGACTGAAAAACTGAATACCAGAGACTCTAGATCTGTTGAGAGAAAAAAACCTGGTCGTAGAAAAGCTAGAAGAAGCTTCCAATTCTCGAAAAGATAATTCTTTTTTAACTCTAAACTGCTATAATAAAAAAATGCCTAAGCTTAATGTTTTAGTTGCTGGATCAACTGGTTATATTGGTGTTCAACTAATTAAATTATTAGTTAAACACAGTGATGTTAAGATAAAATATCTTTGTGGAAACTCATCGGTTGGGAAAAAAATCTCTAGTTATGAGAAATCATTAAGTTTAAAAAAATTACCAAAAATAGTTAAATACAATAAATCTTTCTTAAAGAATATAGATTTGATTTTCACGGCACTACCCAACGGAGAAGCGCAAGATATTTCAAATGATTTACTAAAGCACAATGTGTTAATTGATTTAGCTGCTGATTTCAGACTTAATAAAGCATCTGATTATTTAAAATGGTACAAACAAAAACATAAAGCTGTTAAAAATATTAAAAAGTCAATTTATTCATTACCAGAAATTAATAAAGACAAAGTGAAAAAATTCAATATTATTGGATGCCCAGGGTGCTACCCAACATCAATACTTTTACCTCTTATTCCCCTAGTTAAAAAAAACTTAATAAAAACAGATAACGTAATTATAGATTCTAAATCTGGATATTCTGGAGCGGGTAGAGGAGTTCATAATAAATATAAAGATAAAAACCTTTATGAGTCTTTAAGCGCTTATGGAGTTGGTTTCCATAGACACAACTCTGAAATTCAACAAGAAATTGACAATTATACTAAAAATAAATTTTCTTTTACTTTCACTCCTCATCTAACGCCTATGTTCAGAGGAATATTAAGTACAATTTATCTAGATCTCAATAAAGGTGTAAACATTAATAAATTAGAAAAAACCTTAAATGCTGAATATTCCAAAAGTAAATTCGTTAAAATTTTCAAAACAAATTCTTTGATAAGTACAAATGACGTTATTAACACAAATAATTGCTCTATAGCAATTTGTAAAACTAAGTATAAAAATAGAGTTATTATTTTATCTGCTATTGATAATTTAATTAAAGGTGGCGCTGGTCAAGCTATACAAAATATGAATATTAAATATGGTTTTAATGAAAAAAAAGGATTAAAATGAAATATTTTCTACTATTGCTAATTCTGATCTTATCAGCTTGCTCTTTAGATAAAAAATCGGTTTATTGGAACGAAGATCCTTTAAAAAAGTCTATAGAAAATAAAAAATTATCTACAATATTACAAAAAACTTCTGATTTTAAAACAATGACATTTGAGGAATTTAATATTTTCCTTAAAGATTATTCTGATAAGGCAGACTACCCTGACATCAATAATTAAATGAAAAATATAATAAACATTGCTGTAGTAGGTTTAGGTCAAGTTGGTATTTATTTGTTAAATGAACTTAATACTAAAAAAAAAGATATTGAGCTTAAAACTGGAAAAAAAATTAATGTTATTGCTGTTTCAGCAAGAAGTATTGTTAAAAAAAGAAGGTTTAAGATTAATAAAAAAATTTTTTACAAAAATCCACTAGAAATTTTTAATAAAACTAAAGTAGATATTTTATTTGAAGCTATTGGCTTATCTGATGGCATATCAAAAAAGGTTGTTGAAACTGCCTTAAAAAACAAGATACATGTAATTACTCCTAATAAGGCACTTATCTCAAAACATGGTGACTACTTGGCAAAATTAGCTGAGGATAATCAGGTTAACTTAGAATTTGAAGCATCAGTTGCTGGGGGAATTCCAATATTAAGAACTATCAAAGAAGGTCTTGCAACCAACAAAATTTCTAAAGTTTATGGAATTTTAAATGGTACATCTAACTACATTCTTTCAGAAATGGAAAACTCTAGTGATAATTTTGCCAATGTATTAAAGAAAGCTCAAAAATTAGGCTATGCTGAACCAGGAAATCCAAAATTAGACTTAAATGGTTTCGATGCTTTCGCAAAAGTAAGAATTTTATCTGCTCTTGCATTTAATGCTAAAATTTCAAAACACAAATGCTTAATGGAGGGTATTGAAAAAATTGAATTGAAAGACATAGAGATAGCCAATCAATTAAATTTACGTATTAAGTTGCTAGGTATTTCTGAACTTATTAACAATCAGCTTTTTGAAACAGTTCATCCGTGTTTAGTTAATAAAAATTCTTACATTGGTAATGTTGGTGGAGTTATGAATGCAGTTATTCTTGAAGGAAAACCAGTGGGTGAAAGTATATTACAAGGTGAGGGAGCAGGACCCGGACCTACTTCTTCATCATTATTATCAGATTTGCTCTCAATTTTAAGAGGCAATATTAAAAAACCCTTTGGTATTCCAAGTAATAAACGTCAATCTATCAAATGTTATAATGTTGATAATTATGTGAATTCTCTATATTTGAGATTTGAAGTTAAAGATAAACCTGGTGTTCTATCAACAATCACTAACAGATTAGCTAAGTATAAAATTTCAGTAAAAAGATTAATTCAAACTCCTGACAAAAAAAATAACAAAGCCACTATTGTTATTATTACACATAAAACTAATGAACTTAATTCTAAGAATTGTCTTTCTATTTTCAAAAAAGATAAAAATATCCTTAAATATCCTACGCTGATTAGAATCTACAATTAATGGATATATATTTAAAACTTTTTGAGGTTTTATTTCCTGTCTTTTTTGTAGTTGGTATTGGTTATTATTTAGGTAAAAATAATCCTAAAATTGACACTACTTTCATAACTACTTTTGCTGCGAATATTGGAACACCCGCAATGATTATATATGCATTAACGTCAACTAGTCTCTCTTTTGAGATATTTAAAGATTATTTTTGGTACTATCTGATTGCAATTGCAGCCTTTACAATTATTGGGGTTGTTTTTTTATTCTTCTTAAAAACTAAAGATATTGTTCGTGAGCTTCCACCTTTTATTATGCCCAATACTGGAAATATGGGATTACCTATATGCTTGTTTGCTTATGGATCTCAAGGTCTAGGTGTTGCCGCTGCTATTTCAGCTTTAATAATTCTATGCCATTTTACATTAGGTATTTTTCTTGCGGATAGAAAATTTGATTTAAGTGTGATCCTAAAAAACCCTCCCTTTTATGCAATCATAATTTCAGTAATTTTTTTGTATTTCAAAATAGAGCTTCCCGTCTTTATAGAAAATACAACTTTTCTACTAATGTATGCTACAATTTTTCTAATATTAATGTCTTTAGGAATTGCTCTTACTCGTTTTAAAGTTTTTTCATTTAAAAAAGCATTTATCTCATCGATAGGGAGGGTAATTCTTGGCCCGATAATTGGCCTTTCAATAATAAAATATTTTAATCTTTCTGGTTTTGCTGCTGGTGTTTTGCTTATTCAGTGTTCGATGCCTAGTGCTGTTTTAAATTATCTTTTAGCATCAATTTATTCGCCAAAAAAGATTGTAGATAGCGTTGCAAGTACAATTGTCGTTTCTACAATAATGTCTTTTGCTACTATTCCTGTAGTCGTATTCTTTGCTTTAAAGTACTTTAATTAAACTGTATCTATTGGCTTATGAAAGCCATCACATTTAACCTTTTAGCGTGGGTAATGCTTCCAATTATGGATGGCTTTGCTAAATATTTAAGTGCTGATATGCCAGTTTTACAGATCACATGGGCTAGGTATTTTTTTACAGTAGTATTCACACTTCCAATAATGTTCTTATTTTATAGAAAGCAACTTGTTTGGACAGATAAGCCTAAATTGCAGTTAATAAGAGGGCTTATATTGCTTTGTGCAAACATATGTTTCTTCTATGCGATATCTGTTATCTCTTTAGCTAAAGCTTTGACATTAGCATTTGTTGCCCCATTAATCGTTACAGCTTTTTCTCCAATTTTATTAGGCGAGAAGGTGGGTGTTCGAAGGTGGACGGCTGTAATTATCGGTTTTATAGGGTCTTTAGTGGTTATAAGACCTGGTTTTGTAGAGCTTAACTTGGCTAGTTTTGCAGCACTAGGAACTGGTGTGATGTACGGCTTTTATTTAATAATTACTCGTAAATTAAGCACCTCAGACAACCCTTTATTAACCTTATTATTAACTGGATTGGTTGGATTGGTTGCTGTATCAGGTTTAATGCCCTTTGTATGGGTTAACCCTAGCCCTTCACAGTGGTCTATGATGGCCTCTATAGGCGTTTTTGCCTGCATTGGCCACTTATTTCTTATATTATCACTTAAATATGCTGATGCTTCTAAATTAGCCCCATTTAGCTATTTCGAGATCATAACAAACATTGTTATAGGTTATTATTTCTTCAGCGATTTTCCTGACAATTGGACATTCTTAGGGTTGTTTATTATAGTAATAAGTGGAATCTACATCTCTAGAAGAGAAAGTTATATTAAATTATCATAATTTATGTGTTAATTATTTACTAATACTTAATATAATACATTAATATTACTAATTAAATCACTGTAATTATTAAATTTTATTATAAGTAAAAATATATCAATAGATAATAATTTTTTATATTATAAGTAAAATTATATGTCAAGTAAATTTACTAAATAGATGATCTCAAGCTAGAAAATCAAATAATTTAAGGTATTAAAAAGAATAGAAAATCAATTTATCAAATTAAACGTTTATTAATGAATGATTAATTATTATAAATCTTAAATAAGTATTGGTTTTAAATAGTTATTTTATATTACAGCTTATTTTTTGAATTTAATTTAATATTTGAAGGTAGAATAGGGGTCAAAAAAACCATTTAAAATGGTCTTTTTTAGCCTCTTTAGAAACGTTGCTATTGTTGACAAGTAGAGCAATGCAGTATGAGAATATGCCCTTTAAACGTCCATAGAGGACCTTATTTTAAGCAAAAGCCCATATGCAGTACAACTGAAGGATGCATTGTACCAATTAGTCTAAAATATGGATAAATAAAAAAAAAGTATTTAATAGCAATGCTTATAGGGAATTTATTAGGTAAAAAATCTTATTTTACGTAGACCTTTTCAGATCTCAATAATCGAATTTTTTCCTTTATTCCACCTTTTCCAGAGTATCCGCCGAGGCTTCCATCTGATCTGATCACCCGATGACAGGGTATTTTAGGTGGATAAGGGTTTTTACCCACTGCATTGGCAACAGCCCTGAATGCCTTAGGTTTTCCAATAGCTTTAGCAACTTCTAAGTAGGTCTTAACTTTACCTTTAGGTATTTTCTTCAAGTAATGCCACACTTTTAGCTGAAACTTAGTTCCCTTTAATTTCATAGAGCTCAAAACCTGTGTTATTGGCTATTTTATCATATAATTTCTTGGCATTTTGATTGCTAGAGTGGGTGATCCAACGAATTCCAGTCCAATTATTGGCTTTAGATAGTGATTTTAAGTGACTAATCAGCTTTTGAGCTATTTTTTGACCTCTAAAATCTGGCTCTACGAACAAATCGTCTAAAAACCCAATATATTTACCCTTAATTGGTCTTGGCATTGTTCTATAATGAGCAATAGCAACGATTTTACCCTCTAATTCAAAGCAAAGTCCATTAACATCGTGGCTTTGATCATGAATCCATCCCCAAAGAGTGTCTAAAACCCCAGTATTCATTGGGACTTTGTAGAAATCGGCATAACCATTGTATAATTTAGCCCAATTTTCCTTGTCTTTTTGCTCTAATTTTCTAATCATTTAGTTTAATTTATTATTTTAAGTCATTGAAATTAATAACTAAATACCCTTGCACTATCAATGTTAAGGTAATTTTCCTCATAAAAAAAGTTTTCCATTTTTTTACAAACACTTTTATATATATATTTTGTATGACTTACTTCAATGTGATTCGTGGTAGTTTTACCTCTTTCAACCTCCATTAAAATGCCTTTTAAGCCTATTTTCTTATAGAAATCAGGTCTAAGTCCTGAATCTTTATATTTCATAAATAACCCCTTTTTTTCGTCTTTGAAGCCTAAAGGAATAGCTATTTCTTCTATTATTTTTTGAATAACCTGGCTATCAGTGCCTTTAACATTGGATTTTTGAATTCTTTGATTTACTTCCTTTTGATTGAGGTAATCTTCAATTGTATTCGCTATTTTAAATATTTTTTTTAGCTCGGATTGGTTGATTTTTTTTTTGATGTATTTTGAAACTTTAATTATCATTAGGATAGATTATTGTTATTGACATTATAAATCATCTAATATATTACTAACGATAATTAATGATTATCAATAGTAAAATATATGAATAATATAATAACAGACATAAAAGCATTACAAGAAGAAACATTATTAAACCTAAAAAGTTCTAAGGCTAATAATACTGTAAGAGCTTATAAGTCAGATTTTAACGATTTCGAATTGTTCTGTGCTCAGAATGGATTTAAGTCTCTACCATCTGAACCAAAGGTAGTTTCTTTATATTTAACTCATTTATCAACAAAAGAAGCTAAAATGAGTACTTTAAAACGCAGATTGGTATCAATAAGTGTCATTCATAAATTAAAAGGCCATTATTTAGATACTAAACATCCTTCAATTATTGAAAACATTATGGGAATAAAAAGAAGAAAAGGTAGCGTTCAAAAAAGTAAAAAACCACTATTAATCAAAAGTTTAAAGCAAATAATTAATGTAATAGATCATCAAGATAAGGAAGAAATTAAGATATTTAGAGATAGATCCATAATCCTAATCGGTTTTTCAGGTGGATTTCGAAGAAATGAGATAGTTTCATTAGACTACGATGACCTAGATTTTGTTCCAGAAGGATTAAAAATCACTATTAAGAGATCTAAAACTGATCAATTTGGTGAGGGTTTTACAAAAGCACTACCCTACTTTGACAGCTCTCAATATTGCCCTGTTGTATCATTAAAAAAATGGATAGAATTATCAAAAATAAACTCAGGACCTGTTTTTAGAAGATTTATTAAAGGCTCAAAGTTATCAGAAAACAGATTAACAGACCAAACAGTAGCCTTGCTTATTAAAGAATATTTAAATTTGTCAGGTATAGATAGCAAAAACTATTCTGGTCATAGCTTAAGATCCGGGTTTGCAACCTCTGCAGCTGAATCGGGTGTAGAAGAGCGAAGCATTATGGCTATGACAGGCCACAAATCTACAGAAATGGTAAGAAAGTACATTAAAGAAGCAAATTTATTTAAAAATAATGCGCTTAATAAGATTAAAATTTAAATCTATCTGACGGGATTAACCCTAGAAAATTTAGAGAGTTTTCTCCAAAGTTTAGGAATAACGTTACTAAAATTATAAAAATGGTTTTGATAATTTTTAGTTTGGAATTTAAAAATCATTTCTAAAGATTTTTGTCCAGAATTGTTCGCCTCAAACCTTCCACCAATCATTAATGCGTCATATCCATAACCACTATTAAATAATTGAAATAAAGAGTCTGATGATAATTCACAATGAGGGTGATTTTTGTTAAAATCATTTATTTTTCTAAGTCCATTAAGATAGTCAAATTTTAAATAGATATTTAGATCATGGATATTAAATATAATATTATAATCTTTATATTTAAAAAAATTATATAAAAAAAACATGCTATTATTTTGCTTAGTTTTTTTTATAAAAGCATCTGCTATTTGAATAAGGGTTTCATAATTGGTTATTTTACTTGAAGATTCTTCAGGAACAATTTTCGTATAATCATTAAGATATTTTGTGATTGATAGAATATTATCTTTTTTACTTGTTAAATCCCATTTATCACCAGGGTAAAATGTTAATAATTTAGTATTAGGATTTTTTTGAGACAGATAATTTATAGTATGGTCAATTTTATTAATAGAATCGTTTAAATAAAAATTTTCTAAATGTGAAAAATAGCAGAAACTTGCAAATGGTACAAAAAAATTAGGTTTAAGTACTGAAATAACATGGCTTAAATTGTCCAAAATATCTTTAGATAAAGACATGCGATTATTTTTTTCAGATCTATTAGACTTTCCTATGGCATAACTAAACTGACCAAAAAGAATATCTACATCTCCCACTTTGTTTTTAATCTCATTTAATTCGTGTTCACTCTTAATATCGCAATCATTAAGATTCAAAATTTTTTTGTTATTGATAGTAATTAAACAAAATGAGTCTATATCCTGAAATGGAAATACTTTAATAAAAAAATTATCAGCTAATTTAATTGAATGATTTGATGAAGCTTCAATGACATTATTAGATATTTTACTAAGAAAATTTACGACTCTTTTATCTTTAGTTTTTTGAAAAATAAATTTTGCGTTATTATCAAATATTTTTAAATTAGGTGGATTAAAATGGTCTGGATGCTCATGACTAAACCAAACATAGTCAGAATTTTTAACAATATCCACTGAAACTGTAGGTGTTTTTACAAGTAGTTTCCAAGAGTTATTAAAAACCGATCCTTCAATCCACGGATCTACTGTTAATCTAGTATTATCTTTTTTTATTGAAAATGAAGAATGATTTATAAAGTTAAACTCAATCATAGAATTTAGATAGAAATTTTTTCACTTTATCTAGAAAATAAAATTTATGTTTATCTTTATAAAAGTATTTTTTTGATTCACCTTTTTTAATTACTGTGCAATTTTGAAAAAAATTAATATTCTTAACTAGTCCATCAAATTTTGATTTCTTGTAAAATGGTCTATCAAAATTTTCGTAATTAATAGAGTTTGTAAGTGATTTTAAATCTCTACTCATAAGTTAAACCAACTTTCTGGCCAAAAGTTTATATTGGATGATTGATTGATGTTTTTAGGTCTTACACAGGTTTTATCTTTATCTTTTGATAACCAAGAACCCCACCAATGAAAGGAAGTAGGACCAACAATAAAATTATTACATAGTGTAAGCAAATAGAAGTCTAAAACAGTTTTATTTTTTTCGTTGTCAATAAATATAAATTTTTTATTATCAAAATACTCACTTAGCCCTTTAAAATCATTGCTCCACAATAAAAAAATCGGGTTTTTAATCTTTTTTGGAAAATCTTTTATAGCCCTATAAATATACTCAATGTTATCCATTGTAAACTTATCTGATTTAGATTTAGCAATATTGCTATTATGATTATTTATTCTTTCTGAATATCTATTAGTTCTAACACAGACTGAAATAATCCTGTCTTTATTTTGCATAATAAAATTATGGTATTTATTATTTATAAGCATATCAGTATTGTTAATTTCAAATTCTTTTAATAAAAGCTCTCTATTTAAATTAAAATATTTTTCAGACTCATAATTCCCTTCTAAATAAACTATTTTTGATAAATTTTCAGTATTAATTGCTTCAAATTTAGTTTTTTTTTTTTCAAATTTATCTTCGATAATAAATTTGTTTTTACCTGGTAATTTATCATATTTAATCAAAAATTTTCTTCTTATGTTTTTAAGAGATGTATTAAATTTGTATTTATCATTAACTATATTTGATGAAACATTGAAATTATTTAATTGATAAGATTTAATATCTTTTTTTTTAAAATATCCACTCTCATCATCAATAAATAATTCATATTTAATTTCCTTTGATAGATTAAAAGCGTTCGCATACATAAACATTTGATTACCTAAACCCTCAGCAATTCTAACAATTAGTTTGTTTTTCATAAATATTTTTTAATGTTGTATTTAATTTTACTGAAAAAATAAGGAATAATATTACTTAAATTTAAATTATGCTCCTGTAAAGGTCTTTCATATTTATTTCCTCTTTTTAAATAAAATTTTATGAAATAATCCATTGTCATTTTCCATTTAAGCAGAAATGTTAAGCGTCCATTGTTTCGATGAATATTTTTATTTTTTCTAGTAGTTAAAGATCCAAAATGGTAAACTCTTGATTTATTTACACCTTTAAAAATTCTCACACCTACTTTCCATAGCTTCATGTTTAAATCTGGGTCCGATCCAAATCCCGGATCGAATTCCTCACTAAATCCCCCTACTCTTTCCCATACATCTTTATGAATTATATGTGGTGCCCAATGACTACCTTGTAAATCATAAAAATTTAGTTTTCCAAAATTGGATAAAAGAACACTTTCATCAAAATCATTTATATTTTTTCCAACATCAAAAAAGATGTGATTAATCATATCTTTGTTTTTAGGGTAATGGCTTATTTGAGTTCCTGAGAGGTAAAATAGGTTGTTAGGTAAAATTTTAATTTCTTCAAATAGATAATAGTCCCATTTAGGTAAATAATACATATCATCATGTGAATATACTATATAATTTGTAGTGGCTTTTTTTGCTGCTATATTTACACCACTACACAATCCAACATTTGTATTTGTTTTGGTATAAGTGATTTTTGAATTAATTAAATATTGTTCACTTCTGATATCAATTCCATTTAAATGAACTATTATTTCATGATGAAAAAAAGAATTTTTTTTAATTGAATTTATGCACAACTGAAGATAATCAGAATTATCAATTGTCGGTATTATAATTGTAGATTTTCCTAACATAAAATATATGTATTATTATAATAAAAATATTAACTTATGTATTCATTTTATCATAAAAATCAAAACATTGCTTTAATTGGTTGTGGCTATTGGGGAACTATTATTGCCAGAACTTTAATTAAACTAAAATTCAAAAATATTACCATATATGATTTAAATCAAAAAAATTCAATTATCTTAAAAAAAAAGTTTAATGTTTTGAATATTGAAAATAATTTTAATAATATTATCAATAATAATAATATTAAGAATACATTTATTGCTATACCACCCTCCCAAAGTTTTGAATTAATAAAGAAAATTTTGATTTCAAAAAAGAATGTTTTTGTTGAAAAACCAGGGGTAGTTAAAACAGATCATTTAAAAATCATTAATACTTTTGCAAAAAAAAATAATTCTAAGCTAATGTTTGGCTATATTTATTGTTATAATGACTACATTAAAAAAATTAAGAAAATTTTACAAAGTAAAATTCTAGGAAAAATAAACTATTTAAGCTTTCAAAGACAAAACCTTGGACCAATAAGAAATGATGTAGATGTAGATTATGACTTAACATCACATGATTTAAGTATAATAAATAAATTCTTTGGGAAACTTCCTAAAATTTTATCATATAAGAAATATGCAATCCTTAAAAAGGGCATATCTGATATTTCTAACTTACATTTAAAATTAGATGGCATGTATATTGATATAAATAATAGTTGGTTAAATCCAACAAAAATAAGAAAAATATCAATTATCGGATCAAAAAAAATGTTACTATTCGATGAAATGAATTTAGTAGAACCACTTAAAATTTATAATCAATATGCTAATTATCCAAGTATTGATCAATTTAAAAAAAAGTTTTTCAACTCAAAAGCATTAGTCTACAACGGCAAAAGTTATTCAATTAAAGTTAATGCAAAACCTGCATTAAATAATGAAATTAAAGATTTTTTTAATTCTAAAAAACCTGAAACATCATTTAAACTTGCAAATAAAATATTACTTTTTCTAAAAAGAATTTAATATACTTATAATTTTATCTACGTGTTTTTTCTCTAAGTTTGGGTCTATCGGCAAACTCAAACTCTCTTTGGCTATTTTTTCTGCATTTTTAAAATTCTCTTTTTTAAAGTATTTTTTAAAAATTTCTAATTGATGAATTGCTTTTGGATAGTGCATTCCAAATGGAATATTGTGTTTTTCTAATAACTTTATTAGTAAACTTCTTTTTTTGGTCATTATTACGTATTGATGATAAACAGAATCATCGGCGTAATAAATTTTTTCAATTTTTAAATTATCTATTCCTTTGTCGTATAGCTTAGCAATTTTTCTTTTTTTATTATTATTTTTTGTAAGTAATGGTAACTTTCTATTGAGTATAGCTGCTTGGATTGTATCCAATCTACTATTAAAACCTACTTGATTATGGATGAACTTTTTATCTGAGCCTAAATTTCTAAAATTACTAATTTTTCTATATAGCACTTCATTATTTGTTGTGATTACACCAGCATCACCATAAGCACCTAAATTTTTTCCAGGGTATAAACTAAAACAAGAAATGGTTCCTAATGAGCCTATTTTTTTTCCTTTGTATAGAGCCCCATGTGCTTGTGAGCAGTCATCTATTATTATAATTTTTTTATTTTTAATAATTTCATTTATTTTGTCAATATCTACAGCAGACCCATATAAATGAACGGGCATAATAACACGTGTTTTTTTTGTAATTCTATTTTTTATGTCTTTAATTGATATAGACGAGCTCATATGATCTATATCTACTAATACGGGTTTCAGTCCTGCATTGAGTACGGCAAAAGCTGTTGAACAGTAAGTCATTGCTGGAATGATGACCTCTGATCCTTTTGGTATATTTAAAACTTTTAATGCTATTGTTAAGGCATCAGTACCATTAGCACAACCAATGGCATATTTTACATTGCAATATTTAGCAAAATTTTTCTCAAATTTAAAAACATCTTCACCTAGAATAAAATTATTTTTTTTAATTATTTTCTTAATGTCATTGAAAATAATCTTGTGTATTTTTTTATCCTGCTTGGTTATGTCTAAAAATTTAATCATTGAATGTATTTTATATTTAAAAAGTTTTAGTAATAATTTTTTGTGAAATTATTTTATTATTAAAAAGCTTAAAATATTTAATCTTACCATTTTTTCCATATTTATTAATTTTTTTCTCATTAGTAAGTAAATATTCAATTTTTCCACCCAAGTCATCGTGTGATTTATAACAGCCAACCTCATCATCATTGAAAATTTTATCAAATTGTGTCCTAGAATCTACAAATGTATATATTCCATTACCTATTAAAGAAGCAATTCTATTACTTGATGTATACTTAATGGGTTTCCCTCTGCTTAAGTTAAGCGCCATTTTGCATTTATTTAATTCTTTTAAAAATTCATAGTTCCATTTTGGCTCTTCATTTGAAATGCCCAAAATATTGTAATTAATATTAGGATATTTTTCGATTAGATTATCTATAATTAATTCTCTTTCATCAACTTTATGTTTTTTGAGTTTTCCAAAATTGACGCCATGACTAAGTGCAAAAAATAAATCTTTATGTCTATTTGGATTTTGATAAATATTTATATTTTCAATATTCTCATCAACTGGTATAGGTAAAAAATTCAATTTTGCTCTGTTTATCTTTGTTATTAATTCATCTGGATGGGTTGTTGTAAAATAGGTATCAATTAAATCATGATTTTTTTCAATTAAATTTAGATTTTCTCTCCAATTAGGACCCTCGCCTCTATGACCTAAGGCATCTTCGTACCATAATGAAATTTTTAATTTATAATTTGATTTAAGTTTTTCTAAGGTATCTTTATATAAAAAATTGTTATGGCCTAACACAATTAAATTTGGTCTATAATTATTACATATAGTTAAGATTTTTTTGTTCAAAAATTTATTTTTATCACTAATTAAACTTTTATTTATGTAGTTTCTATAAGAGAAATTAACTACATCATGTCCATTCCTAATAAAGCCCTTTGATAATTTACTGGATACAGAAATATTAAAGAGTCTATAATCATTTCTTTCATCAAATTGTGAAATATGTAAGATCTTTAATTTTGAATTCTTGTTAATAAAAATTTCTGGTTTTAAGTATGAATTTTTTAAAACATCCATTTTTTTTACCTTATTGGCTAATTTATGTATGACATTTGAATAATTTTTTTTTTGTATTGATTGCCTTTTTTTATTATTCAAAATAAGTTTTTCTATTGAATTAAATATTCCTTCGCTTGATAAATCTTTCAAAATTATTTGGTTGTCAAAGGTTTCTGGCAAACCACCTCTATCACTAATTATTGTAGCACAGCCATATGCAGCAGACTCCATAGCAGTTCTACCAAAGGGTTCATCCCAATGTGAAGGAACAACAGATATGGCGGCTTTAGAATAATATTTTAATATTTGTTCATGATTAGTCCAATCTAGTATTTTTAAATTTTTATGATGAAAATCAAATTTCTCTCTTGGTTCATTACCTATAACAAGAGATTTCCAATTTTTATATTTATCAAGAATTTTAACAACAGCTTTAGCAAATAGATCGTAACCCTTAGAAACATTTAATTTTCCAGTAAAAATTATAATATTTTCTTTTTTTGGAAATTTTTTTAATGGTTTAATTGAGTGATATAGAATTCCACAGTTATTTTTATGCTCATAAGGCAATCCATCAAAAAACATTTTTTTAACCCATTTACTGATGAAATAAACATAATCACAGTTTTCTATTATGAATTTTCTTTGATTTACCGTGCTTGAGCCTCTTACTGTTTGTGGATTATTATGAAAAATAAAAATTGTTTTCGATTTAATTTTTTTATTTAATAAATAAATCAATGACTCCGGTCTATTATGAATTTCGATTATTTCATATTTGTATTTAAGATAATCATTATATAGAGACTTTGTAAAACTTAAGTTTTTTTTAAATATATTTGAATTAATATTAATATTTTTAAAATTAGAAGTTATTGGTTTAAGTTTTTTATCTAAATTTCCATAAATTAAAGTTATATTTTTTAATTTAGAGATTGATAGATAGTCTTTTACCCAAATAGATGCAGCACCAGCTTTATTTAAGTTGTAGTTTTCTTTATATGGAAGCAGTATTGCTATGTCTTTTTTTATCATTTTCTTAAATTTATCATTAAGTTAAATCTATTGGTTTCTATTTTTAACATACTTAAATCAATTTTATTTTTTTTAAGACCTATTATATTTTTCTTAATTTTCTTTACTGGTTTACCATAAAAAATATAGCCGGGTTTAACTTTTATGTTTTTTGTAACAAACGAATGCATACCAATCATTGTGTAGGATCCAATAATTTGATTTTGATGAATACTTGATTTAATTCCTAATTGTGCGCCGTTCATGATGTAAACATTACCCCCCAAAACAACATTGCTACTTAAGGTTATGTTATCTTCCAATTTGCAGTCATGATCAATTGTTGTTGAGTTCATAAAATAATTATTATTACCAATTATTGTTTTCTTAGAAATACTTGTTGGGAGATGAACGTTGCAATATTCATTAAAAGTATTTTCATTACCGATATGTATAAAGCCGTTACTTTTAAAATTTGGGTATTGTGCATTATTACCAATAACTACATATGGGCCGATTGTATTACCCTTGCCTATTATAACTTTTTTCCAATTAATAACTGCCGTAGCGTGTACTAAATTATCTTTAATCTTTTTATATTTAAGCATGATTTTTCAGATATTTTTTTTTTATCTTATTTCTAAAGTAATAGTTTTTTTTTAATTTATACTCTTCTTTCATGGCAAGTGATTTACTATAATATTTTTTTTTGAATATTATAGTCCAAAATCTACCTCTGGTATATTTAGCACCCTTTGAAGTGTTATGCAGTTTTAATCTATTTTGTAAATCATTTGTATAGCCAACATATGAAAACGCTCTCTTATTGTTGGTGCTTATTAGCATGTATACGTAAAAGATCATTTTAGAAAAATAAAATTTCCTTTATTGGCGGTCCCTGGGGGAATCGAACCCCCCTTTGCAGGATGAAAACCAGCTGTCCTAACCGATAGACGAAGGGACCATGTTGTGATCTTTTATTTTAAAAGTCATTATTTATCAAGCCTAATTAAACTACAAGATAACATCTCTAATAGTTAATTGGAGTGTTTTTTTGTTATTCCAAATATTTTCATTGATTTGACCCAACACATTTAAAGTATTTTTATAGTTTAGCAAATACTCACCCAGTTTATTGTTAATAGAATTAAACGATATAGACTTAATTGAAAAACCTGTCTTAGATTTTAAGATTAAAGAAATATGTTTATCTTTAAGTATTGTAGTCTTAATAATCTTTAAATCTTTTAATAAGAATGTTGGTGTGGGATTGCCTGTACCAAAAGGTTCTAACTTTTTTACATCATCATAAAAGGTTCTATTAAATGCTAAAGATGATACTTCTGCATCGTATGAAAAGACATTATTTCTCAAAGATCCTGAATTTAAAAAATCTTTTAAAATAAAATCTTTGAAATTTTTAAAATCAGCTTTATACAATGTAAAACCTGCAGCAGCATTGTGCCCCCCACCATTAATTATTATATTATTATCATGAGAATTTTTAATAGCGCGACCAATATTGTAATTAAATACAGATCTAGCAGATCCCTTTAATAATTCATTAGAATTAGTAATTACTATACAAGGTCTGTTAAAATAATCTTTTAATCTTGCCGCTATTATTCCTATCAATCCTTCATTAATATTGGGGCTGTAATAAACAATAACATCATCATTTTCCTTCTCAATTTTGTCAAAATTGATTTCATCAAGTATTAAGGTTTCGATTTCTTTTCTTTTTTGATTTAATTTAATTAACTCACCAGACCTAATGCTTATAAGGTTTAGATTATCTGAGGACAATAATTCTGATGCATATGTTGATTTACCTAATCTACCACCAGCGTTTAATATTGGGCCTATTAAGTAGCCAAGATCATTAATGCTAAGTTTATTTTTCTTATTATTAAGTTTAAACAATTCTTTAAACGCCATATTTTTTTTTATATCAAAATCTTTAAGTGCAGTTAAAGCTATTGATCTATTAAGTTTTCTAATTGGCATTACATCACATACAGTTGCCAGTAATACATAAATTAAAAAATCTGATATTTTTATTTTGTTTTTAATTTTTTGTATCAATAAATCTAAAAAAAAATAAACCAATGTTGTTGCGCAAAGATAATCATATTCAAAATAACCATTATCTTTTTTTGGATTAATGATAACATCAGCTTTTGGAAATGGCCTGTTGATTTCGTGATGATCAATTATTAGAGATTTAATTTTATTTTCGTTTAAAAAATTTATGGCTGCATTTGATGTTGATCCACAATCAACCATTATTATTAATTCGGGTTTCTTTAAGATTAGTTTTTCAAATAACTTTTTAGTAGCTCCATAGCCATCTTTTTCTCTGTCTGGAATGTAATAGAAAAAAGGATGTTTTATACTTTCAAAAAACCTTATAAATAGGGATGTAGCAGTCGATCCATCGACATCATAATCTCCTAAAATACATATATTTTCTTTATTATTAATGGAATTTGCCACAAGTTCAATTGACTTTTTAAAATCATTATTTTTTGAAAAAACATTATTTAGATCTAAATCACTATTTATAGTGTTTAGTTCCGTTTGATCAAATTTTCTTGAAATAACAAGTCTTGATACAATATCACTAAAATTATAATCTTGTTTTAATTTTTCTATTGAGTTTTGGTTAATTTTTTTTAGTTCCCAATTCTTGCCTGAGACAGAAATCATTCTTTAATAGGATTTGTTCTCTTTATAATTTCTTTAAATTGAGAATTCTTATGTGTAACGAACGTTTCTGATGTATAATTATTTTCTTTAATTTCTATCCCTGAGAGCACATCACCAGATGTTATGCCAGTTGCACAAAATATTGAGTCCCCTTTTATTATTTCATTTAATTCGTACTTTTTATTAAGATCAGTTATTCCCATTTTTTTTGCATCATTAATGTCATTATCGTTATCAAATATAAATCTACCTTGAAAATGGCAATCACAAGCATCAAGTGCAGCAGCGGCTAAAACACCTTCTGGTCCTCCACCTACACCTAAAAAAATATCAACATTGTATTTTGAATCTGACACATAGAGTGCACCGAGAACATCACCATCTGTAATTAATTTAATTTTAACTTTTAATTCTTTTAACTCATCAATTATCTTTTTGTGTCTTGGTCTATCCATAATACAAGCTGTTATTGATGAAATATCTTTATTCATAAAATTTGCTAAATTAGTGATATTCTTTTTTAATGAATTATCTAAATCAATTAAACCCTTCTCCACTTTAGAAGTTGCAATTTTATCCATATAAGTTTCTGGAGCATTAAAAAGATTACCTTTTTCAGCAATAGCTATCACTGATATAGCTCCAGGCAAATTGTTGGCTGCAAAATTAGTTCCCTCCAAGGGATCAACTGCTATATCAAAATTTGGACCTTCTTTATTACCAAGCAGTTCACCGGTGTATAACATTGGTGCCTCATCTAATGATCCCTCACCAATAACCACTTCTCCATTCATGCTAATTTTATTTAATTCAGCTCTCATTGAGTCCACAGCAGCTTGATCCGCAGCAATCTTATCTTTTTTTCCCACTAAATATGATGACGCTAAGGCTGCTTTTGATGAAACATTTATTATTTGTTCAATATATTTTTTATTGATTGCCATTAACTTTTCTCAGATATTTTTTCACTTGAATTAATTTTAGATTCAAACTCTTTTAATCTTTTATAAACACTGGCCAACTCAATTATCGTAGGCCATGATCTAAAAATATATTGCATTGATCCTTCTACCCTACCAAAAGCTCTTATAATTTGTTGCATTACGCCTAACGTTACAACGCCCGCTACAATTGCTGGTGCTAAAAAAACATAAGCAGATAAAACATTGGCCTGAAGGTACGTTATACGTCCAAGATTAAAATAAAAATACCTTATATAGGATTTGAAGTGTATTTTTCTGACATCATTAAAAAGTTCATCTAAATTTTTCGGTCTTATTGTGACATCGTCTTCAGCTATAACTAATAGTTTTCTATAGGATGCTTCATTTTTTTGCAGATCATATTCGACACCAACTAATCGCAAAATTGATCCCAGTATGATCAAAAATAGAGTTCCACCAATTGTCCAAATAAAAGCACCAGTTACCAATCCATAATTCCAATCACCAAAAAATAAAATAGGTATACCAATACTCAATCCAAATAATATAGGAGTAAACTCTATAAGCATCATTATTGCTTCAATAAAACTTGTTCCTAAACTTTCCATAATTCTTGAAAATTTTATTGTGTCTTCTTGAACTCTTTGTGATGCTCCTTCAATATTTCGTGCCTTGTCATAAACGCTATGATACCATTCAATCATCGCTGTTCTCCAACGAAACAAATAATGAGAAGTAAAAAAAGCAACAACTGTAGCTAAGGCCACATATGTGCCTGCCAATGTAATAAATGATAGTAAGCTAGACCAGTATTCCTCAATAGTTATTGAGTTTGGAGCTGCTAAAGCTTTTTGTATCATATCGTAGAATTGTCCAAACCATTTATTTATCTTAACGTCAATTTGTACTTGCACCCATAACGATGAAAGAATTACGAACGAACCAATCCATGACCATAACTGCCATTTTTTTTGTGTAAAAAATTTAAACATTTAAATTATTTAAGAAAGTTATCTGCGTATGATTTTTTAACAGTTTTTCTCTTTTGAGGTTCTATTATCTCAAAGTCTATCTTGTTTTTTTTTGCATAGTCAGCAGCTAATTCTTTAGTTGAAAATTCTAAATTTAATTCTGAATAAGTGTTAGAGCTGGTTTCCCAACCCATCAAAGGGTTAACACCAGCATTTTCAGTTTCAAATTTAATAACCCATTTATCTGCTTTACCAAGACCAGACTGCATAGAGTTTTTTGTTGGTATATAAATTTTTGCTTTTATCATAATAATGGTCGGGGCGGCAGGATTTGAACCTGCGACCCTCTGGTCCCAAACCAGATGCGCTACCAGGCTGCGCTACGCCCCGATTGAGGTACTAATACATTAGATATTGATAATTTCAAACAATAAAGAACATCAAAAATAACTCTTTTTTCCAAGAATCGGGTATATAAGAATAATGATTATTAGTTGTAATAACTGTACTAAAAAATTTAATATAGACTCAAGTCTTATACCTGAGAAAGGAAGACTACTTCAGTGTAATAGCTGTAACCATAAATGGTTTTTTAAAAAAGAAACTATAATTCAATCTACTTCACCTGTTAAAATCAATAAAGCTATTGAAGTAGATGGGGTATCTAATGAAAGATTAGATATAATGGAAAATGAAAACCCCAAAACTATAAAACTCTTAGACAAACAAATTAAAGATGTACCTATAATAGAAAAAATTTCAATTAATAAAGATAGTGATAAAGAAAATAGAGATACAAATCTACAGATTAGCTCTTCTATAAATAAAAAAAATTATAATGTATTAGGATTAACCATTGTTTTTATAATTTCTTTTGTGGCTCTAATTATTGTCCTAGATACATTCCAGGGCCCTATTAGTAAAATTGTCCCAAACATAGAATTTCTGCTTTATAATCTGTATGAAACTATTAATGATATCATATTATTTTTTAAAGATTTAATTTAATATTATGATTAAGACCTTATCCAAACCTTTTAAATGGTTCTTTAAACTAGAGGCAGCAAGTGGCTTGGTTTTATTGATAGCAGCAATTATAGCTTTAGTAATAAGTAACTCAAATTTTAGTGAGTTATACTTTAGCGCATTAGAACAATATTTCTTTATTGGAATAAATGATTTTGGCTTGAAGCTCTCTGTACATCATTGGATAAATGACCTGTTAATGGCAATATTTTTTTTCTTTGTAACGTTAGAAATTAAAAGAGAATTTATTCAAGGTGAATTATCTAATTTAAAAAAAGCATTACTACCAATAATTGGTGCTGTTGGGGGTATGGTTATCCCTGCCCTTGTTTATGTTTTTATAAATTTTGGAAACACAGAAACTTTAAATGGATGGGCTATTCCATCTGCTACCGATATTGCTTTTTCATTAGGAATTTTATCACTTCTTGGATCAAGAGTACCCATCTCTTTAAAAATTTTTTTAACAGCACTTGCTATAATTGATGATCTTGGTGCAATTCTTATTATTGCTTTTTTCTATTCTGGGGATTTAAGCATAAGTTATTTAAGCTTAATTTTAATA
The DNA here is from genome assembly GCF_047717845.1 of Candidatus Pelagibacter sp. Uisw_090. Taxonomy (GTDB): domain Bacteria; phylum Pseudomonadota; class Alphaproteobacteria; order Pelagibacterales; family Pelagibacteraceae; genus Pelagibacter. The sequence continues at coordinate 635,352 of NZ_CP159810.1, forward strand.
TCTTACATATTTTTATTAGTTTTAAATAAACTTGGAATTAAAAAATTTTCACCTTACTTAATAGTGGGTGCCTTCATGTGGTTCTTTACATATAAATCTGGAATTCACGCAACAATTGCTGGTGTACTTTTGGCATCAACAATACCTCATAGAATAAAAGATAAAGATTTTTCTTTATTGATTAAACTTGAGCATGCAATAAGCCCATATGTGGCTTTTATGATAATGCCTATATTTGCATTTGCTAATGCAGGAGTTTCATTAGAGGGATTGTCTCTGTTGTCATTATTACAGCCAGTGCCACTAGGTATTCTTCTAGGGCTATTTGTGGGTAAACAACTCGGTGTAATGATTTTTTCTTTTGTAGCGGTTAAAACTGGTGCAGCACAAATGCCTGACAATTCAAGTTGGTTAAGTGTATATGGCGTATCGGTCTTAACTGGTATTGGTTTTACTATGAGTTTATTTGTGGGAAACTTGGCATTCGCAGAAAACAGTCAATATATTGATGGAGTAAAAATTGGTGTGTTAGCTGGGTCACTACTATCAACTCTATTTGGGTATTTTATATTGCTATTTGCTTCAAAAAAGTAATTTATGTTTTATAAAAGTTATTTATTAATTTTAATAAGTTTAATTATGTTTTCTTTCTTTGAAAAAGCAAATGCCAAATATAAAAAATTATTCTTCGATCTAAATATTAAAAGTATAGATAATGAAGTTATCAATCTAAGTAAATTTAAAGGAAAAACTGTTCTTCTTGTTAATGTTGCAAGCAAATGTGGCTTTACCAAGCAATATACCGATCTTCAAACACTTTATGAAAAATATAAAGATAAAGGCTTTTCTGTTATTGCTGTACCGTCCAATCAATTTGGTGGTCAAGAACCAGGATCTAATACGGAAATAAAAGATTTCTGTGAAACAAATTTTAATATAACTTTTCCAATTACAAATAAAGTTGATGTTAAAGGGAAAGATGCACATACACTTTATAAATGGGCAAAAGAAAACTATGGCAATTCAACAGTTCCTAAATGGAACTTTCATAAAATTTTAATTAATAAAGAAGGAAAAATTCATGATACGTTTAATCCTTTTATATCCCCACTATCGGATAAAATTATAAAACAAATAGAATTAGTATTATAAAATAACGCTCATTCCATCATATCCAGGAAAAATATTCTTTGGTAGTTTTTTTTTAAGCTGATCGTAATCAAGGTCGCTATGCATATTAGTCAAAATAGTTTTTTTAGGAGATAATATCTTAACTAAAGATAAAACTTGGTCTAAATTAAAATGCGCTGAATGATTTTTGTACCATAAGCAATCAATAATTAAATAATCTAGCTTCATTAACTTTTTATAATCTTTTTTATAAAATAAACTTATATCACTTGCATAGGCTAATTTTTTATTTATCAAATAGCAAATACTTTCAATTTTTCCGTGTTCTGTTGGTATTGATTCAATAATAATTTTTTGATTTTTATTTTTAAATAAATATTTTTTTTTTAGTTTATTCAAAATTAAAGTGGATGGATAATCACCAGACGTTTTAAAGCAATATTTAAAAGTTGAATTTAAATATTTTGAAGTTTTGATATCTGCAAAAACTGGTATCTGTTTTTTACTAATAAGAAAAAATGGACGTAGGTCGTTAATCCCGTGAGTTTGGTCCGCATGTAAATGTGTATAAAAAACTTTATCAATAGATCTAATTTTGTTTTTTAGTAATTGTGATCTTAGATCTGGAGAAGTATCTATCAAAATATTTTGATTATTAAATTGAATTAATGCTGAACACCTGGTTCTAAAATTTTTTTTGTTATTCAAATTGCAATTTCCATAATATCCATCGGCTCTTGGTACGCCCATTGAACTTCCACTACCTAATATTATGAATTTAACAGCCATTACCGTTACACGTTAAAGAGTTTATTAAAATTATCTGTCGTTATGTTTGACATTTGTTCAGCTGTAGTTTCTTTAAGGGTAGATAATCTTTCAAGTGTGTATTTGATAAAACTTGGTTCATTTTTTTTCCCCCTCATGGGTATTGGAGCTAAAAATGGACTGTCTGTTTCAATAAGAAGCTTTTCTATAGGAATAGTTTTAAAAGTATCTTGTAGTTCTGTACTATTTTTGAAAGTGATTATTCCACTAGCTGAAAAAAAGGCGTCTAAAGTTAGTAAATTTTTTGAAAATTCTAAGGAGCCGGTGAAGCAGTGCATTAAAATTTTTAAATTCTTATTTTTGTATGAACTAAGTATCTCAAACGTCTCATTTTCTGCATCCCTAGAATGAATTATAATAGGTTTATTTAGCTCTGTAGCAGCCTCTATATGAGCTTTAAAGCTATTTATTTGCCTATCTTTATCACTATGATTGTAGAAAAAGTCTAAGCCTGTTTCACCAATGCCAATAATTTTTTTATTTTCATTTACACAATTAACAATTGTTTGTTTATCAACTTGGTTAATTTCAGTTTCATGTGGATGAATTCCATAAGTGCCATAAATCATTTGATCTTTTTTAACTATTTCTTTGATATTTTCAAAACTATCAAATGTTGTGCATATAGTTAAGAGTTTTGTAATACCAGTTTCTTTTGATCTAGATATAATTTCGGGTAAGTTTTCATATAATGGTTCATGATCTAAATGACAATGAGAATCAATCATTTTTTTTTTCTATCTTTTTAAATAAAATATCTATTTTATTAATATCATTTCCAGCTTTTAAATAATCGTGAGATGCTATAGATTCAAGATTAATGTCCTTAGAATTTAAATTAAATATCTTTAAAGCTTTATCAATAGAATCTGGAATAATTGGGTAAAGCATAAAAGAAATTTTTCTAATTATCTCAAGAGATGTATAGACAATAGTATTTAATCTATCTTTGTCGTCTTTTTTTTTCCATGGCTCTTGGTCATTAAAATATTTGTTTGCCTCAAATAAAGCACTTACAATAAAGTTTATATAAAAGTTGATATTTTGTTTATCAATTTCTTGCCTTATGACTGAAAGATTTTCTGTAAATTTATTTAAGACTACAAGATCATCTTCATTAAAGTTTTTAATTTTAGGTACTTTTAATGAACAATTCTTTTCTGCAAAAGCTGTAACTCTTTGACATAGATTCCCATAATTATTTGCTAAATCACTGTTAATACAATCTTCCAATCTGTCTTGTGATATATTGCCATCATTGCCAAAAGAAACTTCTTTAATTAAATAATATCTTAATGGATCAAGACCATAAGTATTAATTATATCTATTGGGTCTAAAATATTTCCTTTTGATTTTGACATCTTTTCATCACCAGATAAAATCCAACCATGTCCATAAATTTTTTTAGGTAATGGTATTTTAGCAGCCATTAAAAAAGCTGGCCAATAGACAGCATGAAATCTTAGAATATCCTTGCCTATTAAATGAACTGACGCAGGCCAAAAATTTTTAAATAATGTGTCGCTTCTATCAGGATAGTTAAGAGCACTGATATAGTTTGTTAAAGCATCCAACCAAACATAAATAACATGTTCGGAGTTATTGGGCACTTTAATACCCCATGAAAATGCTTTTCGACTAATTGATAAATCTTTCAAACCACCCTTAACAAAGTTAACAACTTCATTCTTTCTTGATTTAGGTGAAATAAATTCGGGGTTTTTTTCAAAGTAGTCTAGCAGTTTATCCTGCCATTTTGATAATCTAAAAAAATATGACTCTTCTTCAATCCATTCAACAATAGATCCAGATGCTTCAGAAACTTTAATTCCATTTTTGTCAACTATTTCATCTTCACTATAAAATGCCTCATCTGAAACAGAATACCATCCAGAGTATTTTGATAGATAAATGTCATCATTTGCTTCTAGTTCTGACCATAAATGTTGAACAGTCTTTTTATGTCTATCCTCCGTTGTTCTAATAAAATCTGTATTAGATAAATTTAAAGTTTCAGAAAGTTCTCTAAAAGTTTGACTAATTTGATCACAAAATTTAAGAGGATCTATATTTTTATTCTCAGCTGCTCTCTGAATTTTTAATCCATGTTCATCTGTTCCTGTTAAAAAATGTACATTAAATCCATCTATGCGTTTAAAACGAGCAAAAAAATCTGCAATTATACTTGAGTAAGCATGACCCATATGTGGTTTGGCTGATGGGTAATATATTGGTGTTGTGATGTAATAATTTTTATCCATTTAATAATTTTGATTTAAATTCTAAAAATAAACTTTCTTCATCAAGATTAAATTTTTCAGTGTTATTAATTTTGGCAATAAAGCTATGATAAAAATTTAATAAAGAATTTTTTGTTCTGCTTAATTTGTACTCTTTTAAAAAAAACAATTCAATAAAGTTAACCAATAAGTTTTTAACAAATTTATTTTTCTTATAATGACCATTATCGATCAGTAAATTTAAAAAATTAATTAAAGTATAATCTCTTAGATCTATATTTTTATCCTTTGAAAAGTTAATCAAATTAACAATTTCACCAGGAGTGTTGTAATGACTAATCAGATCATAATTAATTAGATCAAATAAATTTTTTTTTAATATTTTATTTGAAACATTCATAGATTGATTGAATGTTAGATTAATCTTAAATGTCAAACATCTTGATTTTAATGTCGGTAAAATCAATTTCTCATTATTATTAATTAAAATAAAAAATACATTTTCATTAGGTTCTTCAATAATTTTAAGTAGTGCGTTAACAGAGTTCTTGTTAAGATTTTCAATATTGTCAATTAATATAAATCTAGCCATATTATTAAATGTTGATTTATTGGTATAAGAGATCATTTCTCTAATTTGAGCAACATCAATATTTTTTTTATCATTTAATAGATCAATTAGATAAAAATTTGGGTGTGAATTATTTTGTAGTAATTTAAAAGATCTATTTTCTTTATTTATAGTAAGTTTATTTGAGTCATATTTGAAATCCTCAGTATTTGACAGTACATAATTTATAATATGATAAGCCATAGTCGATTTACCTAGACCCTTTTTACCTGATAATAAAATTTTAGTAGGCATTTTTTTTTTCATTATAAAGTGTAGTGATCTCATTAAAAAAATAATTCATTCCATGTAATTGTGTATTTTCTGAAGGCTTTAAATTCATATTTAAGTCAAATCATCAATTTTACTTAATACAATCTCGTCATTGAATTCAATGGGTAGATTTGAATCGATTTTCATATATTTTTTAGGGTTTCTTCTTAAAATTTTTAAGAATCCTTTTTGAACCTTGTCATAAAAATTACTATTAAATTGATCATATCTATTTAAATTTTTTCTACTTAATAGTCTATTCTTCATATTTTTTTGATTAACAGTGCATAAAAAAGTAAAGTTTATATTTATGTCCTTTAATAAAAAATCATTAATGTTTTTAATAAATTTAAGATTTACTCCCATCCCATAATGTTGATAAGCAATTGTTGAATCTGTAAATCTATCAATTAATATAATCTTTTTACCATTATTTTTTTTTATTAATTCAATATTTTCACTTCTTGCAGATAAATATAGTAATAAATCAGTATGATTATTAAATGTAGATTTATTGCTTAATATAAGTTTTCTTATTTTTTCAGCGTTCTTGCTACCACCTGGTTCTCTAATTTGAATAAATTTTTTATTATTTTTTTTTAAATATTTAGCAACATTGTTTATATGATGAGATTTACCTGTTCCCTCAATCCCCTCAAATACTATAATTGATTTTTTAGACATCACCCCAAATCAAAAAATTAATTGATTTCATCAATCTAGAAAATACATTTAATTTTTTAACATCCTCAAAAGCAAATAAATCATACTCTTTTATAAGTTTATCTTTATAAACAATCTTTAACTTACCAAGAATATCATCTTTTTTAATTGGAGCTTGAATAGGTCCACTGTAAACAACCGATACTTTTAATTCTCTTTTACGTGATTTTGGAATAGTTTTATAAATATCTTTTTTTACGTAAGCACCTACTGTGGCCTTTTTTCCAAGCCAAACCTCAACATCTTCTACTGGTATTTCTGCTTTTGCAATTTCAATCAAATCAAAACTAGTTAAACCCCATGTTAATAATTTAGCGCTTTCTCTAGATCTATCATTTTTAGTGTTAAATCCACTTGCAACAGCTATTAATCTTCTTCCATTTCTATAGACAGATGATGCTAAAGAATATTTTTCAACTGCTAAATAACCTGTTTTAATTCCATCAGCACCAAGACTTTTGTATAAAAGTGGATTTCTATTTCCTTGAGTAATTGGATCACCACCAGTTCTACTCCAAGTGAATTCTTTTTCTGAAAAATATTTATATTCTTCTGGAAATTCTTTAATAAGATAATTTGACATGATCATAACATCTCTAACTGTCGATACATTGTTAGTATCATTAATCCCTGAAGAGTTAGCAAAATTTGTATTTTCCATACCAATTTCTTTAGCTTTAGCTGTCATCATAACAGCAAATTCATCTTCAGTTCCTGCTATACCCTCTGCTAAAGCCACACAGGCATCATTGCCAGAAGCAACTATTATCCCTTTAAGTAAATTTTCAACACTTACCTCATCACCAACCATAATAAACATTGAAGAGTAACCAGCTGAAGATAATCTCCAAGCATTCTCAGAAATTAAAAATTTTTCATCTAAATTAAGGTCACCACCTCTTATTAGGTCAAAAGCAATAATAGCAGTCATAATCTTTGTCATAGATGCTGGGTATATAGATTTGTCCGGGTCTTTTTCGTATAATATTTCACCGGAGAGGAAATCTTGTAGTATTGCAGTTCTTGCTTTTATTTCAAATGCTGCATACGAATTAAAAGTTAATAGTATTGTTATTAATATTGTTAAGAATTTTATTTTAATCATTTTTTATAATTTCTAAGTTTTCAAATTCTAATATGCTTATATCATTATATGATTTTTGTAGAGAATTAATGTTGCTAAAAGGCCCCAAAAATACTCTATATTTTTTATCTGAAATTTTTTTAATTTTAGGATTTTTAATTAAACTTTCAATCTTGATTCTATTTAACATCATTATGGCTGTATCATTAAAGTAAAAATCAGCAATTTTTATTATATAAGAAAATCTTATAATAGAATTTTTTTTATTACTTTTTTCATTATTTTTTTTATCTACTTTAAGATCACTAATGGTTATGTTATTAACTGGCGCTTTAACTGCAACATTTTTTTCCTCAGCATAAGTTTTTGCTTTTCGAGATATAAAAATTGAATTTTCAAGTATCTCTAAAATTTCGACATAGGGTTGTTTGATATCTAGATCTAATTCTTCAGCTATTCTTGAGGATAATACAGCATTATTAAAAGAAGGATATTTAGAATTTTTTCCTACAATTGCTATTAAAGATTTATTATTTAGAATATTTGTAATTTTAACATGTGTATTAACTTTTAAAGATTTTTGAAAGATTGTTAAACTACGTTCATCAATCTTTTTATTAACTATTTTTTGTTTATAGAGTTCCTCATTATACACCAGTGCAAACCCTTTATTTGAATAACCTTTAGTCAAAGTTGTACTAGAGTTTTTTTTAACCGAAATATTTGTGTTACAATTTGATAAAAATATAAAAATAAATATAAATAAGATATTCTTATAAAGCATTTTCAAATTTACCTTTCAATGTGCATACTGCCAAACCAAATCTTAAAGATCTATTCCATTGAAGAATTTTTTCATAATTTTCAAAAACTATATAAGCTGGCTCTAAATTTTCTGCATTCGGTATAATATCTTTATCTGGAGTGATGATGGCACCAATTAAATCTTTATCAATTAAGTAACTCTCTTTGTCTTCTACGTATTGCTTTAGAACTTTAAATTTATTTTTATTATGCAATTTCTTTGCAGAAGTATTTAATAATTTTTTGGGTACATTTTTAGTTAAATTTACTTTTACGAAACATGGTTGATTTTTTTTCCAACCAATTTTATTTATATAGTTAGCAGCAGATGCAAAAGAATCTTTTATTGATTTTAGTTCAATAATATCATTTTTATCATAATCTAATGCATATTTTTCTATCGTTGATGGCATAAACTGAAAATAGCCAAAAGCACCAGCCCAAGATCCATATAATATGTTGTGATCAATTTTTTCAGATTCAATCAGTTGGAGGATTGTGATAAGTTCCTTTGTGAAAAATTCTGACCTTCTTTCATCAAAACTCAATGTTGCTAATGATGATAGAATATCCATTTTACCAACATATGTTCCAAAATTTGTTTCTATACCCATTAATGCTAGTAATAAATTCTTTTCTACTGAAAATTTATTATCAATAGAGTTTATGAAACTTTCATTTGAGTTGTATAGTTTTTTTCCTTGTTTAACTTTTTGATTAGATGATCTCTTAGATATGTAAGTTTTTGTATCCTCATAAAATTCTGGTTGAAAACGGTCATACTTTATAACTTTAGGTAAAAAAACAACATCTGACATTGCCATATTAAAAGTTAATTCAGATATATTGTTTTTTAAAGCATAGACTTTAAAATTTTTTAACCAATTGTTAAATGAATCATCGTTTGCATATAAAGTACTATTAGTGAAGAATAAAAATAAAATTATAAAATATCTAATCATTTTCATATAAATCTTTTAAATAAATAAATACAGCAATCCAGATTAAAATGAAACTTACTAACTTTGTGAATGAAAAAGGCTCATTATAATAAAAAAAACCCAGTATAAATTGAAAAGTAGGTGTAATGTAGAATATCATACCAGTTGGACCAAGCCCACATAGCTCAACACCCCTAACATATAAAAATAGAGGTATTACCGTCATTGGCCCAGCTAACAATAATAAAAACATTAATGATGGATTTAAAAAAGTAAAATCATTTAATCCTTCTTGAACAATTAGATAAAAAGCGACTAGAGCAAATGGTAAAATAAAAAGACTTTCAATTAAAAGACCAACATCAGTATCTACATTTATTTTTTTTCTTAGTAAGTTATAAAAGCCCCAACTTAGAGCAACAGCTAATCCTACCCAAGGTATAGCTTTAAAATTAGTAAAAATTAAAAAGATTATTGAAATTAAAACTAATATAATTGATATCATTCTTTTATTGTTTAATTTTTCCTTAAAAAAAACAAAACCCAAAAAAACACTTAATATAGGCATTATAAAGTAACCAAAACTTGCATCTATAATTTGATTATTTGATATAGCATAAATCCAAACAGCCCAATTTGTAAATATCAATAACCCTGAAAAAAAAAGTGTTATTAAATTTTTAGAATTCTTAACAATATGAAAAAAAATTTTCCATTTTGAAAAATAAAAAGTTGATAATAACAATGTTAAAGAGGTCCAAACGGCTCTATGTATTACAACCTCAATATAACCCGCAAAAGATATATATTTAAAATAAATTACACCCAACACACCCCACCAAAATGAACCTAAGGCTGTTAGTGTAAGTCCTTTATTAAAGTCGTTATTTTTCATTAAATTAAAAGAATGAGGATATAATTCATTAATTGAGTAATTTGTCTATTTTATTGTTGAATTAATAAATTATAATTATAAAACCTCACTAACGGAGAGATGGCAGAGCGGTTGAATGCACCGGTCTTGAAAACCGGCAAAGGGGCAACTCTTTCCTGAGTTCGAATCTCAGTCTCTCCGCCACTACTCACCAACATAATTATAATTTTTAAATAATTCGGTAACTTTATTGGACTTAATTTCAATTGTCAGTTCCAAACCTTGATTAAGTTTGTAAAGATTTTCGTCATCACAATTTAACAAGTCACATAATAAAATTAACTCTTCATTTATTAGTTGATCTATATATTTTTTAGTAAAAGCACCCAATAACTTATCCATTTCCTTCGTGCCCCTATAATTTGCACGATACATAATTTTATTTTTCAAATCCTTTATATGCATGATCTTGAATTTTATTATATTGTATTTATCATGAAAAATAAGAATAATTATGATTATTTATTAGCAGACCTGACTAAATTAAATGGTGTGGGTAAAAAAACCATGGAAATTTTAAAGAAAAAGAAAGTTAATAATATTTTCGATTTATTATGGAGGTTGCCCAAGTCATACACAGATAGAACTTTAGTAAGTAGAATTTGCGATCTTCAAATTGGTGTAATTCAAACAATCAGAATAATTCCATTAAAGTATCAATTTCCTAGAGTTAGAAATTTACCAAATAGAGTTAATTGCCTTGATGAAACTGGAAAAATTGATTGTATATTTTTTAATAGTCATGAAGGTTATGTGCGAAAGATTTTACCTTTAAATGAAGAGGTAACAATTAGTGGGAAGATAGGTAATTATAAAGGACGATACCAAATAACAAATCCTACCTATATCTCACAAGATAGTTCATTAATAGAAACGGTAGATAACAAGTATTCACTAACAGAAGGGATTACTGAAAAAACTTATAATAAAATTATTAACCAAATTCTAAAAAATTTACCTCTATTAAATGAATGGCACGATAAAGAAGTATTAAAAAAATTTGACAATGAAAGCTGGAATGAAGCAATAATTAAATTACACGATCCAACAAATATAGAAAATTATAAAGCAAATTTTTATAAAAGACTTGCTTACGATGAAATATTAGCATCATTTTTAGTTAACTCCGAAATTAGAAAAAAAATTAAAAAAATTAAAAAAGTTTCGAAAAAATTTACTAAACAAGCCCATAATAATATTGTTAATAAATTAAATTTTAACCTTACTAATGATCAAAAATTATCATTAGAGGATATTAATAAAGATCTAAATTCTAAAAGTAAAATGTTTAGACTTTTGCAAGGTGACGTAGGTAGCGGAAAAACTATTGTTGCTTTGATTTCTTCATTAAGCGTTATTAGTTCGGGTTTCCAAGTTGCACTAATGGCACCTACTGAAATATTAGCTAGACAGCACTACACATTAGCAAAAAAATTATTTCCCAAAGATATTAGCATTGAATTGCTTTCAAGCAAAAATGAAAATATTGAAAAAAAGAGAATTGTTAAGGAATTAGAAAATAATAAGATTCATATGGTTTTTGGTACTCATGCAATATTCCAAAAAAAAATAATTTTTGCAAATTTAGGTTACATTATAATTGATGAACAGCATAAATTTGGTGTAAGGCAAAGAAAACTTCTGTCTGACAAAGGTGGCGATAATTGTGATGTTCTATTAATGTCAGCAACACCAATACCAAGAACCTTAACTATGTCTGTTTATGGTGATATGGATGTTTCTATTATTAGGGAAAAACCAAGCAATAGGAAGGAAGTTAAAACTTATAGTAAATTAGAAAGTAAAATAGATGATGTAATTAAATTTGTTAAAAAAGAAATTAAAGATGGAAATCAAATTTTTTGGGTATGTCCATTAATAGAGGAATCTAAAAAATTAGACCATCAGTCATCAGTTAATAAATTTAAATCCCTTAACAAACTATTCCCAAATAACGTTGCTTTACTTCATGGAAAAATTGAGAATGAAGAAAAAGAAGTGATATTAAATAAATTCTTAAATAAAGAATATTCAATTTTAGTTTCAACAACAATAATAGAGGTTGGTATCGATTTTCCTAACGCTAATGTGATTATAATAGAGAATGCTAATAAGTTTGGGTTGTCACAACTACATCAATTGAGAGGAAGAGTTGGGCGTGGTACTAAACAAGCTAGCTGTATATTGATGTTTAAATCTAATTTAAGTGTTAATGCCAAAAAAAGAATTAATATTTTAAAGAATTCAAATGATGGATTTGAAATTTCTGAGGAAGATATGAAGTTAAGAGGTTTTGGTGATTTACTTGGATTTAAACAAAGTGGAGTTAAAAATTTTAGATTAGCTGACCCTATTCAAAATGAAGACTTATTTTTGATGGCAGAGAAACAAATTAAAAAGATCGAATTAGAAAATATCAATATTGACAAATATAGAGCGTTACTTAAATTATATGATCAGGCAGATATAATTAATGATATGGTTTAATTTTTAGGTACAGAGGTTCCTGCCGAAACTATAAACTTTGACGCTTCTTCAAAAGTCATATCCAAATAAAGTAAATCTTCTTTTGGTATCATTAGTAAAAAACCACTTGTTGGATTTGGTGTTGTTGGAACAAAAACATTTACAAGATTTTTATTAGTTTTATTTTTAATTTCACCAGTATTCTCTTTGGTTGCAAACCCTACTGCCCAAGAACCTTTTCTTGGATATTCTAATAATACTACACTTTTTTTATTGCCTTCTTGGTTTCTAAAAGATTCAGTCATTTGACCAATAGCTGAGTAAATCGTTCTTAATATAGGTATTCTTTTAAAAAGATCATCGACTATTTGTAAAAACTTTTTTCCTAAAAAGGATAAAGAAAGTCCGCCAACAATTGTTATAAATATAATGGTTAAAATTATCTCTACACCTGGAATGCTATAAGGGAGATAAGTGTTAGGATTAAGACCTGATGGAACTAATTTTGCTGAAAAATTGATTAAGAATTTACTTAAGTAAAGTGTGAACCCAATTGGAATTAAAACAATAACACCAGTAAAAAAGTAGTTTCTTAATTTCAAAGCAATTGATTTTTTATTTTTACTAGGCATAAATAATTTACTGATAACTTGAATAAATAACAAATAAAATTGCTATAATAAAAATAGTCGCTAAAATTTTATTGTTTAAATTCATATAAGTTTATAGTTATATAAATATCAAAAATTTATTAAAATGAATAGAAGAAAATTTTTAAACTATATAGGCTGTGGTTGTTGCGGTGTTGTAATTAATGGATGCTCTACAGCTCCTATTACTGACAGAAGACAATTTAAAATTATACCTGAGTCTAAACTGAATGCACAAGCAGCACAAATATACGAAAAAGTTAAAGATAAAGAGAAAATGAGTGAAGACATAAATTCACTAAATGAAATTAAAGATATAGGAAAAAGAATGGAAGCATCAATTTCTGAATATTTTTACAGAGTAGGAAAAGATGATCCAACTACAAATTTTGATTGGGAATACATATTAATAGATAATAAAAAAGTTAAAAATGCTTGGTGTATGCCAGGTGGAAAAATTGCCATCTATACTGGAATATTAGATATAACAAAAAATACAAACGGCTTAGCTTCAGTGATGGGACATGAAATCGCTCATGCTGTAGCTAAACATTCTATAGAAAGGGCTAGCAGAGGTGTTCTTTTGCAAACCGGCACATCATTAATTGATATTTTTACTGGGGGTAAATTAAGTAAAATAAATCAAGCAACCGGAATGAATACTATAGGACTGCTTTCTCAAATGGGAATTATGAATCCTTTTTCTAGAACTCAAGAAAGTGAAGCAGATTATTTGGGAATGATTTTCGCATCATTGTCAGGTTTTGATATTCGTGAAACAAAAAGACTGTGGGAACGAATGAAAGAAAGCAATAAAGGAAAAGAACTGCCTCAATTCATGAGTACTCATCCCTCTTCGTCCAAAAGAATTAAAGATTTAAAAGAATGGGAAAATAACGTTATTTTAGATTATCCACCTATTACAACTAGTTAAATTATTAAGAGATTTTTAATGGTGAGCCCTGATGGACTCGAACCATCGACCCATTCCTTAAAAGGGAATTGCTCTACCAACTGAGCTAAGGGCCCACATAGAAACTAAATAAGTCGAGATTAACGTTTTTTTTTATTTAATTTTAAAAAAAAACTTTTGGTGAAGCCTTCTTTAAAATTTTTAAATTTCTTTACACTTAAAAATTTAAACAATAAAAAAATATCTAAAATTAAATAATTTTTATTACCAAAAAACAATTATTTATTCCATAACTTGGGTAATTGCAAATATTTAAATTACAACTTATCAATGTATTCGTCGTGAAATTTATTAAATGTTCCTTTTTTGATATTTTCTCTGATTGAAGACATTAATTCTTGATAAAAATTGATATTATGAAGAGTAAGTAGTGTTGAGCCTAAAATTTCATTTGTATTAAAAAGATGATTTAAATAACTTTTGGAATACTTATTTAGATTTAAATTAGAGCAATTATTATCTAATGGTTCATTGTCGCTTTTAAATTTATTATTTTTGATATTTAAACGTCCATTCCAAGTGAAAGCTAAACCTGTTCTGCCCGATCTTGTTGGCATTACACAATCAAACATATCAATACCCCTCTTAACAGCACCTAAAATATCAGCAGGTGTGCCAACACCCATTAAATATCTTGGTTTATCTTCTGGCATTGCTTCCTTAATATCATCCAATACATTAAACATTTCATTTTGAGTCTCACCAACAGCTAATCCTCCTATAGCATAACCATCAAAGCTAATTTTTGTTAATGCATTAAGCGATTTAATTCTTAGGTCTTTAAATAAACCTCCCTGAACTATCCCAAATAATCCTTTGTGCGGATTTGATCCAAAAGCAACTTTAGATCTTTCTGCCCAATATATAGATAACTCCATTGATTTATTAATAACCTTGTAGTCTGTAGTTTTTTTAGGACATTCATCCATGATCATTACTATGTCGGAATCTAAACCCTTTTGAACTCTTATACTTTCTTCAGGACTTAATACAAATTTCTTACCATCAACATGGGAATTAAAAATTGCTCCTTTTTCTCTATCTATTTTGTTTAATTTTGAAAGAGACATGACTTGAAATCCACCCGAATCTGTGAGTATAGGAAGTTTACAATTCATAAACTTATGTAGACCACCAGCTGAAATTATTCTATCAACACCAGGTCTAATCATTAAGTGATACGTATTAGATAAAATTATTTCAGAACCAGTTTTAATAACATCATCAATTAAACAAGCTTTAACTGTCGCTTGAGTTCCAACAGGCATAAAAGCAGGAGTCTGAATATTACCTCTGCGAGTTTCAATTAGTCCAGCTCTAGCGAACTTATCTTTCTCAAAGACATTAAATTTGAAGTCTTTTAATGCCATAAGTGTATTTGGATACTATTTGAAACTAATAATTTTATCTGGTTCAGAAACTGATCCGTTATTGTTTTGATCACCTCTTTTAATTTTATCAACTAACTCCATACCCTCAATAACTTTACCAAATACAGTATATTGCCTATCTAGAAATGATGCTTCTTTAAAGCAGATAAAAAATTGGCTATTAGCACTATTTGGATCCTGTGATCTTGCCATAGATAAAGTTCCTCTTTCATGAGGTAGATCGCTAAATTCTTCCTTAAGATCGGGTAAATCAGATCCACCCATGCCAGCTCTTTTTAGATCAAACTCATCATTTAAAGAGTTACCAAATTTAACATCACCAGTTTGAGCCATGAAGCCATCTATCACTCTATGAAATACGACACCATCATATTTACCATCCTGTGCAAGCTTCTTAATTCTTTTAACATGATTAGGTGCAACCTTATCAAATAGTTCAATTTTTATGTCACCATCTTTCAGTTTTAAAATCATTATATTCTCCTTTGCTATTGTATTGTTAGTTAGTATAAAAAATAAAATTAAGAATTTTGTTATAAATTTATTCATATTTTTCTTTTAAAGACTTTATTGTACTTTTTGTAGTAAATTTTTTAATATCCCCCTTCAATCTAACTATTTCTTTTACAAATCTTGATGAAATAATTTGATTTTCAACATCTGACATTAAAAAAATTGTTTCTATATTGTTACTCAATTTTCTATTCATTCCTGCTAATTGAAACTCATATTCAAAGTCAGATACGGCTCTTAAACCTCTTAAAATGATGTTGGATTTATATTTTTTACATAAATCAGTTGTTAAGGATGTAAAAGAGACAACTTCAATTTTTTTCCTATCTAATTCTAAATCATAAAAAAGTGCTTTTTTAATTATTTCAATTCTTTCGATTGAGTTAAAAAGGTAATTTTTATTAGTGCCTTCGGATGCAGCAACAATAACTTTATCGAATAGTTTTAAAGCTTTTTTAATAACGTCGATATGACCAAAAGTAATTGGGTCAAATGTACCGGGATATACGGCTACTTTTTTCATTAAGCCAAGTTATCATCGATTTTTATAGCCGAAACTACTTTTTCATCACCAGATAATTTAATAATCCTTACACCTTGAGTATTTCTACTGGCTGTTCTAATTTCTTTAACAGCAATTCTTATTACTCTACCTTTGTTGGTGGATATCATTACTTCATCATTCTCAAATACTGGGAATGAAGAACATGTATTACCATTTCTTGGAGAATTAATTATACCAATAATGCCCTTGCCACCCCTATTAGTAACTCTGTAATCGAAATGAGAAGTTTTCTTTCCATAGCCATTTTCTGTAATAGACAATATAAATCGATCTTTTTTTCCTAAATCAGATTGTGAGGCTTTAATATTTTTTTTTCCTTTTTCTTGATTTACAATAGATAGTGAAACTATTTCGTCATTAGGTGCTAACTCTATGCCTTTAATACCTTTTGAAGATCTTCCTTTAAACACTCTGAGTTTTTTTGATTCAAATCTAATACATTTGCCATTTTTAGTGCTTAACATAATGTCTTGATCATCTTTACAAATTTCAACACCAACAATTTTATCATTAGGGTCAAGCTTCATTGCGATTTTTCCTGCTGAATTAATTGATGAAAAATCCTCAAGATTATTTTTTCTAACTTTTCCTTTTGCTGTAGCAAATACAATTTGTAAATTCTTCCAATCACTCTCATCTTCTGGAAACGGCATTATAGAACTAATTGATTGATGACTTTTTAAAGGTAAAATATTGAATAAAGATTTACCTTTAGATGTAGTAGATCCCTCTGGAATTTTCCATGCTTTAATTTTATAAACAAGGCCTTCTGTTGAAAAGAAAAGAACAGCGGTATGGGTGTTAACAGATAATGTTTGCACTACAGAATCCTCATCTCTTGTGGTGATACCAGATTTTCCTTTTCCACCTCTTTTTTGCTGTTTTAAATTACTTAAGGCACCTCTTTTAATGTATCCTTGAAAAGTTACAGTAATAATTACCGATTCTTTTTGAATAGTTTCTTCGATATCATAATTTAATATTGCATCAATAATTTTAGTTCTTCTTGGTACGGCAAATTTTTCTTTAATAGTTTTTAACTCTTCACTGATAACTTTCAGAAGCTCTTTTTTAGAATTAATAATCTTTTTATACCCTTTAATTAAGTCTGCTAATTTCTTTATTTCAACTTCTATTTCATTAATACCTAATGCCGTTAATTTTTGAAGTCTAAGTTCTAAAATTGCTACAACTTGTGGGTCAGAAAGTGAGTATAAATTTTTACCCTTTTTTTCTTCTACTAATGAAATTAATTTTAAAGATTTGTTAATTTTCCATTTTGTGGACAATAAAGATTT
This sequence comes from Candidatus Pelagibacter sp. Uisw_090, assembly GCF_047717845.1. Classification (GTDB taxonomy): domain Bacteria; phylum Pseudomonadota; class Alphaproteobacteria; order Pelagibacterales; family Pelagibacteraceae; genus Pelagibacter. Next base: position 652,777 of record NZ_CP159810.1, read on the forward strand.
TTTTGCATCATCTGGAGTTTTTGATGATCTAATAATTTTTATAATTTTATCTAAATTTTCAACAGATACAGAAAGTCCAATTAATATATGGGCTCTATCTTCTGCTTTTTTAAGATCAAATTTAGTTTTCTTAATTACGACATCTTCACGGAATGATAAAAAATAGGTTAAAAAATCTTTTAAGTTACAAATTTTCGGTTTTCCATCAACGATTGCAAGTGTATTAAAACCAAATGAACTTTCTATAGATGTGTTTTTATAAAGTTGTCTTTTAATTGTTTCGGGCTCAACACCATTTCTTAAATCAATAGCAACTCTAATACCTTCTCTATTAGATTCATCTCTTATATCTTTAATACCTTCAATTTTTTTCTCTCTTACTAATTGGGCAATTCTTTCATTTAAAACTGATTTATTAACCTGATATGGAACTGAGGTAATAACAAGTCTTTCTCTACCATTTTTTTGAGGCTCGACACTAATTTCGCCTCTAATTTTAAAAGAGCCACGACCCACATTGTAACCTGCTTTAATAATATCTTTTCCAATAATAACTCCACCTGTTGGAAAATCTGGACCTGGTATATGCTTCATTAAATCTTTAATTTTAAGGTCTTTATTTTCAATTAAAGCTAAAGTTCCATCTATAATTTCCCCTAAATTATGTGGAGGAATACTTGTTGCCATTCCGACAGCTATACCGCCAGCTCCATTTACCAGTAAGTTAGGATATTGTGCTGGCAAAACAGTAGGTTCTTTTTCTGTTTCATCATAGTTACTTTTATATTCAATCGTATTTTTTTCAATGTCATCAATTAAGTATTGAGAAACCTTGGCCAATCTTGTTTCAGTGTATCTCATTGCGGCTGCAGGGTCACCATCTATAGAGCCAAAGTTACCTTGACCTTGAACTAATGGTAAACTCATTGAAAAATCTTGAACCATACGAACAAGAGCATCATAAACAGATTGGTCACCATGTGGGTGATACTTACCAATAACGTCACCGACTATCCTTGCAGATTTTCTAAATTGTTTTGACCAATCATAACCACCTTTATACATGGCAAATAAAATTCTTCTATGAACAGGTTTTAATCCATCTCTTACGTCAGGAAGTGCCCTACTAACAATTACACTCATAGCATAAGATAAGTAAGACGCACTCATCTCATCATGCATTGAAATGAGTTTTATATTTTTATCTTTAGGAATTTCTGTATCTTTCATAGAAACTAGAATGGAATTTCGTCATCCATATCATTTGAAGCTTGAGGACTATCTTCAAAATTATTTACAGGTGTTTGAGTGTTATCATTTTGAATACCACCACCACTTGTGTTTCCGCCACCCAACATGGTAAGTGAAGAATTATATCCTTGAATTACAATCTCTGTTGAGTATTTGTCTTGGCCAGATTGTTCGTCTTTCCATTTTCTTGTAGTTATTTGACCTTCAACATAAATTTGTGCACCTTTTTTTAAATATTGCTGAACAACATTTACTAAACCATCATTGAATACAACTATACGGTGCCATTCTGTTTTTTCTTTTTTTTCACCAGTAGTTTTATCTTTCCAAGATTGGCTTGTAGCTAAACTTAATCTGGCAACATTTTTGCCATTTACCATTTGTTTGATTTCAGGGTCTGCGCCTAAACGCCCAATTAATAATACTTTATTTAAACTTCCAGCCATAATATTTATACGTGTTTATTTATTTATTTAATTTTATATCACAATATAAACTCAATATTAATTTTATTAATTTAAAGCAACTAAAATTATGATCAAAAAGATAGTTATTAAGGGTGCAAAAGAACATAATTTAAAGAATGTTTCTGTAGAAATACCGAAAGATCAATTTGTTGTAATTACTGGTCTTTCTGGTTCAGGAAAATCTTCATTAGCATTTGATACTATCTATGCTGAAGGACAAAGAAGATATGTTGAAAGTTTATCAGCATATGCACGTCAATTTTTAGATAAAATGAAAAAACCAAATGTTGATCTTATCGAGGGATTAAGTCCAGCCATAGCCATAGAGCAAAAAAATACATCTAAAAATCCAAGGTCAACTGTTGCAACAGTTACGGAAATTTATGACTACATGAGAGTATTGTATGCAAGGGCTGGTGTGCCCTACTCTCCATTCACAGGAAAACCAATAACATCACAAACAATAACTCAGATTGTAGACTTAATAAAAAAGTTACCTAAAAAAGCTACTATATATGTTTACGCTCCAGTTGTTCGTGGGCGTAAGGGTGAGTATAGAAAGGATATTTTGAGTTATAAAAGAAGAGGTTTTAGAAAGATTAAAATTGATGAAGTTCTTTATGAGATAGATAAAGCACCTAATTTAGATAAAAAACTTAAACATGATATATCTGTCTTAGTTGATAGAATTGTTTTGAATTCTAATCTAGGTAATAGACTTGCTGAAAGTATTGAAACAGCTGTAAATTTATCAAATGGATTAGTATTTGTTGAGTATGAAGATGAAACATTGCCACAAAAATTTAGAAAAATTGAAAAATTAATTTACTCTACAAAATTTGCATGTCCAGAAAGTGGTTTTACAATTGAAGAGATTGAGCCAAGACTTTTTTCTTTTAATAGTCCTTACGGAGCGTGCGCAGAATGTGAAGGTATAGGTATAAAATTAAATGTAGATCCAAATTTAGTAGTTCCTGATGAAAAAAAAAGTATAGCAGATGGTGCTGTTGAACCCTGGTCCAAATCAACAACACTATATTACGCTCAAACCTTAGCCTCCATTGCAAAACATTATGGCTTTTCTTTAGATGAAAGATGGAAAAAACTTCCAAAAAAATTTAGGGATGTAATTTTATTTGGATCAGACGAAGAAGAAATAAAATTTGTCTATGACGATGGATATGAAAAATACTCTCATAAAAAAACTTTTGAAGGTGTAATAAACAACCTAGAAAGAAGATTTCTTGAATCTGATAGTGAGTGGAAAAGAGAGGCGATAGCTGAATACCAATCTGATTCTGCTTGTGAAGGATGTGAGGGTAATAGATTAAAAGAAGAAGCCTTATGCGTTAAAATTGATGATCAAAATATAAGCGAGGTAACTAAAAAATCTATTTTAGATGCTGCTAATTGGTTTAAGAATCTAGAACAAAATCTTGATAAACGACAATTTAAGATAGCAGAACATATTTTAAAAGAAATTAATGAAAGACTAACGTTCCTTTTAAATGTTGGGCTTGAATATTTAACATTATCAAGAGAGTCAGGAACTCTTTCTGGAGGTGAGGCTCAAAGAATAAGACTTGCCTCGCAAATTGGTTCTGGATTAACAGGAGTATTATATGTTCTTGATGAACCTTCTATTGGATTGCATCAAAAAGATAATGTTAAATTAATAAATGCATTAAAAAGACTAAGAGATTTAGGTAACACTGTAATTGTTGTTGAGCATGATACAGAAACGATGGAAAAGGCAGATCATATAATAGATATGGGTCCAGAAGCCGGAACTAATGGTGGTGAAATAATTGCACAAGGTACTTATGATGAAATACTAAAAAATAAAAACAGTATTACTGGTCAATACTTATCTCATAAAAAGTATATAGAAATTCCAAGAACCAGAAGGCTTGCAAAAAATGGAAGATTTGTTGAAATTAATGGTGCTAGTGGAAATAATTTGAACAACGTTAATCTTAAAATTCCAACAGGAAGTTTTACTTGCGTAACTGGTGTTTCAGGTAGCGGTAAATCAACACTAATATTACAAACATTATATCATGCATTAAATTTAACCTTGAATAACAAAGCTAGAAAAGTCCCTAAAGAGTTTAAGAGTTATAAAGGTGTTGAGCTTATAGATAAAATAATTGATATAGATCAGTCTCCTATTGGAAGAACACCTAGATCAAACCCAGCAACTTATACAGGAGCTTTTGGCCCCATTAGAGATTGGTTTACAGCACTACCAGAGTCAAAAACAAGAGGATATAAGCCAGGCAGATTTTCTTTTAATGTTAAAGGTGGAAGATGTGAAGCTTGTGAAGGTGATGGTGTAATTACATACGAGATGCACTTCTTACCTGATGTTTATATCCAGTGTGATGAATGCAAGGGAACCAGGTACAATAGAGAAACTCTTGAGATAAAATTTAAAGATAAAAGTATTGCCGATGTATTGGATATGTCTGTAGACGAGGGATGTGAGTATTTCGAAAATATTTCAAATATTAAAACAAAACTATTAACACTAAAAAAAGTAGGCCTTGGGTATATAAAGATTGGACAGCAGGCAACAACACTATCTGGTGGTGAAGCTCAACGTATTAAATTAGCTAAGGAATTATCAAAAAGATCTACAGGAAGAACCATGTATATATTAGATGAACCAACAACGGGTCTTCATCAACATGATATTAAAAAACTATTAGAAATACTTCATACATTTGTAGCTCTAGGAAATACAGTTGTTGTTATTGAGCATAATTTGGATGTAATCAAAACAGCTGATTATATCGTTGATATGGGTCCTGAAGGTGGTGTCAAAGGTGGAAATATTATCGCAGAGGGCAAACCTGAGGATATTATCAAAATAAAAGGTAGTTATACTGGTGAATTCTTAAAACCCATGCTGGAAGAAAAATTTAAAAAGAAGTTAAAGATTTAAACAATTAGTGTATAAGTGATTCTTATTATGGGCAATTTACTATCATCACTTCCAAAAACTATTCACGCATCATTAGCTTTAGCAATAATTTTCTTTCTAGGGTTGTTTTATGGTAATGGTGGTTTTGATTTTGATACAATTTTTTGGAGTTGGTTAACAAGATTTATTCATGTAACAGTTGCTATAATGTGGATTGGTTTGCTTTGGTATTTTAACTTTGTACAAATTCCAAATATGCCAAAAATCCCTGACGAACAAAAACCTGCTATAGGTAAAGTTATTGCTCCAGCCGCATTGTTTTATTTTAGATACGCTGCATTACTGACAGTTCTGTCAGGATTAATTTTAGCTTATCTGAATGGTTATTTACACGATGCTATGACACTAGGTGGTGGTGGAAAAAATACAGCTATAGGTATTGGGATGTGGCTTGGTTTATATATGGCTTATAATGTTTGGTTTATAATTTGGCCAAATCAAAAAAGAGCACTAGGTATAGTTGAGTGTGAACCTGATGTTAAAGCAAAATCAGCAAGAACAGCAATGTTGTTTTCAAGAACAAATACTCTTTTATCGATACCAATGTTACTTTCAATGGTAGCAGCTCAAAATCTTTATTAAATCTACTCTGTATCTTCTTTTAAGATTGTTTTTTGTGAAACTCTAAGTTTTACAAGTATAGGATTAGCTATATAAATTGAAGAATAGGTTCCAAATATAACACCCATTATCATGGCTAAAGAAAAACCTTTTAATATTTCTCCACCGAATAAATAAATCGAAACTAAAGCAAGTAAAGTTGTGACTGATGTAATTATAGTTCTAGAAAGTGTTTCATTAATTGAGATATTTGTAAGTTCATAAATTTTAATATCAGAAAACTTTCTTAAATTTTCCCTAACTCTGTCATAAATAACAACAGTATCGTTCATTGAATAACCAACTATAGTTAAAACAGCAGCAACTATTGATAGATTTATTTCTAAACCAAATAGTGAGAAAAGACCTAGTGTTATAATGACATCATGGAATAAGGCTAAAATAGCACCTAAACTAAATTGCCATTCAAATCTTATCCATATGTAAAATAACATTGCAGCTAGAGATAGTGCTATTGCAATAATACCAGACTTTAATAATTCAGAGCTCACTTTAGGACCAACGTTTTCAACTCTTCTGAAATTAAAAGAACCTCCTATAGAAGATATTAATTCTTTTTTTATAATTTCAATAGCATTTGCGCTAGTGTCTTTCTTCTCAATCTTGATTAAAAAATCATTCTCATTTCCAAATTTTTTAACATTGAAGTCTCCTAAATTCATTTTACTAAATGAATTTCTTAATGATGTAACATTAACTTTTGTATCATTAGATCTTAATTCGATTAAAGTTCCACCTTTAAAATCTACACCAAAATTAAGGCCTTTAAAAAATAATAATAGAATAGATACTATAACTAAACTTAAAGATATGAGGTTAAATGGTTTGTAAAATTTATTAAAATTAATCATTTATATTAGTTTAACTTTCTCTTTATTTCTTACCACATAAAGGCTAGTAAGCATTCTTGCTATAAAATATACCGAAAATAGTGTGGTGAAAATTCCAACCGCTAAAGTTACAGAGAAACCTTTAACAGGACCAGATCCCATAAAAAATAAAATGATAGCAGCAATTAATGTTGTTATGTTTGCGTCTATTATTGCTGTTCTTGATTTAACATAACCAGTATCAAAGGCTATTATATTATTTTTTTCATTTTTACACTCTTCTTTAATTCTTTCAAAAATCAATACATTCGCATCAACGGCCATACCAACTGTTAAAATAATACCAGCTATCCCTGGAAGTGTTAATGTTGCCTCAAATAACGTTAAAATTCCTATTAAAAAAAATAAATTAACTAATAATGTTATGTTAGCTATTAAACCAAATATTTTGTATTTAAAAAACATAAAAATAATTACCAATAAGAAACCAATCATGAGTGCAATAACGCCGGCATTAATTGAGTCTTGACCAAGATCGGGCCCTACTGTTCTTTCTTCAATAATGTTAAGTGGTGCCGGTAAAGCTCCAGACCTTAATAATAAGGCTAAATCTGTTGCTGATTGAAAAGTAAAATTACCACTTATCTGACCATTTCCACTTGCTATTACACTCTGAATAACAGGGGCACTAACAATCTTGCCATCTAGAACAATTGCCAACTGTTTTCCAATCCCAGTACTCGTTGCTTTACCAAATCTTTTAGCACCAACTCTATCAAGGGTGAATGAAACCACTGTTTCGTTTGTTTGGTTGTTCATTTGTGGTTGAGCATCTAATAAATTCTCACCATTTAAAATTATTCTTTTATTTACCATTACTTCATTACTACCATCTTCGTATTGAAGTATTTCAGCTCCAAAAGTATCGTTATTATTTTGAGCAACAAATCTAAATGTTAAATTTGCAGTTTTACCCAAAAGTGATTTTATACGCATAGGATCATCTAGACCAGGTAGCTCTACAAGAATACGATTATTACCTCTTTTTAGTATATTCGGTTCATTAGTTCCGACTTCATCTACTCTTCTTCTAACTATTTCAAGGGCTTGATCTTGTGAAGATGTTTTAATCTCAATTAGTCCATATTTGGAAAGTGTTAATATAAATTCATGGTTTTGTATTGTTACATCAAACTGATGAGATTTATATTGGTTATAATAAGGATTAATTTCACTTTCTTTATCTAGGAAAAAATTTTCAACTATTTCGATATTGTCTTTGGATACACTAAATATTATTTTTTTATTTTGTATCCTCAAATCATTAAAGTTTATTTTCTTATCTTTTAGAAAATTTCTAATGACAGTGGTTGTGTTTTGTAATTTTTGAATTTCAACAGGTCCATTATCAATTTCAAGTAGTAAATATGAACCACCCTGTAAATCTAAACCTAGATTTATCTTTTTTGATATAAGACTATCTTCAGAATCCTGAAAATTAGATAAGGTAACAAAAATAAAAAAAAGTGTTACAAGAAAAACTAAGGTAATTCTTAATTTAGAAAAGTATAACACTTTAGTTAAATGTTATTTTTTTACTTCTGGAGAGTTGAGTAATCCCTGGATACCTGTAGATTTGATAATTTCAACTTTAACGTTTTCAGCAATTTGTACTTCAACTTTTTCATTATCAATAATTCTTTCAACTGTCCCAATAATACCAGCAGACGTTACAACCTTGTCTCCTCTTGATAAGTTTTCTACCATGGCTTTATGCTCTTTAACTTTCTTTTGTTGAGGTCTTATTAAAAAAAAGTAAAAAATAACAAAAATTAAAATTAGTGGTATAAATTGTCCTATTCCTAAATCCATGTTTCTCCTTGATTAATGTGAATACTTACAACATCTATTAAATTAAAACAACTTTAAATCTTGTTGATTTTCTCAATATTATTCATGTAAGGCTTTAAAACCGTAGGTACAATAATAGAACCATCTTCTTGTTGATAGTTTTCTAATATAGCAACCAGCGTTCTGCCAACCGCTAAACCACTACCATTTAGGGTTCCAACAAAGACTGTTTCTTTTTTATTGTTTTTATATCTGGCCTTCATTCTTCTAGATTGAAATGATCCACATGAAGAACAGCTTGAAATTTCTCTATATTTATCTTCTGATGGAAGCCATACCTCAATATCGAAAGTTTTTTCAGCACTAAAGCCCATGTCGCCAGTACATAAAACAATTTTTCTATAAGGAAGTTTTAATAAATCTAATATTTTTGTCGCACAATCAGTCATTCTATCAAGTTCATCTAAACAATTTTCAGCCTCAACAATACTAACCATTTCAACTTTGTAAAATTGGTGTTGTCTAATCATCCCCTTAGTATCTTTACCATAGCTTCCAGCCTCTTTTCTAAAACAAGGAGTTGAGGCAACCATTCTCATTGGTAGATTTTTTTTATCAACAATTTGGTCTTTAACTATATTTGTTAAAATTACTTCTGCTGTTGGAATTAAAAATTTTCTATCACTTGAGTCATCGAGCTTGAGTTCAAATTGGTCATTGTCAAATTTTGGTAACTGGCCTGTTCCAAACATGGTTGAGTCTGTAGCTATTAATGGAGGTGAAATTTCTTTATAACCATTAACGTTGACATGAGTATCGAGCATAAAATTAGATAGCGCCCTCTCTAATAAAGCCAATTTATCTTTTACAAAAACAAATCTAGAGCCTGTTGTTTTTGTTGCAAGATCAAAATCTAACATTTCTAAATTCTCACCCAATTCATAATGAGACTTAGGTTTAAATGTAAAATTAGGTATTGTTCCTGATTTTGAAATTTCTATATTTGAGTTCTCATCTTTACCAATGGGCACATCCGAATAAGGTATATTAGGAATTGATGATAAGATAGTCTCTAATTGTTCTTTAATAACTGCTTGTAGGTTGTTAACTTTTTCTATTTCAGTAGAAATTTTTTTAGATTTTTCAAAAAGTGTTTTGTCTTTTGATTTTGAAATATCTTTTCTTTCTTTTTCAAGTATTTCTCTTTGTTGGATATATTTTCTATTGTTTTCATCTAATGATAAAATTTCATCAACATCTATATCTAAGAATCTTTTATTTAAAGCATCTTTAAAAGCCTCAATATTATTTCTGATTTCTTTTATATTATGCATCTTTTTTATTTTTTTTTTCAATAATGTTTACAGAAAATATAGATAATTCATATAAAATCAATAATGGTATTGCTAAACCAATTTGAGTTATAGGATCTGGTGGCGTTAATAGTGCTGCTGCTGCAAAAATCATTACAACAACATATTTTCTTTTTTCTCTAAGAAATTTTGCATCAACCATACCTACCCTAGCTAGTAAACTAAGAACGACTGGTAGCTGAAAGCTTATACCGAATGCAAAAATTAATTTCATTACAAGCGAAAGGTATTCACTCACTTTTGCTTCTAATTGAATGGGTAAACCTGTTGACGCCCCTGTACTTTCAAAGGAAAGAAAAAATTTTATGGCTAGTGGCATTATTAAATAATAGACAAGCATGCCACCTAAAAAAAATAATATAGGCGTTAAAACTAGATACGGAACAATTGCAATTTTTTCATGTTTATAGAGACCTGGTGCAATAAATTTCCATATTTGCATTAATATATAAGGACATGTAACAAAAAATGCTGCAAAAAATGAAACCTTTAAATAAGTTAAAAACGTTTCTTGTAATGCTGTAAAAATTAATCTTCTATCAGTACCACTGTCATTTACGGCTTTAGCAAAAGGTTCAACTAAAAAACCATAAAGATGTTCTGAAAAAAAATAACATCCAATGAAAAATATAAATAAAAAAATAAAAGAATGAATTAATCTCTTTCTAAGCTCAGTTAAATGACTTACAAAGCCGCCCTCATTTTCAGATTTTGTCATTATCTTTTTTTCTTCTACGGGTTTTTCTATTTCGTTAGACTCAATATCAAGTTCAGCCACTTCACTTTGTATGTTGGTAATATATCTTTTAGTAGTCCCAATCCAGGATCCTACTTTTTTTAACATAAACGGAAAATCTTTAGGACCTATAACAATAATTGCTACAGCTACTACCAGTAAAATCTCAAACCAGCCAATAGTGGGCATTTAATTTATTCTTTGTCTTTGCTGTCTTGATTATTTTCAGAAACATTTTTAGGCTCTGGCTCATCAGTGATATCTGTAGCCATACCTTTTTTAAAACTTTTAATACCTTTAGCTACATCCCCCATTAAACTAGAGATTTTACCTCTACCAAATAAAAGGACCACTAAAATAACTACTATTGCTATTTGCCAAATTCCTATGCTCATATAATTTTATACCCCTTTTAGATTTAATTTTAAAGTAACTTTTTATTTTTCTTCGTCAGGACTAAGTGTTCCACCTAGCATTTCATCTATATTTTCATAGATGTCTTCTTTCTTTTCTTCCTGTTTTTCTTTATAAAATTTACCTGTACCAAATATTGCATTATCTATATTGGCGCTATCTATTAAGCCAGCCGATCCTAGTTCATCAACAGTTGGTAAATCTGATAATTTTTGAAGACTAAAATGGCTTAAAAAATCAACAGTAGTTCCATACTGAATTGGTTTACCTGGCACATCTTTGCGTCCTTGAGGCTTAACCCAATTTAATTCCATCAGTATATCAAGTGTATTTGTGCCAAAAGCCACACCTCTGATTTCCTCAATTTCAGCTCTAGTTACAGGTTGGTGATAAACAATAATAGCTAAAGTTTCAACAGCTGCTCTAGATAGTTTTTTTTCAACAGTTTTTTCCTGTGACATCAAATTTGATAAATTTTCAGAAGTCCTGAATGACCATCTGTTTGAAATGCAAACTAAATTGATGCCTCTTGTAGAATATTCTATTTGAAGTTTTTCTAAAGTTTTTAAAACATCAATTTTTTTAGAAATTTTAGATTCTATTGTGTCAATATCAAGAGGTTCTAATGCAGCAAAGACAATAGCCTCAACTTCTCTTTCTCCATCATTTAATTTTTTTGGAAATGTTACAATGTTTGTTTTTAAATTTTTGTTTATTTTGGTCACTTAATCTCCTTAACATATATTTCATCAAATAAGTTTTCTTGCTTGATTGTAAGATTGCCTTCTTTAACAAGTTCAAGAGATCCCGCAAAAATCCCAGCTTTACCAGTTTTTTTATATTTTATACCATCTTTAAAGTTTTTTGGGATTAAATCGTTAATATTCTTCCAATCTATCAATTTACCAAAAAATTCTCTAATACGCTTTATACCATCCTCTGTAGTAAACACCGGTAGTTTAGGTATATTCATTCTTTGGAAGTCTTTTGTCATGATAATACCAGAATATGTTTTTAACAATTCATAGAGGTTTAATTTATATTCAGTACTATAAATTGATCGTATATTTCCTTTAATTCCTCTTAAGCGTATTTCTCTACCCAATCTTTTCCTTTTTAACATTTGATCTGAAAGAAGGCGTATTAATTCCAATTTTTTTAATTGTAATTTTAGTTGTTGAGCAACCTCTAATAATTTAAATTCTTCCTCAGGGTTTCCAGGTAATAAAAGTTTAGATTTTAAGTAAGTTAACCATGTTGCCATCAATAAATATTCAGATGCCGTCTCTAAATTAAGATTTTTTTCGTTTGTGATATAATCATGAAACTGATCTGCCAATAATGTTATGGAGATATTTTCTAGATCTACTTTTTGTGCTTTAGCTAAATCTAACAGAACATCTAAGGGACCTTGATAGTTTTCAAGATCAACATTAAAATCATTAGAATCGGTATCAGGCATATCAAATATTAACTTATAATCTTATGAAATTGTGATGTTTTTTTGATTATAAACTTACTTATTAAAGGTGAGTTAATTGCAACATCACACATTTCCTTAATATTTCCATTGCAATGAAGGACTAAATCACAACCAGCATCAAAAGCTCTCAAAGTATTAACTTTAATTGAACTTTTTAGGCTTTTCATGGATATATCATCAGACATTATTATGTTCTTAAATTTAATATGACTTCTTATTAATTCAATTATTTTTTTTGAATGCGTTGCTGTATTAGTCTTGTCTATATTTGTGTAAATTATATGTGCAGTCATAGCAAAAAGGCTAGACTTTTTCTTAAAAGTTGAAAAATCATTTTTTATCAAATATTTTAAATTTTCATTAACCGTTGGTGTTAATTTGTGACTATCTACTTTAGCTAAGCCATGGCCAGGAATATGTTTAATAACAGTTCCTATATTATTCGAGTGAAAGTGATTTATGCAAATATCACCTATTTTTGAGACAATTTTTGGGTCTTTTGAAAATGATCTATCACCAATTATTGAACTAGAACCTTTTAACCTTAAATCAAGAACAGGCAGAGTGTTGATATTTACTCCAATCGACTTTAATAAGAATGATGTCTGTTTTATAAAAATTTTATAATAATTATAAAACTTTTTCTTATCTTTTAAATAAAGTTTACCAAAAAATTCACCTGTTAAAGGATCTGCATTGAAAATATTTTTTAATCTATTAACTCGTCCACCCTCTTGATCAATCAAAATAGGGTAATTTTTATCTTTAAATACTTTTTTTATTTGATCTGTTAATTTCTTGGTCTGATTTAAAGATATTATATTTCTTGAAAAAAGTATTACACCCCAGGGTTTATATTGCTGAAGAAAATTTTTTTCTTTAATGGATAAAGTTGTGGATTTAATACCAGTTATAAAGCTTCTTCTGTTATTCATTATTGTTTATTAACTTCCAAAAGTTATAATTTTTTTTATTTTTATCTATAGTTTTTTCAACATATTCAACTATATCAATAGTGTCATTTTTTAATAAAATTATATTTTGAGAATACTTTTTAATTTTTTCATCTAGCAGTTTATAAGATCTATAAGAATTTTTTTTATTATCATCTGAAAAATAATATTTTAATGCTAAGAAAAAAAACAATATAATTACAAATAAATAAAAAAGGTATTTTAATTCTTTTAACATTACATTTTTTCCGGTGTATCCACACCAACAATATTCATCCCTGATCGAATTACAGTAGATATAACTTTTAAAAAAACCAGTTTATCATTAGGTATTTTTTTTTGATCGTTAATAAACCTTTTACTTGGATCATCCTTACCCATGTTCCAATAAGAATGAAATTCAGATGACAGTTCATATAAATAAACTGGGATACTATGCGGTTCTAATCTTAAACTAGCTGTCTCAATGCATTTAGGCCATTCAGCAATCTTTTTTAAAATCTTAATTTCATCATTGGAATATTGAAAATCATATTCACTAATATTTAGATCTTTATTAATATCTAAATCAACATGTCTAAAAACTGATGATATTCTCGCAAAACAATACTGTACATAATAAAGTGGATTATCTTTTGACTTTTCTTTAACTTTTGCAAAATCAAAATCTAACTCAACGTCGCTACTTCTATTGAGCATGATAAATCGTGTCGCATCTTTACCAACTTCTGAAATCAAATCTTCTACGGTAATATAATCTCCTTTTCTTTTAGACATTTTAAATGGTTTGCCATCTTTAATTAACTTAACTAGCTGACTAACCTTACAAATTAACTTATTCTTGTCTCTAGAAAGAGCCTTTACAACTGAAGTAATTCTTTTTATATACCCTGCGTGATCAGCTCCAAGTATGTTGATAAGCACATCGTAGCCTCTGTTAAGTTTATTATTATGATAAGCAACATCGCTAGCAAAATAAGTCCATGACTTGTCAGATTTTTGTAAGGCTCTATCTTTATCATCTCCAAAATTAGTTGATTTAAATAGAAGCTGCTCTCTTTCTACCCAATTATCATCGTCCTCTCCTTTAGGTGCCTTAATTTTTCCTTCGTATACTAGGTTTTTCTCTTTTAAATTCTCAATTACCTTTTCCACTTCTTTATTTAAAACAATTTGAGTTTCACTTGTAAATTTATCATGAATTATTCCCAAGTTAGCTAAATTAGTCTTAATTAATTTCAAAGACTCTGCCACAGACAATAGTGTTAATTCCTTAGATACATCATCAAATTTATCAAATTTTAAATTTTTGTTGTTATCAATAATAATTTTAGCAATGTCTACTAAGTAATCACCTGGATAAAGATCCGGATTATCAATAGGAAACTTTTCATCATTAAGAATTTCCCTAATTCTATGAAAGACAGATTTTGTAAAATTTATAATTTGGTTGCCATAATCATTTACATAATATTCTTTAGAAACGTCATGTTTATTAAAAATCAATATATTTGAAATAACATCTCCTAAGATTGCACCACGACAATGACCAACATGTAATGGACCTGTAGGATTGGCAGAAACAAACTCTATGAGATATTTTTGTTTTTTTTCTTTAATATTTACTCCAAAGTTTTTATAATTTTCATTAACATTTTTTATAAAATTGTTCCAATATATTGCTTTAAATTTAATATTGATAAAACCAGGTTTTGCTACTGATATAGTTTCAATATTTTCATCTTCGTTTTTGATTAAATCAATCAAAGTATTTGCAATATCAATTGGAGATTTTTTGTTAGCCTTAGATAGTACCATGGCTACATTTGTTGATATATCGCAGTCAAAATTTGATGGTGGTATGTCTACATTAATTCCATTTAAGGATTCAGATAATTCAATAGAACCATCTTTATTTAGCTTTTTAATTAAAATTATTATTTTATCTAAGTAAAGGTCAAAAATGTTCATTAAATACTTTTGTGTAAATTGATTGCATATCTATCTGTCATACCTGAAATAAAATCAGCAATTGCTCTGTTAGAGTCATTCTTTAATTGGTCAACATTTAAGAATTTTTTTGGCTTATTCTTAATTTTATAAAAAAGTTTATTAACAATTTTTTTTCCATGATTATTTTTTAATAATACTTTCTTATTATTGTACATTTTGCTTCTTAGGAAAAACCTAACTTCTTTTTCAATTTTTAGAAATTTACTAGAAAAACATACTATAGGATTATTTAATTTATAAACATCATTTAAAGATTTGATCTTATTGGATTTTAAATTATTTTTAGTATTTTTAATCAAATCTCTAACCATTAAATCAATTGAATCTCGTATTATTTGATATATCAAAATATCTTTATTATTATTTTTAATATTATTTTTGTGAGATTTATAAATATCTTTAAAAAAATTAATTTCAATCAAGTCGTTTAAATTAAACATTTTGGCTCTGATACCATCTTGTATGTCATGATTATTATAGGCAATATCATCAGAGATTGCTGATATTTGAGCTTCCAATGATCCAGAGTTAGTAAAATTTATTTTATTTTTAAAACTTTTCAATCCAATAAGTCTATTAACTGTAGAGATATCTTCAATTGGGCCATTGTGCTTTAATAATCCATCTAAAGTTTCTAATGTTAAGTTTAGACCTTTAAATTTAAGGTATTTATGTTCAAGAAACATAATTATTCTTAAAGTTTGAAGATTATGATCAAAACCTCCGAAGTTAACCATGCATTCATTAAGGGCATCTTCTCCAGCATGTCCAAACGGTGTGTGTCCCAAATCATGAGCCAAACTTAAAGTTTCAGCTAGATCATCATTTAAACCTAAATGTTTAGCTATTGATCTTGCAATTTGTGCAACTTCAATTGAATGGGTAATTCTAGTTCTAAAGTGATCCCCTTCTGTATTAACAAAAACTTGTGTTTTATGTTTTAGCCTTCTGAATGAGGCACTGTGAATAATCCTATCTCTATCTCTTTGAAATGGTGTTCTATAAAGTGAATTGGCTTCTTTAAAAATACGACCTTTACTTTTAGATAGAGCTAAATTTGAGTAATTATTCATACTTTAAATTTAATAAATTGATATTATATTAGTAATATCAGTGTTGTTATATGATTAAAGAAATTAAATTTACAGATAAAGCTATAAAACAGATTAATAATTTGTTGTCTCAAAAAGATCCAGGGTCATTTTTTAGAATCGCTATTAAAGGTGGTGGTTGCTCAGGTTTTCAATATGAGTTTACTTTTGACAAAAAATTAGAAGCAGATGATTTAAAGCATGAAAATATTCTTATTGATAAAACTTCAGCAGACTTATTAAAAGGTTCAGAAGTAGACTTTGTCTCAGAACTAATTGGTGATCAATTCAAGATCTCTAACCCACAAAGCAAATCTTCTTGCGGTTGTGGTGTTTCTTTCTCTATATAATGATTATCACATCTTGGAATGTTAATTCTGTTAGAGCAAGAGTTGAAAATATTAAAGAATACCTTCAAAAATTTTCTCCTGATGTTGTCATGATGCAAGAGATCAAAACTCAAGATGAAACTTTTCCATATGATGATTTTTCAGCATTAGATTATGAAAGTCATGTATTTGGACAAAAAAGTTATAACGGAGTTGCTATCATATCTAAGCATAAACTAGAAAATGTTAGATTAGATTTGATTAAAGACAAGTTAAAACAATCTAGAATTATTTCAGCAGAATTAAAACATAAGAAAAAAAATATTCAACTGATTAACATTTACACTCCAAACGGTAATCCTGTAGATACTGATAAATATACTTATAAAAAAGAATGGTTAGATACTTTGATTAAACAGCTAAAAACTCTTTCAAAGAAAAATGAAAACATTATTTTAGCAGGTGATTTTAATATTCTTCCTTCAGCAGAAGATGCTTATAATATTAAAGGTTTTGAAGATGACGCTTTATACAGACTTGAGATAAGAAAAAAATTTAGAGAAATGATTAATCTAGGTTTTCATGATGCCTACCGTCATATTCATGGCGAAACAGAAGGCTATACTTATTGGGATTATATGAGAGGTGCTTGGCAGAAAAATAATGGATTAAGAATAGATCACTTCTTAGTATCAAATTCTTTATTAAATATAGTTAAGAATGTTAATATTAATAAAGACCCCAGAGGAAAAGAAAAACCCTCAGATCACACACCTATTGAAATTGAATTAACTTAAAGATTTAATTTTATTAACAAGTTCTTCATTAATATTTCTTGGTCCTTTATCTAGTCTATTTTTATGTCTTCTTTCACCTGGAAGTCTAACACCCTCCATAGCTGACATTTTACTAAAAAATTCATCCGCATGCTTATCCCAACCTTTACCAGAAATTTTCTCAGGTGAGATTGCTATAATAAATTCTCCACCACTTGGAGGACCACCATCGTTATTATCTTTAGCAGCAGTTTCAAAACTAAAATTTTCACCTATTAATGCACCAGCTAATAATTCAACCATCATTGCTATACTAGATCCTTTATAGCCACCAAATGGAAGTATAACTCCACCATCAGCGATTTCTCCAGGATCAGTTGTTTCTTTACCCTCTTTAGTTAAGCCCGTTCCAAGAGGAACTTTATGCCCTTCTCTTTTTGCAATCTGAACTTCACCCATTGCCATTGAAGCAGTTGCCATATCGTAGACAACTGGAGTTTTACCAGGTCTAGGCCAAGCAAAAGAAATTGGATTTGTACCATATAAAGGTTTTGTAGCACCAGCTGGTGCAACGGCTGGTTTGTAAGATGTGCAAGCGATACCAACAAGACCAGCTTCTGCAATAGCTTCAGTTTCAGGCCAAAGTGCTGCCATGTGATGTGAATTTTTTATTGCTAGGACTGCTACACCATTTTTTTTGGCCAAATCAATAACAGCAGGTAATCCTAAACTTAAAACCATAGGAGCAACTGCATTATTACCTAATACTTTAATAATACTTGGAGCAACATTTTCTAATTCAGGTCTTGCTTTACCATTAATTTTTTTACTTTTTAAGCCAGCCACATAAGCAGGTAATCTAAACAAACCATGAGAAACAGAACCATCTCTTTCAGCTCTCATGATGGTATCAGCTAAGATACTAGCATTTTCCTCATCACAACCATTAGCTAGTAATGTTTTTTTAGCTAATTCTAAAATTTCATTTAATGTTAAGGATACTGTATTCATTTATTTAGCTTTACATTTTTTGCATAAACCAAAAAACTCTAAATTATATTTATTATATTGCATTCCAGTATCGTCTTCAAAATTAGTTAAATATTTTGAAAGTTTTGGATTATTAATTTCAGAAACATTTTCACATTTATTGCAAATTGAAAAGATTGTAGCATTAGAAACTTCACAATTTGAATTTTTACAAGCTATAAAAGCATTTCGACTTTCAATTTTATGAATTTTACCTATTTCAACTAATTTATCTAAAGCCCTATAAACTTGTAAGGGAGCTTTTATTCCTTTTTTTTGAACATTAAATAATATTGAATAAGCTTTAAGTGGTTCTTTAGCTTTTTCAATAAAATCAAATATGATTTGTTGGTTTTTTGATAAACTTTCTTGTTTTTGCATATCTAAATTTTTAATTAGCTATTAGTTTTTTAATTTAATCGATTGTTTTATTTTTAACAAAGATAATATAAATAAAATTAAAGAAGCAACTATTATTGAAGGTCCTGAAGATGTATTGAATTCTAATGAAGAGAATAATCCTAAAACTACAGACAATAAACCCCCTATAATTGAATAAAATACCATTTTTTGTGGACTGTCTGAAATATTTCTAGCCATTGCAGCAGGAATAATCAACATTCCAGTAATTAAAAGCAAACCTACCATTTTAATTGATATGGCAATAACAGCAGCCATTAAAATTGTGAATATAGCCTTTGATCTATCTGGATTCAAACCTTCAGCCTCAGCTAATTCATAATTTACAGTTGATGCAAATAAAGGTTTCCAAATTAATTTAAGTATAATTAAAATTACAGCACCACCAGTCCACACAACAAATATATCATTAGTTGTGACAGCTAATATGTCACCAAATAATAAACCCATAATATCAAATCTTATGAAAGTTAAAAAACCAATTACCACTAACCCAACTGCTAATGAAGAATGAGCTAAAAGACCAAGCAAAGCATCACCAGGTAAATTAGTTTTTTTTTGTAATTGTATTAATAATAAAGCTATGACGGAAGAAATTACAAACACTGAAAGAGCAATATTTAAATCAAACGTATAAGCAATTGTAACACCAAGTAATGCTGAATGAGAAAGTGTATCACCAAAATAAGACAATCTTCTCCAAATAACAAAACATCCTAGTGGTCCTGCTACTAAAGCAATTCCAATACCAGCAATTAATGCTCTTATAAAAAAATCATCAAACATCTAGTTTTTTTTTATATTCCCTTCATCAGAGTGTTCATGATCATGTTTGTGTTCATAAATAGAGAGTATCTGAGAAGCTTGTTCTCCAAATAATGTTTTATATTCATTATTTTTTGCAACATCAATTGGTGAACCTGAACAACAAACATGGCCATTTAAACAAACAACATGATCTGTTGCAGTCATTACTGTGTGTAAATCATGTGAGATTAGTAAAATTCCACAATTTAAAGTATCTGAGATTTTTTTAATTAACTCATACAAAGCTATCTCTCCAGTAAAATCGACACCTTGAACTGGTTCATCAAGTACTAACAATTCCGGTTTTTTTGAAATAGCTCTAGCAAGTAAAACTCTTTGAAATTCACCACCAGATAAATTACCTAAATTTTTATTTTTAAGATGCATCACTCCCGTTAATGATAAAGCTTCATTAATCTGATCATCCTTAATATTTTCAGTCAATACCATAAAGTCGTTAACTCTTAGTGGCAATGTCCAATCTATTGAAATCTTTTGAGGAACATATCCAATTTTATTAGTGTATTTTTCAACACTACCTTCAATATTTTTATAAATACCTAATGCAATTTTAGCAGTTGTACTTTTGCCCGAACCATTTGGACCAATGAGAGTTACAATCTTGCCCTTCTCAACCTGCAGAGATACACCCTCTACTAGCCATTTATTATTTTGGCGAAAACCTGCATTATTTAATTTAACTAATATATTCTTATCTAAATCCATATAGCTCTTGACTTTTTTAAATGTTATATTATTACACAATGTTATATTATAACAATTAATTAAATATTTAAATTATGAACAAACTAAAAAAAATACCATTTATTCTATCGATTTTATCAATATTAATGTTTTTTACACCAGCTAATGCTGAAATAAAAGTAGTTACATCAATTAAACCTATTCATTCATTAGCGAGCTATCTTATGAATGGTGTTGGAAAACCAGATTTAATTGTAGATGGTTTTAACTCACCACATGGGTTTTCAATGAAACCATCTCATGCGAAAATGTTACAAAATGCAGATCTTATATTTTGGATAGGTGAAGATTTAGAAAATTTTTTAGAAAAACCATTAAATTCAATTGCAAAAAAAGCAGAAAAAATTGAATTAATAGAAATTAAAGGTTTAAATGTATTAAAGTTTAGAGAAAGAAATATTTTTGATGAACATGATCATGACGATCACGCTAAAAAAGAAGATAGTCATGACGATCATGCTAAAAAGGAGGATGGGCATGATGAGCATGAAGGACATGGACATGGTGAATATGATCCCCACGTTTGGTTAGATCCTATTAATGCAAAAGTAATTCTAAAAGAAATGACTGAGCATTTAATTGAAAATGATTCAAAAAATGCATCTACTTACAAAAGTAACTTAGATAAGGCACTTAATGATATAGATAAACTTACTATGGATGTAATGACTGAATTAAATGAAAGTACTTCATCTATTGTTTTCCATGATGCATATCAATATTTTGAAAAAAGATTTAATGTAAAAATATTGGGAGCTTTTACAGTTAATACTGACATAATGCCTGGTGCAGAACAATTATCAGAAATTAGAGAAATAATTGAACATGATAAAGTAAAATGTATTTTCTCAGAACCTCAATTTAATCCTGATATCATTAAGGTAGTTGCTAAAGATATGAATATAAAAACTGGTGTAGTTGATCCACTTGGGGCTACTTTAAATCCAGGAAAGAATTTATATTTTGATCTAATAAGAAATATGTCTGCTTCTTTTAAAGGTTGTTAAATTTTTATACTAACTAAATATTTATGTTTAATATTAATTAGATTTTTTTTAATTTTATAATTATTTTACAACTAAAGACAAAATAATGTTGACAGTTTATTTTTTTACTTTATGTAATGTTATAATATAACATTAATAAATAAAGGTATTTAAAATGAAAACATTAATAAAGGTACTTACAATCATAATCATCTTAACTACAAATGCTTATAGTGAAGATAACCATAAAGATCATGATCATGACAATCATGATAAAGATGGGTTTTATGGACATTTAGATGTAGCAATATTTGCTGACTCAATGACAAAAGTTGCTAATGATGGAAAATATAACGAAATATATTCACATACGCATGCTGAAATTGGTAATAGATTTTCAGAAAATTTTTCTATTAACTCAAATATAAAATTAGAAGGTGGACCAGATGGTAATAGTCACGCTCATGGTGGTGCTCTTACACCAGATGGAGATGACCATGGTATCAACGATCATATGTTAATTTTTGAAGAACTTACCTTAAATTATGACACAAAAAAATTTTCTGGTTATTTAGGAAAATTTAACCCAGCTGTTGGATTAGATTATCATAATTTTCCAGGCATGTATGGATACCAAGCGATCGAAGAATATGGAATTAAAGAACGAGTTGGTTTAGGTGGTATAATTAAAAAAAATGCAGGAAGTTTTGGTACACATGAATTAAATATTACCTCTTTTGCAGCTGATACTAGTGGTTTGAGTGATTCAATATTTTTTGAGCGTGGCCATAATAGTAAGCAAGATAGTGGTGTATCTAATACAGAAAATTTATCATCTTATTCAGCTTCGTTAAGTGGGTCATACCCTTTTTCATTTAAAGATAATTCTTTTAGCAAAGAACTTATTTATAGAATAGGCTATGCTGATCAGGCAGCAGGTGTTTCAGACGCAACAGATAATACTCGTTATTCTGCTTCTTTAATTTACAAAAATAAAATATCAAAAGATTTAAGTAGTAAATTTATCTTTGAAAGAATGCAGATTGATAATCTAGCAGGTGAAGATGCGCATGACCGTAGCCATACCACTGGTGGATTAGGTCTTGAATATCAAAAATGGAACTTTGGAACTACTTATACCTATACAGATAATGATGCTGATGAAGCAGATGAAAGTTTTAATGGAAGTATATTTCAATCATCCGTTGGATATTATTTAGGATCAGGTGTTGGATTAGACTTTGGATATAAAAGTCAAGATAAGGACAATAAAACTACTGAACGTATTGGGGTTGGTATAAAATTTAGTAGTGAATTTTAACAAATTCATAATAATTTTTTAATTTAAGATTTCAGTCTCTTCTATATTGTAATAAAATCCTCATAAAACTTACATATAGAGGAGACTATGTTTATTAAAAAATACCTTAAATGGGTCAGTACTGCTTTAGTATTAACTGGAATATTATTAACTAATTTAAATATCTACCCTATTAACATCTACTTCCATGGTCTTGGAGTTATTGGTTGGACGATAGCTGGGTTTATATCAAAAGATAAAGCTATATTAACTAACTTTGGATTACAGATACCACTGTTCTTAATAGGGATTTATAAGGTGATATTTTAGTATCTATAAAGCCCTAATAAGTTGTATTTAAAATATTATACAACTAGACAAAATTATTAATTAATATAATTAACGATGAATCATCATACCTCAAATAATATTAATAAATTCTCTATATAGACTTCAACTTTGAATAATATAATGATCAATGAATCAACTCATCACAAAAAATATTAATAAATTTACCTATAGATAAAATTTCTCTTCTCTATTAAATCGAGTTCAAGATTAAGAATCATTCGAAATGGAAAATAATAAAGATAAATAAAAAATAGGAAAAATAAGATGGAAATGACAACAATATATACGATCGTTGGCTTTGCTTTAGCGGGATATAGCGTTATAGCAAATGATTCAATTCAAACGCTTGGAACATTTATAGCGTCAAAACAAAAATGGTTTAAATGGTATACGCTAGCAAGCGCTGCTTCATTTGTGATGATACTTGCAATCACATGGGGCTGGTACAGTAATGCTGGTGATATATCTTACGGAAGATTAACTAGAATTCCTTTCCAAGAAATACAGTGGTATCATGCTGTGGCTCCTGGAATACTTTTAGTATTAACAAGAATAGGTATACCTGTTTCAACTACCTTTTTAGTACTGTCAGCATTTGCATCAACTGTAGTTCTTGAAAAAATGCTTATGAAGAGTGTTGTAGGATATGGCTTAGCAGCTGTTGCAGCATACATTTGTTGGATAGTAGTATCTAAATTTATCAATGAGAAATTTGATGAAGTTGAAGATAAATGGATAGGTTTTTGGAGAAACTCTGTATGGGTAACTTCTGCTTGGTTATGGTGGGTTTGGTT
The DNA here is from genome assembly GCF_047717845.1 of Candidatus Pelagibacter sp. Uisw_090. Classification (GTDB taxonomy): domain Bacteria; phylum Pseudomonadota; class Alphaproteobacteria; order Pelagibacterales; family Pelagibacteraceae; genus Pelagibacter. The sequence continues at coordinate 676,403 of NZ_CP159810.1, forward strand.
ATCTCATGACGTAGCTAATATAGCCGTATATCTTCCAAGACAAATAGATGTAAATTTATTATTAATTGTTCTTGCATACTTTACAGCTCTTCTTTTTTATATCTTCTACATAAACGGAGGAACAATTCAAAAAGTTGTTTTAGATAAAACTGGAACTAGATACGCAAGATCAGCAACAATAATTAATGTGATTTATGCTGCTGTTCTTTACTACTTTAAAGAACTTAATGATTTACCAATGTCAACAACATGGGTATTTGTTGGTTTGTTGTGTGGTAGAGAGCTTGCAATATCTACAATGAATAAAGACTATAAGTTCAAGTATGTCTTTCCTTTAATTGGTAAAGACTTCCTTAAAATGACAATAGGATTGACGGTGTCAGTTGCAATTGTACTTGCAATTCACTACATCATTATTCCAAATAATTGGTTTTAAATATTAATTATGTGGTCGTATTATTATTTAATACGGCCATATACATCTTGAAACCTTACAATATCACTTTCTTTTAATATTGATCCAACTTGAGCTTCAATAATCTTAACAGGTTTATTACCTTTATTTTCAATTCTATGAACTGCCTCTAAAGGAATGAATATATGATCATTTTGTTTTTTAGAAAAGCTGTCTTTATTAAGTGTAATTTTTGGTTTTCCTTGAGTTACCAACCAATGTTCTGATCTGTGATGGTGTTTTTGTAAACTTAATATACCTTTTGGTTTAACGAATAACTCTTTAATTAAAAAGCCTTTGCCTTCGAATAAATTAACGTACCTACCCCAAGGTCTGTAATAAACATTTTTTTTCTTATAATATCTATTCTTATTTTTATCATACATTTTTAAGATCTCTTTCCAGCTACCAAGATCTGACCAAGGAATATCTAATTTAATAGTGTTAATTTTTTTAGTTTTTTCTAAAATTGCATAATCAAAAGACTTTACTGTAGCCTTTTCAAATGAAGCTTTATTTAAGTAATAAGTGTTATCTTTAAGTTTAGCTTTTGAAACAGCATTAACACAATTTTTGTATATTGTAGGCTGGTACTTTTTAAAGTTATTGATTATTGAATCTTTTCTTAAAAAAAACATTCCAGAATTCCAATAGCCTTTTTGTTTAATAACTTGTTTAGCTTTAGCTACTTTTGGTTTTTCAATAAATTTTATAACTTTATTAATATTTCCTTTAACTTTTTTAGTTATAAAATAACCGTATTCACTAGAAGGTGATGTTGGTTTAATACCAAAAATGAATATATTTTGGTCTGTTAAATTAGTTTTATTCTTATTAATGGCTTTATTAAAGATACTTGCTTTTTCTATTAAGTGGTCTGCTGCAAAAAACATTAAAGGTTGTTCGTTTGGAATATCTTTAATTAATGCTGATGCAAGAATTGCTGGTGCTGTATTTCTTTTTGCAGGCTCTAAAACAATTTTATATTTACTTATCTTATGTTTCTTAAGATGTTTTTTTACCTCTTTTAAATATTTAAGATTTGTACTTATGATCGGCGTGTCAAAAGTTGAAGATTTAACTCTATCAAGAGTTTTTCCTAATAAAGTCCAATTACCAAAATCAATAAATTGTTTTGCTTGATGATTTTTAGAATTAGGCCAAAGTCTTGTTCCAGCTCCGCCACATAATATAACGGGTCTAATTTTCATTAAATATCAGCGTAAACTTTTACTTCTTTTCTTTTACCAGGATGTGTTGGTGCACCTAAATAAGCAGGACCTACTGTTTGAGCATATTTCCAAATAGTACCTGATCCAAAGCTTGATTTTTTTGCTTTCCACTGTTTTCGTCTTGTAGCTAATTGTGATTTAGTTAATCTAACGTTTATAGTCCCTTTTTTGGCATCTATATCGATTACATCACCATTACGTAAAAGAGCTAAAGGGCCTCCTAAGGCCGCCTCAGGGCCAACATGACCCACACAAAAACCTCTTGTTGCACCTGAAAACCTACCATCTGTAATTAAGGCAACCTTCTCACCCATACCTTGACCATAAATAGCACCTGTTGTTGATAGCATTTCTCTCATACCAGGACCGCCTACGGGTCCTTCATAACGAATAATAATTACATCACCTTCTTTATATTTTTTCTTTTGTACACAAGCCATTGCAGCTTCTTCATTATCAAAACATCTAGCTTTACCAGTAAACTGTAATTTCTTTAAACCAGCGATTTTAACAATTCCACCATCAGGAGCTAAGTTACCTTTAAGACCAACAACACCACCATCTGGTGATAAAGGATTGTCATATGCTCTTAAAACTTTTTGCTTAGGATTAAATTTAATATTTTTTAAATTTTGTTTCATCGTTTTTCCAGTAACAGTCATGCAGTCACCATGAATAAATCCACCATCAAAAAGAGTTTTTAATAACATAGGAACACCACCCGCTAACCACATATCTTTTGCAACATATTTTCCACCTGGTTTTAAATCAGCAAGATAAGGAGTTTTTTTAAAAATTTTAGCTACATCCATTAAATCAAACTTAATTCCAATTTCGTTTGCAATAGCTGGTAAGTGTAACGCAGCATTTGTAGATCCACCTGTAGCAGCAACGATTGTTGCAGCATTTTCTAAAGATTTTTTTGTAACAATATCCCTTGGACGAATATTTTTTTCTAATAAATTCATTACAGTCTTTCCACTTAATAATGCATACTTATCACGTTCTTCGTATGGAGCAGGTGTTCCAGCTGAATAAGGTAAAGCTAAACCAATTGCTTCAGAAACACAGGCCATAGTATTTGCAGTAAATTGCCCACCACACGCACCAGCACTTGGACATGCAACTAACTCTAATTTTCTTAATTCTTTTGCAGACATTTTTCCAGCTGAGTGTTTTCCAACTGCTTCAAATACATCGACAACGGTCACATCTTTACCTTTGTATTGACCTGGAAGTATTGAACCACCATAGATAAACACACTTGGAACATTTAATCTAACCATTGCCATCATTAAGGCAGGTAAAGATTTATCACAACCAGCAATACCAACAAGTGCATCATAACAATGACCACGCACAGTAAGTTCAGTTGAATCGGCAATTACTTCACGAGAAATTAAAGATGACTTCATTCCTTCGTGACCCATCGCAATACCATCAGTTACAGTTATCGTACAAAATTCTCTAGGCGTTCCACCTGAAGCTCTAACACCTTTTTTAACAGATTGAGCTTGTCTCATTAAAGCAATATTACAAGGAGCAGCTTCATTCCAAGTTGATACAACGCCAACAAATGGTTTTGCTACATCTTTTTCCGTTTCACCCATCGCATAATAAAAAGATCTATGTGGAGCTCTATCAGCACCTAATGAAGTATGTCTGCTTGGTAATTTTTTTTTGTTAAATCTTGCCATTATATACCCTTTATAGTTATTGATATTCTCTCAACATCATTTTTTAAATTATTATAATTAGTTTTTTCCTGATCAACAATATCTTTTGGTGCTCTATCAACAAAGCTTTTATTGGCTAATCTTTCTGATATTTTATTCATTTCTTCTTGGTATTTATTTTGTCGAGTAGTTAAGTTTTCCTTAATTAATTCTAAATCAACATCTTCATCAAAATAAACTTTAAATAGATCTCCTGAAACTACTAAAGTAGCAGCTGGTTTATCTAAATCTTTATTATGTAAGTTTTTAATACGACCAAGTTTTTTTAGAATAATTTCATTTTCAGTAAAAAATGATTGTTCTTTTTCACTAACACTCTCTACTGAAATATCTATAAAAGAACCAGGGCTTACACTTAATTCATTTTTAAATGACCTTAATTCAGAAACTATGCTAATAATTTTTTCAACTTGATTAGTCGATGAATCTCTTTCAATCTCTCCAGAGGGCCAATTAGCTAACATCAGAAAATCTTTACCCGAGTTATCAAATTTATTATTTAACCAAATTTCTTCAGTCACAAATGGAATAAATGGATGTAATAATATTAATATTTGCTTAAATACATAAGCTGATACCTGTCTCACTTCATCTTTAGCTTTTTCATCTTCTGAAAATATTATTGTTTTAGATAACTCTAAATACCAATCACAATAAGAGTGCCAACTAAATTGGTAAGCATTTTTTGCAGCTTCATCAAACCTGTAATCTTTTAAGTTTTTTTCAATTTTAACCTTTGTTTCAATTAGTTCAGAATAAATCCATTTGTTAATATTAATTGTTAAACTTGGTTTTTCTTCAATTTTAGAAAAATCACAATTATTGGTAATTAAAAAATTGTTTGCATTCCATAATTTATTTAAAAAATTTCTATATCCCTTAACTCTATCTTCAGAAAGTTTTACATCTGTGCCAGGTGATGCCATTGACAGTAAAGTAAATCTTAAAGCATCTGCACTATATTTTTCAATTAAATCTAAAGGGTTAATTACGTTTCCCTTAGATTTAGACATTTTTTGTCCTTTCTCATCTTTAACAAGTGCGTGAACGTAAATATCTTTAAAAGGTTCTTTGTCTAGAAACTCCATTCCAAACATAATCATACGTGCAACCCAAAAAAATATAATATCAAACCCTGTAACAAGAACTGATGTTGGATAAAATTTTTCAACATATTCTTTATTATCAGGCCACCCTAATGTAGCAAAAGGCCATAAGCCTGATGAAAACCAAGTATCCAATACATCTGGATCACGAATTAAATCTACCTCTTTATTATAGAATTTTTTTGCATCTAATTTTGCTTCATCTTCATTTATTGCAACAAAAATTTTTTTATCCGGTCCATACCAAGCTGGTATTTGATGTCCCCACCATAATTGTCTCGAGATACACCATGGCTCAATATTGTTCATCCATTGAAAATAAGTTTTTGACCAATTAGCAGGAAAAAAATTAGTTTTTTTTGAGTTAACTATATCTTTAGCTTTAATTGATAATTTTTTTGCATCTACAAACCATTGTTCAGTTAAAAAAGGCTCAATTATTGAATTAGATCTATCCCCATACGGAACTTTATTCTTTATATTTTCTTCCTTAACAAAAAACTCTTTTTCTTTAAGTTCTTTTAAAATTCTTTTTCTAGCTTCAAATCTATCAAGTCCAATATATTCTTTAGGAGCATTTTCGTTTACTTTGCCACCTTCAGTAAAGATATTTATGATTTCTAAATTATTTCTTTGTCCCACTTCATAGTCATTAAAATCATGGGCTGGTGTTATCTTTAAAGCACCTGTTCCCATTTCTGGGTCAGCATACTCATCTTTAATAATTTTTATTTTTCTTCCAACAATTGGAACTGTTGCAAATTTACCAACCAAATGTTTAAATCGATCATCTTTTGGATTTACAGCAATTGCTGTGTCACCTAACATGGTTTCAGGTCTGGTTGTTGCTATAATTATAAAATCACTAGAACCTTCTATAGGGTATTGAATATAATAAATCTTAGAATTAACCTCTCTTTGATCCACTTCCAAATCAGATATTGCTGTTTTTAAAACAGTGTCCCAGTTAACTAGTTTTTTATCTTTATAAATTAAACCTTTTTTGTGAAGTTCTACAAAAACTTTTAAAACTGATTTTGAAAGGTTTTCATCCATAGTAAAAGCATTTCTTGACCAATCACAAGAACAACCAAGTTTTTTAAGCTGATTTAAAATAATATCGCCATGTTCCTCTTTCCATTCCCAAACCTTTTCTATAAACTTTTCTCTTCCAATTTCATTTTTATCAATACCCTCAGCAGTTAATTTTTTCTCAACTAAAGCCTGTGTCGCAATACCTGCATGGTCTGTTCCTGGTTGCCATAACGTTTCATAATTATTCATACGGTGGTACCTAACCAAAAGATCTTGAATTGAATTATTCAAAGCATGCCCCATATGAAGACTACCAGTTACATTGGGCGGAGGTATAACTACTGAAAATTTCTTTTTATTTATTGTGGGTTTAAATAAATTATTTTTTTCCCAATAAGAGTAAATCTTATCTTCAACATCAGAATGTATGTATTTATCATTACTCATAAGGTATTCATAAGTTTATAATTTAATAATATCAATTAACAATAATCAATTTGGTAGCTTATTTGGTAGACTAATTATTAATATTTTATATATAAAAGGTTCACTATTTGATTTATTATGAGATGTGAGGGCAACGTGGCGGAATGGTTACGCAGAGGATTGCAAATCCTTGTATCCCAGTTCGATTCTGGGCGTTGCCTCCAAAAAAAATCTTGCGATTCAATTCGGCTATATGTATAAGCACTTTTGATATTCCTCGGTAGCTCAGTTGGTAGAGCAGTTGACTGTTAATCAATTGGTCGCAGGTTCGAAGTCCTGCCCGAGGAGCCAAAAAATTTCTATTTAAATCTTCATTAAACTTTTTAATAAAAAATTATTTTTATTTAAATTTAGATATGAGTTTTTTAGAATATTATATGAGTAGATTATATAAATCTTGGAACTAAATTAGGGTCCTAAATTAAGTATTTTATTATCCTACGTTTGAAATTCCTATACCAGATGTTTTTAAGGACTTACTAAACTTAAGCTTTTGATCATTGCTGAGTTCTGAATAAATTTTAACTAAAAAATTATAGTTAATATTCATATGACCTTCATGTATTTTTTCAATATTAACTAAATATTCTGAAAAATCTTCAAAAAAATAATTAACTGGTACCTTTAAATAATTTGCTAACTGAAGTAACCTTATTGAGCTAACTCCATTAGTACCTTTTTCATATTTTTGAATTTGTTGAAATGTAACATTAATTGCTTTTGCTACTTTTGTTTGTGTAAGACCTAAAGCTAATCTTCTTAACTTTAATTTATTACCTAAATGCTTATTAAAATTGTCTTCCATTAAGACCCCTCTTAAAGTTAGTTTAAAAAAACCTATTGAACTAATTTTTTGATGTTATCGCAATAGAAAAATTTCTTTATTTTGGAAAATTAGGTATAAAATTATAAAATGTGTCAAGCAATTATAAATAATTATAAGATCGTAAAATTGTTGAATCGTATAGCTAAAAAAGCCCTATAAAATTTGGCTTAAGAAAAGTTTAGTACGATCATTATTTGGATTAGCAAAAAAGTCTTTGGTTGTTGCCTTTTCTACAATCATTCCTTCATCCATAAAAATCATTTGGTCAGCTACCTCTTTAGCAAAGCCCATTTCATGAGTTACAACGATCATTGTCATGCCTTGTTTAGCTAAATTAACCATTACATCTAACACTTCTTTAATCATTTCTGGATCTAGTGCCGATGTAGGTTCATCAAATAACATAATTTTAGGTTCCATACAAAGAGCTCTTGCAATAGCAACTCTTTGTTGTTGTCCACCTGACAATTGACCTGGGAATTTTTGAGCTTGATCTAATATTTGTACTCTTTCAAGATGCTCTAATGCTAATTTTTCAGCATCTTTTTTTGACATTTTTTTTACCCAGATTGGGGCTAATGTACAGTTATCTAAAATAGTCAAGTGAGGAAATAAATTAAACTGTTGAAAAACCATTCCAACTTCAGCTCTGACTTGTTCTATATTTTTTGTATCTTCAGAAATTTCAGTACCATCAACAATAATTGATCCTTTTTGGTGTTCTTCAAGTCTATTAATACATCTAATTAGCGTAGACTTTCCAGATCCAGACGGACCACAAACAACAATTTTTTCTTTAGATTTAACTTCAAGGTTTATTTCTTTTAATACTTGAAAGTCACCAAACCATTTACTTACACCTTGAATTTGAATAATTGAATCTGACATAATTTATCTATCTGTTTTATATTTTAATTCTAATTTTTGACTATATTTACTCATACTGTAACAAATAATCCAGAATATTATTCCAGCAAACACATAACCCTCCATTGAAAAACCAAGCCATTTTGGATTTGTCTTAGCTAAATTCAACATTCCAACTAATTCAAGAAGACCAACAACAAATATTAATGGTGTGTCCTTAATAAGAGCCAAGAATGTATTAGCTATGCCTGGAATTACTAATTTTAAAGCTTGAGGGAGGATAACGAAGACATGCATTCTCCAATAACCCATACCAAGAGATTTAGCAGCATCATATTGACCTCTAGGTAGCGCTTGTAGTCCTCCTCTTATAACTTCTGCCGTATATGCAGCTTCAAATAAAGTGATAGCGACAACGACTCTAATTAATTTATCGACATAAGTTCCATCAGGCAAAAACAAGGGGAACATTACTGCTGACATAAACAAAACAGTAATTAAAGGAACACCTCTCCAAAATTCAATAAAAGAAAGTGATGAGTATTTAACAATAGGTAAATTAGATCTTCTTCCAAGAGCCAACATCATACCTATAGGGAAGCAAAAAATTAAAGAGAAGAAAGATACCATGAAAGTTAAAGATAACCCTCCCCAAGCTCCAGTTTCTACCCACACTAATCCAAAAGAGCCTCCTGAAATTATGTAATAGATCAACACAAAAGAAATAATAGGCAACAAAAGAGTATAATAAAGTGAAAGATAATTTTTAAGCTTTGTTGGAACAAAAAAACCAGCTGACATAAATACAAGAACGGCTATAAATGTAATATTAATTCTCCATTGTTCAGCATTAGGATACATTCCATACATAAATCTATTAAACCAAATTTTAATATAAACCCAACATGCGCCGCCACCTGTACAGGCTTCTTTAGTATCACCAGCAATATTAGCATCAAAAATAAGCCAATTTAACAATGGGGGCAAAGCAAAAATTATAAGTAAAATTATAGATACACTTAAAGCTGCATTGAAATTACTTGTATTAATATTTTTATTAAGTTTATCTAAATTTTTTATCCCTGAAAATTCAATTCTAATAAAATGAAGTCCAATGACTGAAAAGATTAAGGGAATAAAAAAATTAATAAGCCTAGGTAAAAAAAAAGTAATATTAATATTCAAAAAATTATTTGAATAGAAATCAAAAATTCCAAACGCAAAAAACAATCCACCCAATGTAAGAAATAAAGGTAAATTTTTATTATCTGGTTTTAATAAATTAATATTTGTCATAATTTTACTTTTCTTGTATTGCTATTCTTTTATTGTACCAGTTCATTAAGAGTGAGATGCCTAAACTAATAGTCAAGTAAGTTGCCATTGTAATACCCACAATTTCTATGGCTCTACCAGTTTGCATCATTGCAGTTCCAGCAAAAACTAAAACTAAATCAGGGTATGCAATAGCTCGAGCAAGAGATGAGTTTTTAGTTAAGTTTAAATATTGATTAGTCGTTGGAGGAATAATAATTCTCAACGCTTGAGGCATAATTACTAATTTCAAAACTTGGCTTGGAGTTAAGCCAATAGAGGCTGCCGCTTCTTTTTGACCTTTGCCAATTCCTTGAATTCCAGCTCTAACATTTTCAGCAATAAATGTTGCTGTATACAGTGTAAGTGCGAGTGTAAGTGCAATTAATTCAGGTGGTATCTTTAAACCACCATCAAAAGTATATGACGATTGAGACATTTGTCTAATTACCGGAAAGCTCCAAGATAAATCTACACCGCCAATTAAAAAAGTTAATAACGGTAAAGATATAAAAATTGCTAATGAAATTATTAATACTGGTAATCGTTTACCGTCTTGTTCTTGTTTCTTTTTTGCATATCTTGCAAAGAAAAAAATTATAATCATTGCAATAATTATTGTTGTCAAAAAAACATCAAAGTTTGTCCAAATTGGAGCTGGTGTATAAAGACCTTTGATCGTCATAAAAGATGAATTTAATAACATGGGTGCATCCTCAAGCATTGGTAGAGCTCTTAACGCAGCAAAGTACCAAAAGAAAATTTGTAACAATAAAGGAATGTTTCTAAAAAACTCTATGTAGAAAGAGGCCGTTTTTCTGATTAAATAATTTGGTGATAAACGCGCAACACCAACTACAGCACCAAGAAAGGTTGCTAAAATAATTCCTATAATGGCCACTAGAAGTGTATTTAATAAACCAACCAAGTAAGCTCTAGCGTACGAATGAGAGCCATCATAATCTATTAAAGAAAACTGTATATCAAAAGAAGCTTGGGTTTTTAAAAAACCAAAACCAAATTCCAAACCTCTTGCGCCCATGTTCTCTTGAGCGTTCATGGTAAAGAATCCAAATACTAATACTATAAATAGTAAAGTTAATAATTGTGGTAGAATCTTTTTAAATTTCATTTGTGAGGTATTATAAAAAAAGGGCTAGATAAATCTAGCCCTTTCTTAATTATTTAAGATAATAATTATCTAGCTGGTGGAGTGTATAATAATCCGCCTTGAGTCCAAATATTGTTCGGACCTCTGTCAGGTAAAATACCAGTGTCAGCTATATTTCTCTTATAACTTTCACCATAGTTTCCAACTTGCTTGATAATTCTTAAGCTCCAGTCTTGATCTAGACCTAAATATGATCCTAATTCTCCTTCAGAACCAACTAATCTTTTAACAGCTGGGTTTTCTGAAACTTTCATAGCATCAGCATTTGAAGAAGATATTCCATATTCTTCAGCTTCAATCATTACGTTTAGAGACCATCTTACGATGTCTTCCCAAACAGCATCACCTTGACGTACAACAGGTCCTAGAGGTTCTTTAGAGATAGTCTCTGGTAACACTATATGGTCATCAGGATTAGTCATTTTTGTTCTTTGTGCTGCTAGACCAGATTTATCAGTTGTGTAAGTATCACATCTGCCTGAGTCATAAGCTGCAACAACTTCATCAGCTTTTTCGAAAGCAACTGGCTCATAAGAAATTCCTTTTGAATTAAAGAAGTCTCTCATGTTTAGTTCAGTTGTAGTTCCGATGTTTGTACATGCTGAAATTCCATTTTTGAATTGGCTCGTAGAAGTAATTCCTGAGTCTTTTCTTACCATGAAACCTTGACCATCATAGAAGTTTACACCAACGAAAGTTACACCTAGATCCGCATCTCTTGAAAGTGTCCAAGTTGTGTTTCTTGATAAGATATCAATCTCACCAGAAGTTAGAGCTGTGAATCTTTCTTTAGCACTTAGTGGAGTGAACTTAACTTTGTTCGCATCACCTAATACTGCAGCAGCAACTGCTCTACATACATCAACGTCAACACCAGTCCAATTTCCAGCTGCATCAGCATTTGAAAATCCAGGTAAACCTTGAGATACACCACATCTTACAAAACCTTTTTTCATAGTGTTTTTAAGAGTTTTAGACTTCTTAGCAGCCATTGTTTCTGTCGTAAAAGCGAACAGAACTGCAACCATAGCAACTAAAGAAGTTAATTGTTTTACATATTTAAACATATTTTATTCCTCTGTTTTATTTATTTATTTGTTAACAAATAATTCAAATAAATTTGAATTAATTTAATTATCTACCACTATCTAAAGTTGATCAAAGAAAATAGATCACATTAGAATTCTTCTAACTACATGTAGTGTGAATAAAAATTAAATCAATACATATTGATAATGGTGCGCTCTGGTGGACTCGAACCACCGACCCTCGGTTTAGAAAACCGATGCTCTATCCAGCTGAGCTAAGAGCGCAAGGAAATCATTCTGATGGTTTACTACAACTTTCAACGCTAATCCAACTTTATTTTAATCCAGTAAGAGGTTTTTGACAACGGTTTGTCTTCATCCGTTGCTTAAAGTCCAGTAGTGGGTCATAAAATATTCGGGAGGGGTAAGCTGTCACTTAAAATTTTTGCACATTTACCAAACATACGTGAGTCACTGTGGGTTACTCATTTTAGGGTAAACTTTTCATTAACGCTATTATTTATCAAAATTAACAACCCCTATTCGTTAAAATATTTTATCGTAAAAATTACTATAATAACTTTTTTACAACATCAGAATTGTTGGGCATGTAAAAAATAATTGATTTATCAAGTGGGGTTGAGAGAATTTAACTTATAGAAAATATCAAGATGTTTATTGATACAGGATAAACCAATTTAACATAAAAGACTTTGGAGTTTGACGGTGCATATTTTCACACTTAGCATATAAATTTTTATATTGATAAATCTTTAGTGCTTTGCTTTTAAGATTTTTTTTTTTAAATAATTGTAATGTTTTTATACTTATTTGATTTTTTTTTTTATCAATTATTTCATTGCTAGCAGTTAATTTAGATATAAATTCTTTTAAATATTTTTTTTCTTTTTTATCCCATGCTAATTTTAAAACGGTATATTCATTAAAGGCTTCAATATTAATAGTTTCGTATTTAGGAGGAGGTGGTTTTATATTTGCAGAAGAATATTCATTTACAGCATTATAATAAATCTTTAAATTTAAATTAAGGTTTTTATATCCTTCATCCAGCTCATCTATTAAAGCAAAATATTCTTTATCATCTTTAACATTTATCAATCCATTGTTAAAAAAACTATCTATTCCTTTTTTATCAAAATCATAATTTTTATTAAAAATTAAATTAATAACTTGCTTATCGGTACAGTTTTCTAGAGCTATAGAAATATCATCGTTAGCGTGTGCACTATTTCGAAACATCAACAATAAGATAAATATAATTTGGAAAAAAAATTTAAACACAATTTAACTATATTGATTTTTAAAGATTTTTAAAGGATGAATTTAATTTTTAAAAAAGAACTTTTTGAATATTATTAATAAAGTCAATAATTCAATTCTACCAATTATCATAAATATAATTAGATAATACTTTGTAAAATAGTGTAAATCATAAAAATTAAACTCACCCACTCCATAGGCTGATGAATTAACCGTATTCATTAGTGTTAAAATGGATAATTTGAAAGAATTTTCAAATTCAATTCCACTTAAAGTTAAGAGAAATGTTAAAAAAAACATGGATATAACAAAAATTATTACTGCTAAAAAATATTTATAAATTTCATTTAATTTAAATGATTCCTTAGAAAATAAATGCTTATTTATATATATATTTTTTGGTCTACTATATGACAAAATTTCATTAATTGAATATTTGCATAAAGAATAAATTTTTAAAAATGTAATACCAGAACTTGTAGAAAAAAAAGATCCACCGATAATAACCAGTATCAAGAAAACAAATGATAAATTTTTGGAATTATTATCGAGAGAAATACCAATATTAGAAATGCTACTTGCTAGAGATAAAAATAATTCACTAAAATTTTTATCAAAATTAAGAAAAACAAAAAAAATAAATAATAAAGTTAAAAAATAAAATGCTAAATGAATATCTTCATTAAAAAAATTCATATTATGATTTTTTGTAAAAATTAAATTATATAACAAAAAAATACTAAAAAATGATGTTAGCATTAATAGGGATGTTATTATGATCTGTGGATCATTTATCAAAATATTCGACAAATTATTTGATGGTATAAAACCACCAGAAGATACAAAGGTCATTGCAAGATTTAAAGAATTAAACATTCTAATCTCAAATATGTTTAGAATAATAAAAATTCCTAATGTTATTAATGAATACAATAAAAAAATTTTTAATGATTGTTTTAAAGTTTCTGCTTTATTAAAGGATATAAAATTAGTTAAAGATTTTTTAAAACTGTGATCAAAAATATCTATTAATACTATAATAGAAAATAAAAAATAAAGGCCACCTACCCATTGTGACGAAGATCTCCACAAAATAAGACTTTGATCGATATGATTTATGTTATCAAAAATTGTAAAACCTGTGGATGTGAAACCTGAAATAGCTTCAAAATAAGAATTAATAAATGTTAAATTATAAATACTAAAATAAAAAGGTATCGTAATTATTAGTGGTAATAAAAAATAACCAAGCAGTATTGTAAGTGCTTTTACATATATCGTGGTTTTCTTTTCATCATTATTTTTAGATATATAAAATATCAATGTTAAAACAATAGATACTAAAAAAGTGTAAAGATACGTATTCAAATTAAGGTACAAATTTAAATAATATGAATAAACAATATTAAAAAATGAAAGAATTGAAATTATTCCACAAAAAACACTCAAATAAATGAGTTTAATATAATTCATTTATTTAAATTGAACTTACACGAAACATGTTTTCAACAATATGTAAGAAGTCTTTTTTTGCCAATAAAACAACAATATCCTCTTTTTTAAATACAAAATTAGATCTGGGAATAATTACCTCTTCGCCTCTTAAAATTGCTCCCACCCGAATCTCATCTGGTAAGTTTGAATTTTTTAATTCTTTATTAATAAGCTCTGAGGTCTCAATTATTTCTGCTTCAATAATTTCATACTCACCATTTAGAATGCTATATGCATTTTCTATTGTTCCTTTGTGAATATGCTTCAATATACTAGAAACTGTATTCATTCTAGGATCAATAAGATCATCAATCTTTAAGGAAGATTGGAGTAAAGAATAATTCGGTTTATTTATTAGTGCCATTGTTCTCTTTTTATTTAATTCAGTATTATCTTTTTCAAATTTTTCAACTAATACACTTACCATTAAATTATCCTCATCATCATTCGTGAGAGCTAGTACTGTTTGAACCTCATCAATATTTGCTTCCATTAAAACTTCTTCATCTAAAGCATCACCATTAATTACAATGGTATTATTAAGTTCACTTGCGATGAGTTCTGCTCTTTCTTTATCTTTTTCAATAATTTTTACTCTTGTTGAATCAAAACTTTCTTCTAAATTTTTAGCCAAGTTAAAACCAATATTTCCACCACCAATTATTAAAATTTTATTTGAAATTTTTTCATTATGACCAAAGGCATTTAGCGTATCTTTCATTTGTGAGGCGTTAATTATAACATAAGCCTTGTCATCTTTAAGCATAATGTCGTTTTTTTTTAAAACTACAAATTTATCCTCTCTAATAACGCCCATTATATTTGCATTTAATTCAGAAAATTTTTTTGTGATTTCATTAAGTTTAATATCTTTTAGAGAACATTTTTCATTAATTAAAATTTCAAGTAATCTAATTTTATTGTCTGCAAATGGGACATTATCTAGAGCACCTGGTGCTTCTAATTTTCTTTGTAGGGATTTGGCTATTTCAATTTCTGGAGAAATAATTACATCAATTGGTAAATTTTCTTTATTATAAACTTTTGTAAACTTTGGATTTAAATAATCTTGAGATCTTATTCTGGCAATTTTTTTTTGGACATTAAAAATTGAAAATGCAATTTGACATATAAGCATATTAATTTCATCATTACGCGTTACAGCAATAATCATATCTGCATCAGTTGCATTTGCTTTTTCCAGGATTGAGGGATAAGTCGCTTTACCAACTATAGACTTTACATCTAACGTCTCATCAATTTTTTGAATATCTTCACTGGATTGATCGATTACAGTTATCGAATGACCTTGTTCGCTTAAAATCTTAGCTATGGTAAAACCAACTCTACCTGCTCCACAAATAATTATATTCATTTAATCTAATCCCTTAATACCTAAGCCTTTTAATTTTCTGTGCAAGGCAGATCTTTCCATTCCTATAAAGTCAGCAGTTTTTGCTATATTGCCATTAAATTTTTTCAATTGTGTAGTTAAATACTCCTTTTCAAATTTTTCTCTAGCCTCTTTTAATGGTACAGATAAAGAGTTTTCTGAGGCCTCACTCTTAATATCTGCAGTTTTTAAAGATTCTTTAATGATATTTGAGATTTTATCAGAAGTATTTGGGGAAAGTATTGCAATTCTTTCAATTAAATTTCTTAACTCCCTAATATTACCTGGCCAATCATAATTAAGTAAATAATTGTTATTGGTATCTATATTCATTTTTTTTAAATTGTAATTCGTTGAAGCTTTTTTTGAAAAATATTCAACCAACAAAGGAATATCAGATACTCTATTTTTAAGTGGTTCTATATTAATCTCAAAAACATTTAATCTATGATAAAGATCTTCTCTAAAATTTCCTTTATCTATTTCTTTTTTGATATCTTTGCTTGATGTACATATAATTCTAACATCAACATTAATATCATGAGTGCCGTTAATTCTTTTAAATTTTTGATCTGTTAAAACACGTAAAATTTTAGATTGAGTTTCAAGTGGTATCTCTGAAACTTCATCTATTAAAAGAATACCACTGGTTGATTTTTCTAAAGCACCATAAGAAATTGCACCATTATCTTTTTCTTCTCCAAATAATTCTAATTCATATTTTTCTATATCTAATAAAGCTCCATTTAAAATTATGAAAGGTCCTTTTTGTCTTTTAGATGCTTTATATATTTTTCTTGCAATTAATTCTTTGCCTGAGCCAGTTGGTCCATTAATAAAAATTCTACTTTCAGAAATTGAAATTTTATCTATTTGTTCTTTAATATTTTTGATATTTTCACTATCTCCAATTAGTTCATAAGAATAAAAAAGTTTATTTTCAAATTCTTTATTCTTGTTTTTTAAATTAATATTTTCTACTGCACGATTAACAAAATTTAATAGTCTTTCTTGATTAAATGGTTTTTCAATAAATTCAAAAGCACCTGCCTTAAGTGCTTTAATTGCCATCTCAACATTTGCATGTCCTGTTATTATTATTACTGGAATGTTTTTATCTTTTGTTTTGATGTGAGATAATAGCTCCAAACCATCATTATCTCCTTTGTCTAACTTAACATCAATAATTGCAACATCAGGAAGTTTTTTATCAATTTCATTTAAGGCTTGATTGTAATTGGCTGCAAGCCTAGTTTTATAACCAGCATCAATAATTAAATCATTAATGATGTTTCGTATATCTGAATTATCATCAATAATTAATATCTCTGTACTCATTTTATAAATTTGATTTCTATTTTTGCTCCATTTTGAATTGGAATAAATTCTATTGATCCATTATGGTCATTTATTGTTTTGTTAACAATAGCCAAACCTAAGCCAGTACCTTTTGTTTTTGTTGTAAAATAAGGGTTTAAAACATCCTTTATATTATTCTTAAATTTTCCAAAACCTTGACCGTTATCAATTATTATAAAATTAATATCATGTTTATTATCGTTTAAAGTAATGTCAATATTGCCCTTCAAGTCCATATTAATTGACCTTTTTTCCTGGATACTTTCTATGGAGTTTTTTATAATATTAAAAAAAACTCTACTTAATTGCTCGTTATCTGAATTAAGAATAACAGCATCAGCATTAGTATTAAAATTAATTGAAATATCGTTATCCAATTCTTTAATTAAATTAATATTATCTATTACCAATGATACTAAATTGTTATCTTTAAGTATTGGTTTTGGCATTCTAGCAAAATCAGAAAATTCATTTACCAAATTTTCAATTTGTTTTATTTGTTTTCCAATAATCTTTAAGCTTTTTGTAAAGTCTTCTTTTTGCTTTATATTCATACTATCTGAATATTTATTTTTTAATCTATCAATAGTTAATTGAATTGGTGTAAGAGGATTTTTGATCTCATGGGCTAATTTTCTAGCTAAACTTTCCCACGCTTCATGCCTTTCACTGATAATTAGTTTTTCTTGTTGGGCTTTTAATTGACTTGTCATTAAATTAAAGTTTTTATTTAAAATTTCCATGTCTTTATCAGCTTTTATTTCTGGAACTTTTGTATTCAAATTTCCCTTACCAATATTTGATGATGCGATAATTAAATTATTAATTGATCTAAAAAATCTTGATGAAAACCTTATAGCTATAGATATGGATAAAAATAGTAGTAAAGAAACTATAACCAGATAAATAAAAACAAAAGAAATTTTTATTCCTGTTTGTTTATTTAAAACTGTATAATAAAAATTAAGCGCTTCTTTTGACTCTAATAAATATTGAGAAATTTTTTTGTCTAAATATTTTGTTATATATAAATACTTGCCCTCGAAATTTTCTAATTTAATAATTGATGCTGTTTGATTTTGATAAGCATTAAGTATTTTAAGTGGTCTTTTATCATCTAAAACCATTTCAAGCGCCTCTGGTAAGGGCGGCCTATATAATGACTCATCCTTTAAAGTAGTTAAATAAAGAGTTCCATCAGCTTCGATAATGTGAACTTCATCCATATCTCTTATTAATTTTTGAGTATTAAGAAAACTTTTAAATTGATTAATATTTGTATTTAAAAAATTAATACTTTTATTTAAATCATAAGCTATTAATATAATTTCAGATTGCGTCTTAGTTCTTACTTCCTCAGTATAACTTTTGGCTATTTCATAAGAATTATTAACTGCTGTCGTAATTTTTTTATCTAAATATTTATCAAGGGCAAAAGACAACAAAAATAACGAAAATAAGGAAATTAATATTGATGGTATTAAAGTGAATAATGCAAAAAAAGTTATGTATTTTCTGTTTGCTTTAGATCCACTAACATCAACATCTACCCTTAATGATGTGTTTACCTCTTTAAAAATCATATAAAAAAGTACTATTAATAGAACTATGTTTCCGGTTAATAGTAATTGGAGATTTTCATCTGTTAACTTAAGAAAACTTTTGTCTATAAAGGTTAAAAAAGTTACAAAACCTAAGATTAATGTAATTAAAAATATCAGTCCAATAAAAATATTTTTTTTGATAAAATCGAGCATTATGAGATAAATAGATTAATAAATATTTTTATCATGAATAGCTGCTTTATAATACTTGCTGGAGGAGAAAGTAAAAGATTTAAATCAATAATACCAAAACCATATCATCTATATAAAGGTAAACCTTTATTATTACATTCAATAGATAAGGCTAAAAGTTATGGCAAATTTACCAAAATTGTTCTTGTTATTAATAAAAAACATAAATCTTATATTAATAATCTTAAAATTAAAGGCATTAAGCTTATTATAGGAGGAAAGACTAGAGCCGAGTCAGCTTATAAAGGTTTAAGAAGTGTCAAGAATTATAATATTAAAAATGTAATGATACATGACGCAGCGAGACCTAATTTTTCTCAAAAACTTTTAAATAGATTATACAAGGACCTAAAATTAAACGATTGTGTTATACCTGCAATTCAAACGGCAGATTCTATTAAACAAAAATCTTTAAATAAAGTTACAAATTTAGAAAGAGAAAATATTTACCTAATTCAAACACCTCAGGCATTTAATTATAATAAGTTGTTAAAACTACAAAATAACAAAGGTGTTGAGGTTACAGATGATGCAAATTTATTTGTAAAAGCTGGTAAAAAAATAAAAATTATAAAAGGTGAGGTTGATAATAATAAAATTACAATAAATTCAGATATCAAAATAAATAATTCAATTAAATATGGATTGGGCTTTGATGTTCATAGATTGGTACCAAATAAAAAACTTTATTTAGGTGGAGTTAAAATACCTTCAACTATTGGTACATTGGGTCATTCAGATGGTGATCCCGTTTTACATGCGGTAACTGATGCAATTCTTGGGGCGTGCAATATGGGTGATATTGGCGAAAAATTTTCTGATAAAGATAAAAAATTTAAAAACATTAGATCTACTATTTTATTAAACAAAATAATAGATGAGGTTAAAAAAAAAGACTATTTAATTAATAACATTGACATCAATATCATTACTCAGAAACCTAAAGTTCATAAATATAAAAAAAAAATTATAAATTGTATAGCTAAAATATGCAAAATTTTACCAACACAAATAAATATTAAAGGTAAAACAACTGAAAAACTTGGTGTAATAGGTAAAGAAAAAGCTATAGCATGCGAAGTAATAGCTTCAGTAATTAAATATGATTAAAACTTTTAACTCTCTTTTAGTGACAATGTTTGGTTTAGGTAAGATCAAATTTATGCCAGGCACTTTTGGATCGTTAGCTACAACTATTGTTCTTTTCTATTTATTTCATACACTTAACGTTTCATCAAATATAATTTTAATTGGGTGGATAATTATCTTTATTTATTCTTTTTATGCAATTTCAACACACACAAGAGATGGTAAAAATAAAGATCCAGGAGAAATTATTGTTGATGAGTTTTTAGGTCAATCTATACCAATTTATCTTTACGAAATATCTCACGGAACAACAAAGGAAAGTAATGAAGCAATTGTGTATTATGCTTTGTTTTTTATGCTATTTAGATATTTTGATATTTTGAAACCATTTCCAGTAAACTTCTTTGATAAAAACTTTAAAAATAGTTTTGGGGTAATAATGGATGACATTTGTGCAGGATTATATGTGGTTCTAACAGTGGTTTGTTTTATAATTGTTAAAAGTTACGTTTTATAATGAAAAATCTAGCCAATAAACTTGTCAAAAAACTAATAAAAAAAAAACTTAAAATTTCATTTGCTGAATCTTGCACTGGTGGAATGCTATCTAGTACAATAACATCTGTAAGTGGTTCTTCTAAAGTATTCAATCTAGGTCTAGTTACATATTCAAATAAAACAAAAATAGATATTCTTAAGGTTCCAAAAAAAATTATCGATAAATACGGTGCTGTCAGTAATGAATGCTGTTTATCAATGGTCAAAAGCTTAAGTAAAATTAGTAAAGCTAACATATCAGTGTCTGTAACGGGTATTGCAGGACCTAATGGAGGAACAAAATTAAAGCCAATTGGTTTAGTTTATATGGGAATTAAGAAGGGAAATAAGATTATTGTACAAAAGTGTTTATTTAAAAATAAAAATCGAATTTTAATCCAAAAAGCTACTACTACAAAAGTTTTAAAAACTTTATTAGTTCTTAAATAATTTATTCGCTCTATCTTGGAAAGCATCAGCAATTTTATCTAATCCATACTGGAAAGAAGTGGTCATCAAAATATTTAGAAATTTATTTTTTATTTCAAAATCTACATCAAAGTAAATTTCAGTTCCTTCTTTACGGTCTTCAAAAGTCCACTTATTATCCAAATGTTTAAGAGGACCATTTATATTTGTTACATAAATAGTATTATTTTTTTTATTAAATTTTACATCACTTTTATATGTATCTTTAAATGGACCCTTGCCAATTGTAAGGTCTGCAATAATATTTATAAAATTACTTGTCTCATTCTTTTCATAGATCTTTGCTTCAATACAATATGGTACAAATATTGGATATTTTTCTATATCCAAAACTAAATCAATAAGTTGATATTTATCACATTCAATTAAACGCTTAACTGAAGCTCTAGGCATTAATTTCTTAATCTATTTTTTTGAAGTTGCACAAAATCTTCATCTGCATGGTATGAAGATCGAGTTAAAGGAGTTGAAGAAACTAATAAAAAACCCCTTGATTTTGCTATAGTTTCAAATTCTTTAAATTCATCTGGATGATAATAACGATCTAAAGGATGATGTCTTGCAGAAGGCTGTAAATACTGTCCTATAGTTAAAAAATCTACATCTGCTGCTTTTAAATCATCCATAACTTGAACAATCTCATCTTTTGTTTCACCCAACCCAACCATTAAGCCTGATTTTGTAAAAACATTTTTGTTAATAACTTTTGCATTTTTTAACAACTCTAATGATGAAAAATATCTAGAACCAGGTCTTACTTTTAAATAAAGTCTAGGAACTGTTTCAATATTGTGATTAAAAACATCAGGATTAGCTTCTAGAACTTTTTTGTAGGCATCCCCTTTTCTAAGAAAATCAGGTGTTAAAACTTCAATAGATGTATTGGGATTTATTTTTCTAGTTTGACTAATAACTTCATAAAAGTGATTTGATCCACCGTCTTCTAAATCATCTCTATCAACTGAAGTTATAACTACATGTTTTAGATTAAGTTTAAGAACAGCTTTAGCTATCTTAATGGCTTCTAAAGGATCTAGTTTCCCTGGTTTACCAGTTTTAACATCACAGAACGCACAAGCACGAGTACATGTGTCTCCCATAATCATAAATGTTGCATGTCTCTTACTCCAACATTCTGTAATATTAGGGCAGTTTGCTTCCTGACAAACTGTTACTAGATTGTTGCTATTAACAATAGTTTTAGTTAAAAAAAATTCTTTGCTATTAACAAGTTTAGATCTGATCCAAGCAGGTTTTTTTTTTATTGGGTTTTTGGGTTTGTTAACTTTTTCTGGATGTCTAATTATCATTCTTTTCAATTATATAGAGGGTCTCTCCTTCTTTGCCAAACAAAAACTTCTCTCTAATTAATATCTCTACATAATCTAGGTCTAAATTACCGCTTAATAAAGAATTTTTAAATTCAAGATTTTTAATTTTATTTGATAGATCGGCTTCTACATTCTGCAAATTTACAAGAATTTCTTTTTTTTTAAAATAAGAAAAAAGACCTCTTTCACCATCTAAAAGGTTGAAAAAAAAATAAAGTATTAAAAAAGTAGAAATTAGTAAGAAGTAATTTTTTTTTAATTTATTCAACATTAATGAATTTTGTTCATTTTAGCTTTTTTTCCAAGCTCTTCTTCAATGCGTAATAATTGATTATATTTCGCTACTCTTTCTGATCTAGCCAAAGAACCAGTTTTAATTTGATTTGAGTTTGTTCCTACAGCAAGATCTGCTATAAAAGTATCTTCGCTATCACCAGACCTGTGAGAAATTATTGTTTTATAACCGATAATTTGAGCAAATTTAATTACTTCAAGTGTTTCTGAAACTGTACCAATTTGGTTAAGTTTAATTAATATTGAGTTTGAAGAAATGTTTAAAAAGCCTTTTTTAAGTCGTTCTAAGTTAGTCACATAAAGATCATCTCCAACAATTTGCACATTCTTTATAGACTTCATCATTTTACTCCATGCAGACCAGTCGTTTTCTCCAAAAGGATCTTCGATAGATTTAATTTTGTACTTATTTATTATCTTTTCATATTTTTTAATTGATTGGTCAACTGAGATGTATTTTTTGGAGTGGATTGAATATTTGTTTTTTTTTAATAATTCATTTGCAGCTACATCTAAGCAGATAGAGACATCTTTACCATTTTTAAATCCAGCCTTATTAATTGCAGCTACAATTAAATCTAAAGCTTTCTCATTACTATTAATCATCGGTGCAAAACCACCCTCATCACCTACTGACGTTGATAGACCTTTCTTTTTAAGAATATCTCTTAGATTGCTAATTATAATAAAGCATATCCTCATAGCTTCTGAAAAACTTTTAGCCTTATCAGGTCTAATCATAAACTCTTGGACACGCAATTCATTGTTAGCATGCGCTCCTCCATTAATAATATTCATTAGTGGATATGGTAATTTATAATTACTCTTTACTAAAAATGTTTTATAGAGAGGTGTTTTTTTAATTTTTGCAGAAAGCTTCTTCGCTGCCATTGATACTGCTAAAATAGCATTAGCTCCTAAACTTATTTTTTGTCTAGTACCATCTAAATTAATCAAAATCGTATCTATGCGTGTTTGATCGTGAATACTTATGCCAATAAGTTTTTTAGAGATTTTTGTATTAACTAAGTTAACAGCTCTTAAAACACTTTTACCTAAATATTTTTTATTATTGTTGTCCCGTTTTTCAAATGCTTCATATGTTCCTGTGGACGCACCAGATGGGCAAATAGCAGATGCACTTAAATTTTTTGAATAAATTTCCGCTTCAATTGTTGGATTTCCCCTACTGTCATAGACTTGCCGCGCTCTTATCTTTAAAATTTTACTCATTTATTTTTTAATTAAATTGTCAATTTCAAATAGTTGAGATAATAATTTCTCTAATTTATCTAAAGGAACCATATTGGGACCATCAGATGGAGCATTATCTGGATCTTGGTGTGTTTCAATAAAAACACCAGCAACACCAACCGCAACCGCTGCTCTTGCTAAATACTCCACAAACTCTCTCTGTCCACCACTAGTTTCACCTAAACCACCCGGTTGTTGTACCGAATGAGTTGCATCAAAAATTACAGGATAACCATTTTTAGCCATTATAGGTAAAGACCTCATGTCAGAGACGAGGGTATTATAACCAAAGCTTGCACCTCTTTCAGTGACTAAAATATTTCTATTACCTGAGTCAGCGATTTTTTTAGTAACATTAACCATATCCCACGGAGCAAGGAATTGACCCTTTTTAACATTAATAATTTTTCCCGTTTTAGAAGCGGCAATTAATAAATCAGTTTGCCTACATAGAAAAGCTGGAATTTGTAACACATCTGCGTGAGGAGCTACGATAGAGCACTGCTCCGCATTATGGATGTCTGTTAATATTGGAATTTCTAATTCTTTTTTTATTTTATCAAAAATAGGTAAGGATTGCTCAAGGCCAGCACCTCTTTTACCTTTTAAACTGGTTCTATTAGCTTTATCAAAAGAAGTTTTGTAAATAAACCCCATATTAAACTTAGAGGTAATTTCTTTAATTTTACCCGCCATATCCATGGCATGCTGTTCAGTCTCAAGTTGGCATGGTCCCGCGATAATACAGATTTTATTACTATTTGAAATTTCTATATTTCCACAATTAACTTTTATATTTTTCATTTATGATTTTTAGCTGCCTTGATAAATGACGAGAATAAAGGATGTGGTGACAAAGGTCTAGATTTAAATTCAGGGTGAAACTGAACAGCAACAAACCAAGGGTGGTTTTTCAACTCAATAATCTCTGGCAATTTGTTATCAGGAGACAATCCTGAAAAAATTAAACCATTTTTTTCAAATTGATCTTTATAACCAATATTAACCTCATATCTGTGTCTGTGTCTTTCTTGAATTGATTTTGATTTATAAATTTTTTTTATCAATGAATTATCTTTTAATTTAGCTTCATAAAGACCAAGCCGCATAGTTCCACCAAGATCTTTATCCGTTCCCTTGATTAATTTACCGTCTTTATTCCATTCTGTAATTAAACCAACAATTGGAGTGCCACCTCTTCCAAATTCACTTGATGTAGCTTTTCTCATATTTAACTTATTTCTAGCAAACTCAATAATAGCCATTTGCATTCCAAAGCAAATTCCAAAAAAAGGAATTTTTTTTTCTCTAGCATATTTAATTGCTTCAATTTTACCTTCTGTACCTCTCTTACCAAATCCTCCTGGTATTAAAATTCCAGAAACTCCTTTTAATTTTTTTTTAATCTCAGAAATTTGTAAATTTTCAGAATCAATTCTTACCAAATTAACTTTTAAATTATTGTCTATTCCACCATGTGTTAGTGCTTCATCAAGTGATTTGTAAGCATCCTTAAGATCAACATATTTGCCAATGATTGCAATGTTAATAGATTTTTTTGTATGAAGAATAATTTTTGTAATTCTTTTCCAGGGATTTAAGTTAACTTTTTTCTTTGATT
The DNA here is from genome assembly GCF_047717845.1 of Candidatus Pelagibacter sp. Uisw_090. GTDB lineage: Bacteria > Pseudomonadota > Alphaproteobacteria > Pelagibacterales > Pelagibacteraceae > Pelagibacter. The sequence continues at coordinate 701,596 of NZ_CP159810.1, forward strand.
TAATTTTAAAATACTCAAGAACTTGATTATCTAAATTTTCTCTATTGAAACTAATTGGTGCTTCATAAATAGTTTTAACGTCAACTGTTTGAATTACATTTTCAATATCAACATTGCAAAACAAGGATATCTTCTTTCTATGCACTAAAGGGATTGGTCTTTCAGATCTGCAAATGATAATGTCTGGTTGTATACCGAGGCTTCTCAGTTCTTTTACAGAATGTTGAGTGGGCTTTGTTTTGATTTCATCTGATGCTTTAAGATATGGGACCAATGTTAAATGAACAAATAAAGCATTTTTTTTTCCAACATCATTTGCAAACTGTCTAATAGCTTCTACAAAAGGAAGACTTTCAATGTCCCCTACAATGCCTCCAATTTCACAAATTACAAAGTCTTCTTTGGATGTATCGTTTTTTATAAACTCTTTAATACGGTCTGTTATGTGAGGAATGACCTGCACTGTCTTTCCAAGATATCCTCCTTTACGTTCTTTTCTTAAAACGTCGCTATAAATTTTTCCTGTTGTTATGTTGTCAGATTTTTTAGCAGAAATTCCTGAAAATCTTTCATAATGACCTAAATCTAAATCTGTTTCAGCACCATCATTTGTTACAAAAACTTCACCATGTTGAAATGGACTCATTGTTCCTGGGTCAACATTTAAATAAGGATCTAATTTTCTTAAACGAACTTTAAAACCTCTTGATTGTAAGAGGTATGCCAGGGAAGCAGAAGAAAGACCTTTTCCTAAAGATGAGACCACACCGCCGGTGACAAATATAAATCGCGCCATGGAATTATCTTATAACGATTAATTAATGAATTGGAAAGAATTAATTATTATTCTCAGGAATTGTAGGAGTATCACTAGATTTTTCCTCAATCACATCTAACACAGAAGACGTTGGTGTTAATTCTCCTCTAGATATTATTGTTAAAGCTAAACTACAAATTATAAATAAAGTTGCAACTAAAGCTGTGGCTTTACTCATAAAATTACCAGCAGACCTAGAAAGCATAAAATTATCTTGAGAAACACCTATGCCAAGTGCTCCACCCTCTGATTTTTGGATAAGTATCAACAGTACAAGTATTGCAGCAATTACTAAATTGAGTACTAATAAAATATTCTCCATGGGGATTAACTATATGTTTTTTTGACTATATCAATAAATTTTTTGGCACTTTGAGATGCTCCACCAATCAAAAAACCATCAATGTTATTAATTTCTTTTAAGTTTCTAATATTTTGAGGATTTACAGAACCTCCATATAAAACTTTTGGTGATTTTTCTTTGAATTTACTTTTAATAAATTCAATTGTTTTGAAAAGATCTTTTGATTTTGGAATAATGCCACTGCCTATTGCCCATACAGGCTCATATGCTATAAAAATATTTGATTTGTTCTTTATACTATTTAAACCAACTTTAATTTGTTTAGACAAAGTTGATTGAGTCTTTTTTTTTCTTTTTTCAATTAAAGTTTCTCCAATACAGAAAATAACTTTTAATTTTGCTTCTAGGGCGCTTTTAATCTTTAGGTTTATCAATTTATCATTTTCACCTTTTTCTCTATTTTCAGAATGACCAATAATTACAAAGTGAGCGCCAATGTTTTTTAACATATGCGAATTAATAGACCCAGTATATGGTCCATAACTTTCACTTTCATGACAATTCTGACCCCCAATACCAATTTGGCAATTTTTAAATTTTTTTGAAAAAGAACTTATTAAAGTATATGGGGGGCAATAAATTAATCTGCCTTTGTTTATTTCTTTAGATTTTGAAAATCTAATAACTTTATCCAATGTATTTAAAGAAGATAAATTCCCATACATTTTCCAATTAGCCACAAAATACATATATTTATTTGTCATAATGAAAAATTTAATCTATAGCTTGATATTTTAAAGATCAATAAATTAATGAAGCAATGATAAACCCTTTTCAAAATTTTACAAAAAAAAAGATTGGTGGCTTGCTACTAATTCTTGTTATAATTATAGCCTTTGGCTTTGGTGGATTTGGTGGAGGCTTCAGCACTGGAAATCAAAACAATATAGCCAAAATAAATAACACTAATATTTCAACACAAGATTTCATGAATTATTTAAATGAATCTGGATTAAGCCAACAAGTGATAAAAGAAAATATTGATAAAAATATTATTGAAGAGCTTTTATCAGCATTGGTATCCACAACTCTTCTTGATCTTGAAATTAAAGAATTGGACCTTTCAATTACCAAGGATGTGCTGATTAAAAAAATTAAGAGTAATAAAAACTTTCAAGATGAAAATGGAGTATTCCAAAGAACTTTATATGAAAAATTTTTATTAACTAATAATTCTTCAGCACCAATGTTTGAGATACGCTTAAAAAATAATGAACTTCAAAAACAATTATTTACTTATATAAGCGGTGGTACAAGGTCGCCGGAATTTTTGATTAATAACTTTTATAAAGAAAAAAATAAAAAATTGGACATTAACTATATCAATCTAGATAGATTCTATAAAAAAGTAGAAGTATTTACTGATAATGAAATTAAATTTTTTGCAGATGAGAATGCTGATAGCTTAAAAAAAGATTATATAGATTTTACTTATGTTAATATTAGTCCAAAAACACTATTAGGTTCAGAGGAATTTAATCAAGAATTTTTTGATAAGATTGATGATATTGAAAACCAAATATCTAAAAATATTGACTTTAAAACAATTATACAAGGTTTAGGCTTATCCTCAACTTCAGTAACGTCATACTTAAATCTGAATAATGAAAAAACAATAGAAAACAAAATTTACAACTCTAGAAAAAATAAAATTGAAATTCTTGAAGATAATGGCAGTTATATTTTTTACAACATAGATAATTCAAACACTAAGACTCCAAATCTTAATGATAATAAGTTTAGAAAAAAAATTAAAAATCTCCTATTTCAAAAAGAAAAATATGAATTTAATAAAAATATTTTAGATAAGATAAATGAAAAAAAATTCAACCAGGCATCTTTTGATGAACTTGGTGAAGATAGGATTGAAAAAATTAAATTAAACTCAATTAAAGATGACGAGAAGTTTGAAAAAAATTCAATTGAAATTTTGTATTCACTTCCAATCAATTCATTTACCTTGATTGCAGATAAGCAAAACAATGTCTTCATTGCAAAAACTGTTAGTTATGAAGTGGAAAATTTAAAGAAAAACTCTATTAATTATGATAAAATATCTCTCGAAGAAGGTTCTCAAAATAAAAATAGTATTTTAAAATCATATGATTTATTTTTAAATAAAAGATATCAAGTTGTAATTAATGAAAAAACTCTTGATAGAGTAAAAAATTATTTCAAATAATGTTAAATCGAAACTTTAAAGATTTTAAGTTTCAACACAAAAGAAACAAAAATCAAATCATTTATACGTCTAATAAAATAGAAAATGACAGTGAAGTTTTAAATTTAATTGATAATTTCCTTCAAGAAAAAAATAGCTTTATTTTTGAATCGGTTGAGAAAGGAAAAATAAGAGGTAGATATACAATTTTTGGTAAAAACCCAGATAAAATTTGGGAGTTTAATGATAAAAACTCTTATTTAATTTCAAATAATAAAAAGAAAAAAATTAAAGGAGCTCCTGATAAAATTATTGAAAAAATAATAGAAGAATTTAAATTTAAAACACCCTCAGGACTGCCACCTATCTGTTCCTTAATATCAGGGTATTTTTCTTACGATTCCATTAGATATATCGAAAAAATTCCAAACAAATGTAAAGATGATTTGAAACTACCAGATGTTAGGCTCTTAAGACCAAGAACATTAGTTATCCATGATAATTTAAAAAAGAAAATTTTTTATATTGTAAATATCTTTAAAGATGAAAAAATTTATAATTATAAAAATAAATATCTAAAAATTAAGAATGAAATTAATGATTTATTAATTCAGGCCTCTCTACAAAAAAATAAACCCAATCAAACAGCAGAGATCAATATTAAAGTTAAGTCAAACACTTCTAAAAATAAATTTTTAAAAATGGTTAAAAAAGCTAAAGAATACATTAAAATTGGAGATATTTTTCAAGTAGTTTTAAGTCAAAGGTTTGAAGCTAAATTATCTAAAAAGCCATTAGATATTTATAAAAAACTACGTGTTACTAACCCTTCACCATTCATGTACTACTTTAATTTTGAAGATTTTCAAATAATTGGTGCTAGTCCGGAAATTTTAGTCAGATTAAGAGATAATAAAATTACGGTTAGACCAATAGCTGGAACTAGACCTAGAGGTAAAAATTTTAAAGAAGACATATTTTTTTCCAAGGATTTACTCAAAGATCAAAAAGAGCTTTCTGAACACCTAATGCTACTTGATTTAGGTAGAAATGATGCGGGTAAAGTATCTAAAATTGGTACCGTTAAAGTTACAGAAAGTTTTATGATAGAGAAATATTCCCATGTAATGCATATAGTTTCTAACGTAGTAGGAGTTTATAATAAAAAATATTCTAAGTTTAAATCACTTCTAGCAGGTTTTCCAGCTGGAACTGTTTCTGGTGCTCCTAAAATCCGAGCTATGGAAATTATTGATGAATTAGAGACGACAAGAAGAAAGGTTTATGCTGGTGGCATAGGGTATTTTTCTGCTAATGGAGAATTTGACACCTGTATAGCCTTAAGAACAGCTGTTGCAAAAAGTAAAAAATTTTACGTTCAAGCTGGTGCAGGCATTGTTGCTGATAGCAATCCCATTAAAGAATATGAAGAAACTGTAAATAAAGCAAAAGCTTTAATGAATGCTTTAAGATAATGAAAATTTTATTAATAGATAATTATGATAGTTTTACATTTAATCTGTACCATTATCTGTCATCACTGAAAGTTAAAGTTGATGTTATTAGAAATGACAAAATTACTGATAAACAAATAATTAAAAACAAATATGATAAAATTGTTATATCTCCTGGTCCTGGTAATCCAAATCAATCTGGAAATTGTATTAAAATAGTTAAATCATTATATAAAAAAATACCAATACTCGGAGTTTGTTTGGGGCATCAAATTATTGGACAGGTATTTGGTTCAAAAATAATTCAAGCTAAAAAACTAATGCATGGAAAAACTAGTATAATTAGATCCAATAAGATTGGTATATTAAAAAACCTTCCAGCTAAATTTGAGGCTACAAGATATCACAGCTTAATTATTGATATAAAAACACTCTCTAAAGACCTTGAAATTACTGCTCAAACTGTAGATGGAATTATAATGGGTGTAAAACACAAGAAATACAATATTCATGGTGTTCAATTTCACCCCGAAAGTATAAAAACTATTATTGGCATCAAAATATTAAAAAATTTTATCAATTATAAAAACTAATGAAAAAGTTTCTAGAAAAGTTAAAAAATAAACAAGATTTATCTTTTGATGAAAGTAAAGCTGCTTTTGAAATATTAATGCAGGGTAGAGCTTCAGATGATGAAATATATGATTTTTTAACTCTACTTTCTGCAAAAGGTGAGGTCTCAGATGAAATAGCTGGTGGTGTTTATGTTTTAAGAGATAGATCTAAAAGAGTTAACGCTAAAGATTGTGTTGATACATGCGGCACTGGTGGTGACGGAATGAACACACTAAATATATCAACAGCTTCAGCCTTATTATTATCTAGTATGGGAATTAAGGTTGCAAAACACGGGAATAAAGCTGTTTCTTCAAAATGCGGATCTGGCGATGTTTTAGAAGCTTTAAATATTAAAATTGATTTAGAACCAAAGGATATTGAAGAGCAAATAAATAAAAATAACTTTGGTTTTATGTTTGCTCCAAACTATCACAGGGCAATGAGATTTGTTGGACCAACAAGAAAGAAAATAGGTAAAAGAACAATATTTAATATGATTGGACCTTTGAGTAGCCCTGCACTTGTTGAGAGGCAAGTTGTTGGTGTTTATGATAAAAAGTTACTCAAAATTTTTGCTGAAGCTTTAAAAAACTTAGATATAAAATTTGCTTGGATTGTGAATAGTGAAGATGGTTTAGATGAAGTATCGCCTTATGCAAAAACAAATGTAGTACAATTAAAAAATGGTGAAATTTCAGAAATTATAATCGACCCTAATGAATTAAAGATAGGAGCAAATAAATTTAAAAATTTATTAGGAGATGATGCTGAATTTAATGCAAGTAAAATGATTGATATTTTTAAGGGAAAAGATAGTGATTTTTCTAAGGCTGTTTGCTTAAATGCTGCAGCAGCACTAATTGTTACAGAAAAACATTCTTCATTTATTAATGCGTATGAAGATTCTAGAAAACATATCTTATCAGGGATAACATATGATAACTTAAAAAGAATACAAAATGCCTGAAAACACCTTAGATAAGATAATTAAACAAAAAATTAAAAAAATTGATTTATTTAAAAAATCTATTTCTTTAAAGTTATTAATTGAAAAAATTGATGAAAATAGATCATTTATTAATTTTAAAGAAAAAATTCAAAATAATATTAATGATAGAAAAATTTCAATAATTGCTGAAATTAAAAAAGCCAGCCCATCTGCGGGCATCATTATCAAGGAATACAATCCTGTAGAAATTGCAGAGATTTATTACAAAAAAAAAGTAACCTGTTTATCAATTTTAACTGAAGAAGATTTCTTTCTAGGAAATTTAATTCATGTGAGTAAAGTTAAAGAAAAAATAAATCTTCCTGTTCTTTGTAAAGATTTTTTTATAGATAAATTTCAAGTACCTCTTGCAAAAAGTTATGGAGCAGATGCTATATTAATTATATTAGCTGGAGTTTCTGACGAACTTGCTTTTGAATTATACGAAGAAGCTTTAAAATTTGATATGTCTATAATTGTTGAAGTTCATACAGTTCAAGAAGCAAAAAAAGCTCTTAACTTTAAAGAAGCTTTGATTGGCATTAACAATAGAAATCTTAAAACTTTAAAAACAGATATAAATACAACTTATGATATTCATGATATTTTAATTAATCACTCAGGTCCCCTAATTTCGGAGAGTGGAATTAAAACAAAAGAAGAACTTCTTGAGTTAAAAAATGGAACGAATATTAAAACTTTTTTAATTGGTGAATCACTTTTAAAAAACTTAAATAATAATTCAATTTTTTCAGTTCTTTAGCAAAATAAACCCTTATTTTAAACACTTTTTAGCTATTGTTATAATAGAAGAACACTTGTAGAACATATTTTGTACTTTATTTGTTCTTATGCTAACTAAAAAACAAAAAAACTTGCTTTTATTTATAAACAAGAAATTAAGAGCTTCTGGTGTTTCACCTTCTTACGAGGAAATGAAAGATTCACTAAATTTAAAATCAAAATCAGGGATTCATAGATTAATAAGTGCTTTAGAAGAAAGGGGTTTTATTAGGAGGCTTCCGCATAAAGCAAGAGCTTTAGAGGTGATAAAACTTCCTGAAACAGCTTCTGCTAACGATATTTATAATAGTTTTTCACCAAGTGTTATTAAAGGTGGTTTAGATACGGAAAATACCAATATTAATGAAATTGAAATACCTGTTTTGGGTAGTATCGCAGCAGGAACTCCAGTTGAAGCAATACAAAATGAGGTTTCAAGGATACCTCTTCCAAGTAACCTCGAAAAAAATGGCCAATATTTTGGACTTAAAGTTCAGGGTGATTCAATGATAGAAGCTGGTATCAATGAAGGTGATACGGTTATTATTAAAAGATCTGACACTGCTGACAATGGTAAAATTGTTGTGGCTTTAATTGACGAGCACGAAGCAATGCTAAAAAGAATTAGAAGAAAAGGAAAAACTGTTGCCCTTGAAAGTGCAAATAGAAACTATGAAACTAAAATATTTGGCCCTGACAGAGTAAAAGTCCAAGGCGTTCTAGTATCTTTATATAGAAACTTCTAAGAAAATAGTCTAAAAATCACACATGTCTAATGTTGCAACAAGATTTGCTCCTTCCCCTACAGGAGCCCTTCATATTGGTGGTGTGAGAACTGCTTTATTTTGTTGGTTGTATTCAAAAAATAAAAAAGGAACCTTTCATTTAAGAATCGAGGACACAGATAAAGAGAGATCTAAAGATGAGTATAAAAATCAAATTATAAAATCTTTAAAATGGATTGGTATAGAGCATGATGGAGAACCGTATATTCAATCAACTAAAATAAGCGATCATATTAACGTTGCTAATGAATTGCTTAAAAATGGTCATGCTTATAAATGTTACTGTTCTACAGAAGAAATAGAAGAACAGAAGAAAAGAGCTAGACAAAAAAAATTTCCTTATACCTACAATAGAAAATGTAGAGAATTCAGTGAAAGTGATGCTCCAAAAGATATTAAACCAGTTGTAAGATTTAAAAGTAAAATTGAGGGTTCTTCTATACTAAAAGACTTGGTACAAGGAGATGTTGAAATAGACAATAATACTATAGAAGATTTTATTATTCTAAGGAATGATGGGACTCCAACATATAATTTATCAGCTACTGTTGATGATCATCAAATGAACATGACACATATTATTAGAGGTGATGACCATAAAATAAACACCTTTAAACAGATGCAAATATATCTTTCAATGAAATGGGAACTACCATCTTTTGCTCACATACCTTTAATTCACACGTTAGCAGGTAAGAAATTGTCTAAAAGAGACAATGCCTCAACACTTGATGACTATTCTAAAATTGGAATAATGCCAAATGCTTTAAGAAACTATTTATTAAGACTGGGTTGGTCATATAAGGACAAAGAGATATTTACTTTAGATGAAAGTATTAAACATTTTAATCTTGAGGGAGTTGGCAAATCACCTTCAAAATTAGATATTAGCCGTATATTATCAATAAATGAGCATTACATTAAGAATATTAGTGAAAATGAACTGTACGATCAACTTGCGCAATATTGTGAACTTTATAAAGAAAAGATTTCAGACGAAAAAGAAAATAAAGTTAAAACATCGTTAGCTTTTTTAAAAAATAAAGCCAAAACCTTGGAGGATATATATAATAACTCAAAGTATATTATATTTGATGATGTTAGTTTTGACCAAGAAGATTTAAAACTTATTGATGATAAATCGAAAAAAATATTGGGAGATTTTGTGATTATGGCAAAAGAATTGGAAAATTTTAATAAAGAAAATATTGAGCCTATTATTAATCATCTAATTAAATCACACGAAACCAACTTTAAGAGTGTTGGCCAACCACTAAGAATAGGGTTAACGGGTACAAAATTTGGACCAGGTATTTATGATATAATAATATCTTTAGGAAAAGCAGAAGTAATTAAACGATTAGGAAATAAGATACTTAGCTAATATTAAAGACGCTTCGCTGCTAGATGATGTTTTAGATTTAATCTCATCAATAGTTTTCCTACAAATTTTTATTTGTTTTTCCATAATATCTGGATTTTTTAATAAATAAACTACAGAATTATAAATTTCATTTGCACTACATTCGTTTTGTAATAGTTCTGGAATAACTTCCTTTCCATTAATTATATTTATTATATTGGCAAATTTTACTTTAACTAATGATTTCATAATTAAGTAATTAATCATATTAATCTTATAAATAATGATTGATGGAATTTCTAAATTACAAATTTCTAATGATACAGTGCCCGATTTTGATACAGCAAAAATTGAATTTGATAATATTTCAAATTTAATTTTTTCGTCAGAAATTACTTGAGTATTTTTTAAACTAATTTTTTGTAAATAATTAATAATTAAATTTTTATTTTCAGTTGTGGCATGAAAAACAAAACTATAATCATTAAACTTTTTATTCATCATATCAATAAAGTCACACAAAATTGGTAGAAGGATATTTATTTCTGAAGTCCTGCTTCCAGCAAAAATAGATATAATTTTTTTATCACTCGCATTAAAAGATGATATATCAATCATAGATTTTTTATTCTGCTCAAGTAAAGGATGTCCAACAAAAGTATTAGGAATATTTTCTTTATCAAAATATTTTTTTTCAAAATTAAACAATAAGAGAATATGATCAATAAATTTTTTAAATTTTTTTACTCTACCTTCACGCCATATCCATACTTGTGGTGCCACATAATGAACTGTTATAACTTTATTATTAATTTTCTTAACTCGCTCAGCAACCCTAAGTGTAAAATCGGGGCTATCAACACTAAATAATATATCGGGGTTAAATTTAATAATCTGATCAACTGTAGTATTAATTCTATTCCTAATCTTAAAAATATTAAGTAAAACACTTGTGAAGCCAATATAGGTAATCTCTTTAAGGTCAAAAATTGATTTTATACCTAGTTTACTAAGATGGATTCCACCAACACATAAGTATTGAATGTCAGGGTTGTCCTTTTTTAATTTCGTTATAACTGATGAAGCAAGTTTATCTCCTGAGGGTTCACCGGTTATTATAAAAATTTTTTTCATTTAATAGTTATAAAAATTTTATTTTTATTTGCAAAATTAATGCACTTTTTTCTATCTAAAAAAATATTTTGTTTAGATTTCAAAACAATACCTTTTATATCTGCTTTACTACAATCTTTGAGTGTATCGATACCAATAGTTGGTAAGTCAACTCTAAGGTCTTGTTTTTTTTTAGGAAATTTAATTAATATTGCTTCTGAATTTTTTAATTTTTTAAATGATAACAACATTTTTTTTGTCCCTTTTGCAGATTCTTTTGCGACTACATTATTATTGCTAACAATTAATCCCTGAACATGATTATGAGCATTAAGTTTATTAAGCAGCATTATTCCTTTTTTAATTTGTATTAGGTCATTATTATTAGGCTTAAGTATTGTGAGATCACTTCTTTTTAAAGTTAGCTCTGGATTAAAAAAATTCGATCTTATAACTTTAATTTTATGCTCAGCTAATATCTTGATGAGTTCTCTTAATATAGCTGCATCACCAAGTTTAAATGCGGCAATAATTCTAGACATATAAAACAAGCCTTTAAAATCTAATTTTAATGTTGATAACCTAGGTTTATCTATTTTTCCTGCAAATAAAACTTTGTTGCATTTTTTTTCTTTTATCAAATTAAGGATTTTTCCAAATTGGCCTATACTTATGTGATATGAATTATTATTCTTTATAAATCTATTATTATTTGTTAAGTCGATGATAAAATATTTTATATTTTTTTTTGTTAAATTATTAATTATTAATTTTGGGAAATCTGTAGTGCCAAGAAAGAGGCCTATCATTTTTTTTCAAAATAATTTATATTTATAACAGTTCTAATACTTTCATCTGTACAATCAACACCACAATGTTTTTGATGTCCGTCAAAAATAACTATTCTGTTAGCTATAGCAGAAATTTTTTTTCCATTTTGGAAAAGTGTAGAACCATTATTTGTATTACAATAAAATACTGCTGTCTTAATATTTTCTATATTTGTGTCTGTATGCATGAGAGATTTTTTATTAGAATCTTTTTTTGTTGTTAGGTTTGCTTTTATTCTGTAAATCTTTTCAGGATTTATTTTTCTTATAATTGGCATCAAAATTTTAAAATATTTTGAAACAATTTTACCACCATCATCTACAAATAAATGTGTAAATTGAAAATCTCCATCATGGAGTTCCGATTTTCCATTAACAAAATACCATGGAAATTTTGCCTCTAAGATTACTTTTGCCAAAACAATAAAGGCATTAGGATCAATAAAATTATCAATTATTTTCATTTTTTAATAATGGAGTACAAATAGGTCGTTTTTTTTCTTTATTTATAAATTCTATTATATCGTTAATTAGCGAGTTATCTTTGTAAGCACTATTTAAGTTATTTAGATTTTCAGTTAATTGTTGTGTTTTAAAAATCTCTTTATAAGCTTCTGATAATAGTAAAATAACTTTATTGGATATTTTTTTTCTTCTTAAACCAACTAAATTTAAACCCAAAAGTTGATTTCTATTACCGGCAGACAGAGAATATGGAATAACATCTTTCTCAACACCAGTCATTCCACCAATCATAGCCATTTTGCCTATTCTAGTAAATTGTTGCACTGCTGAATTTCCACCTATAATAACGTCATTAGCAATTTGCGCATGCCCCGCAATTGCTACGTTATTTGCTAAAACAATATTATTTTCTAAGACACAGTCATGCGCTACATGTGAAGAAACCATTAATAAACAATTATTTCCTATAGTGGTTTCACGCCTTCCTCCTTTTGTTCCAGGGTTTATGCTTACATATTCTCTAATCTTATTATTATCACCAATTACAAGTTTTGTTTCTTCCCCATTGAACTTTAAATCCTGAGGATCATTTCCTATAGATGAAAAAGGATAAATTTTATTATTTTTTCCAATAATTGTATTTCCAGAAATACTAACATGGGAATGTATTGTTGTATTTTCATTAATTTGAACATTTGGACCTACCATAGAGTATGCTCCAATTTCAACATTTTTGCCTATAATTGCTTTATTATCTATAATTGCTGTTTTGTGAATCACTTATTATCCTTAATAAAATTTTTTAAGCTTTTTGCAGGATATCCCATTACTTTCGAATTATCTGAAATATTTTTTATTACTCCGCTGCCACCTCCTATTTGAACGTTATTACCAATGGATAAATGTCCAGCAATTCCAGTTTGTCCACCTATAATCACATTGTTTCCTAGCGTTGAACTGCCAGCAAAACCAACTTGTCCTGCCACAATACAATTATTACCAATTTTATTGTTGTGGGCTATATGAACTTGATTGTCCAAATATGTATTTTTTCCAATAATTGTATTTGATAACGACCCTCTATCTATGGTGCATCCACAACCAATTTCACAATTATTTTCGATGATAACAATCCCAATATGCGGATATCTATTATTTTTTTTTTTATCAGGATAAAACCCAAAGCCTTTTTTGCCAATGACACAGCCATCTAAAATGTTAACATTATTTTTAATTATAGTTTTTCTTAAAATAACATTAGAGCCAATCGAGCAATTATCTCCAATAATTACATTATTTTCAATAATAGAATTATGACCAATCGAGCAATTACTTCCAATTTGCACATCTCTACCAATTAAGATATTTTTTCCATATTTAATTTTATTTATAAAGCTAATTTTTTCTGCACTTTCTACAGTATCATCAAAATCATCATTGACAGCATCCGGATAAAAAATTTTAGTAATATTAGCTGTAGCTAGCAATACATTATCAACAACTATTGGATTACAATTTTTGGGAAGAAATTGTGATAATTTTCTCGTAGTAATACAAAATTGAGCATTAGTTTTTGATGCTAAATTTTCATATTTTTTTGAATGAAAAAATGTAATATTATTTTTTTCTGCTGTAACTAAATCCTTAATATCATTTACTATAGTTTCAGAATAATTTTCTAAATTATTAATATTGCTCAATTTTAAAACATTGGCTATGTTGAATGGACCATTTTTTTTGAAAAAAGGATTGTTCATTAATCTAGCTTTTTATCAAAATCTAAATTAAATGATTATCAAGAATTGTTGCTAATTATTTCTTATCTACAATAGTTGCAGACCAAAGTGCATCTGCCATACGTTTGCCATCAACAAGAGCTTCGCCTTTATATTTCCACACTCTACCGTGAGATCTCACAGCTTCGATGTTCAATTCAAGTTTACAGTCTGGAATAACAGGGTTTCTAAATCTAGCCTTCTCAATGCCCATTAAAAAGACCAGTTTATTAGCATAAGTTTCTTTATCAAGACCATGAGCGGTTAATGCTGCTGCTGCTTGACCAAATGCTTCAACAATCAATACACCAGGCATCACAGGATTATCGGGAAAGTGGCCTTGAACAAAAAAACTATCAGTTTTAACATAAACTATGGCAGTAGCAGAAAGCAACTTTTTAATATTATGTAGCTCATCAATAAGCAACATTGGCTCTCTATGTGGTAACAGGTTTTGTATTTGAGATTTATCTAAAAATTCTTTTGTCATTTAACCTTAAATTCTTTAATTTTTATATTGATAAGTTTAACAACATCTTCGCTAATATCCAGATCAGATTTTCCAAGAACAATATTTTTTTTATGTAAAATTAATGAAATTTTATTTTCCTCAGAATATTTTAAGAGAATTGTATTAATCTCTAAAATAAATCTACTAGTGTTCTTTCTTTTTAATTCTTTTAATTCATCAATATCTTTTTTTTTTTATTGAATATTTATTAATTTGAGATTTTAAAGAAGTGATGTTTTTTTCATATTCTGATGCTGCTAAAATATTTTTTTGAGTAATAAGTTTTTTCTCTTTATTCTTTAGATCTTTTGCAATTTTTTCTAAATCTTTTAGTCTTTTTTCATTTATGTCATTTAATTGATTCAAAATTGATTTACCTGCGATAGATGTAGACATGATTTTATCCATATCAATAAAAACAATGTTTGTATTAGCTATTAAAATATTCGGAAATAATAAAAATATAAACGGAATAAATAAAAAATATTTTTTCATTAAAAAGTAGTACCAAGGTTAAATCTAAACGATTCAGTAATATCGTTATCATCTTTACTGATTACCTCTGTAAAAGAAAAGTTAAGTGGACCTATGGGGGTAAATAAATCAACGCCCATTCCAATAGAGGATCTTATTGCACTTCCGTCATCTACACTAGAATCGTAGTCAACACCCCACACATTAGCTGCATCAAAGAATATAGAAAATTCTGTATTTTGTAAGCTTGGTAATATTTGAGGGAGTGATGTTGCAATATTTATAGCAGCAGCATAGTTTCCTCCTACATAATCCTCTCCATCCTTTGGTCCAACTTTTCCTGACTCAAATCCTCTTAGTCTATTTGAAGGTAAAGACAATCTGTCAGAAAGTTTGACATCTTTATTTGTAAGTGATTCTGTTGCGGAGGCATAAAAGCTTATTGATGCTACGTTCTCATTAAACCAAGTATTAAAAATTTTATAATCATAAGTATTTGTTAGTGAATAATTTTCGCTTATTAAGGGTAAGTTTTGAGTAAATCTGCTTCTAAAACCATCTGTAGTTTTATATTTTTGATTTCTCTTATCATAATCTAAGGTGAAATTAAAAAAGGTATCAAAATATGATCCTTTTTGTCTAGTCATACTAGCCGATGCTGTGCTATCTGTTTTTAAGTTTTCAATAAACGAAGATACGCCACTAGTCAGATAGAAATCATCGTAATATTCAAAACCACTGCCTATAGTAAAACCAGTTTTGCTTGATTTATAACCAGAGGCTATAAGCCGATCTGTGACAATACTTTGAGCACTTAATCTTAATGAACGATTTGAACCTCTATAATTTGGATTATTTAAGGAAAATAAACCTTTAACAGAATCTTTGCTTAATGTTAGATTTGAAGAAAATTTAATACCCCTACCTAAAAAATTATTTTCTTTTGCACTAAAAGCTAATGTACCACCAGAAGTTCCAACCCCAGCACCAGCACTAATTTCACCTGTTGGCTTTTCTTCAACAATAATGTTAATTATTTTTTGGTTATTATTTGTCCCTTCAACAATTTCGGTTTTAACATCTTTAAAAAAGTTTAATGATCTTATGTTATTAATTGATTTTTTGTGTAATAAATCACTGAATGAGTCACCCTCATCTACATTTAACGCATTTCTAATTACCTCTTCTTGAGTAACATTGTTTCCGAAAATATTAATTCTCTCTACGTAAAATTTTTCCGCTTCTACAATATTGAAAGTTAAATTGATTAAATTATCAGTAAATTCCTCATTAACAGTTGAGTTTAAAAATTCATATTGTTCATTTAATACAATCTTATCAATTTCATTTAGAATTCTATCTATAGAATTTAAAGAATATTTTTTTCCTTTTAACTTAGTAAAAATTTTATTTAAATTAATAAAATTAGCTTCATCGTAATCATTTGGTAAAATAATTTTAATATCGTTAAAAAAATATTTTTTATTAGATGTAATATTATAAATAAGCTCAAATTCATTATTACCAAGATAATTTGCATATGATGATTCAATTTTTACCTTATAAAATCCACGATTTTGATAAAAGTTTCTTAATAGTTTTTTATCAAAATTAATTAGTTGTTCATTTAAAAATTTTTTACCTGAAATAAATTTCCAAAATTTATATTCTTCACTCAAGATTACATTTCTAAGCTTGTTATCTTTTATCTTTTTGTCACCTATAAAAGAGATTTTTGAAATTTTAGCTTTGTTTCCAATATCAATATCATGTATCAAATTAACTTTATTGTTACCAAGGTTTTCAATCTTTGTTGTTATAACTGAAAAATAATAACCTCTATCTTTAAGTAAATTGATTATTCCAGTTTCGTCATTTTTAAGAAGGGCTATATTGAACGACGACCTATCCTTTAAATTCAAAATATCAATTATAGATTTTTTTATTGTTTTAGATTTTATACCCTCAATAAAAACACTTTGTATAATTGGGTTCTCCTCTACTTTGATTAGAAGTTGATTATTTATTATTTTGATAGAAACATCTTTAAAAAAACCCGTATTATATAAATTTTTTAAAATTAAATTAATTGAATCTTCATTCAAAATTTTGTTATCTGGAATAGCTGAAAAAACCTTTATAGTTTCATCCGATATTCTAGAATTGCCATTAATAATAATCTCATTATAATTCTTAGAATGCAAGGGAGTGATGAGGAAAAACAGCACTAAAGATAATTTTAAAATAAAACTTAGCATGCTGATGTTATACACTCATGTTGTTAATTTTTAAACTTACATAATTTGATAATTTTGTAATTTGATTGATATTCTTAGGTGCTATTTTTTTATATTTCTTAAATTCAGTCATATTGAGAGTTTTTAATAAAATTCTAGATATATCTGTAAATTTTATTTTTTTTTCTAAGAATAGTTTAACCAAACAATCGTTAGCTGCAACAATAACTGTTTCAAATAAAGAGTTGTTATTTTTTAATTTATCTAAAAATTCAACAAGTGGGAATCTTTTTTTATCAATTTTTTCAAGATTAAGATTATTTAATTTTTTTAAACTTAATTTTTCAGATTTAATCTTTTTGTATGAATCTGAGTATAAAGAATTAAAAATTGGTATTTTCATATTTGTGTCATGAATCAAAAGCTTAGTAAGACCATTATTAAATTTAATTATTGCATGAAGATATGAATGAGGATGAACAATAATTTCTAGTTGATTATAACTTAAATTGAAAATTTTTTTTGCTTCGATAATTTCAAAAACTTTATTCATCATGGTTGCTGAGTCAATTGATATTTTTTTTCCCATAGACCAATTTGGATGCTTAAGGGCCATGGTTGGTGTTATTGATTTAAATTTGCTTAATGGATATTTTCTGAATGGGCCTCCTGAAGCTGTGATATAGACTTTTTCAATACTATTATTTTTTAAATTTTCCAATAAAGACCAAATTGAAAAATGTTCAGAGTCTACTGGTATAAATTGTGTTTTGTTATATTTAAGACTTTTTTTAATTAATGACCATCCACATATAATTGACTCTTTGTTTGCTATTGCAATTTTTTTACAAAATTTAATTATAGATAAAGTTGGTTTTAATCCATTAAATCCTGAAATCGCACTCATAACGTAGTCGATTTCTTTTTTTTGGAAGATTTTATTGATTGAATTAAAATCGTTATAAATATTTATTTTTTCATTTATCAAAATTTTTTGAATTTTAATAAATGCAAGTTTATTTGTAATAATTATATTTTTAACTTTGAAAATTTTAACTTGTTTTAAAAGCTCTTTATAATTTGAGTTAGCAGTAAGCAAATAAATTTCAAAATTATCTTTATCATTTTTTAATATACTAAATAAAGACTTTCCGATTGATCCTGTGGAACCTAAAATAACAACTTTTTTTTTCATTTTAATTAATATTAAATAAAATAATTCCAGCAGGTATTGCAAAAATAATTCCATCTATCCTATCTAAAAATCCACCGTGACCAGGTAATAAATCACTTGTATCCTTAACTTTTGCTTTTCTTTTTATTAAAGAGATAAATAAGTCACCCATTTGAGATGTAAGGGATATGACTAATGTAGCAAAAAATAAAAAGAAAGTATTACCTTCATATAAATCATTAATAAAAAGAGGTATCAACATTACGGAAAATATAAATGACCCTATTGCACCTGAAATAGTCTTTTTTGGGCTTATTTTTGTAAGTTTTTTACCTTTAAAAGTTTTGCCAAAAACAAAACCACCGATATCTGATACTATAGCTACTAACAGCGAATATAAAATAAAAATATTATTATCTGAATTTTGATTTACAATTATAAAAAAAGTCATTATTGATAAATACAAAAGTGATATAGCTTTTAACGCAACTCTTAAAAATTTATCCTTAAAACTGCTACTTTTAAATATTTTTGATATTAAAGCGTAAAATTCAATCCACACAATCGTTGTGATGATTATTAAAGATATAATAAGTATAAATGAATAAAGATACATTAAAAAAAGTAATACTGTTAAAAATATAGATGTAATTATTCTTTTTTTAAACTCAGATATCATATTAAATAGAACCAAAATTTCTTTTTAAACTTTTAAATTTTTTTAAAATTTTTTTAAAATCATGGTTTTTGAAGTCTGGCCAAAGTTTTTTTTCAAAGAATATTTCTGTATATGCTAGTTGCCATAATAAAAAATTGCTTAGTCTATTTGTATTACCAGTTCTAATTAATATGTCTGGGTCTGGAATTTGGTTGGTATAAAGGTTTTTTTCAATATTTTTTTTAGTTATATTTATTTGATTTTTAACAGTCAATTTAATAGCGTTTATAATTTCATTTTTTGATCCATAGTTTAGTGCAATATTAACTTGCAATTCATTGCCATCTCTTGTTTTTAACTCAGATTCTTTTAACAGTTTTTTTAATTTTGCAGGTAATGTTTTTATAGTGCCGATAAATCTTAATTTTATTTTTTTTTCAATTAAATTATGAATTTTTTTTACTAGGAAAGTTTCTAGTAAATTGAATAAGAAGTTAATTTCTTTTTTAGGTCTTTTCCAATTTTCAGTAGAAAAAGTGTAAAGTGTTATGTATTTAATATTGTTTTTAAAACATTCATTAATTACCATCTCTACTGTATTTAACCCAGCTCTATGTCCAGCGTTTCTAGATCCTTTGTGCTTAATGCCCCATCTCCCGTTTCCATCCATAATGATGGCAACATGTTTAACTGGGTTCATATGGTCATTATTTCTTTTTCTTTAGCTTCAACTTTTTGATCTATAATTTTAATATGCTCATCTGTAAATGTTTGTATAATTTTTTCATTTTTTTTTTCATCATCCTCACTGATTTTCTTATTTTTAACTAAATTTTTTAAATCATCATTAGCTTCACGTCTTATATTTCTAATTGAAACTTTGCACTTTTCGCCGATGGATTTAATTACTTTTTTAATTTCAGACCTTCTCTCTTCATTTAAATCTGGAACAGGCAGTCTAATCAATTGCCCATCTATTTGAGGGTTTAAACCAAGCTCAGATTTTTTTATGGCAGAATCAACCAATGGAACGTTATTAAGGTCCCAAACTTGAATGTTGATAGTACGCGCATCTGGAGTTGTTATGCTAGAAACTTGATTTAATGGCATCGCTTGTCCATAAACATCGACCTTAACAAGATCAAGCATTGCTGCATTTGCTCTACCAGTTCTTAATGATGTTAATTCTTTTGTAAAAACCTCAATGGTTTTATCCATCTTCTGGTTGTACATTTTATCATCAAACATCTATTCGCCAATTTTTATTCTATAGAAATCTTTAATATTTAAGTTAGTGATATTAAGATCTTTTATTACATCTTGCACTCTTTTTTTAGGTTCCATAACCCATGCTTGAGTAAGAAGTGCATTATCCTCTTTAAATTTATTCATTTTACCTAGGCTAATTTTTTGCGCAATATCATCTGGTTTTCCAGAATTTTTCAATTCTTCCGTTACAAGATCTTGTTCTTTTTGAAGTACATTTGCATCAATTAAATCTGAACTCAATGCTAGTGGATTAGATGCAGCTACATGCATTGAAAGCTGTCTTCCAAAATTTTTAACAGCATCACTATCATCGGAAGTTTCAAGAGATACCAAAACCGATAATTTAGATAAATTATCCTTAACTACAGTGTGTAAATAGTTAAAATTTTTAGTGCCTTTTTGGTTAAACGTTTTAAGTTTGCCGACTGTTATTTTTTCACCCATTTTTGCTATTAATGAAACTAGGTTGTCTTCAACCGTTTGGCCATTTAGCATATTAGATTTATTTAATTTATTTAAGTCTGAATTGTTTTGATTATTTAATTCACTCAGTTCTTTTGCAAATGAGACAAAATCATCATTTTTAGCAACAAAATCTGTCTCACAATTTAACTCTATTAACGATATTTTATTTTCGTCTCCAGAGGTTGCTATAACTCCTTCTTTAGCATCTCTAGACATTTTTTTTGAAGCTTTAGAAATTCCTTTAACTCTTAAAATTTCCACTGCTTTATCTAAGTCTCCACCCGATTCTTTAACAGCTATATTGCAATCTTTAAAACCAGCACCTGTTGCTTCTCTAAGTTGTTTTACTTTTTCTATATCACTCATATTAATTCAACTTTTCCTTTTCTTTTTTTGAGAATTTAGCATCTAATTTTTCTCTATCTAATTCTTGAACAGTTTTAGTAGATTTTTCTTTTTCTTTCATATCTTCAACTTTAAGTTTCTCTTCACTTTTAGATGGTGTTGCTTTTTTTGCATTTTCAATAGTTTCTTTTATTAGATTACAATAAAGATCAATTGCTCTTCTAGCATCATCATTACCAGGAATTGGAAAATCAACACCGTCTGGGTTCGAATTACTATCCAATATAGCACAGATTGGAATTCCCAACTTAGTTGCTTCCGCGATAGCTAAAGATTCATAGTTTGTATCAATAATAAAAACTAAATCTGGAATTTTTTTCATTTCAGCAATTCCACCTAAAGCTCTTTCTAATTTATCTTTTTTAACACTCATTTTTAATAACTCTTTTTTTGTAAAGCCTCTATTTTCAGCTACAAGGTCAGCTTCATATTTCTTCATCTTTTTAATTGATCCAGAAATTGTTCCCCAGTTAGTTAACATTCCACCTAACCATCTGTAATTTACAAAATATTGTCCAGTTTCTTTTGCAACTTCTGCAATAGCTTCAGATGCTTGTTTTTTAGTTGATACAAAAAGAATTTTGCCATTATTAGCAACAACATCGTAGACTTTTTCTAAAGCTACATTTGTTAATTCTAATGTTTGCGTTAAATCAATAATGTGAATTGAATCTCTTTTACCAAAGATATATTTTTTCATCTTTGGGTTCCATCTTAAAGTCTTATGACCTAAGTGAACGCCTGCTTCTAATAATTGTTGAATAGTTAGACTTGGTATTTTCATATTTATTCCCGGTTAAGCCACCACAGTAATTTCCATTTAAGGACCGGAGGTATAAAACCACAAACTGTGTGCGTGTTAATTTAATTTAAGAGTTATTTACAAATTATTTGTAAAACAAACAAGTCTTTTTTAGTGAATAATCGTCGAAATATCATTGTTTCTTAAGATATTTATAGCTTTTCTATCAATAAGTCTTTTATTTTTAAGTTTGAAGTTAATATTACCAGATTCATCATTAATATTAATTTTTACTTCCGTTGTCCCCTCTTCACTAACTAAATCAGATATTTTATCAATGTCTTTAACAGACTTAAGATTGAATATAATTTCATTAACAGGTTTATTAAAAAGATCTTTTAGAGAGGCTATTTTTTGAACATTTATTCTTTTGGATTTTTTTTCATCATTAGAAATTGTTTTAATTAAGGTTATAATTAATGAGCTACCCTCAATAAGAGCGTCTCTATTAAGTTCTAATATGTCAGAAAAAATAAAAAGTTCAAAAACGCTAGTTAAATCTGTAAACTTGATAACACCATAAGAATTTCCTCTAGCAGTTTTTCTTTCTGTGATTTTTAAAAGTGTTGCAGCAATATTTGCATCTTTTATATCATCATTCAAATTAAACTTTACATAATCAACTATTTTATAATCATCAAAAATTTCTTTAAATTGGTTTAAGGGGTGATCGGATATAAAAAAACCTACAGCTTCAAATTCTCTTGACAGTCTATCTTCAAAGTTC
The DNA here is from genome assembly GCF_047717845.1 of Candidatus Pelagibacter sp. Uisw_090. Lineage (GTDB taxonomy): Bacteria > Pseudomonadota > Alphaproteobacteria > Pelagibacterales > Pelagibacteraceae > Pelagibacter. The sequence continues at coordinate 723,834 of NZ_CP159810.1, forward strand.
CAATCCTCAATATTAAGTACTATTTCATTGTCCTGCTCTTCATCAGATTCAAATAGATCAATTTGATTTGCTGCTTTATTTTCAAAGATATTTTTTGTTTTTAAGATAAAATTAGGAATTGAATTAAATAATGCCTGTCTATTGCCATCTATATTATCAAAAGCTCCTGCTTTGACTAAACCTTCTAACTGTAGTTTATTAATATCTTTAGGATTAACTCTATTTAGAAATTCGTTGATTGATTTAAATTTGCCATTTTCTTTTCTTTCTTTAACAACATTTGAAATTGCTTCAAGTCCTACGCTTTTAATTCCACCCAAGGCATAATAGAAATTTTCTTCATCAAACTGAAAATCAGCAAAACATCTGTTTATATCTGGGCGTATAACTTTAATATTAATTCTCTTAAGTTCTTCATGAAATTCACTAAGTTTATTTTGGTTTGACATATCCATTGTCATTGATGCTGCAAAAAACTCTTTGGGATAATATGTTTTTAAAAATGCTGTTTGATAAGAAATGATTGCATAAGCTGCCGCGTGACTTTTATTAAAACCATATTCAGCAAATGGTTCAATTTTTAAAAAGATACTTGCAGCAATATCCTTGTTAATTCCATTTTTAAGAGCACCAGCAATAAAACCTTGTTTCTGTTTTTCTAATTCTGCTCTTTTCTTTTTACCCATTGCTCTTCTTAAAATATCAGCTTCTCCAGCAGTAAATCCTGACAATTTTTGGGCTATTTGCATTACCTGCTCCTGATAAATAATTACGCCATAAGTAGGTTTAAGAATATCCTCCAGTAATGGATGCAAATAATCTGGTGTTTGCCTACCATGTTTACAGTCATTATAAACAGGTATGTTGCTCATAGGTCCCGGACGATAAAGAGCAACTAGAGCTATAATATCCTCAATATGATTAGGTTTCATCTGCAATAATGCTTCACGCATTCCAGCACTCTCCACCTGGAATAATCCAACTGTATGGCCAGATGATAATAGTTCAAAAACTTTCTTATCTTCAAAATTAATATCTTCAATTTTAAAATCTTTAACATTTTTATTAATTAGCTTTTGAGTTCTATTGATTACAGTTAAAGTTTTTAAACCTAAAAAATCAAACTTGATTAAGCCTGCATTTTCTGCTGAATACATGTCAAATTGTGTGGATGGTAACAGTAAATCAGCCGATACATCTTTGTATAAAGGAACAACTTCTGTTAATTTTCTGTCTGCAATCACAACACCAGCAGCATGAGTTGCTACGTTTCTATTCAAGCCTTCTAGTTTTAAAGAAAGATCAGTTAATTTTTTTACACGGGAATCTTCATTAACTAATTTTTGAAGTCGAGGCTCACTATTAATGCATTCAGATAAACTTTGTGGTCTTGAAGGATCAAAAGGTATCATTTTTGAAATACTATCAACAAAACCATAAGGTAGACCTAAAACTCTACCTACATCTCTAATAACCATTCTTGCCTTTAATTTACCAAAAGTTATTATGTGAGCGACGCTATCTTTATATTTCGTTGTTAAATATTTAAAAACTAGATCTCTTTTTTCCTCACAAAAATCTATATCAAAGTCAGGCATTGACACACGATCAGGATTTAAAAATCTTTCAAATATCAAATTAAATTTTATTGGATCAACATCAGTAATAGATAAGCACCATGCAACAAGAGAGCCAGCTCCTGAACCCCTACCAGGTCCAACTGGAATATCGTTACTCTTAGCCCATTTGATATAGTCAGAGACAATCAAAAAATAACTAGGATACTTCATTTCAATGATTATCTTTAATTCATGGTCTAATCTGTCTTTATATTTTATAAATTTATCATTATTCTCTAAATTTTTTACATCGATCTTAAAAACTTTTAGGAATTTTTCTTTCAAGCCATCTAATGAATCTTTTTTAAGTATTTCATCTGCACTACCTCCTTTTTCAGAGCTAATATTTGGCAATACAGGCTTAGAAAATTGTGGTCTAAAATTGCATTTGAATGGCAAGTTAAAATTATTTTCTAAGGCTTCAGGAAGATCTGAAAATAATTCTGACATTTCTTCGTTAGACTTAAAGTAGTGTTGATCGCTGTATTTAATTCTATTTTTTTCGTTAACATAAGTCTTTGAACCGATGCATGTTAAGGCATCATGTGCTTCATGCATATTTGATGTTAAATAATAAACTTCATTAGTTGCAATAATTGGTATTTTTATCTTAAAAGATTGATCCAGATTAAATTTTTCAAAGACAATTTCATTTTGATCTCCATGCCTTTGAATTTCTAAATAAAAATTATCATACAATTTTGATGATAAACTTTTATAAATCTTTGTTATCTCCTCTAAACGACCCTTTTGAAATAGTTTCCCAAATAAACCCTGGATAGTTCCAGAGAGCAACAATACACCTTCAGTATTATTTAAAAGTTCCTTAATATCCAAATGAGGATCAGAAAGAGCGTCATTTTCAAGATAAGATCTAGAAGAAAGTTCAATGATCCGCTTATAACCTTTTTCATTAAGGGCAATTAGAGGCAGTAATCCTGTTGTGTCTTCAAATTTAAAATTGATTTGTGTACCAATAATAGGTTGCGTTCCAACTTTAGAAATATTTTCAGCAAATTCTAATGCACCACACAAATTAGATGTATCAGAAAGGCCTAGGCAGGGTATTTTATTTTCTTTACAAAAATCCTTTAAATTATCAATCTTAATTGCACCTTCACAAATTGAATATTGTGTATGAATCTTTAAATGATTAAAGTATTGATTATTTAATTCTAGCATTGACAGTTTTTATATTACCATCAATCATTTCTAATTTGCAATCAGCCATATTGGCAAAAAATCTATTATGAGTTGCATAGATTATTAATCTGTTCTTACTTTTTAAATTATATAAAACATTAAAAACTTCTTTTGCCGTCGTATGATCAAGACTGCCAGTTGGTTCGTCTGCCAATATTATTTCAGGTTCATTTATGAGCGCTCGAGCCATTGCAATTCTTTGCATTTCACCACCTGATAGTTCGGATGGATAATGATGCTCTCGAGATGAAAGGCCCATTTCTTTGATGATTTTTCGTGCTTTTTGAATTGAACTCTTTTTATTGTTACCTTGGGTTAGACTAGCAAGATAAACATTTTCTAGGGCTGTGAAGTCAGGAAGTAAATTGTTTTGTTGATATATAATGCCAATTTTTTTAGATCTAATTTTGTCATTATCAGCATTGTCATTAAAATCTATTGTGTCATTGCCAATTGACAATGAGCCAGTTGTAGGTTTGTCAATCATTGATAAAATATTTAGTAGCGTAGATTTTCCTGATCCCGATGGACCCATAAGAGAATAAATTTTACCTTTTGCAAATGAATAATCAATTTTATTTAAGACAGTTACTTTTTTATTATTAGAAAAAGATTTAGAAATTTTTTTTATAGTTATTGAATTATTCATACTTTAAGCCTTTAACAGGATCTAATTTTGATGCTTTAATTGCTGGAAAAATTGAAACAATAATAGTTATAAGAATTGAACATAACGAAATGATAAAAATTGATGCTGGATTGATCTCGGAAGGCATTGTACTCAAAAAATAAATATCCTCAGGAAACAGACTAATATTAAAAGTATTACTTAAAAATTCTCTTAAATTTTCAATATATAAAGAGAACATCACACCCAAAAAAATACCAAAGAAAGTTGCGCTGGTTCCAATAATAACACCAACTAAAAAAAATATTTTTGTAATAGATTTATTTAAGACACCAATAGATTTAAGTATTGCTATATCTTTAGTTTTATTTTTTACTAAAATTGTAAGTCCTGAAATAATATTAAAAGCGGCTACTATAATAATTAAAGATAAGATTATAAACATTACATTTCTTTCAACTTTTAAGGCTGAAAATAAAGAGCTATTCATATCTGCCCAGGTGTAAACAAATTCATTATCAAATACTTTTTGAATCTGAATCTTTATTTCATCAATATTGGCTGGATTATTCAAATATATTTCTAAGTTTCGTTTTTCTTTCTCAAGATCAAAAAAATTTTCTAATGTATTGAGATTTATGAATGCTATGTTGACATCAAAATCTGCTAAGCCGCTGTCGAAGATTGAGCTTATAATAAAAGTTTCTTGCTTAGGTAAGCTTCCAATAATTGTTTCAATACCTACTGGAGACATAATTAACACTCTATCTCCTATGTTAAGCCCTAAATTAAAACTTAATTCTTTACCTATAGATATAGAATTTTTTAATAACTGTTTTGGTTCTCCTATTAAGTTACCTTTTTTAACAACATCAAGTTTAGGAAAATTTTTACTACTGTAGCCTCTTAAAACTAGTCCTTTTGTATAATCTTTACTAATAACAATAGCCTCACCAGAATTGCTAAAAATTAACTCTTTTGAAATTAGTTTTAAATTGCTGTTATTAAGTTTATTTAAATTAATTGAATTTTCATAAGGTTTAACAGTAACATGTGCGTTAAATCCGACTATTTTATTAACTAGCTCAGTTCTAAAACCATTCATAACAGACATGACAATAATTAACACTGCAACACCTAAGCTTATTCCAATAAATGAAAAAATAGAGATGATATTTAAAAATCCATCTTTTTTTCTTGTTTTTAGATATCTAAATGTAATTTCTTTTTCTAATGTAGAAATCAATTTTTTACTTTAAGTTCAGTTAAAATTTTAGTTATTTGTTCTATGGTTAAATTTTTAGGATCTTTTCCTAACTCTTTAAACTCTAATAAATCACCTTCTGATTTTTTTCCTAAAATTATTTGATATGGAACACCAATTAAATTAAATTTCTTAATTTTAGATGAAAGATTTTCATCTATGTCATCAATAATTGTATCAACATTGTTGCTTTCAAAGTGTTTAAAAAGTTTAGTAGCCTTATCTAAAGCAGATGTGTCATTTTTATTAATCATTGGAATTATAGCTAGTTCATATGGTGCTACAGAAAATGGCCATTTCATTATTTCTTCTTTATCATCATATTTAGCTTCGATAATAGCTCCTACTAGTCTTGAAACACCAATGCCATAAGAGCCCATCTTAACAAAGTCTTTTTTGCTACCCGGAAGATCTACAGCTGCATTTAAAGCTTTTGAATATTTATCACCAAAATAAAAAATGTGTCCCACTTCAATACCTTTAGTAATCAGTCTATTTTCTTCAGAAACTTTTTTTTCAAACTCATCTTTATTAAATTTTTCATCAGCAACAGAATAGTATTGTTCATATTTTTTTCTTAAATCCTCTAAAGATTTTCTGTCCATTACTGAGCCATCGCTATCTAAATCAAAAACTCTTTTATCCATAAAAATTTTACTTTCACCTGTATCTGCTAAAATAATAAATTCATGAGAAAGGTTTCCACCTATAGGTCCTGTATCAGCTGCCATTGGAATGGCTGAAAGTTCCAATCTTTTAAAAGTTTTTAAATAAGAAAAAAAAAACTTATTATAAGAGAAAGCTGCATCTTCGTCGTTTACATCAAATGAATATGCATCTTTCATATAAAATTCTCTACCACGCATAATCCCAAATCTTGGTCTAACCTCGTCTCTAAATTTCCATTGTATGTGATACAATAATTGAGGCAATGATTTATAAGATTTAATACTTGATCTAAATATATCTGTAACTAATTCTTCGTTGGTTGGACCATAAAGCATCTCCCTGCCTTGTCTGTCTTTAATTCGAAGCATTTCGTCTCCATAATCATCGTAACGACCACTTTCTTTCCAAATATCACTGGGCTGAATAGTTGGCATCAGTATTTCTTGAGCACCAATTTTATTTTGTTCCTCTCTAACAATCTGTTCTATTTTTTTCATCACTTTAAAACCTAATGGTAACCATGAATAAATACCTGCTGAAGATTGTTTTATCATTCCCACTCTAAGCATTAATTGATGTGACTTAATTTTTGCTTCTGATGGGTTATTTTTTAATATTGGTATGAATGATTTTGAAATGTACATTTTTAGCTAATTATATATCTTAAATTTAAATATTGATATTTTATCAATAAATAAATTATCACGAAAATAACAGTTGTAATACCGGTGCAATAGATAAATTTTTTTAACATTTTAGGATTTTCTGGAGAACCAAGGTCTTCACCCTTGATTTTAATAGGTTTTTGTCTATTTACATCAATTGGAAGAATTACAAAAAAAACTATCCACCAAATAATTATGTAAATTATAGCAAGACCCGTTGCACTCATCTAAATTCTTACTAAATTGATATTTATAAATGGTCTTTTACCAGTCAATTCTTTAGCACATTTTCTGCATGTGATTTTTAAGGCATCAATTAAATTATATTCTTGTTTTTTACTTTTTATAGAAAAAGTTCTTGTTGTTTTTTCTATTGCTTCTTCTAATTCGTATATAAATTCATCAACATCATATACTGGTAAGCCTCTAAAAGTTAATATGGGTCTTTTATGAATATTTCCTTTTGTAGTAATTAAAATAGTCACCTCCATATACCCATTGGCAGCTATATTTTTTCTATCTTTAATTGATTGAGCATCTTCCTCAACGTTCATATTTCCATCTAAATAAAGTCTACCACTTGGTGCTTTATCAAAAACATGTGGTCTACCTGGAGCTAATTTTACAATATCACCATTTTCTACTTGAACAGGGTGTGGAACTTTCATTTCATGTGCAAATTTCATATGTTCTATCATATGTCTATGTTCTCCATGAACGGGTACGGCACATTGTGGTTTAACCCAATCATACATTTCTCTAAGGTCGTCTCTATTGGGGTGGCCAGAAACATGTACAAATTCACTTTCTTCCGAAATAACTTCAATGCCATCTTTGACTAATTGGTTCTGTAATTTGTATAATTTTTTTTCATTACCTGGAATAATTTTTGATGAAAAAATAACAGCATCATCTTTTTCTATATAAACATCTGGATGAGTATTGCTAGAAATTCTCATAAGTGCAGCCATAGGTTCACCTTGGCTACCAGTGCAAAGATAAACTATTTTTTCTCTAGCGATTTTATTTGCGCCACGAGCATCTATAGGTTCAATAACATTTTTTAAATAACCACATTGTCTTGCTGCTTTAAATATTCTATGCATAGATCTTCCAACTAGAGCTATTTGTCTGCCAGTTTTTTCTGCACAATAAAAAGCCGTTTCCATACGCGCTACATTTGATGCAAAAGAAGCCATCACAATTCTTTTTTTAAGGCTACCCATTATATTCAATAAGCTTTTTCTAACATCTAATTCAGAACCAGCTTTTCCCATGCTAAATACATTTGTTGAATCGCAAATCATAGCAAGGACACCTTCTTTACCAATCTCTTTAAGTCTATCAGAATTAATTTTTTCACCAATTAAAGGTTCTGGATCAATCTTCCAATCTCCAGTATGTAATATTATCCCAGCTGGAGTTTCAATTCTAAGACCATTAGGCTCAAGGATCGAGTGAGTTAGTGTAATGTACTCAATTTTAAAAGGATCTAAACTTACAGTTCCATTCAATTGAACTATTTTTAGATATTTGGTTACATCGATATTTTTTTCTTTAAATTTTTCTTTTATTAAAACTGCAGTAAATGGGGTTGCAAAAATTTTACATTTTAATTGAGGCCATAAATGAGCAATTGCCCCTATATGGTCTTCATGAGCATGAGTTAGAATAATTCCTAAAAGGTCCTCTTTCTTGTCCACTATAAACCCAGGATCTGGATAAATTAGATCAATTCCAGGTAAGGTATCATCAGCAAATGTAACTCCTATATCAACCATGATCCATTTATGTTCTCCAGGTTTTCCATAGGCAAACAGGTTCATATTCATGCCAATTTCTCCTGATCCCCCTAAAGGGCAAAATAATAATTCATCTTTCATATCTATTTAATTAAAATGCTGGCTCTGATTAGGCCGTTAATTGTAATGTCTTTATTTAATGTAGCTTTCGTTTTTGTTGAATTCTTGAATAAATTAGAAAATCCTCCAGTAATTATAATTTTAAAGGACATCTTAGTCTCTTTCTTAATTAAATTAACGATATTGTCAATTAAACCCTCATAGCCCCAAAAAAAACCAGCTCTAACAGCGCTAATAGTGTTTAAACCAATAACTTTATTTGTTTTTTTTAAATTAATCTTGGGAATTTGAGTTGCTTTGTCAGTCAACGTATCAAGTGAAAGCTTTACCCCAGGAGCAATAACACCACCATAATAAGTGTTCTTAATCAAAACATCAAATGTTGTCGCAGTTCCAAAGTCTAAAATTATAAAATTATCTTTATTATTAATGACTCCAATTGCATTGGCCAATCTATCTGAGCCAACTTGTCTGTAGTTAACTTTAATTTTAATTAATCTATTTAGTTTAAGCTTTTTAAGCTCGTGACATTTAATTTTATAAGTTTTATTAAAAAAGTTTTTAATTTCATTAAATGATTTTGGAACAACACTGCAAAATAAAGATTTATCAATTGATTTATTTTTCAAGTTTAGGTTTGATAAAGATTTCTTAAGTAAAGAAGGGTTTATTTTTTTTGTTATTAAGGTAACTCTTTTAATAATAATATTTTTAGAGTTTACCAAACAAATTTTTGTTTCAGTATTTCCTATATCGCCAACAATAATCATTTTAAATTTCTATTTAAGTTTTTTATATTAAATTCAGGTAACAGTGGAATAAAAAATTCATAAATTTTTTTTAGTTTTAAAATTGCATTATTAGCTGTAATTTTTACACCAGTTAAGTCAAAAAGATTTGTGGTTAAATAATTTTTTATAATTGGGCTCTTAATCAAATTTATACCTATCCCAACAACAATAAATTTTTTACCTGATTTAGATAATGTTTCCTGTAATATACCTGAGATTTTCATATTATTTATTAATAAATCATTTGGATTTTTAATCGTAATTTTATCTTTATAAAAATTTGATAATAGTTTTTTTACTAAAAGACAGTTAACTTTTGTCAAATCCTTAAGTGATAATTTAACCAAACTAACTTGAAAAAAAATACTTACAAATAAATTTCCTTTAAATGAAGTCCACTTTTTCCCATATTGACCTCTTCCTCTTTTTTGTTTCTCTGCAATTACAATTCCTGATTTATTATTGGTATTTTTAATTATTTTTATAGCTATATCATTTGTACTATTTACAATTTTAAAATTGAACTTTTTTAACTTCATTAAATAATATTAATTCTAGATACAATTTCCACTAATTTGCTAGGAAAGATAAAGTAAAAAAGAATTAACAACGTTGAAAAAGTTAATGATATTCTTAACCAAATACTATGATCAGTGTCATATTTTTCTCTTCCTTCATCAAAATAAATAACTTTAATTATTCTTAAATAATAAAAGGCAGCTATCACAGTTGATAGTAAGCCAACAATTGCTAAAAAATACATTGATTGTTCAATTACAGATTTAAATACATAAAACTTAGCAAAAAAGCCAGCTAATGGTGGAATGCCAGCTAATGAAAAAAGTATAACAAGTAATGATAGCGATAAAACTGGATGATTTTTTGATAAACCTGATAAATCATCAATAGTTTCAAAGTATTGATCATTTCTTTTCATCATAAGTAAGCAGCTAAATAAGCCTAGATTCATTACTAAGTAGATAGAAATATAAACTATAGATGATTGAATACCTTCGTTAGTTCCAACAGAAAGACCTGCTAAAGCGTAACCAATATGACCAATAGAACTATACGCTACTAGTCTTTTTAAATTATTCTGTCCAATCGCTGCAACAGCTCCAAATATCATTGAGGCAATTGATAAAAAAATAATGATAGGCTGCCATTGATCAATCATATTAAAAAATGGGACATATAAGAATCTAATAAAGACCGTTAAAGCCGCAACCTTAGGTACTACAGCAAAAAACAATGTTACAGATGTCGGTGATCCTTCATAAACATCAGGCGCCCACATATGAAATGGTACAGCGGATATTTTAAAAGCTAATCCAACTAGGATAAAAACTATTCCGAATGTTAGACCATAATGAGTGGAATCCATTGAGTTACCAATAATATTAAAATTAGTTGATCCAGAAAAGCCATAAATCAAAGAACAGCCATAAAGCAATAAACCAGAAGAAAGTGCACTTAATACAAAATATTTAAGACCTGATTCAGATGATTTTAATTGATCTCTATTAAATGATGCTAAAACGTACAAAGCTAGTGATTGTAATTCAAGTCCAATGTAAAAAACCATAAGATCGTTAGAACTAATCATAACCATCATTCCTAAAATTGAACAAAGGACTAAAATTGGATACTCAATTAAAAAAATTTGGGATATCTTTAAATATTTTGTTGAAATTGACAATACAAAAGCTCCACCTAAAATTGTAAGAATTTTCATTAAAGATGAGAGGCTGTCAATTACATAGCTATTTCCAAATAAGGTTACGGCTCTATCAAAAGGATTATTTAATATTAAAATTCCAGTAATCAATAAAAGCCCTATTGAAAGATTATGAATTAAACTTGAGCTATTTTTTTTAAAAACACCCAAAATTAATAAAAACATTATCGATAAAGAGATAAAGATTTCAGGAGAAATAAAATTCAAATTATTCATTACTTTTGTACCTCGGGACCGAACATATTTAAGTTAAAATTATACATTTCAATTAAGTCATTTACCGATACTTCAATCGTGTTAATAAGTGGTTCTGGGTAAAAACCAAAGAATAATACTGGTATAGCCAAACTCCATAAAATAAATTTTTCTGAATTATCTAAATCAGGTATTTTTAGAAGGTCTTTGTTTATTAAATTTCCAAAAACTACCCTTCTATATAACCATAACATATATGCAGCACCAAAAATGACACCAAAACTAGCAATAACTGCTACTAAAAAATTATCCTTGAATGCACCCATTAAAATTAAAAATTCTCCTATAAAGCCACTAGTACCTGGCAGTCCTAATGAAGCCAAAGTAAACAGCATAAATAAAATTGAATATTTAGGCATCACTGAAACTAGACCACCATAAGTTTTAATTAACCTTGAGTGCATACGATCATAAACTACACCCACACATAAAAATAATGCAGCTGAAACAAGTCCATGACTAATCATTTGAATTATACTTCCTTCAATACCCTGCTGTGTAATTGTAAAAATTCCTAAAGTTACAAACCCCATATGAGCCACAGAAGAATATGCTATTAATTTTTTCATATCTTCCTGCATTAAGGCTACTAGAGACGCATAAATAATTGCAATTAAACTTAATGAATATACTAAAGGAGTAAATAATTCTGAGGCTACAGGAAATAAGCCTAATGAGAATCTAATAAAGCCATATCCAGCCATTTTTAATAAAATTGCAGCAAGTAGAACTGAACCAGCAGTTGGTGCTTCTACATGAGCATCAGGTAACCAAGTATGAACTGGCCACATAGGTGTTTTAACAGCAAAAGAACTAAAAAATGCAAGCCACAATAAATTTTGATATTTAGTATCTATGCCCAATTCATAAAGTTTTGTTATATCAGTTGTGCCAGCAATCCAATAAATTGAAATTATTGCAACTAACATTAAAACTGAACCAAGTAATGTGTATAAGAAAAATTTAAAAGCAGAATAAACTCTTCTTGCTCCACCCCAAATTCCAATAATCAAAAACATTGGAATTAATCCAGCTTCAAAAAATAAATAAAATACAAGTAGATCAAGTGAACAAAAAACTCCAATCATTAGACTCTCCATTACCAATATGGCAATGAGAAAATCCCTTAACCTTATTTTAATTGTGTTGTTAACAGATATTATACACAATGGAGTAATAAGTGTTGTTAGAATTATAAATAGAATTGAAATTCCATCTATACCCACCTTATAATTAACAAAACCTTTTAGCCACTCTCTATTTTCAATAAATTGAAAGCTTGATGTTGATGGGTCAAATAAATACCATAAATATATTGAGATTAAAAAATTAACAAAAGAAGTGAACAAAGCAACATATTTTCCTGTATTTGAATTTTTATCTTTTGAAAATAATAAAAATAAAGCTCCAATAGTTGGTAAAAGAATTAATGATGATAAGATTGGAAAATTCATTATTGTAAAATTAAAAATGTTAATAATGCAGATAGACCAATCAATATCATGAAGGCATATTGATAAATAAATCCACTTTGAAATTTACTGGCTTTTAATGATAAGTTTTTAATTAGTAGAGAAAGACCATCGGGTCCAAATTTATCAATAATTTTTACATCAATTGTTTTCCAAAAGAATAGTCCTATTTTTTTGGAAGATCGAATAAATATAAAGTCGTATAATTCATCAAAGTACCATTTATTAACTAAAAAATTGTACATAGGTTTGTTGGATTGAACAAATTGATTTGGTAATTCTTTATTTTTTACAAATAAATAGTAAGCAATTGGAATGGATAACAAGACAAGAATGGGTGTAATCAAAATAATCCATAAAGGTGGATGATCTGTACTTAATGGATTTAGAAATTTAATAGAATCTCCCCAAAAGTGATTTTCTCCTCCATGACCAATAAATAAATCTTTAAACAAAAAACCTGCGAAAATTGAACCAATTGCTAATACAATCAAAGGTATAAGCATGACCATAGGAGACTCGTGCATTTCTTCAATTTTTAATCTTTTATTATTATAAGTTCCATGAAATGTTTTAAAAATTAATCTCCACGAATATATTGAGGTAAGTAAAGCTGTTAAAATACCAACACCCGCAGCATAATACCCTACTGTATTACCTCTGAGATAGGCAAATTCTATAATTGCGTCTTTTGAATAAAAACCTGAAAGAAAAGGGAAACCTGTCAGAGCTAGCGTTCCAATAATCATCAAAATCCAAGTATAAGGTAACTTTTTATGCACTCCTCCCATATGATTAATATCTTGTTCATCTTTAAATGAATGAATTACAGATCCAGACCCTAAGAAAAGTAACGCCTTAAAAAATGCATGCGTAAATAAATGAAACATCGCAACATTATAAGCACCAACACCAGCTGCAAAAAACATATAACCTAACTGACTACATGTTGAGTAGGCAATAATTTTTTTTATATCTGTTTGAACTAAGGCGACAGTTGCAGCAAAAAAAGCAGTTGTCATTCCAACTACAGTAATAATATTTAAAGTTAAAGGGGAATATTCAAAAATTGGAGAGCATCTAACAACCAAAAAGACACCTGCTGTAACCATGGTAGCTGCATGTATTAATGCTGACACAGGTGTGGGTCCTTCCATTGCATCTGGTAGCCATGTGTGTAAAAGAATTTGTGCAGATTTACCCATGGCTCCAATAAATAAAAGGATACAAATTAAATCAATGGCTTTGATGTGCATTCCTAAAAATAATAATTCTTTGTCAATAATTTGTGGAATTTGTTGAAATACCTCGGAGTAATTGACGGTACCAAATAGATAAAAAATTAAAAATATTCCTAGGGCAAATCCAAAATCACCCACTCTATTGACTACAAAAGCTTTTATAGCCGCTGCATTTGCTGAATCTTTTTTATACCAAAAACCAATTAAAAAGTAAGAACAAAGGCCTACCCCCTCCCATCCAAAAAATAATTGAAGAAAATTATCAGATGTAACCAACATTAACATTGCAAACGTAAAAAGAGAAAGATATGCCATAAATCTTGGTTTATGAGGATCGTGAGACATATAACCAATAGAATAAATATGAACTAGTGAAGAAACCAGAGTTACAACAACAAGCATTACTGAAGATAACGCATCCACTTTAAAAGACCAATTCACATCAAGTGTTCCTGAATTAATCCAAGTAGCAATAACTACATTATTTTCATATCCGCTAACAATAACTTGATAAAATAAAGTCAAAGATAGTAGAGCTGAAATCGAAACAAAAATACTGGTTATGATCTCTGAATTTCTGTCACCTATAAATTTACCAAAAAAACCAGATATAATAGATGCTAGCAGTGGAAGAAATAATAATGCAAATTCCATATTATCCTTTCAAACTATTTATTTTTTCAACATCAATTGATGATGAGTTACGGTAATAAACCACTATTATTGCTAAACCTATGGCAGCTTCTGCAGCAGCTACAGTTAATATAAAGAGTGTAAAAATTTGCCCCGTTATGTCATTCAAAAATATAGAGAAAGCCACCAAATTAATATTCACTGCTAATAGAATAAGCTCTATACTCATTAATATTACTATGATATTTTTTCTATTTAAAAATATACCAACTATACCAATAGTAAATATTATCGCTCCTAAAGTAAGGTAGTGGCCCAAACCTACATCAATCATCAGACTTAACTCCTTGATTGCTAGGAACATCTATCAATTCAACACCATCTGTTCTTTCTCTAGATATTTGACTAAAATAACTTTGTTTTTTGACACCAGATCTCTTTCTAAAGGTAAGAACAATAGCCCCTATCATTGCAACTAATAAAATCATTCCACTTAATTGAAAGATATGGATGTAATCAGTATATAAAACATAACCAATAGCATGAGTATTACTAATGCTACTATCTATATTTAATGACATAGAAGAAACAAGATCTGACTTGTATTTCCATCCACCAATAACAATAATTAATTCAAAAAATATAATAGTACTAATGATTAATCCAACAGGCAGATGTTTTGAGCTCTCCCTAGCACTAAACCATTGGTTTTTTTGTTGAGCAACATTTAACATCATTACAACAAATAAGAATAAAACTGCTACCGCTCCAACATAAATAATTAACATTATCATGCCAAGAAATTCTGCACCTATCATTATAAACAAACAAGAAATACTAATAAAATCTAAAATTAAAAAAAAGACAGAATGAACAGTGTTTTTAGAAACTGTAACCATTATCGCAGAAACAATTGCTATTAATGAAAAGATGTAAAAAAAAATGGCATGTGCTAACATAATTATTATCTATAAGGTTTATCTGCTTTAATATTAGCAGCTAAAATATTTTCCCATCTATCACCATTATCCAAAAGTTTTTCTTTATTGTAATAAAGTTCTTCTCTTGTTTCTGTTGAAAATTCAAAATTTGGTCCTTGAACTATTGCATCCACAGGGCAAGATTCTTCACAAAGACCGCAATAAATACACTTCATCATATCAATATCATATCGGGTAGTTTTTCTACTACCATCCTCTCTCTCAGAAGATTCAATTGTAATTGCTTGAGCTGGGCATACAGCTTCGCATAATTTACAAGCAATACATCTTTCTTCACCATCAGGGTATCTTCTTAAGGCGTGTTCACCTCTAAATCTTGGACTAATTTTTCCTTTTTCAAAAGGATAATTAATTGTTTTTTTAGATTTAAAAAGTTCTCTTAAAGCAATAGTAAGACCTCCTAGAAAATCTAACATTAAAATTGTTTTAAAAATTCTTGAAATTTTCATAATTAATTAATTGGTAGTAGGTTAAAGTAAAATAAGTAACTTGATGTAAGAACCACCCATGTTAAAGCTAAAGGTAGAAAGATTTTCCAACCGAGTCTCATCAACTGATCATACCTATATCTTGGTACAATAGCTTTTACCAACGCAAATAGTATAAAAAGAAATAAAATTTTAAAGATTAACCAGATAGCACCTGGAATTAAAGTGAATGGGTAAATTTCAATTGGAGACAACCATCCACCTAAAAAAAGAATTGCTCCCATGGCACACATAAGAAGAATATTTGCATACTCACCCAACCAAAACATTGCATACATCATTCCAGAATATTCAGTTTGATATCCTGCAACGAGCTCTGCTTCTGCCTCTGGTAAGTCAAATGGTGGTCGATTTGTTTCTGCCAACGCTGAAATAAAAAAAATTATAAACATTGGAAATAATGGAATTACAAACCATAGGTTTTCTTGAGCCATAACTATATCGTTTAAGTTTAACGAACCAACACAAAGCAAAACATTAATTATAATAACACCAATTGAAACTTCGTAAGATACCATTTGAGCTGCTGATCGAATTGCACCAAGAAAAGGATATTTTGAATTTGAAGCCCAACCACCCATAATAATTCCATAAACACCTAAAGATGAAACTGCAAATAAATAAAGAATACCAACGTTGATATCAGCTAATACTTGAGTTGCACTAAAAGGAATAACTGCCCAAGAGATTAACGCCAAAGTCATGGTAACAATTGGTGCTAATATAAATATTACTTTATTGGAGCTTGATGGGATAATAACTTCTTTAAACATGTATTTTAGTGCATCAGCCAAAGATTGAAGTAAACCAAAAGGTCCGACAACATTAGGTCCTTGTCTTTTTTGAACGAAGGCCCAAATACGACGATCAAGCCAAACAACCATTGCAACAGAAACAAGAACTGGAACTAATAAAAATAAGATTTTATATGTCTCTGAAAAAATTATACTTAAATAATCCATTTTATTAACCTTCAGTGCCTGTTAATTTTAAATTTGTCTTAGCACTCTTACATTCAAACATGGTTTTTGAAGCTCTTGCTATAGCATTGGAGTAATAATAATCTTCATTATTAACTTTTAAAATCTCTTGCTTAAATTCTAAATTCTCAACATTAGAAGATTTAATAGATTTATTTTTTTCAATGTATAAATTAATTTGATTATGCAAACTGCTATCCAACTCGTCTTTGTCATTAAATAATTTTCTATGATTCATTACTTCTGCTAATTCATTAATTATCAACCAGTCTTCCTTAGCTTCTTCTGGTGGATAAGAGGCCTTATAGGCTTTTTGCATTTTACCTTCTAAGTTTGTAAAGTAACCATTTTGCTCTGTGTATGCAGCACCTGGAAGTATAATATCTGCAATCTCTGCTCCTTTATCTCCATGACTTCCTTGATAAATTATAAATTCATTCTTTTTTTCAAATTTAAGATTATCTACTCCTAAAAGATAAACAATTTCAAACATATGATTTTCTAAATCTTTTAGTACTTCGTTTGAGCCATCTACTGTTTTATATAAACCTAAGTCAAAGCTACCGACTGTAGATGCATTTTCTGAAATTGTATTTAAAGAATTCCATTCATCTGACATCTTATTATTTTTTTTTAAAAAAGATCTAATAGATTCAAAAATATATTTTGCAGATTTGGTTTTTAGGGATGACTGACCAAAGATAATTAAAGGTTTTTTGGCTTCTTTAATTAAGCTCGATACTTCATGATTGTCTTCTGTAATTTTTTTAATATTTTCAATATCACCATTTAAAGATTCGTATGGATAAGTCAGATCACCAATTTCATTTAAAGAGATTATTTTTGTTTTATTTTGTAAATATGCTTTTCTAATACGCGCATTTAAAATTGTTGCCTCATACCTTGGATTGCTTCCTATAAGTAAAATAAAATCCGCTTCTTCTATGCCGTTAATTGTTGAATTGAATAAATAGTTTTCTCTTTTTTTCGGATTCAAATATGTATGATCACTTCTTGATTCAACATTATAGGAACCTAGTGTTTTATTAAAAAACTCTTTAAATATATAAAGTGTTTCCATGTTAACTAAATCACCAGACATTCCACATATTTTATCTTTGTCAGTATTTTTAAATTTAGACTTAATTATATTAAAAACTTCTTTCCATGATGCTTTCTCGAATTTACCATTATATTTTATATAAGGTGTATCTAGGCGTTGATTTAACAAGCCATCACAAGCATATCTGGTTTTATCTGAAATCCATTCTTCGTTAATATCTTCATTAATTCTTGGTAAAATTCTTTTAACTTCCCATCCATATGTATCAACTCTTATATTTGAACCAATAGCATCCATCACATCAATAGATTCAGTCTTCTTTAATTCCCAAGGTCTAGCCTCAAATACATACGGTTTTGATGTCAAGGCACCAACGGGACATAAATCTACTACATTAGCTGATAGTTCTGATTGCATAGATTGTTCAAGATATGTTGTGATTTCCATATCTTCACCTCTGCCTATCGCTCCAATCTCTGTTACACCAGCAACCTCTGTAGCAAACCTAACACATCTCGTACAATGTATACATCTGGTCATTTGTGTTTTAATTAAAGGTCCCATATTTTTTTCAGAAACATCTCTTTTATTTTCTTTGTATCTAGATTTATCAATACCATAAAACATAGATTGATCTTGCAAATCACATTCGCCCCCCTGATCACAAACAGGACAATCCAATGGATGATTAGCCAACAAAAATTCCATTACACCTTTTCTTGCTTTTTCAACAAACTCAGTATTTGTTTTAATATTCATTCCCTCTGCTGCTGGCATAGCACATGAGGCTACAGGTTTAGGGGATTTTTCTAATTCTACTAAACACATTCTACAATTACCTGCTATTGATAATTTTTCATGATAACAAAATCTTGGGATTTCAACACCAGCTTTTTCACAAGCTTGAAGCACAGTTAGGCCCTCTTCAACCTCTATATCAATTTCATTAACTTTTAATTTAAGCATTTTTTTTATCCAATAAGTGTTGATCTACCAAGTAAGGAATATTTTTTTCTTTTTTTATAGTTGGGTTAAGATTATTTCTATCTTCAATATCTTTTTTAAAATGTCTTAATAATCCCTGTACAGGCCATGAAGACCCCTCACCAAAAGCACAAATAGTGTGTCCTGCGATTTGATTTGTTACATCTCCCAACATATCAACTTCATCTCTTGACGCTTCACCTTTAGCCATTCTTTCAAGCATTCTCCACATCCAACCTGTACCTTCTCTACAAGGTGTGCATTGACCACAACTTTCATGTTTATAAAATCTAGCAATTCTTGCCATGCATTTAATGATGTCTTGATCTTTATTAATAACAACTATACCTGCAGTTCCTAATCCACTTTTTTCTGCCATTAGTGAATCAAAATCCATTGTTAAAGTTTCACAAGTTTTTTGTGGTATTAAAGGCATTGATGAACCACCAGGTATTACAGCTTGTAGATTTTCCCACCCCCCAATAACACCTCCGGCATGAACTTCAATTAGTTCTTTAAGAGATATGCTCATTTCTTCTTCAACATTACATGGATTGTTAACATTACCGGATATACAAAAAATTTTTGTTCCTGTATTCTTTGCTTTACCTAAAGATGCAAACCATTTACCGCCTCTTCTTAATATAGTTGGGATAACCGCTATAGTTTCAACATTGTTAATTATAGTTGGGCATCCATAAAGACCAATTAAAGCTGGGAAAGGTGGTTTCAATCTTGGCTGACCTTTTTTACCCTCTATACTCTCAAGTAAAGCAGTTTCTTCTCCACATATATATGCTCCTGCTCCATAGTGAATATAAATATCTAAATCCCAACCTGTTTCAGATGCATTTTTTCCTATTAAATTTTTTTCATAAGCCTCATCAATTGCTGACTGAAGTTTTTCTCCATCTATAAAGTATTCTCCTCTTATATAGATATAACAAACATGTGCTTGAACAGCATAAGCAGCAATTAAACATCCTTCAATTAATTTATGAGGTTCAAATCTTAAAATATCTCTATCTTTACAAGTGCCTGGTTCTGACTCATCTCCATTTATAACTAGATAATGAGGTCTTGAACCCAATTCTTTTGGGGCAAAAGACCATTTTAAACCAGTTGGAAATCCAGCACCTCCTCTACCTCTAAGTTCTGAAGCTTTAACCTCAGTTATTATCCAATCTCTACCTTTTTCAATTAAATCTTTAGTGTTTGTCCAGTCACCTCTTTTTCTTGAAGATTCAACATCTGAACTCTTATCATTATATAAATTCTGAAATATTCTATCTTCGTCTTTAAGCATTTTTTAAATCCATAAGTGTTTTTCTATTATTTTCAGGTTCGTTATTTATACGGCCTCGATACGATCCTGGCTTAGGTGTTTCACCAGCAAGGATCTTATCTAAAATTTTTAATGTCTTTTCTTTATCTAAATCTTCATAATATTCATCATTGATCTGCATCATGGGTGCATTAACACAAGCACCTAAACACTCAACTTCCATCCAAGAGCAACTTTGATCTTTTGATAATTCATTTTCATTTTCAGAAATTTTTTCTTTACACGCTTCAACAAGTTTGTAGGCCCCTCTAATCATGCATGGTGTGGTTGTGCAAACTTGTATAAAATGTTTACCCACAGGAGCAAGATTATACATTGTATAAAATGTTGCTACTTCGTAAATCTTTATATAAGGCATGTCTAAAAACTTACCTAGGTATTTCATAGCAGCTAATGGAATCCAGTTACTGTTTTGTTTTTGTGCGATATAAAGCAAAGCCATTACAGCACTTTCCTGTCTATCTTTAGGATATTTTGCAACGATTGATTTGGCGGCTTCTAATGAGTTTGTATTAAACTCAAAAGTCTCAGGTTGCTCTTTTGAAGGTCTTCTTAAGCTCATTATCTGTCAACCTCTCCAAATACAATATCTAATGAACCTAATACAGCAGGTACATCTGCAAGCATATGTCCTTTAATTAAGTAATCCATTGCAGCTAAGTGGGAAAAGCCTGGGGCTCTTATTTTGCATTTATACGGCTTACTAGAGCCATCTGAAATTAGGTAAACACCAAACTCACCTTTGGGTGCTTCAACAGCAGTATAAATTTCATCTTTATCTACACGGTAACCTTCTGTAAATAGTTTAAAATGATGAATTAAAGCTTCCATAGATTGTTTAATATCATTTTTTGGTGGAGGGCTAATTTTCCCATCAGATGATTTAATTGGTCCTTTTTTCATTTTAGCTAAACATTGTTTAATTATAGAAACGCTCTCTCTCATTTCTTCAATCCTACACAAATATCTATCATAGCAATCTCCATTTTTACCAACAGGTATCTTGAAATCTAATTGTTCATAACATTCGTATGGTTGTGATTTTCTTAAATCCCAAGGAACTCCTGATCCTCTAATCATAACACCACTAAAAGAATAATCTAAAGCATCTTCTTTGGTCACAATTCCAATATCAACATTTCTTTGTTTAAATATTCTGT
Source organism: Candidatus Pelagibacter sp. Uisw_090 (assembly GCF_047717845.1). GTDB lineage: Bacteria > Pseudomonadota > Alphaproteobacteria > Pelagibacterales > Pelagibacteraceae > Pelagibacter. The sequence continues at coordinate 744,895 of NZ_CP159810.1, forward strand.
TGTCAGTTAACAGTGTTTCAAGATCATCAATTATTTTAGGGAAAGACTCTACAAAACTTACCTATATCCTCTTCTAACCCCGTTGGTAAATCTTGATGGACACCTCCTGCTCTAAAATAATTAGCATGCAACCTTGAGCCTGACGCTCTTTCATAAAAGGTCATTAAAGTTTCACGTTCTTCAAAGCCCCATAATGAGGGTGTTAAAGCACCAACATCAAGTGCTTGAGTGGTTACATTTAATATATGACTTAAAATTCTTCCAATTTCGCAAAACATGACCCTTATAAATTGAGCTCTAATTGGCACATCAATCTTTAATATTTTTTCAATAGCTAAAGCAAAAGCGTGCTCCTGATTCATAGGAGCAACATAATCAAGTCTGTCAAAATAAGGTACAGCTTGCATATATGTTTTATTTTCTATTAACTTCTCAGTACCACGATGCAACAAGCCAATATGAGGGTCTGCTTTTTCCACAACCTCACCATCCAATTCTAAAATCAATCTTAAAACCCCATGAGCTGCAGGGTGTTGAGGTCCAAAATTAAGATTTAATGTTTTAGTTTTTTTTGTCATTTTCTTGATCTGTTTGCTTTTTGATATACTTGGTTCCTTCCCAAGGACTTTCATAATCAAAATTTCTATAATTTTGTTCTAATTTAACTGGTTCTTTAATTACTTTTTTCTGCTCTTCACTATATCTAACCTCTGTATGTCCTGTTAATGGAAAATCTTTTCTTAGTGGATGACCTTCGAAGCCGTAATCGGTAAGTATTCTTCTTAAGTCTGGGTGATCTTTAAACTTAACTCCATACATATCAAAAACTTCACGCTCCATCCAGTTCGCGGCTGGGTATATTGATGTTAATGAAGGGATAACTTCATTTTCACTAATGAGATAACTTAATATTATGCGCTGGTTAAACTCATGACTTAGAAATAAATAAACCATTTTAAATCGTTGAGCATTTTCAGGGAAATCAACAACAGTTATATCAATTAATTGTCTAAATTTTGTATTTTCATTGCTCTTAATAAATAATGTGACATCAATTAAATCTTCACTATCAATACTTATATAAAGTTGATCATGTCTAATTTCAGATTTTTTAATCTTAGTAGTAAGTTGTGAGTTAATTTTTCTTTCAAGATCTGTTAAATTAATCATAATAATTATCTATCAAAAGATCCTTTGTTTCTAATTTTTTTTTGGAGTTGCATGATGCCATAAAGTAATGCTTCAGCTGAGGGTGGACATCCTGGGACGTAAATATCAACCGGAACAATTTTATCGCAGCCACGAACAACAGAATAAGAATAATGGTAATAACCACCACCATTAGCACAGCTTCCCATAGAGATAACATATCTTGGTTCAGGCATTTGATCGTAAACTTTTCTTAAGGCGGGTGCCATTTTATTTGTTAAAGTTCCAGCAACAATCATTACATCTGATTGTCTAGGTGAGCCTCGAGGTGCGGCTCCGAATCTTTCCAGGTCATATCTTGGCATGGCAGTTTGCATCATCTCAACTGCACAGCAAGCTAAACCAAAAGTCATCCAATGTAGCGATCCAGCTCTTGACCAATTAATAAGATTGTCAAGTGATGTTGTTATAAAACCATTTTTACTAAAATCTTCAGAAAGTTTTTTAAACTCTTCTGGGATCTGTTTGTTTTTATCTTCTAAATTCATATTTAAAATATTACTCCCAATCTAAAGCACCTTTTCTCCACTCATAAATAAAACCAATAGTTAATATAAATAAAAAAATCATCATTGAAGAAAATCCTAATAAACCAATATTTCCAAGAGAGATTGCCCAAGGAAATAGAAAAGCTATTTCCAAATCAAAAATTATAAAAAGGATAGCAACCAAATAAAACCTAACATCAAATTCTATTCTAGAATCTTCAAAAGGTTCAAACCCACACTCATAAGCTGATAATTTTTCAGGATCAGGGTGTTTTGGTGAAAGTATTAAATTTATAACAACAAATGCACAACTCAAACCAAGAGCTATAATCAAAAATAATATTATTGGCAGATAATCTTTTAAAAATTCTGAAAGCATGAAGTCTATATAACACTTTTTATATCATGTTGAAGGGCTCTTACGTCACATTTTATGGAATATTCACATTAAAAAGTCTAGAAAAGTGGCGGGAGTGAAGGGACTCGAACCCTCGACCTATCGCGTGACAGGCGATCGCTCTAACCAACTGAGCTACACCCCCACTTTTAATTGTTTTGGTGGGCAGTAAAGGACTCGAACCTTTGACCCCCTCGGTGTAAACGAGATGCTCTACCAACTGAGCTAACCGCCCAAAACCAAATTACGCACTATTTATAACAACTTATTTAAGAAAGCAAACACTTTAGAAAGGCAAATTAGGAAAATAAGTGAACAAACTCGATTCCTATAACATACCTGGCTTTTGTCAGTTGGAATTTTGTTCTACATACCTGGTGCATACCTGGCCGCTTATTTTAATACCCTACAAATCAATATGGTAAATACAAAAATAGAAAAAATTGAGTAATAATAATAAAAAAAATATGCTTTATTTCTTTAGCTTTTTAAACTTTAGATAACTAATAAATTTATTATTTCCTTCAATAATTATATTTTTTTCAATTTTGAATTGACCATTTAGGTTTTTAACTAGTTGGCCATTTTTAAACATTTGAACATCATTGGAATTTTTTGAATTTCTAATATATTTAATCGAACTATTTTGATCAGAGCAGCTCATAAAATCTTCAGCAATTTTATTAGCTAATAAAATTTCAGAAATATACATATTTTTGGTTTCAGCTAACTTAGAGTCACCAGAATACTCTTTATTTTTTACAATATAATAAAACTCTTCATCTTCTTTTTCTATAAACCATTTTGGATCAGTTTTTTCTACAGAAAGATTTGTTTTCACTTTACAAGATTTAACTTGGGGTGATGATGTAGAACATTGATTCAAAAAAAATAATATTAATATTAAATATATCTTATTCATTATTTTATAAAATTAAAATTCATTTTCTAATTTCTTTTTTTTATCTGCTTTTTTCTTTTTTATCTTTTCTTTATTTTCTGCAAAGGTTTTTTCATTATTTTCATTAACTATTTTAATTGGTCTTACTAAATAACTGCCATTACTAATATCTTCAGGAAGATTATTTTCTTTGGAAAGCATTTTGGCTTTACTATAACCTGTAGACACAGAAGTAATTTCAATTAAACCCAATAAAGTTTCAACATTACCAATCACTTCATTTGTGTAACTATCAATAATTTTTTCTCCTTTTTCGAATAATTCATATTGATCTGATTTTTGGAATTGGTTTCCACCTTGTCCTAAATAAATCTCACTGTTTACAATTTTTTCAACTAAAACAGGATATATACTAAACAATATTTCTTCCCCAAGTATTTTTGATATTTTTGCTATTATTTCTATGTCAGGTTTTTTTGAATTTTCAGTAAGTGTCAGTTTGTATTCAATAGTATTTGAGTAGCTTATTTGTTTAGTTGCAACATCAAGTAACCTATATGACATATATATACTTGCCTCTTTTTTCTTTATCTCCATATCAGAAGATAAAATCTTTTTTACTTTTTCTATAATATTAAAATTTTCTACAGAACCTACTAAAATAAAGTCTGCTGATATTTCGTTACCAATTTTAGCCATTTCTATTGCGGGTGTTTTACCATCTAAAATAGTGCTTTGCTCTTTTGCAACTTCTTCAATATAAGTTCTATCCAACATTGTAAATTTTTTTGTTTGAACAAAATAGTCATTAATATTTTGATCTATCAGTCTATTAAATCTGCTTTTATCACCTTCTACATCATAAAGTTTAAATGGAAATATTGCCATACGAACTCTCATCGCTTCTTTTGGTAAATCAAAAAATGCTACTTCAGCTTTTAATTTTATATTATGCCATCCATTTTTATCTGTTTCTTTTTTAATAATTTCGTATGATTTTATTCCACCTTTAGTTTCGTCTATTATTTCTTTTAGGTAATTTTGTGAGTACTCAACTTTATCTGAATTCTTTTTCTCTTCTTTAGGTTTTTCTTTTTTTTCTGGTTTATTAAATTGTGACAATAAATCAGCTAAAAAACCTACTTGTTTTTTATCTTGAGCAATTTCTTTGGATAGAGGGTCTCCGCTTAAAACTTGAATTATTGTTTTTGTTTGAATATTTTTGCCATTTACCATTGCTATTGCTTCAGCAAATGCATTATTCAGAGCCTCTTCATAAGAAAGACCTGCCGCAGAAACTGTAACTGTTTTAAATTTTATTTCTGACCAAGAATTTGTAGATAGAAAAATTGTTAAGAACAAAAATAATATAATTCTTTTTAAAATTAGTTGCATATCTGAGCCTTAAAATATTTAAAGAGCTAATGCGTCCATTTCTGAGTCTAAATTGTCAGCACCCTCAATTTTTTTTGCTTTAGCACCACTAATTACAAGTTTTGAAGTTTTTGTAAGAGTTGTAATGTAACCAGGAATATTTGGTATAATTCTTGATAAACCACCAATTTGAGTTATCGCATTCATTGGGTTTGATTGTATATTGGCAATCATATTTTGAGTTTCTGGTCTTAATTTCATAGTTCCTATAAGACCTCTACCTAGAAAAGGTAGTGATTTAGCATAATTAGCTTTACCCTCAACTGATAATTTAAAACTTTCATCTTTCATTGAGGTTTCTATGCTTTTACTTGCTTTTGTTGTGACTTTCATAGAATTTTTTAATTTTTTAGAATCACTAACACCTGAATCTTTTGCGTACGCTATGGCTTCGGTTACTTGTGCTGCTTCTGTATTTTTTCCATAAGCTATTAATAATAACTCTTGTGCCATTAAATAATTATTTGAAGATTCATAAAAGAGTGCCATTAAAGCTGTTTTCGCATTTTTAAGATCAACTTTTTCACCTCCACTATCTTTCTTCTTCTTAAATAAATCTGCAGGATTTTTAAGACTCTTGAGAGTGATTGCTGAAGCTGGCACAATATATAAAGTTGAAAGAAAATATAACGTTATTGTAACAATAATTACCTTTATAAATTTTACTTTATTCATTTATTTTATTCCTTTTGCGTTAACTTTTTGAACCATTTGTTTAGCTACAGATTGTGCACAAAGTCGTATAGCGTTATTAATAGCCTCGTCATACGTTGTGCCTTTACCTTTTCTTTGGTTCCCAGCAACAGATGCAACTGTTTTCCAAAATTTTTTACCCTCTTTCTTATGCATCATTTTTGCACTAACTACAGAAACGTTAACTACTTTAAGACCTGTAGCAGCATCAATTTCTTGACTTCCAATTTTAAAGATACCTTGTATATAAAATGAAATTTCCTCAGATGCGATATTCTTTTTTATACTTTTTTGAACGGCTTTAGATAACTTTCCTTTTTCACCATAATCTGCTTTAAGAGTTTCAATTTGCTCTTCTAAATCTAAATCTCCACCATCAATTAATTCAAATCCAGCAGTATTTAGGATTTCTACCATACCAGCTTCAATTGACTCATTGTAGATGTCGCTTATCTCATAAGTAATAGTTTCTGAGCTTTTAACTGTGTTTCCACCAGTTGTAGTAACATTAGTTTCTATTGTTTCGCTAGATACTAATGTTTCACTTTCACTCGTAGCCTCTGTTTGCTCAACATCAACACTTTTTTTAGATTGATCAACTTTAGTTACTTTGTCATCTTTTTGTTTGATACTTTTAGTCTTAGCTGAAAACATCAGTAAAACAATATCTGAAGCCTCATCACTACTTGTGTTGGCGATAGCTGAAGATTCTATAAGTGCTTGATTTATTTTTGTTTCATCAATATTAGCTTTAACAAGAATGGTATACTTACCAGTAGATGTATCGAGATTTTCATCTATAATCTTATCACAAACCATATAGTTGAGATAATCTTTTTCAATTTTAGACTTTATTTTGTCATAATTCTTTTTTTATCTATCGTGAAAGTACTTACATATTTTTTTAAAGCATCCTTACAAGCAATTTGTTTTGCTTCAAAAATAATTAATTCTTTTTTTTCTTCAAAAGATGAAATTGCAGTAATGCTTATTGTTCCTTTTCCAACCTCTTCAAAAGCATATAAATAAGAGGTATTTAAAAGAAAAATAATAAGAGAGAATATTTTAAAAGAAAATTTAATCATAGATAAGATTATTTATGAAACCCTAACACAAAACAGCTCTTCTAAAACTACCGAAGAACAACACTAATTTCTCTGAGAAATAAAACTTATTTAAATTTAACCATAAGTTTTCTTACATTTTTCATACTTTTCTTGAATTTATCAGTTTTATTTGTTTTGGAAATCCATTTTTCATCCATCACATTTATATTGTAAGAAAAACCATCAAATAATTCATATGTAGTTATATAAAACTTATACCAATCATTAATATCTGTAATTTGAGAAGGGATTGATTTTTTAATTACATTTTTTAAATCATCATCCATATAGACTTTATTTAGATCTGGTTGAGAAATTTTTAAATTTAAAAAAGTAGCCCAGAAATAAATATTATTAACATCTGATTTTTTTGCTAAAACTTTTTTGAAGCCTTTTATAATTAAATCAATATTGTAATCAGGCTTTGGTAATTCAATATCATATATTACATCACTGTTTACAAATTGCTGTTTCATTTTTGCACCAATCGCCATACCCTCAATATAAGGAACAAGTGCAACATTGTTATGCAAAGATAATCTTGAAGAAAATAATTGAGCAAAAATATTCTCTAAGGGTTTAATATTTTTTTTATAATTTTTTGGTATAACAGAAATAGCTTTATCTTCAAATTTAACACTAGTGACACCTATGCGAAGATTATATTTTTCTTTTAACTCAAAATCATTTAATGATTTTTCTACTTGTGAAAAAGCATTGATTTTTTTTTCAGAATTCATCTCTTTTAATCCCACTGTGTAAAATTTTTTTATATAATTTGTAATTTCTTTTTCAGTTGGTTCTTTTTTAGTAAAAAAAGGAACCGAAACATCATATGGTATTGATGTAATTAACTTTTTAGTTTTAAAATTATAAAAAATAATTTGAAAAAACATCTGAATATTATTCATATAAGTTTTTGAAATTGGCTCATATTCGTTGAAATAAGTTTCATTATCTAAAACAACAGCCATTACAACTGATTCTTCAAGACCTTTTTCTAAATCAGCAAAATCAAAATCAATATTAAAATTTTTAGCTTTAACTTTCTTTATAGTTTTAATTAAACTCTTTGAAATTATATCTATCCCATTTTCATCTTTTTCATTTATAAGTTGATTTGTAAATTGAATAGATGAAGATTTATCTATGTAGTTTCCTGAAAAAGAAAACCCAGCATAAAATACTTTTTTCTCACTTGCTAAAACGTTATTGAAAACTATAAAATTACATAACAATATAAATAGCAACTTAACATGTGTGACTCTCTTCATAATTGAATACGCTAACAGAATAAATTTTTACTGACTATAAGAATTATTTTAATTACTTTTAATTTGTATCTTAAAATACCCATTAGGTGTTATTCCCGCACAATTATACCCTGAACTATTACATAACACTACTTTTTGCACTGAATTATTTGCAGCATTTGCAGGGGAAATTATTTCACTTTTAAATAAGTGAAAGTTTATGCCAAGTACTCCAGTTGCAATTATTGTTAAAATAAATTTAGTGTATTTGTCCATATTAACTCCTTCTTTTGATTTAATTAATCTTAAGACAACATCTAATGCTTAGATTCTTTTCTTTTTCAAATAGAATTTAGTATCCCACACCAAAAGTCCATAAACCTAATGTTAAGAATAAAACCAACCATTGGATGAGGATAATAATTATGTTACTTTCAGAACGCGTTGTATAATAAATTGCATTCCACCCATTATTATTATTCTTTTCTATCATTTTATCTAATGCTTTTCTTGGGTTGGTTAATATTAATCCAATTAAACTACCAGATAGAGCGATACGGACAATTTTATTAATTTTCATAAGTTAGCTTAATTAAAAAATTAATTGAATTAAACATTAAATTTGAATGCTTTAAAGTTCAAGAGAATAACTTTTATAGAGTAACTTTTTCTATACCTATTGCTTACCTAGCTTAATTGGAGCTCTCTTATTAAGTAAACTATTATTGTTATTTATAGAAGGTTATTTGCGTTTTTTTTGGACTAGCTTTGTGTAAACGAGATACTCTACCAACTGAGCTAACCGCCCAAAAGAAGTGCTACTATTACATCAACAAATAGATAATGTAGATTGATAATTACTGAATACTAGCTTGAGATTTATCGTCTGATTTAGAAATTTTTTCAACCTCTACCCATTCAACTCTTTTTAACTCTTTAGTTAAAGCTATTTTTAGTACTTCATCAGCATGTTCTACTGTTGTTATTTTAATATCATCAGTTATTTTTTTAGGCATATCTACTAGATCTTTTTCATTTTCCTTGGGAATAATAACCTGTTTAATTCCAGCTCTATGCGCAGCTAGTAATTTTTCTTTTAATCCACCGATTGGTAAAACTTGTCCCGTTAATGTTACTTCTCCTGTCATTGCAACATCTCTTCTTACTGGATTGTTAGTAATTGCTGATACTATGGATGTAACCATACCAATTCCAGCAGATGGTCCATCTTTAGGGGTGGCCCCTTCTGGAACGTGAATATGAAAATCTTTTTTTTCAAATAATGGTGGAATAATTCCATAATCTAAACTTTTAGATCTAATAAATGATTTTGCAGCTTTAATAGATTCTTGCATTACCTCACCAAGTTTTCCGGTAATTTGCATTCTTCCCTTACCAGGCATAATTACAGTTTCAATTTTTAGAATTTCGCCACCATACTCTGTCCATGCCAAACCAGTAACTACACCGATCTTATCTTCGCTTTCAAGTTCACCAAATTTAAATTTCTGTATTCCAAGGTAATCTGATAAATTCTCTAAATCAATTTTAACTTCCTTTTCTTCACCAGTTACAACTTTTTTAACGACCTTTCTTGCAACTTTTGATATTTCTCTTTCTAAATTTCTTACACCAGATTCTTTTGTGTAACTTTGAATAATTTCTTTAATGATATCTTCAGATAGTGTCATTTCTTTTTCTTTAACACCGTTATCTTTAATTTGTTTTGGTAGAAGATATTTATTTGCAATATTAATTTTTTCATCCTCTGTATATCCAGCTAATCTAATTACTTCCATTCTGTCTAATAGTGGCGGCAATATATTCAATGTATTAGCTGTCGTTACAAACATCACATCTGATAGGTCGTAATCAACTTCTAAATAATGATCATTAAATGTTGAGTTTTGTTCAGGGTCCAATGCTTCTAATAAAGCTGAGGATGGATCACCTCTATAATCATTTCCAATTTTATCTATTTCATCGAGGAGGATTAGAGGGTTTTTAGTTCCTGCTTTCTTCATCATTTGAATAATTTTTCCTGGTAAAGACCCAATATAAGTTCTTCTGTGACCTCTAATTTCAGCTTCGTCACGCATTCCACCTACGGAAACTCTCACAAACTCTCTGTTAGTAGCTTTCGCAATTGATTTACCTAAAGATGTCTTTCCAACACCTGGGGGTCCCACTAAACATAAGATTGGACCTTTAATTTTTTCCATTCTTTTTTGAACTGCTAAAAACTCAATAATTCTCTCTTTTACCTTTTCTAAACCAAAGTGATCGGCATCTAATACAGCTAAAGCTTTTTTAAGATCAATTGCAACTTCACTTTTTTTAAACCAAGGAAGGTCAATCATCCAATCTAGGTAGTTTCTAATAACAGTAGCTTCTGCTGACATGGGACTCATATTTTTTAATTTCTTAAGCTCCGCCATGCATTTTTTCTCGACGTCTTTTGGCATTTTAGATTTTAAAATAGATTTATTAAGGCTTGATGTCTCATCTTTACCATCTTCAATTTCACCCAGTTCTTTTTGAATAGCTTTAAGCTGTTCATTTAAATAATATTCTCGTTGAGTTTTTTCCATTTGAGTTTTAACTCTTCCTCTAATTCTTTTTTCAACTCCAATAATACTAGTTTCATTTTCCATACTCTTAATTATAGAATTAAGCCTTTTTTTAACGTCCATTGTTTCAAAAATTTGCTGTTTTTCAGAAATAGTTGCTGTCAAATGAGAAGCAATATTATCAGCGATATGAGATGCATCAGTTAATTTTTTAATACCATTTATTGTTTCGCTTGAAATTTTTTTATTAACTGATGTTAATTTTTCCAGTCTCCTAACAGCTGTCATCGCTAAAGGAATTAAGTCTTCATCTTTTGTAATTAAATCATGTTGATGAGCATACTCACAAACGATAAATTTATCATTATCTTTAAAGTCTAAAATTTTAACTCTTTTGCTTCCCTCAACTAAAACTTTTACTGTACCATCAGGCAATTTTAACAATTGAAGAATGTTTCCTTCACAGCCATAAGTAAAAACATCTAATTTTTTTGGGTCATCTATTTCTGAGTTTTTTTGTGTAACAAGGACAATTTTTTTGTCTTTTTTCATTACTTCATTTAAAGCAGCTATAGATTTATCTCTTCCTACAAATAGTGGGATAACCATATTAGGGAATACAACAATATCTCTTAAAGGTAATAACGGTCGTTCTATTTTAACATCCATTATCTAAATATGGATATTAAATACGATATTGCAATAGCTATTTATTGTTTATTAACCTTAAATTAAGCCGCAGAAGTTTTGTCAGACTTAGTTTTACTGTTATTTTTTGAATGAACTATAATAGGTTGGGATAAACCTTTTGCCGCACCAGCATCAACAATTACCTCTTCTACATTATCTTGACTTGGTAAATCATACATAGTTTTTAATAAAATATTTTCCAAGATTGATCTTAGCCCTCTTGCACCAGTTTTCTTATTAATTGCTTTTTGTGCAATTTCTTTAATGGCATTATCTTTAAAACTTAACTTTGCTCCATCTAATTTAAACAATTCTTGATATTGTTTAATTAAAGAATTTTTTGGTTCTTGTAATATTTTAACTAAAGATTTTTCATCAAGATCTTCTAAAGTTGCAATCATAGGTAATCTTCCAATAAACTCAGGTATAAGACCATATTTTAACAAATCTTCAGGCTCTAAACTTTTCATCCACTCACCTGTTTTTTTATCATCTGTCTTTTTAACATTTGCACCAAATCCAATTGAAGTACCTTTGTCTCTTTGGGAAATTATTTTATCAAGTCCTGCAAAAGCTCCTCCACAAATAAATAAGATATTAGTTGTATCTACTTGCAAAAATTCTTGTTGAGGATGTTTTCTTCCTCCTTGGGGTGGAACACTTGCAACAGTTCCTTCCATAATTTTCAACAATGCTTGCTGCACACCTTCGCCAGAAACATCTCTAGTAATTGATGGATTTTCAGACTTTCTACTAATTTTGTCAACCTCATCAATATAAACAATTCCTCTTTGAGCTTTTTCTACATTGTAATCTGCAGCTTGTAATAACTTTAAAATAATATTTTCAACATCCTCACCAACATAACCCGCTTCAGTTAATGTGGTAGCATCTGCCATTGTAAAAGGTACATCTAAAATTCTAGCTAATGTTTGGGCTAATAAAGTTTTACCACAACCAGTGGGACCGACTAGAAGAATATTAGATTTAGAAAGTTCAACAGTCTTACTGGTTTTACTTTCATAATTAAGTCTTTTATAGTGATTGTGTACAGCTACTGATAAAACTTTTTTAGCATGAGGTTGACCAATAACATAATCATCCAATACTGCGCAAATTTCTTTTGGGGGTGGCAAACCATCTTGATGTTTAACAAAAGTATCTTTGCTTTCTTCTTTGATAATATCCATGCAAAGCTCAACGCATTCATCACAAATGAATACTGTAGGTCCAGCAATTAATTTTCTAACCTCGTGTTGACTCTTGCCACAAAATGAACAGTAAAGAATATTTTTATTATTAGTAGTCATAATTTTTTAAACGAATCAATATATGTACTTTAATATAGATGACTCATAATAATCAAGTATACGTTTGGTAGCCCTCAAGATGTGGTATATTAAGACCTGTTTTCTACTACTGCATCGATTAAACCAAAGTCTTTAGCAACTTCTGGGGTCATAAAATTATCTCTCTCTAGTGCCTTTTTAACATCATCTACAGATTTACTAGTATGCTTGGAGTAAATTTCATTAAGTCTTTTTTTTAATGCTAAAACTTCCTTTGCATGTATTTCAATATCCGTTGCCTGACCTTGAAATCCAGCTGATGGTTGATGAACCATTATTCTGGAATTTGGCAAAGAAAACCTTTTACCTTTTTTTCCTGCCGCTAATAAAAAGGATCCCATTGAAGCTGCTTGACCGATGCATAAAGTCGAAACATCTGGTTTGATATATTGCATAGTATCATAAATACCAAGACCTGCTGTTACTAGTCCGCCTGGGCTATTTATATATAAATTGATTTCTTTTTTTGGATCTTCAGATTCTAAAAACAAAAGCTGTGCTGTAACTAATGATGCAACATTGTCATTAATAGGACCAACTAAAAAAATTATTCTTTCTTTTAAAAGTCTTGAATAAATATCATAAGCTCTTTCACCCTTGTTGGATTGCTCCACTACCATAGGGACTAAATTATTCATTTGTTCAGAAAAATTTATTGACATAAGTTGATTCTTATAACTTATACAACTTGTGATTACTTTTTGCTAACTTTTTTTGTTGCAGTTTCTTTGGGTTTTGTAGCTTTTGATTTAGTAGTATCTTTTTTAGTAATTGCTTTTTCTTCCTCTGGATGGTCATGATCGTGGTTATGGTCTTGTTTTTGATGTTCTTTTAAAATTTTTTCAGCATCTTCTTTAGATATTTCTTTCTTATTAGGCTTTGCTTTTGTTTTAATTAAATTAATAATTTTTTCCTCATAAACGGTTCCTCTTAAACTTGCTAATGCAGATGGATTCTTCTGATAAAATTCCATAACCATTTTTTCTTGTCCAGGCATCATTCTAAGTTGTTTTTGCACTTCAGCTTGAACTTCTTGTTCGGTAACATTTATCTTATTTTGTTCACCAAATTCATTCAAAATTAATCCAACTTTAATTCTTTTTTTTTGCCACATCTTCAAAATTTTTTTTACTTTTTTTAGCATCCTCTTCACTCATACCTTGGGCTAATATTTTAACCTCTTCTTCTATTAAGTTACCTGGAATTTCATCAACTTTAAAATTTTCGATTTCTTTTAAAATTTGAGTTTTGGTTAATTTATCTAAGGAGTTTTTAAATTCTTCATTAATTTGTTTTGAAACTAATAATTTTAGGTCAGCAAGATCTTTCGCTCCTAAATTTTTTGCGAAATCATCATCAATTTTTACATCTTCAGATTTTTTTATAGCTATAATTTTACAGACAAATTTAGCTTTTTTCTTTGCAAATTCTTTTTGTGGATAATTCTCAGGGAGCACAGCCTCTACTGACTTTTCATCATTTTTTTTAACTCCTACTAATTGCTTATCAAAGCCTTTAATAAATAGATCTTTTCCAAGAACTAACTGTGTATTTTTTCCTTCACCTCCTGTAAAATCTTTTCCATCAATTGTAGCCTTGTAGTCAAATACAACAGAATTGCCAGCAGCAGCCTTAACTTCATCAGCAACATCAATAAAATTGTTTTGACTTTTTGCTATTTCCTTAATTCTTTTATCAGTCTCACTTGCATCTATTTTTACTGAATATTCATCAAATTTTATATTCTCTACTGATTTAAGTTTAACTTTTGGTAGTTCGGTTACAGACATTACGTATTCTAAATCCTTATCCACACCGTATGTTTTAAGATCAAGTTTAGGTTGTCCGGCTGGTTTAATTTTACTATCCTCTAAAGCTTTAACTGATGTATCTTTAAGAACTTTATCAAGGACTTCACTAAAAATTGCTTGGCCAAATTGTCTTTTAAGAATTTCTTTTGGAACTTTTCCTGGTCTGAAACCTTTTAAATTAACAGTATTTTTAATTTCTTCGTATTTTTCATCCATATAAGTGTTCATAATTTTTTTATCTATGAAAACTTTAACGTCCTTATTTAAGCCTTTTATATTTTCTACTGTTACTTTCATAATTTTATACTTTCCTGGTAGGCGAAAAAGGACTCGAACCTTCACATCTTTCAATACTGGTTCCTAAGACCAGCGCGTCTACCAATTCCGCCATTCGCCCACAATTCTTGTGGGTTTATATATGATAGATTCTATTTGTCCAATGAGAATAATTATGAAATATAATAATATTCAATTATATTAACTAATAATTTTAAAAAATGATTGTTTCTCCGTGTATAAGCATATGTAAAACAGATCCTCAAACTGGATACTGTTATGGTTGTGGTAGAAATAATGAGGAAAAAAAGATGTGGAAATTAGAGGAAACATCAGATGAATGGAAAAAATCTAATCTAACTGATATTCAGGCAAGACTGGGTGGCTGGCAATTAGAAAGTTTTAAAGAGTTCTTATAATCATAAAGTTGAAAATGGAATTTCACTTTATAAAAAAAATTTAATTAAATGAATAAAACAACAATAGCAACTATAATTTATGTACTTGGTATCTTAATTGGTGCTTTTTTTTTAAAAGTTTGGGGCGCAGAAACATCATTCATAAAAACTATTTCAATATTTGTATGGACAATTATTTTCTTAATCGCATTATTTTATTTTGATAAAAATGAGAAAAAATAGTTTTAGTATTAATTTTTTGATAATTTTAACATTTTTACTTAATTTTCAAACAGTAGTTTTTTCAGAAATAATGCTTTTGACAGGATGCAAAAATTTAAATGATAGTTTTATTAAAAATGAATACATCTTAGATTTAGAAAAATCTTTGATGATTAGAAACTATGTTTATGACAACAAAACATATAAAAAGCATAAAAGAACAGACTTAAGTATAAAGAAAGACAACACCTTAGAAAGATTTGTTTATGAGGAGAAAAATCTAATCTTTACAGATAGAATTGGTTACCCACAATTTTACACTCAACTAGTTTTTGAAAAAAATAACCCTATAATTAACATTAAAACTGTAATTAATGGTGAAGAAGCTATTTCGAAAGTATCAACTTGCAATAATGTAGAGCTTTTTGAAAAAGAAAGTTAAGACTTTTTATTTATAACGCTAGTCTTGTTGGTCTTAATAACAAAATTTAATTTTTTTGCTCCAAATTTAGTATTTGTAATATTACTTCGATGCTTTGCATAAGCTTGCTTTTGCGCTAACTTCATTGCTTTTTTTGACGACATTTAATTAGTTTATATTTTTTAAAAATTTTGTCGAGCAAGAACATTGAAATTTCTATCTGAAATGATTATTTCTCCAGAAGAAGATGTGATATTTAACACTTCTTGAATTGTTACATAATGTGTAACTAACACTAAATTATTATCACCACTCCATTCATTAATATATCTTTTTAAATCGTTTATTTGTTTGTTCTTATTTCTTGAAAATTTTTCACTAAAAAATGAATTTAAAAAACTTTTTGTTTCATATTTGTTAAAAGCATATTGTGCTGTTTGCTTACATCTGCACCACTCACTAGACAGAACTTTATCAATTTTAATATTGTTTTCTAAAAAAAACTTTCCAATATTTTTAGATTGTACAATGCCCTCTTTACTTAAATTTCGTTGGGTTTCACATTTTAATATATCAAAATCTAATGGATCACCTCCACCAGGTGCAACTGCATGTCTTATAAATATTAATTTTTCACCTTCTTTTAATAAATTTTGTATTTTATCATTTGAATTTGCTTTTACTGAAATATTGAAAGATAAAAGTATTAATAAAAAAAATTTTATAAGTTTCATATATGGGTATAACATTCAAAAAATTAAATAATTCAATAGTTAAATGTAAAAGTTGCCCTAGATTAATTAAATTTAGTAAAAAAATTTCTATAGAGAAAAGAAAACAAAATATAAGCGAAACTTATTGGGCTAAACCAGTCACAGGATTTGGTGATATTGATGCTAAACTATTAATTGTAGGTCTAGCGCCAGCAGCACACGGAGGAACTAGGACAGGCAGAGCTTTCACTGGAGATAAATCGGGAGATTTCCTATTTAATTGCTTATTTGAAGCTAACATAACAAATATATCAACCTCTATCCATATTGATGATGGGCTAAAATTAAATAAAACTTATATTACAAATATTCTAAAATGTGTCCCGCCCGAAGATAGACCTTTAAATGATGAATTATCTAACTGTTCAACTTTTTTTAAAAATGAACTGTTGTTGTTAAAAAATTTAAAAGTCATCATAGCGCTTGGTAAGGTTTCATTTGATAATTGTATAAAATTTTATAAAAAAAGTTATAGTTTTAACAAAAAATTACCCTTCATACATGGTGCAAAATATATATTACCAGATAATAAAATCCTAATTCCAAGTTATCATCCTAGCCCAAGGAATGTTAATAGAAAAATAATTAATACACAAAAAATGGTAAGCTTGCTTAAGAAGGCTAAGAAAATTATTTAATTTTTATACTATCGCAAAAATAGGGTTTAAAATCTTTAAAGATAACTTCTGGAACTTTTATAGGTTTTCCATCTTTATCTACAAAAACTAAATGCACTTTTGCCTCAACAATTAATTCATCATCTCTAGAAATAAATTGTGACATAAAAAAAGAAGTTTTTGTAAAAGATTTAACAAAGGACCTAATTTTTAGCTCGTCTTCAAGGTAAGATGGTTTTTTGTACTCAATGTTACAAGATTTAACGACAATTAAAGCTCCGTAATCTTCTTTAATTTTTTTATTATTAAAACCGATTGTACACAATGCTTCAGTTCTTGCTCTTTCAAGAAACTTTAAATAATTTGCATAATAAACAACACCACCAGCATCTGTGTCTTCATAATAAACCTTTATATTGTGAAAAAAATTTTCGTGCATAAATTTATATTATCAAAAATAAATATTTTAACATCAAACTAAGATACAATATAACAATGAAAGTTTATATTATTTGGCTTTTAGCTGTAATTGCCTGGAATTTTCTGGTTCCTAATGCTGCACCCATTGAAGATGTAATTGTGGCTGTAATTTTATCTTTTTTAAGTATTGGTCTTAAAAAAGTATTTAAATAATCTTATTCAGCTGAAAAATAAATATCTTGATAATAAGATATAGCCTTTAATTTAGAGTTATCAGTATCAGTCATTATAGCAATACCCGAAATTTCAGTAACATCAATTTTATGAAGTTTCATGAAATCTTTTTGCACATTTGCTTTAACGGTAACCCATGTATTTTTGTTATCTTTTGTTGTTGAGAGAACATAATCAATAGATTTTTTTGTATATGGGCTTGGCCAATTTTCTCCAACATCATTATTACTAGAAAAAACATAATTAATTGCTCTATTAGATAGTGGTGTGGAACCTGTTTTCTTTATCACAAAAACTCTAGCGGCATAATCGTGCCCTTTTTTACTAGTTTCTATAATGCCAGATAAATCTTTCTCAACTTTCCATGTAATATTAATAAAAGGAGTTTTATTTAGGTCAATTTTAATTTCTTTTCCTAGACCTGACCCAACACCTTCGGCTTCCGCTCTTATAAAATTGCCATTTTCATTAGATCCAAGCGTCCAGCTGGTCTCTCCTTTAACTTTTTTAACTTTTAATGTGTTTAACTCATCGTTAGTAAAATCAAAAACATTAACTTTTTCAGCTAACAGAGGTTTCATTATTAAAAATAAACATCCAAATAATATTAAAAAAAATTTCATCAAGTTGAGGGTATATCTAAATTAAATTTTAAAACAATATTTGAACACACTTTAAGCAATAAATTATCAATATTGGATAGTAGATATATATAATGAAATTAATTTCTGTATTTATTTTGTTGATATATTGGTCCATAATTCTATTGGCACCAGTTATTTCTAAAGAAAGTAAGTCTCTTAATGCAGAATCTAAAGTGTTAGTTAATAAGTAGATCGACCACCACTAATGTCAAAAACAGCTGCTGTTGAAAATGAATTTTCCTCTGACGCTAGCCAGCAAATTAATGAAGTAAATTCTTCAATTTCTAAAAATCTACCTCTAGGTACCTTAGAGAGCATTCTAGCAACATGTTCTTTTGACATTTGATCAAGAATTCTTGTTTTTGCACCAGCTGGTGTAACTGCGTTTACAGCTATGTTTTTATCAGCTAGTTCTTTACCTAGAGATTTAGTTAAACCAATTGCCCCTGCTTTGGCTGCGCTATAAGCGCTAGCATTAGCATTTCCATCTTTGCCAGCTACAGACGCAACATTAATAATTCTACCATAATTATTTTTAATCATATTAGGAACAACACACTTGCAGCAATTAAAAGTACCCATTAAATTTATCTGTACTATTTTATTCCATTCATCCACATCATAGTCCCATAGAGAAGATGTGGAACCTGTAATACCTGCATTATTAATTAAAATATCAATGTTCGTAGATTTTGTTATTTCATCAACGGTTTCTTTAACATTTTTATAATCAGAAACATCAACAACGTTATAAGACAGATTTGGATTGTTTAACTCTTGAGTTGCTCTTTTAAGTTCATTTTCATCTATATCCCAAATAATAGTTTTTACTCCTGAGTTTAAAAATCTTTTTGCAATATCAAGACCAAGACCTTGAGCCCCTCCAGTGATAATTGCAGTTCTATTATCTAAATCAAACTGATGCATAAGTTTATTTACTAGTTAAAAGATAATAAGTTAAAGACGAAATAAAGGCACCAATAATCCAAGAATAAGAATGGAAATTCATTAAACTTTCATTCCAGATAGTTGAAGCTGCAAAAATAAATCCTAAAACAAGTGAGTAGATCGCTTTTAAATGCCATCCATTAGAATAAAAGTACAACCCCTTCTCATCTAAAGAAAAAATCTCATTATTATTTAAGTTTGTTTTTTTTAATAAATAATAATCAACAATCATAATACCAAATAATGGACCAAAAAAAGAACCAAGAGTATCTACAAATGCTAATATTCCAATCTGACTTAATAATGGCAACCAAAATATACCAACAATAAAACCAATAATAGTAATAACAATAGCAGATTTTTTTAAATTAAGTGTTTGAGGAAAAAAATTCAGCAGTGAGTTTTGAGCAGGGATATAATTTGCTATTAAATTTGTTGATGCAGATGCAAAAACTATAAAAAATAACACAATCACAGTTAACTCAGTGTTGTCAATTTTCCCAATAATATCTGTAGGGTTTGTTAAAATTCTTTCCATGAGTTCTAAATTTTTGTTAAGGAAAATATCCGACCCAATTACTATAAAAACTGCAAAAAAAGAAAAGATTACCAAATTTAGTATTAAGCTTAGGTTTCCTTTTTTTAATTCACTCTCATTTTTTACATATCTGCTAAAGTCACCATAATTAACTATAACTACTGAAAAATAAGCAAATAAAGTTCCTACTACTGTAATCAATGGCGCAATATTATTACTATTCAAAACTTTTTGTATTGAAAAAATATCAACAAATGCAGCAGAAGTAACTTTAACATCGTAAAGTAAGACTGTTAAAAAAAATATAAGCATTCCTGAATAAACAGTAATTGCAGAAACTTTTATTATAGATCTATTAAACTGATGACTTTTACTAAATAAAAAAGCCTGTAATAAAATTGCAAAAATAAATGCTATCCAGTCAATTAAATTTAAACCAAAAACAAATACTAAAAATATATCCTGATCCAAGAATGAATTTTCAATAGAGTATAATGTTATTCTAATTAAGTAGCTAAAGAGTTTTGATAAAAAATATGTTTGAATTCCAAACATGAAAATTCCAACCATTCCTCTTAAAAGGGCAAAATATTTAGCTCCTTTTACACCAATTGAACTTCTTAGAATTACTGGAAAAGGAAGTCCATATTTTTGAGATGGTTTACCGATTAAATTTGCAAAAAAATAAACAAATATTGAGGCAATTAAACTTCCAGCCAAAACTACAAAAACATTTAATTCATAAACTAAATAAAGTGAGGCAATTAAAGAAAAAGCAATCAAACTTTGGATATTGTTTGCCCAAAAATAAAACAAGTCTCTCCAATTCCAATTTTTATCGTTTGGATTAACCGCAACTAGCTCCCAATTAATTAGGGTATTTTTTGATTTGATCTGATTCACTAAAACTATAATAAACTAATAAGTTCTACTGTCCATATAGATAGGCTGGAAGCCACAAAGCAATCTGTGGAAATACTATGATTAAAATTAAACCGATAACTTGAATAACCATAAACTGCATCATTCCATGATAAATATCTTTAAGATCCCATTCTGGAACCACACCTTTTAAAAAATAAGCTGATAGAGCAACAGGTGGTGAGAGCCAGGCGGTCTGGAGATTTACAGCAACAAGGATTGCAAACCAAGTTAAATTAAACCCAAGTGCTTCAACTAATGGCAATATAATTGGCACTATAATCATAACAATTGGTACCCACTCTAAAGGCCACCCTAAAAGAAAAATCATAACCATAATCATTCCAAGAATTAAATATCTATTCATCTCTAAGCCAAGCAAGAAATCAGTTAAAAGCATTGGTGTACCTAGTCTTGAAAATACCGCACCAAAAAAGTTTGATGCTGCAACTAAAACCATTATTAATGCAGAAATTTCTAAAGTTTTAACTAAAGCTTCTTGTAAACGTCCAAATGTTAATTTTCTATAAGCTATAGCTAGTAATAAAGATCCCATTGCACCACAACCAGCTGCCTCTGTTGGAGTAGCAAAACCAAACAAGATACTTCCAAGTGAAGCAAAAACTAAGGCTGCTGGTGGAACTAAACCAATAAAAAATTCTTTCCAGACAGCTAACATACTAGTGGCTCTTAACTCAACTGGCAGTACTGGTCCTAAACTTGGATCAATCCAACATCTAATAGTTGTATAAGCAGCATAAAGTGTCGCTAGTAATATTCCTGGAATAATTGCTGCAGCAAATAAGTCTGTGACAGGTATCTCCATGATAGGTCCCATTACAACAAGCATAATACTTGGTGGAATTAAAATACCTAAGGTTCCACCAGCAGTAATTGTTCCAGCTGCTAAACGAACATTGTAACCTGATTTGTTCATAGATTTAGCCGCCATAATTCCTAAAATTGTTACAGATGCTCCAACAATTCCTGTTGCTGCTGCAAAAATAACTGAAACAAATAATACAGCGTAATATAAAGAGCCTCTTACTTTAGCTAACATTAATTGAAATGCTGAAAATAATCTCTCCATTAAACCAGCTTGTTCCATCATAATCCCCATAAAGACGAAGAGAGGAACTGCTGCAAGAGTTTGTTCGGTCATGACCATTGAGAATTGTAGGGTCATTAAATAAAATACTAATTTGCCAAATCCTAGATATCCAAAAGAAAAACCTAAAAATATTAAAGTAAATGAAATTGGAAAACCTACAAATATAGAAAACAGCATTACACCAATAAGGATAAATCCTAAAATAGCTGGATCCATGAATTCAGCTAACATTATTCTTCTCCCCCTGGCCACACACCTTTAGTAGCCGCCCAATAACTCTTAAATAATTCTGAAACTCCCTGAATAAGCAAAAATACTATTCCTAACCATAAAGAAGATTTTATGGGCCACATGTACGGCATCCAAGCAGTGTCCATGCCTCTTTCACCTCTCATAATTGATTCCTGAACAAAGCCAGTAGTCATATATAAAAAGACAATTAAACCCGGAAAATAAAATAATAAGTATAACCAAAAGTCTACTCTACCTTGGGTTTTAGTCTTAAAATTTCTATATAAAAAATCTGCTCTTATATGAACTCCTTTTGATAAAGCATAACCAGCGCCTAGCATAAATAACGCGCCATAAAAAAATCTACTCATATCGTACACCCACATTGTTGGGGCATTAAAAAGTTTTCTAGCCAAAACCTCATACACCATTGCAAATATCAGGGGTATGATAATCCAACAAACCACGTTGCCTACACACTTGTTGGCAAAATCAATTTTTGTAATAGTTAATGCCATCCATTTAGGCATGTCTTTGGGCATTGGACCTGAACCACCTCTTCTTTCAGCAATCATTTCATCTGAAATATCAAGCTTCATAGGGTTGATTTCTTCTTTTGGTTTTTTGGAGTCGTGGTTTCTTGGCATAAATAAATTCTCTAAAAAAAAGAAGCGAGCCGTTAAGCCCGCTTCAATTATAATTATTTTTTATCTAAGTACTACTTTAATGTTGCTGCGTGAGCCATTCCTAGCTTAGCATTAGACATTTGAGATCCAGACCAAAATGGTACAGCGATATCGGCAAAGTCTTTTTGAGACTGCCAAACTTTAGCAAAGAACGGATTCTTAGCTGAGTTTTTTTCTAAAGCTGCTTTTGCTGCAGCCATATACGCTGGGAAGTAGTCAGCTGGTGTATCATGTAAAATAACACCATGCTTCGTAGTTAGCTCATGTAGAGCTTTTCCATTTTCGTATATTCTGTAACTCATAGATTTTGATAAAGATGCATTTGCAGCAACTTCTAAAGCTTTTTTCTCTAAAGCAGACATCTTTTTGTACTTAGAGCCTGTAATATAGAAGTCAGCATTTACTACTACTTGGTGAAGACCTTGTAGGTAGTAATGTTTTAGAACTTTCTGGAAGCCAAATGTCATATCCGGCTTAGGACAACACCATTCAGCAGCATCAATTGTTCCTGCTTCAAGAGCTGGTAAAATATCTCCACCACCCATTGCAACAGAAGCTACACCAATGTCTTTATAAGTTTGGCCAGGAATTCCCGGAGGAGTTCTGAACTTGTACTTTCTAAAGTCAGCCATGCTATTAATTGGCTCTTTGAACCAACCTAGAGCTTCAGGGCCTACTGGTTGTAACATAAATCCTTTGATGTCTCTTCCCATCTCAGACCATAGTTGGTCGTAAAGTTCTTTACCACCACCATATTGGAACCAAGATAAAAAAGCGATGTTATCGATACCAACACCTGCACCTGCTACTGGCGAACCAAATAACATAGCTGCTGGGTGATCGCCTGACCAATAGTGAGTCCAAGCAAAACCACAATCGATTAATCCTTTATCAACTGCATCTAAAGTTTCTTTTACACCTACTACTGATCCAGCTGGCATAATTTCGAACTTAAGTGATCCACCCGTTAGTTCAGTAACTGTATCAGTGAAGTCTTTCAACATCACCACTTCATCAGCTTTTGCACTAATTACGGTTTGACACTTAAGAGTTTGCGCAGATGCACCTGTTACTGTCATTACAGTAAGTAGAAGCGATCCAACAAACAAAGATATGATTTTTTTCATATTTATTTTCCCTCTCGTTGTGTTTTTTATAAAAGAGGAACTCTCTCAAAAAAATAAATCTAAAACAAGAGCTAATATTACTATTAACAACCTAAAATTACCGTGAACACTAGTATTTTTGATTTTACAAACTATAAACTCATTATTCGAATGGATAATTTTGATTATATAATTATTGGTGCTGGGTCAGCTGGCTGTGTTTTAGCTAATAGACTTTCAGAAAATCCAAATAACAAAGTACTTTTAATTGAAGCTGGTGGAAACGATTCCTACCCATGGATTCATATTCCAGTTGGGTATTATAAAACAATGCATAATCCAAAAACGGATTGGTGTTATAAAACAGAGCCCGATGAAACGATGGAAAACAGATCTATACCCTACCCTAGAGGAAAAACTCTTGGTGGAAGCTCCTCTATAAACGGACTACTTTATATAAGAGGGCAAGAACAAGATTATGATATTTGGAGGCAATTGGGAAATAAGGGTTGGAGCTGGAATGATGTTTTGCCTTATTTTTTAAAAGCTGAAAATCAAGAGCGAGGCCAAAGTCAATTTCATGGTGTTGGTGGACCATTATCTGTTTCAGACCAAAGAATAAAATTACCTATATTAGATGCTTTCATGAATGCAGCTCAAGAAATTGGCATTCCTAAAGTGAATGATTTTAACAAGGGTGATAATTTTGGATGTGGTTACTTTCAAGTAACAGAACAGAATGGCTTAAGATGTAGCACAGCTGTAGGGTATTTAAATCCAATTAAGAATAGAAAAAATTTAAAGACTGAAACAAAGTGTCATGTTGAAAAGGTAAACTTTGAAAATAAAAAAGCTGTCAGTGTTTCTTACTGGAAAAATAATCAATCTTTAACAACTAAAGCAAACAAGGAAATAATTTTAAGTGCTGGTTCAATTGGTTCTGCACAAATTCTTCAAACTTCTGGTATTGGTAATGGTGAAAAATTATCTAAACTTGGAATTGATGTTGTAAAAAACTCTATTGGTGTAGGTAAGAACTTACAAGACCATTTAATGTTTAGACCTGTTTATAAAGTTAAAAATATTAAAACTTTGAATAAAAAGATTAACAGTCTAATTGGTAAATTAATGATTGGAATGGAATATGTTTTTTTAAGAAGTGGTCCAATGACTATGGGTGCTAGTCAACTTTGTGGATTTGCAAAAAGTGACTCATCTAAAGAAACTCCTAATTTACAATTTCACGTTCAACCAATTAGTACAGATAAATTGGGTGGTTCAAATTTACATGATTTTGCTGCATTCACCCCTACTGTTGCAAACATCAGACCGACGAGTAAAGGTGAAATTAATATTATAAGTAAAGACAGTAGAGAAAATCCAAAGATTAAGATGAATTATCTTTCAAGTGATGAGGATCGGATAGTAGCTGCTAAAGGTTTAAGATTAATTAGAAAAATTGTTTTAGAAAGCAATGAATTTAAACAATATGAACCTGAAGAATTTAGACCTGGTGCCAATATTCAAGATGACGAAGAGCTAGTGAAAGCTGCAAGTAATTACGCACAAACAATATTTCATCCAGTAGGAACTTGTAAAATGGGTCAAGACGATATGGCTGTTGTTGATGACCAATTAAAAGTTCATGGTATAAAAAATTTAAGAGTGATTGATGCCTCTATAATGCCCAATATCACCTCTGGTAATACTAATGCACCCACAATAATGATTGCAGAAAAAGGTGCTGATATGATACTAAGCAGTTAATGTTTGCAGAATTATTTGGACCTGAACAACTGGTAATCTTAGGTCAAATTATATTTATAGATTTAGTATTAGCTGGAGATAATGCGATTATTATTGGAATGGTTGCTTCTAAATTTCCTGCTGAACAAAGAAAAAAAGTAATTTTTTGGGGAATAGGTGGTGCAGTAATTTTAAGAATTATCTTAACCATGTTAACTGCCTATTTATTACAAATAACAGGATTAAGATTGATAGGTGGATTGCTTCTTCTTTATATAGTCTACAAACTCTACACAGATGTAATCAAAGGTCAGTCAGGTGATGAAGATATTAAAGTAGATAACTCAAGTTTCATGAAAGCTATATGGACAGTTTTACTTGCTGATTTTACAATGAGTTTGGATAATGTTTTAGGTGTAGCTGGTGCAGCTGGTGATCACTATGTATTATTAATATTTGGTCTAGCTTTATCAATAATTCTTATGGCAACAGCTGCTACTGTAATATCAAAATGGATTAATGAGTATAAATGGATAGCTTGGATTGGCTTGATTGCTATACTAGTTGTTGCAATCGAATTGATCTATACTGATTTAAAATTATTTATTTAAATGTACTTACAAAAAATAAATCTTAAAAACAAATATGCATTAGTTACAGGTGCAGGCAAAGGATTAGGAAGAGCCTGCTCTATTGCTCTTGCTGAAGCTGGAGCTACAATTATTGCATTAAGCAGAACTCAATCAGATCTTGATAAACTTGAAAAAGAAATAAAAAAGATAAAAGGTAAAGTTATCAAAGTTAATTGTGACGTAATGAATTACAAAGATTTAAAAGAAAATCTAGATAAAATTAAAATCATAGATATTTTAGTTAATAATGCCGGTACAAATATCCCAGAACCTTTTGAAAAAATTAAGCAAGAAAGCATGAACTACTTGGTAGATTTAAACCTTAAAGCAGCTTTTAATGTTGCTCAATTAGTTGTTAAAAAAATGTTAAAGAATAAAAAAAGAGGCGGATCAATTATTAATATGTCCTCTCAACTTGGTCATGTGGGAATGGCTGGTAGAAATGTTTATAATATGACAAAATTTGGTATTGAAGGATTAACCAAAGGGATGGGTGTTGAGCTTGCAAAAAACAATATTAGAGTAAATACAGTAGCCCCTACTTTTGTCGCAACACCAATGGTTAAAAAATTTTTTAAGAACAAAGAATTTAAAAAACTAGCTTTAGGCAACATACCCATGGGAAAATTAGCAACAGAAAGTGATGTTGCAACAAGTGTTTGTTTTTTAGCTTCTTCAGCATCATCAATGGTTACGGCCACTTCAATCTTGGTAGACGGTGGATGGACTGCAAAGTAATTTATAGATTTCTTTTATCATTATTAATTTTTTCAACATCGCAGGTTAATGCTGTTGAGTTTCAGGGAAAATTTATACAAGGGCACTATATTCTAGGAAAAACAAATCCAAATGCAAAAATTATTATAGACAAAAAAGAAGTAAAAATATCAAAAGATGGTTTTTTTGTTTTTGGAATTGATAGAGATAGAAAGTTTGATTTAACTTTTACTAAAATATTAGATGGAAAAAAATCAGTAATTACAAAAACAGTTTTAAAAAGAAAGTACAACGTTCAAAGAATTGATGGTCTTGAAGAAAGTAAAGTGACCCCTCCCGAATCTGTTTATAAAAGAATTAAAAAAGAAAATAATGCAATTGGTGAGGCAAGAGCAATAAATTCTAATTTAAATTTTTTTAAAGATAAATTTATAATGCCTGTTGAAGGAATTATTAGTGGCGTCTATGGCAGTCAAAGAATTTTAAATGGCAAGGCAAAATGGCCTCACTACGGTATAGATATAGCAGCAAAACAAGGAACTATAATAAAATCTTCTGGAGCTGGAGTTGTTACAATGGCCAAAGATGATTTATACTATACAGGTGGTACCATCATTATGGATCATGGTCATGGTATTTCAACAATATATTCTCACCTTGAAAATATTTTAGTCTCAGTTGGGGACAAAATTAACCAAGGAGATATTATAGGAACTGTCGGTTCTACCGGAAGGTCTACTGGACCCCATTTAGATTTTAGAGTTAATTGGTTTCAAACAAGACTTGATCCCATGTCGGTATTGAAATAAAAAAGTTGGATGAATAAAAACTTAAAAAATAAAATCTCAGACAGACTTGTGAATGCATTTTTAAAAAATAAAATAATCTCACCACTGCCTCAAAAAATTACAAAAAAACTTACTGATGCTGATGAATTTAGAAAATTATGTGAAAGTAAAATTAAAGAACCTATTATTGGATTTAAGGCTGGTGGAACAGGAATTCCTGTAATGAAAAAATTAAAAGAAAAAGAACCTTTTTACGCATCTATTTACAAAAGAAATTTTCTAAAAAGTGGAAAAAAGGTTAAAATTAACAAATTTACTTTAGGTATAGAGTTAGAAGTTTGTTATTTGATTAAAAAAAATTTCTTTCTATCAAAAGGTGTAATAACTATGAAAAATATTTCTAAATATATTTCTCATATGGCACCGTGTATTGAAGTTGTAGGTTATAGACAAAAAAAGAAAGGTGTTACATCTTTTGGTGATTTATCTAGTGATTTTGGTGCAAATGTAAAATTTTTAATTGGACAAAAGAAAAAGTATAAAAAAATTAATATTAATAACCTTAAAACGATTATTTCGAATAAGAAGATAAATCAGACTGTCTCAGGTAATACAGGAGCTGTTTATATTAGCCCTCTAAATTCACTTCGTTTTGTACTAAAGAAACTTAAAAAAGATAAAATAAATCTTAATAAAGATTTCTACGTATTTACCGGTTCAACAGTTGGCGTTGTTCCCATACTTGGAAAAGGATTGTATGCAGGTAAAATTGATAAGCTAGGTTCAGCAAAAGCTATCATCCATTAATGGGATTGCATTTTACATCAGAAGAATTTTCTAAAAGAAAACAAGATGTTTTAAAATCAATGAAAGAGCAAAATCTAGATGCTCTTTTAATGTTCAGACAAGAGTCTATGTATTGGCTTACTGGCTATGATACTTTTGGATATGTTTTTTTTCAAACCTTAATCTTGGATCAAGAAGGTAATGTTATTCTGTTAACTCGTGCTCCTGACTTAAGACAAGCACAAAATACATCAAACATTAAAGATATTAGAATTTGGATTGATCAAGATGGAATAAATCCAACAGATGATCTTAAACAGATATTAAACGAACTTAATTTAAAAGATAAAAATATTGGAATTGAATACGAAGCATACGGCATGACTGGACGTAACGCCTTAAGATTAAATAAATCTTTAGAGAATTATTGCAGTGTTGAAGATCAATCAGAACTAATAACAAAATTAAGAGTAATTAAATCTAATGAAGAATTGGTTTACGTTAAAAAAGCTGCTGAATTAGCAGATAGAGCTCTTGATGAAGCTTGGAAATATACAAAAGCAGGTGCTAGTGAAGCAAAAATTTTAGCAGAAATGCAAAAAGCAGTTCTTGAAGGTGGTGGAGATTATCCTGCTAATGAATATATCATTGGCTCAGGTGATAATGCTTTACTCTGTAGATATCAGTCAGAAAAAAGAAATTTGTCTAACACAGATCAATTAAGTTTAGAATGGGCTGGAACCTTTAAACATTATCATTCTGCAATGTTTAGAACTATCCCTATTGGAAAAGCAGATCCTAAACATATAAAAATGCATGAAGCTTGTGTTGAGGTTTTAAATAATTGTGTAAAAACTTTAATTCCAGGAAAAACTTCTGGAGATGTGTTTGATATTCACGCTAAAACTTTTGATGATCTTGGATACAATAAAGCGAGAATGAATGCTTGTGGTTATTCATTAGGTGCAACATTCTCTCCTAATTGGATGGACTGGCCAATGTTATATACAGGTAATCCTTATGTAATAACTCCTGGTAATGTCTTCTTTATGCACATGATATTAATGGATTCAGACAGCAATCTAGCGATGAATTTAGGGGAAACCTATTTAGTGACCGAGAATGGCAACGAAAGATTAGGTAAGCAAAAACTGGATTTAGTAGTCTTATAGGTCTCCATCATCAAGTCATCATCAAGTCTGAAATAAAATAGAGGTACCAGTCCAAATCTCAACTTTGAATGGAATTTAGACCCCCACCACCCTTTTTCTTAAATATGGTACCTAAAGTAATACCTATAGTCTTTGTTTTAGACGGTCATAGCCTATGAAAACAAATTCATATTAAAAAATATTATAAAAAATTTTTCAGAAAAAATTATTGGGAATTAAACTGGGACCTCGAAAAGGTTTGAGCAACTATCTTGAAGCCCCAGTAAAAGTTTCATTACTAAATGATAGTGTAAATATAAGGCTTAAAAAATATTTTACAAATACAAATAGCCCTTCAAGTTATGTCATTACCCATCAAGATATGACCATATTTATTAATTATAAAATTCTTATGAACTTACCAGAATTGATTCTTTTAGGATTTATTCCACTTTATTTATTTAGAAAATTAATAAAAATTTTAAAGAAACTTAGAAAAAATCAAATAAAATC
The DNA here is from genome assembly GCF_047717845.1 of Candidatus Pelagibacter sp. Uisw_090. GTDB lineage: Bacteria > Pseudomonadota > Alphaproteobacteria > Pelagibacterales > Pelagibacteraceae > Pelagibacter. The sequence goes on from NZ_CP159810.1 coordinate 774,675, forward strand.
TAACACTATTTCCTGGTCTTAAATTCATATTTAAAGGCTAAAAAATTTGATTTAATCTTTTTTAAAAAAAAAAGGATTGGAAAAAATAAAACAGCATAAGGTAATAATAAATAAATGAAAGGAATTGAACTTTCTGCACAAATCAAAATTGGTATCAAAATAGAAAAAAAAATAAAAAAAACTGTAAATAAAGAAATAGATACTAAAATAAATAATCTTTTTAAAAATAATAATTTTTTCAAATTAAAATCTAATAAGTTATTAAATATGTCACAAGATCTTATTATTATTTGTTTAAATAATTTTCTTAAAGTCATAGATCTTCAAGTTTTTTGTATTTATCATAAGCTTTCGACCATTCTTTTTTGCAATACCAATCAATCGCATACCCAATAACAAAACAAAAAAAAGCATACCTTGTAACAATTGTCTGACTCATTTGAAATGGAGCTATCATAATTGCTCCAAGAAAAGCTGACACAGCCCCAAAAGCAAAAGAGGGGTAAGAGTGATTTAGATTATATACGGGATGATCTAATCTATACTGTTTTTCCCATTCTTCTAATTTTTTTCTTTTCGTTTCTTTTTTTTTATTGCTCATTATTCAGATAAAAGTTTTTTCATTTAATTCATCGCACAGGTTTTTATTAGCGCAAAAAATACAATAAAAAATAACGAAACCATCCATATAGATAATGATTTTTCTTTCTTTGTATTTTCTTTTTTTAAATTATTTGGATTGTTGGTAATTTCAATTTTATCTTGGATTTTATTGGTAGATTTTTTTTTTACTATATTAGGTTTTCTAATCAATGGTTTTGCTCTTTCTACGCGTTCTTTTGTTGAAACAATTCTCTTTAAACCACCCATAACGTTATCAAAATTATATTCATTTATAATAGGTAAATTTTCAAAAGATTTTTTTATATTATTGTTATCTCCAATATCTTCATCTAAAGTTTTTTTTGCTAATGAATATGAACAGCTAAAAATTTCATAACATTCATTTTTTTTATTATTCTTTAAATAACTTCTATTTATTAAATATTTATTTAATTTTTTATGTGTGTGAAATTCAATTTTTCCTGCATCTTTACACATTACTTGAAAAAGAATTTTCCAGTCATTGATCTCTCCATAACCTTCATCATTTAACGATTCTTCTCTGTTGTTAATGTCGCTGGCAAAACCTACTTTAATAACTTCTTCCTTTTTAGAGCCTGCAATATAAATATATCCTTTTTCATAGTGTCTTTCTAAAAAAGCAATAGTTGCAGTATTACATTGAACACAATGTCCATTTCTAGTTCTCATGGAATGGGAAAATTTTGCACAAGGAGTTACACCAATTGCAATAATCTTGTCCGCCTCTTTCATTGATTTGTGATATTCGGTCTTTGATAAACCTGTGGCATCAAAGATTTTGTCCAAAGATATTTTTTGTGTTTCTAAAAATTTGAGCTGTTCTTTTGTTATATTCATTTATCCCACCAGTTTAAATGATACTTCATATTTCATAAACTTTATATTGGGTGCCACAGATAAGGCATCTCTTAAATTTTTATCATCTTCTAAGGCAATAATCAGCCCCTTAACATCTTTGTCACCAGCTAAATTATTTTTAATATGACCCATATATCTCTGTATTTGACCCATGACTATATCGCTAGCTCTACCCTTCTTTAATTCAATAACTAAAAATTCTTTTTGGTCTTTGCTAATTGCCAAAATATCTAAAGGGCCAGACCCAGTTGAATATTGAGTACAAAGTTTATTATTTTCTTTATGAATATTATAATCTTTATTCAACTCAATATTGGACCAATTTTTGATAATATAATCTTCGAGATGTTTCTCTAGTAGGAAAGAGGATTTTGGAGTTAAATTGTTTTCTAATGAAATATCTTTATCTACATTTGTTTGATTTAGAATAGGAATTATCTCTCCCGAATCTTCCACAGTTAATTTTAATTCTATTGTCTCAACTTCATTTTTATTTCCATCTAAGCATGGATGACCATCCTTAAAACTCACAACATTTCCAACACCTAAATAAGAGAATTGAGGATCTTTATTATCCCAACGTGCAAAAAAGTGTGGTGTCATTTCACCTGATAATAATTTTTGAAATGTTGGTTGATTTGAATGAGACTTTGGTTTTCCATACCAGACAATAACTTCTTTTGAATGATCATAATGATTATCAAAGTCATGCTCTGTTGTGCCTGGAACACCGATGTTCATAAAGATTATTAGATTGTCTTCAACACGCACATACCCTGTATCCCAATCATCTCCAGCTGGTCTACCTTTATCAGGAAAACAAACCCACCCGATATCTTTTCTGGAATATTTTGATCCTTTTTTGAATTCTAATTTCACTGATCAAAGACTACCAAACCCCTAATCAGGTGTCTAGGTGATGGAATTAACTAATATGCGTAAATAAAAAAGGTTTGTTCACAGTTGATAAAATTCTTTATACCAACTTACAAAATTTGTCACTCCCTCAATAACTGATGTTGAGGGTTTATAATTAAATTTTTCATTTAAAATTTTTGTATCAGCATAGGTGTCTGATACATCGCCTGGCTGCAAAGGTAAAAAATTTATTTTTGCCTTTTTATTTAAAATTTTTTCAAGTATGTCAATATAGTTCATTAGCTTTACGGGATTGTTATTTCCAATATTATAAATACGCCATGGGGCACTACTAGTTGCTGGATCGGGTTGATTGGCATTCCAATTAGAGTTAGTTGTTGATGGATTATCAAGAGTTTTAATTATGCCTTTTACAATATCATCAATATAAGTAAAATCTCTTGTATGTTTACCATTATTATAAACATCAATAGTTTTTTCTTCTAAGATTGCTTTAGTAAATTTAAAAAGAGCCATATCTGGTCTACCCCAAGGTCCATAAACTGTAAAAAACCTAAGACCTGTAGTTGGTAATTTGTAAAGATAACTATAAGTATGTGCCATAAGCTCATTACTTTTCTTAGATGCTGCATAAACTGATAAAGGATGATTTGCGCTATCATGTTCTGAAAAAGGTATTTTAGTATTAGCTCCATAAACACTTGAGGTGCTAGCATAAACTAAATGCTCAATGTTGTGGTAACGACAGTTTTCTAGAATGTGAGCAAACCCTACCACATTACTATTTATATAAGCTAGTGGATTTTCCATAGAGTAACGCACACCTGCCTGTGCCGCTAAATTAACTACACTTATTGGTTTATGAACTCTAAATAATTCGTCTAAATTTTTTTGTTCACTAATATCCATTCTATAATGTTTATAATTTGAATATTTTAAAAGTCTTTTAAGTCTTGCTTCTTTAATTTTAGGATCATAATAATTATTATGGTTATCAATACCTATTAACTTATCTCCTCGTTCTAACAATTTAATGCATAAAGATGAGCCAATAAATCCAGCAGAGCCAGTTACAACTATCATAATATTCTACTAAGATTACGAATTACATAGAATGCCTCAGCTGCCGCTACTCCTATTTTTTTTCCATTACTTTTTAATTGCGACTCAATATGTCCAAAACTATGTAAACTATGATTAAAATACTTTATTTTACTGTAAGAGTTATATGACTGTTTTCTTCTTTTAGATTTAAGATCCACTTCTTCATACCAATTATCTGCAGCTATACCTAAATTAGAAAATGACCAATCAATTGACCCTGGGGTTTTAAATCCAAAAATTGTAGAAATTTTTGACCCAACTATAGGTCTAGAAGCTATCATTACAGCTTTGTTAATAACTTTATGATCTATATTAAGTCCTGACTCTTCATGTGTCCAAATACGGTTTGGTTTATGTCTTTTTAAAATATTCTCAATATTTTTTACAAAGCTTAGTAAAGGTTCTTTATCAAACTGATTGTCTGGATATCTAAAAAAATATTTCACCTTAATTCCAAGAGCAGAACAAGAGTCTTCAAATGATTTTTCAAGATTTGTATACAATTCAGTGCTATTCTTTTTTTTTAATGATGGCTCTATTCTTGAGCTGATCCCATCGCCCATTACAACTATTCCAACTTTTTTACCACTCTTTACTAATTTTGTTATTACGCCTGAGGCTACCAATGCTTCTGTTCCTGGATGAGCAAAAATAAATAAATCATCTAAATTAAAAAATGTCTCCTTATAAATTTCTTTTAATAGATTTGTTATTCTTTCATTTCCTTTACCATCAATAAATGAATTTGCTCTATTTGCCATATTTCTCGAAATTTTTTGATTTTTATATAAATAATTAATTTTGTACTTTAAATCACCCCATCTAATACCATTTTCAGCGCAACCTATGTATTCAATTGTTTTCAAATCTGAAAACCATCTAGCAGAATTATCTTGATGTTTATAATGAGTGACAGCTATTACTGGCAGTCTTAGAGCCATTGACTCGAATGCAGTTGTTCCAAAAGCAGTAATTGCAATATCACTCTTTTGCATTGATTCAATTATTTTTTTAGCTCCAACATTTTTAAGAAAAGTAGATTTTTTTTTATGTTTTTTTAAAAATTTATTAATAGATTGAGTGTCAATATTTGAATTACTACCAATTAATATAATTACATGATTAATATGTCTACAATCTGCTATCTGTTCTAATGCTTTTTTAATCATATTTAATGGATCCGTACCGCCCATTGTTAAAAAAATAGTGCCTCTAAATAATTTATTATTTTTTGGCTGAGCCAAATAAAACTGTTTTCTTAGTGCTATAAACCTTGGAGACACATTTCCACTAACTTTAACATTAGATCCGTCTGGATAAATGTCTATAAAACTTCTGAATAAAGATGTTTCAAGTTTAGGTTTTCCAATATTAACGACTCTAATATTTAACATTTCCAATTTTTCTATTAATTTTGTAATAAATTTTCTATTAGCATCAAGCCATGGGTCATTCCATGCAATATCAATTACTACTAACCTAAATTTTTTAAAATCTTTAATTTTTAAGGGTATTTTTTTGAAACACTTTATTTTCGATTTATAATTTAAACCATTAAGAATTTCTTTAATTTCTAAATTTTTATTAGTCCAAATTTCACAATTAAACTTTTCTTTTAAGAGACTATGTTGTAATTGTAGAGATCTCATTAAATGGCCTGTTCCAATTTTTTCACTACATTTTGTAAGTATTAGGATTTTAGAACTACTTTTTTTATTCATAATAATTATTTATATAACAGTTTTATATTTGATAAAGAAATCTCAGCATTTTTTTTAGCATCCTCTGCATTAGATCCTGTTGTGACAACATAAAGTAACCTGTTTGTATTTGTGGGCTCTTCTAATTTAATTGGAAAAGTTAAATCTTTTAATATCACTAACTTAATTACATTTTTTAATTTGTTTACTTTTTCAATTCCATTAATATTATAAATAATCCCTTTCCTATGAAATAAATACTTATGGCAAATTGGTTTGGATTTGGAAAAATCTAATAGTTTTGAACCGAACTTTAATTTTAAACCCATTGACCATTTAACATGAGTTGAAATCATGTCAAAATTATATACTTTATTAGAAATTAATGGAGCTAGTGGAGCAGATCTTGATGCAATTTCTATAACTTTTGGGCCTGACTCAGTAAACATAATATCTCCTTTAGCGGGCCCCTCATTCAATCCGAGAGCTACGCAAGCTTTCTCAAAAACCTTTTTCACCTGTTTAACTTTTTGTTTGTCAAATTGTGGGTCAGCTACACTTCCATGTTCAATAATTTTTCCGTTAGAAATTATTTCTATATCTCTAATAGCAAAACAATAATAATTAAATTTTCCTTTATAAATAAAAGCTTCTATTGATATTTCAAAACCTTTAAGAAACTCTTCCACTAAATACTTTGGGCTATTCATGAGTGAAAAATCTTTCTTCACAGATTCAAGATCATTTTTTGATGAGATAACTCTAACACCTCTTGCACCTGATCCTTCTTCAGTTTTAACAACATATGGATAATTTTTTTTTAAAGATTTTAAATTATTAATTATTTCATAATTGGCGTATGGCACATCTTTTTTTTTAAATTTAACTGTTCTGTTAATTTTATTTGTTACATTCTTTGCTACTAATGAACTAATACTTTTTGTTTTAAATTTTTTGGCTATAAATGATCCTAGAATAGCAAGTTCTACTCCAGCAACCAAAACTCCCAAAACTTTATATTTTTGAGTAACTTTTTTTATAGCTTTTAAAACACTTAATGACTCTTCGTTTGGAGTAGAAATATTTAAAAAATAGTCAGCATATAATTTGGCAGCACAATTTATATTTTGATCTAATACTAAAGTAGAAATTTTATTTTTTTTACAATATTTAATGTAGGGAATCTGATGTACACCACCACCAAAAATAATTAATGGTGAAGTTTTAAATAGAACTTTATTTTTTTTCATTTATTAAATAATAAATTAACTATATTAGAACAATCAAATTTATACCTTTGCAGTTAGGATCTAAGCATTCCACCATTTACATTGATTGTTTGCCCAGTTATATAACTTGAATGGTTAGAGGCAAGAAATAATACTACTTCAGCTATTTCATTTGGAAATCCAAAACGACCAATGGGAATATCCTTAAGAATTGAATTCTTGTTATTATCTTTTATCCATGAAGTCATTTCCGTTGTTATGATGCCGGGAGAAATTGCATTAGATGTAATTCCTGAGCCACTGTAAATTCTTGCAAGTGACATTGTTAGACCAATAAGACCAGCTTTTGCTGATGCGTAATGCACTTGATTAACTCCCCCCCATTGCCCTCCTATAGAAGCTATATTAATAATTCTTCCCCATTTGTTTTTAATCATCCCAGGAATAGCTTCTTGTGAACATATAAATGCTCCTTGCAAATTAACACTTAGCATTTTGCTCCAGTCTTTATCTGAGATATCAAGAAATTTTTTTGGTTGAGAGATTCCAGCATTATTAATTAAAATATCTATATTTCCAATTTCATTAAAAACTTTTTTTATAGATTTTCTATCTGATAAATCACAATAAATTGCTATTGCTTCACTATTAGATTTTTTAATTTTATTTACAATTGCTTCAGCTTTCTTTTTATTACTTTTGTAACCTACAATCACATAATAATTTTCATTAGCTAGTCTTTCAACAATTGCTTTACCTATGCCTTGAGATCCACCAGTAATAAAAACTGTTTTATTCATAAGTAATATTAAATTGCAATGTTTGGTATCATCCTAATTGAAGGATCAATATTGACTATTATAACATCAATTTTATCGTCATTAAAAAAAATTTTCATATCATTTTCTAAATCACCTTTAGAATCTAATGGCTCTAAATCGCTTGAAATTAAGACTTTTTTTATAGGAAAATAAGGGATACCCGATTCTACTGTTACAGCTTTTCTTCTGCCAGAAAGCATTTTTTCAAGATGGTCAACTATTGTTCGATATCCTTGATTATCCCATAAAATAATTTTTACTTTTCCTTTCATGGCTCTTAAATTTGGAAGAGATGACAAAGCCGTTCTAAAACCACCATCCCCAATTATACATACAGATTGCCTATTATTTTCCTCTAATGCTGCACCAAGAGAAGCTGGTAAAGAATATCCCATTGGAGAATTTGCCCAAGATGAAAATATTCTTAATCCTCTATTTCGCTTCAACCCTAAGGCTGAGGAACAAACATTTTGGCCAGTATCAACAAAAATATCTGAATTTTCAGGCAAATTTTTATTAAGTGAGTCTATTAGCTGAAAAATTGAATAATTATTTTCAGTAGATAATGAATTGTCTGATGGACTTGGAATACTTTGAAACATTTTAATTGGTATCAAATTTGTTGATAATTCTTTTTTAAACACTTTATCTTTTTCATCAATATCAGGGATTGTATCATCAACATATTTTATAAAATCATAAATTAATCCAATAATAATTTTATCGATAGGACCTATTTTATGATTAATGAATTCGCTAGGATCAATAGTTAAAACAAACTTTCTAACTGATTGAAATTTTTTCTTACTCTCCTCTGTTAATAGAGGGAATGCTCTTTGAGGAATACGGGCACCAAGCACGAATAAATCTGAAGCCTCAATAAGACTTTTATTGGCTTCAGGATTACCAAATGGTCCAATCAAACCATCATAATATAAATTATCCTGTTTAATTGCATTGACAGCAGTAAAAGTTGAAATAATTTTTATTTTAAGTTTTTTTACAATGTTCTCGAATAATCCACTTGGTAACCATTGCATTCCGCCACCAATTAAAATTACCGGATTTTTAGCCTCAAGCATTTTTTTTAAAAGATATTCATAATCTTTTTTTGATGATAATGTATTATCTAAAAGCATTCCTTTGTTTAATGTCTCTTTAAAATCATAATAAATGTAATTTTCTAGATTTGGATTTTCCATAATTTGAGTTTGTGCGTCCATTGTTATGTCTAGGACCGCAGGTCCAGGTCTTCCTGTTAACATAAATTTAAATGCATCTCTTACAGCCGGTATAATTTGAGAACAATGGTCAACTTCTTTACAAGATTTGGTTAGATGATTTGTAGAACTCATAACATCAGTTTCTTGAAATCCATTTTGTAGACAAATATCAAAATTTGTTTTTTCAGGTGATTTTACTTGTCCAGATATAAATAAAACAGGAACCGAGTCAAACCAAGAGCCCGCAATACCAGTAATAGTATTTGTCAAACCAGGCCCAGAGGTAACAAGAACAACCGTAGGTTTTAAGGTGGCTCTTACATATCCTTCAGCAGCGTATGAAGCATCAAGTTCGTTGTCATAAGGTATTATTTTTATTCCTTTATCTGCTACTGAGTCAATTATCGCACTTATTGCGCCACCAGTAAAAACAAATGCAACTCTCACTCCAAAATTATACAGCTCATTAGCGAGAAAATCTGCACCAGTTTTCATATAAAATATTACGTTAAAATAATTTACTAAATTAGATAGTTTTGTTCTTAATATATGAAATTATAATTTTAACAAGGCCTTTTAAATCATCATAACCAACATTATAAAATTTATCACATAGGAATTTTCCTGGCGCTTTTTTATCTAAATCAACCCCAACTATTTTCCAGTCTAGTTTTTTTTTATAAAATTTAAATATGGTATTTGATCATGATTACAGCCCAAGAATAGTAAGCTATTTTTCATACATTGACCTTTAAAATTTTTTTTTCAAGCATTCGTTTTGTGCTGGCTGTAAAAACTTTATATTTACCATCTGTTTTAAATTTTTTTAGTCTTTTTGAAAAAGTTTTATAATATATTGCTGTAGGTTTTATTTTAAAATTCGTTTTATATTTAGCATTTCCAGTTGCCATCTCGACAGCAAATTTTAAATAATCAAACGAAAGTGCTTTTGGATAGAATCCTTCGATTAAACTATCGCCACCCATATCAAGATGTACTTCAATTAATTTTAAATTATTTTTAGAATCTGGACGAAGAGAAATTGATAAGGGTGAACGTTTAATATTGAATTTAGAAATAATTTTTTTAGCAATATTATTAGCTTGTTGTGACCAGTTGTTTATATTCGACTCATATGTTTTAAACCCCTTACCTGATATATTTCCATTTTTATCTATAATGTTAATTTCTTCTAACAAACAAATAGGGAATAATTGACCATTATTAACAAAACTTACAAATGATAGGTCTGGACCTTTAAGGAATTCCTCTACTAAAATCTTTTTATTAATAGTATTTTTAATCGCATATTTAATTGATGATTGTATTTTATTTTTTGAAAACACAACACTAATTCCACTTTTTCCTACTAAACTTAAAGCTGGCTTTATTACAGCTGGAAGTTTTACAATATTAATTGAATTACATTTATCTACATTATAGATCCTATATTTTATTGATGGGATATTTTTCTTATCTAAAGCTATTCGCATTTTATCTTTATTTACTAATTTTTTAGCAGATAAAACTGGTACTCCTGGAAGTTTAAAATGTTTACAAATTTTAGCAGTAGTGATCACTGGTGGTCCTGAACTTCTATTTAAAACACCTATTAATTTAAATTGATTTTTTAATTTATCTAACTCTTTGATAATTGTTTCTGCATTATAAGTACTTAGGCAAATTTTAAAATCTACATACTTAAAACCTGGTGCATATTTATTTTGATCAATTGCAATAACTATAAGTCCAAGGGATTTTGCTTTTATAATCACTGGTATTTGCGATTTTCCTGCAGCTACGCAAATTACTGCAAATTTATTTAAATTTTTAAAATTCATAAATCTTTTTACTTTAAAACTATTCATCTAAACTAGATAATTAAATAGTTCAATTATAATGATGTTATCAGAAGAGTCTCTAATCTTATCACATAACTTTTAAAATCTTATATTTTTACAAAATATAATTTTTTGATAAGAATTTATATTAATAAAGACGATATATTTTCTTTAATATATTAGTTAATAGACTTAGGAATTAGATGTTTTATTTTTAGATTATTATTTACAAATTTTATTTGATCATTTTCTTTATCAATAATCATTAATTTATCTCCTCTTTCTAACAATTTAATGCATAAAGATGAGCCAATAAATCCAGCAGAGCCAGTTACAACTATCATAATATTCTACTAAGATTACGAATTACATAGAATGCCTCAGCTGCCGCTACTCCTATTTTTTTTCCATTACTTTTTAATTGCGACTCAATATGTCCAAAACTATGTAAACTATGATTAAAATACTTTATTTTACTGTAAGAGTTATATGACTGTTTTCTTCTTTTAGATTTAAGATCCACTTCTTCATACCAATTATCTGCAGCTATACCTAAATTAGAAAATGACCAATCAATTGACCCTGGGGTTTTAAATCCAAAAATTGTAGAAATTTTTGACCCAACTATAGGTCTAGAAGCTATCATTACAGCCTTTGCGATAATATATTTAACAAAGAATGATATCTTTGGTTGTCCTTGCTTGCCCATATGTTGGCATTATAACAGTCAACGCATATATAACCAGTACGATTTTTTAGTGAGCCATTAGCCTTGATCCACTTACGTTGTTCACAATTCAAGCAATAGTCATGTGTAGGTGAAAGTATCTGGGCCGGAGGCTTATACATTATACAAGCACCACTGGATCACTTAACAAAATTAAATATTTTATCTACCACTTCTTCTGCATATTCTTTCTGCTGTTCCCTGGTTGATTTATTATATGAGGTATCAATCGTTGCTGCTTTAGTATGGCCCGATAACATTTGGACTTTCCAATGCTCTTTTAAATGTATCATACCTAAAGAAATGAAAGTTTTTTCATTTTTTCTTTAATCTATAATCCCTGCTAAATTTTTAGCAGCCTTTTTTTTGGATCCTACAGTTAATCCTTTGACATAGGCTGTCGCTATTCTTTCTGGATTTTTAATATTTCTTTTTTTAAATTTTTTTAATAAATCTTTGTAGTTAGGTTTTCTAGGCATTACTTCGGAGCTTTTTTTGTAATGGATTTTTCAAAATCCTCTGTCATCTCAGCAATCAGTGGTCGAAAGAAACTTGTAGCAATAATTATGAGTGCAGAAATTATTAGTAAGGCATCAAACTTAACTATATCTACAATAACTCTTGTAGTGCCTAAAATAACATGAACCAGCATTGTTAAAAACATTGCACCTAGCCATAAATATATTACTGAAAATTTATATGTTTTAGCTACTAATCCAGCACCTAACAAAGCACCTAGTATAAGAATAATAGGATCAGTTCCGATGGCTATTAAATCACCCAAAAATGAACCAATGAGAGCTATGTTAGTTAGGTAACCAACAGACAAAATTAAAATATTTGCAACTATGATTAGGTAGGAGAAGTATAATAAGACCATTAAATTTAAAAATTAATTAATAAAAATATTATAGCGATAGTTATTAACACAGCACTCACAATAATATAATTCAGCCTAATATTAAATTTTTTAAATACTATTTCAGTAATTTTTTCCCAGAATACTACAATGAAGAGCACAATTATAGCTGGCAGAATAAATTTGATCATTAATGACTATCAATTAAATTATCTAAAAACTTACTACACCTATTAATTTGCTCAATACTTATAAACTCATTTGGCTTATGTGCTTGGTCTATACTTCCAGGTCCACATACAATAGTTGGTATATTAGATCTATTTTTAAACAAACCAGCTTCTGTTCCATAAACAACTTTTTTATGTTTATTATTTCCTAACAATTCTTTAATCTTTTTTACCAGATCAATATCTTCACTCATATCTAAAGCAGGATAATTAACTTTTTCATTAAAACTAATTCCTGTTTTGGATGAAACTTTATGCATATCTTTTATTAATTTTTGACTGGCATAATCTTCAATTTTTTTAACCAATTGTAAGGGGTCATCTTTTATTAAATTTCTTACTTCAAATTCAAATTCACATAAATCAGGTACTATATTCAAAATAGCTCCACCTTTAATTAGACCTGTATGAAGAGTAGTGTGTGGAACTTCATAATCATTATCAAAAGGTCCATTAATTGATTTTTCTTTATTTAGTTGATCAATATAAGCAATTAGTTTTGAGGCGTAATTAATAGCGTTAACACCAAAGGGTGCTTGTCCAGAATGACATGCTAATCCTTCAACTTTAACACTGTATGCATGTTTTCCTTTATGACCTATCACCACCTCCATACTTGTAGGCTCTCCTACAATACAAAACTCTGGTTTAATTGATTTTTTTTCAATTAAGTCCAATAAACCATGTACGCCAACACATCCAATTTCTTCATCATAAGAAAAAGCAAGATGAATTGGTTTAGATAATTTTTTTTCAACTATTTTAGGAACACGACTTAAAACCAAACCTATAAAACTTTTCATATCAGAGGTTCCTCTGCCATACAGTTTTTGATCTTTTTCTATTAATTGAAAAGGATCGGTATCCCATTTTTGGTTAGCAACTGGAACAACATCAGTGTGACCAGAAAGAACAATACCACCTGAAGAATTAGGACCTATTGTTGCAAACAAATTAGCTTTATTTTTTGTTTCATCATAAATTAACTCAGATTTTATTTTGTATTGGTTTAAATAATTTTCTATGAACTTAATTAGATTTAAATTTGATTTAAAACTTGTGGTGTCAAATCCAATTAATGTTTTAAGCAAATCTAAAGATTTTTTTTCTATCATGTGTTTATAAGTCACCTGGAACACCATAACTGGATGATTCAGAGGGATTTAAAGCTCTAGATTTATAATCTTTCATTTGAGGTTCAAATACTTTCCACAGCTTATAAAGTTCTTCTATAGGTTCGCTTTCTAACCAATCAATTCGTAAATCAACAAGTGGCCAAATAGTATTATCAGCAACTTTAATTCCAGCAGAATGAACTGGTCCCTCTTCTCCACCTTTTTCTAAACCAGCTTTAAGAGCAAGCAACAATCTTTCAGCAAGGTGAACATTTGGATTATTAGTAAAACTATCAACCATAGCTTTAGGTACCATTTCAGACTTAAGCATATTGCCTGCACCAATACAATTTGATCGCTTTTCTATAGCACTTATTCCTAAGGTTTTTGATCCAATGTGCTGTGAAGTATTACCTTTATTATCTATTAAAAGTAATTGTCGATATTCAATATTTTTTTCTTCTTTTACAATTTTATTAATTACTTCTGCAACTTCTAAATCTTGTTCTAAATAATCTAACATGAGGTTTCCTAGGCTAGGATCAGTAACGTTTTGTGTTGAGGCTGCACCAACTCCTGCTCTTACCCATGGACAACGACTAGCAACGCAAATGCTTGATGATGAGATTGCAACACCAACCATGTTGGTTTTTTCACATCTTCCAATTAATGAAAATGTCATGTTGGAATTACCGCTGTAGCATCAATTTCAACTAACCATTCTGGTCTTGCTAAACGTTCAACAACTAAACCTGTTGAGACCGGATGAACATTTTTTATATACTCACCAATGACTTGATAAATTACTTCTCTATTTTTAATGTCAGTAATATAAACAACAATCTTTACTAAATGGTTCATAGTTCCCCCCGTTTCTTCAATCAGCAGTTTTATATTTTGCATTACTTTGTGAGTTTGTTCTGCTGGATCAATACTGCTAATATTTACACCATCGTCTAAATTTTGAGGACATTGACCTCTCATCCAAACAGTTTTACCACCTTCTGTTACTACCGCTTGGCACAAATCATTATTTAAATTTTGTTCGGGATAAGTATCTTTAGTATTAAACTTTCTAATTCTTTTGTGTGTCATTTACTTTTAATTATTTAACTTAATATATTATTTTTTTTTACAATTTGTTCAGCTAAATACTTAGCATCTTGCCAAACACCCCAAATAAAAGATGATCCTCTCATAGATAACCAAGGTAACCCTATAAAATAGACTCCATCAACTTTTGCCACGCCTTTATAATGATCTGGTTTGCCTTGTTTATCAAAAGCATCTACTTTCAACCAGCTAAAATCATATTGATACCCAGTTGCCCAAATAATTGTTTTTATATTTTCTTTATTAAGATCTATTTCTAATATTGGATTAATTACACAATCAGGATCTGGTTTTATATTTCTAGCATCAGATTCTTCAGGAAAATCTAGATTATTCTTCTCAATATGTTCATCTGCCTGATTTAAAACAGATAAATAGTTTTGATCCCCTATATCCAAATTAATTTTTAAATCATTTTCAAAGTATAATTTTCCATTTTCGTATTTTTTTGTTAATCCCACTAAGGACATTCCTTGATTTGCAAATTTTCTAAAATCTATAGTTTTACCTCCATCATAACCACTGACTGCTATTGTTACATGTTGAGTATTTGGATCAGGAGTTTTTTTTTGCCATACCCCTAAAGCTCCAAACCACCACACATTATCTTTTCCTCGGTATCTTCTTGGCGGTCTATTATGTGGACCTATGGATAAAAAAACCTTTCTACCAGACAGCATTAATTCTTGAGCAACTTGTGATCCTGAAGAACCAGATCCAACAACTAAAACAGCTCCCTCTTTAAGTTGATGTGGGTTTTTGTAAAATTGAGAATGAATTTGAGTTATATCAATATCATGAGGAACTATGGGTGGAATAATAGGTTTTTGAAAAGCACCTGTGGCAACTACAATATTATCAGTCTCAATATTTCCTTCAGAAGTTTTAACTAAATATTTTTGAGTACTGCTTTCTCTTAAGACTTCTTCAACATTTACATTACATCTAATTGGAGCGTTAATTTTTTTTGCAAATTTTTCAAAATAAGAAACGACAACATCTTTTTGAGGGAAATAGTTAGGGGAATGATCATCAAAATCTAAAGTTGGAAATCGATCATGCCAAGCTGGTCCATTTGCAACCAGAGAGTCCCATCTGCAAGATCGCCAACTTTCTACAATACGATTTTTTTCTAAGATTAGGTGCTCTACTGAATGGTTAGATAAATGTTCACTCATTGCAAGACCAGCTTGGCCAGCTCCCACTATCAATGTGTCAATTTTTTTTATATTTTTTAAATAACTCATATAATTAGATTAATAAAACCTATCATCGTCCGTATTGTGTGTCTAGGTGGTGCAATGAATACTGAGCTTTACCTGATTTACTCAATTTAAAAAGGCTAGATTTTAGATTAAATTATACTGATATTCTGTAACTTTATAATCTGATTTGATTAATGAATTGTTATTCTGTGCATTATTCTATTACCTTTAAATGGAGTGGCTTGATGAAGCATAGATCTATTATCCCAAATTGCTAATTGGTTTTTTTCCCATTCTAATGAATATTGAAATTTTTTCTTAATTTGATGTTTTGATAAAAAATTCTTTAATTTTAAGTGATCTTTAATTTTTGGTTTAAAACCCATGAAATGTCCTGGGCTACAATAAATTGTATAATTTAAATTTATTTTTTTGAAAATTTTATGAACAGCTACTAACTCATCAATTTTTTTTCCTTTTTCTTTAACTCTTTCTTTAGTGGTAATTGATATTGGGCCTTCTGATGAGTAAACACCTTTCACTAATTTTAATTTCTTTTTAATATTTGTTGGTAAATTTTTAAAAGCCAAATATTGAGAACAAAATTCAGTATTAGCAGCACCTTTTTTTGGAACAAGTTTAGAAAACAACATAGTAAACCTTGGTGGTTTATTTGTGTAAATTGAGTCTGTATGAAATTGTTCCCCAAAACTAGGCCCTTTATCAGAAGATTTTCTTTGAACAACTGTAATTTGAGGATATTTTTTACTTAGACCTTTTAACCTTGGATAATTTGCTAATTTACCAAAATTTTTAGCAAACTTAATATAAGAGCTCGATGTTAAATTTTGTTTTTTAAAATATATAACACCATATTTATTAAGTGCAGATTTTATTTTTTTAAAATCTAGATTTGAAAGTTTTATTAGATCACAAATGATTTCAGCTCCAATATCTTTTTTATTCGGAATTATTTTAATCATTTCATTTAATTATAAATTATCTAATACAGCTTGCGCACATTCAAGTGTATTACTTTCTCCACTCAAATCTTTTGTTCTATTTTTTTTATCTAATAATGTTTTTTCTATTGAAGCCATGATTGTATTAGCTGCTTCTTTTTCTCCAAGATAATCTAACATTAAAGCACCAGACCAAATTTGCCCTATAGGATTTGCTATACCTTTGCCCGCAATATCAGGAGCTGAACCATGAACTGGTTCAAATAAAGATGGAAATTTTTTCTCAGGATTAATATTTGCTGATGGAGCAATACCAATAGTGCCAGTACAAGCTGGCCCTAAATCAGATAAAATATCTCCAAATAAATTTGATGCTACAACAACATCAAACCATTCAGGGTTTAAAACAAATCTTGCAACTAAAATATCAATATGAAATTGATCGGTTTCAATTTCAGTGTAATCTTTTTTATTAGCATCAAATCTTTCATCCCAATATGGCATTGTAATTGAAATACCATTTGATTTTGTTGCACTAGTTAATTTTTTTCTTTTTCGTGATTTTGCTATTTCAAAAGCAAATTTTTGTACTCTATCTATACCATGCTTGGACATTATTGTTTCTTGAAGGACTATTTCTCGTTCTGTTCCCTCGTACATTCTACCACCAACAGATGAATATTCTCCTTCTGTATTTTCTCTAACAATAATCATATCAATATCACCAGGAGTTTTGTCTGCTAATGGCGATTTAACTCCTGGAAATAATTTTACTGGTCTTAGGTTGATGTATTGATCAAATTCTCTTCTAAATTTTAATAATGAACCCCATAAAGTTATGTGATCTGGATATCTCTCTGGCATACCGACCGCACCAAAGAAAATAGCATCATGTTTTTCAATTTTTTTCTTCCAATCATTTGGAAGCATTTTTCCATGTTTCTCATAGTAATCACAAGATGAAAAATCAAATTCATCAATTACTAATTTAAATTGATGTTGTTCTGAAATTTTTTTTAAAACTTTGTGTGCTGCTGGGACAACTTCTTTTCCTATTCCGTCTCCTGCTATTGATGCGATATTGTATGTTTTCATAAGATAATTTAATTAAATTTATTTTATTAAAGTTTGACTATTTTAGTATTTTCAGTTTTTTTTTCAAAAAAATCTATAATGTTTTGAGCCGTTTCAACAGCCATACTTTCTAGACCTTCTTTAGTAAACGTTGCAGAATGTGGGCTTAACACTACTTTTTTATTTGTAATTAATGGATTTGTTGGTTCTGGTGGTTCTTTTTCAAAAACATCTATTCCAGCAAACGCTATGATATTATTATCAAGGGCATTGTTTAAATCCTCTTCATTAACAACACCACCTCTTGCTGTGTTAATTATGATTGAACTCTTTTTCATAAGCTTCATTTCTTTAAGCGTTATAAAATTTTTAGTTTCAGCATTTAATGGTAAGCTTAATGATAAAATATCAGCTTTTTTTAAACCTTCTTCAAGGATTGAAACTTTTGTTCCACCAAGAGATGTTATGGTTGTATCATCAACATAAGGGTCAAAAACTAAAACTTTCATATCAAAACCAAGACATTTTTTAATTAGTTTTTTTCCAATTCTACCAAAGCCAGCAATAAGAACTGTTTTGTCAAATAGTTCAAAATTTTGTTCAATATTCAAATGTATTGCTTTAACAAAATCACCACTTCTAACCATGGTGTCGAACATGCTAACACCTTTATAAATATTCATAATCATAAACATTATATGTTCTGCGGGAGAAGTGGATGTTGAATTGTGCGCCACAAGCAAAGTAATACCTTTTTCTTTTAAACATTTGGTGTCAACACTATCATAACCAACGCCATGTCTTGCAATAACCTTGAGCTTGTCACATTTACTTAAAATTTCTCTATCAATTTTACCTCTTCTAAGGGTAATCCCATCAAACTTAGGTAATTTTAATAAAAGATTTTCTCTAGATAGATCAGTTACAATTTCACAGTCAAAATCTTTGTAACTTTTTAAAAGGTTAATACCTTTATCCTTCATGGTATCGATGATGCCAATTTTATACATAATTTTCCTTCTATTTTAAACTCTAAACCAGAGACCTTCTGGAAGTGGTACTAATAATAAATTTTTAAACCCAAAGTATAAAAGTAGAATGAATATACTACCCAATAACATATAAAATATTATCTTTTTTAAAGAGATACTTTGACCTGCATTAATTAAAATAAGTAAATTAAATGAAATTAAACTTGTTAAAATAAATCCTGCTCTTTCTAAAAAATATATCCAAGCAAAAAACGTTATAATTAATAAAGGAATTTTAATAAATGAAACTTTTTCATTAATAACCCTAATTTCCAATCTAAATGAACGAAATATTAAAATTACAGATAAAATTAGTAGTGCTGTTGTTATTGCGTATGGAAAAACTGAACCAAAAGGGCTTAGGGTGCTTGCTTCATAAAAAAGAAGCAGAGATAACAAAATAAGACAAATGCCTGAAATAAAGGATGTTTTATCCTTAACAAATTTAAGCATTTTTTCTCCTATTATAAATTCGTTTCAAAGTAGGGAGGAATAATCCCATTATAATAAAGAACACCAGTGCAATCGAGATAGGTCTAGCAAAGTAATTTGCTAAAATATTTTCTTGAGCGTTACCTATTATATAAGCTTGAACAAATCCTTGTTCAGCAATTTGCCCCAATACTAATCCTAAGACAATCGGTGAAGCTTTAAAACCTGCCCTATTTAATATCCAACCAATTAAACCAAAGAAAAACATGAAATAAACATTTAGAATATTATTTTGAATTGAGTAACTACCAATAATTGTTAAAAAAATTATAATTGGAATTAGTATTTCTCTTGGTACTTTGATAATAGATTTGTATGCATATCTTCCCATTAACAATCCTAATGGCAACATCATAATAGTTGCTAAAAGTAAACCGAATATAAAAGTGTAGACAATTGAAGATTGCTGAGTAAATAAAGTGTCCCCTGTTCTTATTCCTTGAACTAATAATGCTCCTAAAATTACAGCATCAGGTGGAGTGCCTGGTATACCAAGACATAGTGTTGGAATAAAACCACCACCAACTGTTGCGTTATTTGCTGTCTCTGATGCAATTAAACCTTCTGGTTCACCTTTACCAAAATTATCTTTATTTCTTGAACTTCTTTTTGCCTCACCATATGAAACTATGCTCGCAATACTTCCTCCAGCACCTGGAAGAATACCAATAAAAGTTCCAATGAATGCTCCTCTTAATGCTTCAAATTTTTTACGATACATTATTAAAAAAGATTCTTTTAATCTTAAACTTTTAGGTGTTGTATTTTCACTTAAATGCTTTCCCTTCATGCTAGTTAGATCTAAAATAACTGGAATACAGAAAAGTCCAATCATTGCACTAACAATTTCTATTCCACTATTTAAAAAACTGATATTCCAAGTCATTCTCATATCACCACCAATAACTGCAACACCAATCATCGACATTAATAAACCAAGACAAGCACCAATTAATGATTTAATATTATCTCCCTCTGCTAACGTTGAAATTAATGTTAAGCCTAAAATTGCTAACCAAAAATATTCTGTGGGACCAAATTTTAGAGAAATGCTTGCTAAGGGTGGCGCGAATAACGCAAGACATATAACTCCTACTATTCCACCTATAAATGATGACATGCAGCTTATAGACATAGCTAAATCACCATTACCACTTTTGGCCATAGGATATCCATCAAACGTAGTTGCAACAGCTGAAGGTGTTCCTGGTGTATTAATTAAGATTGCAGACCATGAACCTCCAAAAATGGCTCCTGTATAAATCGCTCCTAGAACGATTAATCCAGAAGAAGGCTCGAGTGCGAACGTAAAGGGTACTAAAATAGCAACCGCCATGGTTGCTGAAAGTCCTGGCAAAGCACCAATAATGATGCCCGCCAAAACTCCTGAAAATGCTAAGCCTAAATTAAGTATGCTTAACGATGACAAAAAATCTGTAAAAATATTTGTCATTCAAAGACTTAACTATTTAATTAAACCAAGTTCTTTAGCGATAGCTTTGTTAGCTTTCATTTGTTTTTTCATAAACTTTTTCATTTCTTTATGACCAATGTTAACAACTACAAAAGCATTATCTTCCATTTGTTTGATGAAGGCTGGATCAGCATTAATTTTCATAATACGATCAGACCATTCTTTAACCGTTGCTTTAGAGGCAGATTTAGGAAGTGCGTAACCTCTATATGCTCCAGAAACAATGTTATATCCTAACTCTTTAAAAGTAGGAACGTCTGGAAAAGCTGGTAATCTTTCTTCTGATGCTACAGCAAGCATTCTAACTTTAGAACCTTGTTTAGCAGCAACAGTTGAATAGCCAGCTTCAGCCACAACTACCTTACCTAATAATGCTTGAACAGCAGCACCCGTACCTTTGAAAGGAACGTAAGTAGTTTTAACTTTTGCTTTTTTATTTAAAGAAATAGTTAAAAGATGATTTGCTGAATATGTTCCAGATCCACTAAAAGTTAGTTGTCCTGGATTTTTTTTAGCAAAGCTCATTAACTCTTCTAATGTTTTGTAGGGGCTCGATGCTTCTACTAAAATTGCATCAGGTGTATAGTGAAAAAATGAAAAAACATTTACATCTTCTGTTTTGTAACCTGCTTTTTCACCTTTAGCGATAGGTTGCATAATGATATGTGGAAGGTTTACACCCATAATAACACTACCATCACTTTTTTCTGAGTTTAAAGAAGACCAACCTACTGATCCGCCACCACCTGGTTTGTATTGAACAACAATATCATCATTGTAAATGTCTTTATAATAAGGTTGTTGCATTCTGGCCGTAACATCAGATTCACCACCTGGGCCGAATGGAATTATGTTCGTAACTCCTGCGTTAGCACCACTTATACTAATAACTGTAAGTGATAATGCTGCAAGAAATTTACTAATATAAGATTTTAATTTCATTAGATATTTTCCCTTGTTTGTTAATTTAAATTAGAAAACTATTTATTTTTTATCTTACTGTCAACGTGCATGTGTGCAGAAATGAGTAATATATTTAAGTTTCAAATCCTGATATTTATAGTGTTTAAAGTTAGAAATTATAAAATTACCATATAATTAAATAAAATGAAAATTATAGATATTCAAGAAAAAACCTTCGCAATCAGTTCAGACATTAAAAATGCATACATAAGTTTTGCAAAAATGGATTGTAGCGTTGTTGCAATGAAAACTGATGTCAAAATAAACGGTGAAAATGTGGTTGGGTATGGTTTTCATTCAAATGGAAGATATGCAGTCAGTGAACTCTTAACAAAAAGATTTATACCTAGATTAAATGAAGCTGAGGAAAAAGATTTACTAAATGATGATGGTAATAACTTTAGTCCTGAAAAAATTTGGAAAGTTTTGATGAAAAATGAAAAACCAGGTGGACATGGTGAAAGAAGTACAGCTGTTGGTGCAATTGATATGGCTGTGTGGGACATTGTTTCAAAAATAGAACAAGTTCCACTTTATGAACATTTAGCAAAAAAATATGGCAATGGAAAATTTACCAATAAAATTTTTGTATATGCGGCAGGTGGATATTATTACCCAGGAAAAGATATTCCGATGCTTCTTGATGAAATGAAAAGCTATTTAGATTTAGGTTTTACAACTGTCAAGATGAAAATAGGAGGCGCTCCGTTAAAAGATGACTTAAAAAGAATTGAAAGTGTTTTAAAATTAGTTGGTGATGGTAATAATTTATGTGTCGATGCGAATGGTAGTTTTGATCTAAAAACTGCTATTGAATATGGAAAAGCAATTGAACCATATAATCTAAAATGGTTTGAAGAAGCAGGTGATCCTCTGGATTACCAATTAAACGCTGAACTGTCTAAATCTTATAAAAATGGATTAGCCACGGGAGAAAATCTTTTTTCGATGCAGGATTCTAGGAATTTAATTCGATATGGTGGAATGCGAAAAGATATTGACTGGTTACAATTTGATTGTTCTTTAAGTTATGGTTTAGTCGAATATTTAAAAACTTTAGATATGATGAAAGAAAATAACTGGAGCTCTACAAGAGTAGTGCCTCATGGTGGTCATCAAATTTCTTGTAATATTGCTGCTGGACTAGATTTAGGTGGTAATGAAATTTATCCAAGCTTATTTCAACCCTTTGGAGGTTTTCCAGATTCATCTTTAGTTGAAAATAGCTACGTAACCTTTCCAAAGTTTGTTGGTATGGGTTATGAAAATAAACAAAAATTGAATATTTTATTTAAAAAATTATTCAATTAAATCATACCGATACTATCTTGTTTTGATAATTTCATTTGGAAGTTTTAAGTTTTGCTTGATTCAAATAGACCTTAACTAACCATAAAAATTAGCTGTAAGTATTCTTTTTAATATTTTTTATATGCTACTTAATAATTTTAAATTATTTTTTTCCGTAGATAGATTGAAGATAAAAACCAACGGGTAGACTGTAAATAATAGCTAGCCAGTTATTAAAGAAATTACCATTAGGAGCTATGGGCCAAATAGTAATTAATATTCCTGCAAGCAAGCAAACTTGATAATCTGTTAAATGTCTTTTTTGTTTTAGGATAATGGATTTTAACTGACGGTAAGCTGAATACGTAACATACAAAAAAGCACTGAATAAAAAACTAAAACCTATAATTCCCATTTCAGCTAATAATTGAACATAAAAATTATGAGGATGATTCTGACAAGGATTAATTCCAGTTTTGTATTTTTTATCTTTACAGATGACTCTAAACATTTTCGGACCATGTCCAAAGATAGGTTTATCCAAAAACATATTAAAAGCTGTTCTAATTAAACTATCATGAGTTGGAGTGAATATATATTTTCTTTGTAAAACATTTTGATTTTGAGAATCGTTTGTTAATCCCATTGTTTTAGCTGGTTCAGAAATCATACGTTGTTGCAAAGTTTTACTACTATAAGTTAGTAATGAAATAACAACCAAAGCTATAACAAAAGTAACAAGCCTAAATTTTTGATATCTATCGATTAATATTATTATAAATATTGTTGATAAGTTTAAAAAAGCAAAAGCAGCTCTTTCACCTGATACAAAAATTAATACATCTACTAGAATAAATAATACACCAATAAAATATGTCTCGTGCTTAACTTTTTTTTCTTTTAATAAAAAAAGCGCAAACAATAAAGGGAAAAGTCTACTTAAATATGAGCCTAAAATGTGTTCATCTCCAAAAAAAGAACTAACACGAACTCCCGATAGAAGTGGGTAGCCCATAATATTTTTTCCTGAAAAAAACTGAATATAGCCATCTACCACTAACACGGAAAAAGAAATTACTAAAATATAGTAAAAATATTTTAAAATTCTTTTATCACGATCTATGCAATACCAAATAACACATGCAAATATTCCAATTCTAAAATAAAATAAACTACTCTCAAAACTTAGTAAAATATTTTCTGATAATAGGCTGCAAAAAATAGCATAAACACAAAATATAAAAAAAATTACTAAAGGTTTGATATTAAAATAACTAAAATCTTTATTTTTAAAGACATGGTACAAAAAAATTAAAGATGAAATGCTCACAATTAGATCAGGGAAAAAAGGACCCCAAATAAAAAAAGGTATTATTAAAGCAATAGAGTTGGTTAACATTTGATTTAATTTTTATCCTCAAATAAAATGTCAGTAATTTCAGACTGTGGTTTAAAACCTGGTACTATTTGAATTAAAATTTCGCGTACCATCTTATGATCAAAGGTATGATTTGCCTCCATTAGTTTATTCAATAATAGCTTTAACTCATTCCAAGTAAGCATTTCTTCTTGTGCACACATAATAAGTGGATTGTCTGTCTTACTTACATTGTCTCCTATTAACAACTCTTCATAGAGTTTCTCACCAGCACGCAGGCCTGTATAGGTAATCTGAATATCTCCATCTGGATTTAATTCATCTTTTACTTTTAGGCCACTTAGACGGATCATTTTTTTGGCCAAATCTTGAATCTTTATCGGTTTACCCATATCCAATACAAATAAATCCCCTCCTTTACCCATGGCACCCGCTTGAATTATAAGCTCTACTGCCTCTGACACTGTCATAAAATAACGAGTAATATTTTTATCAGTTACGGTAACTGGACCTCCATCCTTAATTTGTTGTTCAAATAAAGGAATAACAGACCCACTAGAACCTAGCACATTACCAAAACGCACTATGCTAAATTTTGTGCCCATTTGTGTGACAGAAAAAGCTTGCAATATAAGTTCAGCTGTACGCTTAGTTGCCCCCATAGTATTTGTTGGGCGTACCGCCTTATCTGTTGATATTAAAACAAAAGTCTCAACATTTAAATCAATTGCGACTTCTGCACAATTAAGAGTGCCGAATATATTGTTATCCACTCCCTCAGTATTGTTAAATTCTACCATTGGTACATGCTTATATGCTGCGGCATGATAGATTGTTTCTACATTAAAATGTTTAAAAATATTTTTAAGTCTGTTTTTATTATTAACACTGCCTAATATTGGGTAAATACTCAATGATTGTAAGTTCATATTAGATAATTCTTTTTCAATTATATAAAGCGACAACTCATTCATCTCATATAAAATTAATTTCTTTGGTTTTAAAAAAACTATTTGTCTGCAAAGTTCTGAGCCAATTGATCCCCCTGCACCTGTTACTACTACGATTTTATTGGTAATATTTTTTCCTAATAGATCTTTATTTGATTCTACCGACTTGCGTCCAAGTAAATCTTTAATACTTACTTGAAGTAAATCATTAATTTTTATTTTGCCTTGAGCTAACTCTGATAAGCCTGGTAGCATGCGCACAACAACTGGATAAGGTTCTAATTTATCAATAATAGTAAATCGTTTAGTACGAGAAATACTTGGTAGTGCGATTAACACTTCCTCAACTTTGAGTTTATCAATCAACTTACCTATAATCTCTACGGGATATATATTTAAACCACCGATATAATTACCTTGTAGCTCTTTAGCATCATCTATAAATCCAACTGGGTGATATTCTTTAGAGTTCTTCAGTGCTGATACCAACTGTATTCCAGCATTACCTGCGCCATAAATTAAAACTTTACGCTTACTTATGTATTCAGCATTATTATTACTTTTAAATTCATAATTAAGAATTGAAAATTTAATATTATTACTAAGCAAAAAACGTGCAAAAATTCTTACTCCTCCAATTATTAATATAGCTAATAACCAGTTAATTAATATGACTGACCTTGGAATTCCCTCTGCTCCAGATATTATAAATGCAACTAAACCCCATATAAATGCATACAAAGATACAGCCTGAACAATAGACCATAACGTCTTAAAACCTATATAACGAACAATTGCATGATATAAACCAAATTTTGCAAAAATAGGAATTGCAACCAAAGGTGCACCCAATATTATCCATACTAAATCGTTTTTTGGAAAGTACCAATATTCTAAACGTATTGAGAATGATGCTAATATTATTAACACAATCAAGGCAAAATCAATTGCTAGAATAATTAATTGTTTATTAATTCTTGATAACGAAAGTAATTGTTTAATCAACGAAATGTACCTTTCTTTTAATTGTTTTCAAAATGTCATCTAATAAAATTATAAGCATATTTTATAGATCTCATAATGTAGAATAAAATCATAAAATTAAAGTTAATTCTTTAATTGTCTTTGCAAAGAATCTACAAAATTTACCTCTTCAACATCTAGCCTTTTAATATATTCGAGATATACCTAAAAAAAATAATCAGAAGAGATAAAGCAAATCCAATAATCAAACCTATTGGTAACAAATGTGATTTTTTATTCGATGAGATTGTTATTTCTTTTTGATAGGATAGAGGCATTGCCCAATTAAAATTAGTTTGCTTTAACGATTTTATTTTTGATTGAATTAACTCTTCTTTGCTTAATAGCAAATTATAATCATCCATTCTTTCTGGGTAATTTAGTTGCTCTTTTAAATTAAGAATTTCAGCATTTAAAACTTTTATGCCCTTTAAGTATAAATTATTGTTATCCGCTCTATATTCATAGTTTTCAATCACACGAAAACCCACCCCTTCAATAGAAGCAATACTTTCGGCAGTTTTCAAAGCTTGTTGATGAGCAAACAATTGATTTATAATTGATCTTTTTTTACTATTTACCAAAATTCTTTTTTCATTAACAACATTAGCTAACTCACTTAGAAGTAAATTTTTAATTTGATTAATAAGTGTATCTTTACTTCTAAGACTGACGCTCTCTACATAATCGTCTAGCAAATTACTTCCTTTAATCTCTTCCGGATAGATCAACGTAATTGTAAAAATATTATTTTTAATGTGAGTTGATTCTAAAGAGGTTTGTTCTAAAAATTTATCTACATTACCTTCTTGTTTATTTGAAGGTTTTAAAAAGGAGTTTTTATTCGGGTATTTCTTTACAAAAGATTTGAAACTTGTTTCAGAAATAAGATCTTGTCTGAAGGTAAAAAAAAATTCTTTTTTTAAATTTTTAACATTAACAAAATTAATTCCATGGTCTGTTATTATTTTTAAATCTAATGACGAAGGCTCTTTTAAAATAAGGTTTGTTTGAAATTGCTTAGCTATAACTTTAGCTGGGATCATTTGATTAGCTATAAATCCAAAAATCCCAAAAAGTACAGTTAGCCCCACAATCAAAGTTTTATGTCTTAAAAGTGTTCTTAAAAGATCTAATAAATCGATTTCACTATCTTCTGATTTTTTTATAGAGTCGTTCATAAAGCTAAAATATGAAAGTTTTATATCTCACAATATTGCTAATCTCAAATGAAAAAGTTTGAGTATTTTTTGAATACTCAAATCAAAGTTTATTTTATACAATCTTATAAAAATATTTTTTTAAAATCTACCTTCTAAATTAATAATTTTTTTTTGGAGAATTTTGCTAATTATAATAATGCCTTTTTTATTGGGATGAATACCATCATCTTGATTATATTCAGGGTTTAATGCAACACCTTCTAATAAAAATGGGATATAATTTAAATTATATTTTTTTACTAAATTTGGATAAATGTCATCAAATTTTTTTTTGTAACTTATTCCGTGGGTAGTAGGTGCAATCATACCAGCTAATATTACTTCAACATTTTTTTGTATAGAAATCTGAATAATTTTTTCTAGATTTTTTTTAGTTTCATTAGGACTTAAACCACGCAACATATCATTTGCACCAAGTCCTATAATTAACAAGTCAATATTAGGTTCGGATAAGGTCCACTCTATTCTATTTAGTCCTCCTGCTGATGTGCTGCCTGAAACACTTCCATCAATAATTTTAATATCAAAACCCTTTTTATTGAGGTTTTTTTCTAACACTAAAGCCAAGTGATTTTCTTGTAAAAGACCATACCCAGCCATTAAACTATCACCGAATAAAACAACTTTATCTGCTGCATAGACGTTTATGGTTACTAGACAGAACGATATAATTTTAATAATAAAACTTCTATTCATGGAAACACTTCTTAAGCTAAAAAACGTTAATCTTAAATACCAAAATGGTAACGATACAATTAAGGTTTTAAAAAATATTGATTTAGAAACTAAGAAAAATGAGTCTATTTCAATAGTTGGCGAAAGCGGCTCTGGAAAAACAAGCTTAATTATGCTCGCAGGTGGCTTAGAGAAAGCAACTTCTGGTAAGATATTTTTTGAAGATCAAGAAATATCTAAAATGAGTGAAGATGAAGTTTCTAAAATTAGAAGAAAAAATATTGGGATTGTTTTTCAATCTTTCTATCTTATTCCAAATTATACTGCTGTTGAAAATGTTGCTTTAACTTTAGAATTAAATAATCTAAAAAATCCTAATGAACGAGCAAAAGAATTGCTTGATCGATTTGGATTAAAAAATAGATTTAATAATTTACCAAGCCAACTTTCTGGTGGTGAACAGCAACGTGTTGCTATTGCAAGGGCTATAGCCATGAAGCCAAAGTTAATCTTAGCAGATGAACCTACTGGAAATTTAGATAGTGAAAATTCACAAATGATTGCAGATATTTTGTTTAAATATATTAAGGAAGAAAAATCATCTTTAATTATGGTCACCCATGATCCAAAACTTGCGAATAAAGCAAAAAGAAAAATCAAAATCAAAGATGGAAAAATTGTCTAAGCTTTCAGAGTTCAAGTTAACTTTAATATATGCCTTAAGAGATTTAAGTAGAAATTATAAAAAAATTTCCAGCATTATTTTAACACTTTTTATTAGTTTGTTTATCTTAAGTTCAATTTTCACAATTGAAGATAGTTTGAACAAAGAACTAAATAATAACTCAAGAGCACTTTTGGGTGGTGATATTGAAATTGATTACAATCGTAATGTTGGCAACTTAGAATTAATTAACAAAGTTAAAAAGTTTTCTACAGTTTCTCAAATGGTTGAATTTAGTACTATGATCTCAACTACTAATAAGACAAAGAACAAATCAATATTTTCTAGAATTAAAACAGTAGATGAAAATTATCCACTATTTGGCGAAGTAGGTTACGAGCCTATTGGTGCATTTGAAAAATTACAAACTACAGAAAACACCATTCTTGTTAATGAAAACATTTTCAAAAATCTTAATTTAGAATTAAATGATATGATCAAGGTTCAAGACAAACTCTTTACTGTAATTGGTATTGTAAAATCTGTGCCTGATATTGGAGGTGCTTTTGTGTTTGGTGATTTTGCTTTAGCTGGAAAACAAACATTAGAACTATTAAAACTTAACAATCTAGGTAGCTTTTTAAACTATGAATATAAAGTAAGATTTAATGAGGGAGATAATCCAAAAATTTTATCTAAAAAGATTGAGCAATTATTCAAAGATGAAAAAAAGGTTAAACTTAGATATCATGAAAAATCTGACGGTCCTTTAAAGAGAATAATTGATAATTTCTCTCAATTTTTGTCCCTTGTATCAATTAGTGCAATGTTAATTGCCGGAATTGGAATTGCTAACACTCTGCTTTCTTTCATTAACCAGAACAATATGTCTATAGCCGTTAAGAAGTCTTTAGGCTTTTTTTCAAAAGATATTAAAATAGTCTATTATCTTCAATTACTCTTTCTATTATTCGTAATATCTACTGCCGCCTATTCTTTTAGTTTCTTTCTAGTCCCCATTGTTGATGTTTATTTATCAGCTGGCCTTGGGTTAAATATTGAAGGTAGTTTTTCTATCCTTAATTATTTCAAAGTTTTTTTAGTAGGTTTATTAATCTTGATCATATTTTCTATACCAACCGTTAATGCAATTGACCAGGTTAAGGCATCAAACTTGTTTAGAAATGTATTTCAAAACCTTCAATTTTATTATTCAAAGAAATCAATCATTTTAAGTCTATTACTATTATCAATTTTAATTTCTTTATTTACCATTGGTTCAGCTCGACCAATTTATAGCTTGGGTTATTTTGGGGCATTCTTTATTTGTCTGTTGGTGTTTTATTTATTATCAAACTTGATTATAAAATTATTTAAAGGACTTAATGAACATCCAAATATTTCAATTAAAGTATCTGTTAAAAATATTACTCAAACTAAAAGCATTACCCCTATAACTATTATGTCCTTAGGTTTAGGGGTCACATTATTATTAACTTTAGCGTTTGTTGGTTCGAACTTTAAAAGAGAAATTGCAAAATCTATACCGGAGCTTGCTCCTGATTATTTTTTCATTGGCATTCAAAGTGATGAAAGACAAATATTTGAAGATTTAATTTTTGATATGGATAAAGAGGCTAGTCTTGAAATTGTACCCATGGTCTCAACAGGTATTCTAAAAATTAATGGAATAGATCCAAATACTTATATCGATTCAAGTAATGATAGCCACTGGGTAATTAGAAATGACAGAAGGTCTTCTTGGGCTGATAAAGTTTTAAAAGATAATCCGATTGTAGAGGGTACGTGGTGGGATTTAAGTAGACCTGATAAACTTCAAATTTCACTTGATAGTAAAATTGCTAAAAATTTTGATATTAAAATTGGTGACATTTTTACTTTAAATATCTATGGTCGTGAAATTGAAGGTGAGATTGTAAATTTCAGGTTAGTAGACTACAGAGATTTTACTATTAACTTTGCAATGCTATTAAACCCCCAATTTGCAAAAAATATACCTCACGAATATTTGGCCACTTCAAAGTTTAAAAGTTTAGAAAATTTTAATGAAACTGCTTTACTAGATAAAATGCCTAGTCTTTCTATTATAAAAATCACTGATTACTTGGAGAAAGTAACAGATCTTTTAAACAAAGTATTTATTGCTGTAACCGTTATCTCTGCAATAACTATAGTCATTGGTTTAATTGTCATATCTAGTGCAATTATAGTTCAGGGTAAAATTAAAGAATTTCAAAACTTAATATTCAAAATTCTAGGTTTTTCCAAAGTTGAGGTTGTACTCTCTTCAATTATTGAGTTTTTTATTATATTCACATCCATAATTTTAATAGCTCTATTTTTTGCGGTCATAGGTTCGCAATTTATCATTGAAAATATTTTTCAAATCACTTGGAAGTTTGATTTAGCAATATTTTTGCAGGTAACTATTGGGATTGGATTAGCTACATTAATCTTAATTATGATTACTAATTTTAAGTATTTAAGCCCTAAAGTTTATCCACTTATAAGAAATCAATAACTAAATATCAGATCGAGATCTAAACCTCTCAAATATTAATCTTGTTTTAACTCCAATATTTAAAAATGGTTGTGATGGTAACCAGGTAGGCTTATTTCTAGATTCTATTATATTAATTTCATCACTATCTTCGTTGCTTGCTTTAATTGCTATCTGTTCACCAAATAAGGTTCCAACACCAATACCAGAACCATTATAACAACCTGCTACAAAAACATTATGATCAATTTTATCAAAAATTTGTGAACTATTTCTTGTTCTAGATACAATCCCAGACCAACTAGATTCAATAATATCATCTGCTAAACTTGGAAATCTTTTTTTAATTCCAAGTTTTTGATTTAAAGATCTTTTATCTAAACCTGATTTAGACATTTTAAAAGGACTATGAACTTCTGCAGTATTTCTAATTAAAATTCTTTTATCTTTTGTCATTCTAATAGTTGCACCCATTGGTCTAACAGGTAGCACACCCCATTCTTTAGGCTCACCAATAAACTTATATTCTCTATCAGTTAATATTCTTGTCATGCTTGCAGTTAAAGTTAAGGGGAAATTATAATTATTTTTTATACCAAGTGATTTTAAAAACCCATTTGTGCAAAAAATAATCTTTTTAGTAATTATTTTATGATTTTTAAATTTACAAATAATTGTGTCACTATTTTTTGACCATTCATTTAGCTGAGAATTTTCAAGCAACTCAACATTATCTGGCAAAGTGTCAATCATTGCTCTTACAAGTTTTCCTGGATGTAATAAAATTCCTCCTTTAGTATAAAGTGCTAAGTTATAAAAATTCGTACCTAATCTTTTACCTAAATCATCTTTTTCTAAAATATTATGTTCAAAGTTTAATTTTAACAAAGTTTTGCTAAAATTTTCCAATATCTTTCTGTCTTTTTCATTTGATGAGGCAAAATACTTTCCACTTTCATTCCAATCACAATCTACCTGATGCTCTTTAATAAACTTTTTAACAACATCAATTCCTAATTTATAAATGTCTGTTTTCTTTTTATAATTGGAAAGCTCTTTATTGGAGGTGAAACCATCATTAAGGGTAGTATCGACTAAATAACCTGAGTTCCTTCCACTTGCACCCTCACCTGCTAATTGAGCATCAACAATAATAATTTTTTGATTAGGATGAAGTTCTGATAATTTTCTAGCAGCAGATAAACCTGTGTAACCAGCACCAATAATTAACCAATCACAGGATT
This sequence comes from Candidatus Pelagibacter sp. Uisw_090, assembly GCF_047717845.1. GTDB lineage: Bacteria > Pseudomonadota > Alphaproteobacteria > Pelagibacterales > Pelagibacteraceae > Pelagibacter. Next base: position 807,188 of record NZ_CP159810.1, read on the forward strand.
TATCTTTATCTAAAGTTTTTATATTAGATCTTCTATCAAGGTCATTAATCCAACTACAACCAATATCATTAACTACATTCATGTAGTTACATTATGACAGATAGGATATTTTTAAAAGATCTTAAGATACCAAAGAAGGTTGCTTAATCATGTCTTCTTTATTGATCCCTGCAACTTTAACTGGTCTTTTCATGGCATCTCTTCTGAAAGGTTCACCCAATTCTTGGTTAAGAATTACTTCAATAAACGTTGTAATTCCTTTCTTTTGATCCTCGCATGATTGCTTGATAGCAGCTGTAGTCTCTTCCATAGTTCGAACAGTAACACCTTTTAATCCGCAAGCATCAGCAACTTTTGCATAACTTAATTCAGGATCAAGTTCTGTTCCAACAAAATTGTCATCAAACCATAAAGTAGTGTTTCTTTTTTCAGCTCCCCACTGGTAGTTTCTAAAAATTACCATTGAAATTGCTGGCCATTCTGGTCTTGCTACTGAACTCATTTCGTTCATGCTGATACCGAATGCACCGTCACCTGCAAAACCAATTACTGGAGTATCAGGACATCCAATTTTTGCTCCAAGAATTGCTGGAAAGCCATAACCACAAGGACCAAATAATCCTGGTGCTAAATATTTTCTACCTTTTTCAAATGTAGGGTAAGCGTTTCCAATTGCACAGTTATTTCCAATATCACTTGAGATAATTACGTCATCAGGCATTCCTGCTTGAATTCCTCTCCATGCTTCTCTAGGAGACATTCTGTCTGCATCTCTTTTTCTAGCTTCTGCATTCCAAACAGTACCTTCATCATCATCTTCATGATCTAGACTTGATAACTCTTGTAACCACGCAGATTTAGTTTGGTGAATTGTATTTTTTCTCTCTTCTCTATTGGTATCCCCCGCTGTTGGAGAAAGTTGAGCTAAAATTTGTTGAGATACTAATTTTGCATCACCACAAATACCAACTGATACTTTTTTAGTTAAACCAATTCTATCTGAATTCATATCAACTTGAATGATACTCGCATCTTTTGGCCAGTAATCCATTCCGTAACCAGGTAGAGTTGAGAAAGGATTTAATCTTGTACCAAGTGCAAGAACGACATCAGCTTTCTTAATTAATTCCATTCCAGCTTTTGATCCATTATACCCTAATGGTCCAGCAGCTAGTGGATGACTTCCCGGGAAACTATCATTATGTTGATACCCTGAACAAACTGGAGCATCTAATTTTTCAGCTAATTTTTTACAATCTTCAATCGCTCCACCAATTACAACACCCGCACCAGATAATATTACTGGAAACTTAGCGTTTGATAATAAGTCAGCTGCTTTTTTAATTGCATCAACTCCACCTGCTTGTCTCTCAAGTCTAACAATTGGAGGAAGATCAATATCAATTACTTGTGTCCAGTAATCTCTTGGAACATTTATTTGTGCTGGAGCTGATCCTCTGATCGCTTTTTCAATTACTCTATTTAATACTTCTGCCATTCTTGAAGCGTCTCTAACTTCTTCTTGATAACAAACCATATCTTTAAATAAATTCATTTGTTCTACTTCTTGAAAGCCACCTTGGCCCATAGTTTTATTGGCAGCTTGAGGTGTTACTAATAATAATGGTGTGTGGTTCCAGTATGCAGTTTTAATAGGTGTAACAAGACCGGTAATTCCAGGACCATTTTGAGCAATGACCATTGACATTTTACCAGTAGATCTTGTGTAACCATCTGCAATTAATCCACCATTAGTTTCATGTGCAACATCCCAAAAAGTTATTCCTGCATCAGGAAAAATATCTGAAATAGGCATAAAGGCTGAACCAATAATTCCAAATGCGTGTTCAATTCCATGCATTTGTAAAACTTTTACAAAAGCTTCTTCTGTTGTCATTTTAGTCATAATAATTAGGCCTTCCTGCTTAAGTTGTTAAAAAATTTATAAATAATTTGTTAATTTTTAAGATTAATATATAAGAATAAAAAAATTTCAAACAAACAAATCGACACAATTATGGCTACAGACATTATTATACATGACGAAAAGGACAACGTTGGAGTAGTTGTTATTGATAAAATCACTGCTAAACAAGATTGCGCTTGCTGGATTATGGAAAATGATAAGACGGTTCAAATTCAATCAGTAGATGAAATTCAATTAGGACATAAAATTGCAATGGTTGACCTTAATGAGGGTGATACTATTTTAAAATATGGTCATGATATTGGAAAAGTAGTTAAATCAATCAAAAAAGGTGAGCATGTTCATGTTCACAATGTAAAAACGAAGAAGTGGTAAAAAATATGGAAATTCCAAAAAGTTTTTTAGGTTATAAAAGAGAAAATAGCAGAGTTGGCACTAGAAACCACGTAATCATCTTACCTGTAGATGATATCTCAAACGCTTGTGCTGAAGCTGTAGCAAATAATATTAAAGGTACAATGGCTCTCCCTCATTCTTATGGAAGACTTCAATTTGGTGCTGATTTAGATTTACACTTTAGAACAATGATTGGGACTGGAAAAAACCCTAACGTTGCTGCTGTAATTGTTATTGGGATTGAACCTAAATGGACAAAAAGAATTGTTGATGAAATTGCTAAAAGTGGAAAACCAGTTGAAGGATTTCATATTGAAAGAACTGGTGACATTGGAACAATCATGAAGGCTTCTAAAAAAGCTCAAGAATTTGCAATGTGGGCTTCTGAAAAACAAAGAGAAGAATGTCCTTTAAGTGATTTATGGATTTCAGTTAAATGTGGTGAATCTGATACAACATCAGGTCTTGCTGCTAACCCAACAGTTGGAAATTTAATGGATAAATTAGAGCCATTAGGAGTTCATTTATGTTTTGGTGAAACCTCAGAGTTAACTGGTGCTGAAAAGGTTTGTGCTACACGTGGTGCAACTCCAGAAGCTTCTGAAAAATTCATGAAAACATGGAGTGATTACAATGATTTTATTCTAAAAGAAGCAACAGATGACCTTTCAGATAGTCAACCAACTGCAGGAAATATTGCAGGAGGATTAACGACAATTGAAGAGAAAGCTTTTGGAAACTTCCAAAAAATTGGAAATTGTAAGTTTATTGATGTTTTAGAACCAGCTGAAGAACCTACTAAAGGAAAAGGATTATACTTTATGGATACTTCATCTGCAGCAGCAGAGTGTATTACACTTCAAGCAGCTGCTGGATTTAACATTCACTTATTCCCAACAGGTCAAGGTAATATCGTAGGTAACCCTATAGAGCCTGTTGTTAAATTAACTGCCAACCCATTAACTGTAAAAGGCATGGGTGAACACATTGATTGCGATGTATCAAAAATTTTATCACGAGAGATGACTATGTCAGAAGCTGGTGATGAATTAATCAAATCAATGATTAGAGTTGCTAATGGTAGATTAACTTGCGCTGAAGCTTTAGGACATAAAGAGTTTGTTATGACAAAACTCTACCGTAGTGCGTAATTTTTCTAAAGTTCTCAACTCATAGTGTTTAAAAATATAACAAACATTACTCCTGGTATTGTCTTAGCTTTAGTTTTTTGTTTATTTTCTCAAGGGATAAACAATGTAATTGCGATTGAATTATTTAATACCACTAAAAGCCCAATTTCCACTGCTATGATTGCAATACTACTTGGCATTGTTATGGGAAATGCATTTACACCTAGGCCAGGTATGATGTTAGGATTAGACTTTACTCAAAAGTATATTTTAAAATTAGGGATAATTTTTTTAGGTATCAGGTTAAGTTTTGGAGAGTTTATTAAATTTGGAACCATTGCTATTCCTTTGATTATTGTATGTATATTAAGTGTACTCATCCTTGTAAAATTATTGATTAAAAAAGTACCTATTTCGTCAAGAATGTCTTACCTAATAGCTATAGGTACGAGTGTTTGTGGTGCAACTGCCATAGTTGCGACGGCTCCTGTTATAAATGCTAAAAAAACTGAAGTGGCCTATGCAATAGCAAACATTACTTTATTTGGTGTCATTGCAATGCTTGTCTACCCATATTTTGCAGAATGGTATTTTTATGGCGAACCATTAAAGGCTGGTTTATTTTTAGGAACTGCTATTCATGAAACTTCTCAAGTGGCTGCTGCTGGATTGATCTATGATCAGCAATTTAACAGTCCAGAGACATTAAATGTAGCTACAGTTACAAAATTAATAAGAAATACTTTTTTAGTTATTATGATTCCATTATTTGCTTTTTTATATAATCGAGGTAACGTTAAAGATAAAGGTTATTCTATATTAAGTATTTTTCCATATTTTGTAATTGGTTTTATAGGAATGATAGTTGTTAGGAATATTGGAGATCAAGTATTTACAGTAGAAAATTCTAATTTTGAAACATGGAAAAACTTTATAGGCTACCTTAAGAGTTTAGCTACGGTCTTTCTAACTATGGCGATGGCAGCTGTGGGTATATCTATTAATATAAATGAGCTAAAATCAATGGGCTATAAACCATTTGTTGTAGGTTTAATTACAGCTATAACTGTTGGAATTGTTAGTATTATAACCTTAGAGATTTTTTTTAAAACATTTTTATATTAAACGCTTGTAGCCTGATTCATAACAGAAGTAATTGCATCACTTGTTTTTTGAATCTCATCTTTAGTTAAAGTTGGGTGTACTAAAAAAACTAAAGAAGTTTCTCCTAATTCTTTAGCATTAACTAATCTCTCTTTGGGTCTAAATTTGGTATTATCAAATGCTTTTTCTAAGTACACCTCAGAACAAGCTCCAAAATAACACGGCACGCCCAATGCATTTATCTCTTTAATAATTCTATCACGATTCCACCCATTTTTTAATTCCTTTGATTCAACAAAAACGTAACATTTATAAGCTGCATGTTTAATATAGTCAGAAATACTTGGCACACGCAAACCTTTACATTGCCTAGCAGAATTCCATATTTTATTAATATTACTAATACGCTTAGCTTGCCAATCGGGCATTCTTTTTAGTTGTATTCTTCCAATTATTGCTTGCATTTCAGTCATACGCCAATTCGTTCCAAATGATTCATTTAACCATCTGAATCCTGCTGGGTGCTCTCGTTCATACACAGCTTCATAGCTCTTACCATGATCTTTATAAGCCCACATCTTATTCCATAAAGATTTATCATTAGTAGTGACCATGCCACCCTCACCTCCTGTTGTCATGATTTTATCTTGGCAAAAACTCCAACAACCGATATTTCCAATTGAGCCAACAGGTTTGTCTTTATATTTGGCTCCATGAGCTTGCGCACAGTCTTCAATAACATATAAATTAAATTCATTAGCTAAATCCATTATATCATCCATTTCACATGGCCAACCAGCTAAATGTACACAAACAATAGCTTTAGTTTTGCTATTAATTAAAGATTTAATAGATTCAACTTTGATATTTTGGGAATTCAAATCAACGTCAGCAAAAATAGGGATTGCACCAGCATTTACGATAGATGAAACTGAACTAATATATGTGCGAGAGGTGACAATCACTTCATTGCCTTCACCAATATCCAAAGCTTTCAACGCACCGTCTAAAGCTTGGGTTCCATTTCCTAGAGCTATCGCATATTTAGAATTTGTCCAAACTGCAAACTCTTTTTCAAACTCACGACATTCTTCACCAGTCCAATAATTAACTTTATTTGATAACAGAACATCACGAACTGAATTAGCTTCCTCTAAGGTAAATGAAGGCCATGGAGAAAATTGACTATTTATCATTATTTAATTTACGTGTTACTTTAGCGGGTACACCAAAAGCAACTACATTATCTGGAATATCTTTATTAACTAAACTATGCGCACCAATTATAGAGTTTTTGCCAATTGATACACCCGGAAGAATGACTGTATGACTTCCAATTCGACAATTATTTTTTAATACCACTTTCCCTGAAGAATTATCTATAGTAGATACGGAGTAAATAGAGCAATGTGATCCAATTTGCACCTCATCTTCAATTATGACTTTATATTTAGCGTTAATATAAGAAAAAGCACCAATATCAGTATTAAATCCCAAATCTAAACCATCTAAATTTTGCACAACCCAATTATATTTTGTTGGCTTTCCCTCTTTAATAATTGGATATTTCCAATTATTAAATCTATCACTTTTCACCATCATTACCCTTAAAGCGTTCTACTGTAATTTGACCAGTCTGGTTTATTCCTTCACGCATTATTACTTTTTTTACTGTTAGGCATAATATCCTTATATCTAGCCAAATAGACTGGTTGTCAACATACCAAACATCTAAATTAAATTTTTCATTCCAACTAATTGTATTACGGCCATTAATTTGTGCCCAACCTGTAATACCTGGCCTAACTTCATGTCGTCTAGCCTGTTGAGTGGTATATAAAGGCAGATACTCTATTAATAACGGTCGAGGACCAACCAAACTCATATCACCTTTTAGCACATTCCATAGTCCAGGTAACTCATCTAAACTCACTGATCTTAAAAATTTACCGAATGCAGTCAGTCTGGCTTCATCCAATAATAATTTTTTATCTGTATCGAGCTGATTTGTCATTGTTCTAAATTTGATAATCTTAAATATCTTTCCATTCAATCCAGGACGAGATTGTTTAAAAAATATTGGAAACTCTAATTTACTTATAAGAATTAATGTAATTAATATTATTACAGGTAAAAAAAGTGATAATAGAAAAAAGGTAATAAATAAATCAAATATACGTTTCATTACTAGTATTGTTAATATTGTTTATAAAAATATATCAAATAGTTTTTTTAAATTCATCTTTTAAATTTAACCAAAAAGAATTTTGTTCATATTTCATTATAATTTTATCTCTGACATTGCTCTTTATGTAGGAATAAAATTTCTTATCAGTTATACACTTTTCTATTCCATCTTTTAAACTGTTTATATCTTTCATCTTTATAAGCAAACCTGTTTCATTATTATCAATGATTTCATTACATCCATTTATATTTGTTGCTAATAAAGGAATACCAAAACTACCTGCTTCGATTAATGAATTTGGCAAACCTTCTCTGTAAGAAGGAAGTACAAATAAATCTGAAATAGATAAAAAATCTCTAATATCACTCTTAAAGCCCACATTTATGATCGACTCCATGCTACTTATTAAATCTTTAGTTTCATCATCAATTCTATTCAAATTATCATCATAGTCTCCAACTAATAAAAGTTTTAAGTTGGGATATTTTTTTAAAAGTAATACAAATGATTCTACTAATTCATTTATTCCCTTATCTCTGACAATTCTTCCAAGAAATGTTATGACAAAATCATTATTAGAAATATTATGTTTTAATCTAATGAGTGACTTTTCTTCATTATTGAGCTTATCTTTAAAATATTCTGTATCTACACCATTAATTGAGCCTTGCCCTACAACAGTTATTGGTAAAGAGGTCAAATTATCATTGATATATTTTTTTAATCCAAAACTATTACAAAAAATTCTAGTAGAAAAAAAATATGTTAATCTTTCAATAAATTTAAGTAAAACTAGTTTCCAGCCAGTATATTCCATCAACGGTAAGCCTACAATATTATGAACTCTAACAGGTATTCTACATAGAAAAGATGCTAACATCCCTAAAAGCCCAGCTTTTGGTGTAAATGTGTAGACTATGTTTGGTCTTTCAATTGAAATATATTTATAGAGTCTGTATATTGCTTTTAAGTCTTGAATTGGGGTTATTTTTCTTGTCATATTTATAGACTTAAATTCTACACCTTCAAAATCTGATATTTGTGAATTGTTAGAAGAAAAAGATGAAACAAGTTTAACATTATAAAAATTACTTAAATACTTAGCCTGGCCTCGTATTAAAGTGGAAAAACTTATTGGTACAGATGTAATGATAATAATTTTTTCTGATTTAGCTAAAGACCTGGTTGCTCCTAGCCCAATAATATTAAGCATTTCAAAGTTAACTTTGCGGACATCATAACGCTGCTCAACAATCTTTCTGCTAGCTATACCCATTTGATTTAGTGACATAGGGTTTTGAATAAACCAAATCATTTTTTCAGCAAGTTTTTCTATAGATCCAACTGGTACTTTAAAACCATTAACATTATCTTCTACAGTCTCCTTGCAACCAACTCCATCAGTTGTAAGGATTGGCCGACCCATTGACATAGCCTCTAATATGCTTCTTGATATTCCTTCATGATAAGACGGTAATATAAAAATATTTGCACTCTTTATAAAGGGACGAACATCCAAAGTTGCACCTTTGTAATTAATATAGTCTGACCACTTCATAACTTCATTTAAAGATATTCCATCCGGGGACGTATCTTCAGGTCCAACTAAATTAAAAATAATATTAGGAAATTTTTTTTTTACAATTTTAGCAGCTACAGCATATTCTCTTAATCCTTTTTCACCAAGTAATCGAGAAATACATAAAAAACTTACATTTTTTATGACAGGTGGTTCAAAATTGAATTTATCAATATCTACACCAGATCCATTTACAACAGATGTTTTTAATTTAGATATAATATTTTTTTCAACAAACAGATTACAATTTTCTTTATTGTGAAAAATAACCTCGTTAGCTTTTTTGAGTGCAGATTTGTACAAAATAGCAACTAATTTAGTTAATAATTTTCTTTTAAATGAGTCCCCTTGAAATGCGTAACCAACACCTGTAACCAAAGCATAAAAATTTATTTTAAAAAACTTTGCTGCTAACCCTCCATAAATAACTGGTTTTATTCCATACGATAAAACAATATCTGGTGACTGGGTCCAAAATATTATAACTAATTTTACAAACATATAAAAATCATGAAAAGGATTTACCTTATTCCTTTCAAAATTAAGTGTGATATTTTTTATTTGTTTATCTTTAAAAGTTTCTCGATATTGTTTTGAAGGTGCTGGTGATATTGTAATTACTTCACAATCTTTATTTTTAATTTCTTCAATTAAATCACCTCTAAAATTAATTAAAGAGTCATATATTGGTGCAATGATAATAACTTTTTTCATCTATTATTTATTATGACTTAATTGTTCTTTAATATAATCCTCTATTTGAATAAATATTTTTTTATCTAAAATTTTATTTAAAATTTTAATATTTGCAGTTGATTCTTTTAATTCATTTCTTGAAATATTTTTAGTAAATATTTTTATTTTGTATTTTGCAAAAGATTTAATTATACTTTTAACAGATCTTCCAATTCCAGTACCTATATTAACTACTTTAATATTTTTTATATTTAGGAGTTTTATATAAATATCAACAACATCATTAATGTGGATAAAATCTCTTATAGAGTTGCCATTATTAACAATTGTAATTTCTTGAGTAGTTTTTATTGCAAAAAAAATTTTACTAATAATAGAAAATTTATCATTACCTCCATACATATTAAATAATCTTGAAATAGTATAGTTAATTTTATTATCAGTAGAAAATTTTTCAATCATTTTTTCATTTGCAATTTTTAGTGACGCATATAGATTTAGAGGTTTTAGTTCATCTGTTTCAGTAGAAAATTTATTATTACCATAAACAGAACTACTACTTGTGTAGATAATTTTGTTTATCTTTATATCATTAATTAAAAAATAATTTAAAATTTTAGAAGTTAAACCAATAGAATTCATTATATATTCTTCTGCATTAATCATTTCATTTAATTTTATTGCTGGATGAAAATTATTAAATATTAATTTAATTTTCTGATTTTTAAATTCAGATAATATGTCAATATTATTTGAAATTTCTCTTGATGAAATAACTTTTGCATTCTTTAATTTTTCTAACAAATGATTAGATAAATTACTATTTCTGCCAATTATTATAATTTTATCATCCATATATAATTTTCTAGTGACTTTTTAAAATTTAAATTTTCAAAAATAAAATTCATTCTAAAATAAGACTATAATTCACTTCTTATTTACAATCGATATTAAACTACAGTAATAAGATCACTATTTATTAATTATACCTTAAATAATTTTGGTTTTTTTGACTTTAGTTTTTTTAGACCCACTAACTCTAATGAATAAGAACCCAAAATATAACAATATTGGCATGACCATCCATTTTTGACGCGCAGCAATTCCCCAATTTGCAGTAGTAAGTGCTAACATCAACAATAACCCTAAACTAAATATCAATAAAAAGTACCTATTTTCAGTAGGGTGGTTTAAATTAAAATTTTTTCTTTTTAGGAATATGATACTAAGAGCAGATAAGATAAAAACTGTTAGTAACAAAGCATTATCTATAGAAGATATAAGAGCTAGGGTGCTGTGAGCTTCATATGGTAATGGTCTAAAAAGATATGTAAACAATTGATATGGTAAATTCATTTTTCTAATATCTACACTTCCGCCACCATCCAAATTATACCCCTGTCTTTGTTTAACGTACTCTGTTATAGAGTCTATCGATATTGAGCTATCCCAATTGACATATCCAAGTATAAAAGGCACAGCAGATAATAAGAAAACTAAACAAATAGCAAGGTAAGTAAATTTTTTAGTAAAACTTATTGAGTTAATAATGAATATCGAAAATGTAAAAGCAACAACTGCTATACCGCATATATGTGGACGAACAACAAACATAATAAATATCGATATCAAAAACATTAAATTACGCTTCTTAAAGTCAATACTTGACCATAATAAAAGACCAGTTGCCATAAATTGTATCGAGTCTTTACCAATTGCTGAGCTCCAATAACTCATAGAAGGTACAAGAACTATGAATAATGATAATGATTTAACAAAACTAGATTTATTTTTTGTTACATGTCTTAAAGATGCATCTATAGCAATTAGTCCAATTGTACCAATAATATTATAAACTAAAAAAGTACTGATATAATTTAAACCAAACCCAACTGTTAGTAATGTGGTAAAGTAAAGAGTTGATGTTGTACCAAATGAAAATACATTTTTTTGGATTAATCACTCTGTATAATACCATATTGAGTCACCACCAATTATTGAAGTGGTAAAAATATAAGCAAAACAAAAAAAACTGTGCCATATATACAATGATAAAGCTCTAACTTTAGTTGCATTGAAATATTTTGCGCTAATTGAGATTAAATAACAACCAACAATTAATACAGCTACTATAGAGATTGAATCCCATATATTTTCAATCAAACTAACATCACTTAGATGATTTACGCTACTCATAACGATATAGATTTAAAAATTTGTACCATAGATGTCTTTTGTATTTAAATATTCAAGTACTGCAACTAAATTAAAAGAAACAAAAATATATACCATACAAATTTAAATTATTTCTATTTGACAGAAAAAATATCTAAAACAACTTTTAATTTTAGGGTAATATAAATTATAGTTTTTTTATCTATCATTTAACTCTCATACATTGAAAACAAAAATACAATAGTATTGGCATAACCATCCATTTCTGACGGGCAGAAATTCCAAAATTTGCAGTTGTATAAGATAAAATTGATAAACCAACTAAACTAAATATTAATAAAAACCATCTATTTTCAGTATGATGATTTAATAAAAATTTTTCTCTTTTTACAAATATTATGCTGAGTATAGTTATAATGAAGATTGATAATAAAAATAAATTATCTAGAGATGATAAGAAAGCAAGTGTGTTATGGGTCTCATAAGGAAGCGGTCTAAAAAGATAAGTAAATAATTGATAAATAAAATTCATTTCTCCAATATCAACAGAAGATCCACCAATCATAGTATAAGTTTGTCTTAATTTTATAAACGTAAATAAATTAGCTAAACTATAATCATAATTTTTAGAAAAACCTACAGAATCTAATACAGTAGGTAATAAAAATATTAAAGGAACAAAAGTAATTATTAAATATAATATTTTTTTTTTAAGTGACAATGAGCTGATAAACCATAATGATAGAAATAAAGAAATGATTGCTATGCCACCTATATGAGGTCTAGTTGTAAAAATTATTATTAATGAAATTAAAAATATTATATTTCGTTTTTTAAAATTAATACTAGACCACAACAAAAAACAAGTACCAAAAAATTGAATGGCATCTTTACCAATTCCTGAACTCCAATAACTTAAAGAAGGCATAAGCACTGTAAAAAGTGCTAGTAGTTTAATATATTTTGATTTATCAAAAGTTGCATGTCTTAATGAAGCATCTAAAGCAAGCAGTCCATAAGTACCAATAATATTAAATACCATAAAAGTGCTAATATATGTTAACCCAAACCCCCTTGTAAATATTGTTGTAAAATAAAGAGTTGCAGTTGTACCAAAACTAAATTCACGTTCATGAATTAGTGATGCAGTATAATAAAATATTGCGTCACCACCTATTTTTGAAGTAGTAAAAATAAAAATAGAGCAAAGAATAGTATGCCAAACATATAAAGAACAGACTCGAACTTTAGTTGTATCAAATATTTTTTCACTAAAAAAAATTAAAAAAAGTCCAATAAAAAATACAATAAATATTGAAACATAATTCCACACATTTTCTAATATTGTAAAATCACTAAGATGATTTATGTTATTCATGACTATATTAATTTATTAGTTGATATTATAATCAAATTTATTGCTTAAATACATTAGTTATAATCAAAATTTTATTTTTTTATCTGCTAATATTATCTAAAATTGATAAATTAAACTTTATCTATAATTTAAATTTTTTTATAAAACTCTTCATACCTTTTTAAAAAATTTTGTATTGAATAGTTTTCTAAATCTGATTTTAAATCTTTAACGACTATTCTGTCGTTACTTAGGTCTTCTAATAATGCATTAAGAGAGTTTTTAAGTGAATCTTTTGATCCTACCTTAAAACTTACCACAGCATTATAATGAGAAAATATATCACTGAGACCAGGAACATCAGAAATCAATATTGGTAATCCTGATGAGCGCATTTCTACGGCAACTAAACCAAAACCCTCCCATCTCGAAGGCACCACACCTATATCTGCGTCGTATAAATGGGCTTTAATATCTTCCGTATGATCAATCAATTCAACTAATGAGTTTAATGAAAATTTATTTATCAAATTTAACAATTTTTCTCTCTCTGGACCAGATCCAATTATTTTTATTTTATTAATCTTGTCTACTAAATGTGGAATTGAGGATAACAATAAGTCAATCCCTTTTTTATGGGTTAGAGAGCCAAGCACTATAATATTAAATTTTTTTTTCTTAGAAAAATTTCGAATTTTATGTTGAATTAATTCTGTGCCATTTTCAATAACAACGACTTTATCTAAATCTAAACTAGGCATGTACGAGAGTAATTCATATCTTGTAGCTTCAGATACACATATTATAGATTTAAGTGAATTATAAATAAAATATTCTATCAGGTACAAATACCATTTTTCTCGTCTTCTATTAAAAGTGTTATGTTCAGTATGTATATGAGGTATTCTAAAAATAAGAGATGGAATAAAAGTGGCATAAAGTGCTCTAGAAAGGTGAGAGTGAAATGCTAAGTTAGATTTTTTTTTTATGTTGGAATGTAGTTTTACAAATACCATAACTAGCAATAAAAATTGCCCATACTGAATTATTTTTAATATCTAAAGATTTATATTTTGTATTTGTTTCAAATTTCTTATTTAATTTTTTAAAAGTTATTACTTTTATAGTGCTCGTTATTCTTTCCTGTATGTAGGAAACTAATTTTTCGGCACCACCTCCCATGTCTGAATCAATTATTTGCAGAATATTAGTTTTTTCCTGCAGAAGAATTTCTTTTTGGACAAGTTCAGTTTTCATTTCTTTTTAACTAACAGTTTATCATAGAAAAAAATTATTTCTCCAATACTTGATGCTATAAAGCGAATTATGAAATTTCCATATTTTTTATTATTTATTATGTTTTTTTTATTAGCATGTAGATTAAATCGGTAATAATTAATCAATGATTTAACATAAAGTAATGAAATTTTTGATTTGATCTCAATGCCCTGCTCTAAAAATTTTTTATACGTGGCCACTGCAGAAATTGGGTTTGAAATTCTGTTATGCTTAGACAGTCCTGTAAGACCTTGCGCTAAATACTGACTATATACTAAATGATTATTTAATATTAAAATATCTTCGTTTGGAAATGAATCAAGATACAATAATGACTCGGAAGTAAAACTATCATTTAGGACTTCATTATTATGTTTAAATTTGTAACCCGTTGAACGAATAAAAATTGAAGTATCAACATCACCAAACTTATCTTTAAATCCAAAGTAACTAATTATTTTTTGATCATACTTTTTAAATAATTTTTTTTTATAAATTTGTGCTAGATAGTGTGTGGGTGATTTGAGCATCAACCTTGGAACAAGTATTGCCTTAACACTTAATGGAATAGTTTCAATTATATTCAAAAAAGATTCAAATCTATAATTTATCAAAACATCATCATCATCAATATTTACTAACCAATCACATTGTGTTTTTTCTTCATCCATAATCTTTACTAAAGATTTAAATTTACCAATATTTTTTTGTTCAGACCAGGTAAATGAAGATTTATCTATAACTTTTTCACTAAATTTATTTAAAATAAATTTATATTCTTCAGCAGGCCCATCAATTACAACTCTCCACTTTAACGTTCTATCTGTTTTATTTATGAGTGGAATAATTATATCTCCTAATCTTTGTAATAACTCTGGTCTTTTATAGCTAGATGTAATTATTATTGTTTTCATTAAAGCTTATATTTTGAATATTTCTTCAATTTAATATTACTTTTTTTTAAAAAGATTAAATAATTTTTTAATATGCCTCATATTGCTTTTTAAATTCAGTATATGTCATTTTAAGACTACCATTTAAATTAACTTTTGATTGCCAACCAAGTATTTTGTTATTTTTCAAATCTTATTGAGGTTTTTCATATTTATTCATTTATAGTCTTCCATCAGAATCATTAGCATTAAGCACGTATTTAATATCGTATAAAATATGATCATCTTTACCATAAGATTTAATTTCATCTTGGGTTAATGATTTAAATTCATCGTGTGCAACAGCTATTATAATTGCATCATATTTTCCCTTTATTGGTTTGTTAACCATTTGAATATTGTAATCATGATTAACTTGATCTTTATTAACCCAGGGGTCATAGACATCAACATTACAATTAAAACTTTTAATTTTTTCAACTAAATCAGCTACACGAGTGTTACGATGATCAGGACAGTTTTCTTTAAATGTTAAACCCATAATAAGAACATTAGCATCCACTATATCGATTTTTTTTTTAATCATAAGTTTGGATACTTGTTGTGCTACATATATCCCCATATTGTCATTTATCTTACGTCCTGCTAAAATCATCTCTGGATGATAACCTACTTCATTGGCTTTATAAGTTAGATAATATGGATCGACACCAATGCAGTGTCCACCTACTAACCCCGGACGGTATTGTAAAAAATTCCACTTAGTTCCAGCAGCTTTTAATACCGATTCTGTATCAATATCCAATTTGTTAAAGATGAGAGCAAATTCATTAATAAGTGCAATATTTAAATCTCTTTGAGTATTTTCAATAACCTTCGCAGCTTCAGCTATTTTAATACTGCTTGTCATATGTGTGCCTGCAATAACAATCTCTTGGTATAGTTCATCAATTTCTGTAGCAATTTCTGGAGTTGAACCTGAGGTTATCTTTTTAATATCAGCTATTCTATGACTTTTATCCCCTGGATTAATACGCTCTGGTGAGTAACCACAGTAGAAATCTTTATTGAATATTAATCCCGATTGTTTCTCTAAGATTGGTACGCATATTTCTTCTGTTGCACCAGGGTAAACTGTTGATTCATAAATAACAATATCATCTTTTTTAATAATTTTACCAATTGAATCACTAGCTTTTTTTAATAAATTTAAATCTGGTTTTTTATGCTTATCAATTGGTGTTGGAACAGTAACAATAAAAATACTACAGTCTTTCAGTTCATCTGTGTTGGCGGTATAGCTTAGATGAGCTGACTTTTTAAAGTCTTGTTTGCTCATTTCAAGAGTAACGTCTATCCCCTGTTTAAGTTCTTCAATTCTTTTTTGATTTATATCATAGCCAAGTACTGTACGTTTTTTTCCAAATTCAATTGCAAGAGGTAAACCTACATACCCTAATCCAATTACAGCTATTTTTTTATTATTCATTTTTAACCTATTTTGAATTATTATATTCATTAACCAATAATAAATATAATTATTTATCTAACTTTAATTTACTACCTCATATATAATTTTTTCGAATTTCTTTGATTGAACCTGCAGTGAATATTCTTCTTCAACAAGCTTACGCCCATTCTCTCCCATAAATCGACGTAAACTTTCATCATTTAAGAGTTGACGAAGTGCCCCAACCCATTCGTCTGGTTCTTGAGCAAGAAATCCATTTTTACCATTTTCTATAATCTGTTTATTTACACCTATCGGTGATGCAACTACTGGTAACTCGCAGGCCATATATTGGATTAATTTATAACCACATTTACCCTTTTCCCATAAAGAATTTGTAAGTGGCATAATACCTACATCAAAAGATTGAATTAACTGAACCTCAGTTTCCTCTGACCATGGTAATACCTCAATTGGAAGTTCTTTCACAGTTTCTTTGTTGCAACCAACAGCCACAAAGCGAACATCAAACTCACTTGCCAGCAACTTATAAATTGATTCAATTTCTAAAAGATACTTACCTGTTGATGGTGAGCCAATCCATCCAACTACTAATTGTTTATTACAATTTGATTTAACAACTTTATATTTATTTAAGTCTACAACACTTGGAATGATCTCAATCTGATTTGCTCCAGATAACTGAGCTCTTGAAGACAGATATCTATTTCCAATAATAACTGTATTAGAAAAACGCATTATAGCATCAATTTTTTTACCTAACAATAAACGCACCAACCAATTATTATGTTTATCGTAATTATGAAAAGTCGCATCATCATAATCTACTATATAGATAATTCCTATAAAGCAAAGTAGGCGTTCCACAAAAGCAGGAATATAAGGAAATATTTCTTTATGTATTATTATTAAATCATAATTTTTTACCTTAAATAAAATTTTTACTCTATTCCAATAACCCAAAAGTATTAAGCTCCAAAGAGATTGTTTCGATTTACCCAAAACTATAGCTGATACGTATTCGTCAGAAAGTAATTGTGAAACATCGACTTGAATACCTTGTTGTTTAAAAAATGGTAAGTATTGTAGGAATCTAATACGACTACTTGAGTCTTGTCTACCTGAGTGAGTTAATAATAATACTTTCATTTTAACGACATTAGAGTTGTCAAGCTTCTTATAATGTTAATTATCTTGTTAATTTTTGATTAACTTTATTAAATAAAAGATAAGAAGCAAAAATTATTTCTTTTATTTTATTATTTACAGTTAAATATTCTTCAATAATTTTAATTTCTTTTCTACACTGTGTGCCAAGTAAATAGTTAGCATGAAGCTCTAATTCTTTACTGTCCTTGAAATTCCAAGCAGATACAATATCATCTGCATTAATATATCTTGCATAATGCTTTTCAAAACTTTTTTTATACTTTTTTGGAATCATTTTTAAAATTTTTAACCCATAATTATTATTAAATCTATCTTCATACAATTCATGTATTTCATCAATAACTTTTACTTTCACACCTGAAGCTGCAGCATAAACAAGGTGTGAACCACTGACATTTGTAATCATTTCACTTGTGCTGTAAAATATCTCAGATATTCTTGTTAATGAATTAAGATCTTTTGAGTGCGCTCCTTTTAATATCTTTACATTATCAAAATTAATTTTTTTATTAATCACATTACTGTAATCATTACCTCCTATACAAATTGCATCACAATCATATTTTTTTACAATTGTCTTCCATTTATGATAGTCCGTTTCTTGTTTAGTTACAATTGAATGAGGAGGCATAAATACTTTTTTAAAAAGAATTTTATTTCTTTTATTTTCAGTATGTGCTTTTGTATAAATATAGGGCATTCCTACCGCTATAGATTTTATATCCTCTTTCTCCAAATACTTTACAGTGTCTTCATTATTAACAAGATGAATTGGTAAATGTCTTTCCTGGCTATGTAATAATATATCACTTTTTACTTTACCACTGCCTCTAACGACTGGTGCTATTCCATGCATCCAAGTTGCATTATAACAAATAGGTAGTGATTTTTTACCAAATATCAATTTTGAAGCACCATAAAAATCTGCTTCTTGTACTAAAATTTTTTTTAAAAGTTTCATTTCAAAATTATATTCATTTAAGCTAGTTTTGGTAAGAGGTGTACTGTTTCACGTTCAATTTTAATTAGTAACATATTATATGTAATTTTCAGAGACTTTATTTGAAATTTGAAGTAATTATAAATCTAAATTGATAACAAAAATAATAGTATGAAAAAACTTAAGCCAGATGTGTTTCTTACACATTTTTTATAAAAACATGAAATCATTAAAAAATATGAAGTTATTAAAAGGTGGAGACGCAGATCGGTGGTTCTCAAGAAATTTTAATTCTCTTAATGACAATGTATCTAGTGAAAAAATAAAAAACCTTATAAAAATTAATAATTTAAAAGCAGATAAAATTTTAGAAATAGGGTGTGCTAATGGATTTAAACTAAATCTATATTCTAAATTACTCAGATCTAAAAAAAATTATGGTATTGATATATCAAAAAAAGCAATTCAACACGGTAAAAAGAATTATAAAAATTTAAATTTATTAAATATTTCCAGTTTAGAAATTGATAAAATCAAACTTGATTTTGATTTAATAATTTGTGGTTTCTATTTATATCATTTAGATAGAAATGATATCTTTCGTCAATTTGATTTAATTTGTAAAAAATTGAGTCAAAATGGTTTTTTATTAATAATTGATTTTGACCCATTATTTAAACATTCTAATAAAGATTTAAATACGAAAAATTTGATATCATACAAAATGAGTTATGATAATTTTTTAACTGAAAGTGGTTTATTTGAAGTAATGTATAAGTCTAAATCCATACCAACACACCCTAATAAGAAAAAATTTAAATCAGATACTACTTCTATGACATTATTTAGAAAAATTGATTTTCACAAAAAATATCCTGAAAATTTATAATTAAAGTATTTTAAGGAAAATAGTCCTTTTTTATTAAAATAAACTACTTCTTATACTAAAAATTTTTTTCGTTTTTTTAATCTTTTTTT
This sequence comes from Candidatus Pelagibacter sp. Uisw_090, assembly GCF_047717845.1. Taxonomy (GTDB): domain Bacteria; phylum Pseudomonadota; class Alphaproteobacteria; order Pelagibacterales; family Pelagibacteraceae; genus Pelagibacter. The sequence continues at coordinate 826,470 of NZ_CP159810.1, forward strand.
ATTAGTGAGTAAATTTTTTTTGAAAGACTTTCTGTGCCATTAATTGACATTTTATTTAAGGCATTTATAGAATAATTTTTTGCTAAAGTGTTATTATTCATAAGTTCAATAAGGCCCATGACAGCTGATTCTGAATTTTTTGCAACCATGGCTACTTCTTCTTTTGCTAAAGCTTCTAACTCTCTATCGTCTTTATTACTATAAGGTGAGAAAACGACTGTAGGAATACCGTATTGCAAAACCTCAAAAAATGACACTCCAAACACTGTCATTACATAGTTACTTTGAACTATTAGTTCATCAAGTTTATCTGGAGCATTATGAATAACCCAATTTAACCGAGGCTTTTTTAGTAAATTGGGCTCACTAGAAAATGGACCTTTAACCCAATGTATCTCAGTTCTTCTATCTAATAATTTATCTAATTCCATAGGGAGAGTTCTGCTTAAATTTGAAATATCACTTCCACCTGTTAAAATTAATACTTTAAACCCAGACATCCAATCTTTATGATCAAATTGTTTTTGAATTAAAAAACTATCCCATCCTGATTTTAATGTGGCAGCACAGTTAGCATGTTTACTACAATCAAAATTAAATGATGGTATCCAAAGAATATCTAAAATATTGCAATAATCAATTAGTGAATCAATAGCGATTAAACATATGTCTTTTTTTTTTAATTTTGTAAAAAAATTATCAAGATTGTTAATTTTATGCTCTGAATAAAGATCCAATATTAATGCTTTAAAATCGTTAGTTTGTAAAACACTCTCCACAGCTTGTGTAAAGATATCTGTAAATAAAAAATTATGAACATTAAAACGAGCTAACTTTTTTTTTTTAATCAAATCACCAAATATCAAAAACTCTGCAGTAATATTGTATTTTTTTCTTAGTGTTTCTGCCAAGGCTATTAATCTAGATAAATGTCCCATCCCAACATCGGCACTAACATAGCAAACTAGTAAAACTCTAAAATTATTAAAATTATTTTTCACTAACTTTAAAAGATTTGCGAACAGATTTAAAGGGTCTTAAGCCATCCAATGGATCTGTACGCCATAATCGATCATGTAATTCAGAAGGGACTGGCTCTTTTATACCATTACCATCAGCATCTTTAGCATGACGGACTTGCTTAATTAACGAACTAATTTGTTCTGGTAACCAGCAATGACCAGCTCCGAATTCTTCACCTTTACCATCTAAATCAAAATGAAATTCAACAACCTCAGCTCCCCATTTATGTATTGCACGCTGCACAACTCCAGCATCAACTGTGTGATCTGACCAGCCAACTTTACACCCAACTGAATTACGTATAGTTTTTATAGCAGATAAGTTAGCCTCTTTATATGGTGTTGGGTATGCTGATGTACAATGAAGTACTGTTGGTTCACAATTATGATCACGTAAAACTTTAACGGCATTTTTTATTTCATTTAAATTTGCCATACCAGTCGAGAGAATCACAGGTTTTCTAGTAAGCGCACAAGCTATAAGTAAATCATCCCATAGCAATTCATAAGAGGCTATTTTATAAAAATCAACATAGGGTTCTAATTCTTTAACTGCATCAAGATAGAATGGTGTGCAACTAAACTGAATTCCTTTTTCTTTACAGCGATCAGATAATAAAGGCAGAAATTCTAAAGGTAACTCCCATTGTTTTCTGCCACTAATTTCTTTTGATTTTTTAAGAATTTCTGGTGCAAATAACTCATTAATCTTGAATAATTGAAACTTGACTGCATCACAACCAACTTTTGAAGCGGTATCAATAAAATTTAAAGATCTTTCAATATTTCTCGAATGATTACTAGATACTTCTGCTATAAAAAAACTCATACCTTACTTAACCTTATTTATATTATTTGGATGACTCAAAAATTTTTTTAATTCTAACTTAATCTTTATAATTATCAATCTTTACTATTCTATCATTTTCTTTATCCACTATATAAAGCATCTCATTGCTTTTTTTACAAATTTTCACAGGATGATTCCAATTTATATCTTTTAATAACAGTGGTGATATAATTTTTCCACTATATGTAACTTTCAATACTTGGTTTTTACCCCTTACACAAAGTATCATAAAGTCCTTTAGAGGGAGTATAGATCTTATTACTTTTATTGCTTCTTTATATTGGGAAAAATCAATCTTATTTTTTAATTTAAAGGTTGAGTCAAAATGATATACAATGCACTCATCAAAATCAGCTGTAAATACATCGCCATCTTCTCTCTCACTAACACATTTCACAAGAATTCTTTTATTTTGTGATATTTTGACCATGCCAACTTGAGCAATAAGTCTTCCATTCAAATCTATTTTTATAATTCTTCTATTTAAAGTGTCTGCAATATAAAATTCAGATGAAATACTGCAATCCATATCTTGAGGATCGTTAAAGCTTAAACTGCTACTAATTGTGTTCATATACTTTGCTGACTTCAAGTCAGCAGACATTGAATAGAAATTTAATAAACAATTCGAACCTTCTCTTCTCTCTACAATAGCAAGAATATCTTGATCCTTTATTTTAATAATTGAAATAGAAGAAGGTCGATTTAAAACTTTATCTTCAGTGTTTAAAACATATAAAAATTTGAGGTTTTCATCAAAAACTTGAATAACATGATTGCTTCTATCAGCAACAAATAATAGATTTCTATAAAATGAACACCCAGATGGCCTTGACAAACTCCCTTCAAGAAATTTATCTTTTATTACAACTTCACACTTTCGTCCTTTTGAAATATTAATTTTTACAATCCGATCATTATTTTGATCACATACATAAAGATCTTCATTTAATGTAAAGCCTGATATAGGTAAATCAAAACAACCAGCGTTTTCACCTTTCCCTCCAATTTGGAACTCAAATTCCATTTTATGATTAAAAAATTGTATCAAATAATTGTCGTTATCATGAACAGCAATCAATTCCCCTACAAGATTAACATCTGTTGGATGTCTTATTTTTCCAAATCCATCTCTTCCATATTCCAAAAATTTATTAATAGATTTTTCTTTCTTATCTAAAGAGATGGTCAACACTGATGAAAGATCCCTATCGATAATCAAAAACTTATTTACCTCCAGATAAGCAAGACCGTTAACAGAAGAAATATCGGTAGTATTTGAGTAGTCAAATAATAAATAATATTCTTTAAATTGATTTGGGTTAATCACAATAACTCTCGATTGATCTAAAATTGAAATATAAATTCTGTTCGTTGTCTTACAAAAATCTATAGTTCCATATTTTTTACCAGGCAAACTTAATGATGAAATAAATCTTAAATTTTGATCAAACCAAAATAATCTACTGCAAGCATGATCTAAAATTACTAGCTGATTATTATGATTAATCAAAATTGAATGTGCGCTTTCTAAACCAATCTCATTAATATCCACTGTTTTATTTTCATTCTTATTAAGAGAGATTAATACTAATTTGACTGTTGTAGGTTTAATTAAACATGCAATAAAACCATTGTCTGATATTGCGATTGAATACGGCCTTTTAAATTTTACTAACTCTAAACACATAACTTTATTAATCTAAAATTTCTGGATATGTAACTTTATTATTTAAATATTGATTAATATAATGCTCTGGAAAACTAACATCATTTTTTTCTGATTCTCTCAACATTCTTATTGGTGGGTCCATACCTATATCTAGAACGACATAAGTATTTTTGCCTAGAATAATGTCAAATTTAATCAACCAATTTTGCATTCCTTGGTTATTAATGAATTGTTTTAATGTTTCAATGATATTCAAAGAAATAATACTTTCATGATGAATTTTGGTTTTTTCTCCAGTTAAGAAATCAAACACATTGAAACGATCTCCAAATAAATTTATCCGTAAAGAAATACCTTTAGCCTCCTCCTGTAAGACATAATATTTTCTTAGATACCTGTCCTTCCCCCAAAAAAAATTATTCCAAGGTATGTCAAACTTGTTAAAACGATAAACATAATTTGGGTTCTTGCTAAAATCTGATTTCAAATAAAACCATTCTGAGTCAGATGTTTTAATTTTATCTTTTAATTCATTTTTATTCTCTATGTTCCATGTCTTTGGAATAGGAATGTTGTTATTTAAAAAATATTTATAATATGCCGTTTTATCTAAACAAAGGTCAATAGTTTTTTCAGATGGAAATGCAATCTCAAAATAGGCTGCAAAGTTTGCTGCTCCTTTTTGTGCAAACTGGGAGGCAGCAGTAAATACCATGTCATTTTTAGAAAACTTTTCTTTTAAACCTAAGTTAATAAGACCCATAAAATCATCATAGCCAATATTATGAAATTTATCACAAAGATGTTTTCCTGGTGCATTTTTATTTAAATCTGCACCAATAATTTCCCAATTTTGATTTTTAAGAACTTCTAAATATGATACTTGATCATAATTACATCCTAAAAAAAGTAATTTTTTTCTCATTTATTTATCTTTAAAATCTTTTCTTCAAGAGATTCATTTGAATTACCTGTAAAAATTGTATAATTACGATTTGTTACCAGGTCATCTCCTTCATCATAAAAAATTGCTGTAGGTTTAATTTTAAAATTTTCTGGACAGTTTGTTTTACCTAATGCCATTTTAACTGCTAGTTCTAAGAAATTAAAAGGGAGTGCTTTTTCAAAAACTCCTTCTATCAAAAGATCCCCTCCTAAATCCAAATGAACTTCCATTAATTTTAAGACATTATGAGAGTTTGCACGAAAAGAAATCATGAGTGGTGAACATTCAATTTTAAAATTCGAGATGATTTCTTTTGCTATTTTATTTGCTTGAAATATCCAATCATTTTTATCACTAGAATGAGTCTTAAAGCCTCTACCAACTATAGAGCCATCTTTTTTTTCATTATTTAATTCATCCAATATGCAAATTGAACATAAATCACCACCTGTAACAAAACTTACAAGAACTATATCTGGTCCTTCAAGGAATTCTTCTAAGATTATTTTTCCATTAATTGTATTTTTTTTTGCATAGTCAACTGATTTTTTTAGTTTTTCTTCTGATCTAACAACACTAATTCCACTTTTTCCAATTAAACTTAATGCTGGTTTAACTACGATTGGAAAATTATTGCAAAAAACATTTTCACAATCATCTGTACTGTATATTTTATATGTAGGGGAAGGAATATTATAATTCAAACAAGATTCACGTAATTTATCTTTATTAACTAAATTTCGTGCAGACTCTATAGGTACTCCAGGAAGGTTAAAATATTTAGAGATCTTAGCAGCAGTAATAACTGGTGGGCCTGAGCTTCTATTTAAAATACCTATCCATCTATATCTGTCTTCTAATTTTTCCAATTCATTAATAACAACTTCAGCATCATAAGTACTTTGACAGATTGCCATATCAGCATATTTAAAGCCAAGTGATTTTGGATTTCTATCTATTGCAATAACTACATGTCCAAGAGACTTTGCTTTAATAATTAACTGCTCTTGCGCTTTACCAGCAGCTAAACATATTACTGCATCTTTAATTTCGTTTTTAATATTTTTGATAAACATAAGGTTGTTTAAACTATTCCTTTGTCAATCTATAGAGTCCCGCATGAGCTACTGGAGATGAAATAATCTTATCGTCAGGTAGTTTTGATAAAAGTAAAAAGACCTCTTCTATTGCATTTTTATATTTATCTAATTCTATATCACTATGTGCTAAGGATGGTTTAAATTGTCTAAACCCTAAAAATCCACGTTGAAGCATTTCAATAACAAATCGTGTGTTAAGATCCATTGGTTTTTTACTTTTAAATTCAAAAGCAGCTAATGTCGGTAGGCCAGTAACATTTATTTGTAAACCAGCTTTTAATGAGGCATCTTGCCAAATTTTTTTAGTTTTATTTCCAATAGAAATAATATGTTTATCTGTTTTTGTTTTTTGATATTTTTTTAGTGTTGCCAGAGCTGCTGTTGGGCCAACTCGGTCAGTCCAGTTAGTACTTGATATAAAGGTTGACTGAGCTGCCTGCATTACATCCTCTGTTCCAAGTATTGCTGACATAGCGTATCCATTGGCCATAGATTTTGCAAAGACTGCCATGTCTGGATAAATACCGTATCTGCAATGAATACCTCCAGCACACATTCTAAACGCACTTGTAATCTCATCATATATTAACACTGCTCCAATTTCAGAGGAAATTTCACGTAGTGTTTTTAAATACTGACTTGGTGCTTCTTCACCACGAGCAGGTTCAATAATGATTGCTGCAATTTCTGACTCTTTACCAATAATTTTTTTTCTTAAAGATTCTATATTATTAAAATCAAATGGAATTGCAGTGCCAGTCAATCCACGTGGTACACCATTTGGTTCAAGCCCTGGCATTAACTGTCCATCAAGGCCAGATTTGTCTGCAAGATTAGCTGCCAAATACCAATCTGTCCAACCATGATACCCACTAAATAATACGATATCTCTTTTAGTTTTAGCTCTAGCAATACGCACTGCTATGGAAAGTGCTTCACCACCACTTCTAGCGTAACGAACCATATCAAACCATGGGTGCAATTCCATTAACGCTTCAGCTAAGTCAACTTCTTCAGGGCAATTTAATGAACTATTTACACCGCGATGTATTGATTCAATGACGGCAGCATCAACATCTTCATCTGCATATCCTAAAATACAAGCACCTACTGCCATAATTGACATATCAATATATTCCTTACCATCTAAATCCCAAACATGACATCCTTTTGCTTTTGAATAATAAGCAGGCCAAATATCTGGTGCAAACATTTCAGGTCTCTTAGATAATAATTGAGAACCTCCCGGGATTAGGGTCTTAGCTTTACGATATAATTTTGTACCTTTGCTATTTTTAAGAGTATCTATATCAATCATTTAATTATTTTATCTTTTTGTAGTGATTTAAGATATCCTTCATTGCGTACAATTTTATTGTTAATTGTTGATAAATTCGGATTACTTCGCATAAATTGTAAAATTTCATGTGTTAAAAATGGTGATTCAGGTCGATATAATGCATCAAAAATTTTATTTAATAATTCATAATCGTTTGACACATCAAGTGTCCACCTATGCTGATCTAAATTTTTAAATAACTTTAATGAGCCATTTTTAAACAAGTGTGGATTATTTTCAATGTATGGACCAACATGCTCTCTCTCTGATTGTAATCGAGCTTCTTTCCAGGCTTTCTCTAGTGCAGAAAATGAATATACCACACAGTCTAGACCATCTGGAAATTGACCACCAAGTGCATAGCAATCATAATCTCCTGACATATAACCAGTAATTACTGCATCTACAACTACAGGGTCAATTACAGGACAGTCACAAGTGATACGTACAATTGAGTCCGCATCATAAGCTTTAGCAGCATGGTAGTAACGGTCTAATACATCTTCAGAATTACCACGATAACAATCAATATTGTTGTTTGTGCAATAATCTTTTAATGGGTCATCAATGGTCTCATTTGTAGTGGCCACTACTATTTTTCCAATCATTTTACAATAAGTGAGACGCTCAACAACATGTGCTAATACTGGTTTATTTGCCAACTTCATCATTACCTTTCCTGCTAAACGTGATGAACCCATACGTGCTTGAATAATAGCAACTATTCTCATAATGAGCTCCACTCTGATGGATTGAGCAATCTTGTATCTTCAATATGAAAGCTTTCAGGAAACTGGCAAATATTGTTAGCTGCATTAATGATATCTTTAAATTGTTTTAAACTATCAACACCAACAATAACTTTTGAAATTCTACTGTCAGATAAAGCAAAAGATACGGCTGTTTGAACTGGCGTACTATCATTTTCCTTAAACCAATTATTCCACTTAGCCCATAAATCAGGCCATTTTTTAAATTTTTCTGGTCTACTCTTTTCATCCATAAGTAATAGTCCTTGTAAGAAAATAGAACGAATATGTATTTCTACTTTTTCTTCAGACATTTTTTGCAACCATCCACTTGTTTCTAGACGTCGATCAAAAATATTATATGGGGCTTGCACCAAGTCAGGTTTAAATAAACTCCATAATTTATCTAATTCATCTGGTGTATAAATAGAGAATCCAATTTTTTTAATTATGCCATCTTTTTTTAAATTAAGTAATATGTTCCACAAATCTTTTTTATCTTTATCAAGTAATTGACTTGGTCTATGAAGGAGGAGTCCTGATAATGTTTTAACTTTAAGAAAATTTAAGGATTTTTGTAGATGCTTTACAACCCAAATTCTTAAATTCCCAAAATCATCTGGAATTTCAGGTAGTTTTGTTATCACGTTATAATCATCCATACCGATTTCACCTAGACACTGTTCAGCTGTCTCATAAGTAATAGCAGTATCAATTGTGTCAACACCCGAAACTTTAGCAAAATCTAAAATATTTTTCACCTCAGTTTTTTCAACTTGACCATTGGTATTTGCAACACCATAAGTTTTACCAAATTGAACCGTTCCTAATGCAATCTTCATAACTGTAAAGCTTCACGTAATGTAGAGATAACAAGGTCTTGCTGATGTTCCGTCATAGTTGGGTATAGAGGTAAGCTTATAGCATCTTTGTAGTATTGTTCTGAATGCTTAAGTTCAGTAAATTCAACTTTTGTTTTCTGGTAATAGGGGTGTGTATGTACTGGTATATAATGTAAATTTACAATTACTCCTTTCTCTCTCAAATATTCAAATACTTGTTTGTGTGTTTTTTCATTTTTTAGGCGAATAATATATAAATGAAAAGAAGAGTGACTACTATTATCCTGATATGGAATTACTATAGGAAGATCCTTAAGGAAATTATTGTATCTAGAAGCAAGTTCATGTCGACGTGATATGTAATTATCAAGTCTCTCTAATTGGCTCATCCCTAATGCTGCTTGGATATCAGTCATACGATAATTAAAACCTAATTTTATTTGTTGATAGTACCATTCTCCATCAGATTCATTTGTCATTTTTTTAGGATCACGTGTAATACCATGGGTACGTAACAAAGACATACTCTCAGATAATTCAAAATTATTAGTTAATGCTATTCCACCCTCACCTGTTGTAATAATTTTTACTGGATGAAAACTAAATACTGCTATGTCGCTATATTCACAATTACCGATTGGTTTATCTAAATATTTTCCTCCTATCGCATGAGACGCGTCTTCAATTATTTTAAAACCATACTCTTTAGAAAGTTCATGAATAGCTTTCATGTCACAGGATTGGCCAGAAAGATGCACTGGAACAACAATTTTTGGTAATATTCCTAATTCCTTAGCTTTAATAAGTTTATTTTTTAATGCTTTAGGACAAAGATTGTATGTAGTTGGGTCAATATCAACAAAATCAACTTTTGCACCACAATAAAGTGCACAATTTGCTGATGCCACAAAAGTAATTGAACTAGTCCACAACCAATCACCTTTCACAAGACCTAAAGCCAGACAGGCAAGGTGCAAGGAAGAGGTAGAAGAATTAGTTGCAACTGCGTATTTTGCACCACAATATTTAGAAATTTTTTTTTCAAATTTAGGAACACAAGGCCCTTGAGTTAAAAAATCAGATTTTAAAACACCTATAACTGCATCAATGTCATCTTGAGTAATATCTTGCCTTCCGTAAGGAATATTTAATTTTACTGTCATGGTTTAAATTTTGTATTATTATTTAAATTCACACTGGTTCAAAACTTGAATCTAATTGTTCTTTTATTAAAATTCTCAAACTTTCGATTGAGAGAAAATCTGGATTAGTGCCTGAGTTATAAGAAAAACCTTCCTCCACCATCGTGGCATTAGTTATTTTGCAATATTGTTTAATTGAAATTGGATTTGAATTTGGTAAAATGGCATAGTAAATACCTAAATCAACACTATTTAGACTATCATTTTCTGTTATCATCTCTTCATGTATTTTTTCCCCAGCACGTATACCAACATTCACAAGTTTAGCACTCGGTGAAATTGCTTTTGCCATATCGGTAACTAAATATGATGGTATTTTGGGTACAAATATCTCACCTCCTTTAGAATTTTTTAATGCCCATAGCACCATTTCAACACCATCTTTTAATGAAATATTAAATCTCGTCATTCTTGGATCGGTAATTGGAAGAATACCTTCTTTTCTTTTTTTCATAAAAAAAGGTGCCACAGAGCCACGAGAGCCTAAAACATTTCCATAACGAACTACAGAAAAATTTAAATCCCTAGAGCCTTTATACCTATTAGCGGCAACAAAAAGTTTATCACTACATAGTTTCGTTGAACCATATAAATTAATTGGTGCTGCTGCTTTATCAGTTGAGAGGGCAACAACTCTTTTAACATTTGTATCCATACATGCTTCAATTAAGTTTTCAGATCCAAGAATATTAGTTTTTATAAATTCAGTTGGATTGTATTCAGCAGCAGGAACTTGTTTCAATGCTGCTGCATGTATTACGTAATCAATGCCTTCTAGTGCTCTTCTTAAACGATTTACATCCCGAATATCTCCAATAAAATATCTTACGCATGGATATTTATCTTCTGAAAATATTTGAGCCATATCAAATTGTTTTAGTTCATCACGGCTAAATATGACTAATCTTTTAATATTTGGATAACGATGAAGTATCTCTTCAACCAAAGCTTTTCCCAGGCTGCCCGTTCCTCCAGTAATTAATAATGATTTATTTTCTAACATGCATATTTCCTTATATCTTTTAATTAGTTAATTTTATCAAAATTTTTAGTTTTTATAAAAACATTATTTGATTAATTAAACTGATATTACTTGAATAACTTTAAAAAGATATTTTTTTTATACACATTTATTATAATAATATAAAGTCTATATGATGAATAAAAATCATTAAAATTAAAGATTAATTTCATTATTTAACTAATGATCCTATTTAAATATCTGTTTTAGAAAATTTCTTATAAATGTATTCAAAATTTTTTTGAATGAGATCGCAGTTCAATACACTAAAATTTGGTCTAGTTGCTTCAGTTAAATATTTTTTATGAGATATTGGTAATATTTTTTCTATAATAAAATTATTAGAATTTTTTTCTTGCTTATATATCTTTTTTGCAAAATCAAACCAGGTCATTTGTTCTTCACCTGCAAGATGATAGACCCCCCATCTGTTTTCTTCTTCATTTTTTTTTAACTGTGAAAGTATTTCTAAAGTAGCTTTTGCTAAAAATTCTATAGAAGTTGGGCTTCCAACTTGATCATTTACAACATTAACAGTTTTTTTTTCTTTAAATAATTGCAACATAGTAGTGTAAAAATTTTTTCCATAAAGTCCAAACAGCCAGCTAGTTCTCAAAATTAAATATTGATTATGGTTTTTTTGAATCTCATGCTCACCATCAAGTTTTGTTTTTCCATAAACATTAATTGGGTTAGGTTTATCAGACTCTGTGTAAGGTGTTTTTTGACTGCCATCAAAAACATAATCTGTCGAGTAATGAATTAATGGTATCTGTAAACAGAATGCTTCTTCAGCTAATACTTTAGTAGATACAACATTAATACAAGATACAAGTTTTGAGTTAAGCTCAGCCTGATCAACAGCAGTATATGCTGCACTATTGATTATTAAATCAGGTTGATAATATTTAATTTTCTCTCGAAGAGTTTCTGGCTCTGCAAGATTAAACTGTTTACTGTTGGGTGACCACACCTCACCTAAAGATTGTAAATTTTTTTTTAGTTCATTGCCTAATTGACCTGTTCCACCTGTTAGTAATATTTTTGGATATTTATAATTAATTTTTTTTTTGTTTTTAATATTCATATATCTTAATAAAAATATTTTAAATTTTGTATTTTATTTTTAATCTTTCTTTTATTCGATAAATAGTGAATAATGGATTATTAAAAAAAGACCTCAATACTGTTTTTAAAAATTTGTAACTCCTTTTAATCATTGAAAAAGGGCTGTATACGTTTGAAAAATAACGATATAAACTTGGTTTCTCTTCTAGTATTGCTCTTGAAAATAATTCATACAAATTTTCGTTCAAAGATTTATGCATTTTATATAAAAAATTTTTATGTTTTATATTTTTACTTTTTTGGATACATGATTCAATAAGACTTATAAATTCTTTGTGTTGTAGCCACCTTGATGCTACATGGGAGTAGTGTTTTCCAGATTCAGCGGCAGTAAAAGAATATTTTGCTTTTTCTTTTTTTTCTTTTTGATATGAAATGTATCCATTATAAAAATAACTATTAGCAAAAGGTATTAATCTTATTAATAAAAGTAAATTAGGATAATATTTTGAAGTTTCTGGATATTGTTTTTTTATTATACTCCAATCAACTAGATTTACTAATGCTTTATTACGATTCCATATGGTACCTGGCAGGTGGGAACAAAATAATAGATCATCATAGTTAATAACTCTAGTTTTGTTTTTTCTTATTGCTGGGACCTCGTATTTTTTTATTTTTTCTTTAAAGTAATTTAAAATAACAAGGTCAAATTTTTTATCACCCATCCAATTTAATAATCTTTCTATACCATTCATATTAATTCCATCTTTATCAGAGGCCCACATAACATACTCACCTTTTGCTCGCTTTAAAACTTCTACAAAATTTCCTGCAAATCCAAGATTTTTATTATTACGATAGATTTTAATCCTACTGCCGGTAGTCAAATCTGAAATAGCCTTAAATGTTCCATCAGTTGAAAAATTGTCAATAACTATTATTTCTATATTATCTGGTATATCCATAGTCAATAAACTACTTAACTGCTTAACAATAAAATCTTTTCTATTGTATGTCGTATACCCAATTGTAAAAAAATAATTGTTTTTTGTTGCCTGTATCATATTGTATTTATTATTTTATTTTTTTAATAGTTCATCTAAATAAAATCTATCACCCCAGAATGACATGGGTTCAAAGTCAGGATATGGATAATATCCTAAGTTTAACTTCATATTATATTTTTTTTCTTTTAAATGTCTCATCACTAAGTTCTTAACTGATATCGGTTTACCGCTGCAACAATTAATAGCTTGATCAACATAAATCTTTTGATCAGCAATTAAACATATATATTTTACAACATCTTTAATATATAAAAAATCTCTGAGCTGTTCTCCACCCGACATATTAAATTCTTTATCTTTATTTTTTATTGCTTTATCCAAAAGATACATTAATGATGTTTTTGATTGTCTTTCACCATACACATAAAACACTCTAATCCACTTATAAGTAAAATTAAAACTCTTTTTCAAATCAATAATAAATTTTCTCAGTTTATCTTTGGCTTTTCCATATGAATTGGATGGTTTTGTATTTAAGTTCTCACTTAAAGAACCTTCAATCATACCATATTCAAAACAAGTACCCGTAACAATAACTTCTTTTAATCCAGCCATAACCATATCCTTAATAAATTTATAATGATTAAACAGTGTTACCTCTAAATGTTCTGGTGCTTTAACATCAGATAAATTATTCCATGCCAAATGAATTAATTGATCTGGTTTATCAAAAAAACTATACAAATCTTCAGTGTTGTCATTGTTAAAATCATATTCAATATATTTAACTTTAGAATACCATTCAAATTTCATTGCTTTATTAATGCATTTAGAAGTTGCAACAATTTGATTTGACTCATTTTTTAACAGCTCAAAAATTAAATGACTCCCAATAAAACCTGTAGCACCTGTTACAAGTATTTTCATTAATTAGATAACTTCTAATTTAGGAACTGCTATCACAAATTTTCCACCACTGTTCTTGATATACTCAAGTTGAGTTATTATTTCATTTTTTAAATTCCATGGAAGAATGAGAACAAAGTCTGGTTTATCATTTTTTAAAAAATCTTCGTCTCTAATTGGAATACGACTACCAGGCATATATTTATTCTGTTTTTCTAAATTTTTATCAACTACATAAGTAATTAAATCTGGCCTGACACCAGCATAATTTAACAATGTATTACCTTTGGCTGCAGCGCCGTATGCAACAACTTTTTTATTATCTTGCTTAGCTTTTATCAAAAAAACTAAAAGTTCATCTTTTATTATATTGGTTTGCAATTGAAATCCTTTATAAAAATTTGGATCATTTATTCCTGCTTCAGCTTCTTGTTTTCGAAGTTCAATTACTTTTTTTGATATTTTTCGCACTCCTGTATCAGAACGTTGTGCAAATAATCTTAAGCTACCACCCTGTGTTGTAAGCTCTTCTAAATCAAATATTTGTAATCCGTTTTCTTTAAATATAGTTTCTAGTGCAGTTAATGAAAGATATGAAAAATGTTCATGGTAGATGGTATCAAATAGATTTTTATTAACTATTTTTAGTAGATGTGTAAACTCGAAAGTAGACACTCCATTAGGCTTGAGTATTATAGAAAATCCAGAAACAAAATCATTAATATCCGGTACATGTGCTAAAACGTTATTAGCTACAGTAAAGTCAGCTTGCTTACCTTTTTTAGTCAATTGTTCGGCTAACTTCACACCAAAGAATTCTTCTATTATATCTATTCCTTTTGCACGAGCTGCATTAGCTGTACTAGTTGTTGGCTCTATACCAATACAAGGAATATTACTCTCCATTACATACTGTAATAAGTAACCATCATTTGCCGCTACTTCTATAAGATGACTATTTTCATCTAAAGAAAAACGTTTAACAGAATCTTTCACAAATTGTTTTGTGTGTTTAAGCAGACTTGTTGAAAAACTACTAAAATATGCATAATCTTTATCAAATAAGTCATCAGCTTTTGTAAAATCTTCAGTTTGAACTAACCAGCAATTTTCACAAACCAAAACTCTTAAAGGAAACCATTTTTCTGGAGCGCTTAGTGTCTCTTTTGTAAGATAAGCGTTTGATGGAGGCGAACTACCTAGGTCAATTAATTCTAATTTCATTTTTATTTTACAATGTCTACAATTCATCTTTTTTCATTTTGTTATTTATTCATATGATTAATGCACTCTTCAATTTCTAGAAAATATACAGTTTGCATAACCTCCTTTAAAGTTAATTTGGTCAGTTAAAAAAATACTTTCTCGATCATTCTTTACTACCAAGTTTTCCATGGTGCGTTACCTTTTTCCCAAAGATCTTGTAAATATTTTTTATCCCTTAAAGTATCCATAGGCTGCCAGAAACCTTCATGCATATAGGACATTAAATTTCCATCCGCTGCCAATCCTTTTAACGGTTCTTGCTCCCAGATACAATTGTCTCCAGAAATTCTTTTTAGTACTTTTGGAGAAAGAACAAAAAAACCTCCATTGATTAAGGCTCCATCACCCTTAGGCTTTTCTATAAATTTTTTAATTTGATTATCTTTAATATTTAACACCCCAAACCTACCTGGTGGATAAACAGCAGTTAAAGTTGCATCTTTGCCGTGTTTTTTATGAAACTCAATTAACTTTGAAATATCAATATCTGATACCCCATCACCATAAGTAAAACAAAAAGCATCTTCATCTTTTATATACTCGGATACTTTACCCAGTCTTCCACCTGTCATAGATTTTTCACCTGTATCAACTAAAGTGATTGTCCATGGCTCTACACGTCTTTCATGCACCTCCATAGAATTCTTTTTCATATTAAAAGTTACATCTGATTGATGAAGAAAATAATTAGCAAAATATTCTTTAATTAAATAACCTTTATATCCACAACAAATTATAAAGTCATTAATACCATGATTGGAGTACATTTTCATAATATGCCATAAAATTGGTTTGCCACCAATCTCAACCATAGGCTTTGGTTTTATACTAGTCTCTTCATTAAGACGTGTACCCAAACCACCTGCTAAAATTATTGCTTTCATTAGTTTATCTATTTATTTATTTATTTATCTTAATCGAAACCAATTTGATTGTAATCCAATATCTCAATAGTGTGATCTTTATTAATTCTAATTATTCGATCACATTTCTTCAAAGTTGTAATCCTGTGTGCAACAATAAACACTGTCTTATTGTCTTTTAATTGATCAATTTCTTCCATTATTTTCTGCTCTGTTTGATTGTCTAGAGCACTAGTAGCTTCATCAAAAATAAGTACATCACTATCTTTGTATAGTGCTCTAGCTATACCAATTCTCTGTCTTTGCCCACCTGATAATTGAACACCTCTTTCTCCAATAAAAGCTTTATTTCTATCTTTTAAATCACTAATAAATTCTAAAATTTGTGCACTTTTTGTTGCACGATTAATTTTTTGACGTTCAATATTTTTTAAATCAACACCGAACGCAACGTTTTCTTCAATAGTGCTGTCTGTAAGGTAGATAATTTGAGGAACATGTGAGATGCATACTTGCCAAGATCTTCTATTTTTTTTTGTAATAACATTGTCATCAATTATTAGATTACCTGATGTTGGGGTTAATAGACTCATTAAAATATCTAATAGTGTACTTTTACCACTGCCTGTCTCTCCAATAAAACCAATTGTTTCCCCTTTTTTAAAAGTTAGATTTACATTTTTTAAAATCCAAGGTGAATCTTTTGTGTGTCTAAAACTTAAATCTTTAAAAGTAATTTTTTGATTAAAAGGTATTTGTTTTATCAAGCTATTGTTTAAATTATATGAAAATGGTTGATTTAGTAAATTTAAAACATCTTGAAAAGAAGACTTTGCACCCTTGATTACAGCATAAGAATAGTATGCTGTTTGCAATACTGGAAATAATTTTTGTGCTGCAATTGCAAGAGCTCCTAATATGGGAATGGCTCCTAAAATACTTTTTTCTTGAGAGGTTAAAATATAAGCTAGAATTGTAATTAAAATCATTCCAACCGCTTCCATTAAGTAACGAGGACTACTCGCAATAAAAATATTTTTTCCTGTGGCTGATCGAAATTTAAAGTCAGCATTTTGATATATTTTACAATAAAATTCTTGTGTTCCATCAATTATGACATCACGAATTCCACCCAAACCCTCTTGTAAAGATTTTACCATTTTAGTTGATTCGTCAGCTATCAATTGACTGTTTTTTGTTAAAGATTTTTTAGTAAAAAATGCAACTATGAAATAAAGCAAACCAAAAGTGGAAATTGTTATTAATGATACTTGGGGGTTAATAAAGAGAACTACACCAATAATACATACCATCATGATAGTAGAGCTAATAAGAGCAAGTATTGGCACTAAAACTTTACCTAGAACAGTATTTGTTTTAGTAATAATGCTATTTATAACTTCACTACTATTACTTGATGTATGAGCTGAATAATCTTGATATAAGGTACGTCTATAAATATCTACACTAAGATCAACGCATGTAACGTAGGAGAACCTTGTGGATACGTAGAGCAAAAGCAAACGTATCATTGCTGAAAATATTGTTGCTACAATAAAAATGATTGTTAGAGGTAATATTAATTGATTAGAATTTGTAATACTCAAAAATGTAATTAAAGGTTGTAGAGATTGGTTTTGAAAAATTTTATCAGGGTCTGTTAATACACTTAGAAATGGCACTATAGAACCAATACTAATAACCTCCATTAGTGGAGCAACTACCATTAAAACTAGTAACATCCAAAATTGTTTTTTACGTCGTCTAGATAAATGTTGCCAGAGTTCTTTAAACATTGGTAGGTATCACTTATTAATCAATTAAATAAATCTCTAGCATTTGCTAAAGGTGGGTGAATTTTATCTCTGTCTGACAATTTTAGTTCCTCAAAAGGTAATTGCCAATTAATTTTAAGTTTTTCATCATTAAAAGCAATTCCCCTATCATACTCTGGTGCGTAATAATTATCAACTTTATAAGAAAAAGTGGCACTTTCACTTAATACAACAAACCCATGTGCAAAACCATGTGGTACAAAAAGTTGGTGTTTGTTCTGTTCCGTTAATTCTACAGACACGTGATGTCCAAAACTAGGGCTAGACTTACGTATATCAATAGCTATATCCAGCACACTACCTTTAATTACTCTTACAAGTTTAGTTTGAGCAAAAGGTGTTATTTGATAATGAAGGCCTCTTAGTGTGCCCTTAGAAGATTTAGATTCATTATCCTGCATAAAATTAACTTTGTATCCGACTGCATCTTCAAGTAAATCTTGTCTAAAGGTTTCTACAAAGTAACCTCTATCATCATTATGTGTGTTAAGTTTAATAAGCACTACATCAGGAATTGACTGAGGGATAAACTTCATTTTACTTCTTTAGTACGTTTAAGTAGGTATTGTCCATACTGATTCTTTAATAATGGTTGAGCTAGTTCTATGAGTTGATCTTTATTAATGTAACCTTGTTCAAAAGCGATCTCTTCAATGCAAGCCACTTTTAAACCCTGTCTTCTCTCTACAGTCTCTATAAAGGCTGAAGCTTCTAACAAGCTTTCGTGAGTGCCTGTGTCAAGCCAAGCATACCCTCTACCCATAAGCTCAACGGATAAACGTTCTTCACTTAAATAAAATTGATTAATTGTGGTAATTTCTAATTCACCTCTATCAGATGGTATAACTTCTGTAGCTTTTTTTATCACATCGTTAGGATAAAAATAAAGACCAGTTACCGCATAGTTGCTTTTGGGAACTAATGGTTTTTCCTCAATACTGAGCACTTTACCAGTTTGGTCAAAATTAACTACTCCGTAGCGCTCAGGCTTATCAACATGGTAAGCAAATATAGTTGCTATATTTTTATCTTTAGCTTTTGATACAGCATTAGCCAGTATACTTGTCATACCCTGTCCATAATAAATATTATCTCCTAGAATCAAACAAGCATCATCATTGGCAATAAAATTTTTACCCAGAATAAATGCTTGAGCTAAACCATCCGGTGAAGGTTGAACTATATATTCAAACTTCATGCCTAAATCAGAACCATCACCAAGAAGCTGCTTAAATCTTGGTAGGTCTTGATCTGTTGATATTATAAGAACCTCTTGAATACCAGCTAGCATTAAAATCGACAACGGGTAATAAATCATTGGCTTATCATAAATTGGCATGAGTTGTTTTGATACAGCCTTAGTTAAAGGGTAGAGACGTGTGCCTGAGCCACCAGCTAAAATAATTCCTTTCATAACTTATTTGATCACTCCTAATCTTTCACTATGATAACTTCCATCTCGTACATGTCTACACCAGATTTTGTTATTCAAATACCACTCTACCGTTTTTTTAATACCTGTTGCAAAAGTTTCATCTGGTGTCCAATTAAGTTTATTAGCTATTTTAGTGGCATCTATAGCATATCTCAAATCATGTCCTGCTCTATCATCTACATAGGTAATTAATTTTTCATACTTATCAATACCGTCAAGTTTACTTGGTGCTAATTCATCTAAAATACCACAAACAGTTTTTACTACTTCGATATTTTGTATTTCGTTATGCCCACCAATATTATATGTTTCACTAACTTTACCTGTAAGTGCAACATGAAGTAATGCTCTCGCATGATCATCAACATATAACCAATCACGAATTTGTTTACCGTCTCCATAAATTGGTAAATCTTTACCTTCTAGTGCATTAAGAATGATAAGTGGAATGAGTTTTTCAGGGAACTGGTAAGGGCCGTAATTATTAGAGCAATTTGTAATTAATATTGGTAATTTAAAAGTACGGTGCCATGCACGAACAAGATGGTCAGAGCTTGCTTTGGCGGCCGAGTAAGGTGAGCTTGGCGCATATGAGGTTTCTTCAGTAAATAGAGTGTCTGTTCCTTCTAAATCACCATAAACTTCATCTGTTGATACATGGTGAAATCTAAAATCATCTTTCTTTTCTCCATTTAAATTAGACCAATAATTTCTAGCTCCTTCTAATAGTTCGTAAGTACCAACAATATTAGTTTGAATAAATTCACGAGGTCCATCAATCGACCTATCTACATGAGACTCGGCAGCTAGATGTATTACAATATCTGGCTTGTGTTCATTAAAAACACGATTAACCTCTTCAGTGTTGCAGATATCTACTTGTTCAAAAACATATCTTGCATCATTTTTAATTAAAATTAAAGATTCTAAATTCCCTGCATAGGTAAGTTTGTCAACATTAACTACTCTATGGTCAGTATTATTTATAATATGACGAATAACAGCTGAGCCTATAAAACCTGCTCCTCCAGTGATAAGTAGTTTTTTATTAACCATTAATATTTTTTATACAAAGCTACAAAATTTACCTCTTCAACATCTAGCCTTTTAATATATTCGAGATATACCTAAAAAAAATAATCAGAAGAGATAAAGCAAATCCAATAATCAAACCTATTGGTAACAAATGTGATTTTTTATTCGATGAGATTGTTATTTCTTTTTGATAGGATAGAGGCATTGCCCAATTAAAATTAGTTTGCTTTAACGATTTTATTTTTGATTGAATTAACTCTTCTTTGCTTAATAGCAAATTATAATCATCCATTCTTTCTGGGTAATTTAGTTGCTCTTTTAAATTAAGAATTTCAGCATTTAAAACTTTTATGCCCTTTAAGTATAAATTATTGTTATCCGCTCCATATTCATAGTTTTCAATCACACGAAAACCCACCCCTTCAATAGAAGCAATACTTTCGGCAGTTTTCAAAGCTTGTTGATGAGCAAACAATTGATTTATAATTGATCTTTTTTTACTATTTACCAAAATTCTTTTTTCATTAACAACATTAGCTAACTCACTTAGAAGTAAATTTTTAATTTGATTAATAAGTGTATCTTTACTTCTAAGACTGACGCTCTCTACATAATCGTCTAGCAAATTACTTCCTTTAATCTCTTCCGGATAGATCAACGTAATTGTAAAAATATTATTTTTAATGTGAGTTGATTCTAAAGAGGTTTGTTCTAAAAATTTATCTACATTACCTTCTTGTTTATTTGAAGGTTTTAAAAAGGAGTTTTTATTCGGGTATTTCTTTACAAAAGATTTGAAACTTGTTTCAGAAATAAGATCTTGTCTGAAGGTAAAAAAAAATTCTTTTTTTAAATTTTTAACATTAACAAAATTAATTCCATGGTCTGTTATTATTTTTAAATCTAATGACGAAGGCTCTTTTAAAATAAGGTTTGTTTGAAATTGCTTAGCTATAACTTTAGCTGGGATCATTTGATTAGCTATAAATCCAAAAATCCCAAAAAGTACAGTTAGCCCCACAATCAAAGTTTTATGTCTTAAAAGTGTTCTTAAAAGATCTAATAAATCGATTTCACTATCTTCTGATTTTTTTATAAAGTCGTTCATAAAGCTAAAATATGAAAGTTTTATATCTCACAATATTGCTAATCTCAAATGAAAATTAATCGTCTAATTATTTTTTTTTAGTCTGTTGTATTTTTAAGCAGTCTTTTTAAAATATTTCTTTCTTAAGGATGAAAAAAATTTTCTAATAAGAGCAGCTCCAACTCCCAAAAGAATTGCAAACATAATAGAAAACAATCCATAAAAAAATGGCATATCTTCTGAAAATTCTAAAATAAATATTGAGAAAAAATTTAAATCTGAAGTTAATACTTGTATTATTTCTTTTTCAGTTTGCTCAGAAAAAAATGTTTCATAAGCAATAGCTATTCCAACTAATAATAATAAAATTGCAAGTAACGCTTTCAAGCCAGAACTATCAATTTTTTCACCAAGTTTTTGTCCTATTTGAACACCTATGATTGATCCAACAACCAACATAACAACTAGCATTAGATCTATAGATCCAAAATTAAATGAATGTAAAAAAGTAACTATGACACTCACAAATATTGTTACAAACAAAGAAGTTCCTGGAACTAATTTTGTTGGCATCTTAATTATATAAATCATTGCAGGTACTAATATAAAAGCACCTCCTATACCCATTATAGCAGCAATAAATCCTACAAATAAACCAATTATAATTGGGGTAAATATACTTTCGTATAATTTTGATTTTGGAAACCTCATTCTTAGCGGAAGACCATGTATCCAATAATGAACGTGTAATTTTTTTTTAACTATAAGGTTTCTTTTTGCCCTGTCTATTTCTCCAAGACTTTCGACTAACATTAGTGTGCCAATTATTGCAAGTATATACATATAAGCTAAAGAAATAACTGTATCAATTTTTCCAATACCCTTAAAATATGTAAAAATATAAATACCTAATGCGGTTCCAATTGTTCCACCAATAACAATCATAAGACCCATCTTATAATCTAAAGTATTTTTTAAATAATGAGTTGTTGATCCTGATACTGATGTTGCAAGAATATTGTTAGCTTCATTTGCAACTGCATATGCAGGTGGTACGCCTAAAAAAATTAAGAATGGTGTCATTAAAAAACCACCACCAACACCAAATAAACCCGAAAGCACTCCAACGATTGCACTCAATAAAAGTATTTCAATAGGATTAACAAATACTTGAGCTATTGGTAGAAAAACATCCATAAAAAATTAACAGTTATTAAAAAACAACTTAATTAAATGTGATAAAAGTTCCAACTAAAATGATACCCCAATAAGCAGCTAGACTAACAAAGATACCGGTTTTGATAATAGTTACTTTAAAATCTGAAATTTTGTTTAATATTTTTATGTTGGAAATTGACATTACAACCGTCAATACACCCAGTTAATTATTTGTCAAATAAATAGTTAATATAAAATGGTTTTTTTATTAGTAGATTGTTGCTCCAAAGACCTTAACATCATCCCCTTCAACACCAAGGACTAACCTTCCAAGAAACTCACCTTCAATTTCTTTACTCTTTTGTTTGAATAAGACTGTAATATTCATACCTCGCCTTAAACATCCAAAAGCTTTATAATCTTCAGATAAACTAGTTAACAATTTGTTGTTAGCCCATTGCTTTCCAAGCTCTACTTCATTAGCCCCAAATAGCATTTGAGTTCCAAAATCCTTAGTAAACCCACCATAATCTTTCATATTTGATGTCTTAACGAGATTATCCCAAATAGGATTAGCAATTGCTATAATCTCATCATCAGATTTCTCTAAAAGATTCATATTTTAAGTTTAACTGTTTTAAGAAGCTTTTCTCTTCTCGTTCTCGTCAACTATGTGATAAACCGGCACTTTTTCTAGTGAGAATTTACCAGTCTTAGGATCGCGTCTAGAAACTGTTAAACAATGCCAATTATCATCATCAAGTTTCATGTGATCACCTCTGTAATAATAACCAGGCCAACGTGTTTCTTCACGAAACATAGTGTGTTCAGTTACACACTGGGAAGTCAAAGCTCTGTGTTTTAATTCCCAAGCTCTCATAAGTTGGTGTAAATCTTCAGCACCTACTTTTTCTAAATCTTCCTCTAACCAAGCAAGTAATTCTAGGCCTCTTTTAAGCATATTACCATTAGTCATGTAGTTGGTTGCAATACCACCAACATACTCGTCCATAATTCTTTGTAGACGTTGAAGTCCTTGAATTGGTGAAATGTAACTTGGTGAAACTGTTCCACCTGTAATCTCATTTTGAGCAACTTGATATGTCTCAAGAGGTTTAAATATTGCAACTTTAAAGTCTTCACACTGTTTATCTGTAACTTTAATACCTTCTGCTTTTTTATCTTCAATATATTTAACAGCAGCTTTTGCAGCTAAACGACCTTCAGTAAATGATCCAGATGAAAATTTATGGGCACTTCCACCTACAGTATCACCTGCACCAAAAAGTCCATCAATAGTTAACATTCTGTTATAACCCCAGAAATATTCTGGTGGAGATAAATCTTCAGGTCCACTAACCCAAGCTCCAGAACATGTTGCATGAGAACCCATAACATAAGGCTCAGATGTAGTTAATTCAGGATTTGTGTATTTGGGATCGATATTTTGAGAAGCCCAAACAACAGCTTGACCAACAGTCATACCAAGGAAATTTTCCCAGCCAACTGTTTCTAAATGTGGATCTTGGAAAGCTTCAGTAGTTACCATATGAATTGGTCCGCCACCTGCAATAGTTTCTTGAATAAATGCGTGGTTTCTTAAACATGTAGGAGTTGGATGGTGATCAATGTATTCACCAACTAATTCTTTAGTTTGATCATACCACTTCTTCTCATAATTCTCTCCATTTGCATTTTGAGTATAAGTTTTAAGGTGTAAGAAGTATGCTCCAACTGGACCATAACCATCTTTAAATCTACATAACACAATTCTGTTTTCCATTTGTGTCATTTTAGCTCCAACAGCAATAGGTAACGCATAAGCAGAACCATTACTCCAAGGTGCGTACCAAGTTCTTCCCATTCCCTCACCAACTGCTCTTGGTTTGAAAATGTGAGATGCTCCACCTGCTGCAACAATTACAGTTTTTGATCTAAATACATGGAAGTCACCAGTTCTCATATTGAAACCAACAGCTCCGCCTACTCTATTTTCTTGAGCCTCATCCATTAAAAGATGAGTAATCATTATTCTATTATAAATTTTGTCAGCTGATTTTTTTGCAGCTTCTGCAACGATTGGCTTGTAACTTTCACCATGAATCATGATCTGCCATTTACCTTCTCTAAGGTAACGACCAGTTTTTTCATTTTTCATCATTGGTAAGCCCCACTCATCAAACATATGAACTGTTAAATCAACGTGACGAGCCATATCGTAACCTAAATCTTCTCTAACCATTCCCATTAAATCGTTACGTGCATATCTTACGTGGTCTTCAGGTTGATTTTCACCCCACTGCATACCCATGTAACAGTTAATTGCGTATAAACCTTGAGCAACAGCTCCACTTCTATCAATATTAGCTTTTTCAACACAAATAATTTTCATATCTCTTCCCCAGTGTCTAGCTTCAAAAGTAGCACCAGTTCCAGCCATACCACCACCAACAACTAGAACATCGCAATCCTCAAAATGTGTTTTATGCTTAGCCATTAGTAGTAAACTCCTTTTTTAAAGGTATCTTTTGGTACTGATGGTAATTTACCATCAATATTTAAACCATTAGGTTCAGTATAGAGCATTTGAGAATTGATCTCACCTTGATTAGGTTTTTCACCATCTGCTAATTTTGGAATGAACTTTCCCCAAGGCTTTGTTGTAATTGGAGATACAAAGTCTTTTGTAGTTCCATTTCTAAATTTAATTTTCCAAGAGATAGTTCCTTTTTCTTCTTCACGCCGAACTCTAACACTGTGACCCATAGGAGCAAAGTCTGCATAACCTCGAACATCAATTGCATGATTAGGGCAAGCTTTTACACAAGAATAACATTCCCAACAAAAGTTTGGTTCAATATTAACTGCTCTTCTAATATTTTCATCAATGTGCATTATATCTGATGGACAAATATCCACACAGTGACCACATCCATCACATCTCGTCATGTATACAAAAGTTGACATATTATATTACCTCTCTCTTTCTTTAATAGTGTTTTGGTTGTTCTCTTTTAATTCCTAGTCCAAATTGTTTTGGTGCATCAGCAAGTGGTGGAAGATTGTCTCTTGAACCATCTGCTTCTGCTAAGTTTTTTTGGATTGCTGCACCAGGTTTGTAAATCATGTGTGCAAATTTTGACCAATAAACTCCCCCAAATAAAACAATGTTTGAGGTAATAAATAAAACTAAAAATAAATATCCTAATCCAGTTGATCCTGAAGATTGAAAATAAGACCAAGCAAGTCCAGTAGTTGCACATGCAAGAAGTGCTAGGACAAACAAGTCTGCTTTAATAATTCTGTACCATGGATGAGCTTCTGCCAATACATCCACTCTTAAAAATAACCAAAACCAGTATCCACCCACACAAGTCATTATTGCTCCAACATGCCAAATCATAGGCCAGATTTTTGGTACAGTAGTTCCTGTTCCAGTGTAACCAAAAACTAATACGACTGATGCAACCCAAAATAAAATAGTTCCATACATTCCCATAACGTGTGCAACTCTTCTTTTACCAGCGCCTAACTCTGCAGTAGTTGCAATATCATGCACTACAGTTTTTAAAATAACTGAAGTTTTTTCTCCAACACCAAGTTCTCTTTCGGCAGCTAATTTTGCTTTTTTTGCATTATTGAAAAAATAAGTAACATTTTTATGATGTATCATTTGAACAACTGTTCCAATAACGATTAGAGCTAACATTGCTAAAACAAAGCCTTGAATTACAGAAGGAGAAATTGATTCTGCTAGTGCAGAAAATGGACTAATTGACATCATATAGACTATTACCCTTTATAACTAATTTTGTTGAATCTTAATTTTGAGTTTTTAGTATAGTTGAAATGATAGATCAACCGTTATTAGGCGCTCTATTTATCAATCAAAAATACAACTTACGCTTTACGTTTATAATGTTGTTTTAGAGGAATAACCGACCTAACTCCTCCTTGAGGGTTTTCAACATCACCTTCTCTTCGTGGAATTAAATGAATATGACAGTGAAGGATTGATTGTCCGGCAATAGCCCCAGAATTTGCTCCAATATTAAACCCTTTAACTGAAGGATCTTTTAATATTATTTCGTCTTTAATTTTTTTAATAAGGTTATTGCAAGCGATCACTTCATTATCATTTAAGTCAAAATAATCTTTAACATGACGCTTTGGAATAATTAAACAATGAAATTCAGACACAGGATATGTATCATAACTGGCATAAGCCAACTCATTTTCAGCAGCTGAACCACTTTGTTTAGAGTTGCAGAATAAACAGGGATTATTTGGGTCAAACATAAATATTATTTATAGATAGAACATTTGTTAACTTCACTTTTATAAAAACTAGATAGTATTTTATAAAATTTTAAACCTTTTCTCTTCCATTTAATTTCATTAATATTTTTTATTGATGCAACACCTTTTCCAGAACCAATAAGAAGAATTTCGTCATATTCGGATAAGGTTTTGATCAGTATATCTTTGTTAATAATCTTACTTAATTTTTTATTAAAGAAATTATAGGTAATACCTTTATATATATTATTTAAAGGAGAGTAAACTTTATCACCTTTGATAAATAACATATTTGAAGTTCCACTTTCTAAAATCATATTTTTGTAACAAAGACCAACGTCTGAAGTGGTGTTATCCATTTTTGACAAGTGTTTTAATATAAATCTATATTTAAGATTTTTAAATTTAGGGTCAAATCGTTTGTGACTGATAAGCTTTAAATTAAAATTTAGTTTTGGTGTTTTTCTATTTCTTAAAGAAATTGATATCATTTTTTTATTTACGGCAACTCTAAGAAGATGATTATAATATCTTTTTTTATCAATATTTAATTTTATTAATTTAAGAATATTTTTTTCAAGATTTGGGGTGTTTAGTTTATAAATTTTTAAAGACTTTATTAAATTTTTGATATGTTTTTTAAAAAAAAGTACCTTGGAAGGATTTCCAAAAATCCACATAGTAGTGAACACACCATTGTCCCCCCAAAGATCTTTAAAATTAATTTCTTTGTAGGTTTTATGCTGATAAGATTTTTTTAATAAGTAAGCTACCATTTTCAGTTAAAAAAGATTCGGGGTGAAATTGAAATCCATATACTTTTTCTTTATTATTTTCTATTGTCATTGCTGTATTTGAAATAACACACCTCATTGTAATTTCAAAATTTTTTGCAGTAAATGGCTCTTTTAATTTTAGAGAGTGATATCTACCAACGGTGAATCGACTATTTTTTTTGAACAATGAGTTTTTGCTGGTCACTTTTATTTTAGATTGGAAACCATGATAAATCTTTTTTTGCTCAATTATTTTTCCATTTTCACAATGTAGAATTTGTTGAAACCCAAGACAAATGCCTATAATTTTTTTTTCACCTTTGTATTTTTTATAGATTTTTGAACTAGAAGGATAATCTTTTGGTGCACCTGGGCCTGGTGAAAAAACAATAATATCTGCTCTTTTTAATTTATTTTCATTTATTTTGTTAAAATTTGTACAAACCACTTCGTCAAAATTTTCAAATTGATGCACTACATTGTGAGTAAAAGAGTCTTGATGATCAATAATGTATATCATTTATAAAGATCCATTAATGATTTTGCCTTTATGTAATTTTCATTAAATTCATGGGCTGCATTACTGTCAATTACCACTCCAGAAGCTACAGAAATCTCTGATTTACCCTTAAAATTTAATATTGATCTAATGATAATATTAAACCTCATATCCCCATTAAACTTTAAGTATCCAAAACTACCTGTGTAAATATTTCTATTTTGTTTTTCCTGCTTATTTAATAAATTTAATGTGCTAATTTTTGGACATCCTATTACAGAACCCCCTGGCATCATTGCTTTTATAATCTCTAATGAGGTAACTTTATTCTTAAGTTGTCCTCCAATTAAACTCACGTAATGATAAAGATCCTTATATTCTTCAACTATCTTTTTCTTTAAAATTTTTACTGAACCTGGTTTACAAATTCTAGATAAATCGTTTCTTTCCATATCAACGATCATATTGTGTTCTTTAGTTTCTTTTAAATTTTTTCTAAAAAAAGTAAGGGCTTTATTTTTATTTAATTTTTTAGTTTTCTTTAAAGTGCCTGCAATTGGTTTTGTGGTTATAAAATTATTTTTTTTTGTTATCAAATTTTCAGGTGAACAGCTTATTATTGAATAATTTTTATCTTTAATCATAAAGGCTTCAGGCGCCATATTGCTTTTTACTAGCCTACCAAAAAAAACTAAAGCATCTATTTCAGATTTATTACTGTATTTAGTGCAGATTTTAATCTGGTATGTTTCACCAGATTTTATTTTCTTTTTAAATTTATCAAATATTACTTTATACGATTTTTTATTAATATTTATTTTAAATAGATTGTTAGGATTTGATGATCTAGTTTTTTTATATTCAAGACTATTTGAAAGTTTTACTTTTGTTTCAGGTTTGTAAAATATCCCTTTTGGAAAATTTATTTTTTTTTGTTTTTTTATTTTTATGTCTATTAAGTTATTTAGTATTTCATAACCAAAAAAACCAATAAATAAGTCTGTTTCTTTATGAGTAGATTTTAATTTAGTATTTTTGTTAATGAATTTTTCAATATTTTTATTGTTTAAAATGATCTTTTTTGAAAAGTCCGTATAAAGATCAAACCCCTTATCTGATTTGTAGATTATAAAGGGTTTTTTTGAATTATTTAAATCTAGTAAGTAGTTTTTTTTATTCAATTTTCTATTCTGTTTTTAATCTTAAAACTGCTTCTTCCTTAATTGGTAAATGTATTATTGCTGCAAAAACAGATAAAGCAATTGCTAAATACCAAGCATAATCATATGAGCCATATAAATCATAAGATAGTCCTCCAAGAAAAGCTCCAAAGAATGAACCTACTTGATGGCTTAAAAATACTATTCCATATAATATACCTAAATATTTAGTTCCAAAAATATGAGCGACTATACCGCTTGTTGCTGGCACTGTTGAAAGCCATAAAAAGCCAAAGCTTGCACCAAAAATAAATGCATTAATATTGCTTACTGGTAAGAAGATAAATAAAATTATTGAAACACCCCTCAATGCATAGATAGAACTTAAAATAATTTTTTTACTAATTTTTGTAGAAAGATATCCACTTAATAGAGAGCCAAATATATTAAATAGTCCAATTAAAGATAAAATTGCAGCAGCTGTCCAACTTTCTAAACCTCTATCGATTACATATTTTGGTACATGAGTT
Organism: Candidatus Pelagibacter sp. Uisw_090; assembly: GCF_047717845.1. Taxonomy (GTDB): domain Bacteria; phylum Pseudomonadota; class Alphaproteobacteria; order Pelagibacterales; family Pelagibacteraceae; genus Pelagibacter. The sequence continues at coordinate 856,140 of NZ_CP159810.1, forward strand.
CCAACTAGTGTTATATGAAAACCACATACAAAAAAACCAGAAGTAAGCAGTATGTAGCTTTTGTTTTTAAAGGCCTCTTTTAGAGCACCAAAGGTACTTTGATCATTGGGTTTTTCAGTGGATTGAGCTAAAGAAGGAGATCTAACAAAAAAAGCCACTATAAGTCCAATAAATAAGAATATTATGAATACAAAAAGTGTGTCCACCCATCCATTTTTAATTAACGAATAACTCGTATAAAGCGGAGAGATAAAATAGCCCAAAGAACCAACAGCTGTGACAATACTCATGGCTATAGTTCTATTTGATAATGGGAAATGTTTTCCAACAATTGACATTGGAATACTAATTGCAGTTCCACCTAAACCAATTCCAACTAAAAGCCCTAAATCGATTTGAAAAAAAATTCCAGTATTTGGACCAGCATACAAAAAATAAATTCCCAAAATATAAAAAATAAAAGCTAAACAAATTGCTTTGTGTCCACCATATTTATCAGCAATGGCTCCAAATATAGGTCCTGTTAAACCCCACATTAACATTTGAATACCTATTGCTAATCCAGATTGAGTTATTGAAATATCTAAGTCATTTTTAAAGTCCATGAAAAATAGACCAAAAGTCTGTCTAACTCCAAGAGAAATTAAAACTACAACACAGGCTGCAATCAGCGTTATTAAAGCTGTTTTATTTTTAATAAATATTTCTGAACTCATTTAACATGTTTAAGAGATTTTTTTAAATCATCAATGAGATCTTTTGGATCTTCTAAACCAATATGCAATCTTACTAAATGTTCGTCTTTAGCTAATTTTAAATATTCTCTATTACCTTGTTCACGTTTGTCTTGATATAATGCAAGGCTTTCAAATCCACCCCAGCTATACCCATAACCAAATAATTTTAAAGAATTAACAAACTTAATTACAGAGTTTTTATTTTTTGATCTAATTTTTAAACCCATCAATCCTGATGCACCAGAATAATATTTCTTCCACATTCTAAAATTAAATGAATCTTTTTTGTGTGGGTATAATAATTTTATGTTTTTATAATCAGATAAAAAATCAGCTACTTGTTTTGCACTTTTTTCATGTTTGTCTAATCTAACATCTAAAGTTCTAAGTCCTCTTGTTATTAAATAAGCATCATCAGGACCAAGTCTTAAACCAGTTATCTTATTTGCCTTATCAACTTGTTTAAAAACTTTTTTATTAACGGCTAAACTTCCACCCATAACATCAGAGTGGCCTGAATAATATTTGGTAGCAGATACAATTGACATATCAAAACCAAGTTTAATTGGTTTTAAAAAATAAGGTGTTCCCCATGTATTATCAATTGCTGAAAAAATTTTATTCTTTTTTGCGATTGATACTATTTTACCTAAATCTTGAAAATCAAACGTATTGCTTCCAGGATTTTCAACAAAAATTAATTTTGTTTTTTTTGTAATCGCTTTTTCTAAAGTTTTCAAATCATGTGGGTCATAAAAAACAGATTTTACATTAAATTCTTTTAAAAAATCTTGGGTTAAAATTCTCGTGGGTGAATATGTGGGATCTGCTACAATAATTTCATCACCAGGTCGAACAATACTAAATATAGATAAAAAAACTGATCCAAATCCAGTCGGTGTTAAAAATACGTGATAACACTCTTCCATTTCTTTAAGTATTTGTGACAAAACATGGGTTGTTGATGTTCCCTGTCTTCCATAATCAAAATGTCCACCTGTTGGATCTTTTTTACTCTTATCCTGCATTTTCCTAATATCTTGCATGGATTTGAAGATAATAGTCGAAGCTCTTACTACAGGGGGGTTAACTGACTGATTATGGTAATCTTTTGCAGTATGTTTAAGAAAAGTCTTGAATGATTTAGTCATAAAAAATTTGATAAGTTAAAGGGAGAATGCTATATCCCTCCAATAACGTCAATAAAAATTATAAATAGGATAGTATGGGTTACCCAAAAAAACATAGAGGTCGAAGAAAACAAGGCTCTAAAAAAAGAAGAGCTAAAAGAAAAGCTAAGAACAAGTAACTTATCAATTTGATCTTCTAGTCCAATTTAATACTAGTAAATATTAGTTTTTTATCCATCCACCACCAAGAACTTTATAACCATTACTGTTTTTTGAGTAAAAAACACATGCTTGTCCTGGTGCTATTCCATGTTCTTCTTCTAACAAATCTACATTTGCTGAAGTATTGGTAATATCTATTTTAGCCTTAATTAATCTTCCAGTAGATCTTACTTTTACAAAGAGCTCTTTTTCAAAATCATTTTGGTCATTGGTTATAATATTTAAATCCTTTAGATTTATTTTAGTTTTAACTAAATGCTCTTTAGCACCAACTATAATTTCATTTTTATCTGCAATAATTTTTACTACATAAAGTGGGTTTTTATCTGAAACTCTAATTCCTTTTCGTTGACCGATCGTATAATTAATAATTCCATCATGAACGCCTATTACCTCACCTTCCATGTTCTTTATATTTCCTTTGCTAAAAGAGTTTGGTCTAAACTTTTCTATAACAGATGCATAATCACCATTCGGTACAAAGCATATGTCTTGGCTATCAGGTTTATCAGCAACATTAAGATCAAGTTCTCTTGCAATATTTCTTGTTTCATCTTTAAGAAGATTGCCTAACGGAAATCTTAAAAAGTTTAATTGATCTTTTGTAGTGTTAAATAAGAAATAACTTTGATCTCTATTTAAATCTATTCCCCGATACATATCAGTATTGTTTTCTTTTGTAATACTTTTAACATAATGACCCGTAACTAAAGCGTCTGCATTTAATTTCTTTGCTTCTTCAAATAGATCTGTGAATTTAACTGTTTTATTACACTGAACACAGGGTATAGGTGTCTCACCATTTAAATAGCTATCAATAAAATTATCAATCACACCTTCTTTAAATTTATCTTGGTAATAAAGAATTTTATGTTCTATCTTTAATTTATCAGCTACTCTTTTTGCATCCATAATGTCTTGACCTGCACAACACTGCTTAGAAGAAGCTGTTTCTTTATTGTCGTTATAGAGTTTTAAAGTTATACCTATAACGTTGTAACCTTCATTCTTCATCATGGCTGCAACTGTTGAGGAATCTACTCCACCGGACATAGCAACAACAATCAATGTATCTTTTGGTTCTTTGGCTATTCCAATTGAATTCAATTTTATCATATTTAATGATATTTATTAGTATATTTGGTATAAGTAAATTAAATGATTTTAGATTATGAGCCAGGTGACAAAGTCACTAATCCTGACAATAAAGATTGGGGTATTGGACAAGTTCAATCAATAATTAATGATAAAGTGACTGTAAATTTTGAGAATGTTGGAAAAAAAGTAATTAACGTAGAAATAATTAGATTAGAAAAAGTTTACAAATGAATATTCAAGAAACTAAAAATATAACACTTTCCTTAATTGATACTTTTAAGAAAGCAAGTCAGGTAGCTTTAGATTTAAGAAAAGTTGGATTAATAAAGGAAATTAAATCAGATAACACTCCAGTGAGTAATGGTGATATTGAAGTTAATAAAATTTTAACCAGCAAGATCCAAGAAATAACTCCAAATATACCAATTGTTTCAGAGGAAAGTGCTAATCACAAAAATGCAATTAATTTAAGAAATTTTTGGTTAATTGACCCGATAGATGGGACGCGAGATTATATAAATAATCGAGACGAATTCACATTAAATGCTGCTTTAATATTAGGTAAAAAACCCGCAATAGGAATTATTACAGCTCCAGCAAAAGAAAGAATTTTTTACTCTTATGGTGTGTCTAATAGTTATGAGCTTATTGATAGTCATGAGATATCTTTAATAAATAAAAAAAAAGATTATGAAGAATTAATTGCTGTGAGTTATTCAAGCGAACTAAAACCAGAAATTTTAGAAATCCATAAAAAATATAAAATTACCTCTCATCAAAAAATGAAAAGTTCATTAAAATTTTGTGTGATTGCTGCTGGTGAGTTTGATATGTATGCGGCAGAACCAAGAGCCTGTGAGTGGGATATAGCGGCTGGGCATGCTATATTAGAGCATGCTGGTGGAAAAATAACAGATTTTAATGGTGACGAAATTCTATATGGTAAGCCTGGATTTAAAAACCCAAGTTTAATCTTAAAAAATAAAAATATAATCTAATGGATGAGCGTCTTAGAGTAATCTTAATTATAATAGTTTCAGTTTCAATATTTGGCTTTTTAGTTTTTGTATTTGTTAAAAACTACATAAAAAACATAGTTACTCATTTAGCAAAAGAAGAAGAAGAAAAAAAATTAAAGTAGTTTAATAATCTTAAAATATTCAGCCTGATCAATATCCATTATTCTTTTTGAGGTTTCAAAATCAAACCCATTTCTTGCAAGAAGTGAGATATCTTTTTTGTAAAACAAGGGTCTATTATCTTCAGCTCTTGCAGGTCCTATTCTTTTTTTCTTACATACTTTAATTCCTGAGAAGAAATCTTGATCAGAATTATCTTCTTTAATCTTTTCTAGTGTTTCTTTAATGTAAGCATCGTTAATTCCTTTTCCCATTAGATAGTATCTAATCTTGTTTATGGAGCTACCCTTTTGAATTAAACTACGCGACTTACTTTCAGAATAAAATTTATCACTAATAAATTTACTTTTCTCAAGATCTACTAAAACAATATCAATTAGATCAGTAACATCTTGTTTTTTAACATTGGGTACATTTGCTTTAAGATATTTCTTCAATAAATAGGTTCTTAATTGCTGTTTAGAAGGAGCATATTTTTCAATATAAGCAAAAGAAAAGTTTCGCATCTCTTCCATTGTAACCTCTAGTGTTTTTTTTCTATTTCTCATAGGAATCATGCTATCTTGTAATATAATATAATAAAAAATGATCGAGCAAATTTATACATATTTTACTGTAGAGATGATTTTTTTATGGTTAAACCTCGGTGTTTTACCTTTTTGGCTGGTGTTAATAATATTTCCTCAATCACAAATATGTAGAGTTTTTATAACATCCATTTTTCCAATTTTTATTTTAAGTCTAGCTTATGGGTATTTACTTCATTTATTTTTTAATGAAGGTTATGATTTTATTGGAAATTTTGAACTGTATCTTGGTTTGGATGCTGTTAGTAATCTATTTACATACAAAGCTTTCATAATTTTATTTTGGACACATTTTTTGGCAATGAATTTATTTTGCGGTGGGTGGATTGTTAAAGACTCTCAAAAATTTGGTATAAATAAAATTTTAATGTCTTTCCCACTGTTAGTAACATATTTTATTGGGCCTATTGGTCTAACCCTTTATTGGGTGGTAAGAGTTTTTTACGCTAAGAGAATTAGTTTATATGACTAAAGAAGTAGATTTCTATTTTGACTTTATAAGTCCATACACATATTTAGCTCACAAAAAGATTCAATCCTTACCAAAAAATATTAAAATAAATTACAAGCCTATTTTACTGGGTGGTCTTCATAACTTGCAAGGAGTGGTGGCACCTGCTTTTATTAAACCTAAATTAAAACATATGATGAATGACTGCAATCTAATTGCCAAAAAAAATAAATTTGATTTTACCTGGAATACAAAATTTCCCTTAAACTCTTTATATATTATGCGTGGTTACTTTTGTGTCGATTCTGATATTAAAGGTTTGTACATAGATAGTATGTTTAATGCATACTGGAAAAATAACTTGGATATTTCTAATGAACAAATTTTAATTGGTATTCTAGAAGAATGTGAAATTAAAAAAGATAAATTCTATCAAGATATTAAAGATCAAAAAATTAAAGATACACTAAAAGATGTGACTAAAGATGCTTATGATAAAGAGATTTTTGGAGCACCAACATTTATTGTTAATAATAAAATTTTTTGGGGTCAAGATAGATTGGAATTCGCTTTAGATGAATTAAACAGATAGTTTAAACTATTTTAAAATCACTTTGACTTATGGCAGCAAAACCACCATCAATGTGTGAAACTTTTTCAAAACCCATTTCTTTTAATGCTTTAGCTGCAAGAGCAGATCTTAAACCACCCGCACAAAATAAAACCATATCTTTATTCATATCTAATTTACCACTTTTGAAATAAGGGCCTTCAGGATCCAACCAAAACTCTAGCATGCCTCGTGGTATATGATTAGAGTTTTCAACTCTTCCCATTTTTTCTAATTCACCTTTTTCCCTAATATCAATTAAACTGCATTTACCTTCAATAGATAGTTTCAATGCTTCATCTGCAGTAATAGTTTTAACTTCATTTAAAGCTTCAGAGACAAGAGTTTGTGATGATTTAATAGTCATAATAATATAAATAAGAATAAACAATTATAAAAAAAAATCACCATAAAAATAAAGTAACTAATGCTTAAAGAAAATTCTATTGCACCCAAATTTACTCTTAACTCAACCAGTAATAACACTTATTCTTTAAAAAATTCCATTGGTAAATACATAGTTCTATATTTCTATCCTAAAGATGACACTCCAGGATGCACTATTGAAACAAATGATTTTAACAGATTATTAACTAAATTTAAAAAACTTAATTGTGAAGTTTATGGAATATCAAAAGACGCCATAAAAAGTCATAACAAATTTAAAGAAAAATATAAGATTAAATTTGATCTTTTGGCTGATGATGAGATTAAAATTGTAAAAAGTTATAAAGTATGGGCTAAGAAAAAATTTATGGGTAGAGAATTTATGGGCATTGTTAGAAGTACTTTTTTAATAGATCCTAAGGGTAAAATTGTTAAAATTTGGAGCAATGTTAAAGTTAAAGATCATGTTAAAGAAGTTTTAGATACCTTAAAAAATATTCAAGAATAAAAAAGGCCCCAATTAAGGGGCCTATTTCTTCTAATTAATTATATTATTAGTCTCTGATTGCATAAGCTCTAACGCCGATTTCAGCAACATCTGTACCTAATCTTTCAGCTTCATCACTTATCCTTAAACCAATAAATTGTTTAAGAGCAAAGAAAGCAATATAGGAAAAAATAAAAGTAAATACTGTTACAGATAATACTCCAATTATTTGAGTTGTTAGAGCAGTTTCACTATTACTTAATGTTACGGCTAAAGTTCCCCAAATACCTGCAAATAAATGAACTGGTATGGCACCAACAACATCATCTAGTCTCATTGAGTTTAACCAGTTAGTTCCAAAATACATAACCAAAGACCCAACAGTACCAATTCCAATAGCAAGTAAAGGACTAGGAGCCAAAGGCTCTGCTGTAATAGAAACTAAACCAGCAAGTGCACCATTCAACATCATTATTACATCAGTTTTTCCACCAATTAATCTTGTAACTAATGCCGCTGTAACACAGCCAGCTGCTCCAGCTAAATGAGTATTCATAAATATTTTAGACATTGCATTTGCATCCTCAAATGTGCCTAAAGCTAATTGTGAACCACCATTAAATCCATACCATCCCATCCATAAAATAAAGGTTCCAAGTGCAGTTAATGGTATTGAAGAAGCTGCAAATGGTTCCATAGTTTTTACAGTTCCTTTTGGACTAAATCTTCCTTTTCTAGCACCTAATAAAATTACACCTGCTAATGCTGCGGCACCACCACAAGCGTGAACTAAAGTTGATCCAGCAAAGTCAGAGAATCCAAGTGAAGCTAACCAGCCACCACCCCATTGCCAACCCATAGTAATTGGATAAATTAATCCACCTAAGATTGCAGAAAAGATAAAGAAAGGCCAAATTTTTATTCTTTCGGCTACAGCACCAGAAACAATTGAACAAGTTGCAGCAACAAATAACATTTGAAAGAACCAATCTGCACTTCCTGAATAACCTTGTTCAAGCGAATCTGTTAGTGTCCATGGAGTAAATGAACCAATTAAGCCACCTTCGGGTATTCCATATGCAAGATTATACCCTCCTAAATAAAAAATTATTGCAACAATTGAAAATTTTCCAATGTTTTTTGCAACAATCGTTGATACACTCTTAGTAGTCACTAATCCTGATTCAAGCATACAAAAACCTGCTGCCATCCACATGACTAGAAATCCACAAACTAAAAATGAAAATGTATTAAAAATGTATTGAACTTCAGCAGAAACTGTTGTCTCCGCACTTCCAACACTTGTTAGACCTAAAAGAAAAACTAGACCCAGCGAAAACGTTGATATTATTTTTATTAATTTAGTCATTAAGACCTCCCTTTTTAGAATCTACTTATAATGAGGCTTAAGCTTATGACTATTGTTTATGAGGAAAAAGAGTTATGCAGTATTTGCATATAGTAACAGCCTTAATACATTTCTGTAAAAGGCTGTTAAAAAATTTGAAACGTAATTACTTATTGAATATTTCTTTAAGTGCTTTAGCTGGTAAGAACTTAACTTTTTGAGAAGCACCGATTTGAATTTGCTCTCCAGTTCTTGGATTTCTTCCAACTCTAGCTTTTCTTTTTGCTACTTTGTAAGTACCAAATCCAGCAATTTTCACAGTATCATCACCTTTTAAAGCATCCAGAATAGTGTTTGTAATTGTATCGAAAGTACGCTCTGCATCAGCTTTACTTAGATTTAAAGAACCTGAAAGTTGTGCTATTAATTGTTTTTTGTTCATTTTTTTAGCTCCGGTTTTATTGATTATTTCTCTTTATTTTACATAAAAGCCCATAAATCAAGCTTTTTATTAGTGTCTCTTAAAATAGAAACCCCAATATATAGTAAATTATTAAATAAATGTTGATTTTAAAGGGTTATTTAATGTTTCAAAATATTGAATAATTAAAATAAACCAAGATCCTTTATGTCATTAAACGTCGTAAAAAACATCAATGATAGCAATAAAAACATTCCGATTCGAAAAAAACCTTCTTGTACTTTTTGGCTTAAAGGGCGTCCTAATATTTTTTCAATACCATAAAACATTAAATGTCCCCCATCAAGCATTGGGATTGGGAACAGGTTTATTAACCCCAAACTAATAGAAATATAAGCCATTAAGCTAATAAAGGGTAAAATACCAAATTCCGCAACCTGTCCGCTAATTTTTGCTATTCTAATTGGGCCACCTAATTGTGAGCTATCACCAGAACCAGTGATCATACTTCCTATATATTTAAGAGAGGATACACTCACATAATAAACTTCATTAACCGCATAAAATAGAGCTTTTGCTGGACCAAGTTTAACGTGATTTACCTCGTTATTGTAAGCGCCAAGTTTGATTCCAACCATACGTTTGGTTATTTTATTACCAAGGTTATCTTCACTATCAACAAGGTTAGGTTTTACTTTAAAAATCAAGTCTTGATCGTATCTATTTACTGTAAAATTAATAAATTCATCAGTAGACATCATGATAAACTTTGAAACTTCCATGATGCTCTTAACTTTATTGCCATCAATTGAGACGATAATATCGTTATCCTTGAGACCAGCTGCCATAGCGGGACTATCTTTTTGAACTTTATTAATAACTGCTGGAGTAAAATCTTTTCCAGCAAAGGTATAAACTGAGAAAAATATTAGAATTGCTAATAAAAAATTAGCCAAAGGGCCACCAAATACAATTAAAGCTCTTTGGTATAAAGGCTTTAGTACAAACAGTTTATCTTGATCTTTTTTACTATATTCTTTTATGATTTTTTCATTATCAGCTTGGCTATAAACGTTTCTATCACCAAAAAATTTAACATAACCACCAAGTGGTATTACACAAACCTTCCAACGTGTGCCTGATTTATCATTCCAGCCAAACATCTCTTTACCAAATCCTATTGAAAAATCGGTGACACCTACACCATAACGTTTTGCAAAGTAGTAGTGACCATATTCATGGATAAATACCACAACAACAATTAAAGCTATAAAGGGTAATATATATGAAAGCATAATTTGATTATTTTAATTGAATATTTCTTAATACTCAATGATAATTTAGATATGGACCATTTTTTATTTTGCGATCAATATCAAAATGACACCAATCGCAAATACTATAATTCCAATTATTTCAATTAATCTAATCTTTTCTTTAAAATAATATCTTGAAGATATGTAGCTAAACAGTAATTCAATTTGTCCAACTGCTCTCACAATTGCTGCTTGCATTAAAGTAAATACATAAAACCAAGATAGGGTTGCTATGAATCCACAAAAGCCTGTTGCTATACATTGTTTTTTGTTTTGGTATATTTTTTTAAACTGTTCTTTTTCAAATAAAAAAATATAAATTGTCAAAATAAAAGTTTGAATCGAAACCCCAAAAAACAAAGTGCTTAAAGCCATTTCAAAATTAGACTTTAAGTCTATTAAACTTAGTGCTGCCGCTCTGAAAGCTACCACACTTAAAGCTAATAAAAAGCCACAGGCCAACCCTACTAAAGTAGATTTTGATAATAGATTTTTAAAAATAACATTACGATCTTTGGTAGAAAATATAAACACACCAATTGTAGAAATAACTATACCTAAAATAGTCAAAAAATTAAATCTATCATGTAAAATAATAACTTCTAAGATTGCAATTTGAACTACTTCTGTTTTGCTTAAAGTTGTTCCAACCATAAAATTAGAAAATTGGAAAGAATACAAAAGCAGAAATGTAAAAAAAATCTGAGAGATAGCTGCTAAAAAAATATAAAATAAAAAATTATCTTGTTGAATCGTAAAACGCACCATCTCAAAATTTTGAAAATAAGAAAAATATAATATGAAAGCAAACGGTAAACAAAAAGCAAATCTTACATAAGTAGATGCAACTAAGGATATGTTTTTGTTGAGATTTTTTTGTAGACTTGATCTTAAATTTTGAAAAAAAGCAGCAAATATTGTGGCTAATATCCAGTTCATCTATTTTATCTATTTGATTATTATTACTTAAGACTTTAAATTTATTAAAATATAATCTTTATTTGAGAGCACGGATATAAAAAATTGTGAAATGAATAAATAATCCAACTTGTATTTTTTTTAAAAGTAAGATCTACTTAGGAAAATAATTTAAAGGGGAAATAATGAAAACAATTAAGCAGTTAGTATTAACTTCTATTTTAGTTTTGTTTGCATCAGCAGTTTTTGCAGAGACTAAAATGAGAATTACCCTTCAACTTCCTTTAAAAGCCCACTTAGGTCAAAACCTTTTGGTATTTAAAAAAGAATTGGAGAAACGATCAGATATCATAGTGGAAATCTATGATTCTGCACAACTTTATAAAGATAAAGAAGTTCCACAAGCAGTAGGCTCAGGGGCAATCGAAGCGGGTGTAGCATCACTTACAAGGTTTGCTGGTACAAACCCTGAAGTAGATATTTTTTATTTGCCATTCTTATTTGATTCAGAAGAGAAAATTAGAAAAGCAACTAAATCTGGATCTAAAATTAGACAAGTATTAGACCCTGCGATTTCAAAATCAGGAGCTGTGCCTTTATACTATCAAGCTTACGGTTCAGCTGTGATGCTATCTAATGGAACTCCGATGAACACTCCAGCTGCTTTTAAAAATAAAAAAATCAGAGTATTTGGAAAAACTTTAGGAGCATTTGTTAGCTCTCTTGGTGCTAAGCCTGCTTTAATTTCAGGATCTGAACAATATTTAGCTTACCAAAGAGGAACTGTAGATGCTGGAATGACAGGTGTGTCTGGAGTTAAATCTAGAAAACTTTATCAAGTGATGGATACCTTAACGGTAACTAATCATGGTGATATTGAATTTGTACTTGTAGCTAATCAAAAATGGTTAAGCTCACTAACTAATGAACAAAGAAAAGCAATAACCGAGGCATCAAAAGTTGCAGAAAAAGCAGTTAGAGATGATATGTCTGGAATAGAAGCCAGAGCTTATAAGGAAGCAAAAGATAATGGAATGAAGATAGTAGAATTATCTGGTGCTGAACTTAAAGTGTTAAAAAAAGCTTCTTCTTCAGTGATCACTGACTACATTGAAAGAACTGGTGGAAAAGGTGGAGTTGGAGATAAGTTAGTTAACGCAGCTAACAAACTTTAATATAAAATTAATCAAGCCCTACGTTATTACTAATAATGTGGGGCTTTTTTTTTAAAATGAATTTAGATAAACTTATAAAATATTCAGGAATTTTATCCTCAGGTTTGTTTATCCTAATAGGTTTTATAGTTTCATTCGAAGTCATATCTCGTTATATTTTTAATGCTCCAACCATATGGGTAAATGAAATATCTAGATTCTTGCAAATTTGGGCTACATATTTAGCTCTTACGTATTCTTTTCATAAAAATGATTTTATTAGAATCACGGTTATTTATGATCGACTTGGACAGTCTGGAAAAAAAATACTAGATTTCATATCAATGCTTTTTATTTTATTCTTTAGTTCATTTGTTGTTTATTATGGATGGCTGATTGCCTACGATTCTTTAAAAGTAGGTAGAACAAGTTCGACAATTTTAGATGTTCCATCTTTTTTAACCGAGCTCGCAATCCCACTCTGTTTTTTTTTATTAGTCATCAGAGTTTCAATAGAAATTGTTAGAAAGTTAGGGTTACTTATAAAATAATGACTATTGCTTTAATTATTTTTTCACTATTTTTAATGCTATTTTTAAGCGTTCCTATTGCTTTCGGGCTGGGATCTATAGGTTTAATATTGATGCTACTGGGAGATATCTCACCACTGATGGTTCCTCAAACATTTTATAGTGTAGGTGATAATTTTATACTTCTTGCGGTTCCTATGTTTTTAATGATGTCAAACATTCTATTAAAAGCTGGAGTTGGAGATGATCTATTTGGCTTTGCACAAGCTTGGGTAGGAAATTTTCCTGGAGGTTTGGCAATTGCTACCATTCTATCTTGCAGTATTTTTGCAGCTATTTCAGGATCTTCTGTAGCTACTGCCGCAACCATTTCAACTGTTGCTTATCCTGCAATGATTAAAAGAGGATATCATAAAAATTTTTGTCTAGGTATTTTAGCTGCCGGAGGAACATTGGGAATTTTAATTCCTCCATCAATACCTATGATTGTTTATGCTTTTGTAGTTGAAGAATCTGTATTAAGTATGTTTTTAGCAGGAATTGGTCCAGGAATATTACTGGCATTGCTCTTTATAGTATTTTCAGTTTTGTATGTAATTTTCTTCAATAAGGAAGTTACCAATGTAAAAACAACGCATCAAGAAAAAATAGAATATACTAAAAAAGGACTTCCAATACTTTTAATGGCTTTCATAATGCTTGGAGGAATTTATGCTGGTATTTATACCCCAACAGAAGCAGGTGGTATAGGTTTTTTAATTTCATTTATATATGTAGTTGTTAAAAAAAGATTAAGCTTTAAGGGATTTATTCAAGCGGGTCTGGAGACGATGAAGACAACAGTTACAATATTTATTATTATAGCTGGAGCTAAAATTTTTGGTAAGGCAATTTCTCTTTATCGAATTCCTCAGGATCTATCAGCAATAATTGTAACTAATATTAGCGACCAAGGAATGTTTATATTGGTGGTTTGTATTACCTTGTTAATTCTTGGATTTATAATGGAAACATTATCTTTAATTTTAATTATGATGCCTATTTTCGCAATTTCAATTGCAGCAATGAATATAGATTTAATTTGGTTTGGTATTATTTTTACATTAATGATTGAATGTGCTTTAATTACCCCACCTGTTGGCCTTAATATTTATGTATTACAGGCAATTTGTGATGCAAAAATGTCAGAAATTGCAAAAGGAGTTATTCCGTTTGTTATCATCATGTTATTTGCAGTTTTTTTAGTTTATTTATTTCCACAAATTGCATTATATATACCTTTCAAACTATGACATTATTTTCATCACAAGATTCAAAGCCAAAAGCAGATAAGCTTAAAAATTTATTAGACCAAAAAGATATTATTGTTATGCCTGGTTGTTACGATGCTTTATCTGCAAAATTAATTGAAAGAGAAGAACTGAACGCAGGTTTTATGTCTGGGTTCGCAGTTTCTTCAACTAAGCTTGGGATGCCAGACACAGGATTGATTTCTTTTTCAGAAATGGCTGAGCAGGTAAGAAATATTTGTAACGTCACTTCGATACCTATTATTTTTGATGGAGATACTGGTTATGGAAATGCCGTAAATGTTTACAGAACAGTCAGAGGATTTGCAGATGCGGGTGCTGCAGCAATAATGATTGAAGATCAAAAATGGCCAAAAAAATGTGGCCACACTAAAGGAAAAGATGTTGTTGAAGTAGATGAGGCAAATTCTAGAATTAAAGCTGCAGTAGACGCTAGCAAAATGAATAATAAAGATATTTTAGTTATGGCAAGAACAGATGCTATAGCGACCAGAGGATTGGATGATGCTATTAAACGTATGCAAAAATTTTCAGAACTTGGTGCAGATATTCTTTTTGTAGAAGCGATCAAATCTAAGGAAGACATGAAAAGAGTGATCAAAGAAGTGCCAGGCCATCATATGATCAATTTAATTGAAGATGGGGAAACACCCTTACTTGAAATGAATGAGCTAGAGGATATCGGATTCAAGATTGCCGTGTTCCCTTTAACTTTGATGAGTGCTTCCGTTAAGACTATGCAAGAATCTTTAAAAAATATGAAGAACAAAACCTACAATACCAATGTTTCAAAATTCTCAGACCTAAGAGATATTGTTGGTTTTAATGAATACTATGAGATCGAAGATAAATATAAATAATCTATCTAGATCTAACTTTTAATATTATAGCCTTTTTTAACTAGTATTGTGACCAAGATTACACAAACAATTAAAAAAAATACCATTGAGCTTATACTTACCCAAATATTAAAATCAGATACACCATAGAAAGAAAATCTTAAGCCATCAATTAAATAAACCACAGGATTAAAATAAGAAATTGTTTGCCAAAATGGTGGCAGCATATCAAGTGAATACAAACTTCCACCTAAGAATACCATGGGAGTGATGACTAATGATGGAATGATCGACATCTGCTCAAAGTTTTTACTAACAACTCCAATTAAAAATCCAAATAAAGCAAAAGTAAAAGAAACTAAAACTAATAAAAATATCATTAACAATGGATATTTAACTGTCACATCCGCAAAAAAAGAAGCAGTTACATAAATTACAGCACCAACAATTAATGTTTTAGTAGCTCCTGCTCCAACAAAAGCTAGAACCGTTTCAAGCGTTGATATAGGTGCTGCTAAAATCTCGTTAATAGTTCCATTAAATTTTGGAAAAAATATTCCAAATGAAGTGTTACTTATTGATTGAGTTAACAGAGTTAACATTAATAAACCAGGTACAATGAACGATCCATAACTAACACCATCAATTTTTTCAATATAACTTCCAATAACTGAACCGAACACTACAAAATATAATGAGGTGGATATTACTGGTGAAAGAATAGACTGACCTACAGTTCTTATAAATCTATTCATCTCATGAACATAAATAGCTCTAAACCCGTAATAATTAAATTTCATTATTCTCCTTTACTAAATCAACAAATATCTTTTCCAAAGTACTTTGTTCTGTTTTTAAATCTTTTAACTTTAAGCCAGTATCTTTTACACTTTGCAATAAATCTGTAATACCAGTTTTTTCAGCTTGAACATTATAAGTATAAATTAAAGACATCTGCTCTTCACCTATTTTAAGACTATATTTAAGTAAATCTTCAGGAATTTCTTTAATTTTTTTCTGCAATTCAATGGTAAGTTTTTTATGACCCATTTTTTTAATTAATTCTTTTTTATCTTCAACAATAATAATTTCTCCTTGATTAATTACAGCTACACGGTCAGCAATAGCTTCTGCTTCTTCAATATAATGGGTAGTTAAGATAATTGTGACCCCTGTTTTTCTTAAGTCTTCAACAACTGTCCACATATCTCTTCTAAGTTCAACATCTACACCTGCTGTTGGTTCATCAAGGAATAGTATTTTAGGTTCATGAGACAAAGCTTTTGCAATTAAAACTCTTCTCTTCATTCCACCTGACAATTGTCTAAGTCTTTGATCTTTTTTATCCCACAGACTTAAATCTTTTAGAATTTTCTCAATGTGTTCTGGTTTGGGTGGCTTTCCATATAATCCCCTAGAATAAGACACTGTATCAAAAACTGTTTCAAAGGATTCTAAGTTTAATTCTTGGGGAACAAGCCCTATTCTTGATCTCGTCTCTCTATAATCTTTTATAATATCAAAATTATCAATTGTAACTGTGCCTGAAGAAGGCTTAACAATTCCACAAATAATACTAATTAAACTTGTTTTCCCCGCACCATTTGGTCCAAGCATTGCAAGGATTTCACCTTGTTTTACTTTAAGACTAACATCGTTAAGGGCTTTAAAACCATTATCATAAACCTTAGATAGGTTATTGATGGAAATTTGGATTTCAGACATTAATTAATGTTTATATAGTTATTAATGAAGTTAATTCAATAAACCTAATAGTTTAATGCATTATTCATTACTTAATGTTCATATCTTGGCGTTAAAATTTGACTTAATTTAATTATTTCTTTATTTAATTTTTATATTCTTTTTTTTAAGAATATCAGTTTCTGGGGTGCTGTAAAAAGCTGAGAATATACCCAAAGAACCTGTTGTATAATCACAACGAAGGGAAAAAATGAACACAATATATCTAGACCAATCAACTACTATTATTACTTTGCTTTTAACTTCATTAGCTTTTGCTGCTATTGGAATAGTTTATTCAAGAGGTAAACTTTCAATTAACTCTTATTTAAATGCAGACAGATCAATTGGTAAAAGATCTTTAACTGCATCTTTAGTTGCATCATGTTTTGGTGTGTGGATTTTAATTGGTCCATCTGAAGCTGCTACTTGGGGTGGTTTAGGTGCTATAATTGGTTATGGCTTAGGTCAAGCTCTACCCTTTTTAGCCTTTATTACAATTGGTCAACGTATGAGAAAAATTATGCCTAATGGTAATACTCTTACTCAATTTGTTCTAATTAGATTTGGTAAAGCTATGTTTCGTTTGGTTTTATTATTAACAATAATGTATATGTTTGTTTATTTTGCAGCTGAAGTTACAGCGATTGCAAAAGTTGTTAACTTAATGTCAGGGTTCCCTCTTTGGCAAACATCTCTTGTAATAATTATTGCCACACTATCTTACACTCTTTACGGAGGGCTTAGAGCTTCAATTTTTACAGATAAAATTCAATTTATTATAATTATGATTTTATTAATATTTGCAATCAACCATATTTTTAATTCTGGAAATAATACTTTTTCAATAGATTTGGTTAATGAAAAAGCTGGAACATTAATGAGTGGTAAATATTTTTATGGTTATACTGCTGGTTTAACTTTTTTTATTGCTGTTTTTGCAACCAACTTATTTGATCAAGGTGTTTGGCAAAGAGTATTTGCAGCAAAAAGTTCAGATGATTTAAGAAAAGGATTTATGTCTGCCTTCTTTATTGTGATTCCGTTCATGCTTGTTTTAGGTTTCTTTGGAATTCTTGCAGTATCAGTTGATAAAGCAGCAGACCCTAGTACTTTATTCTTTACTCTTTTATTAGAGCCATTTACTGGAATTAATTCTTTGTTAACTATTTCAATATTAATTTTAGTTTTAGCTTTGGTAATTAGCAGTATGGATACACTTATTAATGCACTTTCAAGCACTATTACTATTGAAGGAAATAAGTTTATTAGTTTAAAAAATAAGAATAGTTATCTCACACTTTCTAAATACTTAATCTGCGGTTTATCAGTAATTGTTTTTTTGATAGCATCTAAGGGTTACAGCGTCTTATTTATGTTTTTATTTGCTGATTTATTATGTTGTGCTGCAGTATTTCCTATTTTTTATGGGATGTTCAAGGGCGATGTTGATGAAAAACTTTCTTTAATTTCAGTTATAATTGGATTGATATCTGGATTGCTTTTATTTCCCAACCAAACTTTTGATAAAAGTATTTTAATTGGTGGATTATTTCCAGCTGAAGCATTTCCTATTTGGATATCTACAGCATTATTGTTTTGGTCATTTATCTTAGCAACATTTGCACCCATGATTACAGTGATGATCTTTAAAAAAAATAGCAACTTTAACTTTTCTAAGATTAAAACTTCAATTAAGGAATAGTGAATATTTATAATAATAAAAAAACCTTTTTTTATAAATTAAAGGATAGCTGTAAGAAGGAATGGTCTGAATATACTAACCATAAATTCTTATCTGATTTAGTAAACAATAAACTACCAGATAAGAATTTTAAAAATTATTTAGTTCAAGATTATGTTTTCTTACAGCAATTTCTTAAAATTTTAGCTCTTAGTGTTTATAAGTCTAATAGCTTTGAGGAAATTAATAGATCAGTAAATTTTATAAAGGGCATTGATCATGAAATCAAACTCCACGTCAATTATTGTAAAAAATGGAAGATACCGCTTAAATCTCTTAACAACATCGTAGTCGAGAAAGCTAATAGTTCTTATACTGATCATGTACTCAGTGTGGGTAAAAATGGAGATAATCTTGATATTTTTTCATGCCTATCAGTATGCATCATTGGCTATGGTGAGATTGGGTTTAATCTTTCTAAAATTAAAAATTGGAAAAAAAGTAAATATAATTCTTGGATTAAAATGTATTCTTCAAAAGAATACCAACAAATAGCTAAAGACAATATTGATTATTTAGATATTCTTTTGAAAAATAGTAAGGGTAAAAAATTAAATATACTTAAAAGAAATTTTAAAAAATCGACTATCCTTGAAAGAAACTTTTGGGAAAGTTTTGTTTAAATTTTTAGTTGCTTAAAATTTCTAGAGGTAATGGAGCTTCTGGGTATTTTTCCTTACAAAGTTTTTCATAATTTTTGCAAAGAGTACTTACCGTATCATGCGCTTCATCTTTGGAGGTTAAAAACTTAATTAAAGTATCTCTCTCAAATTCAATTTCTTTAATATCTTCTCCACTTAAATATTCACCTGTCTCAACTTCCCAGTAAGTATCATTTAATTCTTCAATTTTTAAAGTATTAAGCTTTCTTTGAAGTTCAATAATAATCTCATCATCTATTTTACTATCTTTCATTGGAGAATTTGCTAATTTTACTAAACACTTATCTTTAAGATCATCTAAAAAAGTGTTGTAGGGTTTACCTTCAGTTAAACCTTTAAAGTGATTGCTTTCAAAGTACATGCTGATTGCAGCGTTTGTTGAGATTTTATTTTTACCTTTTGCAACAGCAACTTGAACGTAAACTTCTTGACTAATGTATTCGTTTAAATAATCTTTAATTTTATCCGATAACATTAATCTAAAATATTACAGGGTACTTAAAGGATTAACGTAATCATGTCCAAAAACATCAGCAACTGCTTTATAAGTTACTTGACCTTTACAAACATTTAATCCTGCAAGAAGATGTTTATCTTCACTTAATGATTTAGCATAACCATCGTTTGCAATTTTAACTAGATGTGGAAGTGTTGCATTGTTCAATGCTATTGTTGAAGTTCTTGGAACTCCACCTGGCATATTTGCTACACAGTAGTGAATAACATCATCAATAATATAAGTTGGATCACCATGAGTTGTTGGTTTACTCGTCTCAACACAACCTCCTTGGTCGATTGCAACATCAACAATTACAGATCCTCTTTTCATTAATTTTAACATTGGCTTGGTAATTAATTTTGGAGCTTCTGCACCTGGAATTAAAACACCTCCAATTAAAAGATCCGCTTCTGCAACCAATTTATTTAAATCAATTTTATCACTTTGCTCTGGAATAATTTTATCACCAAACATTTCAACTAATTGTTTTAGTCTTGCTTCTGATTTGTCAACGATATGAACTTTGGCTCTCATACCAGTTGCAATCACTGCAGCGTTTTCTCCAACTACACCACCCCCTAAAATTACAACCGTTCCTCCTTCAACTCCAGGAGCACCACCTAATAAAAGACCTCTACCGTTTTGATTTTTTTCTAAACAATGTGCGCCCGCTTGAACAGACATTCGTCCTGCAACTGCACTCATCGGTGCAAGTAATGGTAATCTTCCATTATCATCTGTCACCGTTTCATAAGCTATACAAACGCCTTTAGACTTAATTAGTCCCTCAGTTAATTCTTTAGCTGCTGCTAAGTGTAAATAAGTATAGACAATCTGATTTTCTCTAATCATCTTAACTTCACCTGATTGAGGCTCTTTTACTTTAACGATAATATCCGCATCATTAAAGATATCTCCAGCTTTATCTATGATTTTAGCACCAACACTTGTGTATTGTTCGTTTTCAAAACCAGCCTCAAATCCACCATTGTTTTCAACTAAAACCTCATGACCTTCTGATATTAAAGTCTTAACACTTTCAGGTGTTAATCCAATACGATGTTCTTGTGGCTTGATTTCTTTAGGTACGCCTATTTTCATAACTTGCTTTCCTTTTTTGCAAATATTTTAATTAAATAAAGCTTTTTAGTTTTTTTGATTTTTTTGGTAATTAGTAATACCAGTTCTTAACTTTTCAATAATTTCATCAATGTGTTTTTCTTCACATATGAATTGAGGAGCTATAATTAAACAATCTCCTGTAGCTTTAAAGTTAACACCAGCCTCATAACATGCTTTAAAACATTCAAATCCAGCTTTACCTGGTTTGGTGTTTAGCTTCATGTCTATTCCACCCATCATTCCATATCCTCTAATATTATCTACAGACTCTAGATCTTGAAGAGAGAACAATCCTTTTTGGAAATAAGGAGCTAAATTTTTTGCTCTATTGAAAATATCATCTTTTTCAAAAATTTCTTGCACTGCAAGAGCAGCTGCTACTGCAACTGGAATTCCTGAATAAGTATAACCATGAAATAATTCAACTGCACCAGTTGGTGAAGCATCCATTACTGCATCATATATATAATCATTACATGCAACAACACCCATAGGAACAACACCATTTGTTGTAGCTTTAGCCATTGTCATAATATCTGGAGTTACTCCAAATTCATCTGCACCAAATTTAGAACCTGTTCTGCCCCAACCTGTAATTACTTCATCAAAAATTAAAAGTATTCCATGTTTGTCACAGATCTCTCTTAACTTTTGTAAATATCCTTTTGGTGGAACCAATGTTCCAGTTGATCCAGCAATGGGTTCAACAATACAAGCAGCAATGTTTTCACCACCAAAGTTTTGACAAATAGTTTCTAAATCATTTGCTAAATAATCTCCTGTCTCAGGTTGACCACTTACAAATTTATGTTCTGGCAAATGTGTGTGTCTAATATGTTGGACACCTGGCATTAAAACACTTGCAAACGTTTTAATGTTGTTCACCATTCCACCAACTGAAATACAGCCAATGTTCATTCCATGATAACCACGCTCACGTCCAACAAATCTAAATCTTTCTGCGTGACCTTTTGCTCTGTGATATGCAACAGCAATTTTAATTGCAGTCTCTACAGCCGTAGATCCACAAATTGTAAAAAACATTTTGTTTAAATCACCTGGTGTATGTTTTGAAATTTTTGTAGCTAGTTCAAATGAACCACCAAAACCTTGTTGAAATGGTTGTGCGTAGTCTAAAGTTTCTAATTGTTTTGTAACAGCTTCTGTAATTTCTCTTCTTCCATGACCCAGTGGATTACAAAATAAACCTGAGCTAGCATCTATTTGTGTTTTCCCATGGTGAGTTTTTAAGTAAACCCCTTTAGCTTCTGTGATTAATCTTGGGTTTGCTTTAAAATCTTTATTAGATGTAAAAGGCATCCAATGTTCATTTAATGAATTTGGTACTGAAGTTCTGTTTTCTGAGCTCATAAGTTTTACCTTAATTTAGTTATATTTCGATTCATAGACTAAATAGTTCAATATAACAAATTGATTTTACTATGCAGAGCACATGTTTGGCAGACACATTTTAAAGAACTAGACCTTTTTCACAAAACTAATAGCAGCACCAATGGTCGTTAAAAATCCAGCTAACGGCAAGATTGCAACTGCATATTTCTTTGGCATATAATTCTCTTTGAACTCAATACCTTGGAAACTAATTTCAAAATACCACATTTCCCAATACTTTCCACGCATACCCTCTACAAGTTCAAATCCATAAATTATCAGGACTATACCAATTGCCATAATCATAAGTTTCCAGAACTGGCGTATATATAGAGACAGTCTATTTGGTAATTTTTCATAAATTAAATTTAAAGCTATGTGTTCATTATCTCTTGCTGTCAGAGAAAGTGCTATAAACATCAGCCAAATATTACTTAATACTGTTAGCAGATCACCCCAAACAGGAGGATTGTTAAAAACATATCGCATGATTACGTTATAAAGAGTGAAACCAACCATCGCAGCCAAAAGGAGTGAGCACATAGCTTCCAATGTACGATGGATAAAACGGTCAATGTTGTTTAAAAATTGTAACATATCACTAATTACTCAATAGGTTTGGAAGAAACATGGTCAACTCTGGAATAACGAGGATAAAAAATAAAAGTAAAAACAATCCAACCAGATAAGGAATCAACGCAACAGCCACCTTTTCTAGACGCACTTGCGCTATTGTTGCAGCGGTAAAGAACGCGACGCCAACAGGTGGTGTGACTGATCCTATTAAGAAGCCAACTATTACAACGATAGCCGCTTGTATCTCAGGAAAGCCAGCTTGAGCCATAACATTAACTAGTACTGGGCCAACTATGATAATGTTTACCGCGGAGTCCATTACCGTTCCAAGAAGAAAAATGAATAGAATCACGGCTAAAATAAAAATAATGGGGGATCCCGTAAGACTTAGAAGCCAGTTTTCAAGTTCACCGATTGCACCTAGAGAGGTAAGCAACCAACTAAAGGGTCCCGACGCAGCTATGATAATAAAAACCATTGCCGAATTACGGAATGCCCGACGAAACGCACCGGTGCAATCTTTCCATTTAATAGTTCGATAAACGAATACACCTGTAAATAAAGCAACCATTGCTGTGATAGCTCCGGCCTCAACAACCGATGCAACACCACCCATTACTGAGCCCACTAAAACCACAGGTATCAAAAGAGCGAACGAGGATCGATATAATTCTTTACCGGCTCGACGTATCGAAAATGGTTCATCACTTCGCTCGAAGTTATATTTGATTGCGAAGTAATAATTGATTATCATGATCACAACGCCTATCAACACGCCTGGAATAATCCCAGCCGCAAATAGTGATGCAATCGAAAGCTCAGTCGAGTTAGCAAGTACAATCATCATGATACTAGGTGGAATTATGCCTCCTATGGTGGAGCTTACGCCTGTAACCGCAGCCGAAAACGCAGGAGGATAGCCAGCTTTTTTCATAGCTGGTAACACCAATGCTCCCACTGTAGCTGTATCTGCTACGACGGAACCATTCATCCCTGCAAAAAACATACTCACAAGAACATTAACTTGGGCCAACCCCCCTCGTACTCGTCCAATTAATGACTTGCTCAAGGCTACTAACCGGTCAGTAATCGTTGCACTTGTCATTAACTCACCTGTCAGCATAAAGAACGCAATTGCAGTTAATGGAACTGAATCAATAGCATTAAACATTTGACTAGGGATTAAAATAAGGGGTACAGCGTCGGTAAATAAAATATAAACAAATGGTATCAGTATTAATATGAAGCCAATTGGAGCACCTAATAAGATTAGAAAAAGGAGTATTCCGAGTAGAATGATACTTTCCATAGTTACTTAAATGTTATGATTTGTTTAGGGTAAAGATCATCTAGTTCTAAAAATTGAGCTAAATGATCTTTACACAGTTTTTCGTTGAACGATTTACAGAGCCCCAGCTTTCTCTAACTGAGCTACAAATCCATCCATTCCTTGTTCTAGAAGTACTCTTTTAGCTACCTCTGGTTCAAAAGTACCCTTGGCATCTAACCAGGCACCGATTGCACCTGATCTCCATTTGGTCATTTCCGCATCAGTTGGAACATACCATTCTTTCACAGATGCTTTAATTGCATCCTCTCCATTCTTAATCCAAGCGTTGTCTAACTGGTTTACTTTTTCTCCATAAGCATCAGCTGCCTCGTGTAACCATTTCTTCTCTTGAGAAGATAGAGCATTATACTGCTTCGCATCCATTGCTAGAATATTTCCTGACCACATGCCACCAATCTCAGTGAAGTATTTTGCAACTTCATGAAGTTTTGCTACATGTTGCCAAGGACTAGCTACATACTGACCTTCAACTACACCCGACTGAAGGCCTGAGTATAGCTGGCTCCAATCATAAGGTGTTGGAGTTGCACCCCAATTTTTAACTAGCATGAACTCAATTGGACTCTTAGTAGTACGCCACTTTAGACCTTTCATATCATTAGGAACGTGAACTGGTTTAGTTGCATTTCCAAGCTGCCTGAATCCACCGCTTGAATATACAGAAAGGCAAATGTGGCCTGAATTCTCAAGCGCTAGTTTGCACTGTCTTTCTGCAAGCCATTCATTTGATATTCTTTTCGCATCATCTAGTGACTTGAAAATGAAAGGCAAATCAAAAATTGCTAACTCTGATCCGAAATTACCATAGTTTGCCGTAGAACTAGTCCAAAGGGATATAAGTCCTTGATTGGCTTGTTCACCGCATTTCTGTTCAGCACATAAACTTTTTTGATAAAATGGTTCGATTTTCATCTTGCCACCAGAGGCTTTTACCAAGGCCGGCATCAATGCTTTATCTATGGCGTCACCGATTGGCATACCTAATCTACCAGTAGTTCCAAGCTTAAGAGTTACCTCTGCAAAAGAGGCTTGGGCAAAGAAAGCAATTGCAAACCCTATGAGTAGTTTCCTAAAAATTTTTTTATTAAACATTAATAAATCTCCTGTTAGTTAAATTAAACTTAGAATTAATATCCTAAGTGAAAGTAATCTATATTACTAGAATTTTTTGTAAGACCATTTAATGTCACGGAAATTATGCCTGTAAAAATTTTCCATATTTATTATTAATTTTTTGATTAGAAAATCCTTGCATTAATAAAATTGAAAAAGATATTATTAACAAACAAATAGATAAATGATTTGTTTGTGGGTTTAAAACTTCATTAAATAATGGCCAATTGGAGAGCCAATTGTTATTCCTGATAATATTTTACAACTTATAATTGAAACTTTTAATTATTAGAAATGCAGATATGCAATATATTTTGTTTTACATCACGCCCAAATTGAATTTAAATATAAATAATTTAATTAAATTAATAACAGAGGGAATAATAATGAAAAAAATAATTAGTTTTATTCTTGGTACAGTAGTTGCTCTTAACTTATCTATATCAGTTGCAAATGCAGCTGCTAAATCAGTTAGAGTTGCATTCTTTTTAGAGTGGCCTACTCCAAATCAAGAAGACAAAGTTAAAAAAATGTTTGATAAAGCACTAGGTGTTCCAGTTGAATGGACTAGCTTTTCAAATGGTGGTGCAATGACTGATGCTATGTTAGCTGGAGATATTGATATCTCTTACTCACAAGGCTTAGTACCTTTCATCAATGCTGTTAAATCAAAAGCTCCATTAAAACTTGTAGACGTTGCTATGGAATACGGAATGGGTGGTACAACTTGTGTTACATCTAAAGCTTCTGGTATTACATCAGCGAACGGTTCTGAGTTAGAAGGCAAAAAAGTTGCAGTTCCTCTAGGAACTATGGCTGAGTATGTTTTTGATGAAAGTATGAAAGTTGTTGGTGCTGATAAAAGCAAAATGACTGTTATTCAAATGGATCCTGAAGAAGGTGCTGCTGCACTAGTTTCTGGTGATGTTTCAATGGCTTGTTTATTTGGTGGTAACTCTATTAAAGCAGCTTTAACTGTTGGTACAAGATTGTTAACAGTTCAGGCAGCTCGAGATGCAGGTATCAAAGGTATCGATATTACATCTGTTACTGATAAATTTATGAAAGAAAACCCAGGAATGTTGAGAACTTTTATAGAAGTAACTCATGAAGCTAACGCTAGATACGCAGCTGGTAAAAGTGACATGAATGTAATCGCAAAAGATGCTGAAATGAAAGTTGGAGATATGAAGGAAACTTTAGGTGGATTTGTATTCTTGAATGCTGCAGATACTAAAAAATCTATGGAATCTGGTGGAAATCTTGATGGTTTCTTAAAAGGAATGGGTACTCCTAACGGAGCAGTAGATACAAGCTTTTTACCTCTATAATTTAGAGAGTAAGATAAAATTAGATAGGCGCCAATTTATTAAATTGGTGCCTATTTTTTTAAATAAGATTTAATATAAATTTATTTCTATGAGTGATTTAATTTCTCAAAATCTAAACATGATCTTTAAAACTCCAAAGGGAGAAACTGTTCATGCATTAAAAGATGTAAATTTTACACTTAAAAAAGGAGAACTTTTAACTGTTCTTGGTCCTTCTGGATGTGGAAAAACAACTTTACTAAATATTACAGCTGGCTTTCTTAGACCAACTTCAGGAGTAATTACTCTTAACGGAAATGAAATTAATGGTCCAGGGGTTGAAAGAGGAATGGTTTTTCAACAAGGTGCTTTATTTGAATGGTTAACAGTTGCTGAAAATGTTGACTTTGGCTTAAGAATGAAAAAAGAAGATCCAATTAAAACAGCAAAAAAAGTTGATGAATGGTTAAATATAGTTGGCTTACAAGGCTTTGGAGATACACCGACTTATCAATTATCTGGTGGTATGCAGCAAAGAGTTGCTCTTGCACGATGCTTGATTAATGATCCAGATTTAATTTTAATGGATGAACCTTTGGGAGCACTAGATGCACTAACAAGAGAAAAAATGCAGTCATTAGTTTTAAAGATTTGGAAAGAAACAGGAAAAACAATTATTTTAATTACCCACTCAGTTGAGGAAGCTTTGTTACTTGGTGAAAGATTATATGTAATGGCACCAAGACCAGGCCGAATACATAAGGAGTATAAATTACCCTTTGCTTCAATGGGGATAGATGGTGATTTAAGAGAAATTAAAAAAACTAAAGATTTTGGAAGTAAAAGAGAAGAAATTTTAACCATGATTTGGAACATGGAAGAAGAAATAATGGGTAAAGATATTTAATATGATTACAGGTATTATAACATTTTTAATTATATTTGCCGTTATAGGTTCTATTCTTTATGGAATAAAATTAGCCAAGACTGAAAAAATAGATGCTGTTTTTGGGAACCCTGAAAGAGCCAAAGGTGGAGCTCACTGGATTATTGTTGGAAGTAGTTTTTTATTAATAGCATGGCTTTATTATTCATGGGATTTAGCAAAGTCTTTTTATCCTCAGTCTGCTAATGAACTTTGCCAAGTTGCAAAAGTTAACGATTCGATGCTTTCATTAAAGTATTTGTTTCCAATAAATGAAAGGGAATTTAAAAGTACTTCAATTATTAAGGCTGAAAATGGTAATATTGAAAAATTAACTAATGAAATTAGAAATTCATCAGTAATAAGAAATCAAGATAAAGATAGACTTTTAGGTTTTATTCAAAAAACTAAAAGAACAATTCCATTGTTAACTAATGAGAACCTTCTTGAAAATGAAACAAAAATTAAGATCAGTGAACTAGCTAATAGAATAGCTTGGTTAACAGATGATTTTCAAAAGATAAGTTATCCACCAATAAAAAGTATGGAAGAAGAAAATGCGAGAATTGAAGCTTTAAAAATACAAGGTGGATGGGGATCTTCTGGAACCGCTGTAGAAAATACAATAGAAATTCCAACTATTCCTGAAACTAAAAAAGGATTAAAGTTTGATACTGCAGCAAAAGAATTAACTTTAATTAGTGATGATTTTTTCAAATTAAGAAATCATAATTCACAATACAAAACTTTGATGAAAGAAATCAAAGATGGAATAAAAAGATATAGATCAGAGCTAGATGACACACAGGAGGTGGCATCAATATTAGCAAAAGATGTACTTAAAATTGCAAGAAGAATTGAGTACGCAAGCATATTTCCTCCAAAAACTCTTGATGCTATGCAACAAGCAATTTTAGAATTTGATGTTATTCAAAAAAAAGAACAAGGAAGTCTAAGATTAATTGATATATTTCTATTTCCGACTGGAACAATAATTTCAAGTGGTCCTAATTGTTCAGAGCAAGGTTCTGGCAGGTGGCTACCTAAACCATCAGATACTTTAAAAAAATTTACACTTTTATTAAAACCAAGTGTTGGATTTAAAAATATTCCGCTGATTTGGTATGAAATGATGGATGTTAGTAAAGTTGTTGGTTTTATTTTACCAGATTGGATAGCAGATATTATCCCTGGTAAATACCCAGTTCATAGTGATGACGGAACTGTAAAACCAAATTTTAAAAGTAAAGTTTTAAATATTGTTACTGGTGAATTCAAGTTATTCAAAATACCAGTACCTATGGGTCACATATGGGATTCTTTCTTAAGAGTATTCTTAGGCCTAGTGCTTGGAATAATATTTGGTGTACCACTTGGCTTATTGATGGGTCTAAATAGATTTGCTAAAGGGTTCTTTGATCCATTAATTGAATTGTATAGACCAGTTCCTCCACTTGCTTGGGCTCCATTAGTTATTACTGTGTTTGGAATTGATAATGTTGGAAAAGTATTCTTATTATTTATGGTTTCTTTTTCAATCATGATCATCTCAGCTAGAGCTGGTGCTTCTGGAACTCAATTATCTAAAATTCACGCTTCTCACTCTCTTGGTGCATCAAAGTGGCAAATATTAAGATACGTAATTTTTCCAAACTCATTACCTGAAATCTTAACAGGTGTTAGGGTTGCAGTTGGAATGTGTTGGGGGACTTTGGTTGCGGCTGAATTTTTAGCTGGAACGACAGGTATTGGATTTGTTGAAAATGTTGCTAAAAAATATTTTCAATATGAAGTTATTTGGATAACTATTTTTGTAATGGGCATGCTTGGTCTTTTATTTGATATTGCTTTAAGAAAGATAATTACCAAAACAATTCCTTGGCATGGTAAAGGTTAAATAATCTTTTATTAAATTATGAATTCTTCCAAATTAAAAATTATTATCAAAAATATCTTTATCCATCACAAGTTAAGTAAAGAGCATGCATCTATATGTGCTGAAGCTTTAATAAATGCTGAATTAGTTGGTGCCCCTTCTCATGGGTTATCTAGATTAAAAATGTACTGTGATCGAATATCTAAAAAAGTAATTAATCCAAAAGCCAAAATAAAAGTTAAAAAGATTTCTCAATCAATTGCTCACGTTGATGGTAACAACAGTATTGGTTTTGTTGCAGCAGATATCGCTATTAAAACAGCAATAAGTAATGCCAAAAAGACTGGGATTGGTTTAGTTGCGGTTAAAAATAGTGGTCACTATGGTTTGTCTGGTTATTACGCAGAGCAAGCTGTTAAAAAAGGTCTAATGGTCATGGTGTTTACAAACGCCCCTCCTGCTGTTGCACCTCATGGAGCATTAAAAAGTTTATTTGGTACAAATCCAATTTGTTTTGGAACCCCAACTGGTTCTAAGGTTCCTTTCATTTTAGATACCTCAATATCAATGATTAATAGAGGAAAAATTAGAGTTGCCGCAAGAGAAGGAACAAAAATCCCTGAAGGTGTTGCTTTAGATAAATTTGGCAAACCAACTACAAACCCTAAAAAAGCATTAGAAGGTGTTCAGTTACCTATAGCTAGCTTTAGAGGTTCAGGATTAGCCTGGATGGTTGATATTTTAAGTGGTGTTTTAACGGGTGGTAATCATGCCGGTAGAGTTAAAGATCCGTTCACTGATTTTAGTGGTCCACAAAATATTGGTCATTTATTTTTTGTTTTAAAACCTAACTTGTTTGTAGGTAATTCCTTTAATAAAAGAATAAAAGACAATATCAGAACAATTAAAAAGCTACCTAAGATAAAAGGTGTTAAAGAAATTCTTTATCCAGGGCAAAATAAATTCAATAAATATAAGAATAATCTTAAAAAAGAGATTAAAATTACCAAAAATATACTAGAAGATTTAAATAGTTTAATGAAATAAAGTTATTATAGTAAGCTTCTAATATGCGTCCTGTATTTAAAATTATTATAATATATGAAATAGTTTTTTTTATTTTTTGGAATTTCCTATATTACTCTAATCCAGGTGTTGAAAGTTGGTTTAAGCTAGAAAATTTAACAGCTATATACACTGTTCTATCAACTATGGCTTTAGGATTTGGTTTTGTATATGTAGTTTTTATTACTGCAAAATTAACAGGTATGGTTAAAAAAATTAAATCTTTAAAAGATCCAAGATCAAATATTTAATTAACGAATAGTTTTAGCAAATTTTATAATATCTTTAACTAGCAACTCTGGTTCTTCCATTGCTGCGAAATGTCCACCACTTGGCATCTCGGTCCATTGCGTAATATTAAATATTCTATCAACATAAGATTTTGGAGGCCATTCAGACATTTCAGCTGGAAAAATTGCAGCAGCTGTTGGTATTTCTATTTTTTTAAAATCTTTAGGAAAAAAACGTCCACCCTCTTCTCTTCTCCCGTAGTAAATCCAAGAAGCTGTATTAAAAGTTTTTGTAACTATATAGACCATAATATTTGCCAATAAAGTATCCTTTGAATAAGCACTTTCAATATCACCATCTTTTAAATCAGACCAAAAATACATTTTTTCAATAATCCAAGCTGCAATACCAACAGGGCTATCCATCATACCGTAACTCAACGTTTGTGGCTTTGTTGCTTGTTGCGTTCTATAGCCATCTTGCATTATTTGATCTTTATCAAACCTTTTTTGCCATTCTTCTTCTTGCTTTGATTGTGGACCATCAGCATGACGCATTGTTAAACAATTAATATGAATTGCTTTACAAAATTTTGAGTGATCGTAACCAATCCAGTTAGCAATAGTCGCTCCCCAATCTCCACCTTGTGCTAAATAATTTTTATATTTAAGGTTCTCTATCATTAATTTATTTAAGATAGCTGCCATTTTTCTTGGACCAATTGGTTTAGATGGTCTACCTGAAAATCCAAAGCCAGGTAAAGAAGGAACAATAACATCAAATGCATCTTCAATATTTCCACCAAATTTTTCCGGGTGTGCAAGTTTTTCAATTATATGCAAAAACTCTACAACTGATCCAGGCCATCCATGCATAAGAAGCAAAGGTGTTGGGTTAGATCCGCTACCTTTCTCATGAATAAAATGTATTTCAATGTCATCTACAATAGTTGTAAAATTTGAAAATGTATTTATTTCTGTCTCATGTTTTCTCCAGTCAAAATCTTTAATCCAGTAACTTGATATCTCCTTCATATAATCAAGATTACTTCCATATTTCCAGCCACCATCATCTGGCATTTCATGCCATGGGTAATTTTTCACCTTAGTATAAATTTCTTGGAGTGCTTTATCAGGAATATTTAGCTTAAAAGGCTTAATCATTATCAATTTACAGTATATACTTTTTAAAAATTCATACTAAATATACCTCATGCTTTCAAATAAAGAAATTGTTTGTCCTAATAACCTTCTAGACCATGCACATAAGAAAAAAGGTGTTAATGCTGCTATCGTTAATGCGGGTTTACCCTTACCAATGCTTTCAGTTCAGGATGCTGTTAATGAAAACTTAATTACACCTATTTTTATAGGGGATAAAAAAGAAATTCTTAAATGTGCTGAAGATTTAAAATGGGACATCTCTTCGTATGAGATAATTCATGAACCTATAGAAAACAATACAGCAGCAATAGCTGCCAAGCTTGCAAGCCAAGATAAAGTAAAGATTATTGTTAAAGGTCATATCCATACTGATGTTTTAATGAAAGAAGTTTTAAAAAGAGATTACAATTTACTTGGAAAAACTAGACTTAGCCATATATGGCATATGACAAATACTAAAGACGACAAGCCACTTATAATTACTGATGGTGCTTTAAACGTTTTACCTAATGTAAAAACAAAAATGCATATCTTAAGAAATGTAATTGATTTTTCAAATCGTATAGGGATTGAAAGACCAAAAGTTGCAGTTCTATCAGCGACAGAAGAAATTTTGGATAGTGTGCCAAGCTCTATTGAAGCAAATGAAATTACAAAACTTGCCAAAGAAGATAATTTAAATGCAGATGTTTTTGGTCCCTTGGCATTTGATAATAGTATTTCAAAAAAATCTGCTGCTATAAAAGGTGTTAAGAATATTGTAGCTGGTGATGCAGATGTATTGTTAGTTCCAAGTGTTGAAACTGGAAATAGTTTAGTTAAAATGATGATTTACTTTATGGGTGCTTGTGCAGCTGGTGTTGTAGTAGGAGGTAAAGTCCCAATAGTAATTACTAGCAGATCTGATGAAGCGCAAGCTAGATTGGCCTCTATTGCTGCTGCTGTTGTTGCTTTAGACTAATTCTTCATTGAAATAATCACATTAATGTTTTAAATAAAGCTTCAAAATTAGAGAGGGAAACAATGACTATAACATATTTAAAAAAATCACCTAAAACATCATCAACAGACGACACCAAAACAACTGGAATTGTTCAAGATTTATTAAAAAATATTGAAACTACTAAAGAACAAGGTTGTATCGATCTTACAAAGAAATTTGACAAGTATGATGGTGATATTATTGTTTCTAAAGAAAGAATTGAAGAGATTAAAAAAACATTAGACCAAAAAACAAAAGATGATGTTCAGTTTTCATATGAAAGAGTTAGAAAGTTTGCTGAAGCACAGTTAAAAAACTATGGTCAGGACTTTGAGGTTGAACTTTCAGATGGATTGTTTGCTGGTCAAAAGCTAATACCAGTTAATACTGCTGGATGTTATGTACCAGGAGGTCGTTATGCACATATTGCATCAGCTGTTATGAGTGTAACTACAGCAAAAGTTGCAGGTGTAAAGAATGTTATTGCCTGTAGCCCTCCAAAAGAAGGTGTGGGTGCTCATCCCACAATTATTTACACAGCTGACTTGTGTGGTGCTGATGTAATTTTAAATTTAGGTGGTGTTCCAGCAATCGCTGCAATGACTAATGGTTTATTCAATAACCCTGCAGCTGATATTATTGTTGGTCCCGGAAATCAATTTGTAGCAGAGGCTAAAAGAATTTTATTTGGAAAAGTGGGTATTGATTTATTTGCAGGTCCTACAGAAATTGGAATTATTGCCGATGCTAAAGCTGATCCTGAAATAGTAGCAGTAGATTTGGTTGGTCAAGCTGAACATGGCTATAACTCACCTTGTTGGTTATACACAACGAGTAAAGAACTTGCTGAAAAAGTAATGAAAAGAGTTCCAGAATTAATAGCTGAGTTGCCTGAGGTACCAAGAACAAACGCAGATGCTGCTTGGAGAGATTATGGTGAAGTTATTCTTTGTGATACCGATGAAGAAATGGCAACTATTAGCGATGAGTATGCTCCAGAACACTTAGAAATTCAGACAGAAAATTTAGATTGGTTTCACAAAAGACTTACAAATTATGGTTCTTTATTTATTGGTGAAGAAACAACTGTTGCTTATGGAGATAAGTGCTCAGGAACTAATCATATTCTTCCAACCAAAGGTGCAGGAAGATACACAGGTGGATTATTTGTTGGTAAATTTGTTAAAACTTTAAGCTTCCAAAGAATGACAAAAGAGTCTACCGAGTTAGTTGGTGCTGCAGCTGCAAGAATTTCTAGATACGAAGGAATGGAAGCACACGCAAGAACAGGTGACGTTAGGCTTAAAAAGTACGGTTATTCTAATTAAACTTAGATAATTTCCATTAACACTGTTAAAGCCAAAATAGACATGAAAAGAATAATCAAATAATTTATTCTTTTCCATACTTTTGCACTCTTAAGATATTTAGAAAAATATTTTGAAAGATATCCTAGTATAAAAAAAAATAGGAATGAAGAAATAGCTGCCCCTGCTCCAAAATAATACTTATCCATTTGACTAAGGTTTTTAGAAAAGTTTCCAAGGAAAAATACAGTATCTGAATAAACGTGAGGGTTTAGAAAAGTAAAACCTAAAGTTTTAACTAAAATACTTGGTAAATTATTAGTTTTGATGTCTATATTAAATGAAGTCTCTGAAATTTTAGTTTTAATCTTTCCCCAGATAAAATGTAGTAAAAATATTAAGAGTAAAATATTAAAAATTAACTCAACTTTTGGTGTGAAATAATTATTTAAATATTGAAATAAAAAAATTCCTAAAAAAATTAATAAAAGATCTGAAATAGAACAAATTAAACAAACAAGAAATATATATTGTTTTTTTAACCCCTGCTCTATTACAAAAATATTCTGGGCACCTATTGCTAGAATTAAACTTAATCCAGTTAAAAAACCTAATATTAAATAATCCATTAAGTTTTATTAAACTCTTTTTTTACCCTGAACAACCCTATCAAGTATTAATGCAACAAATAAAATAGCTATACCCGCAAGTATACCCTGTCCAACATTGGCATATTGTAATGCCTCAAGAACATCTTGTCCTAAACCTTTTGCACCAATTAGAGATGCTACAACCACCATTGCTAAACTTAACATTACTGTTTGATTAACACCTGCTAAAATTGAAGGTGTAGCTAGCGGTAGATCTACTTTTCTTAATAAATACCATTTAGTTGCACCGTAAGCGATAGCTGCTTCTCGAATGGTTTCTGGTACTCCACGTAATCCTAAAACAGTAAGCCTTACGACAGGAGTTCCACCAAAAATCATTGTAATGATTACTGCCGCAACCTTTCCAGTTCCAAAAAATGCTATTACTGGAATCATAAATACAAAGGCTGGCATTGTTTGCATGAAATCCATTATCGGTCTAATTAATGAATAAAATCTTTGTCGCCTTGCACAGAAAATTCCAAGAGGAATACCTATTGCTATACTTAAAATTGCAGCTGTTCCTAACAAAGCGAGTGTCGTCATTGCTTTTACCCAGAAACCTAAAAAACCCATATAACCCAAAAATCCTGCAGAATAAATTGCAGCTCTTGGTCCTGCTGATAGTCCTGTAAGGGTAACAATTGCAGTTATAATTACAATCCAAGGAGTTTTAACAAACAATAATTCCAAGAAATCTAATACAGATCTAATTCCAATTGTTATAGCAGTAAAAATCACATCTCCTTTAACAACTGCATAGTCAAAAATAATCTCTATCCATTTAATTGAAAATAATCTTATTTCTGGATGAGTTGGAAACGTATCCATTAGCTGAAGTAAGCCTGGAAAACTATAATGGATAACAGTAAAGATCATTATAACAGAGGTAAAAATACTGCTGTATATGTAATTTTTCATCTGCATACCTGGATGAATAGATTTATCAGATAACCATTCAGAATATTTCTTTTCTAAAATTGAATTCGCTAAAACACCTTGAGCAATCTTAACTGCTATCAATAAAATAAAACCAAACATAACAATCCAAATTGCAGAAGCTTCTACTCTTGTAATTTCATCTAGATAACCTTGCATCGCATCTTCTAAAGATTTTATGTTTCTTTTAAACACATCGATTTTATCTGGATTATTTTCTATCGCTGCTTCTAATTGTTTATTTCTAAAAGCTATTGTACCTTGAACTTGCTCAACTTTAGCAATAGCGTCTGCCGTAATATTACCAAATAAACCTCTGATGATTTGTACTACCGAAAAAGTTTCAATAATTAAAAAGGCTAAAGTCCAATTCCAAACATTACGCATTCCAAACCAAATTGGTCCAAGTATAAATGCAAATAAATTAAATGAAAATGAGTAAGTAGGTTTACTACCAATTTTTTTAAACTCTTTAATATAATAATCTGGATTACTTTTTACAAAGTCAGTAATTAATTCATCTCTAGATGGATTTATAATTGCTTTATTCTCCATCACTGCCCTCTACAACTGCTTTAAGTAAATCTGCCTGTGTTATCACACCAATATTTTTTTTTTCATTATTGATTACTAATATTGGTTCATCTTTAATTGAAGATTTTTCTATTAATTTGTTTAATAAATCATTTTCATGAACGCTTTCTAAGTTTTTAGCTATTGATCCAAATTCCTTTTCAAATTTCTCAACAGGCTGCATGATAGATTTAGCTTGAACAATTTTTAATCTAGAAATTCCCTTAACAAAGTCTGCTACATAACTATCTGCTGGTTTCATGACTATTTCTTCTGGTGTCCCTATTTGGATAACCTTTCCATCTCTCATGATTGCAATTCTGTGGCCTACTCTTACTGCTTCATCTAAGTCGTGGGTTATAAACACTGTGGTCTTTTTCATTTGTTTTGAAAGTTTGATAAATTCTGCTTGAAGCTGTCTTCTAATCAATGGATCTAGTGCACTAAATGGTTCATCCATTAATAAAACATCAGGATCTGCTGCTAAAGCTCTTGCTAATCCAACTCTTTGTTGCATTCCACCTGAAAGTTCGTGGGCAAATTTATTTCCCCAGCCTTGAAGCTCTACAATATCTAAAATCTTGTTAGCAGCATCCAATCTATCATTTTTACTTATACCTCTTATTTCAAGTGGCATTGCTATATTGTCTAATACTGATCTATGGGGCATTAGAGCAAAGTTTTGGAAAACCATCCCTATCTTTTTATTTCTTAGATCTTGCAAACTTTTTGAATCAAACTTCATTACATCTTCATTATCGATTAAAATTTGACCTGAAGTTGGTTCTAATAATCTATTGATATGCCTAACTAAAGTAGATTTACCGCTACCAGAAAGACCCATTACACAAAAAATCTCCCCTGTTTTTACGTTAAAAGAGACATCTGATACACCAATTACTGAATTATATTTTTCTAAAGCTTCTTGTTTTGAAATATGTTCATTTTGAATAGCATTTAACGCTTCTTTGGAATTATTACCAAATATCTTCCAAACATTTTTTATTTCAATAGCTGAGTCCATCAGATCCGTTCGAAAATTTAATAGCTTTTAAAGAAATGTACCCGGCAACGAATAAAGTCGCCGGGTAAAAATTTAATTTA
Organism: Candidatus Pelagibacter sp. Uisw_090; assembly: GCF_047717845.1. Lineage (GTDB taxonomy): Bacteria > Pseudomonadota > Alphaproteobacteria > Pelagibacterales > Pelagibacteraceae > Pelagibacter. Next base: position 893,151 of record NZ_CP159810.1, read on the forward strand.
TCTTAAAGTCCTAACCAACTATCAACTTTAGATTTATTATTTTTCATCCATGTTCTAGCAACATCAGCTGGTTGTTTTTTCTCAACTGAAATTGCATATGCCATAGCAGAAACATCATCTCCTGTTAATTGAAAGTTCTTAAAAAACTCAACAATAGCTGGAGATTTACTTTCTAAAGAAGTACCCCAACCAATTTGAATTTTTTTAAGTGCATCTTTTGAGGCAACATAAGATTTTTTGTACCAGTCAGCATCTTCTTTAGGTTGTACCATTTTGTATTTAGCTGGATCATGTTTTGGCTCTTCCAACATAACTACATCTGCCATTCCCCAAATTGCGTGTGGTTTATAACAATAGAATGCATAACCTTCACCTTTTTTAATTGAGTCAAGTACTCTTGCATTTTTAACTGCTTCTGCTGCTCTTATCGCTTCAATACCAGCATCATATAAACCGTAGTCTCTTAATTTAACTTGGTTTGCATTTGCTGAAGCCCAACCATCTGCTCCAATCCAAAATTCACCTTTACCATTGCCATCACTGTCCATTGCTTTAACAACTTCTGGTCTAGCTAAGTCTTCGATTGCAGTAATATTAAATTTTTTCGCAAACTGTTGAGAAACACAATAACCTTGGTCTCCATCATATGGGTTGCTACTTAATTTTAAAGTTCCTTTAGGAACTAGATCATTAGTATAAGCTTGTTGGTTCGGTAACCAGATATCAGGGTGAACTTCAATTTCACCTTTACTTCTATCAATTGCACCGTAGATCGCAGTATTGTTTCCTGGGACCAATTCTGCTTCTCCACCCATTTTGTCTATAACAACTGCTGCTAATAAGTTTGCAATTGCTGTTGCACCTGTCCAACCTGGATCTCCTATTTTAACTTTTTCAGCGAATGTTGAAAAAGTAGCAAATAAAGAAATTAAACCAGCTACAAGTGTAGTTTTTATTATTTTCATTATATCCCTCTCTATTAATTTAAAAAACGAAGCATAACTTAAAACTTTTGAACAAGTCAAAGAAAATTAGTTATTTATTATGATTAGTATAATTGAATTTTAAGAGTGACTAATCCAAATAGTCTTAGTTTGAAGGTATTGATCTAACGCTTCTGTACCTTGATCTCTACTTAATGAACCAGATTGTCTATATCCACCAAAAGGTGTTTTAATATCACCTTCAGAAAAAGTATTAACTGAAACAGTTCCACATGGAAGGCTTTTAGCCATATGAAAAGCTCTATCGATATCTTGAGTAAAAACACTTGCGTGCAATCCATACTTAGAATTACTTGCAATTTTCAAAGCTTCTTCATCACTATTAATTGTAAGAACTCCTAAAACTGGTCCAAAAATTTCTTCTTGAGCAATTGTCATATTTTCTTTTAAATCATCAAATAGAGTTGGTTTTGCAAAAAATCCTTTTTGGTCACCACTTGATACACCACCAAATAATAACTTAGCTCCTTCATCAATTCCTTTTTGAATATATCCATCAACTGTTGCTAAATGTTTTTTAGAAATCATTGACCCCATATTACTTTCTGGATCTAATGGATCTCCAGCTTTAAGAGCTTTTACTTTTTTTGAAACTTTGTCTAAAAATTCATCTTTAACTTTGCTGTGAATTATTTGCCTCATGTTTGCAGAGCAATTCTGCCCACCATTCCAAAAAGCAGAGTTAATAGCATTATCAATTAAATCATCTGTAATCTTTGCATCTTCTAAAACGATAAATGGACTTTTACCACCCATCTCTAAGCCAATTGTTTTTAAATTACTTTCACCCGAATATTTCATGAACAGTCCCCCAACTTCCGTTGAGCCTGTAAATGAAACCGCATCAACATCATTGTGTCTACCAAGTGCTTCACCTACATCGCCAAAGCCAGGTACTATATTTAAAACTCCATCAGGGATACCTGCTTCTTTAGCAATTTGAGCAACTCTAATTGCAGTTAGTGGAGTATCTTCTGCTGGCTTAATTATAACTGAACAGCCAGCAGCTAATGCTGGTGCCATTTTCCAAACTGCCATCATCAAAGGGAAATTCCATGGAACAACTCCAGCAACAACACCAATTGGCTCTTTAACAATTAAACTAGTTAACGATGGTTCTGTTGGTCCAACTTTACCAAATACTTTATCTATTAATTCTCCATACCACTGAAAATGCATTGGAGCATCATTTGCAACTTCATTAATACAATCTCCAATTAATTTTCCTGTATCGATACATTCAAGAACAGAATTTTCATCACCTGTTTGTCTTAATAATTCTGCAAATTTTAGTAAAACATCTTTTCTAAATTCTGGAGATGTTCTAGACCAAACGCCACTATTGAAAGCTTTTCTTGAAGCTTTTACAGCAAGGTCTACGTCTTTATGATTACATTTTGCAACAGAGCAAAGAGTTTCACCCGTTGCAGGGTTTATATTTTCAAACTTTTCACCATCAATAGCATCAACGTACTTACCATCAATAAAAGCTCTACCTTCAAACTTAATCTTGCTTGCTATAGATTTATAATCAGAAGCCATTAATCTGCATTAGCAGTTAATGTTTTAATCTCTAAAATATTTTCATTAGGGTCTTTAACAAAAAATGTCTCTTGCTCATATTTGGTACCTTTAAATCTTAAATAAGGTTCATCGTAATATTTGGCACCATTGTCTTTTAATCTTTGCTTAAGAGCATTAAAATCTTTTCTAGATAAATGAACACCGAAATGTGGAACAGAAACATTACCCATATCAACATCGTGTCTTTCACTATCCATTTTATGTTCACTTGCATGAAGAGTTAATTCATTTCCCCAAAAGTCTACATCTGCCCACTCTTGTGCTGAATTATCCAATCTACAGCCTAACGTCTCGCTGTAAAATTTTTTTGCTACTTCAAGATCTCCACATGGTACTGCTAAATGGAAGCAATTTGTGTTTTTGTACATAAGTTTCTCCTCTTTAAATTCGTTATACAATGACTATATAGTCCAATATAATATTTTAATCAATAAAAGCTAAATTCATGAATGACTTTTTACAATCTATAATAGATAGAGATCCTGCGGCAAAATCTAAGTTAAGTTTAATTTTAACTTATCCTGGTGTTAAAGCAGTTTTTTTTCATAGAATTGCTAATTTTTTTCATCTTGCTAAGTTTCATTTAGTAGCAAGAATAATTTCACAACTATCAAGATTTTTAACTGGAATTGAAATTCACCCTGGTGCTAAGATTGGAAGAAATTTATTTATTGATCATGGTATGGGTGTTGTAATTGGAGAGACCTCTGAAATTGGAAATAATGTAACCATTTATCATATGGCAACATTAGGTGGAATATCTCCAAGTATTAATTCAAATGATCAAAGACAAGTTAAGAGACACCCAACATTAAGTGATTGTGTTGTTGTTGGTTCTGGTGCTCAAATCTTGGGACCTGTAATAATTGGTGCAAACGCTAAAGTTGGAGCTAACGCGGTTGTTACTAAAGATGTACCAGAAAATGCAGTAATGGTTGGAATACCAGCTAAAAACGTTGGAACAGCAACTGAAGAATTTAAACCTTATGCTGTAGAAGAGGTAGATAAAGACACTTCAAGCTAATGAAAATTATTCAAGACAATTTTATTTCAGGAATAGGTAATACTCCTTTAATCAAACTTAGAGCTGCATCAGAAATTACTGGATGTAATATTTATGGTAAAGCCGAATTTTTGAACCCAGGTGGATCTGTTAAAGATAGAGCGGCACTAGCTTTAATTAAAGATGCTGAGAGTAAAAAATTAATTTCTAAAGGTGGAACAATAGTTGAAGGCACAGCTGGTAACACTGGTATAGGCTTATGTCTACTTGGTAATTCACTTGGTTATAAAACAATTATTGTAATGAATGATAATCAAACCCAAGAAAAAAAAGATCTTCTTAGAAATATTGGTGCTGATTTAAGATTAGTTCCAGCTAAACCTTATAAAGATGATGCAAACTTTGTAAAAGTTGCTGCAAAACTTGCTGATGAACTAAGACCATCAAATAACAATGGAGTTGTTTGGGCCAATCAATTTGACAATGTTGCAAATGCTAAGGGTCATTATGAAACAACGGGTAAAGAAATCTGGGAACAAACTGAAGGTAAAGTTGATGGTTTTGTATGTTCGTCTGGAACAGGTGGAACAATTTCTGGAGTAAGCAATGCTCTTAAAGAGAAAAATAAAGATATAAAGATATTTTTATCAGACCCTAAAGGCTCAGCTCTTTATAATTATATAAAAAATGGTGAATTAAAATCTGAAGGTGGATCAATTACTGAAGGAATTGGATCAAGTAGAATTACAAAAAATTTTGAAAATGCTAAAATTGATGATGCCTACTCTATAGATGACCATGAAGCACTTCCTATACTTTATGATTTAATTGAAAATGAAGGTTTAAGCCTTGGTACTAGCTGTGGAATTAATATTGCTGGTGCGATTAGAATGGGTAAAGAGCTTGGTCCTGGAAAAACTATCGTTACTATACTTTGTGATAAAAGTGAAAAGTACGCTACTAAAATGTTTAATAAGAAATTTCTAGAAGAAAAAGGTTTACCCTTCCCTAATTGGCTTTAAATATAAATCTTATCGGCTAATCCATAGCAAAGAACTGCACTAATAATTGTGAAAACTAAAGGAGCAATTATAGCTTCATTTGAATCGTTCATAACACCCGTCTTATCGATCTTAATTGAGTAAGTATTAACTATAAAGATACAAAAATTTTGAACAAAAACTAAATTGAAAAATGCCCACGTTGCTTCGACACCATTTGGTCTTACAAACATAATATATAATGCCATCAAGAAAGAACCTAGAAATATTGCACCTGTCATACGCATAACAGTTGCAGCTGTCTTGTCTATTTGAAATTTTTCTCTAAATTTTTGGTTTCCAATAATCATTTGATACGCATAAATACCTATACCTAAAAAGTGTATTACAAATAATATTAAATAAAAAACTCCATTAAATTTTTCAATCATAAATAAATAATAACAATATTAGTCTTTAAAAATACTTAAATAACTAGTTGGGTCATTTTGCACATGCAAAGTGACAATGTTGGTTATATCAAAAACTTATTATTTTCCTATTGTTTGGTTAATTAATCAAACAAAGGAAAATATGAAAAAAATAGTAATAACATTATTCTTAGTACTTTTCACAAGTTCAGTTTATGCAGGTTCTTGCCCAATGATGGCAAAAAGTATAGATGATAAAATTGCAGAAGCACAAATGCTAAGAGATCAAGGTATGGCCGCTCATGATGCTGGTGATCATGCAAAATCAGAAGAATTATTAGGTAAAGCTATGGAGCTTTTTAAAAGTTAACAAATAATTTTATATATTTAGTGGGATTTCATTTAAAGTAGCTAAATGAATCTCACTACTTCGTACGTGTCCTTAATATTAGCTGTTATTTTAGGGGGTACATCAAATAGTTTTTCTAAAATTGCACTACTTTTTTAAATCATTTACAATAAACGTAGTTACAAAATTAATAAATAATACAAAAGTTAAAAAATATGACTGGTCAAAGGCGTTGGTTAAAAATATGGGCTAGAACAGTTGGAATGCCAATTGGTATTAATGATGAAGATAAGCCTGAGTTTTTACCTATTAAACAAACAGATGTTAAGAAAGCATTAGCTTTTAGAACATTCTGGGTTCTGCTTCATGTTCTAACTTGTCTCTTAATTATCGCTGGTAATGGCAGAGTAATGGGTTGGTGGTAATTAAAAAAAATTAATAAAAGCACTATTTGTCATGGTAAAGCTTCGTGTATATTTTGACTACATGGATTGTAAAGTAAATTACCTTAATTAATAGAGTTGGGATTTTCTTAAGTGTCCCAACTTTAAATAATAAATAAATAGAGTTTTATGTATTTAGCAATGAGTAGACTTCAGGTTATGTCTGACAAAGAAAATGAATTTGAAACAGCTTGGAAAAATCGTGAGCAAGAGACTCATGGTGTGAAAGGCTTTAAGAAATTCAACTTATTCAAAGGTAAGGTAAATAATGAATTATCTCTTTATATTTTTCATAGTGAATGGAATACTGAGAGTGACTTTATTAACTGGACAAAATCTGATTCATTTCAATTAGCTCATAAAAATCCTATACTACAGGGAAATTTATATCTTGGACCCCCCAATTTTAATGGATATGTAGGATTCCCTGATTTTGAAGGTTTTAAAGTAGTTATATAATTTTAAAAAGATTTCATTTAGGATAATTAAATGAACATGACAACTTCATATTTATTTCTGATTTTAGCTGTTTTTTTAGGTGTAACATCAAATAGTTTTGCAAAAAATGCTGAAGGGTTTACTCTTCTAATTCCAAGTACTATCACTGCAATTACAATCGTTTCATGCATGTATGCATTATCCATGGTAATGAAAAATATCCCGATGGGAATAACTTATGCATCGTTTGCTGGATTAACAATTATTTCAACTGTAATTGTTGGTGTAATTAGATTTAATCAAATGCCAAATCTTTATTCAATGATTGGTTTAGGTCTAATTATAATAGGTGTATTAATGGTTAACTTGTTAGGAAATAATTAATTATGATTTCAAAAAAATATTCTCAAACTTTATTTATGATTTTTATGTCATTTGGAATGAGTGTTATAATGAGTGGCGTAGTTACTGCGGTGAACACTGGCATTAGTAATGGTTTTATTGAAAGATATTTTAACTCTTGGTTATTTGCTTTTCCTGTAGCATTATTTGCAGCTATTACTTTGACTCCAATTATAAGACCTCTAGTTAATAAAATTGCATCTAAAGATTAGTTATAAAAGAATTGTAAAAATTTTACGGAAAAAAATATTGTAAGAAGAGTTTCTTAAATTATCGAAACTTTATTATTTATCAAAATTTAATTCAATAAATATATTTAACATAAATTAAAATAAATGTTTTGAATGCAATGTTTGAAAATGTTATTGTGTAAATATATATAAAGGAGGTCGATTATGAATTTATCACCACCTGACACATAACTGGTGTGATTAAATAATCAAAGACTAATTAAGATCGAAAAAATATAAAGTCCATTATTATGGATTTTGGCGTATACCGCTAACTTACAGGGGAACTCTTTTGGGCTTTCCGAAAGGGTGAACCCCTTAAAAAAAAGTTAAAAAATAGATGGCAAAACGTGAGTACCATCATCATCTAAAGTAATATCAAATTCATCAACAACGTTAGAAATTTCTAATGGTGAGTATAAATGTGGAAACATAGTTCCATCTGAAGCTTGTTCCCAAACTAAATGATCTAGTTTTAAAGTGTCTATCTTTAATAAAATTAAATCTTTTTGATTTTGGTAAAATTTTTTAAGAGTTCCAGCAATTTGATCATCACCAGAAAAATGAATGTAACCATCTTCTAAATCTTTTTTAGAACCAGTTAATTGACCTTTAATCTTAATTTTATGCCATTCAGATTTGGTGCATATTTTATAAACAAATTTGAAATTCATTTAAAATTTATATTATTCAGTAGAGATGATGACAATAAGAAACTTCCCTCTTTCGAGGGAAGCTAATATTAACTATCTAATAGAGAGAGAAGATAATGTTAATTTTTAAATTCTATGCGCTCCTTATAGACAGCAAATTTCAATATTAAAATGACAAATTGTCACTACAGCAATGCTAATATTAAATATCTTATTTTATCTATTCACTTAGTGAGCATTTTACCAAGATGAATTTGGTTGGGCTAGAAACTCTTTCTCTTCAAAGGTAGATGTTCTTCCTAGCACTGTGTTTCGATGAGGATATCTGTGAAATCTCTTAATTACTAATGTGTGATCTTTCCAAGATTTTTTAATAGAAATTAAATCTGAATGATCTTTTAAAAATTTATCTAATAAATAGTAGGACATATCATGGTCTGTGACCTCCTCACTATGAATGAGTGGTAGTATCATAAACAATCTTTGATCTTGATCCATTTTATCTAAAAATCCAGCATAAACAGAATCGTTAACTATCAACCTTGCTTTATGATCTTGGCTAAAGGCTTTTGGGTCATCTCTAAACATATTTCTTGAAAATTGATCAAATAAAATAACTAGAGCTAAAGAACCAAGGGGGCTATCTTGCCAATCATCATACTCATTTGAAGCTGCTAACTCATAATCTTTTAGAAAATTTTTTCTTATTAGTGCATCAAAATCTTTATGTTTTTGAAATCTTTTTTTTGGTGGAGTTTCTTTAAACCAAAAATCTAATATTTTTTTAGCTCTTGTATGCATTTATTTTGAAACTGGCTTTAAAAGTTTAAGCATTTTATTATGAATAGATTGATTAGCTGAAACTAAAATACTTCCAGCATTAACTGCATCTCTATTATCCCAAGTTGTTACAATACCTCCTGCAGCTTTTATAATTGGCATCAGTGGGTGGATATCCCAAATTTTATTAGTTGTTTGAAAGACAACATCAATTTTTCCCTCACATAAATGGGAATAACTTAACGCATCCGCAGTTGGAAATTGCATTAGTCTTAAAACTTTAGGAATTGACATTTGCTGTTTAAGAGAGATCGCTCCATGAAATGCTCCTGATACTTTTACCTGACTAAATGGTATATTTTTTGAAACAGAGATTTTTCTTTTTTTACCCTTTTCAAAAACAAAAGAGTTTTTATTATCAAAATTTAAATAGTATTTATTTAGTATTGGAAAGTTTGCTAATCCTACAACAGGGTTACCTTTAAAATTTAAAGATATTAAATTACTCCACGTTGGATTGCCTATTACAAATGATCTTGTTCCATCAATTGGGTCTATGACCCATGTGTAATCACTAGTTGATTTTTTGTGACCAAATTCTTCACCTATAACTTGATGACTTGGAAATTTTTTTTTAATTTTTAATCTAATAAATTTTTCAAATGCTTTGTCAGATGTTGTAACAGGATCATACCCTTTGCCTTTGAGCTTGTTTGATATCTTAAAAGTTTTATTAAGTTTTGAGTAATAAAATTTATTTAATTCTTTTGCCAAGGTGTTTAAAAAATTAGAATATAGCTTGTACTCTTTCACACTTAATAAGCTCATTAAATTATATTCTCAATTTGATTTTCTGCTTCTTTAATTGATTTTTCATAATCTATGGCCAATTGATCAGCAGCAATAATATCTATTTTTTTTATACCAAAAAAATTTAAAACATGAGTTAGCCAAGGTGTTAAAAAGTCATCTTTACTATTAATCTTTGTGCCGCCAGATGTGATTATGAGATAAACTTGTTTGTCTTCAAGCAAACCTACCCTGCTTCCATCTTCATTGTATTTAAATGTCTCTTTAACTCTTGCAGCTAAATCCGCCCAGGCTTTTAATGTTGCCGGTGGACCAAAATTATAAATTGGTACAGATATAATAATTGTGTCACTTTCTTTTAATTCCATAACTAGTTTGTCTGACATTTCAAACATCTTCTTATGTTGTTCTGTTTGCTCACCTTCAGGAATTTTCATTCCAGACTCTGTTAAGTTAGAGATAAAGATCATTTCATCATTAAGATCTCGATAAACAACCTGATCTTCTGGTTTTTTTATTTTATCTAATAATTTTTTTGCTAAAGCTCTTGAAGTAGAACCTTCTTTTCTAGCACTTGTATCAATTTGATATATTTTCATGAATTAATTACTTTTAATAGTTTCTAACCGAAATTTTGCAAAAAAGGTAAATAATTTAGAATATAATAACCCAGAACTTGTAATTGATTTGTTAAAATTAAAATTCCTGTGATTAAAAGAATTATACCCCCTCCTTTTGTAACTAAATTAATATTTCTTTTGAAATTTTTTGAAAATAGTAAAAACTTTTGCATCAAATAACCTGATAGAATAAAAGGTATCGCTAATCCAAGTGAGTAAAAACTTAAAAGTAAAATTGCTTTGTAAATAGTTTCCTCTGTAGAAGCTAAAGCAAGAATTGACCCTAAAATAGGACCAATGCATGGTGTCCATCCAAAGCCAAATGCCATTCCCACAATAAATACAAAGAAAATATTATTTGATTTTTTTGTATAAAATTTTTTTTCTACATTAAGAAATTTAATATTTAAAACGCCAATTAACTGAAGTGAAAATATGATTATTATAATTCCTGCAATGGTTCTTAATATTTGAGAATTTTGTAAAAGAATTTGTCCTAAGAAGGAAGCAGTTGCACCAAAGATAATAAATACAAAAGAAAAACCTAATGAAAAAAAAATCAATGGTAATAAATCAATTTTCTTTTTTTCTAAAATTTCATTTAAGGTGTTGCCAGTAATAAAAGAAACATAACCAGGTATTAGTGGTAAAACACATGGAGATAAAAAACTAATTAATCCTGCTCCAAATGCAATAAATAATTCTAACATTAAATATTATTCTGCTAACACTTTTATGTTTTGTCTTCCAAGATTATCAATTGATAGTTCCATGTTATCCCCATCTTTTAAAAAAACAGGAGGATTCATTCCGAGACCAACTCCAGGAGGAGTGCCAGTAGTAATAATATCACCAGGCATTAAAGTTATGAAACTTGTAATATGTGCTATTAAAATGTTAAAATTAAAAATCATTTGTTTAGTGTTGCCTGTTTGATGTCTATTACTATTAACATCTAATGTTAAGTTCAAATTATTAACATCTTTGATTTCATCTTTGGTCACTAAATAAGGTCCTAAAGGTCCAAATGTATCACCAGATTTACCCTTAACCCACTGACCACCTTTTTCTTTTTGCCATTCACGTTCACTGATATCGTTACAAATACAGTATCCGAAAATATAATCTTGTGCATCTTTTTCTAAAACTCTTTTTGCTTTTTTCCCTATAACAAAAGCAATTTCAACTTCATGATCTAATTTTTTTGAATCCTTGGGTATAATCACATTATCGTTTGGTCCAACTATAGAATGAACTGACTTATTGAATAGAACTGGATTCTCTGGTGTTTTTGCACCTGTCTCTTTTGCATGTTCAGCATAATTTAAACCGATTGCAAAAAAATTTCCTGGTTTAGAAATACAAGACCCTATTCTTTCATTTTGACTTATCTCTTCCAAGCTCTCTAAATCTATATCTTTAATCTTATCTAGAGTTTCAAAATTGATACTTTCAGGATTTAAATCTTTAATAATCGATGATAAATTTCTATATTTTCCATCTTTATCTAGTGCTACAGGAATTTCTTGACCTTCTTTTCCAATTCTTAAAAATTTCATTTTTTATTCATTTTTTCAATCACATTATATAAAGAGCTATGATCTGTATTGCCATGTCCATCTGTTACAAGTTCTTTATACATTTCTTTAATTAAACTAGAAATAGGCAAATGAGTTTCAACAGCTTTTCCAGCATTAATGATATTAGTCATATCTTTTAACTGAGTTGTGGTTTTTCCTTTGGGTGAGAAATCTTTATTAATCATTCTTTTTCCATGAGTTTGTAATATTTTACTATCAGCCCATCCTCCTGATAAAGCTTCAATCATTTTACTTGGGTTGGTGCCAGATTTTTCACATAAAGTGATAGCCTCCGCTACAGCACCGATGGTTACACCCACGATAATTTGATTAGCTAATTTAGATATTTGGCCAGAAGATACTGGGCCTACTAATGTTGGGTTTCCTAATATTTTAAGTAGATCTACACATTCATTAAATGTTTTTTCATCACCGCCCACCATGATAGCTAAAGAAGCCTCTTCTGCTCCAATTGTTCCACCAGATACCGGTGCATCTAGGTAGTTAATTTTTTTTTCTTTTAACAATTTTGCACATTTTTTTGATAACACAGGGTTAATAGAGCTCATATCTATTACAGTGGCATTAGGTTTAATATTTTTTATAAACTCATCACTAATTATTACTTTCTCAACTGCAACATCATCTGTGAGCATTGTAATAATTACATCAGAACTGGTAACAACATCTTTGATGGATACAGATATTTCTGCTCCAAAATCTTTTAATCTTTCAGCTTTATCTTGAGATCTATTAAATGCTTTTAATTTATAACCAGATTTAATTAAGTTTTTTGCCATGGGAAACCCCATAAGACCAATTCCTATAAACCCAATTTGCATAAGTGTTAGCCTTTGATGCCTATGTGAGTATATTTAACATTAAGATAATCTTTGATGGCCATTGATCCACCTTCTCTTCCATATCCACTTTGTTTAATTCCACCAAATGGTGCCTCAGCAATTGCAACAACTCCTGTATTAACTGCTACAGATCCTGTTTCTAATCTTTCAGATGCCAGATGAGCTGTTTCCATAGAATTAGTACAAACATAACTGCATAAACCAAGATCATTATCATTGGCTCTTTCAATAACTTCATCAAAAGATTTAAATGACAATATCGGAACTAATGGTCCAAATGGTTCTTGTTTCATAATAGTAAAATCATCTTTTACATCATCAAAAACTGTTGGCTCATAATAAAAACCTTTATTAAAGCCTGCTGGTCTTTTTCCACCCAATAAAATTTTAGCTCCTTCTTGTTTAGTTTTCTCAACCAACTCTTCAATTTCTTCCAATCTTTTTTGAGTTGTTAATGGGCCTAATTGAGTGTCTGGATCTATGCCATTACCAATTTTTAACTTTTTAGTTTTTTCGATAAATAAATTTATAAATTCTTCTTTTTTACTTTCATGAATATAAAATCTATTAGGAGAAATACAAACTTGACCATTGTTTCTAAATTTTGCAGCAATAGCCATATCTGTTGCCTTTTTTATATCAGCATCATCGAAAACTATAAAGGGAGAATGGCCACTTAATTCCATTGTTACTCTTTGAACCTTATCAGCTGCTTGTTTTAAAATCAGCTTTCCAACTCTTACAGATCCAGTTATTGAAATTTTTTTAATTATATCTGATTGAATTAATTGAGAAGCTATACTTGGAGGATCACCTGATAAAAGGTTGACCGCTCCTGGTGGAACTCCACATTCTCTACAAATATCAACCAACTCCATCACTACACCAGGTGTGATTGTATCGGGTTTAATAATTACCGAACAACCCGCAGCAAGTGCTGTTGATATTTTTCTTGCTGCTAAAATAAGTGGAAAATTCCACGGTGATAATGCAGCTACAACTCCAACTGGTTGATAATAAACATGTACTCTTGTGTCTTCAAACCTGCTTTCAATAGTTTGACCAAAAATTCTCTTTGTCTCCTCAGCGTTCCATTCAAAAATATCTGCTGCACCATTTGTTTCACCAACACCTTCGACTAAAGGTTTGCCATTTTCTAAAGTCATCCATTTTGCCAGAACATCTTTTTTTTCTCGAAGTTTGTCTGCTATACGTCTTAGAATATAAGATCTTTCCCACGGTGTTATCTTTTTCCAAACTTGTAATCCTTTTTCAGCTGATTTTAATGCTCTGTCAACATCAGCAGGTGTTGCTTTTGATGCATGGCCTAAAACTTCTTCTGTTGCAGGATTGATAACTTCATAAGTTTCCTTGTTAGAAGAGGGCGACCAATTGCCATCGATAAATTGTCCAAATTTTTCGTACATAATTTGCTAAACCTTGAGTTGATTTTAAAAAATAATTATTCAAATTTTTAGCAAATATGTTTTAATCTTACAAATTAATAAAGGAGAAACTTATGAAAAAATATATTGTAATGGGTAATTATACAGCAAAGGCCTTCCAAGGTTTTATGAAAGACCCTAAGCAAGATAGATCAATTGCTGTAAAAGCATTAACTGAAGCAGTAGGTGGAACTTTTGAATCTTTTTATATTACGAGAGGTCCTTATGATTTCGTTGCAGTCACTTCAGGAGACATGCCTTATGAAAATTTTGCTGGTATAAAATTAGCTGTTGAAGCTAGTGGAACAGTAGAAAATATGGTTATACTCGAGGAGATGGATATGAATAAAGCAGCAGAGCTTGCTGCTAAAGCTATGGCTGGCTATAAGCCTGCTGGTTAATAATTTATGTTAACTTCCAGTTCAAAAAACTGGGAGTTAGCTAGTTTCAAATAAAGTTGGAAACATTTTTCCAGATAAATCATCACCATTTTTATAACCATTATCTTCCATAATAGCTCTTTCTTCTCTAGCCCAATTTCCTCTATAAATAATTTTAGAGTTTTCTTTTGCCATTCTTAATGTGTATCTATGAACATTTTTTTTAGGTGTAATAATATTTAATCCTCCATGTAATGTTCTAATATCAAAATAAATACAGTCACCAACTTCCAGATCCCATTGTAAAAATTCATAATCATCTTTATTTTCTAATATGTTAGGAGTTAATTCATATTTTTTTCCATTAACAACTCCAACCTTGCCATCAACTTCATGGCCATCATTAAATCTTGTTCTTAAAAATAGCTTATCCCATAAATGGGATCCTTTAACCCATGCTATACCATCTTCTTTTTTAACTGATTCAAGCGGTATCCACAATACACACATAGATCCTTCAAAATCGAAATATGATATATCATGATGAAAAGGTGGTGATGACTTTGATCCCGCTTCCCTAAAAAACCAATTATCCATTACTAAATTAATTTTTTGGGCTTCTAAAAGTTCTGCCTGCGATTTTGGGTGTTGGTGAATTAAATACAAAATCTTTAAATTCCTCATGTAAATTCCAAGTCCAAAAATCTTCATAATATCCTGGTAGTTTTTGGTTTTTTGTGTGATTTACAAATCTTGGGCTAGGACTTTCTTTACCTTTTTTAATTCCTTTTTTTAACTTTTCAATCCATGCGTTATCAAATTTGCCTTTAATCAAGACTGCACCATCTTTTTTAAATAGATTTACTTCTGCTTGGGTAATAATTTTGCTCATATATTATTATTATAATATAATGTAATAAAAATAAGATGAAAACATTAAGTGATACTTTTGGAAGAAAATTCCCCTACATAAGATTATCAATTACAGATGTATGTAATTACAGTTGCACCTATTGTCTACCACAAGGGTATAAAAAGACACCTGGAGACACGAGAAGTTTTATGTCTGCAGAAGAAATATCTAGATTAACAAAAGCGTTATCTGAATTAGGTGTTTGTAAAATTAGATTAACTGGTGGAGAACCAACAGTTAGAAAAGACTTTTTTAATATTCTTAAAGATATGAAGCAAAATTCAAATATACCCAAAGTAACAATGACAACTAATGGTTACCGTTTGGACAAAATAGCAGAACAATTATTTGAAGCTGGTTTGGATGGAATAAATATTAGTATAGACAGTTTAAATAGAGAAACTTTTAAAAAACTAACAGGACATGACAGGCTTGAAGAAATTTTAGAAGGTATAAAGATTTTACAAAGATTAAATTTCAAGAATATAAAAATTAATGCTGTTTTACTTAAAGATATTAATGATACCCAGGATGAGTTTAAAAAATTTGGAAATTTTATAAAAAATAACAAAAT
Organism: Candidatus Pelagibacter sp. Uisw_090; assembly: GCF_047717845.1. Lineage (GTDB taxonomy): Bacteria > Pseudomonadota > Alphaproteobacteria > Pelagibacterales > Pelagibacteraceae > Pelagibacter. The sequence continues at coordinate 908,633 of NZ_CP159810.1, forward strand.
TGACTTTAGATTTATAGAATTGATGCAAACAGGTGATAATTTAGAGTATTTTAAAAAGAATCATGTTTCCTCTAAAATATTTAAAGATTTTTTAGAAAAAAATAACTGGATACCACAAACTTATGGAAAAGATGCAGGCCCTTCACTAAATTTTATACATCCAGAATTTAAAGGTAAATTTGGTTTAATTGCACCCTACTCTAAGGATTTTTGTCAAACATGTAACAGATTGCGAATTACCTCAAGAGGTGATTTGAGATTATGTTTGTTTGGTAATACTGGAATTAGTATTAGACATTTATTGCAAGATGATACTCAAAAAGATGAACTTGTGGATCTTATTATAAAGCAATTGCACCTTAAAAAAGAGTCACATTATTTAGAGCTTGGAGATACTGGAATTACTCCAAATTTATCAAGTACTGGAGGATAAATGGAAAACTTAAAAGTGATAAATGAAGAAAAATTAAAAGATTGGGCTAAGGAAATTTTTAAAAAAAATTCTTTTAATATGGTTGATGTATCATCAAAAAAAGAAACATTTAGAAGAGCATTGGCTTCTGGTAAAATTTATGTAGGAAAAGAAGTTTTTGACCTAATTAAAGATAAAGAAATGCCTAAAGGTGATCCGATCACTTTAGCTGAGGTATCAGCAGTCTTAGGTGTTAAAAAAACTAGTGAATTGATTCCACTATGCCATCCACTTCCAATAGATCATACAGCAACTAAAATTATCATGCATGATGATGATGCTTCATTAGAGGTTTTTTGCGTTGTGTCTGCTGTTGCAAAAACTGGGGTAGAAATGGAAGCTATTATGGGTGTTAATACTGCACTAATAACTATTTATGATCTAAGTAAAATTGTAAATCCACATCTTAGAATTGATAATGTTAAATTACTAATTAAAGAAGGTGGAAAAAGTGGTTTATGGACTAATCCTGATGGCTTACCAGAATTTTTAAAAGATATTTTTTAAACATGAAAATTAAGCTTGAACTATTTGGAGCAAGTAGAGATTTTAGTAATAAAGAGTTCTTAGAATTTGACATTAAACAAAAGATTGAAATTAAAGATTTTAGGAAAGAGGTAATTAATTATTTAGATAAAAACTTTAAGGGTAATGAAAGTTTTATTAAAATTGTAAAAAATTCTGTTTTTTGCTCAGAAGATAATAATATTGTTAGTGATGACTTTAAAATTATAAAAGATCAAAAAATTGGGATTATACCTCCAATAGGTGGTGGTTGATGCTACATACAAAAATAATAGATATTAAAAAAAACAAAATAAAAACTTCTGTAGCAGAAGCATTTATAAAATCTTCATCATATGGTGCATCCATTATTTTTAATGGTACGGTTAGAAATATTAATGAAAATAAAGAAGTTGTTGGAATAACTTATGATAGTCATGACGAATTAGTATTAAAAAGCTTTGATGAAATTTATAAAGAAACCACTGTAAAATTAAAAATTATCGATAAAGCAGTATTTATAGAACATATTAAAGGTTATGTAGGACTAGGTGAAACTAGTATAATTATTGCAGTTGCTTGCAAACATAGAGATGAAACCTATGTATTATCTAGATATATTATTGAAGAAATTAAAAAAAGATCTCCTATATGGAAAAAAGAACATTATAAAAATGAACAAAGTGAGTGGCTAAAAGGTAATCCTATTAAAAATGAAAAAATATAAACATTCAGAAATAACACCTGAACAAATATACAATAAAAGAAGAAAGTTTATTAAATCGATTGGCTTAGGTGTAGGTTCATTATCCTTAAGTAGTATACCGTTTTTAAACAATGCTTATTCACAAAATAAAAATGAACTAACTTCATATGAGGATATAACAAGATACAACAATTATTATGAGTTTGGGACTGGAAAAGGTGATCCTTTCAAAAATTCACAAGAATTTATTACTAAACCTTGGAGTGTTACCATTGAAGGTGAAGTAGACAATCCAATTACACTTTCAGCTGAAGAAATAATTTCTTTATTTCCTTCTGAAGAAAGAATTTACAAACTTAGATGTGTTGAAGGTTGGTCTATGGTTATTCCTTGGATGGGATTTTCTCTGAGCAAATTACTTAGTAAAGTATCTATTAAAAATACTGCAAAATTTGTTGAATTTGAAAGTGTTTATGACCCTGAACAAATGAAAGGCCAGAGATATCCAGTTTTAAATTGGCCCTATAGAGAAGGATTAAGAATTGACGAAGCTATGCATCCTATAACAACAGTTGTCACTGGGCTTTATGGAAAGGCATTACCCAACCAAAATGGCGCTCCATTGAGAATTTTTGTTCCATGGAAATATGGTTTTAAAAGTGCAAAAGCAATTGTTAAAATAAAATTAGTTAAAAAAATGCCTACTTCATCTTGGATGAGATCGTCCCCAAGAGAATATGGTTTTTATTCAAATGTTAACCCAAATGTTTCGCATCCTAGATGGTCACAAGCAACAGAACGTGTCATAGGTGAAGGTATTTTGTCCCCCAGAATTGAAACAGAAATGTTTAATGGGTATGGTGATGAAGTTGCAAATTTATATTCAGGTATGGATTTAAAGAAAAACTTTTAAATACATAAAATTTTTTTATAAAATATGCAAAAATATATAAAAATACCAATTTTTTTTTTATCTTTACTACCAATATTAATTATTTTTTATCAAATTATCTTTAACCAGTTAGGTCCAGAACCTGTAAAAGAAATTACACATGTAACTGGTAATTGGACACTTCGTTTTATTATAATCACACTTGCAATGACTCCTTTACAAAAGTTTACTAAATTAAATTTCTGGATTAGCTATAGAAGAATGTTTGGCTTGTTTGTATTTTTTTATGCATCAGCGCATATGATGACTTATGTAGGAATAGATTATCGCTTTGATTGGTCTAGTATTAGTGATGATATTATTAAAAAAAAATTTATATTTGCTGGATTTTTAGCTTGGCTTTTATTAGTGCCACTTGCTCTTACTTCATCTAAAAGAATGATAAGGTTGTTAAGAGATAAGTGGAAAAAACTACACAAACTTATTTATATAATTTCTTTATTGGGAATTATTCACTATTTATGGTTAGTTAAAGTAGTTACAGTTGAACCCTTAATCTATCTTATTATTATTGTAATTTTACTTACGCTAAGAGTTAAAATGAAATTTAATTAATTAATTAATTTTTTTTCAGGAACACAAATCTCTGATCTTGTTAAAAATCTTCTGCCAGTTCCATTATCAAGTGAAAACATTCCACCCATTCCTTTAATGCAATCAATAATTAAATCTGTATTTTTCCATGCTTCATGTTGGGTTTCGCTTATATAAAAAGGAACACCTCCAATTTTACCAATTAAAACATCATCATCGCTTATAAGAAATTCTTTAACTGGATAACACATCGGGGCACTACCATCACAACATCCACCAGATTGATGAAAAAGCAATTCTTTACCATGATCTTTCTTTAGATCTTCAATTAACTCTAACGCTAATGGTGTTGCTGAAACTTTCATAGTTATATGGCCTGTAGTTTAATACAGGCCATCATAATATATCTGTTAAAAGAAGCCTAATTTTTTCTCACTGTATGACACGTGTAAGTTTTTCACCTGTCTATAATGATCAAGCATCATTTTATGTGTTTCTCTACCAATTCCAGATTGTTTATAACCTCCAAAAGCAGCATGAGCTGGATAAGCATGGTAACAGTTAGTCCAAACTCTTCCTGCTTGGATCCCTCTTCCCATTCTATAAGCAATATTTCCATTTCTAGTCCAAACACCTGCTCCTAAACCATAAAGAGTATCATTTGCAATTTCTAATGCATGCGCTTCATCTTTAAATTTAGTAACTGATACAACTGGACCAAAAATTTCTTCTTGGAAAACTCTCATAGAGTTATCACCTTCAAAAATAGTAGGTTGGATATAATTACCTTTTTCCAAACCACTGTTTAAGTTAGCAACTTCACCTCCACATAGAACTTTAGCACCCTCTTTCTTACCTAAATCTAAGTAAGATTTTATTTTCTCCATTTGCTCTAATGATACTTGAGCACCAATCATGGTTTCCATTTTTAAAGGGTTATCTTGTGTTACAGCTTTTGTTCTAGCGATAGCTCTTTCCATAAATTTATCATAGATAGATTCTTGAATTAAAGCTCTACTAGGACAAGTACAAACTTCTCCCTGATTAAGAGCAAACATTGTAAAACCCTCGAGACATTTATCAAAGAATTCATCATCTTGATCCATGACATCTTCAAAGAAAACATTTGGAGATTTTCCACCTAATTCTAAAGTTATTGGAATTAAATTTTGAGCAGCATACTGCATAATCAAACGTCCAGTTGTTGTCTCACCCGTAAAAGCAATCTTTCTGATTCTTTTAGATGAAGCTAATGGCTTACCTGCTTCAAGACCAAAACCACTTACAACATTAAGAACTCCTGGAGGTAATAGATCCCCAATTAATTCCATTAATAGTAAGATTGATGCTGGTGTTTGTTCAGCTGGTTTTAAAACTACACAGTTTCCTGCAGCAAGTGCTGGTGCAAGTTTCCATGTTGCCATTAATAACGGGAAGTTCCAAGGTATAATTTGTGCAACTACACCAAGTGGCTCAGGTATATGATAAGAATATTCACTGTTACTTATCTCTGAAACAGAACCTTCTTCTGCTCTTATGGCTCCAGCAAAATATCTCCAATGATCAACAACTAATGGTAAATCAGCTGCCATACATTCTCTGATTGGCTTTCCATTATCTAGACATTCAGCAGTAGCTAAAAGCTCAAGGTTTTTTTCAATAACATCAGCTATTTTAAGTAGAATGTTAGATCTTTCAGTTATTGATGTAATTCCCCAAGCAGGAAAAGCAGCATGTGCAGCATCCAAAGCAGCTTCAACATCTTTTGCATCTGATCTTGGAACAGAACATATAACTTCATTATTGATTGGACTTACGTTGTCAAAATATTTTCCCGATTTTGGTTCAACGAATTTTCCTCCTATAAAATTTCCATATTTTTCTTTAAATGGAAATTTAACTTTTAAGTGGGACGTATCTAGTAACGGAGATCGTCCACCTTTTACTGTTTCTGTGCTCATTTTTATCCTCTCTCTCTTATTATTATTCTTTAGCTTATTTTTTTTTGATGGCTTACGTAACTTCTTTTTGGTCACACCCTTTTTCTTTTTAACTTTTTTAATATTTTTAGGTGATCGTTTGACCAAGTTTTTCTTAATTTTTTTTTTGGCTTTACGTTTAGACTTTTTGGCTGTTTTTTTCTTTGTAGTAGCCATCCAATATTTAAACAAAATTTAATATTAAGGTCTATGTATTATATTATTAAATTTCTACTCAAGATTGAATAAAACCCTACATCTTGTGCTTAATTGAAATGTGTCTAATAATTTAACCATGAATGAAAATACAAAAAAAGAATTACAGTCTTCTACTTTTGAGAGATTACTTAAGCATTTAGATGAAAGAAAAGATGTTCAAAATATAGATATCATGAACCTTGCTGGTTTTTGCAGAAACTGTTTATCAAAATGGTATCGAGAAGAAGCAGAGAAAAAAGGTATTGAAATTTCAGACCTTGATGCACGCGAACATGTCTATGGAATGCCTTATCCAGAGTGGAAAGAAAAATATCAAAAATAATTATTTTTCTTTAAGTCTCGGAAATAGTTCTACAAAATTACAAGGTTTATGATTTATATCTAGCTGATGTTTTAAAATTCCGTCCCAAGCATCCGTAACACCACCAGAAGATCCTGGTAGAGCAAACACATATTTACCATTAGCTAGCACAGCACACGCTCTAGACTGAATAGCAGAAGTGCCAACCGTTTTTAAACTAATTGTTCTAAACACCTCTCCAAAACCTGGGATATGCTTATCAGCAATTTCATTCACTGCCTCTGGTGTGATATCTCGACCTGTAAGTCCTGTTCCACCTGTTGTAATTACAACGTCTATTTTAGATTGATTAATCCAATCTTTAAGGATTATAATAATGTCTTCTTTGTTATCTTTGCAAATTTTTCTATCTATTAATTTATGTTTAGCCTCCTCTATTTTTTTTACTAAGATCGCACCTGACTTATCATTCTCAAAAGTTCTAGTGTCCGTAACTGTTAAAAGTGCTATATTTACAATCATAAATTTAAAATAATTATTATGATTATATTATCATTTTTATTTCTTCTAACAGCAACTTTATATTCAAGTGTTGGATTTGGGGGTGGCTCTACTTATCTAGCTCTTCTATTAATCTGGGATGTTCCTTACTTAATCTTTCCTGTAATTGCCCTCTTTTGTAATATTATTGTCGTATCAGGAAATTGTATTAACTATATTAAAGCTGGGAATATCAATCTTAAGATACTTACACCATACTTAATATCATCTGTTCCTCTTGCATTCATAGGTGGATCATTATCAGTAGATAAAGAAGTTTTTGAAATTTTACTTTTTGTCGTCTTGACACTAGCAGGAGCTCTACTTCTTCTGAAATTTCAATCTTTTGATCAAAAAATTGAAGTTTATAAAAAGATACCAATAATATTATCATTATTGATTGGTGCATCTATTGGATTTGTATCTGGTGTGGTTGGTATTGGTGGTGGTATATTTTTAAGTCCAATACTATTATTGGTCAGAGTTGATAGCGTTAAGAACATTGCAACAGCAGCATCTCTTTTTATATTAATCAATTCTATGTCAGGACTTGCTGGTCAATTCACAAAATCTTCTGTAATAAATGAAATTTATAGCTATTGGCCATTATTTCTTTTAGTTTTATTGGGAGGTCAATTAGGAAACTATTTAAATCTTAAAATTTTTCCTGCAAGAATGTTGGCTTTAGTAACATCGGCACTTGTCATATTTGTCGCTATTCGAATGGGACTGAAGTTGTTTGCATAACACAAGTATTAAATTATTATAGATAAAATATGAAAACATTCAGAGCTTTTGGACCAACTATAGGAAAAACAAAGTTATCCAAAAAAATTATTACTATATTAAATAATCACATTGATAAGTCTCAATTATCAAAAAAAAATGATTATAGCTCTAAGCTAGCAAGTCAAATTAAGAATGAAATCAAGATTCCTAAAACATTGGTTAGTAAGAGTTTGTCTAAAGAGTTAATAAAAAATATCAAAAATTATCTTGATAAATCTGATGTAAAAAAAATTAAAGAAATCAAAATAATTAATCTATGGGTAGTTAGACAATTAAAAAATGAATATAATCCTATTCATTATCATGAGGGACAATTGTCAGGAGTTGGCTATCTTAGAATCCCAAAAGATATGAATCAAAATAAACTTGTTAAAAATAAAAAGTTTAAAACTAATGGAACTATTGATTTTATTAATGGGCAAACACACTTTTTGAGTAAAAGTATTTATAATTTAAACCCTAAATTAGGGGATCTATTGATTTTTCCAAATTATTTAATGCATACAGCCTACCCATTTAACGTAGATGGTGAAAGAAGATCTTTCTCTTTTAATGCTAAAATATTATTCAAAAAATAATTGCTAATCACTCAATTAGTTATATAAATAGTTAACCGATTTGATCCATATTGCAGGTACTAACTGCTAAAAAGGAAATCATTAAATTAATTGGTAAGGGTAGTTGGACTATATTGTGCACCTGGCATAAAGCTAAAGCACTAAAAAAGTAAGGAACAAAGATGGATATAAATTTTTTCAAAGAAACCAGAGTTCTAGATGGTGGAATGGGTCAAGAGTTATTAGCGAGAGGTGTAGAAGCAAATGGTACCCTCTGGAGTGCTAATGCATTATTGCAGGAAAAATATCATCAGCTTTTGCTTGATACGCACTTAGATTTTATAAATTCAGGTGCTGAGATTATTGTAACAACAACATTTACCACAAGAAGAATGAGATTAAGGGATAATGGTGTTGAAGATAAATTTGAGTATTTAAATACTAAAGCTGGTGAAATAGCTAAAAAAGCAAAAGATTTAAATCCACATATTTTAGTTGCTGGAGGATTGCCTCCTCAATATTTAACCTATGAAGCAGACACAAGAGCTAATGATGAAATTAAAGAAAATTTCTATGATCAAGCAAAATTACTTGATCCTTTTATAGATTTTTTTTATTTTGATGTATTAAGTAGCGTAAGAGAGTTTAAATTAGCTATCGAAGCCATAAAAAGTTTCAATAAACCTTATCTAATTGGTGCCCATGTGTCTGAGGGAGTAAAGTTACCAAGTGGTGAAAATATTTCTGAGATTATCACAACAATAAATCACAAAAGTTTACTTGGAATAATACTTTCTTGTGTATCACCAGAAAATTATGAAAAAAATATTAATGAAATAAAAAGTTTAGATGTTCCATTTGGCTTTAAACTCAATGGGTTTATTACAACAAAACCTACAGCTGGTTACACAAATACTTTTAATAAAAGTAAAACAGGAAACCCAAATGAATTTCTGGGTCACAGAGAAGATCTAGTGCCAGAAAAGATGGCTTTATTTGTAAAGAAATTTAAAGAAGCTGGGGCCACTATTTTAGGAGGTTGCTGTGAAACCAGACCATCACACATTAAGGAGATGGCTAAACTTAAGTAATTTTTTTATTTCCTGCTTTTTTTACAAAATAAAGCCCAACTAAAACCGCCAATAGTGAAGTTAAAACTTTATCAGTAATTAATTCATCTAAAAATATATAACTTAATATAATTCCAAAAATAGGTATTAAGTAAGAAACTTGAGACTGAAATATTAGTCCATTGTTCTTTAAAATTCTAAATCTGAGAAGCCATGCTAAACCTGTTGATACTAAACCAAGATAAACTACAGAAATACTTGACACTATTGAGGGTGTAGTTTCCCAAGGTTTTTCTATAAAAGAAACTAAGGGTATCAAAATTATTATAGCCCAAATTAATATAGACCCTGTTACATTTTCATTTTTTTTATTACTGATTTTAAGAGTTAACACTCCACCTATGACATAACAAGTTGATCCAAGTAAAATCATTAATGCAGAGAAAAAATTATTATCATTAATCAAAAAATTGTCTGAAAATAAATAAACTATTCCTGAAAAACCAATTAATATTCCAAATGTTTTAATAAAGTCAAATTTTTCATTTTTAGTAAAAAAATGTCCTAATACAGTTGAGCTTAATGGTGTAGTAGACATTAATATTGCTGCTAAATTACTTTGAACTGATTTTACACCATAGGCGATTAAAAAAAAAGGTAGCACCAAATTTACAAATCCAATTATAGCAAACCAATACCAATCTTTCGAAAAAGCTTCTATTTTTATTTTTTTATAAAAACATAATAATAGTACTGGAATTGATCCAAAAAAAACCCTTAAGAAAGCAATAGTAATTGGACCAAAAGATTCTGTCGCAATCTTAATGTTAAAAAAAGCTGACGCCCATATTAAAGATAAAATTACTAATAAAATATAATCAATTAATTTAGGCTGTCTCATTCAATTATATCTTCAACTTTCCCATTTGTAATTTTTTGAATATTTTTAAAATTAATCTTAAAAACACAGTTTGGATGTCCTGCTGCAGCAAATAGTTCATTAAACCTTTCTAAAGATTTATCTATAAAAATTTCTAGCTTACTTAAATGACCTACTGGTGAAACGCCACCTATTGTATAGCCAGTTTGAGTTTTAACTTCTTCTGGAGAAGCCATATAGATATCTTTTATATTCTTAATCTTTTTTAATTTATTTAATGAACATCTCTTATCTCCTGCTACTAAGCATAAAATAAAAACATCACCAGCTTTAAAAAGTAAGCTTTTGACAATCGCGCCAACATTGCATTCTAACGCTTTAGCAGCATCTTGTGCAGTTCTAGCTGAATTTTCTAAAATAATAACCTCTAAAGATTTATCAAAATCTTTAAGAGATTTTTCTGCTCTTTTAACCGGTTCTTTATCTAATAAGCTCATATTTCAACTAACAATTGATTGCTAATTTAGCAAATAATGTTGTAATTCATATGTAAAAAACGCATAGGTGATATTTATTAATCAAGCAATATTGTTTTAAACAAATTTGTTAATAATGTGCAACAAAATTTAAAAAGGAGAAACTATGACTGCTAGCAATGTATTAAAATTTATCAAAGATAAAGAAGTAGAATTTATTGATTTAAGATTTACTGATCCCAGAGGAAAACTTCAGCATTTAACTATGGACCATACGATTGTTGATGAAGAAATGCTAAACGAAGGTGTTTTTTTTGACGGTTCATCCATAGCTGGGTGGAAGGCTATCAACGAGTCAGATATGATTTTAAAACCTGATACATCAAGACTTGTTATGGATCCTTTTACCTCTCATAACACTTTGATACTTTTTTGTGATATTTTAGATGCTGTTAAAAAATCCCCCTACGAAAGAGACCCAAGAGGAACAGCTAAAAAAGCAGAAGAATATTTAAAAAAATCTGGTGTTGGTGATAAAGCGTTTTTTGGTCCTGAACCAGAATTTTTTGTTTTTGATGATGTTAGAATTAATAATGATCCAAATAATACTGGTTTCATAATAGACAGCAAAGAAGGTCCTTATAATTCTGGAACTGCCTATGCTAATGGAAATATGGGTCATAGACCCCCAGTTAAAGGTGGATATTTTCCAGTGCCTCCAGTTGATAGTGAACAAGATATGAGAGGTGAATATTTAAAAAGTCTAAAAGAAGTGGGTGTTAAGGTTGAAAAACATCATCACGAAGTTGCTCCAAGTCAACATGAGCTAGGTATGGTTTTTGGAACTTTAGTTGAAACAGCTGATAATGTTCAACTTTATAAATATGTAGTTCAAATGGTTTCTCATTCATTTGGGAAAACAGCAACATTTATGCCCAAGCCTGTTGCCGGTGACAATGGTTCTGGAATGCATATTCATCAATCAATTTGGAAAAATGATAAACCTGTTTTTTCTGGTGAAGCTTATGCTGGATTATCAGAAACAGCATTACATTATATTGGTGGTATTTTAAAACATGCAAAAGCTATTAATGCTTTTTCAAATTCAACAACAAATAGCTACAAAAGATTAATCCCAGGATTTGAAGCACCAGTACTATTAGCTTACTCCGCAAGAAATAGATCTGCATCTTGTAGAATACCGATTAGTTTAAATAAAAATGGTGCTAGATGTGAGATAAGATTTCCTGATGCTTCAGGAAACCCTTACTTAACTTTTGCTGCTATGCTTATGGCTGGTTTAGATGGTATTAAAAATAAAATTCATCCAGGTGAATCTTTTGACAAAGATCTTTATGACTTACCTCCTGAAGAAGTTAGAAATATCCCAACTGTTTGTGGCTCCCTAAGAGAAGCTATGGAGAGTTTAGATAAAGATAGAGATTTTTTAACTGAAGGTGGTGTATTTACAGATGATCAAATTGATGCTTACATTGCATTAAAGTTTGAAGAGATACATAGATTTGAACATGCCCCTCATCCTGTTGAGTTTGAGATGTATTACAGCAGCTAAAATTATTACTGTCTAGTAGTTGCGATTTTATCTTTGTTAATTCCTTTTTTAACAACATAATCCTGCGTGCCATTAGCACCAGTATTTACTTCAGTTCGAAGAGTTTTAAAGAATGTTCTTTCTTTTAAAGACTTTTCAAGACTTTTAACAAGATTTTTAAATTCAAATTTATTCATTTCTATTTATTATCCTAGATATGCATAGATTGCAATGCTGATATGCGTATTTGTTATATTAGACTTTAAAAGATTCTCCACAACCACAACGCTCTGACTCATTAGGATTATTGAATACAAATGATGAAGAAAACTCCTCTTTTTTATAGTCCATTTCAGTTCCAAGTAGATACATTACAGCTGCGGCATCAACAAAAACCTTAACGCCTTTATCTTCGATAATTTCATCAGTTGGATTAACTTCTTTAGCATATTCCATTACATATGACATGCCAGCACAACCACCAGATTTAACCGCAACTCTAACACCAATTGAACTTGATTCAATTCCGGACATAATTTCTTTGATACGACTTGCAGCGTTATCACTTAATTTAATTATAGGATTCATTATAAATTTAACTCCAATTTAGCTGCTTCAGACATCATTGACTTTTCCCAAGGTGGTTCAAAAACTAAATCAAGATCAACTTCTTTAATACCTTCCACTTGCATGGCACTATCTTTAACCTCTTGGGGTAAGCTTTCAGCGACAGGACAGTTGGGTGTTGTTAGGGTCATTATGATTTTAGCCTTATCCTCTTTTACCTTAACATCATAAATTAAACCTAATTCATAAATATTAACTGGTATCTCGGGATCATAAATTTTTCTAATTTCAGCTATTACTTGTTCTCTTAAATCCATAATATTATCTAGTTTTCAGTATTGATTTCTTCTTGAGTTTTGTCAATTGCAGAAATTAAAGTGTGCCATGATAATGTCGCACATTTTACTCTCATTGGATATTGTTTTACTCCAGATAAGCACATTAACTTAGTTTTTTCATCTTCCTGCAAATTTTTTGATTTTAATTCAGGGTTTTCTTTAATCATACCCAAAAAATCAATTACAATTTCTTTGACTTGAGCTTCTTCTTTTCCTTTCATTAAATCAGTCATGATTGATGCTGACGCCATTGAAATTGCACAGCCACTTCCTTCAAATGAAACATCTTGTACTTTTTTGTCTTCATCCAATTTTAGAAATATATGAACATTATCACCACATAAAGGGTTATTACCTTTTGCATCTTTGTTAAAATTTTCTGTCTTTCTTAAATTGTGTGGATTTTTTCCATGTTCTAAAATAATTTCTTGATAAAGTTCTTTAATATTCATTATAAATTAAAAATTTTTTTACAATTATTTATTGAGCTATTAAGTTGGTCTAGATCTTCTCTTGTATTATAAACACCTAAAGAAGCACGTGCGCTTGCTGAAATTCCTAATTTATCATGTAAGATTTGACAGCAATGGTGTCCAGCTCTTATAGCAACACCATCTTCATCTAATATAGTGGCTATATCGTGTGGATGTACGCCTTCAATTGTAAAAGATAAAACTGCAGCTCTATTTTTAGGATTACCTATTAACTTAACAGAATTGTTCCTTTTTAAGATTTCTTGTCCATATTCAATTAATTCTTGTTCATGTTTGATCATGCTTTCTATTCCAACTTTTTCTAGAAACTTTATAGATTGATCAAAGGCAATAACTTGTGCTGTTGCCATTGTTCCTGCTTCATACTTGTTTGGTAAATCACCATAAGTAATACTGTCTTTTTTAACGTCATTAATCATACCACCACCACCTTGATAAGGAGGTAATTGTTCTAACCATTTTTTTTTAGCATAAAGCACTCCAAGACCAGTTGGTCCATACATTTTATGACATGAAATAGCGTAAAAATCACAGTCAATATCTTGCATATCTAACTTTAAATGTGGCGCACCCTGACAACCATCAACTAAAACTGCGATACCTTTTGAGTGAGCTAATTCTGTTATTTCTTTAACTGGCAAAACAGCTCCAGTCACATTAGATAAATGAGTAATAGCAATTAATTTTGTTTTTGGATTTATTTTTTTTTCAATACTTTCGAGAGTAATTTCCCCATCATCATTAATTTCTGCAAATTCAATCTTAATTCCTTTTGATTGTCTTAAAAAGTGCCATGGCACATAATTAGAGTGATGTTCGAGTTCAGTTATAAGAATTTCGTCTCCATGTTCTAAATATTGTTGGCCAAAAGTATTAGCCACAAGGTTAATTGCTTCTGTGGCACCTTTAGTAAATACAATTTCATTTTTATCTTTGGCATTAATATATTTTTGAACGGAAGATCGTGTATTTTCATAAAGATTAGTTGCTGCCACAGCTAAGTAATGAACACTTCTGCCTGTATTTGAAAATTCATTAGTATAAAATTCGTTAACTCTATCAATTACTGATTGTGGTTTTTGAGATGAGTTAGCACTATCAAGATAAACAAGATCGTTATTATGAATCTTGTTACTAAATATTGGAAACTCTTTTTTTATGTCTGATATACTCATTCTGTAATTCCTATCATATTTTTAATTAGATCTTTAATTTCTATATCTGTAATTTTTTCTACTGCATCAAGTAAAAAACCATTGATTAATAATTCTTTTGATTGCTGATTACTCAAACCACGAGACATCAAGTAAAATATTGCATCTTCATCTAAATTTCCAGATGTTGCTCCATGAGAGCATTTTACATCATCAGCATAGATCTCAAGTTCTGGTTTTCCATCAAATTCAGTATTCTCATTTAATAATAAAGCCTTACTAAGTTGATACCCATTTGTTTTTTGGGCTTTTGAGTCTACATAAATTTTACCTTGATAAATACCTTTTGCATTTTCATTTAAAACACTTTTAATTAATTGATAGCTTTTTGTATTTTCAGCTAGATGATTAATATTGGTTTTGATTTCATGATGTTGTGAGTTTGTTAAATTTATTATTCCATTAATAAATGCTGAGCTGTACTCATCATTTAAATTACAATTAATTTCATTTTTTATAAATTTAGACCCAGTCGAAAAAATAAAGTTTTCTGAAATACTATTTTTTTCTAAATTAATATTATTATAAGAGTATTTAATATTAGAATTTTTTTTATGATCAATCTTATAATTTTTAAGAATAGCATCTTGTGCAATATCAAAATTTTGAACTATATTTATAAAATTATTTTCAGAACTATCATCAAATAAATCTATAAGTTTCAAACTACTATTTTTTTCAAGAACAATGTCTGTTTTCAAATTGATCGCTGTTGATTTAAGCTCTTTGGTTGTAATATTGTATATAATTAATGGCTCATTCATTGAATAGTTTTCTTTAACCGTTACCCTGATATAGCTGGCAATGAGAGCATTGTTCAATGAAACCAATGAATTAACTTCTTTAGAATTTTCATTTTGATTTAAATCTCTTGTTATCAAAACTTTAGTGTCATCTTCATTGCTAAAATCAACTTTTGAAATTACTCCATTAAGAAAAATTATCTTATTATGTGCAAATTCATCAATAAAGCTAGTTTCATCAATCTCACTTATCTTAAAGTCGGTATGGAAGCGTAAATTTTCAATATTAGAAGAAATTATCTGATTCAAATCTGAAAATTTCCAATCCTCCGCTCTTTTATTTGGAAAACCATTCTCCACAAATTGATTAAAGTTTTCTTTTCTAGAATTTATACTTTTCTCTGAAAGTTTTAAACTTCCTATGACTTTATTAAAATCTACTTTTAGTTGTTCCATAATCTAGCTTAAACTTTCGTATCCTTTGTTTTCAAGTTCTAATGCAAGTTCTGACCCACCCGATTTAACTATTTGTCCATTAATTAATACATGCACAAAATCTGGTTTTATATATTCTAATAATCTTTGATAATGAGTAATGATTAAAAAAGAACTTTCTTTACTCCTTAATGCATTAACACCTTCTGAAACTATTTTTAAAGCATCGATATCAAGTCCGGAATCTGTTTCGTCTAGAATAGACAGCTTAGGGTTTAATATAGACATTTGAAGTATTTCATTTTTTTTCTTTTCTCCACCAGAAAAACCTACATTTAATTGTCTGCTTAATATTTTTTCATCAAATTTTAATTCGCCTGCTTTTTGTTTAACTAATTTTAAGAATTCAATGGCATCTAATTCTTTTTCACCTTTAGCTTTTTTAATTGCATTTAGAGATGTTTTTAAGAATATATTGGTATTAACTCCTGGTATTTCCAGTGGATATTGGAATGCTAAAAATATTCCTTTATGAGCTCTTTCTTCAATCTCTAAATCTAAAAGATTTTCATTAAAATACTTTACTTCGCCAGTTACTGTGTAACCTTTTTTCCCTGAAAGAACATTTGATAGAGTGCTTTTACCAGATCCATTCGGTCCCATAATCGCATGCACTTCCCCTGGCTTAATTTCTAAATTTAATCCTTTTAATATTTCTTTATTATCAATATTTGCTTTAAGATCTTTAATTGTTAACATTAACCAACACTCCCTTCTAAACTGATACCAACTAATTTTTGCGCTTCAACAGCAAATTCCATTGGAAGCTGCTGTAACACTTCTTTGCAAAAACCATTAACAATTAAACTAACAGCCTCTTCTTGATTTAAACCTCTTTGATTACAGTAAAATAATTGTTCTTCACTAATTTTTGATGTAGTAGCTTCATGCTCAATATTTGAGCTAGAATTTTTATTCTTTATGTATGGAACTGTATGTGCTCCACACTTGTTACCCATCAAAAGAGAATCGCATTGAGTAAAATTCCTCGCATTATCAGCATTTCTAGCGATATCCACTAATCCTCTGTATGTATTATCAGCAAAACCAGCCGATATACCTTTAGAAATTATTTTGCTTTTTGTATTTTTTCCAAGATGGATCATCTTTGTACCAGTGTCTGCTTTCTGATGATTATTGGTGATAGCTATTGAATAAAATTCTCCAACAGAATTATCTCCTTTTAAAATACAACTTGGATACTTCCATGTGATTGCTGAACCTGTCTCGACTTGTGTCCATGAAATTTTTGAATTTTTGCCCTTACATAATCCTCTTTTAGTAACAAAATTATAAATACCTCCTACACCATCTTTATCTCCAGGGTACCAATTTTGAACCGTTGAATATTTAATTTCAGCATCATCTAGTGCAATTAATTCTACATTAGCAGCATGCAATTGATTTTCGTCTCTCATTGGTGCAGTACACCCTTCTAAATAACTTACATAACTTCCTTTATCAGCAATAATCAAAGTTCTTTCAAATTGACCTGTTTCTGTAGCATTAATTCTAAAATAAGTAGAAAGTTCCATCGGGCATCTTACACCTTCAGGAATATAAACGAATGACCCATCAGTAAAGACTGCTGAATTAAGTGTTGCAAAATAATGATCTGATAATGGAATTACAGAACCTAAATACTTTTTTACTAACTCAGGGTGTTCTCGTATCGCTTCTGACATAGAACAAAAAATAATTCCTTTTTTATTTAACTCACCCTTAAATGTTGTTGCAACAGAAACAGAATCAAATACAGCATCAACTGCAATTCCATTAAGTCTTGCTTGTTCTTGCAATGGAATTCCAAGTTTATTGTAAGTCTCTAATAATTTTGGATCTAACTCATCTAAACTTTTTGGTTTATCATCCATACTTTTTGGTGCAGAATAGTAATAAAGATTTTGGTAATCTATTTTAGGATATTTTGGTTTTTGCCAGTTTGGTTCTTTTAATTGTTTTAACCTTTCAAATGCTTTTAGTCTCCAATCAAGCATCCATTGTGGTTCTTTTTTAATATTTGAAATAAATTTAATTACTTCTTCATTTAAACCTTTCGGAGCTCGAGTATTTTCAATATCTGTTGAAAAACCGTATTTATAATCTTTTAATTTTTCTATTTCTTTTTCTCTTGCGTCCATTTTAATTTCTACTTTCTGAAGAATTGTTAATAAGATCTTTTAAGTTTTTTTGTTCAAAAAAATTATTGATATGAACTTCAAGTTCATCCCACAAATTATGAGTAATGCATTTTGATGTTTTACTATTACATCCTTTTTTTGACTCTTTTTTACACTGAACAGTTTTAACTTCTTCATCTACAGCATTAAGTATATTGGCTAGCTTAATTTGAACAGGATCTTTGTTTAAAACATACCCACCATTGGCGCCTCTAGTGCTTTTCACTATATTATGTTTTTTTAACTTTGAAAATATTTGTTCTAAAAAATCTAAAGATATGCCCTGCCTTAAGGATATATCCCTTAAAGATACAGGATTTATGCTATTAAAATTAGCTAAATCAGCTAAAGCCATTACTGCATATCTGCCTTTTGATGTTAACTTCATACTTTTAATGTTAATTATTTATTTACCCTTTAATAATGGGCTTTTTATACAAACCTGACTAAATTAGTCAAGTATATATCATATAAAAAAAGTTAACATATTGTCGCTTACTTATGATAGATGTAATTTTTTTTGAGAATAATAATCAATAACACTTATGGATAACAAAATTGTAGAAGTTTTTATACCTGGACCTGCGGGGA
Source organism: Candidatus Pelagibacter sp. Uisw_090 (assembly GCF_047717845.1). GTDB lineage: Bacteria > Pseudomonadota > Alphaproteobacteria > Pelagibacterales > Pelagibacteraceae > Pelagibacter. The sequence goes on from NZ_CP159810.1 coordinate 926,786, forward strand.
GAATGGAGGCCAAGTATTACAAGAGTAATAAGATTACATCACCAATCGCGTTAGTGTTACAGCCTCATCCTCAATATGGAGGAACAATGAATAATAAAGTTGTAGTAGATACATTTCATACATTTATGGAAAATGAGTTTTCTGTTTGTAGGGTAAATTTTAGAGGTGTTGGAAAAAGTGATGGAGAGTTCGATAATGGTCAAGGTGAATTAGCAGATGCTGCTGCTGCTTTAGATTGGTTAGAAAGAGAAAATTTTGATAACTCACAATGTTGGGTTTCGGGATTTTCTTTTGGATCTCTAATAGCTATGCAGCTACTTATGAGAAGACCTGAAATAAACAGATTCATTGCTATATCTCCTCAACCTAATGTATATGATTTTTCATTTTTATCTCCTTGTCCAACTTCAGGTTTGATGATTTATGGAAAAAAGGATGAACTAGTTCCTTTGGAGTATATCACTGATCTAAATAAAAGATTAAGTGCTCAAAAAGGTATTAATGTTTCTTTTCAAGCAATAAACGATGCTAATCATTTTTTTACTAAAACTGAAGATGTTTTAATAAAAAGCTTGGATAAATATATAAAAAAAGAATCTGCTTTATTTTAATAGTTTTTAATTAAAGCACCACCAGAACAAGGTTTTGTTACATTGGTCGTTTTGGGAAATGATATTTTTTTTTTTAAAAAAGACCTAATCGCAAGATATGCAAAAGCTTGTGACTCTACAAAATTACCATCAATTTTATAATCATCTATTAAACAAAGACTCACATTAGATGGAAGTTTATCTTTAACACCATTAATTAAAGATGAATTTTTTCTACCACCCCCACAAATAAGTATATTTAATTTTTTATCTCTATCGAAATTAATTGATGTAACAATCGATTGATAAATTAAGAAGGCTGTAAAATCAGTTAAAGTTGAAACACCGTCTTCCAAAGAAAGTCCGCGAACAAAATTTAAGTCAAAATCTTTAATATCAAAAGAAATACTATTATTCTTTTTTATATTATTAAAGTTATCAATTGCTTGATTTAAGATAATTTTATCTGTTTTTCCAGCTTTAGCTAATTCACCATTTTTATCAAATCTTTCTTCACTATTTTTTCTTACCCACTCATCCAATAAACAGTTGCCTGGTCCAATGTCATAACTTCTTAAATCCTTAAGATCCCTGGAAGAAATTATCGTTATATTGGCTATACCCCCAATATTTAAAATACATGCGGGCAAATTAATTTGATTTTGGTTAATTAACAGTAAGTGAAAAATAGGTGCTAAAGGTGCCCCCTGCCCCCCATTAATCATATCATTTTCTCTGAAGTTATAGATAACTTTTTTCTTTAATAAGTTTGATAATAAATAAGCATCACCAAGTTGTCTCGAAATTTTTTCATTTGCGTTATGAAATATAGTCTGTCCATGGAATCCTATTAAATCGATATCGAAAGAATAATCATTAATGATTTTTTTACATATAGATGCGTGAAATAATGTAATTTTTCTCTCAAGGTTTTCCAGTAAAACTGAGTTAATCTCCAGATCTCTAGAAGAGTTGATTTTATTCCTTATATAAACCAAATCTCTATACAATTCTTCATCAAATTTAAAATATTGATCAAAAACTGCTTCATATTTATCTTCACCATTTGATTTAATGATTGAAGCATCAATTCCATCCATTGAAGTTCCACTCATTAATCCTAGTGATGTATAAATTTTTTCCATTCTTATTTTTTTTTAATAAATATTGTATATTGTAGTTAACATATTTATGAATAAATTTTTAACAGAATTTAAAGAAAGAGGTTTCTTCTACCAATGTACTGGGGAAGAGGATTTGTCTAAGTTATTAGATAAAAAAAAAATTAATGCCTATATAGGGTTTGATTGTACGGCTGAAAGCCTTCATGTTGGTAGTTTACTGCAAATCATGTGTCTGCGATTATTACAAAAATATGGACATCGTCCAATTGTGTTATTAGGAGGTGGAACAACAAGAATTGGTGATCCTTCTGGTAAAGATAAGACGAGAGTAATTTTATCAGAAGAAGAAATTGAAAAAAATATCAACAACATAGAAAAGATTTTAAAAAATTTTTTGGACGATAAAGATACAAAAACTAAACCTATTTTTGTAAATAATTATACTTGGCTTAAAAATTTAAATTACATTTCTTTTTTAAGAGACATAGGAAAGCATTTTACAATTAATAAAATGCTGAGTTTTGACAGTGTAAAGATAAGATTAGAACGAGAACAGTCATTAAGCTATATGGAATTTAATTATATGATATTACAGGCCTATGATTTTTTAGAACTAAATAAAACAAAAAATTGCATGCTTCAAATTGGTGGCTCTGATCAGTGGGGTAACATTATAAATGGTGTAGATTTAATAAAAAGACATTCCAATAATCACGTCTATGGTTTAACCACGCCCTTAATAACATTGGCATCAGGTGCTAAGATGGGCAAAACAGAGTCCGGCGCTGTATGGTTAGATAAAAAATTTCTTTCACCTTATGATTATTGGCAATTTTGGAGAAACATAGATGATAGAGATGTTTTAAAATTCATTAAAATATTTACAGATATAAATATTGATGAAATTGAAAGAATTAAAAATAATAATATTAATGAACTAAAAATTTTACTAGCCAATAAAGCAACAGAAATGTTGCATGGTGAACATGCAGCTAAAAACAGTGAAAAAACAGCAAAACAAACTTTTGCTGATAATTCGATGGGAGAAAACTTACCATCTATTTTAATAGATGAAAAAAAAATTAAAGAAAAAATGAGTGTTATAGACTTAATAATCTTGTCTAAATTAGAGAGTTCAAAGAGTGAGATCAGAAGACTGATTAAGGGAAATGGAATTAGAATAAACAATCAAATCATCACTGATGAAAAATTAATTATTACCAACGATTTGTTTAAAGATAATTTAATCAAACTCTCTTTAGGTAAAAAAAGACATATTAAGGTTGAATTAAGCTAATTCTTTTTAATTTTTTCTAAAGTTCTAGTTATAAATCTTGGTGTTAAAGATTTAATAGGGTTCACTGTAGTTTTTAAATTTTTTGGTGGTCCTTTAATCTTAAAACTAACCCCAAAAACACCTTCCCCTGCCTTGTCTCCAATTAAAATTTTACCCAATAAGGGTATTGAGGCTATAGACTTGTTTATTGTTGTGGCTGGTACTAACGTTCCTCTCAAACTTACTAACTTCCTAGTTTCAATATACCCATTCATTAATATAGAAACAGCAGGGCCAATCGCATACATTTCTTCAATTGTTGTAAGACCCTTTTGATTTGAAAAATTCATTTCAAAATCAGTAAACCTTATACCCTCACCTGTTAAAAGGTCAGCTATTCCCTGTAATGAAGCCAAGCTTAAAAGTTTAGCAAAGACAGGTACTTCTTTAACTTTAAAGTTATCAATAATTAGCACTGAATTAGAGACACTACCTTTCTTAGAGGAGTAAAAATCCAAGTATCCTTCTTCAAATCCTTTAATAAAATCATATCTTTTAATTAGAGGCTTCGGGTAAGCGGAAAATAATTTTGTTATAGTTTCTGAGTTATTATTAATTTTAATAGATAGATTAATTTTCTTCTGATTTGGAAAAGTAGATTCTATTGTTAAATCATTTATTTTATTATTATTAAAACTTATATCCCCATAAAGATCATTCATATAATTAATCTCATCAATATAAGTTTTTTTTATTCTAATATTAATTTTCGAGTTTAGATTCTCAAAAATATGTGAGCTTTCTTCATCACTATCCATAATATTATTAATTATTCTAGAAGCATCAAAACTCTCACCTTCTATAATAAAATTTGAATTATCTTTTTTTAAGTTAAGATTATTCAAAATTTTTTTATTATTTTTATAATTAATATTAAAAGCTTCTATACCTATAATTTTAAAATCTTTATTAAAATTTAAACCTTCAACTGAAATTGAATTATCTTTCTGTTTTAAACTAATTAAATCAAGTCTTAGCTTATTATCCTTTTTAAAATTTCCTTTTATTGAAATTAAAGAACTTAAACCTTCTTTCTTTTCATAATCCAAGGGCTCGATTAATAGTGAATTATTCTTAAGATTTATTAATGAATTAAATGAAAAGTTGCTGTTATTTTTAATTATTTGGTAGGATAAGTTATCCAATTTATCTTGTAATATGATATTTCCTTTTCCACTTATATCAAGTTTATTGTTTTTATAATTAATAATAACCTTATGTTCTTTTAATTTTATTTCTCCAATATAGTTTGGTAAATATGGCTTTAATTTTAAATTTTTTTGGTTAAAAATTAGTTGATTTAAATCAATAATTGATTCAACTTTAAAGTTATCAATTTTTAAATTTTTACCAACATTAAAAGAAAAGTTATTCTTTGAGCTAAATTCAATTTTTTTTATATCCATATCGTTAGGTAAATTGTTAAAAATTTGCTTTAACTCTTCAATCTCAAAGTTTTTTCTATCATGTAGAAATTTTCCATTAACAAAAAATAAATTTTTTTTTTTTTAATTTTAATTAATGGTGAGTTTATCTTTATATTATTAAGCTCCACATTTATTTGTTTCAATGAATAGACGCTTTTATCGATATTAAAGTTAAAATTGAAATTTTGTAATTTAATTTTATTTAGAATATTTAATTTCACTTTTTTAATAGAACCTTCAACTTTATAATTTTCTTTTATCTTTCCATTTTTATCAAATTTTAAATTAATGTTTGCGGTTACAATTCCATCTTTTATAACTGTGTCTAAAACAAAAAGTTGTGGAGAATTTTGAAATAACCTTGCTAATGCAATTATATCATTAAGTTTAATCTCTTTTGTTGTAATTTGTAGGTCATCAATTGAAAATTGATTATTAATTAAAGATTTTAATGCTACATTCGTCTTAATATTTTTTATCTCTAAACTCCTACCTCCTAATAATATCTTGGGATTTTTAGTCTTTATATTTACAGTAAAATTATATGGATTTAATAAATAGCTTACATCACTTAAACTTAAGTTAATTTTTTTATTAATTTTTAAAATATTATTGTTAATTAGATTGTTGAATTTATCAGTTTTTATTCCAAAAATGCTTAAATAAAAAATTGCTAAAATTAAAACTAAAAATGTTATTAATAAAATTTTAATTATTTTCATAATTATTTGACTTTATACAGTGAACTTTCTAAAAAGTCGTCTATTTCGCCATTTAATATCTTATCAGGATTTGAACTCTCAAAGCTAGTTCGATTATCTTTAACCATTCTATAAGGATGTAGTACGTATGATCTAATTTGATGCCCCCAACCTATTTCTGATTTAGATGATTCAACTGTTTGACTTTCTTTTTCTCTTTTTTTCATTTCAAAATCATAAAGACGTGCTCTAAGCATATTCATACAAGTATCTTTATTTTTATGTTGCGACCTTTCGTTTTGACATTGAACAACTATTTTAGATGGTAAGTGTGTAATTCTAACGGCACTATCTGTTGTGTTTACATGTTGACCACCCGCTCCACTAGATCTGTACGTATCAATTCTTAAATCTTTTTCTATAATTTCAATATCAATATTTTCATCAACAACAGGATAAATCCATACACTGGCAAAACTTGTATGTCGTCTCGCACCTGAATCAAATGGGGAAATCCTAACCAATCTATGTATGCCAGATTCAGATTTTAACCATCCAAAAACATAATCTCCCTCAATTTTTATTGTTGATGATTTTATACCAGCCTCATCACCCTTATGCTCACTTATTAGCTGTGATTTAAAACCTTTAATAACAGACCATTTTAAATACATTCTTCTTAGCATTTCAGCCCAGTCTTGACTTTCAGTTCCTCCTGCACCTGCGTGAATTTCTATGTAACTATCAAAAATGTCGGTTTCGTTTGATAGAAAACATTTTGTTTCATTTTTTTTTGCTAACTTTTTTAATTCTTTGATATTTTCTAAAACTTCAGTAATTATTGACTGATTTTTTTCTTCTAAAGCTAATTCATTTAATTCATGTAAATCAGTTAAAGACCTAACAGAATTATCGTGTGAGTTTATTAGCTCCTCATATAGTTTTTTTTCTTTAATTATTTTTTGTGAATTTAATTTATTTTGCCAGAAATTATCTTCTAGTATTTTTTGATTATTTTTCTCTAATTTGGAATGAATTTTATTCTTTTCAAAGATACTCCTTAACTCTTTGATTAATCTTTTTTATTTCAGATCTGTGATTTAAATATTCATTTTCCATTAATAGAACTTTAATATATTATTATTTTTTAATCTATTATTAATATCTTTATTTAAAGCGCTATCTATTTTTTTATTTTTATAAGCCTCGATTATAGTAAATTTACTCTCACTCAAAGCTTTTTTACCAGTTATCGGATCAATAACTCTCATCAAAATATCATCTGCAACTTTAAATGGTCTTGCATCTTCTTTATTAACTGCATTTTTTATAAAGCTTTTAAAAATTGGCAACGCAGTTTTTGCACCTGTCTCATATCTTCCTAATGATTTTGGATTATCCGACCCAACATATACGCCTATTGCAAGCTTTGATGTAAACCCTATAAACCAAGTATCAGCATTACCGTTAGTAGTACCTGTTTTTCCAGCTAAGTCTAAATTAAGGTCTTTTAATTTTTTTCCTGTACCATTCTGAATGGTGCCTTCCAATATCGAGGTCACCTGGTATGCTGTTTGAGGAGAAAAAATTTGAAGAAATTCATCCTCTATTTCTGGATAATCTTTACTTAAAAAAGATATTTGATCACAATTTAGACATTTTCTTTTTTCATTATTAAATATTGTATTTCCTTCACTGTCTTGAATTCGATCAATCATTATTGGTTTTACAAGCTTTCCCCCATTAACAAATGAGGAATAAGCAGATGTGAGCTTTAATAAGGTCGTTTCAGCAGACCCTAGGGAAATAGATAACAATTCACTTGGATTATCATAAATACCTAGTTGTTTTGAAAAATTAACTATTTTTTTCAAACCAAGATCTTGTGCAATTCTAACAGTCATTAAATTTCTAGACTTTTCTAATCCCATTCTTAATGTTGAGGGACCATAAAATTTTTTTCCATAATTTTCTGGTTTCCATAACTTTAGATCAGACCCTTGCTTCAGAACTAGTGGGGCATCTAATATCAAAGTAGATGGAGTGTAACCATTTTCAAGAGCTAACGCATAAATAAAAGGTTTAAATGCTGAACCAGGTTGTCTTAGTGCTTGTGTTGCTCTATTGAACTCACTTTTTTTAAAACTAAAACCACCACTTAATGCTAAAACTCTACCTGTAAAAGGATCCATTACAACTATACCACCATTTGCTAAAGGTAATTGCCTTAATGAAAATATATTATCATTTATATTTTCTACATAAATAACGTCTCCAATTTTTAATATCTCATTAAATTCTTTTTTTATCCAAGAAATATTTTCATATTCAATAACACCATTCAATTCATTCTCAGTTTCAATTTCTAAAGAAAATTTATTAATTTTTCTTACTATTGCTAAATTCCAATTAATTGATTTTTCTAATCTAAATTTATCTAGTTTGTTTTTCCAATTATTTAATTTTTTTTTTCTTAATAATGGTCCACGCCATCCTTTTCTCTTATCGTAACTCATCAAACCTTCTCTTAAAGATTCTATGGCAATTTTTTGTAAGTTTAGATTTATTGGAGTGCTTATATTTAACCCTTCTTTATAAACTTTATCAAAACCAAGCTGATCAACAACATCTTTTCTAATATCTTCAACATAATAACTTGTGTCTTCCGTAAAAGTTTTTTTTCTTTTTTTTAATATAATTTTTTTATTAATAAACTCTTCATACTCCATTTTTTTTATATATTTATTTTCATATAAATTTTGTAAAACCAGGTCTCTCCTAAACTTAGCCAACACCATATCTTTATAAGGATTGTATCTACTTGGGGCCTTTGGTAATGCTGCCAATAAAGCAGCTTCATAATAATTCAATTCACTAATTGACTTATCAAAATATTCTAGACTTGCAGACGCCACTCCATAGGCTCCTCCACCAAGATAAATTTGGTTTAAATACAGTTCTAGTATCCTTTCTTTTGAAAGAACTCTTTCTATTCTAAATGCTAAGATTGCTTCTTTTATCTTTCTATTCAAGCTCACCTCATTAGTTAGTAAGAAATTTTTTGCTACTTGCTGTGTTATCGTTGAGGCTCCTTCCAGTCTTCTTGATGATATAATATTGGAAATATTATTTATTATAGCTCTCAAAACTCCTTTTGCATCTACACCAGGATGTGAATAAAAATTTTTATCTTCGGCAGATAAAAAAGAGTTGATTACTTTTTCTGAAATTGCATCGTAAGGGACAAATATTCTTTTTTCAGTAGAAAAATTATTTACTAATTCCCCATCACCTGAGTAAACTTTACTTGAAACTGGTGGCTTATAACTCTTAAGAAATTTATAATCTGGTAAATTATTAGAAAAAGCCCATAAAACACCTAATACAGAAAATGCAGTTAATAGACCAAAGCTAAGAATTAGTATAAATATATTTTTAATAATTCGGTGCATTTTAGTTTAATATACATGTGAATTTGTTAAAGTTAAGGCATCAGAATTCAAACAAAATTTAAAATTATTTAAATAAAATGGAACAACCAATCAAAAATATATGGAAAAAAATTTATACATTGATGCTTCGCATCCAAATGAAACTAGAGTCGTGCTTAAATCAGACGATAATATCGAAGACTACGAGTACGAAGGTTTAAAAAACAACCTAATTAAGAACAATATTTACCTTGGTAAAGTTAGTCGTGTAGAGCCATCTTTGCAAGCTGCTTTTATTGATTTTGGAAGAGACAGGCATGGTTTTTTATCTTTCAATGATATTCAGTCAGACTACTATCAAATCCCCCAAAGTGATTTAGCTAAAATAAAAGAAGAAGAAGAAAAAGAAAGAGAAGAACTTTTAAAAGAAAGTGAAAAAGAAGAGCAAAAAAATATTAATGAAGGTAACTTAGAGATTAATGATCCAGTCGAAATTACACCTGAATCAGAAGTTGAATCAAACTCATCTGAAGAATTAATAGCATCAGGCGAATCTGCATTAATTGAAAGCACTGATCAAGAAATACAAGTTCCTCAAATAAAAAAACCAGCGCTGAGATTCAGGTCTAAACGATATAAAATACAAGAAGTTATAAAACCCAATCAAGTGATCTTAATACAGGTATTAAAAGATGAAAGAGGACAAAAAGGAGCTGCCTTAAGTACTTTTATTTCTATTGCTGGTAAATATATTGTTTTAATGCCCAATACTCCAAAAGGTGGTGGTATATCAAGAAAAATTTTTAATCCTGGTGAGAGAAAAAAAATTAGAACAATTTTAAACGATATAAATATACCAAAAGAAATGGGTCTCATTGTTAGAACTGCAGGATCCAATAAAACAAAAAACGATATAGATCACGACCTTCAAACATTAATAAAAACTTGGAATGGAATTAAAGAAACTGCTTTAAATTCTATAGCACCATCTTTAATTCACCAAGAAAGTGACATTATAAAAAGAACTTTAAGAGATATGTATGACGAGGATACAAATAGCATAATCATTGAAGGTAACGATGGCTATAAAAAAGCACAAGGCTTCATGAAGTTAATGATGCCATCTCATGTTAAAAAAATTAAAAAATATAGAGAAAAAGTTCCTTTATTTTTTAAGGAAAATATAGAAGAGAAATTAAACCAAATTTATGACTCTGAAATTAAATTAAAATCTGGTGGATATTTGGTAATTAATCCAACGGAAGCATTAGTTTCAATTGACATAAATTCAGGAAGCTCAATAAAACAAAAAAATGTTGAGAGTACTGCTTTAGATACCAATCTTGAAGCAGCAGAAGAAATATCAAGACAGATTAAAATAAGAGATTTATCTGGTTTAATAATTATCGACTTCATTGACATGCTGAGCTTTGGAAATAGAAGGTTGGTTGAAAGAAAACTTAAAGAAAAATGTAGAACTGATAGAGCAAGAATTCAAATAGGAAGAATTAGTAATTTTGGATTGTTGGAGATGTCCAGACAAAGACTACGTGAAAGTGCTGTAAAATGGAAAGTTACTCTTACAGATGAGTCTTTTGCTATGAAAATTCTTAAACTAGTGGAGGTTAAAGCTGTTTTAACAAAAGCAAAATTTGTAGAGCTAAAGATCTGTGAAAAAATATCTGACTTCATGAAAGAAAACTTCATTGAAGATTTGAAGTATTTTGAAGAGAAGAACTTAATTAAAATAGATATTATTGCAGATAACTCTCTTATTATTCCTGAATATATAATTGATCTTCAGAATAAAACTAAAAAAACAATAGAAACTGTTGAGCATCTAGAAAAACTGAAAAATTTAGAAGAGCAAAAAAAAGAATTTAAATCTTTTGAAAATTCCAATAAAAAAAAACCTTATAAAAAAAAACCTTATAAAAAAAAGTTTTTTAAAAAACCTGCAGCTTAAATAATTCCTGTTGTTGGTGAGGATGCACTTCCGTATATAGATTTTTCTATTCGTCCTGCTAAATAAGACTGTCTTCCAGCAATGACTGCATTTTTAAAGGCTAAAGCCATTTGAAATGGTTTTTTAGCTTTAGCAATTGCTGTATTGGCCAAAACTCCATCACAACCTAATTCCATAGCAATAGCTGCATCTGATGCTTGACCTAAACCAGCATCAATTATTACAGGGAGTTTTGTCTGACTTCTTATAATCTTAATATTTGTTGTATTTTGAATTCCAAGTCCAGATCCTATAGGTGCTGCTAAAGGCATAATTGCACAAGCTCCAACATTTTCCAATCTCTTAGCCATCAATGGATCGTCATTACAATATACCATCACTTTAAATCCTTCTTTTGTTAAAACTTCAGTAGATTTTAAAGTTTCAATCATATCAGGGAATAGATTTTTCTTGTCACCTAAAACTTCAAGCTTTACCAATTTCCACCCACCAATCTCTCTAGCTAACCTCAATGTTCTAAGAGCTTCTTCAGAGTTAAAACATCCCGCTGTATTGGGAAGGTAGGTAATTTTTTTTGGATCTATATAATCCATTAATAATGGTTTTTTTTTATCTGAGATGTTAACTCTTCTTACGGCAACTGTTACAATTTCTGCACCAGATAATTTTATAGCTTTTGCACATTCTGACATGCTCTTATATTTGCCAGTACCAACTATCAGTCTTGAATTAAATTTTTTCTTAGCGACTATTAATTTATCTTTATTCATTTCTACCCACCTCCAATAAAATGAACTATTTCTATTTTGTCATTTTTTTTTAATTTGATTTTATTTGTTTTATTTTTATCTATTATTTCTTGATTCAATTCAATTGCTACTTTTTTAAGAGGAATTTTTAGCTCTTCTAGAAAAATTGAGAGGCTTAAATTTTCATTTACCATTGAAATTTTACCATTTATCTTAATTTTTATTTTTTTTATTTTTTTCATAATGTATAAGTATCGGATGAGTAATAATATTATAATTATTAATGGCCCTAATCTTAATCTATTAGGTGAAAGAGAACAATCACAATATGGGTCAATAACTTTTGATAAATTAAAAGAAAATTGTTTAAACAAAGCTAAAGAATTAGATATTCGTTTACAGTTTTCTCAATCTAATATTGAAGGCGAAATAGTCACGACTATACAAGAAGCTAAAAGTAAATTTGATGGCATAATTATTAATGCTGCTGGCTTTACTCATACATCTGTTGCTATTAGGGATGCTTTAGATATTTATAAAAAGCCAATTATTGAACTTCACATATCAAATATATACAAAAGAGAAAAATTTAGACATAAATCTTTAATCAGTGATATTGCTACTGGTGGAATTTTTGGTTTAAGTGACAATGGTTATATTTTGGCCATAATTGCAATGCAAAACATATTACAAAAATGAAAATAGATAAAAATATTATTAAAGAATTAACAGACTACTTAAATGAATTTAATTTAACTGAAATTGAATACACGGATAAAGATACAAAAATCAAAGTATCGAAATCAAATCCAACTAACTCAAATCAAGTGGTAAGTACTGTAGCATCGACTTCAACGACTGCTGAGAAAAAACCTAAGGATGTATCTGGAACTGAGGTTAAATCTCCAATTATAGGTACCGCTTACCACTCACCAGAACCTGGGGCTAAAAAGTTTTCTGAGATTGGTAAAAGAATTAAAAAAGGTGAAACAATTATGATAGTCGAAGCTATGAAGACTATGAACCACGTCCCTTCTACGGCAGATGGAATTATAAAAGAAATTTGTGTAGAAGATGGCCAACCTGTTGAGTATGGCCAAACTATCATCATTGTTGAATAATGTTTAAAAAAATTCTAATTGCAAACCGTGGGGAAATTGCAGTCAGAGTTATAAGAGCATGCAAAGAATGGGGAATTGCAACTGTTGCTGTTCACTCAGATGTAGACCGAGATAGCATGCATGTTAGACTTGCTGATGAAAGTGTTTGTATTGGGTCTCATCAACCAGCAAATAGTTATTTAAACGTGCCTGCATTAATGTCTGCAATTGAACTTACAAAAGCAGAAGCTGTTCACCCTGGTTATGGTTTTTTATCTGAAAATGCAAACTTCGCTAGAGTTTTAGAAGAAAATAATATTAAATTTATAGGAGCATCTTCAAAACTTATAGAAATGATGGGAGATAAAATTCAAGCAAAGAAAATTGCTAAAGAACATGGTCTACCTGTTATTGAAGGTTCTGAAGGTGGTGTTACAGATATAAAAGCAGCCAAAGAACTTTGTAAAAAAATAGGATTTCCAGTTTTAATTAAGGCATCTGGTGGTGGTGGTGGTAAAGGCATGAAAATTGTCCACAAAGAAGAAGAATTTGAAACATTATTTTCAACAGCTAAATCTGAAGCTCAAAAATATTTTGGTAATGATGAGGTTTACATAGAAAAATTTTTTCAAAATCCAAGACATATAGAGGTTCAGGTATTATCTGGGAAAAATAGAACTGTTCATTTGCATGAAAGAGACTGCTCTGTACAAAGAAGACACCAAAAATTAATAGAGGAAACCCCTAGCCCAGTTTTAACAGATCAAATTAGAAAAGATCTTTTTGAAAGAACTGTAAATATGGTTAGCAAAATTGGTTATGTAGGCGCTGGAACAGTCGAATTTATTTATGAAGATGGAAAGTTTTATTTTTTAGAAATGAATACACGTGTTCAAGTAGAGCACCCTGTTACAGAAATGGTAACTGGAATTGATATAATTAAAGAACAAATATGGATAGCTTATACGGGTGAAACAGCTCTTAAACAAAGTGATATTAATCCAAGAGGACATGCTATTGAATGTAGAATTAATGCAGAAGATGCAAGTAAAAATTTCCAACCTTCTCCTGGTACCATAGGTATGTGTCATCAACCATCAGGTTTTAGAACAAGAGTAGATGGTGCAATTTTTCAAGGCTATAAGGTTACCCCATATTACGATAGCTTAATCTGTAAAGTAATTGTGCAAGGAAGAAATAGAACTGAGGCCATTCAAAGAATGAATCGTTCTTTAGATGAGTTTGTGATTGATGGAATCACTACAACAATACCTCTTCATAAAATCTTGCTTAATCATAAAAAGTTTATTGATTCAGATTTTAATGTAGGCTGGTTAGATAATGAAAAAGTTATTTAATAACATTTAGTAAGCCAAATATCATACACAGGGTGATCAAATGGATTTATTGCTGGACTTGATGAAAAAGTCCATCCATTAAATATGAAAACTTCATTATTATCTTTGATTACTAGATCTTGTACTTGAATGTAAGCTGTTATTTCTGGGTTGTCATCAAATTCTGAATTTTTGCATTTTAAACTTTTAATTAAAAGATTCTGGAATTTTTTTTCCTCACCTATCGTTAATTTTATAAGGTTAGTTTTAGAGCTAACTTTATCTAAAATTTTTATCTCAATAAATTTTCCATTTGAACTTTCTAGAGCATTTACTGATGGGATATTTACTAAAAAAAAAGGAAAATGATTAATATAAAATTAACCTTTCCAACTTGTATATTTTTTTTTAATTTGTTCATTATTTTTATTTGGATGATAGGCATGATCTGTACCTGTTTGATTGGATTGATGAGGTTTTTGCCAACTATATTTTTCTAAATCATGATTATTTTGAATTCTATTATTAGTAAAGTGCATCCATGAATACCATTCACCAGGTATTTTTGAAGCGTCAATCTCACCACTATAAATTATCCATCTTTTACCAGTTTTACTTTCATAGTATTTATTACCAGTTGAATCACATCCAGCAAGCTTACCATAAAAAATGGTCTTTAATTTTGTTCCTAGCGTTTCTTGATTCCACCAAATGAAAATTTTTTTTAAAAGTGTCAACATATAATTTTACTCGTTCTTCAATCCTTAATTGTATTATTTAAATTAGACTAAAGTAAGGATTTGTATATAAATTAATTATCTTACGATTCAAAATAAAAAATTAATTAAAGGAAAAATGGCAAAATACTTAGTTGAAACTTATTACACTTGTAGCTTTAAAGTTAATCATTATCTGGATGATATTAATGAAACCGAATTAGCAAACCTTGAAAAACGAGATGATGGAAAATTTGAAGTTTTAGATGTTAAGCTTGATACAAGAAAAACAAAAAGCTTAGACCCAAATAATAAGGTAATTGAGCCTAAAAAATTAGATATTATATCTGAGCAAAGCCAGCCCAAAATTGTTTCAAAAGAAAACAACACCACATTTGTTAAAAAAATAAATGAAGGTGTGGGTAAAAGATTTAGCATGCCAGACAGAAGGAAAGGCTACATTCAAAAAGCAACAATTGGTGACCATAAAGTTTATTTACATACAGGTGAATATGAGGATGGAAAAATAGGAGAAATTTTTATTGATACGAGCAAAGAAGGAGAGTTAGTAAAAGCTTTAATGAATAACTTTGCAATAGCAATATCGCTTGGCCTACAATATGGCGTACCTTTAGATGAATTTATTAGTGCTTATGTTGATACTAAATTTGAACCATCTGGAAAAGTTCATGGTAATGACAGAATAATGAGTGCCTCTTCAATATTGGATTATATATTTAGAGAATTGGCTATCTCATACCAAAATAGAGAAGACCTTGCGCATACTCCTACTATTGGAGGATCTGACAGATCTTTACCTGAAGAAGAAAATACAGAAGATCAAAATCAATTACTTAAGATTATAAAAGATGTTACTAGCAAAGGCTTTGTTAGAAACAATTATAAAAAAAATCTTGTTGATTTATCTGATGTTAAAATAAATTTAAAAGGTAAAAAGTAATATTATTTTTTAAGTTTTAAAGCTAATCCAAGCTCTTTGAGTTGCTCTTCATTAACTTCTGAGGGCGCATTCATCATTAAGTCCTGGGCGTTTTGATTCATTGGGAACATTGTAACCTCTCTAATATTTTTCTCATTAGCTAAAAGCATTACAATTCTATCTATTCCTGGTGCTATACCGCCATGAGGTGGTGCACCGTAACTAAGGGCATTAATCATACCACTAAATTTCTCATCAACTTGTTCTTTTTGATAACCTGCAATTGAGAACAGTTTATACATTAGCTCAGGTACGTGATTTCTAATTGCACCAGAGGATAACTCAATTCCATTACAAACAATATCATATTGGTAAGCTTTAATATTAAGAGGATTATCAAAATCAATATCTTTTATATCCCCTTGAGGCATTGAAAATGGATTATGACTAAATTCAATTTTATTATTTACTTCATTTTTTTCAAACATTGGGTAATCAACGATCCAACAAAATGCAAAAGTATTTTCGTCAATTAAGTCTAAATCTTTAGCAATTTTATCTCTTGCTTGGGACGTGATCTTCTCAACATCATTTATTTTTCCACAAGCAAAAAATATACTATCACCTACTTCTGCTCCTGTAATTTTCATAATTT
The DNA here is from genome assembly GCF_047717845.1 of Candidatus Pelagibacter sp. Uisw_090. Classification (GTDB taxonomy): domain Bacteria; phylum Pseudomonadota; class Alphaproteobacteria; order Pelagibacterales; family Pelagibacteraceae; genus Pelagibacter. Next base: position 942,858 of record NZ_CP159810.1, read on the forward strand.
CCTCAAGCGCTTCTTTAGAGAAAAACTTGCCCACAGGACCCTTGGCTGAAATATTTTCATTTTTTTCAATTGTAAAATAAGCAAGACCAGAAGCTCCCTGGTCCTTGGCCCATTTATCAATATTATCAAAAAAACTTCTAGGTTTTTCTTTTGTATTCTTGGTTACTATGCATCTTACTTTGGAGCCAGATTTTACAAGTTTTTTAAATATTTCAAAAGTAACATCCTCACGTGTAAATATATCTGACAAATCAGAAACTATTAACGGATTTCTTAAGTCAGGTTTATCCGATCCATACTTAAGCATAGATTCGTCATAAGGTATTCTTGGAAATTTTTCGTACATTAACTTTTTTGAAGAAAATTTTTTAAAAACATTAACTATTAATTTTTCTACAACTTGAAAAACATCTTCTTGTTCAACAAATGACATTTCTAAATCAAGCTGGTAAAATTCACCAGGGCTTCTATCTGCTCTAGCATCTTCATCTCTAAAACATGGGGCAATTTGAAAATACTTATCAAATCCAGATACCATTATTAACTGTTTAAATTGTTGAGGTGCCTGTGGTAGAGCGTAAAATTTTCCTGGATTTAATCGACTAGGTACTAAAAAATCCCTAGCTCCTTCTGGGCTTGAAGATGTAAGTATTGGAGTTTGAAATTCTAAAAAGCCTAATTTAAACATTTCATTTCTAATAAATGAAATAACTTTTGATCTTAATATAATATTGTCATGAATTTTTTTTCTTCTTAAATCTAAAAATCTATATTTAAGTCTAATTTCCTCAGCATATTCTTGATCACTAAACACAGGCATTGGAAGTTCTTTGCATGCACCTAGTACTTCAAATTGGTCAATATTAACTTCTATCTCACCAGTTTGAAGTTCAGAGTTAATAGTATCCACACTTCTCTTAACTACTTTGCCATTTATTTTAATTACGCTTTCTAATTGAATTTTTTCTAATAATTTAAAACTCTCATTACTTTTATCAATAATACATTGAGTCATCCCATAATTGTCTCTTAAATCAATAAATAAAAGATTCCCATGATCTCTTTTTTTATTAATCCAACCAGATAATACAATTTCTTGTCCACTGTTATCTTTATTTAATTCACTGCAATTATGTGTTCTATACTTGTTCACTTATTCCTCTAATGCCTCATTAATAATCTTAAAGTCGATTGGTTTTTTCTTTTTTAAACTAATCTTGTCAATTTTATATATGAATTCAAATATTTTGCCATACGATCTCTCAACTCTTTTAATGATAAAATCAATCAATTTTTTGTCTAAAATAATCTGTCTATCAGATAAATTTTTTAGTATTAAAGCAAACATTAATTCATCATCAGGGTTTTCAATTTTTGCTAAAAGACAGTTTTTAGTTCTTGATTTAAGGTCTTCAAGCTTAAAATCAATTTCTGCCACTGGTTCTGAAGATGTAATTATTAAAAATTTATTATCTTGATCAATTATATTAAAGAGAGTATAGATTAGCTTCTCATCTACATCTAAATTTAAATCTTCTAAAACAATATTTTGATAGGGCTTGATTTTTTTAATGTTTTCATTATTCAACAAACCTGATTCAACTCTAATTCCATTAAATTTTTTTAAAAAGATATTAGTTAAATGAGTTTTTCCAGAAAAATTCTCTCCACTTATATTTAAAAAATTTTTTTCCCACTTAGGCCAATTGTTTATTAATTCAAAAGGGTAAAAATTACTTTTTCCAACATAAAAATCATCATCTCTAAAGTTTTGCTCATAGTTAAAATCTAGTAACAATTGATTTAAGCTTTTCATTTAACTGTCCAAATATTGTTCTCCATTACCAGATCAAAATATCTATTATTCATATCATTAAAAAAAGTTTTCGGAGAGCCATTATAGATTATTCTATATTGTGTAAGTTTATTATTAAAATTTAATATGTAAAAATTTGATATCAAATCAATACCAGTGAGCACCTCTTCTAAATATATAATCTTTTTATAATCTGTTGATTTTATAGAAATGGTCAAAGGAAGCTTTATAGATGTATTTATCTCGTTATTTTTTTTCCATTCATCCTCATAAGTGTTTTTTAGATCTTCTAAAATTATATAGAGATCTTTTTTATTTGTTAAATTAATATTGAAATATTTTTTATTATTTATTTTAAGAGAATTATTTAAATTAATTTTTGAAAGTATTTTAACATTGTCTTTATCTTTATATATTATTGCAATTATATAGTCTTTTAAATAATATTTTTTTATTAAATTTATAAAATCATGTGTTTCAATAGAATTGGACATCTCTTGAAGTTTATTTAAATCTTCCAGATCCTCAGTTGGCAACAGATAATCTAGTAATTGATAATTATTTTTTATATCATTCCACCTTTCATAAAAAATATTATTATTAAACAAATAAATGGTATCAGTTTCTGCATCTACCAATACTGGTACTAATAAAACTTTATTTCTTATTGGTATTGATGGAAATATATTTCTTTTTTCTAAAAAGCTTAAAATTTTTTTTTTATTAAATGTCGTTTCAAGTTTAGCAAAATATTCATTATTAATAAATTTTTCATCACTTATTGTAAAAGAATCAATCATACTTTTGATCTCTTTTATTTTAATATTTTTTATTTTATTTTTATCACCTGAGGTTGTAATCATATAAAGTAAATTTGAAAAAGAAGCCTTAAACCCTGCATCTATTACACTACTTTTCTTAAAACTTAGCTCAAATGGAGATGAAATTTCAATATCAGACACTTTAAAAGTATTTGCATTCAAATAAGTTGTGGAAAAAAATTATTATAAATAGAACGAATGAAATAAAAAATATATATACTTTTTGTAATGTTAATAATTTAATAATAATTTGCATATCTTATACTAATGAATAAAAAAAAATTTACCTATGAAAAAAGCGGTGTAAACATAAATGCTGCTGACAATTTTGTTAAATTCATATCTTCTATCTCATCAAATAATAAAGGCAAAAAAAAGTTTAATAACATTGGTGGTTTTGGTTCAATTTCAAACATTCCAAAAAATTTAAAAAACCCTAAAATTGTAGCCTGCACTGATGGTGTTGGAACAAAGGTTGAGATAGCTAATATACTTAATAAATATGACACGATCGGTATAGATTTGGTTGCTATGAGTGTAAACGATCTGATTGTTCAGGGAGCAAGACCATTATTATTTTTAGATTATATTTCAATTAATAAAATAGATTTAAAAAAACTAAAATCAATCCTCAAAGGAATAATAAAAGGTTGCAAAATCTCTAACTGTGAATTAGTTGGGGGAGAGACTGCGGAAATGCCTGGTACTTATGAGAAAGGTAAGTTTGATATTGCAGGCTTCGCTGTAGGTTTGGTGGATGAAAAAAAAATTCTTCTAAAAAAAAAAATAAAAAAAAATGATTTAATATTAGCTATACCTTCTAGTGGTGTTCATTCAAATGGATATTCCCTAGTAAGATATATTTTAAAAAAAGGAAAGATTAATTTAAAGAATAATTTATTTTTAAAAAAAGAATTACTAAGACCAACAAAAATTTATGTGCAAGAAGTTTTGAACCTAATTGATAATAATCTTTTAAGTGGATGTTCAAATATAACTGGTGGTGGACTAGCAGATAATATTAAGAGAGTTATTCCAGATGGATTAATTGCTGATATAGATTTAAATAAAATTAAAACTAAAAAAATCTTTAAGTGGTTGAAAAAAAATAATATTGAGGACAAAGAAATGTTAAAAACATTTAATTGTGGGGTTGGTTTTTGCTTAATAATTAAACCAGAAAATTTAAAAAAAATTCAAAAATTTTTTACTAAAGAGTATCAACCATATATTATTGGAAAAATAACAAATGGTAAAAACAAAGTTAAGCTTAATGGAAAAATTGACTGGTCTTAAAAAAGTAAAATCTGCAGTTTTTATTTCAGGAACAGGAAGTAATTTAAAAAATATAATAAAATTCTCTAAAATAAAAAAATCACCAATCTCAATAAACCTAATAATTTCTAATACTAATCTAGCTAAAGGCTTAAACTTTGCAGATCAATTTAAAATTAAAAAAAAAATATTTAATTTTAAAAATTTAAAAAATAGTGAAAAAAATATATTACTATTACTTAACAAAGAGAAAATAAAATTTGTTTGCCTCGCAGGCTTTATGAAAATTTTATCTAATGACTTTATAAAAAAATTTGATGGACAGATAATTAATATCCATCCCTCTTTACTACCAAAATACAAAGGTCTTAATACGCATATTAGAGCTATTCAAAATAAAGATAAATTTGCTGGATGCACCGTTCATTATGTGGCAGCGAAAGTTAGATTCTGGAAAAATAATATTACAAAAAAAAATTAGAATATCGGCTAGTGATAATTCTACATCATTAGCAAAAAAAGTTTTGAAGCAAGAGCACAAATTATACCCTGCTGCTATTATGAAAATTTTTAATTAGTTTTTAAAAAAAAAATCAATTTCTATTTTAGCATTTTCGACACTATCAGAACCGTGAACAGAATTTTTATCAATAGAAATTCCATATTTTTTTCTTATAGTTCCTTCTGCAGCATCTTCTGGTTTAGTCGCACCCATTAACTCTCTGTTTCCTAAAACTGCATTTTCTTTTTCAAGCACCATTACAACTATTGGTCCTGATGATAAATATGCACATAAATCATTATAAAATGGTTTTGTTTCATGAACTTTATAAAATTGTTCTGCTTCAGATTTTGCTATTTGGATTTTTTTATCTTTAACAATATTGAAACCTTTATTTTTAAACATTTCTTTAATTTCATTGTCTAAGTTTCTTTCTACTGCGTCCGGCTTAATAATTGATAATGTCTGTTCTATATTACTCATAATGTTCCTCTATTAGTTGATTTAATAATCTTACTCCAAAACCTGTCGCTCCCCCTGGATTTAAGTTTGCAGCTTTTTAGAAAAAGCCATACCTGCTATATCTAAGTGTGCCCATGGTGTTTTACTTGTCACAAATCTTTGTAAAAATTGTGCGGCAGTTATTGATCCTGCTCCACCTGAATAGTTTATGTTTTGCATGTCTGCTATTGTTGAGTTTATTAATTTGTCATAATTACTATGTAATGGAAGTCTCCAGACTTTTTCTTTTACTTTTTCTCCTACTTGAAATATTTTTTTTGATAAATCGTCATTGTTAGAAAATAAACCTGCATACTCTTCTCCTAATGCCATTATTATTGCACCAGTTAAAGTTGCAAGATCAATAATAAATCTTGGTTTAAATTTTGCTTCAGTAAAACTCAATGCATCTGCCAAAACTAATCTTCCTTCAGCATCGGTATTCAAAACTTCAATAGTTTTACCATTATAAGCTTTAACTATATCTCCTGGCCTTTGAGCATTTCCACCTGGCATATTTTCAACTAAACCAACTACACCAACTGCATTTACTTTTGCTTTTCTAGTAGCTAATGTTTGTATTAAGCCTGCTACAACGGCTGATCCAGCCATATCATATTTCATTTCTTCCATGAATTTTGCTGGTTTTAAAGAAATGCCACCCGTATCAAAACAAACACCCTTTCCTACAAAAGATAATGGAGCTTTTTTGTCTTTTTTATTACCGTTCCATTCAAGTGTAACTAGATACGATTCATTTACACTACCTCTTCCAACACCCAATAAAGAATGCATTCCTAACTTTTTCATTTGAGACTCGTTATAAACAGTAACTTTAATTCCTAATTTTTTTAATTTTAAAAGTCTGTTTACATACTCTTTTGGATTAAGAACATTGGGTGGCTCAGAGACAAGATCTCTTGCAAAAAAAGTTCCTTCTTCAATTGCCTTGAACCTTAGCTCTTTTAGTGCTGTTGCCTTTTTTTTATTTCCTATTACATTTATTGAAATGAGTTTTTGTTCACTTTTTGACTTATAAAGATTAAATTCATAAGACTTAAGCTTTAATCCATGTAAGAAATGACTTATAAAATTTTCATATTTATTAATTATGCTATCTGAATTTACAAAGTATTCTCTTTTCTTTTCATAGTTTAGGCGCCCATAAAATTCTGCTCCTAAATTTTCAATATCAGAGGGCTCTAAATTGTTTTTAACAGATACTAAGACTATTTTTTTTTTCGAGTTGATCTCGAAAACAAACAAATTTTTTTTTAAGTCGCTGCTTTTTAATAAGTCATTTATGTAAGAAAACTCTGAAATCGGAAATATTTTTTTTTAAGTGACTTATATTGAATCTTTCATTAGTAAATAAGACAAGATTGGCTGAGATTTTACCATTTAATTTGTTTGAATAATTAATTTTAATAGTCATAAATTTTTAAATACACTCCTTACAGGTTGAATGCTATATATGAATAATATTATCATATTTCAATGAAAAAAATTATTTTTAGAAAAATAGCTACTGACTGTATAAAGTTTTTTATTCTTACTACATTAACAATTAGCACAATCATTTGGGTTTTGCAGGCAGTTAATTATTTAGATTTCGTTGTGGAAGATGGACATGGATTACTAGTCTACTTTAATTACACGATACTGAGTTTTCCAAAAATTATTAGCAGAATTTACCCATTTTCATTATTTATATCAATTGCATATATTTTATTAAAATATGAAAATAGCAACGAATTAGTTATATTTTGGAATTTTGGCATTAATAAAAATTCATTCATTAATTTTTTTATAAAATTGTCATTTGGATTTGTCCTATTAAACTTAGTGCTTAACAGTTTCATCACACCATTGGCTCAAGAAAAAGCAAAATCTTTTTTAAGAAGTTCTGATATAGATTTATTTGAAAGTATATTGAAGCCTAAAAAATTTATTGATGTTATAGAAAATCTAACAATTTATTTTGAAGAAAAAACAATTGATGGAAAATTAAAATATATATATTTAAAAGAAAGATCTGATGTAAATAGTTTTCAGTTAACATTTGCAAAAACAGGAATATTTGAATTTCGTGGTAATAGAAAAGTATTAGTTTTATATGAGGGAAAGCAAATTAGTAATAATCAAGGAAAAAATTCAGAGTTTGAATTTTCAAAAACTGATGTAGATTTAAGCAGGTTTAATTCAAACACCAACACATATAAAAAAAATCAAGAGTACTCAACAAAAGAATTAATCCAATGTGTATTTATTTTACAAAAAAAGAAAATTGGAAAAAAAAATTATAATAAATCTCATGATTTCTCTGCTTGCGTATTGTGGAATGCTAAAGATATATATAAGGAGCTGTATGATAGGTTAATTAAACCTTTTTTTAATACTCTTTTAATTATGATTGCTCTTTTATTGATTTTAAAATCGAAAGATAGTCATAATTTTAAAAGATATAAATTTAAAATCTATACTTTAGGATTTTTATTTATTCTTTTTTTAGAAGGTTCAACAAAATTTCTTGGTGCCAATCTATTATATAATATTTTGATTTCGATGCTTCCTATTTTTTTATTTTTTTTAATATATATTTATTTTTGGACTAACCTTAAAGTTGGGAGTGAATGAAAACCTATATAAAATTCTTGGTAAATCTTTTCACTATTTCTTTATTGAAAGTTTTTTTTATTTTTTTTGGAATTATTTTATTAGTAAATATATTAGAACAATCAGAGTTCTTTAAGAATGCAGAACTTACTTTTTCTTATATAGTTTTTTTATCTTTTTTAAATTCACCCTCTATTATATTTGAAATTCTTCCATTTATTTTCTTAATATCTACTCAAATTTTTTTTATTGAATTAATTAGTAAAAATGAATTAGAAATTTTTAAATATAGTGGTTTAAATAATAATAAAATTGTTAAGGTGATTGGGTTATATTCGTTCGCACTTGCAATATTATTTGTTGTAGTTTTTTATAATATATCCTCAATTTTAAAAAATTCTTATTTAGTAATAAAAAATCAATACTCAAATGACGGTAAGTATCTGGCAGTAATTAACAAAAATGGTTTATGGATCAAAGACAGGATAAACAATCAAGTCAATATAATAAATGCTAATAAAATTGAAAATCAATTTTTATTAAATGTTTCTATTTCACAATTCAATAATAATTTTGAAATCATCCATACAATACAAAGTCAAAAAGTTGATATTTCTTCAGTTAATTGGAAAATAATAGATCCTACAATTTCAAAAAATAATGTTACCACTTATGAAGATATAATTAATTTTAAATCAAACTTTGATCTCAAAAAAATTAATAGTTTATTTTCAAACTTATCTTCTCTTAGTTTAATTGATTTAATAAAATTGAGAAAAAATTATAAATCACTCAATTATTCTGTAATAGATGTTGATTCTCATTTATATAAAATAATCTCATACCCTGTATATTTAACTTTAATGACAATATTTGAGCTGTAATTATGTTTAACATAAAATATCAAAAAAACTCAATATACAAGGTTGCACTAGGAATTTTTATATCAGTCATCATCTATTATATAAATTATTTCTTCAATATATTGGGTACTAGTGAAAGAATTCCTTTAATCCTTTCAATATCACTACCTTTAATTATATTATTAATAATAAATATCACCTCTATAATAAGGTTAAATGAAAAATAATTTTTTAAAAATAATTCTAATATTAGTACTTTCTTTAAGTTTTTTTAATAAAGCTTTAAGTAGCGATGAATTTATTTTTAATGTCACTGAGATAGAGGTAACCGATGAAGGTAATGTCTATAAAGGCATAAACAAAGGTAAAATAACAACAGCCAATAAAATTGAAATAACCTCAGATACTTTTGAATATTTTAAAAAGAATAATCAACTTGAATCATATGGAAATGCACAAATTTTAGATACAAAAAATAATATAAAAATTAACGCTGATAAAATTATTTATCTTAAGAATGAAGAAATAATTTATACAGTCGGCAAAACATTGATCAATGTTTCTGACAGATATAACGTAGAAGGATATGATTTAAAACTATTAAGAAACAAAATGATTTTGTCTTCTTTAAAGCGAACAACTATCACTGACACTGTTGATAAGAACACTTATAAACTTAATCAATTTGAATACTCAATTAATCAAGAAATTTTAAAAGGAAAAAAAATTGAAGTTATAACCTCCATCCAAAAAAATATAGAAGAAGAAAATAATCCATCATTAGTTAAAGAATATAAAAAATTTATTCCTAGTATTAAAAGTGATAATTATTTCTATGATAGTGGTTTTTTTAATTTTAAAGATAAAACATTTTCTGCCAAAGATACAAATCTTTTATTTCACAAAACAGTATTTGATAATGATAAAAATGATCCTAGACTTAAGTCTGTTACTTCATATGGTGATGAATTTAACACTTACTTTAAAAAAGGAGTTTTTACTTCTTGTAAAAAAACCGATAAATGCCCTCCTTGGAAAATTAAATCTAAAGAAATTAAACACGATAAGATTAAAAAAAGAATTACCTACACCCAATCCTGGCTGAGCATCTATGATGTGCCAGTAGTATATTTTCCTAAGTTTTTTCATCCTGATCCTAGTGTGAAGAGACAATCTGGTTTTTTAAAACCAGCACTTGGAGGAGATAAAGATTTAGGTAGCTCTATTTATGTGCCTTATTTTCTTGTTATCTCAGATAATAAAGATCTTACAATTAAACCAAGATGGTTTGATAGTGAAAAACGTATCTTTCAGAGTGAATACAGACAGAAAACAAAAAAATCTTTAATCATAGCTGATTTTAGTATTGCAAAAGGCCATCATTCCAGTGTCACTGATAGAAACGACAGTAGATCACACTTTTTCATGAATAGTAAGACAGATCTTGATCTTGATAATTTTTTAGCGAGTACTTTTGAAATTAATTTACAAAAAGCAACGAACGACACTTATTTAAAAAAATTTAAACTAGAATCACCCTTATTACTCGGCAGTACATCTGAGCTTCACTCAAGTGTTGAATTAGATCTTGCGCACGAAAACTATGATTTTATAACTTCAATGGAAGTGTACGAAAATCTAAGTGGAGATAACAATAATAGATATCAACACATTTTTCCATCATATGGTTTTTCAAAAAATTTTGGTTTAGATGATATTCAAGGTGGTAGTTTTAGCTTTTCTTCGAGTGGAAGTAATAGATTAAATAATACAAATGTGCTTTCAACATCAATATCTAATAATCTAAATTTTAATTCTTATAATAGTTTTTTTGAAAATGGAATTAAAAGTAACTATAATTTTTTATTTAAAAACCTAAACTCCCTTGGTAAAAAAAGCAAAGTATACAAATCAAGTCCTCAATCTGAAATAGTTAGCTCGTATATATTAAACATGTCCTTACCCTTATCAAAAAATACAGAAAATAGTTATAATACGTTAGAGCCAAAAATATCATTTAGATTCAATCCACATGATATGAAAGATCATAGCGACTCTGGTAGAAAGATAAATGCATCTAATGTTTTTAATAATGACAGATTGAGCTTAGATGATACTTATGAGGGTGGAGAGTCTATAACCCTAGGTATAAATTATAAAAAACAAAAACTAACAAATACAGATACTATAAACGAAAATATTAAAACATTTGATGATTATCTTGATTTTAAACTAGCAACTGTATTTAGATCTAATGAACTAAATGAAATACCTACTACAAGCACCATAGGTAAAAAAAGATCAAATCTTTTTGGTCAAATAAATTTTAAACCCTCTGAAATATTGTCACTAGATTATAAATTATCAATAAATGATGATTTAAATGAAATAGAGTCTAATTCAATAGACGCAGAATTATCTTTTAGCAACTTCTCTACAACAATGAGTTTTTTAGAAGAAAGGCGTGCGCTTGGCAAAACAAATGTACTTTCAAATACTTTTAAATATAATTTTAATGAAGAAAATTTCTTATCTTTTAATACGAGAAGAAATAGAAGAATAGGTCTAACAGAGTATTATGATTTAGTTTATGAGTATAAAAATGACTGCTTAGAAGCAAAAGTTAGATATAAAAAAGATTATTATAGTGATCGCGACATAATCCCAAAAGAAGAATTATTTTTTGAAATAACAATAGTGCCACTTACAACATTTTCTCCTGATAAAATGATTTTAAACAAAAATAGGATCGATTAATGAAAAAAATTTTATATATTCTATTTATTTGTTTTAATATTAATGTTGTCTCAGCATTAGAAACAAAGATAATTTACGTCATAGAAAATGAGATAATCACAAATATAGATATTAAAAATGAATTTAGATATCTTTTAGCCTTAAATTCTAAACTAAAAAACTTAAATAATGAAAAAATTTTAAAAATTGCTAGTGAATCAATAATTAAAGAAAAAATTAAAAAAATTGAAATATCTAAAAACTTTTCAAATTTTAATGTAGACAAAAGATATAGTGATGCTCTTTTAAAGAACATTTATAAAGGTTTAAATTTTCAATCATTAGATGAGTTTAATTCACATCTAAAACCATATAATTTAGATGTGGATGATATCAGAAAAAAGTTAGCCATTGATGCTTTGTGGAATGAACTAATTATTAGAAAATATAATTCAAAAATAGAAATTGATGAAGAGAAGTTGAAAAATAAAATAATGAGTAGTGCTAAAAATGAGACTAAAGAATATAATTTATCAGAAATTGTATTTGAAATAAAAGATAAAAAAGACATCAAAAAAAAGTACTTAGAAATTAAAGAAAGTATTATTAAAATAGGATTTGAAAATAGTGCATCCATTTATAGTATTTCTGACACTTCAAAAATAGGTGGCAACATTGGTTGGATTAGAGAAGAATCTCTTAATTCAAAAATTGTTAATAATATTTCTACTCTAAAATTAGATCAAATTTCAAGACCTATAATTATTCCCAATGGAATATTAATATTAAAGATTAAAGAAATTAAAAAAACAACATCTGAAATTGATTTTGATAATGAGCTAAAAAAATTGATTAATTATGAAAAAAATAGACAACTAAATCAATACTCTAAAATATATTTTAATAAAGTTAGAAAAAATATTGGCTTTAATGAATAAACAACCAATAATTATTGTAGCTGGTGAACCCAACAGTGTATTTCTTGAAATTTTTTTTAAGAGTATAAAAAGTAATAAATTTAAACATCCTTTAATAATTATTGCTTCGAGAAAACTGTTAATTAGTCAGATGAATAAATTAGGTTATATCTTTAAAATTAATTCTATTAATAAAAACTTAAAAAATATCAGTGAATTAAATAATAAAAATATTAATTTAATAAATGTAGATTATAAATTTAATGCTTGTTTTCAAAATATTACAATTAAGTCTAAAAGTTATATAGAAAAATGCTTCAAAATTGCTCTAGAAATCCTAAAAAAAAATAAATTTACAAAATTTATTAACGGACCAATTTCTAAAAGGCATTTTTTGAAAGGTCACCATTATGGTGTTACTGAATATTTATCAAATAAGACAGGGGTTAACAATAAAGTTGCCATGCTAATATTTCACAAAAAATTATCTGTTAGTCCTTTAACAACACATATCGCATTAAAAGATGTACATAAAAATATATCACAAAAGAAAATATTCTCTCATGTTATATTAATTACACAATTCTATATTGAAAAGTTCAATAAAATTCCAAGAATTGCTATTACAGGTTTAAATCCACACTGTGAAAGTAATTTTAATAATAGTGAAGAGGATTTAATTATAAAGCCAGCTATTAAAGATTTAATCAAATTAAAATACAAGGTTAAAGGCCCATATGCTGCTGATACAATTTTTACAAAAGATCAATTCAAGAAATTTGATGTAATTATTGGCATGTATCATGATCAAGTATTATCTCCTGCGAAAACTTTATTTGGATTTGACGCAATAAACATAACATTAGGTTTACCATTTATTCGGATTTCTCCTGATCATGGACCAAACATTTCTATGTTAGGTAAAAATACATCAAACCCTAAAAGTTTAATTCAAGCTCTAAAATTCTTAGATAAATAGATGTTTATTAAACCCAAAAAAAGCTTAGGACAAAATTTTTTAATAGATCGCAACGTGTTAGAACAGATTGCTGATACTGTTGAAATTTCAAATAAAGAAGTTTTAGAAATAGGTCCTGGTAGTGGAAATTTAACTACATTTATTTTAAAAAAAAATCCAAAAAAATTTTATGTAATTGAAAAAGATGATGAGTTAGCTCAACTATTGGAAGATAAGTTTGCCAATGAAATTACTATTATTAATGATGATGTTTTAAAAATACCTGAAGATAAAATTTCCAGTGAAAAGCTTACTGTATTTGGAAACTTACCTTACAATATTTCGACTGAAATTCTTTCAAAATGGATAACAAACTTAGATAAAAAAATTTGGTTTGAAAGTTTAGTGTTAATGTTTCAAAAAGAAGTTGCTGAGAGAATTATTGCAGAATCTAATACTTCAAAATATGGGAGATTATCTATTTTATCAAACTGGAAATTAAATATTAAAAAAGTAATAGACATCAAGCCTGAAAGTTTTTCTCCAAGGCCTAAGATTGATAGCACGCTACTACTATTTACTCCAAGACAGAATATTTTTGAATTAAAAGATCCAAAAAACCTTGAAATGATTACTAGAGTTTTTTTTAGTCAAAGGAGAAAAATGCTAAAAAAACCTTTCAACCAAATTTTTAATAATGCAAAAGAAGTTGCAAATAAATTTAATATTGATCTTAATCTTAGACCTCAAAATCTTGAACCCGAAATGTATTTTAAACTAGTTAAAGAATATGAGAATTTAAGACGTTAATTTATTAACATGTTTTCTAATATACTCTTTGTCATAATCTTTTGAACCATTATTAATTTCTGCATCAATTAAATTGCTAATTTTAGAATAACACTCATCTAGATGGTCATTTATAATCACATAATCATAGTTTATCCAATGCAATACATCTCTGCTAAATTCTTTCATTCTTTCCTCTACAATCAGCTTATCTTTCATATCTCTATTGGACAGTCTATCAAACAAAACTTCTTTACTTGGTGGAAGTATAAAAAAAGTGATCAGCTTATAGTTTAATTTTTTATTCTTAATTTGATCTGCGCCCTGCCAATCAATATCAAATATTACATTCTCACCTTTTTCTAATTTTTCTATAACAGGTGTTCTTGTTGTTCCGTAAAGATGATTAAAAACTCTTGCATATTCTAAAAATTCTTCATTTTTGATCAGCCCCTCAAATTTTTCATGATTAACAAAATAATAATCTTTATCTGCAACTTCGCTAGATCTTGCTTTTCGCGTCGTATGAGATGTTGATATATGAAATTTTTTATTCTTAGATAGAAGTTTTACTAGAGTGGTTTTGCCTGCCCCAGATGGGGATGATAAAATCACCATTATCCCATCTTTTTTTGTGGACATTTAAATTTCTAGTTTGCTTTGCCTGCTATAAAGTTAACAGCATCACCTACGGTAAGAATTTTTTCAGCTTCACTATCTGAAATTTCTGAACCGAATTCTTCCTCGAAAGCCATTACTAATTCAACAGTGTCTAAACTATCCGCACCAAGATCGTCAATAAAACTTGAATCATCTAACACTTTTGCTTCATCTATACCTAGATGGTCTGCTACAATTTTTTTAACCTTGTTTGAAATATCTTCTGACATAATGTTCCTTTTTGTTATATTTCGTTAATAGTCCAAAAAGTAGTTTTGTCAACCCAAATACATGCCACCATTAACATGAAGTGTTTCACCATTAATATAGTCTGACTGATCAGAACTTAAGAATGTTACTGCATTTGCAATATCTTCAGGTTTACCGAGTCTATTAGATGGAATTTTAGCAATTATTGCTTCTTTATGCTTTTCATCAATCTGATCTGTCATTGCAGTACTTATAAAGCCAGGTGAAATACAGTTCACATTTATATTTTTTTTAGCATATTCAATAGCTAGACTTTTGGACATAGCAACAATACCAGCTTTTGAAGCTGTATAATTTGCCTGACCAGCATTGCCTGTGTGCCCTACTACCGATGTAATATTAATAATTTTTCCAGATTTATTTTTAAGCATCTTTTTAATAGAATATTTACACATTAAAAATGTTGAGGTTAAATTGACATCTATAACATTAGTCCACTCTTCTAAGCTCATTCTGATTGTTAAATTATCTTTTGTAATGCCAGCATTATTAATTATACAATCGAGTGATCCACCCAGCTCTTCAGTTGCATTATTTATAAACTCTTCAATCTTTTCATGTTGAGAGATATCAAACTTAAGTATTTTAATATTATTAAATTTTGATTTTAACTCTTCTAGTTTTTCAACTCTTGTACCCGTAGCTAAAATATTAAACCCATTCTCGTGAAGTTTTTCAACTATTGAATTACCAATGCCACCCGACGCACCTGTGATTATAACATTTTTATTTTTTAAACTACTCATTAATATTAATTAACTTTATATCTTCTTCTGTATTTATTGCACTAACTTTAACATTTCTATCAATTCTCTTTACTAAACCAGACAAAACTTTACCAGGTCCTATTTCTATAAATTGATTAATTCCCTTATTAATCATTAGTAAAACACTTTCTCTCCAACGAACCCTACTTTCAATTTGTTTAACAAGTAAATCTTTTAACTCGTTTGAATTAGCTATTTCTTTTCCAGTTACATTGGAAATTAGAATATTTTCAGGTTCTTTAAAGTTTAACTTTTCTATCTCTTCATTCATGACAAGTGTTGCATTATTCATCAATTTACAATGAAATGGTGCGCTTACAGGAAGTTTAATATTTTTGATGTTAGCTAATTTTAAATCAACCATCATTTTTTCTAGATCTTCAATATTGCCACTTAACACTATTTGACCTGTTGAGTTATCATTTGCAATATAACATTCATATTTCATTTTATTTTCACTAATAACACTTTCTATTGTTTCGATTTCAGAACCTAAAACTGCGACCATCCCACCTACTCCTTTTGGAACAGAGTTTTGCATAGCTTTTCCTCTAATTTTTAATATTTTTAAAGTATCTGAAAATGATAATACTCCAGCTGAGGCAAGTGCTGAATACTCACCCAAAGAATGTCCGGCAAAAAAATTTGCTTTGTTTAAATCGATATTAAATTCTTCTTTAATCAGTTTAAATATTGAATAACTTATTAAAAATATAGCAGGTTGAGTATTTTCAGTTAAATCTAGATCTTCTTTAGGTCCATTAAGAATAAGGTTTGATAACGGAAA
This sequence comes from Candidatus Pelagibacter sp. Uisw_090, assembly GCF_047717845.1. Taxonomy (GTDB): domain Bacteria; phylum Pseudomonadota; class Alphaproteobacteria; order Pelagibacterales; family Pelagibacteraceae; genus Pelagibacter. The sequence continues at coordinate 959,136 of NZ_CP159810.1, forward strand.
ACCAAGTGTGTCATCAGCTTCTTTGAATAAATCCTTAACTAGGGTATATTTATTGTAAAAGTCTTTACCCATTCCAACTAATTGTGAGCCTTGACCGGGGAAAATAACAGAAAACATTTAATTATCTAAACTTTATTGTGGTTTTAAGTGTTGTAATTCAATTGTTATAATAGTATATCCTCACTTTTTATTAAAGAACAATTATGAATTTATACGAACACACTATAGTTGCTAGACAAGATACTAGCCCTGCACAGGTTAAACAATTAACCGAGAAATATTCTAAAATAGTAGAAAGAAATGATGGTGAAATAGTACAAACTGAAGATTGGGGATTGCTAAACTTAGCCTATGCTATTAAAAAAAATAAAAAAGGCATCTATATGCACTTTAAAATTAAAGGTTCTGGAAAAATTATTGATGAATTAGAAAAAAATGAGATTATTGATAAAAATCTTTTAAGATACATGACCGTTAGAGTTAAAAAATTTGATTTAGAGGCAAAATATTTTTCAAAAAAAGATGAATACGAAAAAAAAGAATATAAAAAAGATTATAATAGAGATTAATTATGCCATCAAAAAAAAGAGCAGGAAATAAAAAAAAAGGTAGCCAAAGTAATTTTGCTAAATTAAGCATATTTCAGCCTAATAAATATAAGTTTAAAAAATCTTGCCCACTTTCAGTTAAAGGTGCACCAGAGGTTGATTATAAAAATATTAGATTATTAAAAAAATACATGTCAGAGAATGGCAAAATTTTACCTTCAAGAATTACTAACGTTTCACAAAAAAAACAAAGAGAGCTTTCATTGTCTATTAAGAGAGCTAGAAACTTGGCGTTGATTTAAATGAAAGTTATACTTTTAGAAAATTTAAGAAGAATTGGATCTATTGGAGAAATTATAGATGTAAAAAGAGGTTTTGCTAGAAATTATTTAATTTCAAATAAAAAAGCTCTTTATGCTTCAAAAGAAAATATTGCTGAAGTGGAAAAAATTAAATCTGAATTAGGAAAGAAGGATGCTGCGAAAAAAAAAGAAGCACAAACAATTTCAGAAAAAATTAATAATAAAGAGTATGAAATTAAAAAGTTAAGCACAGAAAACAAAGAGCTTTATGGTTCAGTTAAGCCAACAGAAATTGCAAAATTAATACAAGATAATGACATGCTAGATATCAAGCCTTCAATGATACAACCAATAACTGAAATTAAATCACTTGGTAAATTTAAGGTAAAAATTATCTTACACTCTGAAATAGACTCTGAAATTACTATCAATGTAGTTACAGCAGAAACTATTCAATAATTATACAATTTTTTCCCCAGCATACATTTGCTATTTTTTTAAATCTTATTTCGGTTAAGATTTGTTTATGGAAAATAACTTAAGTATTGTTAAAGATACATTTAAAGAACTCCCTAACAATATCGAAGCTGAACAGGCAGTAATTGGATCAATATTGGTTCAAAATGAAACGTTTGATGAAATAAATACCATCATTTCTAGTATCAACTTTTACGATCCTATGCATCAGAGTATTTTTTCAGCAATAGAAAGTCTTATTTATAAAGGAATGCTTGCAAACCCAATCACGTTAAAAAATTATTTTGAAAATGAAAAAGATGAATTAAATGTTCCTGAATATTTGGTTAAAGTTACAAAATTTTCTACCCCGCCAAGACAAGCAATAGAATATTCAAGAATTATTTATGATATGTTTGTGAGAAGAGAGCTAATTAAAATATCAGAAAATACAATTGATGCTGCTAAATTAAATGCACTTGATGTTAATGGTCAAAATATAATTGAAAACTCAGAAAGATTATTATTCGATCTTGCCGAAAAAGGCTCTTTTAATTCATCATTAGTTAAGTTTGATGAAGCAATGAAACAAACGATTGAGATGGCCTCAGCTGCTTATCGAAATGATGAGGGAATTGTTGGTGTCCCAACTGGTTTACGAGATTTAGATGATAGATTAGGTGGTCTACACAATTCTGATTTAATTATAATTGCAGGAAGACCCTCTATGGGTAAAACTGCTTTAGCTACAAATATAGCCTTCCATGCAGCTCAAAAATTACAAGAAAAAGGAAAAAAATCTGCAGTTGCTTTTTTTTCTCTAGAAATGTCTTCAGAGCAATTATCAACTAGAATTTTGGCAGAACAATCTAGAATTAAATCAAACGATATTAGAAGAGGAAGAATCTCTGATGAACAATTTGATAAATTTATTGAGACTTCAAAAAATATATCTGAACTTCCTTTATATATTGATGAAACCCCAGCCATCAGTATTGCAGCAATGAGCAACAGAGCAAGACGTATTAAAAGATTGTTTGGTTTAGATTTAATTGTTGTCGACTATATTCAACTAATGAGAGGGTCTGGAAATAATAGAGATGGTAGAGTTCAAGAGATTTCAGAAATCACCCAAGGTCTTAAGGCAATGGCAAAAGAACTTAAACTTCCAGTAATTGCACTTTCGCAACTATCTAGAGCAGTAGAACAAAGAGATGATCATAAACCTCAATTATCAGATTTAAGAGAATCTGGTTCAATTGAGCAAGACGCTGATGTTGTAATGTTTGTTTATAGAGAAGCATATTACTTGGAGAGAAAAGAACCAAGACCAGCAACTGTAGAGCATGCAGAATGGCAAGCTAAAATGAATGAAGTTTCGAACTTGGCTGAACTTATCATTGGAAAACAAAGGCACGGTCCAACTGGCAATGTTATGGTGGAATTTGAAGCAATGTTTACTAAATTTAAAGATACTCAAATTAACTAATATCCAATATAAATAGTGCTAAATGCTATCTCATTTATACCAAAATACTGTTCTAAAAAACCCTAAATCTATTTTTATATTACTTTTAATTACATTGTTGAGTTTTGGTTATTTTTCTAAAGATTTTAGATTAGATGCTTCTTCTGACACTCTTTTAATTGAGGGAGATCCAGACCTTGAGTATTTAAAAGAGATTACCCAGAGATACGGTTCAAGAGATTTTTTAGTTTTAACCTACACTCCTAATGAGGGAATGATTACAGAGTCTTCAATTAATAACCTTTTAAGCTTAAAATATAAAATTCAAAGTTTGGACTGGGTTCATAGCGTTATAACATTATTAGATATCCCTTTACTTAATAATTCCGAAGCTCCTCTTCAAGAAAGATTGGAAAGTTTTAAAACATTAAAAGATGAAAATGTAGACACAGAGAGAGGATTTAAAGAAATACTAAATAGTCCAGTCTTTAGAAATTTTGTTATTAGTGAAGATGGTAAAACAAGTGGTGTGATTGTTTATATTAAAAAAGATGAACTAAAAAATATAGAGAGCAAAAGTGAAAAAGAAATAGAAATATATAAAGATACTTTAAAGAAAAAGAATCATGAAAATATTACCCAGATAAGAGAGGTAATTAAAAGCTACAAAGATATCGGAAAAATTTATCTAGGAGGCATTCCAATGATTGCTGATGACATGATGTCGTTTATTAAAAGTGATATAATTGTTTTTGGTTTAGGGGTTCTTTTGTTTATCATCGCAACACTTTGGTTTGTATTTAGAAAATTAATTTGGATCATAATACCAATTAGTAGTTGCTTCTTTTCAGTTTTAATCATGACAGGTCTTCTGGGTCTTTTAGGCTGGAAAGTTACTGTTATTTCATCAAACTTTATTGCCCTAATGTTAATCTTAACTATGGCAATGAATATTCACATGAGTACTCGTTTTTTACAATTAAGAAATGACTTTCCAGAGCTGAAAAACTTTGAAATTATTTCAATGACAACTGGAAAAATGTTTTGGCCAATTATTTACACAGTTCTGACAACTGTATGTGCTTTTTTATCTTTAATTTTTAGTGGCATTAAACCAATTATTGATTTTGGCTGGATGATGACTTTAGGCTTAATTACATCCTTTATAATTACATTCACTCTACTTCCTACACTCTTAAATTTTATGTCTAATAATAATATAAAGATTAAACAAGATAGTGATTCAAAAATTACTTCTTTTTTTGGAAAAATCTCTATTAATAATAAAAGTTCTATCTTTATAATTACTGGCCTTGTTATTATTTTAAGTATTGTTGGAATAAGCCGTCTTGAAGTTGAAAATAGTTTTATAAATTATTTTAATAAAAATACTGAAATATATAAAGGTATGAAGCTTATTGATGAAAAGCTAGGTGGCACTACACCCCTGGAAGTTATATTAAAATTTCCTGATAAAGTAAAAGTGAAGGCAACTGAAGATGATGACTTTGAAGATTGGGGAGATGAAGAAAATCAAGATGATGAAAAATACTGGTTTACCAAAGATAAAGTTGATAAAATTCAAGTAGTTCATAACTATTTAGATAGCTTAACGGCTGTTGGAAAAGTTTTGTCATTTAGTTCAATTATAGAAGTTGCTACACAACTAAATAACAACAAGCGTTTAGGAACACTAGAAATGGGTGTTCTTTACTCAAAAATTCCTGAAAGTATAAAAAAAGATATTATTGATCCATATATCTCAATTAAAGACAATGAAGCTAGAATAAGTTTGAGAATTATTGACTCACAAAATGGCTTGAGAAGAAATGATCTCATAAATCAAATAAATTATGATTTAGAAAATAAATTAAAATTAAACAAGGATGAGTTTAAACTTGCTGGTGTTTTAATTTTATTTAATAATTTACTTCAAAGCCTTTTTAAATCACAGATACTTACATTGGGGCTAGTAATGGTTGGAATTTTTTCAATGTTTATGATTTTATTTAGAAATATTAAGCTATCTATAATCGGAGTGGTGCCAAACTTTATTGCTGCTTTTTTTATTTTAGGAATTATTGGGTTATTAGGAATACCTTTAGACATGATGACTATAACAATTGCTGCAATTACAATTGGTATTGCTGTAGATAATAGTATTCACTATATTTATAGATTTAAAGAAGAGTTTTTAAAAACTAAAGATTATAACAAAACTCTTAAAATATGTCACTCTACTGTTGGCGTGGCAATACTTAACACGTCGATAACAATTGTGTTTGGATTTTCAATTCTGGTTTTTTCAAAATTTATACCCACAATTTATTTTGGAGTGTTCACCGGTATAGCCATGTTGCTTGCAATGGTCTCTGTATTAACTCTACTTCCTTCTCTTATTTTAATAAGTAAACCTTTTGGAAAATAAAAAGTAAATATGATTGATGCTTTAAATGATTTTTATAAAGCAATCTCAATTATAGATTTAATTTTTTTAATCATCACTATTTTTTCTGTGATTAAATGTTACAGCGAAGGTTTTGTTTTAAGCTTACTTTCTGCTTCAAAATGGCTTTTAGCTTATGTGGTAACTCTATTTTTATTTCCTAAGATCAGACCCTATTTTAAGAACATGATTGATAGTGAGTACGTGCTTGATGTAGCATTGGGATTAGCTATTTTTGTTCTAGTAATTTTCATAATATTAATAGTGAATAAAGGAATTAGCAAGACTGTGAAGTTTGTAGGACTTGGAAGACTCGATTCCATTTTTGGTTTATTTTTTGGTTTTATTAGAAGTTATGCAATTTGTGTTTGTTTATTTTCAGCTATAGATATTGTGTATAATTATAATAAATGGCCAATTAATACTGACAAATCATACACCTTTCCATACATAGAAAAAGGTAGTATTTATCTTGTAAAAGTATTTCCTAATGAAAAAAAATATCAAGATTCTAAAGAAAAAATTAAAGAGCTATAATCCAAAAATTAAAGAAGAATGTGGTGTATTTGGTATAAGCAATAGTAACGATGCGCTCCCTAACCGCTTTAGGTCTTCATGCACTTCAACATAGAGGACAAGAAGGATGTGGAATTGTATCATTTGATGGAAAAAAATATCATTCAGAAAAAAGATTTGGTTTAGTTGGAGATAACTTCAACAAAGAAAAGGTTTTAAAAAATTTACTTGGTAAATATGCCATAGGGCACAACAGGTACAGCACAACGGGTGAAAATACTTTAAGAAATATTCAGCCTTTCTTTGCAGATACTAATGCTGGTGGTATTGGTGTTGCACATAATGGAAATTTAACCAACTCAGTTACACTTAGAAATAAATTAGTTGAAGATGGTGCGATTTTTTACACAACTTCAGATACTGAAACGATTGTTCAATTAATAGCAAAATCAAAAAGAAGCAAAACAGTAGATAAAGTTATTGATGCTATATTTCAAATTCAAGGTGGCTACGCATTAGTTATGCTTACACAAAGTACATTGATAGGTGTGAGAGACCCACATGGAATACGCCCCTTGATTATTGGTAAAATAAAAGACAGTTATGTTTTGGCATCTGAAACATGTGCTCTAGATATTATAGGCGCTAAGTACGTAAGAGATGTAGAAAATGGTGAAATTGTTTTAATTGAAGATGGTGAGTTAAAAAGTTTCAAGCCCTTTCCTGCAAGGAAAGTTAGACCCTGTGTTTTTGAATATATTTATTTTGCTAGACCTGATAGTTTATTAGATGGAAAGTCCGCTTATGAACATAGAAAAAATTTAGGCATAGAACTTGCGAAAGAAAATAAAATTGATGCAGATATAATAGTCCCTGTACCAGACTCGGGAAATGCAGCCGCACTTGGATTCGCTCAATACTTGGGAATTAATTTCGAATTAGGTTTAATTAGAAACCATTATGTTGGAAGAACTTTTATAGAGCCCAGTCAAAAGATTAGAAGTTTGGGTGTTAAATTAAAATTGAATGCTAATCAATCCACAATTAAAGATAAAAGAATTATTTTAATAGATGACTCTTTGGTTAGAGGAACAACTTCTCATAAAATTGTTAAAATGCTTTATGACGCTGGTGCAAAAGAAGTCCATGTTAAAATTGCATGTCCAGAAATTAGATATCCTGATTTTTATGGTGTCGATACACCAACTAAAAAAGAGCTTCTTGCAGCAAATAAAACTAATGAAGAAATTTGTGAATATATTGGTGCTAAATCTTTAGATTTTTTGTCACTTGAAGGGCTATATAGAGCAATAGGATTTGAAAAAAGGAATGACACCTACCCTCAATTAACAGATCACTATTTTACTGGAGATTATCCAGTAAAACCAATTGATATATTGGGTGATGATAGAATAACTCAACTATCTTTATTAAGCACAGCATCAGGAAATTAAGATGAGCACAGTAAAGTTTACTGAAATGAAATATGGCTCAAAAGATGATTACTTAATGCTAGATAAGTATGAGCATGAATATATTAACAAAACTGCCGATAGAGTAATAAAGTTTATGAGTGGATTAAATTCAACTCTAGAAGGATATAAGATTACAAGACTTGAGCATTCTCTTCAAATAGCAACAAGAACTTTAAAGGATAAGGCCAGTGAAGAAATGATTGTTGCAGGCGCTACTCCATGATATTGGTGATGAATTAGCTCCTTTAAATCATTCAGAGTATGCAGCCTCAGTATTAAAACCTTTCGTAAGTGAAAAAACTCATTGGATAATTGCAAAACATGGAGAGTTTCAAATGTATTATTATGCCCACTATCTCGGTGGCAATAGAAATCAAAGAGATAAATATAAAGATCACAAGTATTATGAGGATACTTTAAACTTTTGCGAAAAATGGGATCAGGCATCTTTTGACCCAAATTTTAAAAGTCTAAAACTTAAAGATTTTGCTCCACTAATTAGAAATATTTTTTCTAGAAAACCTCACACTTTTTGGTAGTCATTAATTAATGACTTTAAATTAGTCTTTATATCACTATATATGAATCAATGATTACCAATAAAGAACAAATAATTAATTATTTTAACTCAGGAATTAGAGATACTAAAGATTTTAAACTTGGTGTTGAGCACGAAAAATTTTTATTTGATCAAAATGATAATAAAAGAGCTGATTACAAAACTGTACTCAAAATGTTTAATGCATTAAGTGAGTTTGGTTGGAAACCAATAATGGAAAAGCAGAATATCATTGGTCTACAAAAAGAGGGTAAAAATATTACACTTGAACCTGGCAATCAAATAGAATTATCGGGTGATAAGTTAAATAATATTCATGAAACCTGCGCCGAATCTCATGATTATCTATTTGAATTAAAACAAGTAACTAAAAAAATTGGTTTAAAAATTGTTAGTGCTGGTTTTGATCCAATTTCAGCTCTAGGTGAAGTACCTAACAACCCCAAGCAAAGATATGAAGTGATGACTAAAGATATGCCCAATGGTGGGTCGCTAAGTCTAGACATGATGTATAGAACTTGTGGCACTCAATTAAACCTCGATTACAACTCAGAAGAGGATTTTATAAAGAAATTTAAAATAATTAATTCATTAGTGCCAATATCAATTGCTTTATTTGCAAACTCATCAATAGTTGAAAAAAAGAATAGTGGTTATATGTCTTATAGATCAAAAGTTTGGCAAGAAACTTCTAGAGGAGGTCTTCCTGAGATTTTTTTTGATAATATGAATTTTGAAAAATATGCAGATTTTTCGATAAACTTTCCCCTTCTATTCATCCAGAGTGATAAAGAATATTTATCTGGGAAAAATTATACATTTTCAGATTTTATGAATGGAAAAATTAAGGAAATAGGTAATAAGCTGCCGACAGAAGGCGATTTAGCAACTCATCTAAGTACTATCTTTACAGAAAATCGATTAAAAAAATATATAGAATTAAGATCTATGGATACATGTGGTTGGGACTGTTTGTGTGCTGGACCAGCATTTAATACAGGGATTTTATATGGAAATTTAGATGAAACTTTTGAGTTAGTTTCTAAATGGGATAAAAATAAAATTATTAATGCATATTTGGAGGCTCCTAAAAAAGGTTTTAATGCAGAGTTGATGGGTAAAGATTTATTATATTGGTCATCTTTATTGCTTAATTTGTCTAGAAAAGGTTTAGAGAGTAGAGACATTTTAAATAAATCTGGTGAAAACGAGACAAAGTTTTTAAACCACTTAGAAAAATTAATTCATAATAAAACAACAAATGCAGATCATATGATTAATAAATTTTCCAAAGATGAAAATTTAACTGAACTATATGACAAATAAGATAGTTGCTATTCAAGGAAATCACCCTTCGGAACTTAACCCAAAAAGTGATAGCAGTATATTTCTCGCTGTAGAAGCTCAAAATAAAAATTGTAAAATATTCTATTATGAGCCTAAAGATCTTTCGATAATAAGTAATAAAGTAGTAGCTAAGGGCTATTTTATAGAATTTAGTTATTCCAATAAAAATTTCTTTAAAATTATAAGTAAGAAAACATTGGCTTTATCTAGATGTAAATATCTACTCATACGTCAAGACCCACCTTTTAACTTAGAGTATATTTCAACAACATACATATTAGATAAAATCAAAGATAAGATTAAGATTGTTAATAACCCAACATCTATAAGAAATGTATCAGAAAAATTATACTCAACTAGATTTCAAAAATTCATGCCCAATACAATTTTTACAAAAGACATCAATGAGGTTATTAAATTTTTTACAAAAAATAAAAAGATTATTATCAAACCTATTCATAGTTTCAGTGGAAATGATATTCACCTTATTGAGAAAAAAATTAATAAAAAACTGATTTTAAATTTTATTAAAAAACATGGACATATTATGTGCCAAAAGTTTTTACCAAAAATTAAATTTGGCGATAAAAGAGTTTTTTTAATTAATGGAAAAATTTGTGGGGCAATTTCAAGAGTTCCTAAAAAAGGATCTTTCTTAAGCAACATGAGTAAAGGCGCTATTCCTATTGCTACTAAATTAACAAGAATAGAAACAAAAATTTCAAATTCAATTGCTAAAGACCTTAAAAAAAATAACATTTATTTTTCCGGTATTGATTTTATAGATCAAAAACTAAATGGCGACATTAATGTGACTTCGCCTACTGGACTTAAAACTTTTTATGATTTAACAAATATAAATCTTGCTAAAAACTTTTGGAAAGGTTTAGGGGCTTGAACAATTTAACTGAGCAACAAAAAGGTTCATTATTAGCTTTTGTCGCAGTAATGTTTATTACACCTGACTCTTTATTCATCAGACTTTCTAACGTTGATACATGGGGTTTATTATTCTATCGAGGACTTATTCCTTTTATTACTGTCTTTCTTGGGATGTTAATAATTTATAAATTAAATTTTTTTAAGATGTTGTTCTCAAGTGGCTATCACGGGCTACTTTATATAGGAACTTTTTCAGTTACAAACATTACATTTGTTGTATCGATACAAAATACAAATGTTGCAAACACATTGGTTATGATTGCTATGGCCCCTATGCTGTCTGCAGTTCTTGGAGGAATTTTTCTAAAAGAATTACCTGATAAAAAAACATGGGTTACAATATTTATAACTTTTACAGCTGCTATATATATATTCTACGATTTAATACAGCTTGGTAATTTTTTTGGTGACATACTAGGCTTAATAACTGCCTTAGGTTTGGCTATTGGTGCGGTTACTATTAGATCTGCAAAAGATAAAAATCTAATTCCTGCTGCAGTTGTTGGCAAATTGATTGTCGCTCTATTTGCTCTACTGTTCATAGAAAGTTTTGCATTAATGGATAGTGATCTAATTATAGTTCCATTAATGTGTGTTATGTGTGTTGCTATCCCTTTTGTGTTGGTAACTATAGCTCCTAGGTTCATCCCTGCTGCTGAAGTGAACTTATTTTTCTTATTAGAGACGATTATTGGGCCTATCTGGGTATGGCTAATTATTAAAGAACAACCCAGTCTCGAAACTATCCAAGGTGGGGCTGTGATTATCACCGCCATTGCAATCCACTCTTTTATCAAATTAAAGAATTCATAATTGAAGCACAATAAAGACTTGATTTACATCTAGATCACAAATAAGCACGGTCAATTTTATGAATAAAGTTTTAAAGAATTCTTGGGCATTGTTTTTAGGTATGGGCTTTCTTATGATGGCCTATGGTTTTCAAGGCTCACTCTTGGGTGTAAGAGCTGTACAAGAAGAGTTTAGTCTAGCAGCAACTGGCTTTATGATGTCAGGGTATTTTGTTGGCTACTTTATTGGTGCATCAACAATTCCTAATCTTATATCTCGTGTTGGTCATATTAGAGTTTTTGAGCTTTTGCATCTTTAGCATCTTTAGTTGTCTTGGTTCACTCAGTTTTTATTAATCCTTATGTTTGGTTTGTTCTAAGAGTTTTAACAGGAATAAGCATGGTTTGTATTTATACTGTTGCAGAAAGTTGGTTAAACGATAGGTCGTCCAATAAAAATAGAGGAAGTGTTTTATCTATTTATATGGTTATTTTATATGGTTCAATGGGCATAGGAATGTTTTTACTTAATTTTAGTCGTCCTGAAAATTATGAACCTTTCATATTAGTTTCAATCATTACATCTGTTGCTCTTATACCAATTCTATTAACTAAAAAAAAACCACCTACATTTAAAAAAATTAAAGGTATGCCTTTAAAAGAACTGTATGAAACTTCACCTTTTGGAATGGTAAGTGCTCTTTTTTATGGAACAATTCAATCTGCATTATTTACATTGTTAGCAGTTTATGCGGCATCAATGAATTTTACTATATTTCAGATATCACTTGTAACATTTCTTTTAGCGATTTCTGGTGCTATTTCACAATACCCTATTGGAAAACTTTCTGATAAATATGATAGAAGGAAAGTAATAGTAATCTCAACTTTTGGTGCATGTATTTTTGCTCTACTTGCTATTATATCATCAGGTCAAATGTATTTACCAGGAACTCTAGCTACCAGTAAAGTATGGTTTTTTATTTTTTTAATTTGTTTTTCTATTTGTAGTTTACCAATGTTCTCTTTAATTTGTGCTCACACAAATGACTACATACCAAAAGAAAAATTTGTAGCGGCTGGTGCTGGTATACAATTTACATTTGGTTTGGGTGCAATGAGTGGTCCATTTCTTTGTTCAATTTTTATGAATATAGTTGGTTCTAATGGATTTTTTATATTTTTACTTTTCTTTCATGCTTTAATAGGAATTTTTGGTATTTATAGAATGAAAGTTAGAGACACAGTTGAAAACCCAGATTCTCAATTCGTTGCTATGCCTTCAACCATCACTCCTGCGGGAATTGAATTAAGCCCGACAACAGAACCTATTGAAGAGCCAGTGAAAACTGAAGATACTCAAGGAACAACTAATCTTTAAGCATATCGGCCTGCCACATAACCAGAGGACCACGCCCATTGAAAATTATAACCACCTAAGTGGCCTGTAACATCTACGACTTCACCAATAAAGAATAGACCTGGGTGCTTCTTTGACATCATTGTTTTAGATGAAATCTCTTCAGTATCAATTCCTCCTAAAGTGACTTCTGCCGTTCTATAACCTTCAGACCCCGTTGGATTTATAGCCCAAGCATTGATAGAGCTACTTAATTGATTTAATACCTTATTCGATAATTCACATATATTACCACTAACATTATTTTCATTACAAATGATATAAGCCAGCCTCTTCGGGAGAATTTCTGAAATTATAACGTTGATATCCTGTTTAGGATTAGAATTTTTTCTATCACCTAGGAATTTGATAATATCTAGTTTAGGAGACAGGTTAATTTTAATATCATCTCCTAATTTCCAATAAGAAGAAATTTGTAAAATAGAAGGTCCGCTTAAACCTCTATGAGTAAACAACATGCCCTCCTCGAAGAAGATCTTTTTAAATGATACAACCGCTTCAACAGACAGCCCTGTAAGCTCTTTACATATACCAAGTATTTTTTCAGTAAAAGTTAGTGGTACTAACGCAGGAAGTGTTTCAACAACTTTTAAATTAAATTTTTGAGCAATATCATAGCCAAATTTACTTGCTCCAATCTTAGGGATAGACAAGCCACCAGTAGCAACAATCAATGAGTCACAAAAATATTTATCAGAACCAATGGTAATAAAATATTTGTCTTCTTGTTTACCAACATCTTCTATTATTGTCTCTTTTTTTAAGACTACATTTGCCGTCTTGCATTCTAAAAGCAGCATATCGATAATTTGTTGAGCACTCTCATCACAAAAAAGTTGACCTAATTTTTTTTCATGAAATTTAATATTATGCTTCTTTATTAAATCTATAAAGTCATTTTGTGTGTATTGTTTTAAGGCAGATATTACAAATTTTGGATTGTTTGAAATAAACTTGCTAGGATGAGTGTGTATGTTTGTAAAATTACATCTTCCACCACCAGATATTCTAATTTTTTCTCCTATTTTTTTTGCATGATCTACTAAAAGTACTTTTCTTCCACGTTTACCAGCTTCTATAGCACTCATCATCCCAGCTGCGCCTGCGCCTACTATAATAACATCATATTTTTCTGTCATGGATTAATAATAAAGTTTAATAATGTGGAGGCTTTTTATCTTCCATAGCCATACCTGCTTCATCACCACTTTCTAAATCAATAATTTTTTTTTCTAAATTTGAAATTTGTTTTTTTAAAACAGATACTTCTTTTTGTTGAGAATATAATTCATCACTCATCTGTGAGACTTCATGTTGCAGAAAGGCTATCTGCTCTTCTAATTTTTTAATCAAATTTTCCATCTAAATAGCAACTTACGAGACATACTGAATAAATCAAATGATCAATTTTACACTTATTATTGGATTGAAGATGTTTCAAAGAAATAGAAAGTTAAAATCAACTGAAATATTAATGATTTTAAGTATTTTATTTAAATATCTTAGGTATTGGAAACGGCACTATTATTTTTCCGTTATTTTTTAAAAATTTTTTCTCTTGTTTTGCTATTTCTTTAGCTATGTTCCAAGATAGAAGTAAAAGGTAATTTATTTTGTTTGCGTTAATATATTTAGGATCAATTATTTTTATATGTGTGCCAGGCGTATATTTTCCTTGTTTAATCTTACTTTTATCATAAATGTTATCTAAATAATTTTTTCCAATATTGCAAATTTGTAATAGAGCTTGGCCTTTTCCTGAAGCACCATAAGCTGAAATATTTTGTTTTTTGTCTTTTAATTTCTTTAAATAATCATTTAGTTTTTCTTTATGAGCATTAACTTTCTTTGCAAAATTTATCCAGCTTGGTAATTTAAATAATCCCATCTTTTTTTCTTTTACTAATAATAACTGGATTCTTTGGTTTTTCTTAATTTTATAACTTTTTTTGGCAATATAACATCTTATAGAACCACCTTGAGATTCAATTTTTTCAACATCTATAACTTGTAAATTATTTTTATCACATAGATCATTGATAGATTTTAATGAATGAAAGCCTACATGTTCGTGAAAAATATTGTCATATTGATTATCTTTATAGATATTTTCTAAATGAGGGACTTCTATAATAAATATACCATCATCATTCATTAAATTATTAACTCCCTTAAAGATATCATTAGGATTAGGTGTGTGTGCAATCACATTTCTTGCAATACAAAAATCAAAAGAGTTGTACTTATTCTTGATCTCTTTAGATTTTTTATATGAAAAGAAGTCAACAATTGTGTTTACTTTCTTTTTTTTTGAAATTTTTATTAAATTTTTAGCAGGATCAATTCCTAGGGCAAAACTATTATATCTATTTTTTGCCTCTTTTAATAAGGTCCCATCATTACTTGCAATTTCAAATATTTTACTTTTTTTATTTAGATTAAAATTTTTTTTTAATGATTTTAAAAGACTTAAAATCAGCTCAATATTACTTTTAGAAACGCCTGTTTCCCATTCGTAATGATTAAATAATTTTTGTGGTTTAACTAGATTTTGAATTTGTAAATGTTTACAATTTTCACAAACTGCAACTGAAAGGGGGTATTTTTTTTCATTTATAATTTCATTTTTTTTAAGAAAACTTCCAGATAATGCTACTTTTTTGAAATTTAGAATAGAAATTAACCTATTATTGCAAATTCTACATTTTTTTTTCATTTATAAATGACTTACTTCCTTAAAAAATATTCAATTTGTTTTCTTGTGGTCTCTTCGGCGTTATTTTCAAAAAAACAATTCTTGTACCATTCTACAGTCATTTTTATTGTTTCTTTAAAATTTAAAGTAGGAGACCAATCAAGTTCTTTTTTTGCTTTACGATTAGCAATCATCAATAATTTAGCTTCTTTAAGTTCTTTATTTTTAACAATATTGATTTTTTTTTCTTCACCCCAACAACTTATTACTTCTTTTACTACATGAATTACTGTTCTACAATTTATCGTATTTGGTCCAAAATTCCAGTTTGGCTCAATCGAACTTGAAAGTTTTCTATTCATTAACATTTCACCAAGTTTCAAATATCCAGAAATTGGCTCTAAAACATGCTGCCAAGGTCTAGTTGAATTAGGACTTCTTATAATCAGTGGAGTTTTATTTTTTAATGATTTGATTACATCTGGAACTATTCGATTTTTTTTCATATCACCACCACCAATTACATTTCCAGCTCTTGTAGTTGCATAAGATAATTTTTTATTCTTAAGTAAAAAACTTTTATGATAGGATTCAAATACTAGTTCAGCACAAGCTTTGGAGGCTGAATATAAATCTTCCCCACCTAAAGTATCATTTTCAAAGTAGCTTGTTTTTCTTCCATCATTTAAATAGCATTTGTCAGATGTGATATATACTAGATTTTTAATTTCATTAATTCTTACTACCTCTAAAATATTAGCACTTCCCAGGACATTTGTTGTTATCGTTCCTATTGGATTCGCATAACTTTCTGATACAACAGATTGAGCAGCTAAATGAAAGATAATATCTGGTTTTTCTTTTTTAATTACTTGATTTAATTTTTTTAAATTATTTATGTCTAAATAAATTTGCTTAATCTTTCGTGATAATAATAGTTTTTTGAAGAGTATTGAATCTTTCTCTGGCTTTAATGCTATTCCAACAACTTTTGCATTAAGCAAATGTAACCAATAACACAGCCATGTACCCTTGAATCCTGTAGATCCAGTTACTATTACTTTTAAATTTTTATATGTTTGTAATTTATTGATACTCATTTTTAGAAAGTATTTATATATTATAGTTGTATTTGTACATTAAAAAAATACCTGATAAAAATTTAATTTTAAAAAAAACTTAAAAAAATCACTGTCAAATTTTATAGATAATTTACAAATGACAAGGATAGTTATAGGAAATAGTCGATCTATGACAAATAATAATATTTTGTAATTTTTATTAAGATTGTGTTAAATGTACGGGCTGACACTACCCTATACTAATTATAGGGGCTATTTATTTTTAATAAAGAATAATTCTTATAAAGCTATCAAATTAAACAATAAACTAGAGATATCACTAGAGACTTTTGTAATAAATCAGATAGATTCTTTTAAATCACATTGAGTGATCCTCAAAGATTTGGTAAGAAATTTTATATGAGCTATTTTTATCAATACTTTGCGAATATTTCCATAAGATACAAATTGAAAACTTTTTATAAAATTTTTTACAACATATTCAAATTTTTTCTTAAAAAAAAATAATTTTAAATTTTGTAAAATATAAATTTATTGCTTATCCTCAAAAAAAAAGAACTCAGCCGTTGGATGATACGAAATTTGAAAATCTGGGATGAGTCGATGATATATTTAATTATTAAAAATATAAAAGAAAATAACTCTATATTTATTGATATTGGTTGTAATTATGGGGCGTATTCAATACCAATATCAAAAATCAAAAATAAAATTGATGTTTATTGTTTTGATCCATCCAAGAAATCTTTAGATAAATTGGTTGAAAATATTAAACTAAACAAAATTCAAAATATTAAATACTTTAAAATAGGAATTGGTGAAAAAGAAAAATATTCTTTTTTCGACGATAATTTAAAAAATTATAAAAATTCTGGCTCATATCAAATTAATGATGATAAAAGAGGAACTAGAATCCAAATAAATTCTATAGATAATTTGATTAAAAAAAAAATAATTTATCCAAAAAAAAAAATATTTATAAAAATGGATATTGAAGGATATGAGTTTTTTGCTCTTCAAGGATTAATTAAAACTATAAATAAATTTAACGTTATGATTTTTTTTGAATTTTCAAAAAAAATTTTAGAAAATCATGAAAATTTAGAAACCAAAATGTCAAAGTTCATAAAAGACAATAATTTAATAATTTATAATAGTAATTTTGTTGAACAAAAATTGGAAAAATTATTTTCTGATATTAAGAAACTAAAAAAAGATCATGAAGTTTTGGATAATTTTATTTTGGTCAATGATAATAATTCTAATTATTAATCTAAATAATCACATAGAGATTCACCTAAAATATCCTTTAAAATAAAAATTGCACCATAATGTGAAAAAATTAATCTGGAACATTAATTAGTATTATGAATAATGAAACCAGAAAGTTATATAAGAGCTTTCATTTGCCAGTGCCTTGGAATTTTCTACTATAATTAATTAAAGGTTAATTGACAGGAACTACAAAACTTGATGTGTACGTTCTATGTTTATCTGTGATTGAGTCCGTTATACCTAGATCAAAAAACACAACGCTCCCAGCTAATTTGGCACCTTCTATCTCACTTGGAATATTTGCTTTACCTGTCTTGCCTGAATCTGAAGTACATTCAACTCTTAATGAATCATCTGATCTTCTAACCATAAATGTTGCTGGTACTTTGCCCTTTAAAGATACTCTTTTATTTGTGAGGCTGCACTCTCCATCGCTACCGTCACTCAAGGATAACGACACGGGAACATTCGCATCATTAACAATAGTAGCACAAGATGCTAACATAAAGATTGATAATAGGATTGCTAAAATTTTCATAAAAAAACTTTAATGCTTATTTATCTAAAAGTCTACCTGTTAATTTGTATTATAAGCTCATCCATTTTTAGTGTCTATTTTGTGTCTAATTAATTATAATATAATTTCATTATGAATAAAGAAAACGAAAGCAAACTGTAGAAAATGATAAAAAATTATGCCTTCATTTGATGTAGTAAATAAAATTAATTATCAAGAATTTGATAATGCTCTTGCTAATTGTTTGAGAGAAATTGGTAACCGGTATGATTTTAAAGGACTTAAAATTTCAATTGATAGAAAAGACAAGATAATTACCACACTAGCGCCAGATGAATTAAAATTAAAACAAGTAAATGAATTATTACAAATTCATCTTATAAGAAGAAAAGTTGATCCAAGGGTAATAATTATTAAAAATTCAGAAAGTGCTGCGGGTGCATCCATCAGGCAAGTCAGTGAATTAGAAGAAGGTATTAGCCAAGAAAATGCTAAAAAAATTATTGCTGATATAAAAAAACTAAAACTTAAAATCCAAATTAAAATTCAAGGAGAAGAATTAAGAGCTGAAGGAAAAAAAAGAGACGATCTTCAAGAAGCAATGTCTGCAATAGAAGCCATTGATATTGGTCACCCAATAGAATTTGTGAATTTTAGAGATTAATTTCATTTTTATGAAAAAAGAAAACGAAAGCAAACTGTAGAAAATGATAAAAAATTATGCCTTCATTTGATGTAGTAAATAAAATTAATTATCAAGAATTTGATAATGCTCTTGCTAATTGTTTGAGAGAAATTGGTAACCGGTATGATTTTAAAGGACTTAAAATTTCAATTGATAGAAAAGACAAGATAATTACCACACTAGCGCCAGATGAATTAAAATTAAAACAAGTAAATGAATTATTACAAATTCATCTTATAAGAAGAAAAGTTGATCCAAGGGTAATAATTATTAAAAATTCAGAAAGTGCTGCGGGTGCATCCATCAGGCAAGTCAGTGAATTAGAAGAAGGTATTAGCCAAGAAAATGCTAAAAAAATTATTGCTGATATAAAAAAACTAAAACTTAAAATCCAAATTAAAATTCAAGGAGAAGAATTAAGAGCTGAAGGAAAAAAAAGAGACGATCTTCAAGAAGCAATGTCTGCAATAGAAGCCATTGATATTGGTCACCCAATAGAATTTGTGAATTTTAGAGATTAATTTCATTTTTATGAAAAAAGAAAACGCAAGTAAACTGTGGACTTTAATTCAGGAAGCCGGCCTTTATTTACTGGGTCAACTTCCCAGCCACCCTAATCATCCTAAGGGAAGAAACCCTTACGCACACGTCGCCCTATGTGTCAAAGAGAAGTTTGGTAACTCTTATAAAGATATTCCTGATGATAAATTTCAAGAAGTTGTTGATTACATTAACTTTTTGAAAGAGAACCCAAGTTAAGCAAGAGAACATTTTGTTCCAACCCAGAAATGTTTGGGGTTTGTTGGTGGTCTGTCCTAGATAATCCTATAACTGATAAGCATGGTCTGTAATTCCTGTTGCCTGTTGCTTTGTGGGGGTAGCCTAGTTCATGGCACCGGCTGAGGGGACTTAGCTACTTATTTGATAATTCAAAAAATGATATTTATTATATAAACAAAAGTACCATAAAACATAAAGGTTTTGTCTTTACCTAATTCTTAGTTCAAATTTATTTACTTGGATCAGGAACTTTACGCAGATAAGGTTTTATCGTTTTCCATCCGTCAGGATATATTTTTTTTGCCTCTTCATTTGTAACGCTAGGGACAATAATTACATCTTCACCTTTTTTCCAATCCGCAGGGGTTGCAACTTTATGTTTTGCTGTTAGTTGCATAGAATCAATAGCTCTCAAAATTTCGTGAAAGTTACGCCCTGTTGTCATTGGGTAAGTTAAGAAAAGACCAATTCTTTTATCAGGTCTAATAACATAAACCGTTCTAACTGTTTGATTGTCTACAGCTGTACGCCCCATTGATGTGGCTCCCGCATCTCCCTCAAGCATATTATAAAGTTTTGCAATTTCTAATTTTTCATCTGCAATAATTGGATAATTAGGTTTTAAACCGCAAACATCATTAATATCTTCTAGCCATTTAACATGGTCTGATACCGGATCAACACTTAAACCCATTACTTTAACATTTCTTTTTTCAAATTCTGGTTTCATTTTAGCTAGTGCACCTAATTCTGTAGTGCAAACTGGTGTAAAATCTTTTGGATGTGAAAATAAAATTCCCCAACTATCCCCTAACCAGGCATGTAATGATAATTTTCCTTCAGAGGTTTCAGCCGTAAAGTCTGGCGCTAAGCTATTTATTTTTAATGTCATTTTTTCCCTTTTTTTTATTTTTTCATCTTCTTCTAGTCTTTGTTCTTTTTGTATTTCTTGTATTTGTGCTTCTAGTCTTTGTTCTTTTTGTATTTCTTGTATTTCTGCATCTTGTCTTTGTGCTTCGACTTTACTTATTTTAATCTTTTTTATATTTTTAGATCTTTTCTTAACTTTAGGTTTTAACTTTTTGACTGTTTTTTTTCTTTTGTCAGCTATCTTTATTTTTGTAGCCATATGATTATTTAACCAAAAATTAATATTAAAATCTATTTAAATAATTATATTTCCACTAAATATTAAATATCATTCTACATCGTGTGTTTAATTGAATTGTGTTTAATGCTTTAAATATGAATGAAATTAAAAAAAGTTTAAAAAAATCTCTACTTAATTAAATAAGTTTAAAATAGCTGAACACTTGTAGAACTTTATCTAATTCTGCGGTATAATAATTTCTCTAATCACCGCAATCATTTCAGCTATAAGCCGACCATCAAAAAATAAATTTAACAATTTAAAGTGTCAAAATTATGTTTTTGAAAATGATAAAAATACTCTGTTTTATGGGCATACATGACTACAAAACGTTAAATATTGAGTTTGGTTTTGGACCAACAGATAGAGTTACAACACTTGAGTGCAAAAGGTGTGGCTACACTACAATTAAAGGAGGTTAATAAAAAAATACTTGTCATGAAAAGTATTGAAAGAAATATAGATATAAGAAGATATCTTAATTGGTCAAGAATAGTTAAGGGCAAACCCATACATATAAGATTGTACGAATTAATTTATTACGAATTACTTATAATGTGGTTTGAGATGAATAAACCTCCTCTAAGAAGATTAATTTATGAAACTATTAACTCTCAAGATTTTGAAGAAAAATTTGTTAGAGGAAAAATTTTTCAAAAATATATAGATGAGGTTTTAGAAACACCCTGTGAAGATGGTTCTGGATATTACAATCCAGACTCAAGAGAAATTCTAACAGAAATAAATATTAAGGAATTATATGATATTAAATTTTTGATAAAAGATGAGTTAGATAATGTAATAATGATTGATAGATACAATGGGATATTCACATTTTGTAAAATTTATGAAAAATGGTGTTTAGAAAAAAAAGCTAAACAGGTTGAGGATATAACAAAAAAAGAAAGATTTGATGTAACATTAGATCTGCCATTAAAAATTTCAAAATAAATTTAGAATAACTGCGATCAGAATAAGTAAATGAGGTTGAATGTTTTATCAATTTTCAATTGTCACAGTTAGAGTTATAAGTAATACAATATTAAACCATAACAGGCCTAAAACTATAATTGATAATATGTTTTTTGGAATGGCCTAAGAAGTATATTTTTTATTATTAAAATTTTATTATTTATTTATAAAATCTCTTAAATGTTGATTTTCATCTTTATACTGTTCAATAATATGATTTACCACATCTCCAATAGACACAATACCTAATAGTTTTTTTTCTTCTATTATAGGGATATGTCTAATTTTATGATTAGAAATTATTTCCATTAATTCTGTAACAGAAGTGTTTAGATTACAAGATATTATATTTGTAGTCATTATTTTGGTAACCAGTAATTCACTGCTGAATTCATCTTTATAAATATATCGAGCAAGATCTCTCTCAGAAATAATTCCAATTACACTTTTATCGTGTTCACTTAATACCGGCATCACACCAACATTATGTGTTTGAAGTTTGTTGCTTGCTGTCTTTAATGTATCTTTTTCAGTTAATGTAAAACATTCTCTATTAGAAAGTTTTGTAACTAGTTTTCTTGCCATTTTTATTTTATATGTTTATTTTATTGCCATCATGATCCTAGCACAAAAATGTTACTCGTAGATAGGTTTTAATTTCGTTCAAACTTCTAATTTTTGCTCTATCAACTTGTTGCTAACTAAGATTATAGAATAACCCCACTTATTTTTTTGACAGCTTATCTTTCATAACCAATTTAAGTTTCTTTAAGGTTCTTAAATCGTACCAACTTTTAGTTCCTCTTTTTGAGCTTCTTTGTTTTTCAGCAACAGTTACTTTTTTTTTAAGATCTTTGTGTTGTTCTTTTATTTTCATTTATTTGATCATAATCACTCTAAACAAAACTATTTATCGTATTAATTTTTATTCATCTGACATTGGACAAGGTGATAATGGTTCTAATTTCTCTTGGAGTTTTTCTGATGTAGTTTGTTCTTTTTTATTTCTTTTAGATTCCTCAGAACTTTCTGCTAATTGATTTCTTTCTTTTTCAGCTTCTTCTTCTAAATATTTTTTAAATCTTATTCCTCTAACAATTTCCATAAATTTATTATCTCTCTAAACTTTTGGATACTCCAATTAAACAATCTCTACGTATTGTGTAATTTTACTAAATTTATAATGCAAATTAATGTTAAGACTTTTTAAAATCATAGTAGACATAATTATTTTAAAATTATATTTTCTAATTTTAAGGGGGTCACCCTTTCGGTAAACTCCAAAAGAGTTCCCCTATAAGTGGCGGTCTACGCCAAAATCCATAATAATGGATTTATGTTTTCTGATCTTAGTTAGTCTTTTATTATTTAGTCACAACCAGCTAAATTTCAGGTGGTGATAGGCTCATAATCGACCTCCTTTATTGATTATTTAAATCATACCATCTCCAAATACCCTATTCAAAACATTTATTTTCTTTTATGTTAAATATATTTATTGAATATGGTTTACCAAGATAATACGATTTCGAAAAATTTAAATAAACCTTCTTCCCATGTTTTTTCCCGTATAAAAAATACTTTAAACCGTCTCAATTTTATTGAAGTAATCTTATAAAAAATATAAAATTTTTTTAAGTAATTTATTAAAAATATTGTTCTGATGAATATACAAACAGAAGCGACTCCAAATCCTTCCAGCCTGAAATTTTTGCCAGGTAAAACCGTAATGGAAAAGGAAACGGCTGATTTTCGTAATGTGGAAGAAGCAAAATTTTCTCCATTCGCCTTAAATTTATTTAAAATTGATGGTGTTGAGGGAGTTTTTTTTGGCTCTGATTTTATTTCAATAACAAAAGCTGACAATCATGATTGGCAATACCTCGAATCTACAATTATTGAAACAATTAGAGAATGTTATAAATCAGAGACTGCTTTCATACTTGCTGGTCAAGATAATGCAGGTGATACAAGTACTACCGAAGATACGGAAGCGGTGATTAAAATAAAAAAAATAATAGATACTCAAGTAAGACCCGCTGTTGCAAGAGACGGTGGAGATATTACTTTTCAAAGTTTTGATAACGGTATTGTCTATCTTCAGATGAAGGGTGCTTGCTCAGGTTGTCCAAGTTCAGCCCTAACTTTAAAAGTGGGTATTGAAAAAACACTTAAACATTATATTCCCGAAGTGCTCGAGGTCCAACAAGTAACCTAAAATAACAATTATGAAACTAGTAAAATGTATAATTCCATCAGTAATTAATTTCTTTGTTTATTTAATCTTATCGCTTATAGCAATTTACTGTTTAATTTTTATTGCTAGTTATTTTGCAAGCCAAACTTATGCCATAACTCACGGAGAATATTTTTTAATTTGGATTGTGATGGCAGTTTTTATTAGACAAGTCAGCGGAGATGTTTCGGTATTATTTTTTAATAAATCTAAAAGAAAATAATCTTAAAATATAAAGATTATTTAATTCTTAACTTCCTTTTCCAAGATTTTCACTAAAATATTTTAACTTGCATTTGACCCCTCGCCATTTTTCTTAATGGTTGCGTATCTTTTAGCATCCAATTTACCTTGTTACAGTTGTACATCTAAACCTCTAATCAGGTGTCTAGGTGATGGAATAATACTATATCAGCACTCAGTGTTAAAAATTTACCAAGTATCAAACTTTATAAACTTTTCAACTCTATTAGAAGAAGTGGCACATGGTGTTTTAAAGCATGCCGCAATTCTTAACGTCATCGTTGAACTGTTATAGCAAATAAAATTATGTCCAAGATTTCCATCACCATTAGGACCTCCTTTATCACTGCAATTTGTAGATCCATTATCATTATGGGTCCCATACGGGTTTTTAAAATTAACTCCTTGGAGAAATATATTTTGAATAATATTAACTGATCCATCATGTCCACGATTCATATACTCACACCGCGCAGTACCTATAGAAGTTCCATCAGTATAACTTTTTAATACAGGTTCACTACTATCCATAGCTAAACATCTGGCATTTTCCACACTCCATAATTTATAAATTGATTTAATATTTTGCTGAACCACTTTTTGTTTAGCACTACTCGTATACCCATTATAAGCAACCACACCTACTGCAGCGAGGATGCCGATGATGGCTACTACGACCAGGAGCTCTATTAGGGTGAAGGCTTTAAGTTTTACTGACACCAATGACCCATTTGGAATATTGCATTGTTTCCACCATTCCACCCATAATTCTTATCATCTATTTGAGTCCAAATTACTAATTGGGACTTACCAGCTGGTTTTCCACCTGGACATTCTGTTTGATCCAATCTCATCCCTCCAAGTACGTTCCCACCCCCACCTCTTCTAACTACTGCGTCTGCTGTACTGTCATAAGTATTTTTGTATCCAATATCTAAAAAATGATCTTTAAAAATATCAGCTATTTGATTCACACCTGATGCAGTATTTACAGTGTCACAATTAATAGATCTTTTGTCACTAAGTTTTAAAATTCCACCTTGAATGTCACACAAAGCAAATTTTGCACTAATAAATTTTGATGCATTTTTCCAATTTGCGAGTGTTGCACTTCTTTTGGCAAATAGTGTATATTTGTTATAAGCAACCACACCTACTGCAGCAAGGATACCGATAATGGCCACAACAACTAAAAGTTCGATTAATGTGAAACCATTTCGTTTCATATCAAAAGCTTAACATAAAAACCTACGGCGTAATACCAACGTAATTCAATAGCAGTTTCTACTTTTTAGCATTTCAACTCTGTTGCAAAATAACGATTATAGAAGAACAGTCCAGGGCACCGGGTAACAGAACACCCCTACTTGCTACGTGATTAATTGGACACATAAACACATTTATTAATGCAAACGTCCTAGGTCGTACATAGGTCGTAATTTTAGTTGCCGTTCATTGTGTTTGTACAAAATGTTGGATTGGTTCTTCCTATGACACACCTCGTTCCTCAATTACTTGATGGACCTGTGTGTAAGTGAGACCGATGTGCAACCAAAATTAAGAATACTATTAGAATGAAGACTTTTGTTTGCCTATGGGGAACACGTATCACAGGCGACCACATCCATTTTAAACACAGGGCAATTGTGGCCGATGGGTCCTATGCAGGTGCTGATGGTGAGGCCACTACTTTGCCCACCCGAGGGAGGAGTTGAAAAGTACGTCCACCCTGGCTCTCCTGGAGTACCACCACCCTGTTGGGCCTGTGTCTCCGATGAGTTGTAAGGATTTTTCCAATCAGAACCAATGAAGTGTTCACGTATTGCGCTTCTCCAATTAGATAGGGATGAATTACAAGGTACTTGTTGGGTGACTCCGTGAAACTGCATCATTGTCACTGAAGGAGGGTTGGTTCCAACTTCCCCTCCCACTTCACACAGAATGGAGGCGGTAGTGGCAAATTTAACAAATGCCACATGGTTGCTTCTCGTAGCATTTACTTTCGCAGCACCCGTATACCCATTATAAGCAACCACTCCTACAGCAGCTAGAATACCGATGATTGCTACTACGACTAGGAGTTCTATTAGGGTGAAACCATTTCGGTTCATTTAATCAACTGGTATAGTCGCGCTTAACTGATCAGCTGAAGCACAACCTTGTCTAATGCAAGTCATAATTGTTACATTTGTTCCACTAGAGTTTACTCCCACCATGCCAAGTGTATATGTATTAGCATTATGTAAAGCATTAACCGATGTGTTAAATGGATTTTTATCTTTCAGATTTGCAATTGCTCCCTTATATGCTTTTACAGAATTGGCAGGACAATCTTGGTTGACCATAAATTTTGCTTCACCTAGACTACATTTCATAACTTCGGCTGAAATATACTTTACTGTTTGAGCATGGATTGTTTTTGTTGCAGAAACTTTTGCAGCACCCGTATACCCATTATAAGCAACAACACCCACAGCCGCTAGTATTCCTATAATAGCTACAACGACTAGGAGCTCTATTAGTGTAAAACCATTTCGCTTCATAACAAACCTTAACACAAAATTGTGGGTCGTAGATAGGTCGTAATTCAGTTACAACTTCTGCTATAAACTCCCACAATATCGTTGCAAAATAAGAATTATAGAAGCACGGTCTGGGGCACAGGGTAACAGAACGCCCCTTTTAATTAACAAACTTAGTTAAGTCTGGTTTAAAATATTTCGGTCCCTTCATAACTTTTCCTGAATCATTATATATAGGTTTTCCATTTTCATCTAACTTACTCATATTAGAATTTTGAACTTCCTCAAAACATTTATCAAGATCAATACCAAATGCATGCCCAGCGCCATAAGTTACATACAATATATCCGTTAAAGCATCAGCAACTTCTAAAAGATCTTTATTTTTCATTGCAACCTTGAGTTCCTCTAACTCTTCCTCAATTAGATCGTATCTGAGGCTATTAATCTTATCAGCACTAAAAGAAGGTTTAGTTTTAACCTCTTGACCAAAGGTTTCCATAAAAGTTTTTACTTTGTTAAAATTTGACATTTAGCTCCTGTAAGTTTTTTAAAATTTAATATATAAGTATAACAAATTATTAAATATTAATTATATATTAATCAATGAAATTAAGAAAAGAATTTGACAGTATTGGAAGTGTTAATGTACCTGATGACAAATACTGGGGCGCATCAACACAAAGATCTAATAAATTTTTTAATATTGGAAAAATTTTAGTTAATATTTCAATAATAAAATCTATTGCTATTATCAAAAGATCTGCTGCTCTCGTTCATTATAAAGAAAAACAAATTAACAAAAAAATAACCAATTCAATAATTAAAGCTTCGGAAGAAGTTATTAAGGGAAAACTAGATGAAAATTTTCCATTAAAAGTTTGGCAGACCGGTTCTGGTACACAAACAAATATGAATGTTAATGAAGTAATTGCAAATAGAGCAATTGAAATTATGGGTGGGAAAAAAGGATCAAAAAAACCTGTACATCCAAATGATCATGTAAATAAATCTCAATCTACTAATGATGTCTTTCCTACAGCCATGCATATATCTGTAGCTCAAGAATCTATATCTAAACTATTACCAAATTTAAAAATTTTAGAAAAAGAATTAGCAAATAAATCTAAAGAATTTAAAAATATTATCAAAATTGGTAGAACTCACTTACAGGATGCAACACCCTTATCTCTTGGCCAAGAATTTTCGGGATACCAAGTTCAATTAAAAAAATGCATTGAAAGGATAGAGCTTGCTCTCAAAGAAATATATTTTCTTGCACAAGGTGGAACAGCGGTTGGAACTGGAATTAATTCTAAAAAAGGGTTTGATAAAAAAATTGTAAAAGAAATTGCCAAATATACTAAAATACCTTTTAAACCGGCAGATAATAAATTTGCAGAATTAGCTGCTCATGATTCAATTGTACACTTCTCAGGAACATTAAATACTTGTGCTGTTTCGTTAATGAAAATATCAAATGATATAAGGTTTCTAGGTTCTGGACCTCGGGCGGGATATGGTGAATTAATACTTCCTGAAAATGAGCCTGGCTCATCTATCATGCCAGGAAAAGTTAACCCTACTCAATGCGAAGCTGTAACAATGGTTTGTGCTAAGGTAATCGGTAATCATACTGGAATTACAATAGCTGGTTCTCATGGACACTTTGAATTAAACGTTTTTAAGCCAATGATTGCTCACAACATACTTCAATCAATAGACCTTATTGCAGATAGCGCAAAAAACTTTGCTATTTATTGTGTAAAAGGGATTAAAGCTAATAAAAAAAGAATTAAAGAACATTTAGATAATTCTTTAATGTTAGTTACCGCTCTAGCTCCACACATAGGATATGATAATGCAGCAAGAATTGCCAAAGCAGCTTTAAAAAATGGCACTACATTAAAACATGAAACTCTTAAAACAGAATTAATTAAAGAAAAAGACTATGAGCGAATAGTAGATCCTAAAAAAATGATCTATCCTGCGTAGACTTTTAATAACTCATTTAACAATCTTCTACTTTTATTTAAATTATTCAGATTATTGTCATTAAAACCATCAATTATTATTAAAAATTGGCTATCAACATCGCTATTGTCTATTTTCAAATTATTAAATTTAATCTTATTCTTGAAAAAATTATAATCTAAATTAATCAAAATAGTTTTAAAATCTTTTCGAGACGACTTATTTGTATTGAGAAAAGAAAAGAGATTTTCAGAATTTTTAATATCTACTAATATGTTAGCATTTAATACTAACTCATTATTTTTTAAAAAAAGATTACTGCTGTTAAATTGCAGTGAACCAATATCATTATTAACAAACTTTGTTTTATTAAAATCCATTTTTCCATTAATAATATTAAAATTAATATTTGCATTTTGAAAAATCTCATTTTTTATATTTGAATTAATATATGCAGAAGTATTTACACTTATATTATCATTGAATAGTAATCCTGATTTAATAAATTCCAACAAAACGGGATTTATATCAAATAGTTTAGATATTTTATGATTATTTAAATTAATATTTAAATCTAAATTAAATGGGCTAATTGACAGTTCGCCATCATAACTAACCTGAGCGCTATCTAACTTAGAGTAGTCTGACTTAAAAATAATTAATTTTTCTTTAATATTATATTTTGTATTAATCGAAGAATTTAAAAACGAAATAGCATTTTTACCAGAAGTTAATTCTTTTTTTGTACTAGATTTATTGAAAATATTTAATCTAAGTAATTTTGAGTTGAAGTTAATCTCTTCATATTCGTTAGAATTATTACTGTTATTAAATTCAAAAGTAAAAGGTATATTAAAAATCTCTCCTTTTAAATTGAGAAAATTTGATAATTTTTCATCATCAAAAAATAAGGTTGTTTTATCTACTTTAATAATTGAAATTATATCCCCAAAATTATCTTTGAAAAAAATATTACTATTATTAATTGTAATTTTCTTATTTGAAAATTTTTTACTTGTAAGTTCATTTAATATTTTAAGATCACTTCTTAATAGTGAAAAGTTAGCCTTATTAATAATTATTTTGTTAATATTTAATTTTTCTTTGTTAAAGAGGTTTCTTTGACTGAAAAATATTTTGAAATCTTTAATTTCAGCTATTGATTTTATTTTTTCGCCCTCGTTTACTAGGATTTTAGAATCTTTAATTAAAAAGTGTGGTGCTGGAAGAATGCGATATGAAATATTTGCAGAGGTGCTTAAATTTACTTTAAATTCATTAAGTAATTTGCTTTCAATATTGCTCTGTAGCCATGTTTTGTCATATAAAATGGGTATTAATAAGTAAAATAAATAAACAAACAATGAGACTATAAAAGTTATTAAATACTTGTTAAAGCCACTAATGTTAAAGTTATTATTTGTTTTATTCTGAACTTTGAATATTGTCTTTTTAACTATGTTATTAAAATTTTTAATAATTTTTTTCATAAATACCGTTAAAATTTAGTAACTTATAAAGAAATTTTAAAAATGATAAACTCTGAATATTTAGAAAATCTTAATAAAGCTCAAAAAGAAGCTGTTTTACACCTTGATGGTCCATTACTTATAGTAGCTGGAGCAGGTTCTGGAAAAACTAAAGTTTTAACCTCTAGAATTGCCCATATCATTAGAGAGAAGAAGGCATTTCCCAATCAGATACTCTCAGTAACATTCACCAATAAAGCTGCCAAAGAAATGCAAAGTAGAGTGAGCTCAATTCTTAATTCTGAAGCTATAGGATTATCTTGGCTCGGAACATTTCATTCTATTTGTGCAAAGTTGTTAAGAAAACATGCTCCTGCAGCTGGTTTAACCTCTAATTTTACAATCATAGATACTGATGACCAGGTTCGATTAATCAAAAATATTTGCAAAGCAGAAAATGTAGATATTAAACAGTTAGCTCCTAAATACATCTTGTCTATTATTGATAGATGGAAAAATAAAGGCTTTTATCCTAACGAAGTCATTGTCAATAAAAATGACATCTATGAAAAGACTATACTTCCACTTTATAAAATTTATCAACAAAAATTATTAGATTTAAATGCTTGTGACTTTGGTGACTTAATATTGCACGTAGTAAAAATTTTAGAAAGAAATTTAGATATAAGAGAAATTTATGCAAATAATTTTAAATATATACTAGTAGATGAATATCAGGATACAAACTATATTCAAAGTAGATGGCTCTATCTGCTATCAGAAAAACATAAAAACCTTTGTTGTGTTGGTGATGATGATCAATCCATATATAGCTGGCGTGGTGCAGAAATTAAAAACTTTTTAGAATTTGATAAAGTTTATAAAAATTCAAAAGTAATTAGATTAGAAGAAAACTATCGTTCATCTCAAAATATTTTATCAGTTGCTTCAAACCTTATTGCAAATAATCAAAATAGAGTTGGAAAAACTTTAAAAACCACAATGGAAGAAGGTGACCTCGTTAAACTAAACTGTTTTAAAAATGGAAAAGACGAGGCTATAGGAATTTCTGATGAAATAGAAAAAAAAATTAAAAAAAAATATTCATTTAACAATGTAGCAATCTTAGTTAGAGCAATATTTCAAACAAGAGAATTTGAAGAGCGTTTTTTAAAAATTGGACTACCTTATAGAATTTTAGGTGGCACAAAATTTTATGAAAGAGCGGAAATTAAAGACTGTGTTGCGTATCTAAGATTAATTCACCAACCAAAAGATGATTTGGCTTTTGGTAGAATAGTAAACAATCCCAAAAGGTCTATAGGTGAAAGTACTATTAAATTAATACATGAATTTTCAAAATTAAACTCTGTAAGTCTAGAAATTGCCTCAAAACAATTAATTGAACAGAATTTAATCAAACCAAAAACAAAAATGGGCTTGAGCTCTTTTTTATTCTTAATTGATAAATGGAGAAATGATATTAATATTAAAAAAATCAATCATGTTAAACTCTTACAATTAGTTTTAGATGAGTCTGGCTACTCAGGCATGCTTAAAAATAAAAAAGATTTAGAAAACGAAAATAGACTAGAAAACATTAAAGAACTTTTAAATGCCTTGAAAGAATTTGATAACTTAGAGGCTTTTTTGGAGCATGTGGCATTAGCGACTGCAATAGATCAAGATTGGGATGGGGAAAAAGTTAACATGATGACAATGCATGGATCAAAAGGTCTTGAATTTGATGTGGTATTTTTGCCAGGTTGGGAAGAGGGGCTTTTTCCTCACCAAAAATCTATTGAAGAAAAAGGTCAAAACGGACTTGAAGAAGAAAGAAGGTTGGCTTATGTCGGAATAACTAGGGCTAAAAAGAAAGCTTTAATATCATTTGCTATGAATAGATTTTATCAAGGTAATTGGATTGACAGTATGGCATCTAGGTTTATCGATGAGTTACCTGAAAAATATTTAGAAAAAAATTCATTTTTTGATGAGTCTAAAGACGATGATAATGATTTTGAATTTAATCAAGATTTTGAAATTGATGATGGAAAAAGAAGCCCTGGTTGGGCAAGGTACCAAAAAAGAATTAAATGATAGAAAATAAACTAAAAATTTTAAAAGAAAAATTTAAAAAATTTGAAATTGATGGCTATATTATACCTAAGAATGATGAGTATTTTTCTGAGTATGCAAAAAATGACAGATTAAAAAATATTAGTAATTTTTCTGGTTCTGCAGGTATTGCTGTTATACTTAGGAAAAAAAACTATCTATTTGTTGACGGAAGATACACCATTCAAGCGCAACAAGAGTCAGATAGAAATTTTAATATAATTGAAATCCATAAAAAATTGCCTCATACTATTATTAAGAATTGTAATTTAGGTTATGATCCAAAGTTATTTACATCAAAAAGTATTAAAAATTATTTTTCAAATAATAATCTTATTCCAATTAATGATAATTTAATTGATCAAATATTTAAATTTAAAGAAAAAAAAACCAAACCATTTTACTCTTTAGAAAAAAATATAACAGGTGAAACACATCAATCAAAAATTTTAAAAATAACAAATTTTCTAAAATCAAATAATGCTGATTATTTATTTATTAGTGCTCCAGAAAATATTGCGTGGCTTTTAAATATAAGAGGATATGACAATCCACATAGCCCAATACCTAATGCCAGATTAATTATAGATAAAAATAAAAAGTTATTTTTAATTACTAAAAAAGATAATGCCAAGAAAATTATTAAAGAAAAAAAAATAAACAAAAAAAACGTTATTGATATTGAAGATATTACAAAATTAATTGACACCCTAAAAAGAAAAAAATTTATAATTGATAATAAAACTTGCTCAATTTTTTATGAAAATATAATTAAGTCAAAATTTAAAATCTTAGATAAAAATGACCCAATTTATAAATTAAAGTCGATTAAAAATTCATATGAAATTAATCATATGATTAAGGCTCATAAAAAGGATGGGTTAGCACTTACAAAATTTATTCATTGGATTAAAAACATAAATAAGAAAACAATAACAGAGGTAGATGCTCAAAATAAATTAGAAAAATTTAGAAAACTAAGTAAAGACTATTTATTTCCAAGTTTTAATACAATAGCTGGTTCAGGATCGAATGGAGCCATTGTTCATTACAGGGCAACAACCATAGCTACTAAAAAGATTAATAAAAAAGATGTTTTTTTGGTAGATTCAGGTGGGCAATATAGCTATGGAACAACTGATGTTACTAGAACTATTTGTTTTACTAATCAGAAACAATCAATAAAAAATGCCTATACTAATGTTTTAAAAGGCCATATCGCTGTCGCTCTTACAAACTTGAGAAAGGACAATACTGGTAAAAAAATTGATATTAGAGCTAGAAAATTTTTAAAAAAAGAGGGTTTAGATTATGCACATGGAACAGGGCATGGTGTTGGATTCTTTTTAAACGTACACGAAGGACCTCAGTCAATCTCTAAACACAATTCTTTAAAAATTGAAAAAGGTATGATTTTAAGCAATGAGCCTGGATATTATAAAAAAAATCACTTCGGAATCAGAATTGAAAATTTAATTTATACCAAAAAATTAAAAAACAAATTAGTGTTTGAAAATCTTACATTAGCTCCTATTGAAAAAGATTTAGTTAATTATAAATTATTAAATAAAACTGAAAAGGATTATCTATTTAGATATCATTTAAGTATTTACTCTGAATACTCAAGTTCATTAAATAAAAAAGAAAGAAAATGGTTAGCTAGTCTTATTTAACATTTCCATCCACTCTTTTTGGTTGATAACTTTTATATTTAATTCTTTTGCTATATTAACTTTTCTTGTTGTTGGTTTTTCACCAGCAATTAAATAATCAAGTTTTTTATTTACATTGCTAATTATCTTTCCAGAATTCTGTTCAATTAAAGATTTAGCTTCTGCTCTACTAACTCCATTAAGTTTTCCAGTAAGCATAAAGGTTTTATTTTTTAATAGACCTTTGTTATTTATCAATACTGTATTCTCTATTTTAATATTTCTTCCTAGCTCAGATAAAACTTTTATGTTTGTTTTATTTAAAAAAAATTTTTTAATTGATTGAATTTGAGTGTTACCTATTCCATCTATATTTGATAAGCTTTCTATATTTTTATCATCAGGTAATTTAAAAAAATTTATTACTGTTTTTAAATATCTGGCAATAATTTTAGCATTTTCTTGTCCTATATGCCTAATTCCTAATGAATAAATAAATCTATCTAAAGAAATTTTTTTTTTTTGGTTTATTGAAAACTTTAAATTTGTTACTGATAATTTTCCCCAGCCTTCAAGCTTTTCTATTTTGTCAAAATTAAGATTAAAAATATCCTGTGGTAATCTAATTAATTTCAAATTCCAAAAATTTTCTACAATTTTTTTTCCAAAACCATCAATATTAAATGCTTCTTTTGAAACAAAATGTTTAATTTTTTCTATTGCAATTTTTTCACATTCGTATCCTTCACTTACACATCTTCTGACAGCGTCTTGTTTTTTAGTTACTTCATTATAATCCTTTACAGTCATGCTTCCACAACATGGGCAATTCAATGGGAAAATAAATTTTTTTGAGTTTTTATTTCTTTTTTTAATATCTACTGAAATAACATGTGGAATTACATCTCCAGCTCTTTCAACTGTGACTGTGTCTCCAATTCTTATGTCTTTCCTTATGATCTCATCTTCATTGTGAAGTGTTGCGTTTGAAACAATTACACCTCCAATATTAACAGGTTTAATCTTTGCGACTGGTGTTAGTGCCCCTGTTCTACCTATTTGAATTTCAATGTTTATTATATCAGATATTGAGCTATTGGCAGAAAATTTGTGTGCAATTGCCCATCTTGGTGCATTGGCTGCAAAACCTAGTCTTCTTTGTAAATTAAAATCGTTAACTTTATAAACAACACCATCAATATCAAAAGCTATTTCTTTTCTTTTTTCTTCTAAATCTTTATGATTTTTTATTAAGTTTTTAATACCTGAAATTTTTTTATTAAAAGGATTTATTTTAAAGCCCCATATCTTTAAATTTTTTAAAAAATCAGTTTGGCTATGAATGTTCATTTCTTCAGCGTACCCATAAGTATATGCAATAAATTTAAGTGGTATTTTAGCTGTAATAACTGGATCTTTTTGTCTTAATGATCCTGATGCAGCATTTCTAGGATTTGCAAATTTTTCGTTAATTGTTTTAAAATCATTGTTTTCTATAAACACTTCTCCTCTAATATCAATTTCTTTTGGAAAGTTTTTTACAGTTATATCTGGAGGTATATCATTAATGGTTTTTAAATTTTGTGTAATGTCCTCTCCCTCTGCACCGTCTCCTCTTGAAAGACCTTTTGTAAATTTTCCATTAATATAAATTAATGATGCTGATATTCCATCAATTTTAGGTTCTGCACTATAATCAATTATATTTATTTCTTTTAAACTTAAAAAATTGTTTATTTTTTTTTCAAAATTTTTTAAATCCTCTTCATTAAAAGCATTCCCAAGTGACAACATTGGAAATTTATGTTTTGACTTTTGAAAACTCTTCGACGGTTTAAAGCCTACAGATTTTGTTGGCGAATATTCACTCTTTAAAAATTTATATTTCTTTTCAAGGTTAGTTATATCTATTTTTAATAAATCAAATTTTTGATCTGAAATAATTGGTTTATTTTTATCATAATAATATCTATTATATTTTTTGACTAATTCTATCTTTTTTAAATATTCAATTTCTACATCTTTATCATTCATGTTATTCGAATAATCTCTTGAATCTTTTTATTAAACCTATTTTTTCTTTTTTATCTTTTTGCAATTCTTTAATGCCATCCCTGTAGTTTTTGTTGAAAACCTTATAAGTATTTTTATACCAATCTGATGATTGATAGTTATAACCCAATGTGTTGGCATATTTTTTTGACTCTTCTGTTAAGCCTAATTTATAATTGATCTCTACCAGTCTGTGAAGTGCTTCTTCGGTATAAATGGTTGTATTGTACTCATTAACAACTGTTTTAAATCGATTTAAAGCCGGTATCCATTTGCTTTTATTTAAATAATATCTAGCTAAATACATTTCCTTTGATGCAAGGATTTCATTAATAAGATTAATTTTAAATTTTGCATCAATTGCAAATTCAGTAGTGGGGTACTCTTTAATTATTAGTTCAAATTGTTTTTTTGCATCTAGTATTGATTTTAAGTCTTTTTTTTCATCTACTATCTGTACATAAAAAGTCATACCTAATAGAAAATGTGCATAAACTTTATCTTTATGATTAGGGTAAGTTTTTAAATACCTCTCTAACTCATAAACTGTGTCACTATAATAATCTTGCGTGTAATATGCATAAGCTGCCATAATTGCTGATTTTGGTGCCCAAGGGGACTGAGGGTATAAAAGTTCTGCTTCATTAAATTTTTTTGCAGCCAATAAAACATCACCTGCTTTTAACTCAATATAACCCTCCTTGTAAGCATTTGACATTTGTGATTCCATATCAACTTCTACAATTTTTGATATTTTTTTTGTTTTATCTCCACAAGAGTAAAGTAATAAAAACAAGCTTATAATGAGTGAAAATTTAAATTTAGAAATCATTATCTTATTCTAGCAGATTGTGAGTAAAACTCTATTTTTTAAGCTATAGACTTTAAATGACTTTTATTAATAAAAGTATTTGGCAAATGCTTTTCTGTAATTTCTATTAATGAAAAATTTTCATCATTTTGAAAAACTTTTCTTAATAATTGATTTGTAAGTTTGTGACCTCCTTGAGAGCAAATAATTTTTCCAATTATTTTATAACCAGCCAAATATAAGTCTCCCATGCAGTCTAAAATTTTATGATTTACAAATTCTTTTTCATTTCTAAGACCATTTTCATTTAAAATTTCATCTTTTTTAACAACTATTGCGTTATCAAGACTTCCACCTTTTGCTAACCCCATTTCTTTCAATTTTTCTATATCTTCAAATAAACAAAAGGTTCTAGAATTGTAAACATCTGTTAAATCAGATTCATAAACTTTAACTAAATTTCTTTGGGTTGCTATTAATTCATTTTCATATTTTAACTCAAAATCTATATCTAGACTGATTTTACTTGGTTCAATAGAAATTGTTTTATTGCCATCATTGAATTCTATTTTCTTTTCAATCTTAATTATCTTAATTGGGGCATTGCTATTTTTAATTCCAGTTTGGGCAATTGCTTCAATAAATAGTTTTGCTGAACCATCTAAAATTGGTACTTCTTGATTATCAATTTCAATTAATGCGTTATCAATGCCAAGCCCGTATAAAGCTCCCATTAAGTGCTCTATTGTGGAAACGCTAGCACCAGTTTCATTTGAGATAGTTGTGCAGAATACAGCGCTGCTAACATTAAATATATTTGGTATTATTATGTTATTTTTCTTAAGATCTATTCTTTTAAAAAGAATTCCAGAATTTGGTTCTGCTGGTTTTACAGTCATTGTTACTGCTAGACCGTTATGCAAGCCAACACCCTTGAAAGTAATATCTTTATTAATGGTTTTTTGATTTAAAACAGACATGAAATTCTTATAAATAATTGAACTCAATTAAGAAAAACAAGAAATGTTACGAGAAAATACTATTTCATCTAAAAAAATGGAAAAACTTTTCAAAAAAACCATGTTTTATTTGTCTTTTTGGTATCACTACAACCTCTTGTTTATTTGGCCTTGTTGTAAATTTAAGTCCCGACTGACAAATACCTTCTGAAGTTTCCTCTAAAAAATCTATATCATTTGAAATAGAAATTATATCTTTGTGTTGATTCTCAAGTATTTTTGAACCCTCACCCATTAATACCATCTTAAACCGAACTGAAGTAAGAGAGGTTGACTCTGCAGATTTGACACATAATTTAAGTATTTCTTCAGTTCGAGCAAAAATTATTTTTTGGAGAGTCTCTACTGAAATATTCAAATAATTTGGAAGTTTATGGCCCTGACTAAAATTACGTTTAGCTTTCTCTGATCTTTCCAAATCTAACTCTAAAATTTTTGAAATATCTCTAGTAATATGATTACCACCAAGAGGCAAAACATCTAAGGAGAGAATTTTTTCATTAAAGTAAGAGATTACTGATGTTCTGTTAAATCCAATATCAATAAATGATGTGTGCCCACTTGGATTCAGTTCATCTTTATAATTAATTGATTTTGCATAACTTGAACAAATTATTTGATCAACTAAAATATTAGCTTTTGAAAAAATATTTTTGAAATAAACTACTAAGTCAGTTGGTAGACAGATAAAAAGCATATCTAAAGATATAAAATCACATTTAATTTCATCAGGCAGATAAGAGTAATTAACACTATCAATTTTATAATTATTGATAATAATATGAGCGATATTATGATTTTTATAATATTTCAATATTTGTTGTTTGGCCTCTTGAACTAAGAATTGAATATTTGCCTGTTTTAATTTAGAACCATCAAACTTTTTAGATAATGAAATACCAACTGACAACACTTTAGGACTATCTATCATCAAATTTATATTATCGATATATTTGTTTGTGTTTTTTTCAAGAGAGGTAATAATTTTTTTAATTTTTAACTCTAAATTTGATTGATCTGTAAAAAATTCACTTTCAAAATAAAAAGCTTCATTATTATTACTTGTATTAAATGTACCTGCTCTTATCTTGGAAAAACCACAGTCAAAAAAGGTTTGAAAATTTCCGTTATTCATTATTTTATAATTAAATGATTATTTATTCTTAAATCAATAAAATTTTTATTTTTGAAATCATTACCACTTATAATCTTATAGGAAAGATTAAGTGATTCAGAAAGATTATCCTGAGGTAACTTAATTAAAATATCATCAGTGGTTAAAATATCCCATCTATTTGATGGGAAAAAATATAATGTTTTAAAGTTAGTAAAGGCAAATTTAGATTGCAGAATATTTTTTTTAAAATGTAAAAAATTGCTAGAATTGAATTGTCCAAATATATAGGGCAATATCTCATTATTTTCTTTATCATCAATAAGTTTACCATTTGCTCCAACCAATTGATCATTACTAGAAAGTCTCGCAAGAAATTTTGTTGGCTTTATGATTATATTAATTGTTGAAGGGTAAATTTTTTTAACACTATACTCTTCTATAATATTATGTTTATTTATAACTCTTTGAATTTCTTCTTTTTTAACTAATAATATATTTTTATAAAATATATTTTTTAATTCATTGGAAATCTTTAAGTTATCGATGCTTGAAAGTCCCTCAATATTAATTTGACTATCTAAAGAGGGGTAATTATTTTGATTTTCTAAAAATTTTCCACTTGTTGTGCTTAATATCAATAAGAACAATAAATACACTATTATCTTATTTTTTTTATCTATTAATTGATGCATCTTTTAAAATCCATTCAATTAATTGTATAAAACTTATGCCCGCATAGTTGGCTATTTCAGGAACTAAAGAAAGTTTAGTCATTCCTGGCTGTGTATTAATTTCTAATAAATAAAATTTTCCTTTATAAAACTTAAAGTCTGATCTAGTAACCCCCTTACAACCAATAAGTTGATGAGCCTTACGGGTAATATTTGTGATTTTTTGCAAGTTTTTTTTACCAAGATTTACGGGAATTATATGTTTTGTTTTTGCACTTGAATTATATTTCGCTTCATAGTCATAAAATTTTCTCTTTGGCTCCAGTTCAATTGCACCTAATGTTTTAGCTCCCATTATAGCTACCTGTATCTCTCTGCCTGGAATAAATTCCTCAATCAAAATTTGATTATATGTACTTAATATTTTTAAATTTTTGAGTATATTTTTTTTAGTACAAATATATACATGTACACTTGATCCTTCGTTAATTGGTTTTATGACAACAGGAAATTTTAATTTTTTTTCAATAATTTTAATAATATTATTTTTCTTTTTTTTATAATCTAATTTAATATATTTTGGAGTTAATATTTTATTTTTAATAAAAATTTTTTTTGAAATTTCTTTATCCATTGCTATGGAAGAAGCAATCACACCTGAATGAGTATATGGAATTTTTTGAGTTTCTAAAAATGTTTGAATATAACCATCCTCTCCAAACTGTCCATGCAATGCATTAAAAATTATACCTGGTTTAAATAGTTTTATATTTTTCAATAAAGTGTGATCGGGTTCACAAGTTATAACACTATATTTGTTTTTTTTTAATTCGTTGGCTACTTGTTTTCCTGTATCCAAGCTTATTAAACGTTCTTTGGATATTCCTCCACAAAGTACTAAAATTCTTTTTTTCATAATTATTCCAGTATCTTAATTTCTTTTTCTAAAATAATGCCTGTTTTTTTTTGAACTGCGTCCTGAACAAATTTTATCAATTTACTCATATCTTTAAAGCTAGCATTATTTTTGTTTACAAAGAAATTACAATGTTTATCTGAAATGCACGCATCTCCAAAACTTGTATCTAGTGATACTGATTCTTTTATTAGTTGCCAAACTTTTTTATCAGATTGATTAATTGGATTTTTAAACGTGCTACCGCTAGTTTTAATTTTTGTTGGTTGGGTACTTTCTTTTCTATTTTTTAATTCAAAAATTTCTTTTATAATTTTATCTTTATCTTTTTTTTTACCTTTAAAAGAGGCGCTTAAAAATATTAAATCATCAGACAAGTCATTGTTTCTATATTTAAAAATAACTTTGTTTGCTGGTATTGTTAATACTCTACCTTGTTTGTCAATTGCCTGTATTGAGATCAGTATGTCTTTAAATTCCTTATTAAAACATCCTGCATTCATCTTTAGTCCACCACCAACAGTCCCGGGTATGCACGCTAAAAACTCAAAATTTCCTACTTCATTTTCTAAGGCAAAATCTGATAATTTTTTATCCAGGCATGCACTGCCCGCAACTATTACACCATTAGGTAATATTGAAATATTAGAAAAATTTTTTCCTAATTTAATAACTGCACCATTAAATGTATTGTCACTTATAAGTGTATTTGATCCTGCTCCCAAAATATGAATTTTTTCTTTATTTCCAAATAGTTTTAAAAAC
Source organism: Candidatus Pelagibacter sp. Uisw_090 (assembly GCF_047717845.1). Lineage (GTDB taxonomy): Bacteria > Pseudomonadota > Alphaproteobacteria > Pelagibacterales > Pelagibacteraceae > Pelagibacter. The sequence continues at coordinate 1,000,127 of NZ_CP159810.1, forward strand.
AATATCAGATCAAGTAAATTATCGGGTCTAAAGTAAATTTTAGCTTTACCACCAATATTAAACCAATTTGTTTTTTTTAAATTGTAATCAAAATAAATTTTACTACTAACTTCATTTGAAAATTTTTTTAGTTCTTCTGATGGCATCATATTAAGCTTGGTAATTTCCTCATCCATGCTGAAATAGTACCCGCACCCATTCCAATAACTATTTTTTTTCCATAAATAGTATTTTTTATTAACTTTGCTAATTCATATTGATCACTAACCATAAATAGCTTAACCTTTGAGTTTTTAATTATTTCTTTTGCAAAGTCGTTGTAATTAAATCCTAATTTTATTTTTTCACCTGCTGCATAAACTGGACATAAAATTACAGTATCAGCTTTTTTAAATGATAAGCTAAATTCTTTTTTGAGATCTTTTAATCTAGATATTCTATGTGGTTGGAATACACATATAACTTCTTCTTTGATGTAAGCGGCTCTCACTCCATTTAAAACTTCCATAATTTCTGTTGGATGATGAGCATAGTCATCATAAAAAGTAGTTTCTCTGTATGTAAAAATTTTGTTAAATCTTCTTTGAACACCCTTGAATTCTCTCAATCCCTTTTTAATAACATTTTGAGAAATTCCAATTGTTACTGCTACAGCAGTAGCTGCTGTTGAATTTAAAATATTATGAATCCCAAGAAGTGGTATCTTAATTTTATTAATAACTATATTTTTTTTTCCTGGTAATTTAATTGCTAAATCATACTCTGAAAACTCTTTTACTTGTTTAATATTTTTAATACGAAATTGTGATTTTAAATTTACACCGTATGTATAGAAGTTTTTTATTTTTATTTTTTTTAATAAATCATTATTATTTTTATTATCAATACAAATAAATGATTTTCCAAAAGATGGAACCTTATTAATAAACTTTATAAATAAATTTTTAAGATCATTCATTGAATTGTAATAATCCATATGCTCGCGATCTATATTTGTAACAATAGAATAGGTTGGTGGAACATGAATAAAGCTACCGTCGGACTCATCAGCTTTCTAATATACACCAATCACTTTTTCCAAGTTTAGCTGAACTTTTAATTGCGTTAAGAACGCCACCATTTATGATAGTTGGATCTAATTTAGTTTTTGAAAATATTGATGCCAATAAAGATGTTGTTGTAGTTTTACCATGAGATCCGGTCACAACAATATTTTTAGTCAAAGACACTATATTGGCCAACATTTGTCCACGTTTGTAAATCGGAAGTTGTTTTTTTTTGGCCTCTACTAACTCTGGGTTATTTTTTTTAATAGCAGATGAAATAACTACAATAGTAGCTCTCATTATATTTTTTTTTGTATGTTTAATTTTAATTTTAATTTTGTCTTTTTTTAATCTTTCAATGTTCTTATTAATAAGAACATCGCTACCTTGAACATTAAAGCCCATTCTTTTCATTATCAGCGCAAGACCGCTCATACCAATTCCGCCTATTCCAACAAAATGTATAATTTCAGTTTTAGCTAGTTCTATTTTCATTAATAACAAATATAATTTTCTGATTTATATTATTCCATGTATTTTGATAGCTAAAATTTTTCATATTTATTTTTTTAACTAAGAGTTCGTCTTTGTTATCTATAATATTAAACAATTTATGTGTTACAGCTTCATCATTGATTTCATTTTGATTTAAAATCCAATTGCAACCAATTTCGTTATAAAAAAAAGCGTTTTCAAATTGGTGGTTATCTTTTGAAGTGGGCAACGGTATTGCCAAACAAGGTAAATTTAAAAAGACTAACTCTGCTAAAGTTGAGGCACCTGCTCTACTAATACATATATTTGATTTACTCATAAGATTTGAAATATCCCCATTAAAATCAAATAACTCACAATCAATATTATTATCTTTGTAGAATTTTTTTAACACATCAAAATTAACTGAATTGGTCTGTTGATAAATTTTTAAACTGTATTTTTTTGATAATTCGATTATTGAAGATTTAACCATCGTGTCAAATATCTTTGCTCCCTGGCTTCCTCCTATTATCAATAAATTAACGTTTTTGTCGATGCCGTCAGCTTTTTTAATATCGTAAAATTTTTTTCTTAATAATGCTGGGATTACACTGATTTTACTTGTATATTTTTTTGGAAGATTTTTAATTTTATCTGAATAGCAAAAAATTTTTTCGCATGATTTAATAAAAAATTTGTTTGATCTTCCTAAAACCATATTTGGTTCAAATAAAAAAAGTTTAATATTTAAAATTTTTGAAGCTAAGCATAAAGACAGAGACATATAGCCACCTGTTGAAATTAATATATCTATTTTTCTTTTTTTTAAAAAAAAAATAGATTTTATTATTAAAAAAATTATTAAAAAAAACTGAAAAGGAAGTAAAAAAATATTTTTTGATATTGGGATTATATTAAAAGTTTCTAGGTTATACTTATCCTTATCAAGAAACTTTAGGCCTCTATAATCTGTAGATATTGATACATCAAATTTATCTTTTAGATGTTCGTACAATATAGTTGCGGGCACAACATGACCACCTGATCCGCCCGTGCTAATTAAAATTTTTTTTGTCATTTAATCAATTTTTCTTTTAGTTAAATTTAATATTATTCCAGATAATATTGATACACCTACAATTGATGAGCCCCCATAACTTAAAAAAGGTAAAGTCATGCCCGTTGTAGGAAACATTCTAATATTAACTCCGATATGTATTAAAGCTTGGAAAATAATTAAACACATAGTTCCAGTTAAGACTAATTTAATTTTTTCATTTTTTTCCAAATATATTTTTTTGAATACGGTGTAGATAAAAAATAAGAACAAAGTCAATAATAGTACAATTGTGACAACGCCAAATTCTTCCGATATTACAGAAATAATATAATCTGTGTGGGCCTCAGGTACTCTGTTTTTTAAAGTACCTTCACCAATTCCTTTCCCAAAGTAACCACCACTACTAATCGCATCAATTGCTTTATCAGATTGAAAGTTATGCGTTCCATCATTAGGATTAAAAAATGATAAAATCCTATTTTTGATATAAGCGAATTTAGTGATAAAAAAAACCACATAAACCAAAGATAATAATGAAAAACAAAAAAAAGTTAAGATTATTGGCAAACTTATGCCAGAGATAAAAACTAAAGTAGCCCAAGCTAAGAAGATGAGTAGTGTTTGGCCAATATCAGGTTGCATCATTAATAGAAGGCAAGCAGGCACAATAGCTATGAATGTTAATAAATATTTAAAATAAATATTGAAACTTTTTTCACTACACAAAATTGTAGAAATGAAAATAATTATAAAGGGTTTAACTAGCTCTATTGGTTGAAATCTTGGTAGAAAAAAAAAATTAAGCCACCTTTTAGATCCTTTTACTTCTATACCCAAAACTGGCACTAAAAATAAAAGAAATAAAGATATAAAAAAAAAATAAAAAGAAATCTTAAATAAATTTTCCTTACTAAGAGATGAAAAAAATATCAAAACAATCATACCAATAAAAATATATGCCAAATGTTTAAAAAAGAAAAAATAATTATTAGTGTCTAATTTATCAGAGGCAATTAAGGAAGTTGATACTAAAGAAAAAAATAATCCCAAACTAAATAAAAATATTATTAATATAAAAATTGTTTTATCTATATTTTTCCACCATTCATAATAAAACTTATATATTGAAATAAAATTAAACATTTTTATATTTTCTAATAAGCTGATTAAAATATTCCCCACGTTTCTCAAAGTTTTTAAAATTATCAAATGAAGCTGCTGATGGACTAAATAAAATTGTTTTATGAGTTCTATTTTTAGAAACTTTAATCTCAGAAAATAATTTTTTGACTAAACTTTTTAAATCTATAAAAGATTCATACTTCATTAACTTTTTTATTTTACCTATAAAAAAATTTTTATCCTTTCCATAAATATATGCTTTAATATTTTTACAATTCTTTTTAGATAATAAGAATTTATCTCCTTTTTTAGCTTGACCACCAACTATCCAGTAAACATTGGTTAGAGATTTTAACAAACTGATAGATGAAGAAAAAGTTGTAGCCTTAGAATCATTAATAATCGCTAATTTTTTTGACTTAAAAATTATTTCTTGTCTATATTTTAATCCCTTAAATTTTTTTAATGTTTTAACTAGCAAAACTTTTTTAAGCTTTAATATTTTAGCAATTGCTAAAATAAAGTTTAAGTTTTCCTTGTTACCTTCAGTATTAAAATATTGATTATTTATTTTTTTTAAGAAAATACTATCTATATTTTTTTCAATTTTTATTATTTTAGGTAAAAAGTTTTTAGATTCTAATTCTCTCTTAATATAAAAATTCTTTATATTTAAAATAGCAAAATCTTTTTTGGTTTGATTTTTTATTAATTTAAATTTAGCACTTACATATTTATTTATAGTCTTATGTCTTTCAAGATGGTCCAATGATATATTTAAAATTACTGATATATTTGATTTGAATAATTTACTGTATTCTAACTGGTATGATGAGGCCTCTATTACGAAAACTGTTTTATTTGTTATTTTTTTCTCTAAGAGTACTGGATTACCAATATTGCCAACTAATCTAACATCTACTTTCTGATCCCTTAATGCTTCATATAAGATTTTAGCAGTAGTTGATTTGCCGTTAGTTCCAGTGATTGTTATCTTATTATTTTCCTTATAATGGTTATAAAAAATATCTAAATCCGTATAAATCTTTTTAGAATTATTCTTTAAAAATTTACTTAATTTGCATTTATTAATGTCTATTCCTGGGCTAATAATTATATAATCAAATTTAATTTTTGTTATTTTTTTACTATCAACTCTTATTTTATCGTCATGTGTAGTGATTTCGTTATCTTTCTTTAAAAATTTAAGAACAGATAAGCCACTTTTTCCTAGACCATAAATTAAAATTTTTTTCTTATAAAAAATATTTAAATTATTTAACATTATCTAAGTTTCAATGTCGCCAAACCAATCATTGCAAGAATTATTGCAATAATCCAAAACCTAATTACAATAGTGGATTTTGGCCAACCCTTTTTTTCAAAATGATGGTGAATAGGAGCCATTCTAAAAACTCTTTTTCCTGTCAGCTTAAAAGATATTACTTGCACAATAACTGAAACAGCTTCTAAAACAAATAAGCCACCAGTTATTGCCAAAACTATTTCATGTTTAGTGATTATCCCAATAGCACCTAATGATCCGCCAAGCGCTAAAGATCCTGTGTCACCCATGAATATTTTAGCAGGTGGTGCATTAAACCATAAAAAACCTAGGCATGCTCCAATAATTGATCCACAAAAAATAGCCACCTCTCCCATGCCTTCTAGATAAGGTATATTCAAATATTCTGAAAATACTATATTTCCTGTGACATAACTGATAAATGCAAAACATCCTGCTACCAATATAACTGGTACCGTTGCCAATCCATCAAGTCCATCAGTTAGATTAACTGCGTTTGAAGATCCTACAATTATGAATATCGAAAATGGTATAAAGAACCAGCCTAAGTTTACAATTAAATTTTTAAAGAATGGAAAGTATAAATTTGTTAATTCAATATTTTGGGATAATTGCGACAATGTAAATATACCAATTGTTGCTATTAAGATTTGCGCAATAAGCTTAAATCTAAATGAAATACCAGACGAATTTTTAAACTCAATTTTTTTATAATCATCGTAGGCCCCTAGTAAACCAAAGCTTGTAACTATATAGAGTAAAAACCATATGTGATAATTAGATAAATCACCCCATAAAAGTATACCCGAAAATAAACCTAACAATATTAAAACACCTCCCATTGTGGGAGTTCCAATTTTCTTTACAATATGCTCTGATGGACCATCTTCTCTTATTGGATCTAAGATTTGTCTTGCAGAAAAAAATTTAATAAATGGCGTACCCACTAATAAGACTATAATCATCGATGTAAACATCGCTAACCCCGTTCTAAAGGTAAGATATTTGAACACATTAAGGAAGCTGTATTGATCCACAAATTGAGAAATAAAATTATAAAGCATTAATCTTACCTCTTTTTATTTGATTGGATAGGCTGTTAAGACCTGTTGAGTTAGAACCTTTAATCATTAAATAATCATTATTATTTAAATTGTTTTTAATCAAATCAATTATTTGAGATTTCTTTTTAATAACAATCCCTCTTTTGTTTTTATTAAGGTTATTGAAAATCCATTTAACATGCCCACCAATAACATTAATATTTGTAAGAGATGTTTTGTTAATATTTTTTCCAATTTCCACGTGTAATTTTTTCGAATATTTACCAAGTTCCAACATATCACCAAGTACTACATGTTTTTTTGAATTATCAACTTTAATCATATCAAAATTTTTTAACGCTGATTTTAATGATAATGGGTTTGAATTATAACTTTCATCAACAAGATAAAAAAATTTTTTAAACAACTTTACTTTCATTGTGTCGCCTCGACCATTAGTTGCCTTATGGTCATAAAAAATATTTTTATCTAATTTATGTATATCTTTAAAAATTGATATAATTGTAATTGTTGCTAAAAGATTTTTAAGATCATTTTCAAAAAAAGAAGTTAAATAAAAGTATTTTTTTATTTTATTAATATTTATAGAGATTTTATATTTAGATTTTTCTTTTGAAATTGAATCTAAATTAGTTGTTGCACTTTTATTCTTTAAACTAAAAGAGAGAATTTTCAGATTTCTTTTTAAAGCTATTTTTTTATGAAAATTATAGAACTTGTCATCTCTGTTTAAAATAAGGTAACCATCATCTTTTATATTTTTAATAATTTCTGATTTAGCTAAAGCTATTTGTTTAATATTTTCAAAATTTTTAATATGAGCATAGGAAATATTTGTAATAACACCAACATCAGGTTTGATAATTTTAGATAAATAATCAATTTCTCCTTTCTTATCCATTCCAATCTCAAAAATACCAAACTCATCATTCTTTTTTAAATTAAATAGACTTAATGGAACACCAAATTTATTATTAAATGATTTAGGAGAATAGGTAGTTTGACTAATTTTACCCAAGGATCTTCCTGTTAATTCTTTAAGTGAAGTTTTTCCACAACTGCCTGTTATTGATATAATTTTACTTGATAAGTTTTCTCTTAAAATAGAGGATGCTTCTGTTAAAAATTTTAAAGTATTTTTTACTACTATTTTTTTCTTAGATTTTTTTTGATTATTAACTATTGCTAGAGATGCTCCCTTGGCAAGGGCCTCTTTAACAAATAAATTACCATTCTTATGTTTACCCTTGAGTGCAAAAAAAACATTATTTTTTTTAATTACTTTGGAATTAATTGATGCATTATTAATCTCTAGATTTAACGAAATATTATTTGAATTACTCAATTCCTTTAAAATATTTAATTTAAGATTACTTGAAAGTGTTTTATTTTTAATTTTAATATTTTTTAATATTTGTTCCTGATCAGAAAATAGTTTTTTTATTTTTTTATATTCTTGAATTTTTTCATGCCCCTTACCTGCAACAATTAAAATATCACCTGTTTTCATTGCAAATATTGCTTTCTTGATAGCATTAGCTCTATTAGAAGTCTCATAAATTTTAGATTTATTGATATTTTTTCTTATAGAATTTCTTATTGTTTTTGGGTTTTCATGTCTTGGATTATCATCTGTTAAATAAATTCTATCACAATATTGATTAGCAATTTTACCCATCATTGGTCTTTTTGCTTTATCTCTGTCTCCACCGCACCCAAAAACTATCGAAATTCTTCTATATTTAAATTGTTCTCTTAAACTCTTTAAAGATGCTTCTAGTGCATCAGGCGTGTGTGCATAGTCCAATATAACTTTTGAGTTGTTTTTAATAATTCCAACTTGTTCTAATCTTCCACTTACTGGTTTTAGATTATCAATTGTATTAATTATCTTTTTAAAACTTAAGCTACTCTTGGTTGCAGCTATCATTGCCATTAAAATATTTTTAATTTGAATCTTTCCTATTAAGCTTGTTTCAAATTTATAAATATTTTTATCTATATCTTATTTTAACTATTTGTTTTTCGTTATGATATTCATGAGAAATTATTTCTAAATTACTATTATTATTTGAAATTGTTTCAATATTGAATTTATTTTTTAAGGCTATTTCTTTAATTTTCTTATATTGAGGAATTTCTATATCAGTAATTATGTTAGCTTTTTTTTTGAGTAATTTTTCAAAAAGGTATAATTTTGATTTAAGATAATTACTAAATGTTTTGTGATAATCTAAATGATCATGAGATAAATTTGTAAATATACCTGTTTTAAACCTCAAACCATCTAATCTATTCTGTTTAAGTCCATGACTAGATGCCTCCAATATAACATCATTAATCTTTTCTTTCTTAAGTTTATTCAGAATTATATTTAAGGCAATTGGATCAATAGTTGTGTTTGAAACTTTTTTTATATAGTTCTGCGTTTTAACACCTAGGGTTCCAATTGTATGCTACTTTTTTTTTATTTAATCTTAAAATTTGAAAATAAAAATCAGCGACTGAAGATTTTCCATTTGTTCCTGTTACTGCAATTATATTATTTGGTTTGACTTTATAAATTGTGTAAGCAAATTCAGATAAAGATTTTCTTACGTTTGAAGATCTTATAAATAATATGTTTTTTTTTATGCCTTCAAATTTTTGATTGGAAATAATAGTTTTTGCACCCTTTTGAATCGCTTGGTTGATAAATTTATTTCCATCTATTTTGATTCCTTTTATCGCAAAGAAAATATTATTTTTTTTACACTTTAGGCTATTAAAACAAATACCCGAAAAATAATGATTTCTATGTTTTAATTCTATTCCTTTAATAAAATTCCCAATGATCATGAATGAGCTAATTTTCCTTATATTTTGTGGCTAAAATAGGCCCGATTTTTTGTATAATCTTTCCAGCAACTTCAACCGATGTCCATCCAGCAGTATTAAATGGTGTCCCTTTATAAGACCCGCTCTTGTTCTTATATTCATAAATATAGTCTTCAGATGTTTTTGGTTCGTCTAGCAATACTACCATTACATATTTAGGCTTAGATGTTGGAAATATGGATGCAAAAGTATTTATTTTTGCTTTTCGTGTATAGCCTCCAATTATAGCTTTTTCTGCTGTTCCTGTTTTGCCACCAACCTCATATCCATTTATATTTGCAAATCCTGCCGTACCCTCTTTTGTTGCTACAATTTTTCTTAATATTTCATTTATTTGTTTTGAAATGCCTTCTTTGATAATTCTTTTTTTATTTTGATTGTCTTCTAAAGTTTTTTTAATAAGACTTGGTTTAATTTTAAAGCCCCCATTTGCAATAATTGCGTAACCTTTTGCTAGTTGTAGCGGCGTTGTAGTTATACCATGTCCAAATGAGACTGTTGCTAGTTTACATTTTCCCCATCTAAAAGGAATTGGTTCACCAACTTCCTCAATATCAAAATCTATTTTATTTAAAACACCTATTTTTTCCAAAAATAATTTTAATTTGTCAATTTCAAGTTTTTGCCCGATTCTAACTGAGCCTATATTACCTGATTTAATTAAAATTTGCTCAACCGTAAGATTTGATGGAATTTTTTTATCATATTCTGAAATTATATTTTTTCCACATTTTAGTCTTTTTTCTAAATTTAAAAATTCTGTATCTGTTTTAATTAAACCTTCCTCTAACCCTGCCGCTACTGTAAAGGTTTTAAAAACTGATCCTAATTCATAAACACCTTTAGTAGCTCTATTTATAAAATTTACATCACTTACTGTTTCTCTTTTATTAAGATCAAAGTCTGGATATGAAACCATTGAAATAATCTCTCCATTATTAACATTCATTAAAATTGCCGTACTGCCCTTGCTTCTAAATACCGAATGAAACTTTATTAACTCTTCCCTAATTAAAAATTGTATGTCGGTGTCCACAGTTAATTGAAGTGGTTTTTTTATTTGCTTTAATTTATTATCAAAAGATTTTTCTAAACCTGATATTCCATTATTGTCATCATCTATTTGCCCAATAATATGACTAAAAAGATTCTTATGAGGATATATTCTTGTTAATTTTTCTTCAGACTTAATTGACTTATCTCCAAGCATCATTATTTTTTCATAATCATCTGCCGTTATTTTTTTTTCTAAATAAAAATATTTATTTTTTTTAAGTTTTTTTGATATCTCAATGTAATTTTTATTTGGGAATATTAACTGCAAATTAATTAAAAGTTTTTTTTTATCTATCACTTCTATAGGATTAATCCCAATATCTATGGAACTAACTGTTTTAACTAAATAGTTTCCATTTCTATCTATTATATCTGCTCTGTAGTTTTTTTTTGTAATTAAAGACTTAATTTCACTCTCTATCTTTAATGACCCTAAATGGAGAAGTTGTATTGAGTAGATTGTTGAAATTACTAAAAATACAAAGAAAATAAAGGCAATTCTATTAAATTCTATATTTAGATTTGTTTTACTTTTCTTATATGAAAATTCATTTTCATACTCCTCTAAAAAAACATTATTTCTTTTATCGTTCATCAATAATTTTCTCTATAAAGTCACTTACTTTTATATGATTGTTTTTTTTTGTAAGCTTTTTGATTTTTGTAATATCAATTTTTATTAAATCTTCTTCAAAATATTTAGTTTGATATTGAGTTAATTTATCTGGTGAGCTTAAATAATTATACTCTAAAAGCAAATCTCCTAACTCTGATTTTAAAGGTCTAATATTTTCATTTACCATAAAAATTTTATCCTCTATTTCTTTTGTAGAATTTTTTACTAATGATGTGGCTAGGATTAATACAAAAATAATTGCAAATACTACTTTCTTCATAATTTTTTAGAAAAATTTTCAATTTTAATTAGATGATCAAACTTCTCTAAAATATCTGTTTCAAAATTGTAAAAGTCTTCTTTTTTAATAACATATCTCAATTTTGCTGACCTAGAGGGTGGGTTTTCTCGAATTTCTTTTTCAGATGGAACAATTGGTTTTCTATTAATAGATTTGAATAAATTAATCTGCTCTTCAACCTTTGGCATATATCGAGAAACGCTTTTATTTTCTGATAAACTTTTAAAGAAATATTTTACTATTTTATCTTCTAGTGAATGAAATGTGACAACTGCTATCACGCCATCTTTTTTAACAACTTTTGCTGCATTAATTAATCCATAAATTAACTCACTAATTTCTTTATTAACAAATATTCTTAATGCCTGAAAAACTTTTGTTGCACTATGTGTTTTTAAATTTTTTTTTCGTTTTGATGATTCAATGATTCTTACCAGTTCTTCTGTTGTTATTTTTCTGGTTGCTCTATCCTCTACAATATTATGTGCTATTCTGTTGCTATCTTTTTCGTCTCCAAAATATTTAAATATTTGAGCAAGCTCTTTTTCCTCTAAATTATTAATTGCTTCTTTTGCAGAAAAATCATTTATTCCCATCTTCATGTTAAGTTCACCAATAGTCTCAAAAGAGAGTCCTTTTTTAGGATCTTTTATTTGTGTATAAGAATAACCTAAATCAAAAATTACTCCTTTTATGTTTTCATTTTTTAACTTTAAATTATTTAATTCACTGAATTTAATATTTTTAAATAAAAATCTATCTTTAAATTCGTTTTGAATTTCTTCAGCCTTTTTTAAACTTTCTAAATCTCTATCAAGAGCAATAACTTTTGTCTTTTCAAAGTTTAGAATTCGCTTTGTATATCCGCCTTGACCAAACGTGCAGTCAATGAATGTGCCACCATATTGAGGGGTAATAATGCTAATTATTTCAGTTAGCAATACCGGATAGTGACTTCTCACATCTGGTATTATGGTGGCTATCATGTATTTTTTTGAAAACCATTAATTTTTTTGTCTTCTTAAAAATGCTGGAATTTCTAGATCATCATCTTCAGAAATATTTTCATTAATCTCTGTGGATAATAATCCTTCTGTTTCTGTACTTTCATTGTCTGAACTAAATAAATCTGGAGCACTTTCACCTTCTACACCAAAATTTTCAAGTCCATTAGAAATATGATCTTCTTCTGTTGAGTTGTTTTCTTCAATTTCATTAGTGGCACTATGCTCTTCTTCTGAAAAAGATTGTTCATAATCATTTGATTGATTTTCCTCAATAATACTCCCAACTTCTTCATTTGTAGCAGCCTGTTCACTCATAATTTCTGATGCAGGGTTATTTGTAACTGGTTCTGCAATAATTTCATTTTCCAATTTCAATGCATTAGCGCCATGAGAAATAGGGCTAGTCATTGTAGGTGAGAAGTTAAATGATTGTGCTGAACCTGCAGCATTGAAGTCTGAATAACCAGGATTTCTATTCTGTATTCTATGAACCATATTGATTACAGATTTACTTTCTGGTTGTTGTCCGTCTAGTGCTGTTGCAACAATTGAAACTCTGATTTTTCCTTCAAGATCTGCAGAAGTGATAGCTCCAATAATAACTTCAGCTTCTGGGTCTACTTCAGCTCTTATTTTGTTTACTACTTCATCAACTTCAAAAAGTTTAAGGTCCTTACCACCAGTAATATTTACCAATAATCCTTTGGCACCTTTTAAAGTGTAGTCATCAATTAATGGATTGCTAATTGCCATATCTGCTGCTTTTGCTGCTCTACCTTCTCCTTCAGCTTCACCAGTTCCCATCATAGCTTTACCCATTGAAGCCATTACAGTTTCAACGTCAGCAAAATCTAAATTAACTATGCCCGGTCTAACCATTAAATCAGTTACACTTTGCACACCTTGCATTAAAACATTATTTGAAAGATTAAACGATTCTTCAAATGTAGTTTGTTCGTTTGCAATTTTAAATAGGTTTTGATTTGGAATTACAATAATTGTATCCACATGTTTTCTTAATTCTTCTAAACCTTGTTGAGCTCTTCTCATTCTTGAAGGTCCTTCATATAAAAAAGGAAGTGTCACAACACCTACTGTTAAAATATTTAATTCTTTAGCCGCTCTTGCAATAACGTGTGCAGCACCTGTTCCAGTTCCACCACCCATGCCGGCAGTTATAAAAACCATGTTTGCACCCTGAAGCGTATTTACAATTTCATTCAAAGACTCATCTGCGGCTGCCTGACCAATGTCATGCTTTGCTCCAGCACCTAAACCTTTTGTTAAACTTAGGCCAATTTGAATTCTTGCTTTAGCTTTACTTAACTTTAAATCTTGAGCATCTGTATTTACTGCTATGAACTCTACTCCTTGAAGTCCATTATCAATCATTTCATTAAGTGCATTTCCGCCTGCTCCGCCAACTCCGACTACTAATAGTCTTGGTTGTAATTCTTTTATTTCTGGTGATTTAAAGTTAATTGTCATTTTTATTTCCCCTCATTGTTATTAAAATGTTTTTCCCATTTAAGACTTGCACGATTTAGATTTGCTTTTTTTCTTGCGTTGATCTTAAATTTCTCAAATGCTGCAGGTTCCCATATTTGGAATGTTTGACCCTGGCCAACAAAGAACATGCTGTTTTTTATTTTTGCATGTTTTAATAATTTTGTTGATAATGAAATTCTACCTTCACTATCAAATTGTAAATTTATACTTTCAGATAAAATTGATGTTGCAAAATAATCTCTTTTTTCCTCGAACGGACTTAATGAGTCTATACTTGTAGAAAGTTTTTCAATTCTATCTTGTGAACAGGCTTCTATAGACTGATTATTAAATGAGGGATAACAGATAACACCATTGTACCCTAAGTTAGAAAGGTGAGACCTAAAACTAGCAGGCACAGACACCCTTCCCTTTTTGTCTATTTTGTTCTCGTAAGTAGATAAAAACATATTTTTTATATTTCATAAATTCCATATTTGGGAATATATGGGACAATATGGGTTTTTAACTATAGTGTCAATATGTTCGTTTTGGACCTATTTGTTAATAATTGTGTATAACTTTTATGTATCTTCATTAAGTCTAAAATCAATTTTTAGCTTCAACTCAATATAATTCTAGGGCTAAAAATAAGAACAAAAATGATTCAATTATGAATCAAAAGGTGAACATTCATACATTTAGAAAATGTTTCTTGTGGATAAGTTTGCTAGACAAACTATAAGCCGGGTTCTGTCATTTAAACCTATCATTTCTCTAGGCTTAAGATCACTCTTAAGCTCAAGCAACTAACCCTGATGACTAGCCAAAGACGGCTTTTAGTTTTGCAACAATGTCATCTCTACTTAGTCTTGCTCCCAGTGGGGTTTTCCAGCGTTCATTGTTACCAATAGAACCGGTGCGCTCTTACCACACCTTTTCACCCTTGCCATGTTATGGCGGTATATTTTCTGTGGCACTATCCCTAGGGTTTCCCCCGCCAGGTGTTACCTGGCACTGTGTCTTTGCGGAGCCCGGACTTTCCTCTTTAAATAAATTAAAGCGACAAGTCGTTCATCTAGCGAAAGCAATTTATTACTAAACCATAGAACTTCAAGAAAAATTTAATTATATCTCTTGAGAAGATTTTTACTAATAAGCAAGCATTCTCTATCAATTTTACCATCAATTAACTCTTGTCTAAATCTTCTTTGAAAAGCTCTGATTATGTCCTTTAAATATCTGTCTTTATTTAGATCTTTTGGAATTTTTTTTGAATATCCAATCTTAAACAAATTATTAAGAAAAATTTTTTTTTCTATTTGGTTAGTTCTAAAATTTCTATTTTTCACCAACTCTTGTTTCTTTAATGTGTGCCATAAACCTATTTTATTTTTAGATAAATACTCCCATGGAAATTTTTCTCCAGGGTCTTTTTTTCTTTCTGGTGCTATATCCGAGTGTCCTAAAATACCTTTGTGGCTAATCTTATATTTGTCTATTAAAAATTTGCTTAGCTTTAAAAGAGAAGTAACCTGTTTTTTAGAAAATTTTTTGTAACCGAACTCGTGACCTGGATTTATAATCTCAATTCCGATAGAATTTTGGTTTAAAGATTTAAAATTCCTCCATGAAGATTTGCCAGCATGCCAAGCTACATATAAATCGGGCACCATCTTGACAATTTCTCCATTATTTTTAATTAAGTAATGGCAACTAACCTCAGATTGTATATCCGTGAGTCTGTTCACAGCAGCAGATTCATTTTTCATTCCAGTATAATGAAAGATAATCAACTTGATTTGCTTTGAGATTCTTTTTTTAGGATTAAAGCTTGGAGAATAATTTAATAATGTTTTTAAAGCCATTTTTGCGACATATTTAGAGCTAAATCTAGATTTACTTTAACATAATATACATTATATAATCAGGTAATATGAAAAAAATTTTAATGACATCTTTAATAAGCTTAATATTAGCTTCAAGTGTGAGTGCTGGCACAGATGGTGAAAACAGCTTATCTAAAAAAAATTCTGGACATGTTAAAGATTGTTTTGAGAATTTAAACAGAGCAACGTTTAAATTAAACCAAGTTTTAGATAGTGTAATTTTTGAACCAGTTGCAAAAACCTACAGAATTTTACCTTCTCCGGTTAGAGCTGGAACAAGCAATACACTAGATAATCTTTCTACACTTTTAACAATACCAAACAATATTCTCCAAGGAGAATTTAAAAAAGCTGGGATTAACACGGGTAGATTTATTGTGAATACAACAGTCGGAGTTGTAGGATTATTTGATGTAGCTAAAAAAATTGGTTTTCCAGGATACGAAAAAGAAGATTACGGTCAAACACTTGGTGCAATGGGTGTTGGCGCAGGGTGCTATATTGTTTTGCCTGTTTTGGGACCATCAACAGTTAGAGATACCGTTGGATCATTTGCAAATGTATTAGGTGGAGATGTTTGGTACAATGTAACTGTAGCTAATAATACTCAACATTTTTCTGATTTTGATTATTACGCATCAAGATTAGGAACTGGAATAGATTTTAGAGCAAAAAATATAGATTCATTAAATAATCTAGAAAAAAACTCTATGGATTTTTATGCTTCAGTTAGAAGTTTGTATTTACAAGATAGACAACAAAAAATAGCCAACTCTAATTCAATAACTGAAACCCAAAATGACAGTGATTGGGAAGAAATAGAAACTCAATAAATTAAAAAACTTAATGAGATCAAAAAAGTTTTTAACGTTACTTACCTTCATTATTATTAATATAATTAGTGTTAATTATTCTTATTCAATAGAACCAGATGTATTTGTTCAGTCAACAGTAAACAGAGCCTCTGAAGCATTAAATAATAAATATTCAATAGAAAAAAAAATAGAAAAACTTAAAGAGATTGCAAGTGAAACTGTAGATATTGATGGTATAGGCCGTTATACCTTAGGATCTTACAAGAATGAGATTACAGATGGTCAGATGATAGAATACAAAATTTTATTTAGACAATATTTCTTAAAAAGTTTTTCTAGTAGGCTTGCTGAGTATTCAAATCCAGAGATAGAGGTAGTTTCTAAAAAAAAATTAAATAAAAATTATACAATGGTTTCAAGTATTTTAGTTTCAACAGAACAAAGGCCCGAAGTTAAAATTGATTGGAGAGTTAGTACAAAAAATCCTGACAACCCCTTAATAATGAACTTGATCATTGAAGGTTTAAGCCTTGCAAGAACTCAAAAAGAAGAGTTCTCCTCTATAATTCAAAGTAATGATGGAGATATCAATGCTCTTTTTGCTTCTTTAAAAGAATTCATTAAATAATCACAGAATAAAAGATAATTTTTGGTGGGCCCACCAGGACTCGAACCTGGGACCAATACATTATGAGTGTACTGCTCTAACCAACTGAGCTACAGGCCCTAAAAATTAAGCTTTAAATATATTATAATGTAACAGATGTCTAGCATAGCTAAAAATATTAAGAATGGTGGGACTGGTTGGTTACGCTCCAACTACCCCTGCAATGTCAATGCAGTACTCTACTATTGAGCTACAGTCCCTTTACTATTGAGCTACAGTCCCTTTGAAATTTTAACTTTCTAAAAAGCTTTTTAATTGTTTGGATCTGCTTGGGTGTTTCAATTTTCTAAGCGCTTTTGCCTCAATTTGCCTGATACGCTCTCTAGTTACTGAAAATTGTAGACCTACTTCTTCAAGAGTATGATCTGTATTCATTCCAACACCAAATCTCATTCTTAGAACTCTCTCTTCTCTTGGCGTCAAAGTTGATAAAATTTTAGTAGTCGCTTCACTTAAATTAGATTTAATCGCTTGCTCTAAAGGTGCCAAAGCTTTTGTGTCCTCAATAAAATCTCCTAGACTGCTGTCCTCTTCGTCACCCACTGGTTTTTCTAAAGAAACAGGTTCTTTCGAAATTTTTAGAACTTTTCTAACTTTATCTAAAGGCATTCTTAATTTTTGAGCTAGTTCTTCTGGAGTAGCTTCTCTACCAAACTCACTTAAAATTAATCTTTGAGTTCTCACAATTTTATTAATTGTTTCAATCATATGAACTGGAATTCTTATTGTTCGTGCTTGGTCGGCAATAGATCTTGTGATGGCCTGTCTTATCCACCATGTGGCATAAGTTGAAAATTTGTAACCTCTTCTATATTCAAATTTATCTACAGCCTTCATAAGACCGATATTTCCTTCTTGAATAAGATCTAAAAATTGAAGACCTCTATTGGTATATTTTTTTGCAATTGAAATTACTAATCTTAAGTTAGCTTCAACCATTTCTTTTTTTGCTATTCTAGATTCTTTTTCACCTTTTTGAATTCTACTAACTAATTTTTTATAATCTGTAACAGAAATTCCGAGCTTATGACTTATCTCAATCAGTCTTTCTCTTATGTTTTTAAACTCATCTTTATTTTTAGAAAAAAACTGTTTCCACATAGGATTGGTATCAAGAAACTTTTTAAGATTTGGATTTATTTCATTGCCTATATAAAACTTAATAAACTCATTTCTTGGTATTTTTTGATCCATTGCCAATCTCAAAAGGTTTCCCTCCAATGAAACAATCTTTTTATTTTCAACATAGTGTTTTTGAACCAATTCTTCTGTTACAGATGGAGATAGTTGAAGTGATTTAATGTTTTCTAGAATATCACTTACAATTTTTTCGTATCCTTTTTCTTTAGCTGTTGAAAAAATTACTGAATTTAAAATACAATCTAATTTTTCTTTTTGATATTTAATTAATTTTCCATACTCTTTAGTTAATGTATTAACAGTTTTTAAGACTTTAGGCTTAATCTCAGTTTCCATTGCAGCAAGTGTAGGATTAAACTCATCATCATCATTGCTTTCTTCATTTTTATCTGTTTCTCCAGAATTTCTTTGCTTAGCACTCGGACCTGTACTTGCATCTTCCATATAATTGGTATCAATATCTATAATTTCTCTAACTAAAATTTCATCTTTGTGAAGTTTTTCATCCCATTCAAAAAATTGTTGGGCTGTGATAGGACTTTGTGCTAACGCGATTAACATCACATCTTTTCCTGCTTCTATTCTTTTTGCAATTGCAATTTCTCCTTCACGAGATAAAAGTTCAACTCCACCCATCTCTCTTAAATACATTCTTATTGGGTCATCACTTTTTTCAATAGTTTTACCCTCTTCTTTTGATGAATTTTCTTTTTTTCTTAAAACCTTAAAATCAGATTTTTTTTCTACTAAGGCAACATTTTCATCCAGGATGTGCATAAATGCTTGTTCTAGATTTTCGTCTGAAAGATTTCTTTTACCTAAAGATTTATTCAACTCGTCAAAAGTTATAAATCCTCTATGGGTTCCACGACCCATAAGTCTAGCAAATGATTTTGTAATTATTCTTTCCACAATAGTATATTTGAGATGACTTATATAAGCGCAATTTTAGAAAAATCCATGTATTTTTTGTTTGTTTTAATTGATGTTTTTTTGTTTTTTTAGCTCTCTTATTTCATTAAAAGTGTTTTCACTTAAATCCTTAGAAAACTTCGATTCAAGCTCCTCAATTCTGAACTCTAAATCATAGTTTTTAAGGTCTCTTGAAACTTCCTCTAATAATTCAAACATCTTATTTTGATCATTTTGATGGCTATTTAAAATATGCTTAATGGAAGCAAATTTAAAAATTTTTTCAGTCAATTGTGGGTCAATTGGTATTTCTTGAAGGGTCAGCTTTTCACCACTTTTTAATTTTGTTATAAGTGTTTCAAGAATTAATTTATTATCATCACTAAATAATTCTATATTTTCAATCAAATGAATATTTTCTTGAAATATGTCTAAATTATTCATTATCAAATAAAGCAATGAAAACTCTTTAAGCTCTACTCCGCTTAACAGCTTACTTTCATTGAAATGTTTTTGCGTAGATTGTAATGATTTAATTTTTTTAGTATAAAATTGTTTTTTACCAACATTGCTATGCGGTGTTAATGATGAGATTTTTTCTAAAAAAAACTCAAGTACATACTTTTTAATAAAATCATCTTTTATAGTTCCAGCAATAGATCTCAATTTTTTTTCGAATATAGCCATCGACGAAGGGTTGTTATCTGTTTGCTGCTTATAATGATTAAATATAAATTGATGAATTGAAATTTTTGCCTGTTTTGTAAAATCAATAAAGTTTGCCTTACCATTTTTGTTTGCATAACTATCTGGGTCTTCCCCATCTGGTAAAAAAAGAAACGAAATTTGTTTTTCTGGCTGTAATTCTTTAATTGAATTTTCAGCCGCTCTAAGTGCTGCTTTATACCCACTCTCATCACCATCAAAGCAAATAATTATGTCGTCAAAAAATTGATTAAGAATTAAAATTTGCCTGTCAGTTAAAGAGGTTCCTAAATTTGCAACAACGTTTGCAATTCCATTCTTACTTAAGCCAACAACATCCATATAGCCCTCTACAAGATATACGTGATCTATTTTATTAGATAATTTTCTAGCTAAATCTAAATTATACAAGTTTGAACCTTTTTTAAAAAAAGGCGTTTCAGGTGAATTAATATATTTTGCTAAATAAGTATTCTGCTGAATGGTTCTCCCCCCTAATCCTATAGGTTGACCCGAGATATTATTAATTGGAAATATAACTCTGTCTCTAAATCTTTCTACATATGTATTTTTTTTTTCATCTAGGTAAAAAAGTCCACTTTCAACTAAAACTTTTTCGCTAAAATCATTTTTTAATTTTTCATAAAAGTTAGAATTCCTTTCTACAAATCCAATTTTAAAATTTTTAACTTCATTTTTACTAAGACTTCTTTTTTTTAAGTAATCTCTGGCAATGGTTAAACTTTCGTTTTTTAAAATTTCATCGTGGTAAAATTGAACGTATTGATTATAAATAGAACAATACTCTTGCCAATTTTTTTCCCTTTCTTCATCTTGCTTTGAAAATGTATAAGGTCTCATTCCTGCAAGATTTGCCAGAGCTTTAACAGCTTCACCAAATTTCAAGTTTTGAGTTTTCATAACAAAATCAAAAATATTTCCATGCTCGGATGTTGCAAAACAGTGATAGAATTCCTTCTCATCATTTACTGTGAAAGAGGGTGTTTTTTCTGTTTTAAAAGGAGATAGACCCACAAACTCTTTACCTCTTTTTTTTAAACTAACAGATTTAGAAACTACTGTTGAGACTTTTAAACGAGTTTTTATTTCGTCTAAATACTCTTTTGGATATTTCATTATTTATTTAATAGTTCTTTAAGTAATGGACCAGCTTTAGCAAAATCTAAATTATCTGGGTATGATTTTTTTAGTTCACCCATTACTTTACCCATGTCTTTAATGGATTCTGCACCTAACTTACTTATTGTATCAATGCATATTTTTTTTGTATCTTCTTCATTTAGTTGTTTGGGTAAAAAACTAGACAAGAGATCAAATTCATTTTGCTCCACTTCTAATAAATCTTTCCTGTCATTCTTTGTATAGATTTCGATTGATTCGACTCGTTGCTTAATCATTTTTTTCAAAAGCTTCTTTACATCCCCATCATCTGTTTCTCTCTTACCCGCTCCAGATCGATTGAGAATATCTAGATCTTTAATTGAAGATAAAATTAACCTGTAGGTTGAGATTTCCATCTTATTTTTTGATTTTAAAGAACTTTTGTAGTTTGTTTCTATTGTTTCTCTCAATGTCATAATAATTTTCAATGTACTTCAAAGATAAAATTCTTCAAAAGAAAAATTGTTTTTTTATAATTTTATAATACATCTGTGTTGCGATAATTAAGCTTTTATTGTATTAACCTTTAACTCATGAGTTGTAATTGATCAAAAAAGCAAAAAAAATTAGCTCACACAAAATCTCACAGATTCCCACAGGTATTTTAGTTCTTGAAGATAAGACTATCTTTAAAGGTGTAGGCATTGGATATCAAGGGGTGGCTACTGGTGAGGTGTGTTTCAATACTTCGCTAACAGGATATCAGGAAATTATTTCGGACCCCTCTTATGCTGGACAAATAATCAACTTTACATTTCCTCACATAGGTAATGTTGGGGCTAATAAAAATGATTTAGAATCTGACAAGGTTTGGACTAAAGGTGTAATTTTTAATTCAGAAATAACAAGTCCGTCAAATTATAGATCTTTAATTAACTTAGATTTATGGTTAAAAAAAAATAAAATTGTAGGGATCACAGGTCTAGACACTAGAAGTTTAACTAACTCTATTAGAGATAAAGGCGCACCCAAAGGAACTATTTCTTTTTCTAAGAAGGGTAATTTTAATATCAATAAATTGGTTAATGTTACCATTAAATGGAGTGGACTAAAAAATCTAGATTTAGCAGAGCAAGTTACAACAAAAAAAAATTATATATGGCCTGGTTTTAAAACTTGGAAAAAAGAAACTGGCTATTCAAAAAATAAAAAAAACTCTTTTCATGTTGTGGCAATTGATTATGGAATTAAAAAAAATATTTTAAGATACTTTTCAAACCTTAACTGCAAAGTAACTGTAGTCTCGTGTAAAACCAATGCAAATGACATACTAAAATTAAATCCAAATGGTATTTTTCTATCTAATGGTCCTGGCGATCCTGCGGCAACTGGAAAATATGCAATTGAAATCATTAAAGAATTAATCAAAAATAATTTACCTATTTTTGGTATTTGTCTTGGTCATCAAATTCTAGCCTTAGCGCTTGGTGCAAAAACCAAAAAAATGAAACTTGGTCATAGAGGTGCTAATCATCCAGTTAAAAACTTAATTAAAGATAATGTCGAAATTACCAGTCAAAACCATGGCTTTGAAATTGTAAGGGCAACATTACCAAAAAATATTGAAGTAACCCATAAATCTTTATTTGATAATTGCATTGAGGGAATTAGATTAAAAAATAAACCTGTTTTTTCTGTTCAATATCACCCTGAATCAAACCCTGGTCCACAAGATAGTGTTTACTTATTTGAAGAATTTATTAACAACATAAAAAAAAATGCCAAAAAGAAAAGATCTTAAAACTATACTAGTCGTTGGTGCTGGACCAATTATCATAGGTCAAGCATGTGAGTTTGACTACTCAGGTACACAAGCCTGTAAAGCCCTTAAAGATGAGGGTTATAAAGTTATTTTAATTAACTCTAATCCTGCAACTATCATGACAGATCCTGGGGTTGCAGATAAAACTTATATTGAGCCTATAACTTTAGAAGTATTAGAGAAAATTCTAAAAAAAGAAAAACCAGATGCAATTTTACCAACAATGGGTGGCCAAACTGCTTTGAATTTAGCAATGGAAGCAGAGAAAAAAGGAATTCTTAAAAAATATAAGATTGAGTTAATTGGTGCAAATTCTAAGGCAATCTCTAATGCAGAAGACAGAAAAAAATTTAGAAAAAATATGTTAGATATTGGATTGGACTTACCAAAATCTAAGGTAGTAAATCATATTAAAGATGCTGCAAAAGCTTTAAGACAAATTGGATTACCTGCAATAATTAGACCTGCATTTACTTTGGGTGGTTTGGGTGGAGGAATTGCCAAAACTGAAAAAGAATATCTAAAAATAGTTAAAGATGGTTTACACGAATCCCCTGTTAGCCAAATTTTAATTGAAGAATGCCTTGAGGGTTGGAAAGAATTTGAAATGGAAGTTGTCAGAGATAAAAAAGACAATTGTATTATTATTTGTTCTATTGAAAACATAGACCCAATGGGAATTCACACTGGAGATTCAATTACAGTTGCACCCGCCCTAACACTTACAGATAAAGAATACCAAGTTATGAGAAATGCCTCAATTGCTTGTCTTAGAAAAATTGGAGTAGAAACGGGTGGATCAAATGTTCAATTTGCAATCAATCCTAAAGATGGCAGAATGGTTATCATTGAAATGAACCCAAGAGTTTCTAGGTCTTCGGCACTTGCATCTAAAGCAACAGGGTTTCCAATTGCAAAAGTTGCAGCAAAACTAGCTGTTGGCTACACACTTGATGAGTTAAAAAATGAAATTACCAAAACAACACCTGCCTCCTTTGAGCCTAGTATTGATTATGTGGTAACCAAAATACCAAGGTTTACCTTTGAAAAATTCTCTACTTCTGAGGCAATTCTTGGAACTTCAATGAAATCAGTTGGTGAAGCGATGGCAATTGGTAGAAACTTTAAAGAATCTCTGCAAAAAGCATTGGTTTCTCTTGAAATTGGCTTTTCAGGCTTAGATCGAATTTTTTCACTTAACAAAAAAGAAATAGAGAAAGAATTGAAAAAAAATATTCCAAACAGAATATTATTAGTTGCTGAAGCGTTTAGAAAAAAAATGAATATTAAAAGAATTCACCAGCTTTGCAAAATAGACCCTTGGTTCTTAGAACAAATAAAAGAAATTGTTGATGAGGAAAATAAAATTCAAAAAAAAGGTCTCCCTAAAGACTACAATGAATTTAATAGAATTAAATCAATAGGTTTTTCTGATAAAAAATTATCTGAAATTACCAAAATTCCTGAAAACCTTGTTAGAAAAAAAAGAACTGCTTTAAAAGTGTTACCAGTTTACAAAAAAGTAGATACTTGTGCTGCTGAGTTTAAATCTTTCACACCTTATATGTACTCAACATACCAAAGAAATTTTGCTTTGAATTCAGAGTGTGAAGCAGAACCTTCTTCAAGAAAAAAAATCATAATTTTAGGGGGTGGACCAAATCGTATAGGCCAAGGAATTGAGTTTGATTATTGTTGTTGCCAAGCAAGTTATGCTCTTAAAGATAGTGGTTTTGAAACTATAATGATTAACTGTAATCCTGAAACAGTTTCAACAGACTACGATACAAGTGATAGACTTTATTTTGAACCTCTTAAAGAAGAGTATGTTTATAATATTATTAAAAAAGAACAGCAAAAAGGAAACCTTGTGGGGATTATTGCTCAGTTTGGTGGACAAACTCCTATAAGACTTGCTAAATTTTTACATGATAACAAGCTTCCAATTTTAGGTACGCAGTACACCTCTATAGATTTAGCTGAGGACAGAGATAGATTTAGAAAATTACTTGATAGATTAAAATTAAAACAAGCAGAGAGTGGTATTGCCAAAACTTACAAGCAAGCCATTCAAATTGCTGAAAAAATTGGTCTGCCATTAATGGTAAGGCCTTCTTATGTGTTAGGTGGAAGAGCGATGGAAATTGTTCATGAGAAAAGCCAATTAAAAAACTTTGTAGAAGAAGCATTTAAAGCTGCAGAGGATAATCCAATATTAATAGATAAGTTTATTAGTCACGCTATGGAAGTAGATGTTGATGCGATATCTGATGGCAAAGAAGTATTTGTTGCGGGTATCATGCAACACATTGAGGAAGCGGGTATTCACTCTGGAGATTCTGCATGTTCTTTACCTCCAATATCTATTAAACCAAAGCTGATAACTGAAATAGAAGTTCAGACAAAAAAATTGGCTTTAGCTTTAAATGTTAAAGGTTTTATGAATATTCAATTTGCTATTAAGAATGATGAAATTTATGTAATCGAAGTAAATCCAAGAGCAAGCAGAACAGTTCCTTTTGTATCTAAGGCCAAAGGATTACCTCTTGCAAAAATTGCCTCAAGAGTAATGGCTGGTGAAAAATTATCTAAATTTAATTTAAAAGGTAAAAATAAAAACTTGTTTGCAGTTAAAGAAGCTGTATTTCCTTTCAATAAATTCCCAAATAGTGACCTATTATTGGGGCCTGAGATGAAATCAACAGGTGAAGTTATGGGATTTGATAAAGATTTTGGTATGGCTTATGCAAAAAGCCAAATTGCTGCTTCAAACTCATTACCAACAAAAGGTTTAGCATTTATCTCTCTCAAAGATGGTCATAAAGATGAAGGTGTAGATTTAGCAAAACAATTAATAAAATTAAATTTTACTTTGTGTGCTACGGGTGGAACTGCAGATTACATTCGTAAACATGGAATAAAATGCAAAACAATAAACAAAGTTAGTGGAGGATCACCTCACATTGTTGATGTACTAAATTCTAAAAAAATTGCTTTAGTTATTAATACAGGTGGTGGAAATAGTGAGCATCGTCTGCATGATGCAATGGCTCTAAGAAGAGCAACACTAGGTAACAAAGTTCCTTATTGTACGAACATGTCTACTGCTCAAGCTTGCTTAATGGGGATTAGATCTTTAAAAACAAAAGAGATCACAGTAACTGCACTTCAAGATATCTAATGTGAAGACAAGCCAGTATTTGCAATACTAAAAATCATATCTTCGTAACTCATATCAAGGTTTAAAACACACGATCTATAGAAATAACCTTTTCGAAGACCTGGCATTAAATTTGCTTCTATAAAATGAGGAACACCTAAGTGATCCATTTTAATATCTATTCTACCTAAAGATTTTCCACCTAAAGCTTTAAAGGAATCTTTTGCTAATCTAGAAAGTTTGTCAAAAACTACAATATCAGAAACAAGAATTACACTCTCTTCATCATTTTTTTTAACATTAAAATCAAGAATACAATGACCATCTACATTTTCTTTTACGATAATTTCAATTGGCATAGCTCTTAAAGTTCCATCAATGCTATCTTCAAAAATACCCACACTATATTCTTTTCCTGCTAAATATGTTTCAACTAAAGAAGGTGAGTTTTGTTTTATTTTAATATCTAATACTTTTGATGTAAAATCTTCAAAATTAAATACAATTGAATTTTTATCTACACCTCTACTGTCTCCACCAGTTACTGGTTTTATAAAAAGGGGAAATTTTATTGGTATTGAAGATTCTTTTAAGTATTCACCAGGGTTTGTTATAAAAAAATCTGCAGTTCTAATATTATTTTTTTGCATAATCTTCTTTGCTCTATTTTTATCACTTTCATTATCAAGGGCTGCTTTACTTGAGGCGATATATGGAATTTCAAACATCTCTAAATAATCATTTAGCCATATTTTTCTATTATTAAAAAAGAAATACTTAACACCAGAGAATACTAAATCAGGCTTTCTTTTAACCAGGGCTTCAAGATCTTCTTCTGAATTAATTTCAGTAATTAAAACATTTTTATATCGTTTAGATAAAATCCTTAGAACATTTTTTTCTTCTATAATGATTCCAACGTTATCTTGATGTGAATTTATCTCACCCAAATTAGGAACTATGACTATTTCTATAGTCTTACTAATTTTTATTGGAATAATATTATTTTTTTTTAAAGGTAAAATATTACCTATTTCTGGTATTCCTTGTTTAACTATGTCTTTTATAATCATAATAAATCCAACACATAACCCACACAAAAAGCATGAATGATGAGCTATTCTAATAAAGTTGTTTTCTAAAAAATTATTGCCTAAGTAATGAAGTGTAAAATTATCTGGCAGTATCTAAAAAAACTAAGTGTACGCCCTATCGATGGTGATAGATACAAGTCTCTACAAATTTAATACTACTTAACTTTCCAATCCGTCGGAAAAGAGACGTAATTAACTTGTAAACAGCGTCTTTCTTTAACTATTTTCTTTTTTTCCATACCATGCCAAGTGTTTGGGCCACTTGTAAACATATATCCGTAGTTATTTTTGTAAGGAACTGTTTTAACCTTTTCTAATTTTTCATTATAAAAATCTGTTCCAAGCTCTTCAGATTCATTAGAATTATTTACAAATATTAACCCTGACATCAGTTTTTCTTTAATATCACAATGAGGCTTTAACCAAAACCCCTCCCTATCACAAATAACCTCAACTCTAACATAAGAGTTCGATAAATCTCTATCGATCATTTTTGAAATAGTTCCATGAACTTCCTTGGATTGAAGTTCTTTAATAAATTCTACCAGGTTTGGAAATTGTTTTTCATTTTCATTTGTTACAAAGCATCTAAATTTTATAGCCTCTCCGCCTGATGCTATTCCCTCTCTAAACTCTGCAGCACCACCATCAATTGCTCTGGTTCCATCATAATTAAGATTGTGCTTACTTACATCTGGAATATCAGCTTTAATAATTTCCTCAATGGCCCCATCTGATAGAGCATTATTGTATTCCCAGTGATCAAAAGGAAATTCATATTTTTTTGTCTGATTTTTAATTGAATTTAAGAATGACATTAAGAATTAATTTTTTGTTTAATAATATTTGCTACTCTATTAGTTTCATCAAGTTTTGGATAGGACCAATTTTCAACCACTTCTCCTAAATTTCTAGTTATATTTAATTCTCTAAATAAATTTCTAAATCTTTGAAATCTTTTGTCATTTTTTTTAGGCAAAATACTAGCTATATAGATTGGTTTACCAGTCAAGGCTGCTTCTGAAATCATAGAACTAGAGTCACATGTAACTATAATATTTTCAGAAATTGCTAGGGCTGATAGATAAGCTTTTTTATCAACATCCATTATTATTGTGTGATTTTCACCAAAAAATTCTTTTGCATAATGAATAGTATTTATTGGTGTTCTCATTGAGGGAATTACCACAAGTTGAAAGTCATGTTTTTTTAACAATTTATATAATGCTGTAAAAATATGTTTCATATTTTTAGTTGAATAATCATAATACTTGGTGGGACCACCCATTATTAAGGTCCAAATTTTTCTTTCGTCTTTTTTAATAAATGAATTTAGATAATCTTTATTTTCACTTATCTCATTTTCTGTAAGATAATGAATCGCTCCTTTTGTAGTAATGACATTCGACCCTTCTATTGCGTCATGTTCTGGAGCTACAATAAAATCAAAATGAGTTAAATCTACTTTTGGATCTTGAATATGGATATTAAATACTTTTTTATTTGATGTTTTTTTTAAATGAATTGATGGAATAACACTTTTTCGTCCGCAGGAGATAATCACATCAAAATCATCATGATCAATTTTTTTAAACACGATCTGTGAAACAGGGCTAAGATTTGGTGGAATTAATTTCCATAAATGATTTAGTTCAACCTTGTGGTGTGTAAAATCTATATCTAAAGCTTTAGCTAAACCCTCTACTTGACTAATCATGCCATGCATACCCTCAGTCAATAATATCCCTTTTAATTTTGTCATTTATCCTTATATAACTTCTGCATGAGTGAAAATCCAACAAAACACACAAAAGTGTTAATAATAGGGTCAGGTCCGGCTGGCTATACAGCTGCTGTGTATGCTGCTCGAGCAATGCTAAGCCCTGTTTTAGTATACGGCTCTGAACCAGGTGGACAATTAACTACAACAACAGACGTGGAAAATTACCCGGGTTTTTCAGATGTAATTCAAGGTCCATGGTTAATGGATCAAATGCGAGACCAAGCAAAAGCAGTTGGTACAGAAATGATTGAAGATCATATCGGATCAGTAAATTTAAAATCTACACCCTTTGAAGCAGTTGGTGATAGTGGACAAAAATATACTGCAGATAGCATAATTATTTCTACAGGTGCTCAGGCAAGATGGTTAAATATAGAATCAGAACAAGCATATAGAGGCTTTGGTGTTTCAGCGTGTGCAACATGTGATGGTTTTTTCTTTAAAGAAAAAGTTGTGGCAGTTGTTGGTGGTGGAAATGCAGCAGTAGAAGAGGCAATGTTTCTTACAAAATTTGCATCGAAGGTAAAATTAATTCATAGACGAGATACTTTAAGAGCAGAAAAATTACTTCAGAAGAAATTAATGGAAAATAAAAAAATTGAAATAATTTGGGATAGTGCTGTTGAAGAAGTTATTGGTGATAGTGAACCTAAAAATGTTACAGCGATTAAAGTTAAAAATTTAAAAACTAATAAAATTGAAGAAATGAAAATAGATGGCTTATTCATTGCAATTGGTCATGATCCAGCAACGGCTCTTTTTAAAGGTCAATTAGATATGGATAAAGAAGGTTATTTATTAACTAAACCAGATTTAACAGAAACTAATATCCCTGGTGTTTATGCTGCAGGTGACGTTAAAGACAAGACTTTCAGACAAGCAGTTACAGCTGCTGGTATGGGCTGTATGGCTGCACTTGAAGCTGAAAAATTCTTATCTCACTAACTTAAATATTTACTATTTTAGAAATTTCTTTTTTCCTACCTAAGCTCCATTTTTTTAAAGCAGATATTATTGGTATTGCTGAATTTCCAAATTCACTTAATTTATATTCTACGTTTTGAGATTTATTAATAATTTTAACAACCAAACCATCTTTTCTCATTTCATCAAGTTTTCTTGCCAAAACTTGGGAACTGATATTAGTTACTATTTTTTTAAGCTCATTAAATCTTATTTTCTTATTTTCATAGATTCTTGCAATAATAAAAATTTTCCATTTTCCTCCTAATAATTCCATAACGTTTGAAAAAGGACATGATTGTTTTTGATTAATTTTTTCCATATCTCTTTTTTAAACTAATAACAAAAAATGACCAGTCATGATTTAAGTAACTTTGAAGTGACTAGTAAGTTTATAATTAGTTGATAAAAGATTATTTATGTCCATATGTATCAAAACAAAAATTTAATTAAAAAGGAACAACAAAATGACAAATAAAGTATTATTAACTGGAATAAGCGGCTGGATTGCAAAACATATAGCAATTGAATTATTAAATTCTGGATATGAAGTTTTAGGAACTGTTAGAAGCCAAAACTCATTAGATAAAACAAAGAAAACTCTAAGCGAATATGTTTCAACAGATAAATTATCATTTGTTGAATTGGACTTATTAAAAGATGATGGTTGGGTTGAGGCTGCTAAAGATTGTAAATATATTATACATACTGCGTCTCCCTACCCTATGAAAAGTTCAAGAAATAGAGAAGCTTTAGTTCCAGCTGCTAAAGGTGGGGCGTTAAGAGTTTTAAATGCTGGTATAGAAGCTAATGTTGAAAAAATAATTCTTACTTCATCAATAGTAGCTATGTTTAAAAAACCTAACAGAACAAACCCATATAATTTTGGGGAAAGTGATTGGTCAGATACTGATTGGAGTGGATCAAATGACTACACTACATCAAAGACAAAAGCTGAACAAGCTGCATGGGAATTAATGGAAAGCAAAGGGTTAAAAGACAAATTAACTGTAATTAATCCAGGAGGAGTTTTTGGTGATGCTTTAGATAAAAAAACAAATACCTCAACTAGTTATGTTGAACTTTTCCTTAAAGGAAAATATCCTATGGCTCCAAATTTTGGAATATTAATTTCTGATGTTAAAGATGTAGCAAGAGCGCATGTTTTATCTATAAAAAATCCTAAGGTTAATGGAAGACGTTTAATTATTGGTTCAGAAGTAAAAAAAATGCTCGAAGTTTCTAAAATTATGGCTGAAGCATTTCCAAAGTATGCAAAAAAACTTCCAAAAAAGGAAATGCCAAATTTTATGGTTAAATTGATCGGTTACTTAGATTCTTCTGTAAAGATTATGTTGCCTGATCTTGGCATTTTAATGCAGACTAATACTTCATATTCTGAAGATTTATTGGGTATGAAATTTAAACCTGCAAAAGATAGCATTATAGATGCTGGGAACTCAGTAATTAGACTTGGATTAGTTTAAAAATACTAACTACTTATTTCTGATATCTCGTTAGACTCAAAAATAGTTTGCTGAATATCATTTTGAATAACAGCTATCATTGCTCTTGCAACTGTTTCGGAATGAATAGGTTTCATTTTCTTTAAAGGACCTAAAAGTAATGGAGAAAGTAACTTAAATACAAAAATACCTATTGTTTCACTTGCTCTCTTTTCTTTTCTATTACCTATTAAAAAAGATGGTCTCATTATTCCAAGTTTTGGAA
This sequence comes from Candidatus Pelagibacter sp. Uisw_090, assembly GCF_047717845.1. Taxonomy (GTDB): domain Bacteria; phylum Pseudomonadota; class Alphaproteobacteria; order Pelagibacterales; family Pelagibacteraceae; genus Pelagibacter. The sequence goes on from NZ_CP159810.1 coordinate 1,031,350, forward strand.
AATTAAGTTCTTTTAATTCTTCTTCAACCAGTCCTTTGAATCTTACATAGTCTCCCGAACTCTTGGGGTTTGCATATAATGCAGAGACAAAAATAAATGAGTTAACCAAATTTGATTTTGCAATTTTTGCAACTTCTTTAGGAATATCAAGTTCAACTCTTTTATATTCATCTTTATCAGGTGAATTTTTTTTTGTTGTACCAATACAAACGAAACAATCATCTCCTTTGATATCTTCTTTGTTATTTTTTAAATTACTAAAATCAGTCTTAATAATCTCTACTTTTGGATCACTAATTTCAGGAACTGAACGAACAAATAATTTTATTTTAGAATAATTAATATCCTTAATTAATTGATTAAGAAGATGCCCTCCAACTAAGCCGGATGAGCCAAATAACAAAGCAGTTTTCATTACTTTAAGGAACCTTCCAATATATATTTCAATATACGAAAAGCTTGTTTTTGATCTGAAGCAACAGCAGCAGCAGAGCCATCCACTTCTTTAAGAGCATGTTGATGATCATCGTTATGAATAACAATCATAGATTTATTAAGTGCCGTAGCATATCCCGCATCAAATGCTGCATTCCATTGCTTAAATTTCTCACCAAACTTAACAATAATTACATCACAATCTTGAATAGATTTTTTGGTTCGAATGGAATTAATATTAGCGCCTTTTCTATCTTTCCAAAAATTTTTTTCTTCAGCACCTAAGATTTCTACACCACAATTGTCAGATGCCTCATGATCAGTGATGGGAGATGTGAATTTAACATCTAACTTCTCCTTTTCACAAAGTTGAATAATTTCCTCTCGCCAATTACTGTGAATTTCACCTGCTAAATATACACTTAACATTTATGTCTCCTTATTGCTTTTTTAGTTTAAATATCATTTTTTAATTCATTATAAAGTCTAATTTGCTTGTAACAAATTTTTACTAATCAGTTATATCTAGATTGTGAAAAAGGGTAAATACATTAAGACTTTTAAACTGTTGCTTCCTTATTTGTGGCCTAAAAAAAGAAAAGATTTAAGGATACGAGTTAGTTTTGCAGTTGTTGCTTTAGTTTTAGCAAAAATAGCAAGTGTTAGCACTCCTTTAGTATTGGGTAGTGCGGTAAACTCTCTGACAGAATTAAGTTCAGGCATTAATTTATTTATGCTGGTACCAATAGCTTTAGTAGTTGGCTATGGTGTTACAAGAGTTATTGCTTTCACATTTGTTGAAATTAGAGACGCCTTATTTTCAAAAGTTTCCCAGCATTCTATTAGACAAATATCTTTGACAATGTTTCAACATCTTCACAATCTGTCTTTACAATTTCATTTAAATAGACAAACGGGTGCACTAGCAAAATATATAGACAGAGGAACTAAAGGAATAGATTTTCTCCTAAGATATGTCTTGTTTAATATTGCTCCTACTTTCTTTGAAGTGTTCTTAGTTTCTGGGATTTTATTTTATCTATATGGCCCATGGTATGCTGTTGTAACACTTGTAACTATTGGCCTTTATTCTTTCTTAACTTTTAAGATTACTGAATGGAGAAATATATTTAGAAAAAGAATGAACCAAGCTGATAACGATGTTAGCACTAAGATGATTGATAGTTTATTGAACTTTGAGACAGTTAAATATTTTAACAATGAAGCCTTTGAAGCTAATAGACTTGATCAATCATTAGAAGAATATGAGTTAGCAGCAAATCAAAGTAGACATTCTCTTTCACTATTAAACATAGCCCAAACATTTATCATAATGGTGGGTATTACTATTATGTTGGTGATGTCAGTTTATGGGATCAAAAGTGGAGAGATTAATATTGGTGGGTTTGTTGTAATTAATGCCTACATGCTCCAATTATATCAGCCATTGAATTGGTTGGGTTCTGTTTATAGAGAAATTAGGCAAGCACTGACTGATATGGAAAACATGTTTAGCTTATTAGAGGTTGCCCCAACAACAAATGATGATCTTGAGGATATACCTCAAAGTAACGATGCAGAAATTAGATTTGAAAACATTAGTTTTGATTACGATATAAGAAGAACTATCATTAAAAATATTTCATTTACTGTTCCTAATGGAAAAAAAGTAGCCATCGTAGGACCAACTGGTGCTGGTAAATCAACAATAAGTAGACTGTTATTCAAGTTTTATGATCCAAAAGAGGGAAATATTTTTATTAACAATACAAATGTAAATAAAATTTCTCAAAACTCTTTAAGAAAAATTATTGGTGTAGTTCCACAAGACACTGTCTTATTTAATGACACAATTTATTATAATATAGCTTATGGTAATACTGGTGCTACTAAAGAAGAGGTTATTAGTGCTGCCCAAAATGCAGATATACATGATTTTATAACTATTTTACCAGATGGTTATGAAACAATTGTAGGAGAAAGAGGGTTGAAATTATCTGGTGGTGAGAAACAGAGAGTTGCTATTGCAAGAACTATTCTAAAAAATCCTAAAATATTTTTCTTTGATGAAGCAACATCTGCATTAGATACTAGTACAGAAAAAGAAATTCAAAAAAATCTAGAAAATGTCTCTAAAGGTAAAACAACTTTAATAATTGCTCACCGACTATCTACAGCTGCAAATGCTGATAATATTATTGTTCTTGATCAGGGTTCTATTATCGAACAAGGGACGCATGAGAGTTTATTGTTAAAAAAAGGTAAATATTTTGAGATGTGGGGAAAGCAAAAACCTAGCTAAGACTTTTGCAAAAAGAAGATATTTTTTCTAAAGCTTTTTTAAGATTTTCCATAGAAGTTGCATAAGATATTCTAAAAAAACCTTCTAAACCAAAAGCAGAGCCCTGAACAACTGCTACACCACTATTTTCTAATAAAGACTGAACAAAATCAGTATCTGTTTTAAGTTCTTTGCCACTTGTATCTTTTTTTCCAATTAACCCTTTGCAGCTTGGAAAAACATAAAATGCCCCATCTGGATTTAAACATTCAATTCCGTCTATTTCATTTAATGCTTTAACAACAAAGTTTCTTCTCTCTTGAAATGAAGTTGCTCTTTCTTTTATAAAATCTTGAGTTCCGTTTAAAGCCTCAACAGCTGCAGCTTGACTAATTGAAGATGGATTTGTTGTTGATTGCGATTGTATTTTAGCAATTGCTTTAATAATTTCTTTAGGACCAGCCGCATACCCTATTCTCCAGCCAGTCATTGAGTAAGCTTTACTTACACCGTTCATTGTAAGAACTCTTTCTTTCAAGCTATCAATTTGTGCAATAGTAAAAAATTTAAAACCTTCGTATGTTACGTGCTCATAAATATCATCACTTAAAATATGCACGTGAGGATGTTTTGTTAAAACATCTGCGATTTCTTTAATATCACCTTCAGTATAACAAGCACCTGTTGGATTTGATGGTGAATTTAATATTATCCACTTTGTTTTTGGTGTTATAGATTTTTCTAATTCAGCTGGATTAATTTTAAATCCTTGTTTTTCATTACACTCTAAAATAATTGGAGTTCCACCAGCTAATAAAACCATGTCAGGATAAGAAACCCAATAAGGCGCGGGAACTATAACCTCATCCCCTTCATTTAGGGTTGCCATCATGGCATTATAAATTACATGTTTTCCACCAGCACCAACTGTGATTTGATCAGTTGTGTAGTCTAAATTGTTTTCTCTTTTAAATTTTTTAACAATGGCATCTTTTAAGGCAGCGGTTCCATCAACGGCTGTATATTTGGTATCACCGTCATTAATGGCTTTTATAGCCGCTTGTTTGATATTATCTGGTGTATCAAAGTCAGGCTCACCTGCCCCAAGTCCTATTACATCTTTTCCAGCAGCTTTTAACTCTCTTGCCTTTTGAGTTACAGCAATAGTTGGCGATGGTTTAATCTTTTTTAGACTGTCTGATATAATGCTCATTGAAATATATTTTTATTCTAATAGTTTTATAGATAATGCAAAATACTTATCAAGATTTAATTACAGATATACAGAGTAAAAATCCTGAAATTCACCAGAAACTAGAAGGTGGAAAAAAATTTAAACTTGTTACAGATTTTAAACCTGCCGGTGATCAGCCAGAAGCAATAAAACAATTAGTTAAGGGTGCAAATAAAGAAGAATTAAACCAAGTTTTGCTTGGTGTAACAGGTTCTGGAAAAACTTTTACAATGGCCCAAGTAATTGAAAAAACTAATAGACCAGCTCTAATACTTGCTCCTAACAAAACACTAGCTGCACAGCTTTATGGAGAGATGAAATCTTTTTTTCCAGACAATGCCGTTGAGTATTTTGTATCTTATTATGATTACTATACACCTGAGGCCTATGTACCAAGGTCTGACACTTATATTGAAAAAGAAGCATCTATTAATGAACAAATTGATCGTATGCGTCACTCAGCTACTAGATCACTATTAGAGAGAGATGATGTAATTATTGTTGCAAGTGTTTCTTGTATCTATGGCCTGGGTTCTGTTGAGGCGTACAGTAAGATGACGTTGAGTTTAAAGAAAGATTATGAATACAGCAGAGAGCAACTAATAAAAACTTTAGTAAATTTACAATACAAAAGAAATGATCAGAGTTTTTATAGAGGAACTTTTAGAGCTCGAGGAGAATATCTCGAAATATTTCCCTCACACTTTGAAGATAGAGCATGGAGATTAAGTTTATTTGGTGATAAATTAGAAAAAATAGAAGAATTTGATCCCTTAACAGGAGATCTAATACAAGATTTAGATGTAATAAAAGTTTATGCTAATAGTCATTACATCACGCCCAAACCAACTATAGAGCAAGCAATCATTAAAATTAAAAGAGAATTAGAAGTAACTTTAAAAAAATTCAAAGAACAAAATAAATTGCTTGAAGCACAAAGATTAGAAGAAAGAGTTAAGTTTGATTTAGAAATGATAGAAGCAACAGGGTCTTGTGCTGGTATTGAAAACTATTCTCGTTTTTTATCTGGAAGAAAACCAGGAGAACCACCTCCCACTCTATTTGAATACTTTCCTGACAACACTCTTATTTTTGTAGATGAATGCCACGTAACAGTTCCTCAATTAAATGGTATGTACAAAGGAGATAGATCTAGAAAAAGTAATCTTGCCGAATATGGTTTTAGATTACCTTCTTGCATGGACAATAGACCTCTTAAATTTGAAGAATGGGATGCAATGAGAACCCAAACAGTGTTTGTATCAGCAACACCTGGTCCTTGGGAATTAGAACAAGTTAAGGGTAAATTTGTTGAACAAATAATAAGGCCTACTGGTCTAATTGATCCACCAGTTGAAATAAAACCTGCCAAAAATCAAGTTGATGACTTGATGCATGAGTGCAAAAAAACAATAGATAAAAATTTTAGAGTTTTGGTTACTACATTGACTAAGAAAATGGCTGAGGATTTAACAGAATATTTTCATGAAAATGGTATTAGAGTTAGATATTTGCACTCCGATATCGACACACTAGAGAGAATTGAAATCATGAGGGATTTAAGGCTTGGTGTTTTCGATGTCTTAGTCGGAATTAACCTTTTAAGAGAAGGACTCGATATTCCAGAATGTGCATTAGTTGGAATTTTAGATGCTGATAAAGAAGGATTTTTAAGATCCGAAACTTCTTTAGTTCAAACTATTGGAAGGGCTGCAAGAAACTTAGAAGGAAGAGTTATTCTTTATGCGGATAAAGAAACTAAAAGTATAAAAAAAGCTATACAGGAAACTGATAGAAGAAGAGCAATTCAAGTTGCCTATAATAAAAAGCACAATATTGATGCTGTTTCTATTAAGAAAGAAATCAGCGATGTGTTGCAGAACGTTTATGATAAGGATTATTTAAAAGTAGGTACTGGAGACAATATTGGTGGAAATCTAAAGAAACACTTAAAGATGCTCAACAAAAGAATGAAGGATGCTGCCACAAACCTTGAATTTGAAGAAGCTGGTAAAATTAGAGATGAAATAAGAAATTTAGAGGCATCAGAGTTAGAAATTGTTTTAAACCCAAAAATAAAACACTATAACCAAGAAAATAGAACATATCCAAAAGGTAGGTCAACAATGGGTTTACCTGGTACAAGAGCACAAAAAGGTAAGAAAAAATGGAAGCAAACAAAATAATTATCACTGGAGCAGCAACTAGAATGGGTGCTGCTATTGCCAAAAAACTTTCAGGTCCAGGAGTTGAAATGGTGATTCATTATAACAGCTCAAAAAAAGAAGCTGAAAAATTACAAAAAGAATTATTAAAAGATAAAACAAAAGTTTATTTGGTAAAAGGTGATCTTGCAAAAGAAAGAGATTTAAAAAAAATTATAAAATTCTCAAAATCAAAATTAAAATACTTTGATTGTTTAGTTAATAATGCTTCATTGTTTGAAAATGATAGTCTTAAAAATTTTTCTTCTAAAAGCTGGAACCAACATATTGATGTAAATTTGAAAGCACCCGCATATCTTACAAAAGAATTTTCAAAAAATGTTAAAGGTAAAAATAACAATATTATAAATATAATAGATCAAAGAGTTTTTAAGTTAACTCCCTTTTTCTTTTCTTACACTTTAAGTAAAACAGGGCTTTACACGCTAACAAAAACTAGTGCTATGGAATTAGCTCCAAATATAAGAGTTAATGGAATTGCACCTGGACCAACTATTAAAAATAAAAGACAAACTGACATGCATTTTAAAAAGCAGTACTCAGCAACCCCTTTAAAACAGCAGGTAAATGTAAAAGATATATGTTCTGCTGTTGACTTTTTTATCAAAAACAGTTCAATTACAGGTCAAGTAATAGCAATAGATAGTGGACAAAGTTTAAACTGGCAAACACCAGATGTAATTGGAAAAGAATGAAAAAAAATAATTTAAATATTGTCAAAATAGATAAAAATAAAAGTTTATTTAATTACGAAAAAAAAATTCTTATTAAAGAATTAACTCTAGATTTAAAGCTTGGTTATTATGATTTTGAAAAAGAAAAAACCCAGAAAGTAAAATTTAGTTTAGAGATTGATTATGAAGATAGAAAGCCAACAAATGACAAAGATATTAAATCAATTGTTAATTATGGTCAGGTTGTAAAATTGATTACAAAACTTGCAAAAAAGAAGCATTATAATTTTTTAGAAACACTTGCTGAAGATGTTTTTGATGTATTATTTAAAGATAAACGAATTGGAAAAATTATGCTTCAAATTGAAAAATTAGAAATTATAAAAGAATGTGCCTCTGTTGGTATCCAAATTACCAAAAAAAGAAGTCATGAAAAGCTCTGAATTAGGCAAAGACGTAATTAGAAAAGAGCTCCCATTAATTCCTAAAAGTCCTGGAGTTTATCGAATGCTTGATCATAAAGATGTGATTTTGTATGTAGGTAAAGCAAAAAACCTTCCTAATAGATTAAAAAGCTATGTAGCTGAAAAAAATCATATCATTAGAACAGCAAGGATGCTCTCCCAAACTTTTAAGTTAGAGATAACTACTACAGCTAATGAAAGTGAAGCACTTCTTTTAGAAGCTAATTTAATCAAAAAATATAAACCTAAATTCAATATATTGCTTAAAGATGACAAATCTTTTCCCTTTGTTTTCATCAGTAATAAAGACCAATGGGCACAAGTTACAAAACATAGGGGAAAAAAAGATAAAGAAGGATTTTACTTTGGACCGTTTGCTTCAGCAGGAACTGCAAATTGGACCATTAAAATGCTTCAAAAAATATTTCAAATTCGAGTTTGTGATGATAGCACTTTCAAGAATAGAACAAGACCCTGCATACTTTATCAAATAAAAGATGTTCTGGTCCTTGTGTCGATTATATTGATAAAGAAGATTATAAAAAATCAGTAGATCAGGCAATTCAGTTTGTATCAGGTAAATCAAGAGACATACAAAAAAACCTATCTAAACAAATGGAGGAAGCAAGCGAAAAGCTGGATTTTGAAAGAGCTTCTATTTTTAGAGATAGAATTAAATCCTTAAATATAATTCAATCGTCACAAAGAATTAATGAAGCCAATCTGGTTGATGCAGATGTAATTGCTGCCTATAAAGAGTCAGGCAAAACCTGTATTCAGGTATTTTTTTATAGGTCTAAACAAAATTGGGGCAATCAAGCTTATTTTCCAAAGCATGATCCTGATCAAGATATATCTGAAATAATGTCTTCCTTCTTGATGCAGTTTTATGAAAATAAGAATGTTCCAAAATTAATAATTATTAATACAGAAATTGAGGACAAGAAATTAATTGAAGAAACTTTAAGCAAAAAAGAAAGTAATACAATTTCTATTAATGTAGCAAAAAAAGGAACTAAAGCTAAAGTTATCGCTATGGCAGAAAAAAATGCCAAAGAGTCACTTAATAGAAAAATTTATGAAACAAATAATAATAAAAATTTATTTGATGGTGTCGCTAAAAAATTTGATCTTAAAAATAGCCTAAACTTAGTTGAGGTTTATGATAATAGCCATATCTCAGGAACCAATAGTGTGGGTGCCATGATTACTTTTGGAAATGAAGGGTTTGTTAAAAAAAGATATAGAAAATTCGATATTAAAACAAAAGGTGCCGAACAAGATGATTTTGCAATGTTAAAAGAAGTTCTTACAAGAAGATTTAAAAGAGCAATGTTAGAAAAGGGAAATTATTTAACACTCCCTGATTTGATATTAATTGATGGTGGTAAAGGTCAATATTCATCTGCCAAAGAAGTATTGGATGAATTTGGCTTACATGATCTTCCTATGATTGCTATTGCTAAAGGTAAATTAAGAAATAGTGGTGATGAAACTTTTTTCTATAAAGGAAATTTATTTAAATTTGATAAGAATGACCCTACCCTCTTCTTTATGCAGAGACTCCGTGATGAAGCGCATAGATTTGCTATCACCTCTCACAGAGCAAAAAGAGCAAAAGGAATTACAAAATCCTTATTAGATCAAATTGATGGTATTGGATTGATTAGAAAAAGAGCCCTATTGAACCATTTTGGCTCTGCTCGAGCAGTAGAATCTGCAAGTTTTGATGAAATTAAATCAGTTGAAGGTGTTGAGGAAAAAGTTGCAAAAAAGATATATAACTTTTTTCACGAATAATTATGCTTAAAAAAATTCCAAATATTTTAACAATTGGTAGGATAATAATTGTACCTTTTTTTGTTCTAGCATTTTATTTACCAGGCTTTTATGGTGACTTAACTGCATGTGTATTGTTTGTAGTTGCTTCATTTACTGATTTTTTGGATGGAATGTTGGCGAGAATGATGGGCGAAGAGTCTAAGTTAGGTGAATTACTTGACCCTATAGCAGATAAAATTATTGTTGCTACTGCACTTATATTGCTTGTTATGAGTGGAACAATTAAACATTATGAGGTTATTGCTGCAATTATAATACTTACAAGAGAAATACTAATTTCAGGATTAAGAGAGTTTTTGGCTAGAGGGCAAATTAAATTACCAGTAACTAATTTAGCAAAATTAAAAACTTTTTTACAAATGGTTGCCATAGCTCTTTTACTGACAGGTGAAACTGGTAATAAAATTTTAAATTTTCAAGATTATAATGCTCAAACTATTGGCATAATCCTGCTTTGGCTTTCAGCATTTTTAACTTTATATACTGGTTATGAATATTTAAGAAAAGGCATTGACCATGCAATATCTGAGGATAATAAAAAGTAAATAATCTATTTTTTTCTGACTAAAGTTTGATAACTTTTATTTAAATCAATTATAGTTTCACAAACTTTGAATTGATTATCTACAATACATGATACGGGTGTTACCTCTGCAGCTGACCCAGTTAAAAAACAACCAACAAAATCTCTTAACTCTTCTGGTTTAATTTTTCTCTCATTAATTTTAATTCCTTTAGATTTTGCAATCTCAATAACAGTTCTTCTTGTTATTCCATCTAAAAAACAATCTGGAATTGGAGTGTGTATCTCTCCATTTTTATCTTTAAAAAAAACATTTGCTCCAGTTGCTTCTGCAACATTTCCTTCATGATCCAGCATTAAAGAATCTGCATAACCTTGTTGTTCTGCCTCATGTTTTGACAATGTATTAATCATATATAGACCCGACGCTTTTGTATCCCACGGTATTGTATTCGGTGGTGGCTTTCTCCAATTAGATATATTTAATCTTATACCTTCCACTTTTAATTTTGGGTCAAAGTAGGATCCCCACTCCCAAGTTGCTATAGCTACATGGATTTTTGTTTGTTGTGCGGAAATTGCCATCATTTCACTGCCCCTCCAAACAGTTGGTCTTACATATCCATTTTCTACGTTTTGTACTAAAATAATTTTATTACATGCATCATTTATTTCTTTCTCAGTATAGGGAATTGTCATCCCCATTCTTTTTGCTGAATAAAAAAGTCTCGATGTATGCTCTTCTAATTTAAATATTGACTTCTCATAAACCCTTTCTCCTTCAAAAACGCAGCTAGCATAATGAAGTCCATGGTTTAAAACATGAATTTTAGCTTCAGCCCATTCAACAAGATCATTATTATACCAAATTTTACCAGATCTTTTATCGTAGGACATCATGTGTGAAATATTTTAATTTTTTATTAAAATTATCTTTGTATCTATAATATGTCAATATAACTTACCTGTAATGAAAGAACTTTTATATTTAGAGGATACTCAGCTAAAACAATTGATTGAAAAGCTATTTACAAGCTACAGAGAATCATTTGCAGATGCCAGGAAAACACTTGATAAATACTCCATTGGGATAGCACATCATAAAGTATTGCACATGCTTTCTATGTACAAAGGAATTACAATTTCAGAACTACTTAAAAAACTAAAAGTCACAAAACAAAGTTTAAACAGGGTGTTAAGAGACTTAATTAAACTTGAAATTATTTTTTTTGAAAAAGATCAACAAGATACAAGGGTTAAACATATTTTTTTAAATGATAAGGGAGAAAAAATTTTTGGAGAAATATTTTCATCTCAAAAAAAAAGAATTTACAATGCGCTTTTAAATTCAAGCTCAGATCAAGTTCTTAACTTCGACAATGTTTTAAAAAAAATAATCAATGAATGATTTTATAGCTCACATTTTAGTTGTAGATGATGATGATGGTATTAGATCTTTAGTTAAACAGTATCTCAATGAAAATAATTTTTTAGTTACCACTTCGAATAGTGCAGAAAATGCAGAAGAAAAAATTTCAATTATTAAATTTGATTTAATTGTGTTGGATGTAATGATGGCTGGAAAAAGTGGGTTAGAATTTATTAAAAATAATAAATCTACAATCGATACACCTATCATTCTTTTAACTGCAAAAGTAGAAACGGAAGATAGAGTTGGTGGATTAGAAATCGGGGCTGATGATTATTTACCTAAACCCTTTGAACCAAAAGAACTTGTTTTAAGAATAAAAAATATTCTCAATAAAACAAAAAAAATTGATCAAAAAAGAGTTGTAAAGTTTGATAATATTAAGATTGACCTGAATAAACTTTTAGTTTTTAAAAATGAAAATGAGTTCAAAATAAATAATACTGAAAAGATTATCTTGGAAAAAATGATCAATAACCCTGGTAAATCATTTTCAAGAGAAGATATTGGAAAACTGATTGATCTAGATAAAGAAAGATCTATAGATGTTATAATTACCAGGCTAAGAAAAAAAATTGAGACTGATCCTAAAAATCCCAAATATTTACAAACTTTAAGAGGTGTAGGCTATGTCTTATGGATTGAGTAAATTTATAAAAAATTTATTGCCCAGAAGGTTATTTTATAGGGCTTTATTAATTGTTGCAGTTCCTATTATTGTTTTACAACTAATTATAACAATAGTTTTTTTTGATAGTCTGTGGATTAAAACAAACAAAGGCATGACTCGTGCGCTAGTTGGTGAAATGAAAACTTTCATTACAGCTTACGACAATGGTAAATACAATAATAATGATTTATCTGGACTTTTTTCAATTTATTTAGACCTCAATGTCGAATACAAGGATGGCCAATTATTTGATAAATCATCAAATGAAAGATGGTTTAGCCCAATTGACAGGACTCTAAGGAGAGAATTAAAATCAAATATTGGTAATGGAAATTATTGGTTTGATACGACAAGCTATAAAGAGCTCCTACATATAAATATAAAACATAATAATGGTTATTTTGAATTTTTTATTCCGAAAGATAGAGTGGCAAGTACTTCTGCGAGAATGTTTGCACTATGGATAACCCTTCCAGCATTATTAATGATAACAATTGCAATAATATTTTTAAGAAACCAGACAAGGCCAATTGTTAATCTAGCAAAAGCAGCTGAAAGATTTGGCAGAGGTGAGAATATTGACGAATATAGACCCTCTGGCGCATTGGAGATACGACGAGCAGGCTTAGAATTTGACAAAATGAGAAAAAGAATAATGAGACATCTCAATCAAAGATCTGAAATGTTATCAGGAATAAGTCATGATCTAAGAACACCATTAACAAGACTAAAGCTTCAGCTGTCATTTATTAAAGATAAAGAATTATCTAAAAAAATGTCTTTAGATATAAATGAAATGGAAAAAATGCTTAATGAATATCTGAAATTTACTAGCTCCTCTTATTTAGAAAAAAATGAAACTTTTGATATTTCAGAACTAATAGACAGTACAATCAGTAAATATGACAATGATAATATTTCAAAAGAACTTATTCCCAGGGTTTATATGAATGGTAGAAAAAATTTAATACAAAGGTCCTTAAATAATATAATTGATAACTCTATTAAATATGCAGATCAAATAAAACTTAGTCTTTCTAAAAAAAATAACAATATAATAATTACTATTGACGATGATGGTCTTGGTATTCCTAAAAATGAATACCAGAATGTCTTTAAACCTTTTTATAAACTTGATAAAAGTAGAGGAGATTCAAAATCTAGTGTTGGCCTTGGATTATCCATCACATCAGATATCATCAAATCACATGGAGGAAATATTGTGTTAGAGAGATCTCCCCTTAATGGATTGAGAGTTAAGATTTTTTTACCTTTGTAGTTTTTTTTTAACTTATTTTTTTCTAATTTTTCTATTTTTTTTTCAAGATTTTCAACTCTTTTAATTAAAATATCAGTCTCTTCTTTGCTTGTTAATTTCATTTTAAAAACTATCTCATCTCTTTTTGATTTCAAAACATTTATTATCTCAGAACTTAAATCCTTATAAGAAATCAGTCCTTGTTCAAATAATTTTGCCAATTTATCAATTACAAATTTTGATTTTGTCATATATTCATTTATAAAATTAATATACTTTATACGCAGTTATTTAAAAATGTTTATTAATAATTTTGACCCAGTAGCTTTTCAAATTCTATCATTCGAAATTAGATGGTATTCATTGGCATATATTATCGGAATTATATTCGGATGGATATATTGTAAGAAAAAATTAATTAAAGACCAGCGTATATTAAGTCTATTTGATGACTTTATTACATATCTAATTTTAGGAGTAATTCTAGGTGGCAGACTTGGGTATGCACTATTTTATAATCTTAAATATTATTTAGAAAACCCACTTGAAATACTAATGGTATGGAATGGTGGAATGTCTTTTCACGGAGGCTTGATTGGAGTTATTGTCGCTTCTCAATTATTTTCAAGCAAGCATAAGGTTAATCAATTTATATTTTTAGATTTAGTGGCACTATCAGCGCCAATTGGAATTTTTTTTGGCAGAATTGCAAATTTTATAAATTCAGAGCTTATTGGAAGAGCAACCGACCTACCTTGGTCTGTGCAATTTATATTAATAGATAATACTAAAAGGCATCCCTCTCAGTTGTATGAAGCTTTTTTTGAAGGGATAATTTTATTTCTTTTGCTTGAATATTTCTTTAGAAAAAATTACTTAAAAAATCCAGGAAAGATATCTGCTTTATTTTTAATTTTTTATTCATTTTTTAGATTTCTTACAGAGTTTTTTAGATCACCTGACCCTCAAATTGGCTATTTAATTTTAAACTTAACACAGGGTCAATTGCTAAGTATTATTTTCTTAATGGCTGGCACACTCTTATATTATTTAAAAACTAATGAAAAATAAAAACAATAGATTATTTACCTTAGATAAATTTATAGAGGAATCTCTCTATAATAAAAAACATGGCTACTACATGAAAAAAAATCCCTTTGGTGAGGGGGGTGATTTTATAACAGCACCTAGCATATCAATATTATTTTCTGAAATGATTGCTATCTGGATAATTTCATTTTGGGAAAAGTTAGATTGTCCTAAACAATTTAATTTGATTGAATTAGGAGCTGGTAACGGTGAAATGATGAGGGTATTAGTTAACACATTCAATAAATTTCCTCAGTTTAAGAATTCTTGTAAAATCAATATATTAGAAAAAAGTGAATTACTTAAACAAACACAAAAAATTAATATTAAAGATGCAAAGATTAAATGGTTAAATAATTTGAATGAGTTAAATAATTTTCCATGTATTTTTATTGCAAATGAATTCTTTGATGCCTTACCCATTAAACAGTTCTTAAAAAAAGAAAAAAAATGGTACGAAAGACATGTAAATTTTTCCAATGATAAAAAATTAAATTATTTAGATATTCCATTTGATATGCAAAAATTTGAAAAAAAAATTAAATTTAAAATTTCCTATAAGCAAACGTTTATTGAATACTCTCCACTCACTATAAAATATTTAAAAATTATAATTAATAAAATCAAACTTAATAATGGTGGAATTTTAATAATAGATTATGCGTATCTTGAGAAAGAAATGAAAAATACTCTTCAAGCAGTTTCTAAACATAAATACTGCAATGTTCTAAAAAGTTTTAGAAATTCAGATATAACTTATAATTTAAGCTTTAATTTAATTAATAATATTATTAAAAAATTTGGCTCCTATACATCTCTATCTACTACTCAAGAAAAATTCTTAACAAAAATTGGCATACTGGATAGAGCTGAAATATTATCTAAAAATATGCCATTTAGTGAGAAAGCTGATATTTATTTTAGAATTAAAAGATTAATTGATGAAAGCCAGATGGGTCATTTATTTAAAGTAATGTTTATAACAAATCATAAAAATAAATTTAAGTTAGGATTTTAAACTGATCAAATCAAAAAAATTATCTAGATTTAAAAGCATAGAGCACGCTTTTTTTAATCGATTAGGTGGAAAATCTACCGGTATATTTAAAAGTTTGAACTGTGGACCAGGTTCTTCTGATAAAAATAAAAATATACAGAAAAATCTTAAAATCGTAGGCAATAAAATTAAAACTAAACGCAAAAAAATAATTTTATTAAACCAAGTTCATGGTAATAAATTTCACTATATAAGCACAAATTCAAAGCTTAAGAATAAATTTGAGGGAGATGCTTTAGTCACTGATAGGAAAAATACACCAATAGCTGTTTTAACGGCTGATTGTGCTCCAATATTAGTCTACGATGATAGTAAAGAAATGATAGCAGCTATCCATGCGGGCTGGAAAGGCGCCTACAAAAGCATTGTAAAAAAGGTTGTTAAATTTATGATTAAAAAAGGTTGTTCCCCACAAAATATTACCGCTGCTATAGGCCCATGTATTTCAAGTAATAATTACGAGGTTAGAGAAGATTTTATAAAAAAATTTATTAAAAAAGATAAAAAAAATATAATATTTTTTAAAAAAGCTAAGCATAAAAATTACTTTAACTTAAATAAATATATTCATTTTCAACTAAAGAGCTTAAGTATTAAGAAAATTGATATTATTGATAAAGATACATTTATTAGAAAAAACAATTTGTTCAGTGCAAGAAGATCTATTAGTCGCAATGAGAATGATTATGGTAGAAATATTTCAATAATTATGATTAATTAACAATATTTCATGAAATTATTAACTGGAAACAGCAATAAACCTTTAAGCAAAAATATTGCTAAATATTTAAAAACTAAACTTGTAAATTCTAGCATTAAAAATTTTTCTGATGGAGAGATCTATATAGAGATTAATGAAAATATTAGAGGTAATAGTATTTTTATAATTCAATCAATCTCTTCTCCTGCAAATGATAATTTAATGGAATTACTTCTCTGCATTGATGCGTTAAAAAGATCTTCAGCTAAAAATATTACTGCCGTTATTCCTTATTTTGGTTATGCTAGACAAGACCGAAAAGTGGTACCCAGAACTTCTATATCAGCAAAACTTGTTTCTAATCTAATTACTAAAGCTGGCGCCGACAGAGTTGTTACTGTTGACTTGCACGCAGGTCAAATTCAAGGATTTTTTGACATTCCTGTAGACAACTTGTTTGCTACTCCTATTTTTGCAAGACATGCTAAGAAAAATATTAAAGGTAAAAATATAATTTGTGTAGCACCTGATGTTGGTGGAACTGAAAGAGCAAGAGCTCTTGGTAAGATTTTAGATGTCGAGCTTGCAATCGTCGATAAAAGAAGACCTAAACCAGGTCAATCAAAAGTTATGAACGTTATAGGAAATGTAAAGGGTAAAACTTGCATTATAGTTGATGATATAATCGATTCTGGTGGAACCATAATTAATGCTGCTAAGGCTCTAAAAGATAGAGGTGCAAAAGAAGTTTATGTTTATATAACCCATGGAGTTCTAAGTGGAGAAGCCATAGATAAAATTAAGAAATCGGTTATAAAAAAATTGGTTATAACCGATACAATTGACAACCAGGATAAAATTAAGAAAGCTAAAAATATAGAAGTTTTACCTATTTCAACCCTTATGGGGGAGGCAATTAAAAGAATTTCCAATTCAACTTCAGTATCTGATTTATTTAAATAATTATCTTGAGTTATTGAAGAACTTGAGCTAGAAAACCTTCTTTTATGAATTCACTTGAAGCAAATACTAGAAATACTCAATCAAAAGGAGATGTTAGATCTCTAAGACTAGCTGGTAATATTCCGGGTATAATTTATGGTGGAACAGAAGAAAATCAAAAAGTTACTGTTTTAAAAAAAACTCTTAAAACCTTAATTGCAAAAGAAAACTTTTTATCTAATATTATAACTCTTAACTTGGATGGTAAGCCTCAAAATGTTTTACCAAGAGAAATCACATATAATGTAATCTCTGATGAGCCAACTCATATTGACTTTCTTAGAGTCGTTCCTGGTGTAAAAATTAGAATAGAAGTCCCTGTACAATTCATTAATCATGAAACGTCTCCAGGCTTAAAAAGAGGAGGAGTATTAAATATAGTTAGAAGAAAAATTGAATTAAAATGCCCTAGTGAAAAAATTCCTGAAGCAATTATAATCGACCTTGAAGGAATTGAAATTGGAGAAAGTTTTAAAATATCTTCAGTTAAACTAGAAGATGGTGTTACACCAACAATTATTGGAAGAGATTTTGTAATTGCAACATTGGCAGCTCCTACTGTTATGAAAGAGCCAGAAAAACCAGCTGAAGCAGAAGCAACAGATGAAGCAGCTGCAGATGGCAAAGATGCTGCTCCAGTGACTGATGGAGATAAAAAAGAAGGTGAAGACAAAAAAGCTCCTGAAGAAAAAAAATAATAAATTTATTATAGTGAAAATTCCTAGATACGATCTTAAAAAATTATGCTTCTATTTGTAGGTTTAGGAAACCCCACACCCAATAGTGAAAATAATAGACACAATATTGGCTTTAAGTTAATTGATGCTCTTAATCAAAAATTTGGCCTGTCTAAACAGAAGCCAAAATTTAAAGGCCTATTAACTACTGGAAATATTGAAGATAAAAAAGTTTATGCAATAAAGCCTCTGACTTTTATGAATAATTCTGGAATTTGCATAAGAGAATTAATTGAATACTTTAAAATTGATGCAGAAGATGTCATCGTATTTCATGATGATCTTGATATTGAATTTGGTAAAGTAAAAGCAAAATTTGCAGGATCTAGTGCAGGACATAATGGAATTGAATCTATAGATAAATTTATAGGAAAAGACTACTCAAGAGTAAGAATTGGAATTGGAAGACCAAAAACCAAAGCTGACGTTTCAGATCATGTGTTAAAAGATTTTGACGAAGATGAAATGTTACAATTAGAAAAAATTACAAATAATATTATTGATTCAATGCCTATATTAATTGATAAAAAATTAGATTTATTTGCAAGCACAGTAAATAATAAATAATGAGTTTTAAGTGTGGAATTGTTGGGTTGCCTAATGTTGGTAAATCTACTTTATTTAACGCGCTAACAAATTCTAGCAAAGCACAGGCTGCTAACTTTCCTTTTTGTACTATTGAGCCAAATGTTGGTGTTGTTCCTGTACCAGATGAAAGACTAGATAAATTGGTAGAAATATCAAAATCAAAAAAAAAAATTAATACCACTATTGAGTTTGTGGATATAGCAGGACTAGTAGAGGGCGCCTCTAAAGGTGAAGGCTTAGGGAATAAATTCTTATCCCATATAAGAGAAGTCGATGCAGTCATTCATATGATCAGATGTTTTGACTCTGATGATATTCAAAATGTGAACCCAACTGTTGATCCAATCAGAGATTTAGAAATTATTGAAACAGAAATGATGTTGGCAGACCTTGAATCAATACAAAAAAGATTGGAAAAAAATAATAAGAAAAATGTAGATGAGGAACAATTAAAGATATTAGAAATTGCTTCTGACTGCATAAATAATTCTAAAGATATTCAAATACTTTATGAACAATTTGACAAAAAATTAATAAACCAAAGTGGTTTATTGTCTTTAAAGCCTAAAATTTTTGTATGTAACGTTGATGAAGCAAGTGTTCAAAATGGAAATAAATATACACAAGCTTTTATTGATAAATTTGGTGAAAAAAATACCTTAATAGTTTCAGCCGATATTGAGAACCAAATAAATCAATTAGAAAATGAAGAAAAAGAAAATTATATGGAGATGATTGGATTAAAAAGAACTGGTTTAAATATGTTGATTCAAAAGGGTTATAATATTTTAGAGTTAGACACTTACTTTACATCCGGACCTGAAGAAACTAGAGCCTGGACTATCCAAAAAAATTGTACTGCACCAAAAGCGGCTGGTGAAATACATACTGATTTTGAAAAAGGCTTTATTAGAGCTGAAACAATTGCATACGAAGATTTCATAGCAAATCAAGGTTGGGTAAATTCCAAGACTAATGGAAAAATGAGACTTGAAGGAAAAGATTATATTGTTAAAGATGGTGATATATTAAACTTCAGATTCAATACGTGACCAAATTTTCTTCATACTAAAGTAAACCAGAATAGTTAAAATAATTAAATATAAAATAGCCTTAAAGCCCATTTTATGTCTTGCTTCTAAATGTGGTTCTGCAGCCCACATTAAGAATGTTGTAACATCTTTTGCCATTTGTTCTTCTGTAGCTTTTGTACCATCACTATATTCAACTGCATCATTCATTAAAGGTTGTGACATCTTAATTTTATTACCATACATATATTTATTATAGTAAACCCCATCATCAAGCGTTGCGTCACTGGGTGGATCTTCATAACCTAAAAGTACTGAATAAATATAATCAACTCCACCACTTCGAGCTTTTGCTAATACTGACATATCAGGTGGATAAGCTCCTCCATTTGCTGCTTGAGCTGCTTTAACATTTTCAAAGGGCATGACAAATTTATCAGATAACTTAGCGGGCCTTACAAACATTTCTCCATCATTATTTGGTCCATCTGTAACTTCAAAACTTGCAGCTATAGCTTTTGCTTGTTCTTCAGTAAATTCTGGTCCGCCTGGTTCAAATAGGTTTCTATAACTTACATATTTCATTGAATGACAGCCAGCACAAACTTCTGAATAAACCTGGTAGCCTCTTTGCAAGGCCCCCCTATCAAATTTTCCAAATAATCCCTTAAAACTCCAATCTGTTTTTAAAAGATCAACTTTTTCTGCAGAATTAACTGTAAAAGTTCCTGCTAATAAAAAAATAATCGAATAACTAATTTTTAAAATATTTTTCACTTAATTAATTTAAACTTTCTTTTTTTTTAACAGCTGATGCCATTGGCATTCCTCCAAGTACTGGTTCTGTAATACTTAAAGGTAGAGGTATAGTTTTTTCTTTAAATCCTAATACCGGTAAGATTATTAAAAAATGAATAAAGTAGTAAGCTGTGGCAATTCTAGCAATCAGTAAATACAAACCTTCAGCTGGCATTGCACCCACATAACCTAGAATTAATACATCCACTACTAGTATCCAATAAAACTGTTTGTAAAGAGGTCTAAATACAGCTGACCTAATTTTTGAAGTATCTAACCACGGCAGTGCTGCTAAAATTAAAATTGCTGACAGCATTGCAACTACTCCCATTAATTTATCAGGAACTGACCTTAAGATTGCATAAAAAGGCAATAGATACCACTCTGGAACAATATGAGCAGGTGTTACCATTGGGTTTGCTTCAATATAATTATCTGCATGACCCAATATATTTGGCGAATAAAATACAAAAAAAGCAAAGACAATCACAAACATTAATAATGCAAAAGCATCTTTGATAACTATATATGGATGAAATGGTACTGTGTCCTTAGAGGGTTTTTTAACATCAATCCCTACTGGATTGTTGTTTCCAGGAACGTGTAACGCCCAAATATGAAGAACTACTAAACCTAAAATTAAAAATGGTATTAAATAATGAAGTGTAAAAAACCTTGTCAAAGTTGGATTGTCTACGGAATATCCTCCCCACAACCACTCAACTATTCCAACACCAACTAAAGGTATGGCGCTGAAAAGATTTGTAATAACTGTTGCGCCCCAGAAACTCATCTGTCCCCATGGAAGAACATAACCCATAAATGCAGCTGCCATCATTAAAAGGTAAATTATTATCCCAATAATCCAAATAATTTCTCTCGGAGATTTATAAGATCCATAAAATAAAGATCTAAATATATGAATATAGACTGCTAAGAAAAACATTGAAGCACCGTTTGCGTGAATATATCTTATTAACCAACCATAGTTTACATCTCTCATGATATGCTCAACACTTTCAAAGGCTAAATCAGCGTGAGCTATGTAGTGCATTGCCAGCGTTAAGCCAGTCACGATTTGTGTTATTAAGCAAAAAGTTAAAATCCCACCAAATGTCCACCAGTAATTTAAATTTTTTGGTGTTGGATAATCAGTTAAATGACTAGCAAGTGTTAAAAGTGGAAGCCTATCATTAAACCATTTTCCAAATTTTGAACTGGGGACGTACTCGTGATCACTCATAATTATTTACTATCCGATTTTAATTGTGTTGCTATTAACAAATTCATATTTTGGAACTTCCATGTTTGTGGGTGCAGGACCTTTTCTAATTCTTCCCGATGTATCATAGTGTGAGCCATGGCAAGGACAGAACCAACCATTGTAATCTCCTTTATCATTTAAAGGCACACATCCTAAGTGAGTACAAACACCAACCATCACAAGCCACTCTGGATTTTTTGCTCTATCTTCATCTTTCTCTGGGTCTTTTAAATCTTCCATCTTAACGGCTTTTGCTTCTGCTATTTCTTCAGATGTTCTTCTTTTAATAAAAACTGGTTTTCCTCTCCAAAGGACTGTGATTGTCTTTCCAGGTTGAACTGAACTAACATCAACTTCTGTGCTGGCCAATGCCTTTACTGAAGCATCTGGGTTCATTTGGTCAATTAAAGGCCAAACAACCGCTCCTACCCCAACAGCACCAACAGCATACGAGGCTGTAAATAAAAATTCTCTTCTTTCAGGTTTTTTTTCAGACATCTTTTATTTTTTGTATATTGTTATCTAATATATGATTTCATATAAGAAAAAAGTTTTTTTTCTACTGAAACAATGACACACAAACTATGACTTTAAGACCTAAAATAGCCTTGTATGAGCCAGATATTCCCCAAAATACAGCTGCAATTATTAGAACCTGTGCGTGTCTTGGTGCTGACTTAGAAATTATTGAGCCATGTGGATTTTTATTTAGTGATAAAAGATTTAAAAGAGTTGTTATGGACTATATGGATGAAAAACTAATAAAATTTTATCAAAACTCAAAGGAATTTTTTAAGTCAAAAGAAGGTCAAAGGATAATATTATTAACAACAAAATCGGCTGAATCTTATGCAAAATTTAAGTTTGAAAGTAATGATACACTGTTATTTGGAAGAGAAAGCGCTGGGGTACCTGAGAATGTTCATAATTCGATTAAATACAAATTGAAAATACCTATGATGACTAATAAAAGATCTTTAAACATAGCTTCTTCAGTTGCTATAATTCTATCTGAAAATTTAAGACAAACTAACTTCACAAAATAATGGATAAAGAAATTAAAAAAAAACTTGCTTCTAATTGGTTCAAATTATTACAAAATGTTATTTGTGATGACATTGAAAAAATAGAAAATAAAAAAATAAAATTTAAATCTAAAACATGGAATAGAAGTAAATTTAAAGATGAGGGTGGTGGTGAATTTAGAATTTTAAAGAATGGAAAAGTTTTTGAAAAAGTAGGTGTAAATTTTTCTGAAGTATATGGAAAATTCTCTAAAGAAATGTTGGGAAAAATTCCAGGAGCAAATAAAAGTCCAGATTTTTGGGCCTCGGGAATTTCTGTTGTGATGCATATGAACAATCCTTACGTTCCTGCAATCCATTTTAATACAAGATTTATCTACACAACACATGGTTGGTTTGGTGGTGGGATGGACGTAACACCATGCATCGTAGACAATAAAGAAAAGACTTTAGTTCATAAAGAATTAAAAAAAATGTGCGATCGTCACAATAAAAAATATTATAAAAAATATAAAAAATGGTGTGATGAATATTTTTATCTTCCCCACCGAAAAGAAACCAGGGGTATTGGTGGTATTTTTTTTGATTATAAAAAAAATAGTTGGGAAAAAGATTTCAAATTCATATCTGATTTAGGAGTTACTTTTCAAACGTTGTTTAATTTAATAATAAAATCGAAGTACAAAAAAAAATGGACTGTAAAAGAAAAAGAATTACAGTATATTAAAAGAGGAAGATATGCTGAATTTAATTTACTCTATGATAGAGGAACAAAATTTGGACTACAAACCGGAGGTAATGTCGAGGGTATTTTAATGTCTTTACCGCCAATAGCAAAATGGAATTAAAATGGAAAAAGAACCAATAACAACTGCTGGACTTGAGGTTTTAAAAGAAGAGCTAATTTTTTTAAAAGAAAAAAAACGCCCAAAAATAGTTGCTGCTATTTCTGAAGCAAGATCTCATGGTGATTTAAAAGAAAATGCTGAATATCACGCTGCTAAAGAAGAGCAATCACATAACGAGGGAAGAATAGCTCAAATTAATGACATTATCGCTAGAGCAAATGTAATAGATGTTACAAAAATGAGTAATGATGGAAAAGTTATTTTTGGCTCAACAATAGATTTAGAAAATCTTGATACTAAAGAAAAGATTACCTATAAAATTGTAGGAAGAGATGAGGCAGATTTACAAAAGAAATTAATATTTTTTCAATCACCGATAGGCAAAGGATTAATAGGGAAAAATAAAGATGATTTAGTTGAAATAAAAACTCCCGCTGGTGTAAAGAATTTTGAAATAAAAGACGTTAAATACGTTTAATTACTTACTATTTTTTGAATTTCTTTTTCTGAAATATTGAAATTATTATTAGCCCAAGCTTCCTCAATTGCTTTTAGTTTTTTTCCCAATTCTTTTCCTTCTGAAACTTGATATTTTTCTATCAACATATTTGCTTTAAAAGGCATTATTGGAATTTCTTTTTCTTTGAAAACTTTAATCAATTTTATTAATTTATTGTCTTCCTTACGTGATTTAAAAATTTTAAAATAAATAATATCCATTAATGCTTCTTTTCCATTAAAATAAAAAATTTTATTTAAATTTTTTTCTAAAAAAGTTTTGTTATTAAATTTTTCTGAATAAAACTTATTTATAAATAAAAGTCTTTTTTTATCTTTTTTAGATAAATTAAATTTATATATAAAATAATCCACATTATCAGTCCCATCAATAACTAATAATGATAATAAGAAGATGAAATCTACTCTAGAGAAACTCTTCTTAGCAAAGCTATTTAATTTATTGAATATGTAAATGTTTTTGAGTTGAGGATAGATAAGATTTATAATTTCTAAAGAATCTTGATCTTTAATTAATTTTGAAAAACCTTCAGATTTTAATAGTTTTTGAAATTCATCTAATAATCTTTCAGAAGAAATTGACGAAACACCACTTAGATTTTTTTTTTATTATGTTAATAATTTTAGGGTTGTGTTTATCTTTGGAGTAATTGAGAAAGAATCTAATATATCTTAATACTCTAAGGTAGTCTTCCTTAATCCTTGCCTCTATATCTCCAATAAAGTTAACTTTTCCATTTTCTAGATCTTTTTTGCCTTCAAAAGGATCAAATAGACTGCCCTCAATATCTGCATAAATAGAATTTATAGTAAAATCTCTTCTAGAGGCATCTTCTTTCCAATTATCTGAAAACTCAACTTTTGCATGTCTTCCATCAGTATCAACATCTTTTCGTAACGATGTTATTTCAAACTTAATGTTATTTATTAACGCTGTAATTGTTCCGTGCTCTATTCCACTTTCATAATATTTAATATTTTTTTTACTAAGCGCATTACAAACATCTTTTGGTTTTAAATTTACAGCCAAATCTATATCGTCAACTTTTTCTTTATTAATAATTTTTCTAACACACCCACCAACATATCTAATTTCACTATTTTTAGAAAAAGAATGAATGGCACTGAATATTTGCTCTACTTCAGTATTGTTTTTAATATCCTTAAATCCTAAATTTATATAATTAAGATTTTTGGATCTGAAAAAAATTTTATCTAATAAGTTATTCATATATGGCTGGCCCACAAGGATTCGAACCTCGGATCTCTGTACCAAAAACAGATGTGATACCACTTCACCATGGGCCAATATTAATTTCATATATCATAAAAAAAAAAAATTATATAGTTTTTGATGCAATACACCAATGACTACTGAATTTCCTTTTAAATTGACTATATGCATTACCACACGACCTCTTAGAATCAAAATAGGCTACGATTGACGAGCCAGATCCCGACATTCTAACAAACATATTGTTGTGTGTGTTTGATAAGAATAATTTAATTTTTTTAAGTTTTGGGTATTTTTTAAAGGCTATTTTTTCGAGATCATTATTCAAAGTTTTAAGATATTTCACCTCAAACATTTTTAACTTGGGAAAGCTAAATTGAGGATTGGAGAATGATTTTACTTTTGAGTAAATGTATTTAGTTGAACAGCCAAAACTGGGTTTTACAACTAATGTATGAAGTCTGATATCTTTATTATATTTCTTTAATTTTCCATTATGTGACAGAATTGCAATAGTTGGTTTTATTCCTAAAATAACGTCGGAACTAATCTGGCTTGTTAGCTTTATTAATTCATTTTTTTTTATCTTTAATATTTTTTGATTAATAAAAAAATTAATTAAACTAGCAGCATTCATTGAGCCACCACCCATTCCAGCTTCTTGAGGTATATTTTTAATAACTTTAATCTCAAATTTTTGACTATTAAGTAAATTTTTTTTATCTAACAATTTCAGTAAATTTGCAACTGTATTTATTTTACCAATATTTTTAGAAAACTTTCCTTTAAAAATTATTTTATGATTTTCTTTTTTAATTTTTTTTAAGTGAATTAAATCATATAAATCTATAAAGGAAATCAAAGTTTCAATTTTATGTAGTTTTGTTTTTTTGCCAGTTACATTTAGTGCAAGATTTATCTTAGCGTAAGATTTGATCTTAAAACTATTCATATATTAAGAATTACTTAAACCTTCGATCAATTTTCCTTTAATGATTTTTTTCATTTTATCTTCTGTCTCTTCTAAATTTAAAACATTTTTCCAAAAATATCTTGCCTGGATTTTTCTATCTAACTTCCAAAGAATATCGCCATAATGATCATTTACAATTGGATCTTCTGGCATTAATTCAACTGCTCTCTTTAGAAAGTTTTCTGCCTTTTCATAATCATTAATTAAATAGTAAGCCCAACCTATTGAATCAATTATATAAGGGTCGTTGCTTCTTTTAGCGTAAGCCTTTTCGAGCATTTGAAGAGAGAGATCTATTTTATATTCTCGTTCTAACCAAGAATAAGCTAAGTAATTTAACACATATGCATCGTCTGGATTAACTTCTAGAGATTTTAATAAGTCCTTATCTGAACTAACATAATCAGCTAATCTCTCATAACTGCCTCCTCTTCTATATAAAATTTCTGCATATAGTTGTGAGTTAATGTCAATTTTTGAAATAATTTGATCATAATATCTTATAGCCTCTTTATATTTTTTTGCATTTTTATTAAAATTTGCAATATCAAAAATTATTTTTATTGAGGGGTTTTTAATTTTTTTAAAATTTAAGTTAATAAAATCTAAAGATTTATCTTTATTTTTTAATTTAGAAATTATTTGTGCTTCTTTTTTTAATTTAAACCAATAATAAAACTCATCTTTTTTATTAAAAGATTCTAAAATTTTTAAAGTTTTTGCATAGTCTTTATTAAGATAATGATTTTCCACTAATAATGATAAATTAAATTTAAACTTAGGATTTAAGTAATGAGATATATTTAAATAAAAATTAGAATTTTCATAGTCATTTTGGGACGAGTAAAGGTTGGATACTAAGAAAAAAAACTCACTAATTATATCTGTGGTGTTATTACATGAAAATATTTTTTTAAATTCTTCTAGCATTTGATCTTCAATCCACTTTTTTCCCTGTGAAATAAGTAAAGGTGAATTCAAATAATCTATATTAGCAGTAATATTTTTTGCCTCTTCATATCCATCATTTTCAATCAAATAATTTAAGTAAAAATATATATATCTTGTGTAGTCTACACCATCTTTTGAATTAACCAGTTTATCAAAGTAAACCCTGGTATTTTTATCATTCAAATAACATCTTTGAAAAACCTCATTAATGAAGGAAAAATTTCCAAATTTATTTTTTATTTTTGAAATTTCATTTTTCTCAAAAACATGCAGATATTGTTTCAATGTTTCTGCTATTATTAGTGAAAGCCTATCATTGTTGATAAAGTTATAAGAACGTTGCAAGTGTTCTTTACTTCTTTTATAATTTTTTCTCTTAAGGCTATCTAAAGCTAGAATTAAATGAGCTTCAAAAAAATTAGAATTACCATCTGTTATATTTTTCTTAATTTCGCTTGTAGCTTGCTGAACTTTACCCTCAAGCACAAGCGTGTATACATAATTTTCAAGATAAGACTCATGCTGTTTAATTAAAGCCCTTGATTTTTTAAAAAATTTTAAAGCTTGAGAGTTATCATTGTTCTCATAAGCGACGATACCAGAAAAATAATTGGACAAATGGTGTGAATTAAAATCGTTTAAAGTCACACTTTTTGAGTATAATGGGCTTTGAAAAAACAATAATATTAAAGCAAATTTAAAAAACTTTATCAACATTGGGTCATTGTATGTCTAAAAAAGTAATAAATCAAAATACGAATTATGATTCAGAACTACTAAATTCTATTGGATCTAATTTTATTTTTGACGAAAATCCTATCAATAGGTTGAAAAATACTACCAAAGATCAAAAAAAAGAGAATGATGTTAACCAGATTGATAAAGAAAAAGAACTTAATGAATTAAAACTGCAAATAAACTCAATTAATGATTGTAGCTTAAAAGATAATTCAAAAAAAATAGTTTTGGGAGATGGAAATATCAATAGCCCTATAATGTTAGTTGGAGAGGCCCCAGGGATGGAAGAGGATAATCTTGGTTTAACCTTTTTGGGTGACGTTGGAGATCTTTTAAGAAAGATGTTAATGGCAATAAACATTAAAAAAGAAAATATTTATTCTACTTATGCTGTTAATTTTAGACCACCCGAAGACCGAAAGCCTACCTCCACTGAAATTAAAAGATACTCTTATTTTTTGCAAAAACAGATTTCAATTATTAAACCAGAAATAATAATCCTTATGGGTAGTAGTGCTATGGAATCATTAACAGGCTTGAATAGTAAAATTTCTACAGAAAGAGGAAAGTGGAAAGAGGTAATTGTTAAAAACACTACCTACAATGTTATTATTACTTTTAACCCTTCTTACCTTTTAAGAGTCCCTGAAAATAAAAAGCACTCGTGGGAAGACTTAAAAAAAATTAAACAAAAAATTGTTAATTTGAAATTGAACATCTAATGAAAATTTTGGCTGGTGTTGATGAAGTTGGTAGAGGTAGCTTAATCGGTCCAGTTTATGCAGCAGCTGTAATATTAAATAAATCTATTAATAAAAAATTATTAAAAGATTCTAAAAGTTTAACTAAAAATAAAAGAGAGGAACTTGATAGATATATTAAAGAAAATTCTATATGGGCTATAGGGCAAGCATCAACTAAAGAAATTGAAACAATAAATATATTGCATGCAAGTTTACTTGCAATGAAAAGAGCTATACTTAAATTAAATAAAAAACCTTCTCTTATCTTAGTTGATGGCAATAAACTACCCTATCTTAAAAATTATAAACTAGAGTATGTAATTAAAGGGGACCAAAAAATCCCTAGTATTTCTGCTGCATCAATTATTGCAAAAGTCAGTAGAGATAGATTTATTACAAAACTTTCAAAACAATTTAATAAATATGGATGGGATACAAATTCAGGCTACGGAACCAAGGAACACTTAAGAGCAATTAATAAGTTCGGTATTACTAAGTATCATCGTAAAACCTTCTCGCCTATTTGTGATATTTTATAGGCCTCACTTGTAACAACACAATATCTAGTTATTAAAAAAACTATAAACACAAATCGAATCCATTTAATTCAATCACAGGTTGACCATAGAATCCGTTTGGAGTCTAATCATTTTATATAAAATGGAAAACAATTTTAAAAATAAAATTATTAATGGTGATAGTCTTGAAGAATTAAAAAAAATTCCAAGTGAAACTTTTGACCTTGTTTTTGCTGATCCACCATACAATTTACAATTAAAGAATTCTCTTACCAGGCCAGACAGGACTAAAGTGAGTGCAGTAAACGATAAATGGGACCAGTTTGAAAGCTTTAAAAAATATGATGAGTTTACAATTGCTTGGCTTTCAGAGTGTAAAAGAATTTTAAAAAAAGATGGAGCTATTTGGGTTATAGGAAGTTATCACAATATTTTTCGAGTAGGAACGGCAATACAAAACCTAGGATTCTGGATTTTAAACGATGTTATCTGGAACAAAAATAATCCAATGCCTAATTTTAGAGGAACAAGATTTACCAATGCTCATGAAACTTTAATTTGGGCATCTAAAAGTGAGAAGTCAAAATATACTTTTAATTACCAATCTTTAAAATGTTTAAATGACGATCTTCAAATGAGATCTGATTGGAATTTACCTATTTGTAATGGTGCAGAAAGACTTAAAAAAAACGGGAAAAAAGTCCATTCTACTCAAAAACCTGAATCTTTACTACACAGAGTTTTATTATCATCTTCAAACAAAGGTGACTTGATTCTAGATCCATTTTTAGGATCAGGGACTACAGCAACAGTTGCCAAGAAATTAGGTAGAAACTACTATGGTATAGAGAAAGAAAAAGATTATTTTAAAGCTGCTGTAGAAAGATTAAAAAGTACAAAACCTATAGAAGATAATTTTTTAGACACTCTTAAAAATAATAGATCTAAACCCAGGATACCTTTTGGATCATTAGTTGAGCTTGGGATAATAAAACCTGGAACAAGTATATTTGATCAAAAGAAAAAGATTGTTGCTAAAATTATGGCCGATGGAAGTATTAAACATAATCAGGCTGAAGGATCGATTCATAAAGTTGCTGCAACAATACTTGGTTCCGAAAGCTGCAATGGTTGGACTTATTGGCATTGTACTGTGAACGGAGTTTCTGTTCCTATCGATAATTTAAGACAAAGATTAATTGCTAAAAATTAATTTTTATAGATTGTACCTAAATAATTATTAATAAAATTTTTATTTTTTACTAAATATTTCATTAAAATATTTCTAATCCAAATTGTTAATGGGTGAGATAGATGAAAAGCAAAATAATTAAATTTTGATTTCCAATCAATCATTCTTGTTCTTTTAATTCTCTCGAAGTTAAATTGATTGTTTTCATTTTCTAAATTTTTATATAGTTCATGGGCAACTTCTATTGATTGCGATGCACCTTGTGCAAAAGTTGGTGGGTAGGAAAAAAAAGCATCTCCAATAAGAAATGTGTTCTTATTTGTGGGTTGATGCACCTTGGTACTAACAAATATTGGAAAGCATCTAATATTTTTTAAATTTTTAATGATATCTGGATCTACTTGTTCTGATATTTCTGATAAAATGGACGAAATAAAACCTTTATCCTCAAACAAAGAGTAGTCTGAGAACTCTTTAGAACTAAGCTTTTTTCTTAAAATACTGATAAAATTAAACTCATCTGTGTTATCAACTGGGTATGACACTGAGTGCAAGTTAGAACCCAATGATATGGATATATTACTTGAGTCAATTCCTTGAAGATCATTTTTATCTATTGTTGCTCTTAAGGCAACAGAGTTAAAATACCTTGGTTTAATTTCTTTTTCAGCAATTAATGATTTTGTTTTTGAAAAAACACCATCAGATATAATTAAATAATCACATTTTATTGACTCGTTATTTTCAAATTTTACCTCAATATTTTCAGTCTCATAGTCAATTTGCGTAACTTTCTTGTTATAGTTTATTAAGCTATTCGGTAATCGATCTTTTAAAAAATTAATTAAAACAAACCTTTGAAGTGTAGTGTATTTAGCTTCACTGATGTTAAAAACTGATATATCTAAATCGCATATCTTCTTTTTATTTTTTAAAGAATAGAAGTCTACTTTATTAGGATGAAATTTATTTTCTAAATTAATGTTCTGAAACCCTATTTTACTTAATAGCTTAATACTATTAACAGAAAGTTGAATACCATAGCCCTTCTCTATGTTAACAGTGTTATTTTTTTCATACACTGTGATTTCATAATTTGAATTTTGTCTCAGAAGGTTTGCAATATATAATCCTGATATTCCACCACCTATTATTGCTATTTTTTTCATTGATTTTTTTCTAAATAATTAAAAATCTTCTTAGTAAATGTTGGTAAAGTATAGCTGTCAAGCTTAGAGCCATCAATCCAAGAAGAGTTTAAAATTAATCCTTTTATCTTAGTAAATTGTACAATTATATTCATATTTATATTAGAAATTTTAAAGTTTAGATCTTTTTCTAAGTTATTATGTTTGGGTATTTCATCCATAGGAAATATTTTTAAATTTTTTAGAAAATTAAATTTAGTATTTTTAACTAATAAAAATTGGTTATTTTTTTTATAAACTTTTAATAAATAAAATTTATCAATCTTTTTTTTTCTTTCTTTTATTATTTCAAAATCATTAATTTTAAAAGATTTACAATTTTTCGTTAAAGGACATTGACTACATAAAGGATTTTTAGGTCGACAAATGAGAGCTCCTAATTCCATTAAGGCTTGTGCATAGTCGCTTGCCCTAACTGAGGTTCCCAATATTTTTTTTTTACTAATAAGATTTTCTTTCGAAACTTCACTAATTAGCTTTAGGTTTAATAACCTTTTAATTACTCTTTCAATGTTTCCATCTAGTGGAATAAATGGCTTATTAAAACCAATTGCCATTATCGCGTTTGCAGTATACTCCCCTATTCCAGGTAATAACTTTAACTCTTCAATAGTACTGGGTAACCTTCCCTTAAAATTTTTTTTTAATATCAATGCTGTCTTTTTTAAATTTCTTACTCTAGAGTAATAACCTAGCCCCTCCCAATATTTTAAGAGCCTTTCTTCATTAATTCTTGCTAATGAGCTTAGGTTAGGAATGTCCTTTATGAAATTATTAAAATATGGAACTACAGTTACAACCTGTGTTTGTTGCAACATAAATTCGCTCACTAATGTGTAATACTCCCTTTTAACTTGAGAAATTTTTTTTCTCCATGGTAATGATCTTTTATTATTATCGTACCAATAAAGAATTTTTTTTGTTAGTATGGATTTTGTCATATGCAATTTAAAAATAATACTAAGCAGAGGTTTAAAACTATTCAAGGCTTAAGATCTTTTAAGGATACTTTGCCGAAAAATATTAAAAAAATAATCAAAAAAAAAGGTCACATATTCTCTGAAACTCTAAATAATTGGAAATACATCGTTGGAAATGAAATTTTTCAAATATGTTACCCAAAATCATTTAAAAATTCTAATAAGTTTGGCGTTAGCACTCTACATGTAATGGTCAAAAGAGGTCATGAAATAGACTTGGAGTACTCAAAAAAAGAAATAATGGATAAAATGAATAGTTTCTTTGGCTATACAGTTGTTGAGAAATTAAAATTTATAAGTTTTGATGATGCTCAAACTAAATTTAAAAAGATAGATGAAAACGAGAATCATGTGACAAATAATAAATATACAGATAGAATTAATGATATTAAAAATGATAAAATTAAAAATTCATTATTAAAATTAACTAAATTATTTAAACAAAGATGAAAAAGATAGTTTCAATATTATTTATTATACTTGTTGGTTTTGCCACCAACCTACTCGCAGAAGGCAATCAGTCTATCAAAAGAATTTCTGTAGGTGAAAAGAATGCTAAAATCACAATAATTGCCTATGAGTCATTAACATGTGGTCACTGTGCAGACTTTCATAAAAATGTTTATCCAAGCCTTAAAAAAGATTTTATAGAAAAAGGTTTAGTGAGAATTGAATTTAGACACTTTCCTCTAGATATTGCAGCATTGAACGCTTCAAAAATTGGACAATGCAATAATGATGGCAATGCAAATGTGCTAAATATTTTATTTTCAGGCCAAAAAAAATGGGCAAGAGGAAACACGCCAGAAGAAGCTACAAAGTATTTAAAGAAGTTTTTAGAAGATGAAGGTGTAACCTTAAATTTTGAAAAGTGCTTAGCTGATAAAGCTATTGAAGATTATGTTTTAAATGATCGAATCGATGGTGTTAAAAAATTTAAAGTTAATGCTACTCCTACGATAATAATTAATGAGAAAAAGTTTGAAAAAGCCTTAAATTATAAGAATTTAAAAAAATATCTGGAAAAACTGATATAAGTTAATTCATGGAGTTTAAAAAAATCCAACTAAATGGATTTAAATCATTTGCTGAAAAAACAAATTTTTTAATCGAAGATGGACTAACAGGAATAGTTGGGCCTAATGGTTGTGGAAAATCAAACATTGTAGAATCTTTAAGATGGGCCATGGGAGAAACCTCAGCAAAAAGTATGAGAGGCTCTGGAATGGAAGATGTTATTTTTAACGGAACATCAAACAAGGCTTCAAAAAATATAGCAGAAGTTTCAATCGTTGTAGATAACGCAAGTCATGAAGGACCCTTGCAATACAAGGATATGGATCAAATTGAAGTTAGAAGAAAAATTGAAAAAGACAAGGGCTCTAAATTTTACATTAATGATAAAGAAGTTAGGGCTAGAGATGCACAAATGTTTTTTGCAGATTTATCTACCGGTGCTCATTCACCATCAATGATAAGCCAGGGACGTATTGGAGCCTTAGTAACAGCAAAGCCTGCAGACAGAAGGGCCATCTTAGAAGAAGCAGCTAATATTTCAGGATTGCATGTCAGAAGACACGAGGCTGAGCTTAGATTAAACGCTGCAGATGCTAATTTAAAAAGAGCAGACGAATTAAGAAGACAACAAGAAAAACAATTAGCCAATCTTCAAAAACAAGCCGAAGAAGCCACAAAATATAAACTTATATCTGAAGAAATAAAAAGAATTGAAGCAGGCTTATATTATTTGAAATTATTAGATATTGATAATGAAATTAGAATAGAAAATGAAATCAATAATGAGGCAGAGGGAGAAGTAAGCAACTTCAATCAACAAATTGCTCAATTTGAAAACTCAATCAAAACAGAAACAGATAAAGTTTCTCCATTAAGAGAAAAAAATATTGAAAACCTTTCAAGAATTCAACGATTGAATTTAGAGTTACAAAGTTTAGATGAAGAAAATGTAAGAACACAAGATGAGATAGAAAATTTTAAAAAATCACTAAAGACCATTGAGGAAGATATTGATAGAGAAAAAGGGATTGTAATAGATGCAAATTCAAACGAAAAAAGGTTAAAAGAAGAGAAAAGTGAATTAATAGAAGTAGACTCCAAGTATTTTGAAACAGAAAAATTATCAAACGAAGATCTTGAAAAAGCAAAAAATCAACTTAATGAAGAGCAAAAAGCTGTAGACGAAATTATTGAAATATTTGCGAATGGCAACATAAATATCAGCATTGACCCAATTAAAGACG
The DNA here is from genome assembly GCF_047717845.1 of Candidatus Pelagibacter sp. Uisw_090. Lineage (GTDB taxonomy): Bacteria > Pseudomonadota > Alphaproteobacteria > Pelagibacterales > Pelagibacteraceae > Pelagibacter. The sequence goes on from NZ_CP159810.1 coordinate 1,065,841, forward strand.
TTATTAATACAATCAAAAAAATCAAAGAATTAATAAATAACAATGAAGCTAACCAAGCTCTTACGTTGCTAGATAGAACTAAAATGGAATTAAATAATTTTTTAAATAATTTAGCCAATGATGAAGGTAAAAGTAAACTAACTGACATCAATGAAAAAAATGACAATATAAAATTACTACAAGAAAAATATGCAGATAGTTTTAGCAAAAACCAATCAATCAAAAAAGAATCTATAAAAAGAAATGAAAGAATTAAAGCTATTGCAACTGAAGTTGAAAGTTGGAAGAATTTATTTTCAAACTCTCAAAAAATGGCAACAGAATTAACTGAACGAAAAAACAAATTATTATCACAATTGAATGAACGAGATCAACAACCTAAAGCTCAAGCAGAAAAAAAAGGTCAAGCTACTGAAGGTTTAAGAATTTCACAAAATGAAAAAATTGAGAATGAAAAGATAATTGAAGAAACGGACAAAAAGATTAACTCTTTAAGACTTGAATTAAATGATGTTCAAGAAATATCTATTCAAATAAGAGAAAGAAAAGCAAGCTCTGGTGCAACCATTGAAGGATTAAAAAAACGTAAAGATGATTTGTTAGAAAGGGTTATTTCTGAACTTAACCTTGAAGAAAATGACATTCTTGAAAACTCTAATTTAAACGGTGTTGAGGAGCTGCCAGACTCGGTTGCTCAAGAAGATGCTTTGGATGAAAAGAAGAGAGAAAGAGAAAAACTTGGGTCAGTTAATTTGAGGGCAGATGAAGAAACTAGTAAATATGAAATTGAAATTAAAAAAATGGAACAGGATAGAGAAGATCTTGTATCTGCAATCATTAAATTAAAAGAAAGTATTAATGAATTAAACCAAAAAGGAAGAGAAAGACTTTTAGAAGCTTTTGAAAAAGTTAACAGAAAGTTTAATGAAGTTTATACAAAATTATTTAATGGAGGAAATGCAAAGTTAGAGTTAGTTGATTCTGATGACCCTCTTGAAGCTGGTTTAGAAATGCTAGTAAGTCCACCAGGAAAAAGACTTCAGTCTATAACTTTATTATCTGGTGGTGAGCAAGCCTTGACTGCTTTGTCTCTTATCTTTGCTGTGTTCCTTACTAACCCATCACCAATCTGTGTGTTAGATGAAGTTGATGCTCCCTTAGATGATGCTAACGTAACAAGATTCTGTGGTCTCCTAGATGACTTAACAAAAATAACTAACACTAAATTTATTATTGTAACTCACCATGCTCTAACAATGTCTAAAATGAATAGACTTTATGGAGTAACTATGCCTGAAAAAGGTATTAGTCAGTTAGTAGCTGTTGATTTACAAAAAGCTGAGAGTATGGTTGCTTAATACATAAATGCCAAAAGACTCTCTTAAAACTCGCCTGGAGATTGCAAAATCTAAAATTGCTAAGAGAAATCTCTATAAAGACAAGGAACCACCCTCCTCTATAGGAACTGCCTTTAAATTAAGCACAGAATTAGTGTCTGCAGTAGCAGTTGGGACAATTATAGGGTTTATTTTAGACACGACCTTTGGTACTAAGCCCTGGTTAATATTAATATTTTTTTTTGTAGGTGTGGTTGCTGGTATAGTAAATGTATTCAGATCTGCAAAAAATATGCAAGAATAGATTTAAAAAATTATGGCAACAAATCCAATGCACCAATTTGAAGTTTATAGAATTGGACCAGAAATAAAATTAGGCGCAATAGATATATCATTTACAAATGCAAGTTTGTTTATGGTTATTAGCTCTTTAGCAATTCTATTAATTTTTAACCTTGGATCAAAAAAAAATTCATTACTACCCAGCAAAGTTCAACTTCTAGCAGAACTAAGCTATAGCTTTGTTTCAAAAATGATTAGCGATACCGCTGGCTCTAAAGCAAAACCCTATTTTGCATTTATCTTTTCTTTATTTATGTTTGTGCTGTTTTGTAACATGTTTGGAATGATCCCTTATGCATTTACAGTAACTAGTCACATTATTGTGACTTTTATTTTAGCTTCATTTATTTTTGTTGGAGTAACAATAATTGGTTTTATGAAACATGGCTTTGGCTATTTAAAATTATTTGTACCAAGTGGAGTACCAGTACTTCTTCTGCCATTAATTGTTGTTATTGAGATTATTTCTTATTTAAGTAGGCCCGTAAGTCTTTCTGTTCGTTTATTTGCTAACATGATGGCTGGTCATACTATGATGAAAGTTTTCGGTGGCTTTGTAATAAGCCTCGGGATAGTTGGTGGATGGCTTCCACTGAGTTTTTCGGTTGCACTAACTGGTTTGGAAATACTGGTTGCTTTTCTTCAAGCATATGTTTTTGCAATCTTAACCTGCATCTATTTAAATGATGCATTAAATTTACACCATTAACTAACATAGGAGGATATAATGGAATTAGAAGCAGCAAAAATGATCGGAGCAGGACTAGCAGCAATAGCTCTAGCCGGTGCCGGTGTTGGAATTGGAATTATTTTTGGTAATTACCTTTCTGGCGCAATGAGAAACCCATCTGCAGCACAAAAACAATTCCCTAATCTTTTATTAGGATTTGCTTTAGCTGAGGCTACTGGTCTATTTGGATTAGTTGTTGCATTAATTATTTTATTTGCATTTTAAATTTAATGATTAAAAAAATATTTTTTCAGTCGATATTTTTAAGCTTCCTATTTTTTATGGAAGCTTTTGCAGCTGAAAGTGGAGGTATGCCTCAATTAAATCCTGAGTTTTGGATTTCTCAAATTTTTTGGTTAACTATAACTTTTGGAATATTATATGTTGTTCTTTCTAAACTTATACTTCCAAAAATTAGTGCAAACCTTGAGATAAGAAAATCACAGATCGTAGAGAATATTGAGGCGGCAGAGAAACAAAGAGAACAGAGTGAACTAAACATAGCAGAATACGAAAATATAGTTCAAAAAAGTAAAAATGAAGCCAAAAATTATTTTAAACAAGCTAGGGAAAAATTAATAAAAGATATTAATCTTAAAAAAGATGCCTTAGACAAAGAGTTGAATTTAGAAATTCGAAAAGCCGAATCTGAAATTCAAGAACTTAAGGATAAAGCTCCTGAAAAAATTAATAAGATAGCTGTAGAAACGTCTGCAGATTTACTACATCAGTTGATAGGTGCAGAGGTTAATAGTAGTAGCATCTCAGCAATTGTTGATGACCTATCAAGAAAAAAGATGGATAAATATTATGGCAATTGATGCAACTTTTTGGGTAGCAATATCATTTATAATTTTTATTGGAGGACTAGTTTATCTAAAAATACCTCAAAAAATTAATGAAGTTTTAAATAAACTTATTTTAGATATTAAAAATGAAATTGATGAGAGTGAAAAATTAAGGTCAGAAGCAAAAATTCTATTGGATAATGCCCAAAGTAAATTAGATACAGCCCAGGCAGATGGTAATGAGATTTTAGAACAGGCAAAAAAAGATAGTGACCATTTGGTTATAGAAATGAATGATAAATTTCATAAATCTTCTGAAATCAAAAAAAACTTAGCTGAAAATAAAATTATACAGATGAAGGATGCGGCACTTAAAGAGATAAAAGATGTGTCAATAAAGATTGCTGTAGAATCTGTTAAAAAGATTATCAATACATCTGTCGATAAATCAAAACTTGACAGTTTGTTTGATAAAAATTTAGAAGAAACAAAAGTCGCATTAAAAAAAATTAACTCATAATTCCCTTACAATTTTTTAAAAAAACTATAAATTAACCAAATGAAATCTATTGTCATTGGTTCTGGTTTTGGTGGTATAGCAGCTGCTCTTCGATTAAAAGCTAAAAATCATAATGTTATATTAATTGAAAAGCACACCGATCTTGGAGGTAGAGCTAGAGTATTCAAGAAAAATGGTTTTACATTTGATGCTGGACCTACTGTAATTACAGCACCTTATTTAATTGAGGAGCTTTTTGAACTTTTTAACAAAAAACCTGAGGACTATATAAAACTCACCCCTCTTAATACTTGGTATAGATTTATTTTTGAAGATGGAGCTAAATTTGATTATTCAGGTGATGAAGAAAAAATGAAAAAACAAATTAAAGAAATAAATGAAGATGATGTTAAAGGATATGAAGAGCTTGTAAAATTTACTAAAAAAATATTTGATAAGGGTTTTACAGAACTTTCAGATGTACCTTTTGACAAACCTTTGGTCATGATGAAACAATTACCTGCTCTATTAAAACTAAAGAGCTATAAATCAGTCTATTCATTAGTTTCTTCTTATATTAAAGATGAGAAATTAAGACGCATGTTAAGCATGCACCCCCTCTTGGTTGGAGGAAACCCTTTTACAACAACATCAATTTATGGATTAATATTATATCTAGAAAAAAAATGGGGCATTCATTATTCAATGGGTGGTACGGGAAATATAATTAAAGGTTTAGAGAAACTAATGATTGAGGAAGGAATTAAAATAATTAAAGGTCAAGAGGTTACAAATATTATTTCAATCAATAATAAAATTGAAGGAGTAAAATTAGATAATCAAAGAGAGATAAATGCAAACAATGTAATATGTAATGCTGATCCACCAGCTGTTTACGAAAAGCTTCTCAATCAAACCAAAATTAATTATTTATTTGAATGGAAACAAAAAAGAATGGAATATTCTATGGGTTTGTTTGTTTATTACTTTGGCACTAAAAAAACATATCCTGATGTTGAGCATCATACAATTAAGTTTGGAGACAAGTATAAAGAACACTTAAATGATATATTTGATAAAAAAAAATTAAATAAAGATATAAGTTATTACCTACACAGACCTTCTGCCACTGATAAATCTATGGCACCAGAAGGAAATGACTGCTTCTATGTACTGGTTCCAGTGCCAAACAATCAATCTAAATTAGATTGGAAAATTGAAGGTGAAAAGATGAAAGATTTAGTGATAGATAAAATGGAAAAAACATTATTACCAAATCTTAGACAAAATATAGTGGAAGATTTCTACTTAACACCAGATTATTTTGAAAATGAGCTGAACACTAAATTTGGATCAGGATTTTCTATACAACCTAAATTTACCCAGTCAGCCTATTTTAGATTTCATAATAAATCTGAGGTTTGCGAGGGATTATACTTTGTTGGCGCTGGAACGCATCCTGGCGCTGGAGTTCCTGGTGTGTTATCCTCAGCAAAAGTTTTAGATAAAATTATATAATGTCTAATAGAAACTATCTGTCTATTTATGCAAAGTCATTTAACTGGGCTGGTTTTTTCTTACCAAAAAAAACATATCAAAAATGCTCCTCATTATATGATTTCTGTAGAACAGTTGATAATATTGTAGATGATCAAATTGAATTAGTTATTAAGAAAAAAAATTTATCCACTTTTAAGAATGATTTTATTAATAAAAACTTCGATAATCTAATAATTAAGAATATGTGGGATCTTATGATTCATCATGAGATTTCAATAAAAATTGTTGAGGATTTGTTTACTGGTGTTGAGTCAGACTTAAATGAAAAGGTGCAATTAAATAACAAAAAAGATTTATTAATTTATTCTTATAGAGTTGCTGGCACAGTAGGTTTAATGATGGCCAAAATTTTAAATGTTAAAGATAAAGATTCAATGAAAGGCGCCATAGATCTTGGTATTGCAATGCAATTAACAAATATAGCCAGAGATGTTGTTGAAGATTCAAAAAATAATAGGTTTTATATTCAGCATGATTTTCAAGTTATAAGTAGTACCTTAACTTTAGCTGACTTATTTTATGAGAGCAGCTTTACATCAATTAAGAAAATCCCTTTTAATTTTAGATTTGCAATATTGGTTGCTAGAAGAGTTTATAGAAAAATAGGTGGTGAGATTTTAAAAACAAAAAATATAGAAGATTATAATAAGGCTGGAAAAATTTACGTTAATAGTTTAGGAAAAGTTTATCAAACAGTTTTATCTCTATTAGATTTAATAAAACTTTTGTTAACAAAAGAAAAAAGTCGTTATATGAGTAATGAATATCTTCTAATCAACGAAGAAATAGATCTAAATGAAAGAATTTGATTATATAATTATAGGTGGTGGCTGTGCAGGATTATCCTTAGCATATGAATTAGAGAGTCATAATAAACTTAAAGATAAAACGCTAGCAATTATTGAACCAAGATTAGAATATAAAAAAGATAAAACTTGGTCTTTCTGGAAAACTATAGATCACAACTTTGAAGATTGTACGATAAAAAGTTGGAAAAATTTCTCTATAAACATACCTAATAAAACTAAATATTTGAAATGTGATAAACTGCCGTATCAATCAATAGATAGCGGGTTATTCTACGAAAAAATAAATTCAACACTTAAGCAGAACCAAAACATCAGTTTCTATAAAGATATTAGTGAGATAAGCTCTAATAATTCTTTTATCTTTAACAGCGTTCCTTCAATAGGGTCTTCAGAAAACAAACTTTGGCAACACTTTAAGGGTGTTGAAATCGAAACTACTAAAAATGTTTTTGACGATGAGATTATAAATTTGATGGACTTTGACTGTCAGCAGCATGACAGTGTTCATTTCTTTTACACATTGCCGTACAACAAAAACAAAGCTTTAGTTGAAACCACATGGTTGTCAAACATGAATAACGATTTAGAAATGGATTATGATGAACAATTAAAGAATTATATAGAGAATCATCTTAATATTAAAAATTACAAAATTAATTATAAAGAAAAAGGTGCCATACCATTGTTTCATCCATCAAATATTAATGAAAAAAATAAAATAAATATTGGCACAGCTGGTGGCATGACGCGATTAAGCACAGGATATACTTTCTTAAATATTCAAGAGCACAGTAGGTTTATAAGGGAAAATATTGAAAATATTGAAAATGTTCAAAAATATGAGATTAAGAAAAAATATAAATTTTTAGATAAAGTATTTTTAAGAGTTTTGAATAGACATCCAAAAGAAATACCAAATATATTTTTTAAAATTTTTAATAATTCACCAGAGACTGTTATCAAATTTTTATCAAATAAGAGTAATATGCTGGAAGACTTATTGATAATTCTTAAAATGCCTAAATGGATGTTCATTAAGAGGCTTTTAAAATAAAATGAATAATACAATAAAAAAAATAAATTTCTATCATTCTATTATTTTTTTTCTGCTATCGATCTCACTTACTATAATAATTTATCAATTTGAAAGTTTAATTATTTCTCCAATAATTTGCTTACTCCTTATCCTTTCAATTGGAATTTCACACGGTGCGTTAGATAACCAAAAAGGAAAAAAGCTTATTCAGCTATATAATATAAGAAAATTTTATTATTTTTATTTAATATATTCAATGATTGTACTAAGTGTAATTATATTTTGGTTATACTTTCCAGCCACATCACTCATTATATTTTTGATAGTAGCCTCATATCATTTTGGTAAGGAAGATATGAATTTCCTGATAAAAAATAAAAATACATCCAATTTAATTTTTTTTTTTTTTAAAGGTGCCTTAATAATTATTGCTCCACTATTTTTTCATTTTACTGAAACAGTTGATATTTTTAAATTATTACTAATTCAAAATGAAAATTTTTTTTTGTTTTTAGACTTTATTGAAACAAACCACATATTATCTTTTGCTTTATTAATGTCTTTGCTTGTTAATACTTATTATTTCCTAAATAATCTTAAAGCTATAAATGTCTTAATATTTCTAGATTTTTTTTCAATTATAGTCTTAAATTATTTTTTATCTCCTCTAATTGCTTTTACAATATACTTTTGCTTCTTGCATTCTTTCCGCCATTCAATCTCATTAATAAGTGAACTTGATATTAATGACTTTAAAAATGGCGCTCATATTTTTGTAAAAAAAGCTATACCACTTACACTTTTAACAGCAGTGATTTATGTGATTAGCCTATATATTCTATCCAATTATTATCAATTAAACGAAGCAATATTAAAAGTTATATTTATTGGTTTGGCGTCTTTAACCTTTCCTCATATATTGCTTGAATATCTTTTGGAAAAAAATGAAAAATAAAGAAATTAAAATATTACTTTCTGCCCCACGGGGATTTTGTGCTGGTGTTGAAAGGGCAATTGAAATAGTGAAAAAAAGTATTAAAAAATATGGTGCTCCAGTTTATGTGCGTCACGAAATAGTACACAATAAATATGTAGTTGATAGTCTTAAGGCAATAGGAGCAATTTTTATTGAAGAACTAGAGGAGATTAAAGATAAAACTAGACCTGTAATCTTTTCTGCGCATGGTGTACCAAAAGCTATACCATTACAAGCTACTAAATATAAAATGGAATATATCGATGCTACCTGCCCTCTTGTTTCAAAAGTGCATAGAGAGGCTGAAAATCTCTATAAAGCAGGCTATCATATTATACTTATCGGGCACAACAACCATCCAGAAGTTATTGGCACTATGGGGCAATTGCCAGAGGGTGCTATTGATTTAATTCAAGATGAGCATGATGTTGAGGCATATGAATTAGACCAGAATAAAAAGATAGGCTACACTACACAAACAACACTGTCTATTGATGACACACAAAATATAATAAAAGCTCTTAAGAAAAAATTTCCTGAAATTAAAGCACCATTTAAAGAGGATATTTGTTATGCAACTACCAACCGTCAATCAGCTGTCAAAAATATTGCAAAACAATGTGATATGTTTTTTGTTTTAGGAAGTAGAAATTCTTCTAATTCAGTTCGTCTAGTTGAAGTGGCTGAACAAGCAGGCTGCGCACATGCTGAATTAATACATTCAGAAAGTGAGATTCCTTTTGAACAATTACTAAACTGTAAAACAATTGGAATTTCATCAGGAGCCTCTGCTCCAGAAATTCTAGTTGAAGATTTTATCAACAAACTAAAGAATAAATTTCAAATAAAGATTGAAGAAGTTGAAATTATAAAAGAAAACATTGTTTTTAAAGTTCCTTCAAAATTAAATTAAATGGCCGTATATACAAAAATAAAAAATAAGGATGTTGTCTCATTATGTGATGATTACAAAATAGGTGATGTAACTAAATTTGAGGGTATAAAAAAAGGAATAGAAAATACAAATTATCTATTAAGGACTAGTAAAAAAAAATATATCTTAACAATCTTTGAAAAAAGAGTTCAAAAAAGAGATTTACCTTTTTTCATGAGCTTAATGGAGATCCTAAATCAAAAAAAAATTATTTGTCCTAAACCGTTAAAAAATGGCAAGGGTAAGCACTTAAGTACAATTCAAAATAAACCCTTCTGTATTGTGACTTTTTTAAAGGGAGCTGATAAAATCAATCTCAATTATAAAAACTGTTTTGATATAGGAAAAAATATTGCAAAATTTCATAAAGTAACGTGCAAAATGAAATTATATAGAGAAAACTCTATGTCTATTAACAAATTAGGTAACTTATTAAAATCTATCAGGTTTACGTCAAATAAAGTAGCTCCAAAACTAGAACCTACACTTAAAGCATGCTTAAAAAATATTAAAAATCAATGGCCAAAAAAACTACCAGAAGGAATTATTCATGGAGATTTATTTATAGATAATATTTTTTTTAACAAAAATAAATTTTCTGGATTTATTGATTTTTATTTTTCAAGTAATGATTATCTGATGTATGAGATTGCAATTTGCATAAACGCATTATGTTTTGATAAAAAAATGAATTCTTTTGTGATGAATAATAAAAAAATTAAAAACTTAATTGATGGATATGAAAGCATAAGAACTTTTTCAAAAAAAGAAAAAGATGCATTAAATATATTATGTAGAGGGGCTGCTTTAAGATATTTACTAACTAGAATTTATGATTATTTTAATACTCCTAAAACTGCTTTAATCCAAATTAAAGATCCTAACGAATATTTACAAAAACTAATTATTCATAGCAATCTAAATAGCTACAAAGATTATTATAAGTAATGATAAAAATTTATACTGATGGTTCTTGTTTAAATAACCCTGGGAACGGAGGTTGGGCAGCGATCATCAATATTAATAATGAAGTAAAAAAAATTAGTGGCAGTGTAAAAGATACAACTAATAATAAGATGGAGTTGATGGCTCCAATTAAAGCACTTCAAATAATAGAAGAAAAACAGCCTATTGAAATTTATACTGACTCACAATATGTAAGATTGGGTATTACAGATTGGGTGCATAAATGGATAAAAAATAATTGGTTAACTTCAAAAAAAGAGCCAGTAAAAAATAAAGAACTTTGGATTCAGCTTTATGATTTAAATAAATTCCATGAAATTAAATGGATATGGGTTAAGGCACACGCTGGAAATATTTTAAATGAAGAAGTTGACTTGCTAGCTAAGCAAGCTGCGGAATTAAACTAAATTTAAAAAATTTTGGGCAGCAGATATTTCACAGGCACCCGCATCCTCTTCTTCTTGTAATTTAATTACTTTAAGGTTGTCAATTAGCATTGTGTATCTGTTGGATCTCACACCTAAGCCTCTGGTGCTTTTGTCAACATCTGCACCTATTGCTTTGGTAAAACTTAAAAAAGGATCAGCTATCATCAAAATTTTATCTTTAACATTTTGACTTTTTCCCCAAGCATCCATTACGAATGGGTCGTTTACTGAAATGCATACAATATAATCTATGCCTTTTGCCTTGTATTTTTCATGATTATTAACATATCCAGGCAAATGCTTAGCTGAACAAACTGATGTATAAGCGCCTGGCAAACCAAATAAAACTACCTTCTTATCCTTAAAAAATTCTAATGTATGTTTCTTAACTGGGTTTCCACCTTCCATCATAAAAAATTCAGAATTGGGTATGATGTCGTTTTCTTTTAATTTCATTGTATCTTTTCCTTAATATATTTTTGAGTTTTACTTAGGTTATTCGATATAATATCATAATTTTCTTTTTCATCCATAACATACTTTATTTCATCTGGTAAGTCTGGCTTGATGCCAATTGATTTATCTATGGCATCAGGAAATTTACATGGGTGCGCTGTTACTAAAACAATATTGTTACCATCTATATTTACTTTTTTTAAGGCTCCAAAGCCTATCGCACTATGAGGATCCAGTATAATATCATATTTAGTATAAACCTCTTTAATAATATCTAAAATCTCTTTTTCATTCATGCTTGCTGATAAAAAATCTCTTTTTATTTTTTCCATTTTATTTTTTGGAATAATATATTTACCCTCTTCTTTAATATCAGTCATGATCTTTTGAGTTTCATTGTCATCACAATCACTCAGGTCATACACCAATCTTTCAAAATTACTTGCGATTTGAATATCCATGCTTGGTGAATTTGTCTCAAAAACACTTTCAGCTTCATATTTTCCATTTGAAATTGCTCTATGCAAAATATCATTTTGATTTGTAGCAACTATAAGTTTGTTTATTGGTAGACCCATTTTTTTAGATAGATAACCTGCATACACATCTCCAAAGTTGCCTGTTGGTACTGAAAAGTTAACTGGTCTATCGTCTCTAATTTTGAAATATGTATAAAAATAATAAACTGCTTGTGCGATAATTCTTGCCCAATTTATCGAATTCACTCCAGACATATTAATTGAGTTAGAGAATTTTTTGTCCGCAAACATTGATTTAACTAAATTTTGACAATCATCGAAGTTACCTTCTATCGCTATATTAAAAACATTTTTTTCTTTAACAGTTGACATTAGTTTTCTTTGAACAAGTGAAACTTTTTTGTGAGGGTGAAGAACAAATATATTCATATTCTTTTTTCCCTTGATTGCATCTATTGCAGCAGCACCCGTATCCCCTGATGTTGCAACAATTACATTTATATTCTTATTGTTTTTTTTTAGATAATATTCATAAAAGTTTCCTAACAATTGCATTGCTATATCTTTAAAAGCAAGCGTTGGGCCATGAAATAATTCTAAAAGCTTAGTGTCACCTACTTTAATTAAATCTACAGCGTTATCTTTTCTGAACACTGAGTATGACTTTTCAACAACATCTGACAATTCATTTACTGTCATAAAATCTCCTATAAATGGGTAAATAATTTTTTTTGCTAAATCTTGATAATTTAAACCACTTAATGATTCAAGCTCTTGAGCGCTGTATTTTTTAACTTCTTTAGGCACAAACAAGCCCCCATCATCTGCAAGTCCTTTGATGAATACTTCCTCAAAACTATATTCTTTTGAATTGTCTCTGGTGCTAATATATTTCATTTATGATTATATGATACTTTATCGGAATTTTTTTTAGTAACAATATTTAAATTAGGCTATCTACCAAAAATAATACAAAGATTAGAAATAAATATAAAATTGAATAACCAAATACTTTTTTTGCTTTCTTTAAATCAAATGTATTTTTCTTATATTTGTATAAGTCAAAACAAATAAAAATATAATAAATTGTGAGAATTAATACTGGTATGAAATAGATTAAACCTGAAAAATTAATCAAATATGGAAAAGTAATAACTGGTAACATTAATAAAGAATAAATAAAAATATGTACTTTTGTTTTTTCAATACCATCAGTTAAAGGTAACATTGGAATTTTTGCTTTTTTATAATCATCAGCCTTATATAAGCTCAATGCCCAAAAATGAGAGGGCGTCCAAAAAAAAATTATCAAAAATAAAGTTAATGGCTCTAAACTAATTGTATTAGTTGCAATAGTCCACCCGATAACAGGTGGTAATGCACCAGCAGCCCCACCAATAACAATGTTTTGTGGTGTTTTTCTTTTTAGCCATATTGTGTAGACAAAAAGATAAAAAAATATTGTAAATAATAACAAAGATGCTGACAGAAAATTTGAAAAATAATTTAATGCTACAACTGAAATAACTGACAGCAACACTCCAAAAGTAAGTGCTTGGTTTCTATTAATTTTACCAGTGGGAATTGGTCTTAAGCATGTTCTTGTCATGAGTGCATCTAAATCTGATTCATACCACATATTTAGACATCCAGCCGCTCCCGCACCTAAAGCAACTAAAGTTATACCTATCATAGCATCAATAATGTCTATATTTGAATTGGAAGTTAAAAGACCCACGGCGCATGTAAATATAACAAGAGACATTACTCTTGGTTTCATCAATAGATATAAAGATTTAATTAATTCATTAAAATCTAGTGAGACAGTTTTTTTTCTTATCATTTTGGTTAAACGATTATCAGATATGATGTGCCTATTCTACATTTAATAAAATAAACACTAAAATTGATACCATTCCAATAATAAGAATATGATTTCCTAAATCAAAAATTCCAATTTGTTTATTTTTTTTATCAATAAATCTTCTAGTAAGAGACATATTGTCATATGGATTAATTGTAATTGCAGGACTTTTGTCTTTTTGCTTCTCTAATTTTAATTGAGTACCAAACCATGTTGCATAAATAAAAAGTAAAAAAAATATTAAAGCTCCAGCAAGTACAGTGTATCCAGTCATAAAGTTTATCCTCCAGTAATAAAATATAATAATCTTGTAAAAACCGTGTATTTTGCTTCTGCCGCCATAAGCGCAATAAAACAAGCTATTGCTGTCATTGGCCACAAAAGAACATTAACTAGGGCATATCGCTCCCAAAATAGGTGCATAAAGAAAGCCATTATTAAACCAGCTTTTAGAAACATAAATATTAAAATTAAGGTCCACCTTAATAACCCCTGAAATGCAAACAAGTCAACCATGTAAGAAAAAAAACTAAGTACAAATAATAATCCCCAAATCCATAAGTAGATTCCTATCTTATGTGTTGAAGCAACAGTTTCTTTATTTTCTATCTCATCCATAATCTAGTTTACCATAAATAAAAAAAGGCAAATATAAATACCCACACTAAATCAACAAAATGCCAATAAAGACCTAAAATCTCTATTGCAACATAATCTGATTTCATTGTAGTAAAAAATCCCCTTTTACCGTTGTCAAAATCACCTTTAAAAACTTTTCTTGCAAAAATAAAAAGAAAGATCACACCAATTGAAACATGAAATCCATGAAATCCTGTAATCATAAAGAAGTATGAACCAAATTGTTTTGCTCCAAAAGGATTTTCCCAAGGTCTAACACCTTCATGTATTAATTTTGACCATTCAAATACTTGCATTCCAACAAATGTAAGGCCACCAATAGCTGTAGCTAAAATAAGCCATCCACACATTTTTCTATTTTTTTCATAACCATATTTTACTGCAAGAGCCATGGTTCCACTGCTTGTAATTAAAACAAATGTCATTATTGCAATTAATAATAATGGAACAGGTGTGCTGCCTACATGTAGTGAAAAGACTTCACTTGTGTTTGGCCAATCTACTACTGTAGAGGTTCTTCCTTTCATGTACGAAATCAAAAAACAGCTAAACACAAAAGTATCACTCAGTAAAAAAATCCACATCATGACTTTTCCCCACTGAACACCCTTAAACATTGTTTGATCAGAGCCAGTATCTGTGGCCATTCCTTTAAACCCTGGTTTAAGTTCATAACCTTCAATTTTTACATCAGTCATATTTTTTTCCTAAGTTTTTTCTACCTCTGCATTAATAACTTCACTTGGTGGCGTTGTTTGGGTTATGTAATCTTCTTTTGCGCCAGGTACATTAAAGTCATAAGGCCATCTATGAACAACTGGTAATTTTTCTCCCCAATTACCATGAGTTGGTGGTACATCAGGGGTTAGCCATTCTAAAGAATTTGCCTGCCAAGGATTTTTGCCTGCTGGTTTTCCAATTTTTAAACTTGTTACAATATTGTAAATAAAAATTAACTGTGAAAAACCAACAATTAAAGCCGCAACGGTTATAAACTCATTCATTCCAACAGCTGAAGTGACATATGGACTATCATACATTTCATAATATCTTCGTGGCACTCCAATAAAACCTAGGTAATGCATTGGAAAATAAATTGAATACGCACCTAAGAATGTAACCCAAAAGTGCCACTTACCTAATTTTTCACTTAACATTCTTCCAGTAACCAAGGGAAACCAATGATAAACTGCACCCATAATTACCATAAGTGGGGCTATGCCCATGACCATATGAAAATGAGCTATTACAAAATAAGTATCAGATAGTGGAATATCTACCGCAACATTCCCCAAAAAAATTCCAGTAATTCCTCCATTTACAAAGGTCACAATAAAACCTAAGCAAAAAAGCATTACTGTGTTCATTCTAATGTTTGCTCTAAATAGTGTTATTATCCAGTTATAAACTTTCAATGCAGTTGGCACTGCAATAATAAGTGTGGTTGTTGCAAAGAAAAAACCGAACCAAGGGTTCATTCCACTAACATACATATGGTGAGCCCAAACAAAGAAACTTAAAGCTCCTATACCAACAATAGCCCAAACCATCATTCTATATCCAAAGATATTTTTTCTAGCATGAACAGATATTAAATCTGAAACTATTCCAAAAGCAGGAAGAGCCACAATATAAACTTCGGGGTGGCCAAAAAACCAAAACAAGTGTTGAAAAAGAACAGGGCTTCCTCCTCCATAACTTAGCACTTCTCCAGCTTGGAGAATGGCTGGCATAAAAAAACTAGTCCCAAGCATCTTATCTAGAGTCATCATAATACAACTAACCAATAATGCTGGAAAAGCTAACATAGCCAAAGCTGTTGCGGTAAAAATTCCCCATATCGTTAGAGGCATTCTCATTAATGTCATCCCTCTAGTACGAGCTTGTAAAATTGTAATTATGTAATTTAATCCACCCATAGTAAATCCAATTACAAATAACGATAAAGAAATAAGCATTAAGGTAATTCCCATATTGGAACCAGGAGTACCTGGCAAAATAGCTTGAGGTGGATAGAGCGTCCATCCTGCACCTGTTGGTCCACCAGGAACAAAAAAGCTAGCCATGAGAACACACACTGCGATAAAAAACATCCAGAAACTAACCATGTTTACATATGGGAAAACCATATCTCTCGCTCCAACCATTAAAGGAATTAAATAATTTCCAAAACCTCCTAAAAATAATGCTGTTAAAAAATAAACAACCATTATCATGCCATGCATAGTTACAAATTGATAATAATGTTCTGCTGTGATGAATGGAACTAGATCTGGATAACCCAATTGTAAACGCATCAACCAAGAAAGTATTAGACCGACTATTCCTGTAAACACGGCAGTAAGAAAATATTGAATACCAATAACTTTAGCATCCTGACAGAAAATCCATTTAGTAATAAAACTATGCCCATGATAAAGATCCTGTTCAGGAATTTCTGCAGGTCTTACATAATCAATGTCTTTTGATGGAGTACCAGAAGAGCCAGACATGGTTTCTGAAGACTGTGCTTCAAGAGGTGTATTCTGTTGGTTATATTCGTCTGACATAATTCTCCTTTACATTATTTAATCATCATTTTTAGCAAGTAGAGTTGTTTTTAATTTATCATTTTCTTGTTTAGCAATTAAATCTGAAAAAGTTTCCTGTTCTTTAATCCAGTTTTTATAATTGCCTTCACTTTCAACTATAACTTTTGCCCTCATAGCATAATGGCCCACTCCACAATATTCAGCACACAACACTTCGTATTCTCCTATTTTGTTTGGCTCAAACCAATAATAAGAAATGATTCCAGGTATAGCATCCATTTTTGCTCTAAATTGTGGAACATAATAATTGTGCAAAACATCTAGTGACCTTAATAAAATTTTTACTGGTCTATCTGTTTTTAGGTGAAGCACATCGTCTTGAATTAAAATATCATCTTTTCCATATGGGTCATCTAAGTTTATTCCAAAAGGATTGTCATCACTAATTTTTTCAACTTGAGCTGTGCCTAATATTCCATCTTCACCTGGTAATCTATATTGCCATCCCCATTGCCATGCATTCACTTCAACTTGCAGTGCATTTTTTGGAGTATTGATATAATTATTATAAACAATTAGACCCGGTGCTAGAAGAGCAATAACTCCAACGGTAGTTGCAATAGTTAATATTTTTTCTAATTTATGATCTTCTGGTTTGTACTCAACTTTTCTGCCTTCTTTATAGGAAAATTTTAGTATGCAATAAACCATGAACAAACAAACTAAAATAAATACACCACCACCAATCCAGAAAGTTAAATTAATTGTATCATCCATTGCCCCCCAGTTTGAGGCTATGTCTGTCCACCACCATGGAGTATATATATGGAACAGAACTGAACCAACAATTACCCCTAAAAATATAATTCCCGGGTGCATATTTGTCTCTCTCTCTTTGATAACAGTAATTGAAATCAATTTCTGAATCTATAGAAAAATATATTAATAAATGAGTAAATAAGGCTTTATAGTGAATTAAATTATGCTTGATAAATTTAGTCTCTTTGTAGTTGTGCTGGTTTTAGTTTTTTGCTTTTATCTTGTAATTTCTCTGGGAGCAGGAGTTTTTTCAAAAAAAGAAAAGAAACCAGAAATACAAAAATATTTAAAATCTGTTAATATTTTATTAATTTTTATAATTATTGTTGGGGCTATTTTAACTTTGTTTCTTTAGATTGCTTATCCAAGTAATGCTCTACACCAAGCAATGACAGTATCATTAAAAACATACATAATTAAAAAAAATACAAACCAAACAATTAATAAAAAAGTCCAATAAAGAGACAGTGCATCTATACTTTTTTGTGAATTTATAATTTGTTCTTTTTTGAGCTTGTTAACTTTAGAGAAAACCTTTCCCCAAAAAAATAATCCCCCCAAAAGGTGCAATCCATGGAGCGCAGTAAAAATATAAAATGATGAAAAATAGTTATTTGTAGAAACATAATTTCCATTTTCCATTAATTGAAACCAAAAAAAAATCTGCCCAAATAAAAAAGCGTAACTTAAAAAACCAACTATAAGCAAATTTTTTTTGATTTTTTCAAAATTATTTTTTTTTAAATCATTTGTGATTTTATTAAAAAAATAAGCAACGTATAATAAAACTAAAGTATTTAACCATAATAAATTAGGTTTCAATAGATACTCTGTATCTTGAGTCACTGGAATGCTATAAAGGTATCCTGTAACAACTAAAGTAAATAATACGGTGCTCACACCAAAGATAACTATAACAGCTGAAGTTTGTAGCGATATATCAAAAGTTTTACCTTTATGATGGTTGTCACTTTCCATCTGTTCTTTTTCCCAAGGCTTATCAGACAATGTTCCAAAAAGTTTTTTAATAAATTTAGACATAATTATAATATATAATATATTAATTCATAAAATATGAAATTAAAGACGTCAATAACTATACTGGGTGGCTGTTTGTTAATTTTTTTATTTATTATGCTGCCTATTGTATTATCGATACAAGAAAAGAAAGAAAATGTTGTTGCTTCATATGCCGGTTCTGCATTTACTTTAACAGATGTAAATAATGAGCCCGTAACAGAAAAATCTTTTCAAGGACCGTTAACTGCAATTTTTTTTGGTTTTACAAATTGTCCCGATATATGTCCAATGACATTATCTAATCTAGATCAGGTTATCAAAAAATTAGATGATAATAAGAAAAAAAATTTGAAAGTTTTTTTTGTAAGTATTGATCCTGAAAGAGACAATCCTGAAATAATTAAGGATTATTTGAATTCATTTAAAAGTAAGATTTATGGAATAACTGGAGATCCACAAAAAGTATTTTTGCTTTCAAAATCATGGGGTGTTTTAAGTGAAAAAATTTTTAATGAAGACGGTAGTTATTTAATCAATCATAGTTCTTCAATACTTTTATTAGATAAAGGAAAGTATATTGATCGAATTAGTCATCATGAAAATTTGGAAAATATTTTTAAAATAATTAAGAGTTATTTGTAAGCTTGTAAAAATTAATATGTATTTTTCCTCACATATAAATAAAATAAAAAAATTGACAGTGCTAAAGAAAACCAAGTAATAGCATACTTTTTGTGGCTATTTGAAATATTTACAGTAATAATTTTTGGTTTTGGTAATTTTAAATTATTATTTAAGTAAATTACAAATGGTGAAAATTTTTTATTTGTGTATTGAAAAATATCATCCCTATCTAAGGTAAACCAGTAATTATCGTTAATATCATTAACAGGCTTAAACCTGTTAGCCTTAGATTGTTTTCTTAACGTTCCTAAAATAGTTTTATGATCAAAAATATCAATTTCTTTAGTATTTTTTTTATCAAAAGGTATCCATCCTCTATTTAATAAAAAGTTTTTATTATTAATTATAATTGGATTAACAACATTAAATCCTGGTGCACCTTTTTCGTTTAAACTATATAAATAAATTTGTTTATCAAAATCTATAACCCCTGAAGTTTTGATTTTTAGATAGTCCTCAGGAACATTGGTCATTAAATCAACAGGTTCTTTCTTCAAAGAAACATCAATTTTATTTAATAATTCATTTTTCCAATCTAATCTTACTAGTTGCCAGCTACCTAATGCTATAAATATAGATATAAAAAAGAATACAAAAATTGAAAATAAAAGTTTATTTCTCAAGGTTAACTATTAACTTCCCCAAATATAGATTGAAGCAAATAGGAATAGCCATACTACATCAACAAAATGCCAGTACCACGCAGCAGCCTCAAAGCCGAAAAACTCATCTTTTTTATAATGACCATTCTTGCCTCTCCACCAACATACAGCTAAAAATATAGTTCCTACGACGACGTGGAACCCATGAAAACCTGTTGCCATATAAAACACAGCACCATATATATTTCCTGCAAAATCAAAACTTGCATGATGGTATTCATAAATCTGCAATAAAGAAAAGCTAAAACCTAAAACAACTGTCATTGCCAAACCTTGCACAAAACTTTCTCTATCACCTTCTTCTAAGGCATGATGTGCCCAGGTAACTGTAGTTCCTGATAATAGTAGAATTAATGTGTTGATAAGTGGAATATCCCATGGGTCAAAAGTTACTATGTCTTTTGGAGGCCACACACTTCCAATTAATTCTGAAGGAAATAAACTTGCATTAAAATAAGCCCAAAACCAAGCAACAAAAAACATCACTTCGGAAGCGATAAATAGAGTCATTCCATATCTAAGGTGAATTTTAACAACAGGTGTATGATGGTTATGATCAACCGACTCTACGATTATATCTCTAAACCACATGTATACTCCATAAAATAAAAGAGCAAAACCTAAATACATTCCCCAAGAAACTTCACTATGTAAATAATAGACAGTCCCTATTGCTAAAAATAAGCTGGAAAATGATACATAAATAGGCCAAGGGCTTGGATCTACTAAATGATAATCATGTTTTTTTTCTGCTGACATTTTTATAGTTCTGATTGGTTATAGTAATCTGATGAAAAGAAAGTATAGGACATAGTTACATCTTTAATATTTTTAGTATTTGGGTCGTTTACCATTTCTGGATCTAAATAAAAAGTCATTATATATGTTGCTTTTTCGCCTGCCTTCAACGCTTGCTTTTCAAAGCAAAAACAGCCTAATTTACTGTAATACTTACCAAAAGAAGAGGGAGATACATTAAAAGCAGCCACACCATAGGTTGTTTCATCGCCATAATTCTCTACTTCAAATTCAATTCGATTCACCTGACCTATGTTCACATCCATAACATTTTTTTTTACTTTAAAATTCCAAGGCAGTTTGTTTACATTTGTATCAAAACGAACACTTACTGTTTGATCCAAAACTATATCTGGTGCTTCTTTTGATATTTGCGTGGTTCCACCAAATCCAGTCGCTCTACAGAAAATATCATATAAAGGTACCGCAGCAAATGAAAGGCCCAACATAATAAAAAAGATTCCAGCTAAAATTATAGGAGTAAGTGTTTTTTTTTGGATCATAATTGTCTATCAAAAACTCCCACATTATAGAGAGTAAAAAAAAATAGAAATATCATGAAGACTATTATTCCTAATGCAGTAAAGATATTTTTTTTTTTAGTTTTTTTATTTGGTATCATCATAATAATATCTTATCTGTTAAAAATACTTTTCTTAAAGTTTAATGAGTATTAGATTTTTCAGTATCTTGATCATCCACAAACTTCGGTAACTCATCAAAAGTATGGAAATTTGGTGGCGATGGTATAGTCCATTCTAAAGTGGTAGCACCTTCTCCCCAAGGATTTTGGGCTCAGCTTTTTTCCTAGAAAAAGAATAAATTAAGTTAACAAAAAATACTAATAAACCACCAACTGCTATGTATGAACCAACTGATGATACGTAGTTCCATCCAGCAAATGCATCTGGATAATCGGCATACCTTCTTGGCATACCAGCTAAACCTAAAAAGTGTTGAGGGAAAAATACTAAGTTAACACCAATGAATGTTAACCAAAAATGTATTTGTCCTAAAGTTTCAGAATATTCATAGCCAGACATTTTACCAAACCAATAATAAAATCCTGCAAAAATTGCAAACACCGCTCCTAAAGATAAAACATAATGAAAATGAGCAACTACATAATAAGTATCGTGCATTGCAGTATCAACCCCAGCATTTGCAAGTACAACACCTGTTACACCACCTACTGTAAATAAAAATATAAAACCTAATGCCCACATCATTGGTGTTTTAAAAGAAATTGATCCACCCCACATTGTTGCAATCCATGAAAATATTTTAATTCCTGTTGGAACTGCAATGATCATTGTTGGAGCTATAAAATATGCTTTAGTATCAGTGCTTAAACCAACTGTGTACATATGGTGTGCCCAAACAACAAAGCCAACAACCCCAATTGAAACCATGGCATAAGCCATTCCTAAATATCCAAATACAGGTTTTTTAGAAAAAGTTGAAACAATATGACTTATCATTCCAAAGCCAGGTAAAATTAAAATATAAACCTCTGGGTGACCAAAGAACCAAAATAAATGTTGGTATAAAACTGGGTCTCCTCCAGTTTGAGCATCAAAAAATGCAGTACCAAAATTTCTATCTGTTAAAAGCATTGTAATTGCACCAGCTAAAACGGGTAATGATAACAGCAATAGAAATGCTGTAACTAAAATTGACCAAGCAAATAAAGGCATTTTATGCAAGGTCATACCTGGTGTTCTCATATTCAAAATTGTTGTAATAAAGTTAACTGCTCCTAAAATTGAAGAAGCTCCTGCTAAGTGTAAACTTAAAATAGCAAAATCCATTGCAGGACCAGGTTGTCCAGCTTTAGAGGATAGAGGTGGATATAAAGTCCAACCTCCTCCTACTCCTTGTTGACCTGGAGGGCCATCTACAAATATCGAAAGTAATAGTAAAATAAATGAAGCTGGTAATAACCAAAATGAAATATTATTCATTCTAGGAAAGGCCATATCAGGTGCACCAATCATAATTGGCACAAACCAATTACCAAAACCACCAATCATTGCTGGCATTACCATGAAGAAAATCATTATTAATCCATGACCAGTAACCAACACATTGTACAAATGATAGTTACCCCCCAAAATTCCATCACCAGGGTGCATTAATTCAATTCTCATTAATACTGAAAAAGCTGTACCAATAATTCCTGCAAAAATTGCAAAAATTAAATACATTGTACCAATATCTTTGTGGTTAGTTGAGTAAGCCCAACGTCTCCAACCTGTTGGCGTGTGATGATCGTCGTGTGATGCTGTTTGTGTGTACATTTTTATTTACTCGCCAGTTTTTTATATTCATTATCTGTAATTGGCTCATTAGCAAATTTCATTTTAGCTTCCGCTAACCATTTTGCATATTCTTCATCTGTTACAACTCTTACTGTGATCGGCATAAAAGCATGTTGTATTCCACATAACTCAGAGCATTGACCATAATATGTTCCTACTTTTTCAGCTTTAAACCAAGTTTCATTTATTCTTCCTGGAACCGCATCTCTTTTAACTCCAAAAGATGGTAATGCCCAAGCGTGTAAGACATCGTTTGCAGTAATTAAAACCTTAACCACCTTATTAACTGGCACAACAACTTCGTTATCAACGGTTAGTAATCTTGGTTGGTTTTCTTTTAACTCATCTTCTTTGATCATGTATGATTCAAAAATAATATTTTCGTCGGGATATTCATATCCCCAGTACCACTGATATCCAACAGCTTTGATTGTTACATCAACTTTTGGGATCGTATCTTGCTTGTATAAAAGTTTAAATGATGGGATCGCCATTACGATTAAAATTAAACACGGAATTAATGTCCACAAAACTTCTACTGCAACATTATGAGTAGTTTTTGATGGAACTGGATTTTTTGATTCTCTAAATCTTATACAAGTATAAATCATAAGAAATAAAACAAAGACAGTGATAGCAATAATTATTGGAAGTAGAATATTATTATGAAAACTAACGATATCTCTCATTCCATCAGAGGCTGGGTTTTGAAATCCTAGTTGCCATTCTTTAGGTTGATCGGCTAATGCACCTGTTGAGTAGATAGTTGCTAAAATTGTAAGTAAAAATTTGTTCATTTACAACAGTATATAAAGTGCTTTCATAAAATTTACACTTTAGATTTTGCGACAAAATCACACTTTAGCTTTTTAAAAACATCAATTAATTAGATAACTGACAATAGATAGGGCTGAAATTACTGCGGTCTCTGATCTTAATATATTTTCGTTTATTTTGATTGGTTGAACCCCATTAAAGGCAAGAATCTGCTCTCTTTCATCTTCAGAAAAATCCCCTTCAGGACCAATTATAACACATGATGGATTACTAGTTAATTTTTCTAAATCTATTTTTTTATTTTGAGAGTTTAGATCGGTAAATATTAGATCCATTTTTTCATTACTTAAAAAATTTTTTAAAGGTTGTGGTTCTTCAATAGATGGTACATTTATTCGGTTAGATTGTTCAGCAGCCTCTATGATTACTTTTTCTAATCTTTCTTTATTAATTTTTCTAACTATCGTTCTATCAAATATAATGGGTATAAATTTTGTAACCCCAAGCTCTGTTGCTTTTTGAATCATAAAATTAAAGTAGTTTGATTTGATGGGTGAAAAAGCTAACCACAATTCTTTTATATTTTCTTTTTGTCTTAATTGTTTAGTAATATTAAATTCAACTATACTTTTGGATAAAGTTAAAATTTTTGCTTCCCACTCTCCACTGCTATTAAATAAAGAGAAAATTTCACCAATCTTTATTCTCATTACCTTAGTAACATAGTGAGATTGTGGTTTATCAAGTTTAGCAGTTAAATTAAGTGATAAACTTTCTTTAAAAAATAATCTA
Organism: Candidatus Pelagibacter sp. Uisw_090; assembly: GCF_047717845.1. Lineage (GTDB taxonomy): Bacteria > Pseudomonadota > Alphaproteobacteria > Pelagibacterales > Pelagibacteraceae > Pelagibacter. The sequence continues at coordinate 1,090,088 of NZ_CP159810.1, forward strand.
ATATTACTCATTAATTTTAATTTAATTTATGAAAAATATTAAAGCAATAATTTTTGATGCATATGGCACTTTATTTGATGTCAATTCAGCAGCAGAAAAATGTAAAGATAAAATTGGTGATAAGTGGGAAGGTTTTGCAAATTATTGGCGAACTACTCAACTAGAATACACTTGGCTTAGAAGTTTAATGAATAGACATAAAGACTTCTGGCAAGTGACAGAAGATAGTTTAGATAAATCAATGAAGGCATTTGAGATAGATGCTTCAATGAAAAATGAATTATTAAACCTTTACAAAGTACTCTCACCCTTTCCAGAAGTACCTGATGTTTTAAAAAAACTAAAACAAAAAAATTATAAATTAGGTATTCTTTCTAATGGAACACCTTCTCTTCTTAATGAATTAGTTAAGAGTAATAATCTAGATAATATATTTGATGATATATTTTCAATCGAAGAAGTTGGAATTTATAAACCAGACTCAAAAGTTTATGACATGCCAATTAATAAATATAAAATACAAAAAGAAAAGGTTGCATTTTTAAGTGCTAATACTTGGGATGTGTCTGGGGGTGGAAATTACGGTTACAGTTCTATTTGGGTAAACAGAAATAATAATATTTTTGATAATCTTGATTATAAACCTAAAGATCAAGTAAAAAATTTAAAACAGTTACTTAATATTATCTAATTCTATTTTCTTCAAAATTCTTATTTAATTTTACTGAAATAGTTCGAGTGTTTCTTTTATTCCATTCTGAGAAAGACCTTAAAATAGGCATGACCGAAAAGCCAAATTCAGTTAGTGAATACTCAACTTTTGGTGGCATTATTTGAATTACTTTTCTATTAATTATTCCATCTCCTTCTAATTCTTTTAGCTGCTTGGATAACATTTGTTGTGTGATGGTTTTCAATCCTTTTTTAAGCTCACCAAATCTAATTTTTTTACTTTGTAGTAAACTAAACAAAATTCTAATTTTCCATTTACCTCCAAGAAAGTAAACTGCTCTTTCTGCTGGACAATCTATTAAATTTTTCATGGTATGTTCTTATATACTAGTATGATTATATTGCCTTATTGCATTATTCATAGCAAAGTATTAAATACAGGTCAATCAAATTGAAAGGGTACAAATGACTAAAGGACAAAATGCAGGTGACGGACCAATTGCAGTTGAAGTTGAAAAAGATAAATCTTATTATTGGTGCACTTGTGGAAAAAGTACAAAACAACCATTTTGTGATGGTTCTCACAAGGGTTCAGAATTTACTCCATTAGCTTATAAAGCAGAAGAAACAAAAAAAGTGTTTTTTTGTGCTTGTAAGCAAACTAATAACCAGCCTCTTTGCGATGGCTCACATAACAAATAAAGTATGAATAAATTAGATGATCAAATTAATAAATTTTTTTCTAACGTACAATTCTTATCACCTTGGTTAATAAGATTTGGATTGGGTATTGCATTTAGTTTGCATGGATTAAGTAAATTTCCATTGCCTCCTGAAGCTTTAATTAAATATTTTGGTTTTTCACCTTTTCTTGCGTCTTTAGTTGCTCTCGCTGAATTAGGAGCTGGATTATTTTTAATTATTGGTGGATTTATAAAGGGCCCTATTGGTAATTTATTAACAAGAGTAAGCGCTTTAGCTATTACTGTTATTATGATAAATGCATTTGCATTAGCTCATAGAGATTGGTTCATTACAACTAAACTATTTACTAGTGAGCAAATATTTCTTTTTATAATCGCTTTATATTTTTTAATTAGAGGAAACAAATAATTGAAACAGATAGAAATAGAAAAAATAATAAAACCAATTGCAGCATCAGATGGTGCTGGAGTTAAATTAAAAAGAAGTATTGGTACTCATCTTATTGATTACCATGATCCTTTTTTAATGCTGGATGAGTTTGGTTCTGAAAATAAAGATGATTATATCGGAGGCTTCCCTCCTCACCCCCACAGAGGAATTGAAACTGTAACTTATATGCTTGCTGGTGATTTTGAACATAAAGACAGTACAGGTGGTAAGGGTATAATGAGTGCCGGAGATGTTCAGTGGATGAAAACTGGTAGTGGAATAATCCATTCAGAAATGCCCGCAATGAAAGAAGGTAAACTTCATGGTTTTCAATTATGGGTGAACATGCCTGCCAAATTGAAAATGACTAAACCTGAGTATATCTATATTGATGCTGGTAAAATGAGCGCTCATAAAGATGAGGATAAAACTGTCAAAGTCATTGCTGGAAAGTTTCAAGATGCAGAAGGACCCGTTAAAGGTCACAATCTTGAGCCTGTTTATTTTGATGTAGAGCTACAAAAAGAAAAAGAATTTAATTTTGATCTCCCCTCAACTCACAATTCATTAATATATTTAGTTGAAGGTGAAATTAAAGTTGGTCATCAAGATCATGATGCTGTTAAAGATTCTACTTTAATTATTCTAACTAGAGGTGACAAACTGAAAGTCTCTAGCTTAACAAAAGCAAAGTTTTTATTAATATCTGGTAAACCTATAGGTGAACCTATTGCAAGGGGTGGTCCTTTTGTGATGAATACTAAAGCAGAGATCTTGCAAGCAGTGCAAGATTATCATAATGATACATTTGTAAAATAATGAAAACTATTAAAATAGACAAATTTGGTGGCCCTGAGGTTTTAGAAGTTAAAGATATTGAAATTGGTAAACCAGGTCCAAAAGAAGTTCTTATAAAAAACCTATCAATTGGTCTTAATTATATTGATGTTTATCATAGAACAGGGCTGTACCCTATTCCTCTTCCAAGTGGGATTGGTTTAGAGGCATGTGGAATGATAGAAGAGGTTGGTTCTGAAGTTGATTTATTTAAAATTGGAGAAAGAGTGGCTCACTCTTCAATGCCAATTGGAAGTTATTCAGAAAAACAATTATTTCCTCAAGAAAAACTAGTTTTAGTTCCAGAAGGAATTTCAGATGAAATTGCATCTTGTATTATGCTTAAAGGAATTACTGCTGAATATTTATTACACAGAGCCTACCCAATTAAAAAAGGTGATAAAGTTTTATACCATGCGGCAGCTGGTGGTGTTGGTCAAATTTTATGTCAGTGGGCTAACGCATTAGGAGCTGAAGTTATTGGAACCGTTGGCTCTAAAGAAAAAGAAGCTATTGCTAAAAAAAATGGATGTCACCATGTAATAAATTATACTGATACAAACTTTGTTGAAGAAGTAGAAAAAATTACAGGAAAAAATGGAGTTGATGTTGTCTATGATGGTGTTGGCATTAAAACTTTTGATGGATCAATTGAAACATTAAAAGTTAGAGGCATGATGGTCGCTTTTGGTAATGCGTCAGGTTACGTTGATACTATAGATGTTAAAAAACACATTAATGCAAAAGGTTTATTTTTTACTCGTCCTTCAATTGCACATTACACAATGACAAGAAAAGAATTAGTTGAATCAGCTGAAAAAGTTTTTGATGCAATTTTATCTGGAAAATTTAAAGTTGAAATTTCAAAAAAGTATTCTCTTAGTAATGCAAAGAAAGCACATGAGGAATTAGAAGCAAGATTGTTAACTGGGCCTGCTGTAATTATTCCTAATTAATCTAAATCAACATCCATGTCAGACATATGCCACTTAAGTGCATTTGTTGATACTTGAATTTCTCTTAAAAAAACAACAATTGAAATCATCATTGACAAGCAGCAAGAACCAAAAATTATCCTTGCTATAAAAATTTCATTCAAATAAAGAGCAAAAACAGTTAGCAGATTAAACAAAAGACCAAATGCAGCAAACATAATTGTCCATTTTAATAAAACTATTCTTCCATTTAAATTGATAAATTGCTTCTTCCACTCAGGTGGAATGTGGTTTTCATACACATGTTCATCATGAAGCTGCCTAATAAGCTTACTTAGTGAATGAAATCTATTACTATAGATGTTCATAAGTAAGGGTATTGCTGGAAACATTAGAGCTGTGACTGTGTAATCTATATTCATACGAATCAATTTGATTATGAAACTAGCCTTTGTTATTTACAAGTAAATTATGATGAAACAATTAAACCTTTTTATTGAACTAACAAGACTGAAAAAGCCAATTGGTTTTATGTTATTATTTTGGCCTTGTGCATGGGGATTAACATTAGCTTACGATTTTTCAAATGATTTAAATAATTATTTTTTTTATTTAACTTTATTTTTCCTTGGATCAGTTTTAATGCGCTCCGCAGGCTGTATAGTAAATGATATCTCTGATAAGGATTTTGATAAAAAAGTTGAGAGAACAAAAAATAGACCAATAGCCTCTAATAAAGTTTCTATAAAATTAGCAATTTTTTATACAACTGTTTTATGTTCACTTGCTTTTTTGGTTTTAATTAATTTTAATAATTTAACAATTATCCTCGCGCTAGGCTCGATGCCTTTAGCTTTTACCTACCCTTTAATGAAAAGATTTACACACTGGCCTCAGTTGTTTTTGGGGATAACATTCAACTATGGTTTGATTTTAGGCTGGACATCAATAGTGGGTGAAATAAGTATAGTTCCTATTATCTTTTATCTAGGAGCCATATTTTGGACACTAGGATACGACACTATATACGGGTTTCAAGATATCCAAGATGACGAAATAATAGGTGTAAAATCAACTTCAATAAAATTTAAAAATAAACCAAAAAACTTTTTATTCATATGCTATGTTTTTCTAATTTCTTCTATTTTGATTGTAGGCTATATAATGAACTTTAATTATTTTTTTTATATAAGTTTAATAATAACAATAATTCATTTATTTTTTTATCAGATAAGATTTTTTAACTCCAAAGACTCGTTGAAATGCTTAAAGGTTTTTAAAAGTAATAATTTAACAGGCTTTATAATTTTTTGTAATATTTTAATTGGAAGGTTTTAATGAATAATTCAAAAATTTATAAAAGGCTTTATAAAGATTATTCAAGAAAATATATTAATAGAATATTAGTTTCAGTTTTTTTTGGAGTGCTTGTTGCAACTAGTACTTCGGCAATCGCTTGGCTTTTAGATCCTGCTATAAAAAAAATTTTTGTTGAGAAGGATCAATCATTAATATTTGCAATACCTTTGTTAATAATTATATCTTTTGCTGTAAAAGGATTTTCCCTTTATTATGCAAAAGCAATTATGATTGGTGTGGCTGAAGAAATTAAAAAAACTCTTCAGTCACAAATGGTAAAATCTTTGATTAATGCAGATACACAATTAATTGATCAAAAACATTCTGGAAAATTTATTTCAAATCTTACATATGACGTAAATCACATTACAAATATGCTTAGTACGGCTGTGCTAAATTTATTCAAAGACAGCTTAACTTTATTTGGTTTACTATTTGTAATGTTCTATCAAAATTGGAAATTATCATTGATTGCTATAATAATGATACCTGTTGCTGGTATCGCATCAAGGACCCTTGGTAAAAGAATTGGGAAGGTTGTAACAGAGGCTCAAGAAAAATCCGGCTTTTTAAACACACATTTAATTGAATTATTTAAAAATCATAAACTAATCAAAATATTTCAAAGAGAAGATTACGAGAGTAAAAGAACAGACAAACATTTGAATCAATTAAAAGATAAAAACATTAAAATCAATACAGTTTTTGTTAGAATGTCTCCAATCATGGAAACTCTAACGGGAGTAATGATTGCAATTTTGATATTCTATTCTGGAAAATTAGCCCTTAGGGGTGAGATAGAAATAGGGAATTTTTTTTCTTTCCTTGCAGCAATGATGCTCGCATATCAACCAGTCAGAGCTCTATCAACAATAAACATGACCCTAAATCAAGGGTTATCAGCAGCTTATAGAATTTTACCTATAATTGATAATAAAAATAAAATTACGGATCATGAAGATTCCAAAGATATAAATATTACTAATGGAGCTATTAAATTTAGCAACTTAAGATTTAAATACTCTTCTGAAGAAAAAGATGTTCTAAAAAAAATTAACCTCAGTATAGCCGGAGGTAAAATGACATCTTTAGTTGGGCATAGTGGCTCTGGAAAATCAACAATTTTAAATTTAATACCTAGGTTTTATGATGCACAGTCTGGAGATATTTTTATTGATGAGCAATCAATATACAAAATGAAAATTAAATCTCTAAGAGATAAGATTTCACTTGTGAGTCAGGACACAACTTTATTTGATGACACAATAAAAAATAATATCAGCTATGCAAAAACTGATGTTTCAGATGAAGAAATAATTGCTGCAGCTAAATTTTCTTACTCACATGAATTTATAGATAAATTACCTAATAAGTATGAAACTGTTATAGGCGAAAATGGAATTAGATTATCAGGTGGAGAAAAGCAAAGGCTGTCAATAGCAAGAGCTATGATTAAAAAAAGTCCAATAATCCTATTAGATGAAGCAACTTCATCATTGGATGCTGAAACGGAAAGCAAAATTCAAGATGCATTAAAAATATTAACTAAAGATAGGACTACCATTGTAATTGCTCACAGACTTTCAACAATTTTAAATTCTGATCAGATTTATATTATTGATGCTGGAAATGTGGTTGCTAATGGCAAGCATGATGAGCTATTAAATAATTCAGATCTTTATAAAAATTTTTATAAAAAACAAATTCGAAAAGAATAATGTTTTTTTTATACCAAATATTTATAACTATATTGTTAATATTTTCTCCATTAATAATATTTTTTAGAATTTTAAAAAAAAAAGAAGATAGTGAAAGATATAAAGAAAAATTTTGCTCTCCATCAAAAAAACGTGTTAAAGGAAATTTACTTTGGTTTCACGGTTCAAGTGTTGGTGAGCTTTTAAGTATCTTGCCATTAGTTCATGAACTTGAAAAAAATAAATCTATAAATCAAATTCTAATAACCACATCTACTTTAAGTTCTGCTCAAATATTCAAAAAATTTAAATTTAAAAAAACAATTCATCAATTTTTTCCAATAGATTCAATATTTTTTTCTTATAAATTTTTAAATTATTGGAAACCTACTATTGCAATATTTGTTGAATCAGAAATTTGGCCCAGCATCTTTAAAATTCTTAACAAAAAAAATATTCCACTAAAACTTCTAAATGCAAGAATTACTAAAAAAACTTTTAAAAAATGGTTTCGTATAAAAAGCTTTTCAAATTCAATTTTTAAAAATATTTCAAATGCCTATCCTCAAAATGAAGAAACTTTTAATTACCTTAAAAGATTAAATGTCTCAAAGATTAAAAACATAGGAAACCTTAAGTTTGTTAATAATAAACAAAATAAATCCTCCAAATTAGATAAGGCACTATTAAAAAATTTAAATCTTAGAAAAATCTGGTGTGCTTCTAGCACGCATCCTGGTGAAGAAACTATATGCGCTAATACTCACATAAAACTAAAAAAAAAATATAAAAATTTATTAACCATATTAATACCAAGGCATATTCAACGTGTTAATAAAATAGTTGATGAAATTAAAAATTTAAATTTGAATGTTGTTTTACACAGCACAAAACCAAAAAAATTAGACAACATAGATATATATTTGGTGGATACATATGGAGAAACAAAAAAATTTTACCAAGCCTCTAGTATAGTTTTTATGGGAAAATCACTTTCTAGAAGAGGAGGTCAAAACCCACTTGAACCAACTAACTTTGGCTCAGCTATTTTATATGGACCAAATATAGATAATTTTAAGGATACATACAGATTGCTTGATAAACTGAAAATTGCTCATAAGGTTAATGGTGTAAATAGCTTAACCAATTTATTAGACAAATTAATCACTAAACCTAACAACAAGAAGAGTTATTTAAAAATTGAAAAAATGGGAAAAAAAATACTCAATGAAACTAAAGATGAGATAAACAGTTTATTAAATAATGAAATTAAAAAAACCTAAATTCTGGGACCTCAAAAAATCATCCCTTTATTCTTATCTACTGTTACCTTTTTCGGTTGTTCTAAGTTTAATCATTAAGATAAAATCAAAACCTAAGCTACCTAATCCCAAAATTAAAACTATTTGTATTGGCAACATCTATATTGGTGGAACTGGAAAGACATCTCTAGCCATCAAAATAAAAGAAATTTTAGATAAAAATAATATTAAAGCCTGTTTTATTAAGAAATTATATACAGATCAAATTGATGAACAAAAATTGCTTAGTAAAAATGGCACTTTGTTTTGTGCTTTAAAAAGAATTACCGCACTGGATGAGGCAATATCAAAAGGTTTTGAGGTTGCCATCTTTGATGATGGGCTACAAGACAGTTCTATTAAATATGATATGGAAATTGTTTGTTTTAATAATCTAAACTGGATTGGTAATGGATTAACAATACCCTCAGGTCCGTTAAGAGAGGGTATCAATAACCTAAAATTTTATGAAAATATTTTTTTAAATGGGAATAATGAAAACTTAGAAGAAATTAGAGATAAAATTAAAAAAATTAATCCTAATATAAACATTAATCGTGGGAAATATGCCCTATTAAATATAGATGAATTTGATAAAAATCAAAATTATCTAGCCTTTTCAGGCATTGGAAATCATAAAACCTTTATAGATATGTTGCAAAATAATAAATTGAAAATTGTTAAAGATTTAGAGTACCCAGATCACTATCAATATTCAAAAAAAGATTTTATTGAAATAATGTATAATGCAGAAAAATATAATGCAAAAATTATAACAACAGAAAAAGATTATTTAAGGTTAGACAATTTTAACAAAAATAAAATTTTTTATGTCAAATCTAGTCTTGAAATATCAGATGAAAAAAGCCTTGTAAAAAAACTCATTGAATTAAATGAAAAAAATTAAATATTTTTTTGAATTTTTAATCATATCATTTCTTTTTTCTATTTATAAAATCTTAGGATTAAAAATTTCATCTTATATTGGTGGAAAATTATCTGAATCTTTTGGTCCTATCTTTAGATCTAGAAAAATCATTGAGTCAAACATCCAAAGAGCTATTCCTAAAATTAATTCATTAGAAATGAATGATATTACAAAAAATATGTGGAATAATTACGGAAGAACATTGTCTGAATATATGTTCCTTAAAGATTTTAGAAATAATAAGTTTAAATCTAATATTAATATAGTGGGAACTGAAATCCTTGAAAAAATAAAACTTGAAAAAAACCCAGTAATTTTCGTATCTGGTCATTTCAGTAACTTTGAATTAATGGCAATGGAAATTGAAAAATCTGGTGTAAATTTGTCAGCAATATATCGTCCTTTGAATAATATTTTTTTAAATGTATTAATGGAAAAAATTAGAAAAAAATATATTTGTAAAAAACAAATTAAAAAAGGAACAAGTGGAGTTAGAGAATTATTAAGGTTATATAAGAAAGGCTATTCAATAGCCTTGATGATAGACCAGAGAGTTTCAGAAGGAATAAAATCTAAATTTTTTGATGAAGACGCATTTACAACAACTATTCCAGCACAATTTATAAAAAAATTTAATTGTAAGGTGGTGCCAATTTATATTGAAAGACACAATAATATAAATTTCAATATTAAAATTGAAAAACCTATAGAATTTAAAAGAAATACCCCAATTGAAAAAATTACTAGAGATCTGAATATTTGGTTGGAAAAAATGATTCTAAAAAATCCTGGGCAGTGGATATGGTCTCACAATAGATGGAAGTAAATACTTAATTGCTCTCCTTTTTTTTATGAGCTTCTATATAAGAATAGTAAGGCTCTTGAAGCTCCACATTCCAATAATTAAGAATTTCTAAACTAATCAATTTTCCAGATACCGCACAAACAACATGATCACCATTTTCAATAATTTCAAAATTATTTGGTAAATATTTTAATTTTGCTAATTTTTTATTCATTTTTAGTTTATATACATCTATATGAAAGTTGGAATAATTGGAAGTGGCGGAAGAGAACATGCTATATGCGAATCAATTAAAAAGTCTTCAAAAATTGAAAAGATATACTGTTTTCCTGGCAATGCAGGCACATCAGAAATTGCTGAAAATATTGCAATAGATATTTCTGATTTTAATAAAATTAAAGAATTTTTAATATCTAATAAAATAAGTTTACTAATAGTGGGACCTGAAAAACCACTGGTGGATGGTATAGTGGATTTTTTTAAAGATACAGAAATAAATGTTTTCGGTCCTGATAAAATTGCTTCTCAACTTGAGGGTTCTAAGATATTTACCAAAAAAATTTGTGAGATTTATAAAATTCCTACTGCTAATTTTGGAATATTTGAAAACTGCAACGAAGCAGTTGTTTTTTTAGATAAAACTCAGTTTCCATTAGTTGTTAAGGCAGATGGTCTTGCATCTGGGAAAGGTGTTTATATTTGTGAGAATAAAGATAGTGCAAATACCGCTATAAAAGAAATTTTTAACGGAAAATTTGGAATAGCTAAGAATGTATTAATAGAAGAATTTCTTATTGGTGAAGAAATGAGCTATTTTATAATTAGTGATGGGAAAGAAATTAAAAACTTTGAAACTGCACAGGACCATAAAAGAGTTTTGGAAGGAGACAAAGGGGATAACACAGGAGGTATGGGGGCTTATTCTCCATCGCGATTAATAAATCAAGTCCTTGAAAAAAAAATATTAAACAAAATAATAGAACCCACTATCAAAGCGCTGAAGAAGATGGGATCTAATTATAAGGGCTTTTTATACGCAGGCTTAATGATAGTGAAGGATGAACCATTTTTAATCGAATACAATGTGAGAATGGGAGATCCAGAATGTCAGACAATTTTGCCAAAATTAAAAACAGATTTACTAGAAATTATAGAGGCATGTTGTAATGAAAAATTAAAAAACTTAAAAATAGAATGGTATAACAAAAAAAGTTTATGCATTGTTCTTTGTTCAAAAGGTTACCCTGATAAATATAACAATAATATACTAATTGAAAATACTGAAAAGCTTGATTTAGCTAAAGGTGATTTTATTTATCACGCAGGAACTAAAAAAATTGAAAATAAGATTTATTCAAATGGTGGAAGAGTAATTAACTTTGTTAGCTTGTCTTCTAACTTCAAAGAAAGTAGAGATAAAATCTTTAATCACATTAGCAAGCTCAATTGGAGTGGTGGATTTTTTAGAAAAGATATTGGATATAAGGTTATAGATGAATGAGAATAATTTCAGGGAACTACAAAGGTAAAAAAATTCTACCTCCTAACGATAAATCAACAAGACCTCTTAAAGACTTAACTAAGGAATCTATTTTTAATATAATCAAGCATTCCAAATTATTGAATATAGATCTTGAAAACTCAAATGTTCTTGATTTATTTTCAGGTATAGGATCTTTTGGGCTTGAATGCTTATCAAGAGGAGCTAGAAGAGTTACATTTTTAGAAAGTTATAAAGAAGTATTAACTGTTCTAAAAAAAAATATAGACAACCTAAAACAGCAGAACTCTTCAATCATCATAGAAAAAGATATTTTTGCAGAAAATACATTGAAAGCATTGAATAATAAATTTGATATAATTTTTATGGACCCACCCTTCAAAGAAAAAAAATTAGTAGATCTATTAGATACAATCATCAAATTAGAATTACTAAAAGATAACGGTATTATAATAATTCACAGACACAAAAAAGAAGAAGATATATTTCCTAATGAATTTAATATTATAATAGAAAAAAATTACGGTATTTCAAAAATTATTTTTGGCAAAACTTTAGGCTAAAAAAAATTTTGTTTCTTTTTTTATTAATTCGACTGAAGGTTGATCAAAAGGATTAACATTTAAGGCTCTACCAAGTAAAACTGTCTCTAAAATAAAAAAACAAAATAGTTCACCTAGTGATTTCTCATCTCGCTTTAAAACTCTAAAGCTTCTAAAGGGTATCTTTTTTGATGTAAAAACTTTTTCAGTAGCCAACATTTGAGATTGTTTAATTTTTTCTATCGACTGATTTCTCATGTATTTATGACTATTGAGAATATTGTGATTGTTTATTTTTATTACCTTATTTTCCAAAACATTAAAAAAAGTATAAAAACTTTTTTTAGGACCATCTAAATATAGTTGCATTAAACTATGATTATCTTTTGGCATAGATGACACAATCGGCAAAAGTCCTTTAGATTTTTTACCCAAACTTTCTGCTATTAATTGTTGATACCACTTAAATAAATTTTCTGACTGCTCATCATAATTTAGAATTATAGAATTATATTTACTATCTTTGATTAAATTTAAAGTTGCCGCTACATTATTAACAAGATTATTTACAAATGTTTTATTTTTAATAAGATTATTAAATTGTTTGAATTTACCTTCATTTAAATTCATCAATTCTGCAGGTAGCATTCCCACTTCAGATAAGACTGAATACCTTCCACCTACATAATTTTGGTGCTCAAAGATTTCTGCTTTAAGCTTGTTTGCTAAATTGGTTAAATAGCTATCCTTATCTTCTGTAATTACAATATTACTATCCCTATTCTTTATTAGCGTGTTTGCATTTGCTATTGTCTCTATGGTATTTCCAGATTTAGATATAATTAAATTTAAATTAATATTTTTATCTTGAAAATAGTCTGCATTGCTATTTAGATTATTCACAAAAGTTAGTTTTTTTTTAATTTTTTTTTTTAAAAAATTATAAATTGCTTCAGTCCCCAAAATTGAACCTCCCATTCCAATTACTCTTATATTGGAAAATTTTTTATACTTAGAGATTTTTTTTTTAGAATAACTATATCTGTAAGTAGGCTTTAATGTTTCAAAAAGTTGAGGCTGATCTTTTAATAAATTTAGAAAATCTTTTTTTATTATTTTATTATTCTTTATATTTAAAAAATTTTTAAGTATCATTATTGTTCTATAATTTTTTTAATAATTAATTTTTCTTTTGAATTATTCGATTTATTTTTATCTATATCTGAATCTATAGAAGAGCTTTGATCAATTATATCTTTAATGCTTAAGGTATTTTCTTTAGTTGATGCTATATTTTCATCTATTTTTTTTCTAGGCTCTGGCAACTCTCCAAAACTAGGTGGTAAAACCAAGGGAGCTTTTTTTTCTACTAAAAATTCATCACTTCCTTTTTTTTTGCTAGCTCCAATTCCTCCAGAAATAGCACTACAAGCATTTAAAAACAATAATGTTAAAAAAATAACTATTACTGGCTTAATTTTATTCATTTATATTTTTATTATTATAGAAAAGTTCTACTAAAATAAGGCAAAAAATACCAATGGTAATAAATATGTCGGCCACATTAAAAACAAACCAATGAAACCCATTGAAATGAAGATCAATAAAATCTGGGACTGCCGTATGAACTATTCGATCATAAAGATTACCTAGTGCCCCTCCCGCAACTAAAGCTAAAAAATAAGTTTTAATATTATCATTTTTCCACATCATAAATAAAATAACTATAACAATAAGACAAATCACGAGTGTAATTATATTATACATCATACTTTCATTCACAGAAAGCAAACCAAAAGCTATTCCTTTATTCCAAATTAAAAATAAATTTAAATAAGGTGTAACATATATGTCTACTGAGCCTTCCACTTCCGCTAACTTTAAGATATAAAACTTAGACACTCTATCAATTAGAAATACTCCTATTAAAATTGTAAAATTTAAAAAAAAAGTTTTTAGTCTGGTTTTATTCATTACTTTTGTTGCTAACTTGAGTGTCTTTCACACTTTTCTTCATTGATTTTCCAACAAGTTGGACACTTATTGCCTTCAGCTTTAGTTGTTTTAACTATTACTTCTTCAATGTCTGATTGCTCTACGATTGCTGAGGATGTGATGCATAGCTCTGAAAAATCAATATTATTTGAAATTTCATATAAATTTTTATTTAAATTAATAGTTAAGTTTGCTTCTAAGCTTGATCCTATTTCTTTATTCGCTCTTTTTGCTTCAATGCTTATATTACAAATATCTCTAATTTTTTTTAACTCAACCCATTTTTTGTTTAATTTTTCATTTTCAAATGATTTTGGAAATTCCATGAATTTTTCTAGATGAATACTTTTTTTATCTTTATTTATAAGTGTAAAAATTTCTTCTGTTGTAAAGGAAAGTATAGGTGCATACCATTTAATCAGAGATTCTAAAATTATATTTAATACAATAATGCTACTTTTTCTTCTCTCTGAATTTTTTGAATCACAATACAAAGCATCTTTTCTAATATCAAAATAAAATGCAGATAAGTCTACTGTGCAAAAATTCAAAAGTTCTTTGTAAAGATTATGAAAGTCATATGACTTAAAATAATTTTTAAAATTTTCATTTAAATCATAAACTCTGTGAAGCATATATTGCTCTAACTCTGGTAATTGATTTAAATCTAATTTTTCAAGATCAATTTTCTTAAAATCATCATTTAAGTTTCCAAGTAAATATCTAAATGTATTTCTAATCTTTCTATAAGAATCTGCATGTTGTTCTAAAATAGAATAATCAATTCTTAAGTCTTCAGCATAGTTTGACGAAGCAACCCATATTCTTAAAATATCAGCACCATATTTTTTTAAAATATCTTCTGGTGCTATAACATTTCCCACAGATTTAGACATTTTAAGACCTTTGCCATCTACGACAAATCCATGTGATAATATCGATTCATAGGGAGCTCTACCTCTGGTTCCACATGACTCTAGCAATGATGAATGAAACCAACCTCTATGTTGATCAGATCCCTCTAGATACATTGATGCAGGCCATTGAAGATCTTCTCTTTTTTCTAAAACAAATGCATGCGTACAACCACTATCAAACCATACCTCAACAATGTCACTTATTTTATCATAATCTTCTGCTTTATACTTATCTCCTAAAAATCTTTGTGGATCATCAGAGAACCAACAATCAGAGCCCTCTTTTTCATAAATACTTGCAATATTTTCATTTACCTCATCATCAGCTAAAATTTCTTTAGTAGTTTTATGGACAAATATAGGTAACGGAACTCCCCAAACTCTTTGTCTTGAAACGCACCAGTCAGGCCTTGTTTCGATCATTGCCTTTATTCTTTCTCTACCTTTGTCAGGGTAAAAAGTAGTGTCATCTAATGCTTTTAGTGCTTTTTTTCTTAGACCATGACTTTCCATAGAAATAAACCATTGGGGAGTTGCTCTATGAACGAGTGGAGCTTTTGATCTCCAAGAATGGGGATATGAATGAATTAACTCTCCATTAAATAGTAGTTTTTTTTGTGCTTTTAATTTTTCGATAACAATCGGGTTTGCTTTAAAAATATGTGTTCCTTCAAATAAAGGAAGATTTTTAGTATATTTTCCATCACCATCAACTGTCTCAATTGCTTTAATACCATGTTTTAAACAAAGATTGAAATCATCGGGACCATGACTAGGCGCACAGTGAACGATACCTGTTCCTTGTTCAGTTGTAACAAACCTTGCTTCAAGCATTGGAATTTCATAATCATAACCAAGATTTAAAAATGGATGACTACAAATTGTATCTTTAAAATCTTTCCCTTTAAATTTTTTAATTTCTTTATAACTTTTGATATCACAGTCTTTAATAACAGAATCTAATAACGCCTCCGCAATCACTATTTTTTTATCTTTAAAATCTCCATCATCATTTAAATGAATTACTAAATAATCTAAAGCTTCATTATAAGCTAAAGCTTTGTTCGCTGGTATTGTCCAGGGCGTAGTTGTCCATATGACAATCTCCGTACCTTCTAATTCTTTTAAATTTGTTTTTTTAATAGGAAAACTAGCATAGATCGTATCTGATTTATGATCTTGATATTCTACTTCAGCATCTGCTAAAGCAGTTTTCTCAACTGTAGACCAAAGAACAGGTTTAAATCCTCTATAAAGACTTCCTTCTTTTAAAAACTTACCTAACTCTCTTACGATTTGTGCTTCTGCATCAAAGCTCATGGTTGCATAGTGATTATCCCAATCACCTATAACACCCAATCTTTTAAATTGTGTTTTATGAACTTCAATCCATTTTTGTGCAAAATCTCTACACTCTTTTCTAAATTCTGTAATTGGAACTTCATTCTTATTTTTTTTATTTTTTTTATAACGTTCTTCAATTTTCCATTCAATAGGTAGTCCATGACAATCCCATCCTGGAACATATACTGAATCTTTACCATCCATTTGATGAAACCTAACAATTATATCTTTTAAAATTTTATTTAACGCTGTACCCATATGAATGTTTCCATTTGCATATGGAGGTCCATCGTGGAGTATAAATTTTTCCTTACCTTTGCTAGATTTTCTTAACTCTTTATAAAGATCAATTTTTTTCCAATAATCTAAAATTTCAGGCTCTTTATTCTGTAAGTTAGCTTTCATGGAGAAAGCTGTTTTTGGTAAATTTATATTTTCTTTACTCATTTTAACTTCTTTTAGCGACTTTTAGATCACTTTGAATTTGTTTTTTTAATTGATTAACGTTTTTGAATTTTTTTTCTTTTCTAATAAATTTTGTGAATTCAATTGATAAATACTTATTATAAAGATTTCCAGAAAAATTGAAAATATGAACCTCTAATAATATCTTTTTTTGGTTAAAAGTCGGTCTATAACCCAGGTTTGCAATCGCTTTCAAAGGTTTATTGGAGTTTTTTCGGTTTACTTTGACCGCATACACACCTGGCATAGCAATAACATAATCCTTAACATCTATGTTGCAGGTTGGAAAACCAATCTTTTTTCCTTGTTGTCTGCCCTTTTGAACCATTCCTTCAATCGCCCAATTTCTTCCCAATAGTTTATTGGTTTTTTTTAAATTCCCCCTTTCCAAAAGAGATCTGATGTATGTAGAAGAAATAATTTTTTGACTCAATATTAACGGTTGCGGTTTTACTATTTTATAATCATAAATTTTTTCATTTTTAATTAATTGATTAACATCACCCTCTCTTTTATTTCCAAATTTAAAATTATTACTAACAAATATATATTGTGCCTCCAATTTTTCAGATAAAATTTTTTTAATAAAAAAGTCAGATTTAATCTTAGAAAATATTTTATCAAATTTTTGAGTAATTATAAAGTCAACTCCCAGGCTTTTTAGAATTATATTTTTTTGATTAATATTTGAAATTCTGAAGTTTTTTATATCTTTATTAAAAAACATTTTGGGCATTGGCTCAAATGTTAAAACACCAATATTTAGATTAAATTTTTTTTTATAACTATTTGCTAATTTAAATAATTTTTGATGGCCCACATGAACACCATCAAAATTTCCAATTAAAATTATTGATCTTTTGTGATTTTTAGAAATATCAAAATTTTTATATAGTTTCATCATTTTACCATTTAAGTTCTGTTTGAATAAAATTTACAACAACTTCATATTTTTTTAAAACTATATCTATTCCTTCTTTTTTAATTTCATCTTTATGAACACCATTTGATATTATTAATGAATCATAATTTAAAAGATTTGCTCCTTTAATATCTGTGTTCAAATTGTCACCAATTGACAAAACTTTTTTTTCTTATTATCAATTGACTGATTGTAAACTTCAGGAAATGGTTTTCCAAAATATATAACCTTTCCTCCCATTTTTTCAAAAACTAATGCTACTGACCCTGCACACAATTCTCTTTTCTCACCTCTATCAACAATTAAATCTGGATTAGTGCATATCATTTTCTTGTTAATGTGCTCTTTAAATAATTCTTTATAATAATTCAAATCCTCACCTTGTTCTTCAAATAAACCTGTGCACAACAAATAAAAGCTTTCTTTAATATCTTGAGTCTGATTTTTTTTAAAATCTAAAAATAAATCAAAATCTCTAGGAGGTCCTAAATGATAAAATTTATCATCTAATAAGTTTTTTTTTAAATAACTCAATGCCGCTTCTCCTGATGAATATACATTTTCTCTAATTTCTTTATTCATTCCCATTTTTTCCAAAAATGACTTTACAGTTTTATTGGGTCGTGGTGCGTTAGTTAAGAGAACATATTTTTTTTTTGCTTTAGTAATTTCTTTTAAGGCTTCAATTGCATTTTTATGAAGGTTTATTCCGTTGTGAATAACACCCCATAAATCAATATAGAAAATATCATAGTTCTCAGCAATTGACTTTAATCCGTTATTATCTAAGTTTTCACTCATTGTGGCAGGTATAACTCATAAAAAACACAATTTCTCTGGTTTTTTGGCTCACATATTTTTTTTACTTAACCTTGAAATAGTGAGGCTAATAGCTATATGAGTCGCATATTAAAAGGAGAATTTATGAAATTTAAACCGTTACACGATAGAGTTTTAATACAAGTTTTAGACAGTAGTGAAAAAACTGCTGGAGGAATAATTATCCCTGATACAGCACAAGAAAAACCTCAAGAAGGTAAAGTTATTGCTGTTGGTGGTGGAGCAAAAACTGAAGATGGAAAGTTAATTCCAATGGATGTTAAAGTTGGAGACAAAGTTCTTTTTGGCAAATGGTCAGGAACTGAAATCAAAATCGATGGCAAAGAATACAGCATAATGAAAGAGTCTGACATTATGGGTATTTCAGGAAAATAATTTAATTAAAAGGAGAAAATAAAATGGCAAAAGTTATAAAATTTGACTCTGAAGCAAGAGCTGCAATGATAAGAGGTGTTGATATCCTTGCAAATACAGTAAAAGTTACACTTGGACCAAAAGGTAGAAATGTAGTTATTGATAAATCTTATGGTGCACCAAGAATTACTAAAGACGGTGTTTCAGTTGCTAAAGAAATTGATTTAGAAGATAAATTTGAAAACATGGGCGCTCAAATGGTTAAGGAAGTTGCTAACAAAACAAATGAAGAAGCTGGTGATGGAACAACTACAGCAACCATTTTAGCACAAGCAATTGTTAAAGAAGGTGTAAAATATGTGACTGCAGGTATGAACCCTATGGATGTTAAAAGAGGGATTGATGCAGCAGTAGAACATGTTAAAGGCAGTCTAATTGCTTCGGCTAAAAAAGTAAAAGATAGTGATGAGATTGCTCAAATTGGTACTATTTCATCTAATGGTGATAAAGAAATTGGTAACATGATTGCAAAAGCGATGCAAAAAGTTGGTAATGAAGGTGTTATCACTGTTGAGGAAGCAAAAGGAATAGAAACTGAGCTAGATGTTGTTGAGGGTATGCAGTTTGATAGAGGATATTTATCGCCATACTTTATCACTAATGCTGATAAAATGACTACTGAGTTAGAAAATCCTTTTATTCTATTACATGAAAAGAAATTAACTAACTTACAGCCAATGGTTCCACTTTTAGAAGCTGTTGTTCAAGCTGGACGGCCACTAATGATTATTTCAGAAGATGTTGAGGGCGAAGCTCTTGCAACTCTTGTTGTAAATAAACTTAGAGGTGGTTTAAAAGTTGTTGCTGTTAAAGCTCCAGGTTTTGGTGATAGAAGAAAATCAATGCTTGATGATATCGCAATCTTAACTGGTGGTCAGGTTATTTCTGAAGACATCGGAGTTAAGCTTGAAAATGTTAAACTTACTGACCTTGGTTCTTGTAAAAGAGTAAAAGTTGATAAAGATAACAGTACTATCATTAGTGGTAGCGGTAAAAAATCTGAGATTGAAGCTAGATGTGCTCAAATTAAACAACAAGTTGGTGAAACAACTTCTGATTATGACAGAGAAAAACTTCAAGAAAGACTAGCAAAACTTGCTGGTGGAGTTGCTATAATCAAAGTTGGTGGTGCAACTGAAGTAGAAGTTAAAGAAAGAAAAGATAGAGTTGAAGATGCTCTTAACGCAACTAGAGCTGCTGTTGAAGAAGGAATAGTAGTTGGTGGTGGTTGCGCTCTTTTATACGCTTCACAAAGTCTAGGCTCACTTAAAGTTAAAGGAGACGATCAAAAAGCTGGTGTTACATTAGTGGCTAAAGCTTTACAGGCTCCTATTAGACAAATAACTTTAAATGCTGGAGTTGATGGATCGGTTGTAGTTGGAAAACTACTTGAACAAAATAAAAAGAACCAAGGTTACGATGCTCAGAATGAAGATTATGTTGATATGTTTGCAAAAGGTATCATCGATCCTGTTAAAGTTGTAAGAACAGCTTTACAGGATGCAGCTTCAATTGCTGGATTACTTGTAACTACTGAAGCCATGATTGCTGACAAACCAGATGACAAAGATTCTGGTGCTGGTGGAATGCCTGGTGGAATGCCTGGTGGAATGGGCGGCATGGGTGGCATGGGTGGCATGGGAATGTAATCCCGTCTATCTAAGACTTAAGAATTATAAAAACCCCCTTAATTGGGGGTTTTTTTTTGTATACAGTTCTCTCATTAGTCCATAAATTTATTGTAATGAAACTTTTAATCAGAATATTTATTTCATTATTTTTTTTAACTTCTACAGTTAATGCTGCTGAGTTTGGACTAGCGTTCGAGTGGGGTAATTTAAAATTGTGTACCTCTGGAAATCCTAACAAAGTTGATAACCCAATATTTACACTTACAAATGTTCCTGAAGGCACAAAAACTCTTCAGTTCAGAATGAAGGATAAACAATCACCTTATAATCATGGTGGTGGCAAAGTTGAATATACTGGTCAAACTACTATTGAACCTGGTGCTTTTAAATACAAAAGTCCTTGTCCACCAAATGGAAAACACACTTATGTTTGGACTGTGACTGCCAAAAATGAAAAAAAAAAGAAAATAGGGAAAGCAAAAGCACAAAAAAAATATCCTGAGTAGTTCTCTTCTACAATTCATTAATAATTCTATCTAACAACGAATTCATCTTTTGAATTGCTTTGGGATTTGACCTTAATTTAGATGAACATAGATGAACAATTTTAGGAAAAGTTAAGTAAATCAATACTTAATCAACCTATGCATGAGAATGTAATCCCGTCTATTTAGACCTAAAAATTATAAAACCCCTGTTGTTAAACACTTCGGGGGTTTTTTTTATGTCTGCACTATAAATCTGCAATGAAGTTTGGTGGATTTTTATTTTTTAATTGATGTTAATTTTTGAAAAAAATTGCTGTTAGAAACATAATCTAACATTTTATTCATTAATCTTTCTAGTGGCAATAATAATACCCCTAATATAATTTTAGAAAAAATAGTAAATACTGGAACACCGTTGGAATAAAGCAAAATTAATGGATCAACTAAAAAATTGATATATTCAAATAATGCTAAAATCATCATGAATGATATTGAGGTTGCAATAATTGTTGCTTTACCAGATTTTTTTAAGAATAAAGTTACTGATAATAAGATTAGAAAAAATAAAATCTCAGATAAATAAAATATTTTACTTTGCCACCACGGTGGATTAATTTTGAAAGAGTACACTTCAGGATTTGTAATTATTCCTTCAGAACTAATTCCCTGAATATAGAATTTATAATTTCCTGGTTGTAAATTGGTATAAGTAATAATTTCATTTTTAGAGAATTTTGAATAATCATTTTCATAACCCTCTAATTTATATTTAAATTGATTATTCTTTTCATTTATATAATCTGTTAAAGATACTTTAAAAGAAAATTTATTTTCATTATAATTAAATAAATTTTTAATTATAAATTCTTCATCAAATAAATCTTTTTTAGGTCCAAGGTTGTAAATAGATTTGTCATTATTTTTAATAGATGAAAATATAGTTTTTCCTTGTTTTCTTTTATTAGATAAGTTACCAATAACAACAACACCTTCAGTGCTTCCAATTAAGTTTAGATCTTCAATGAAATAAAATTTTGCTGAGAGGTGATGTGAAAGTGAATTAAAAGGAAGTTTTTTAAAATTAAGGGACTCATTTAATTCATAAAATGTTTGAATACGCTTGTCATTTTTTAACTCGTCAAAATACATCCAATAAGTATTATTCCTAGTTTTTTTAATTTCCCATATAGTTTTTTCATCTATATTTGGTACAGAGTCAAAAAATTCACTTACATAAAAAGATTCACTTTTTTCATTAAATTGATAATACTTATCCTGTGTTTTAAAAATTAGTTTGTCATAAATTTTTAAAACTTTTATTTTCCCTTTTTTTAATAAATATGTATCATCATACTCTTTTACTTCTGATTCATTTAACTGCTCTATATCTTTTGATGATAATTTTATGCGGTAGACACCTTTTTTTGGAACTGCCAACCAAATTTCATTTTTATCAATTAATTCTTCAATATGTGAAACATTTTTAATATTATGTATAATTTTATATTTATTAGGTTGCTTTTTATTGACAATAAAAACACCATTATCTGACAATACATATAGATAATCTTCAAATATTTTGCTTTCTTTAATGCCATAATAAACCCAACCTGTTAATTTAATATCAATAAGTTGCTCATAATTATCATTAATATCAATTTTACCTAGACCAAGATTAGAACCAACTAAAAGATCAGTACCATTGTTATATAAACTCCAAACTTGTGTCCTAACTTCTGTCTCTGCAATTTCTATAAATTTTTGTCTTAATATAGAATCTTGATTAATTACAAGTTTATTTATACCTATAGGCGTTCCAACGTATAAGTAGTTATTAAAACTATCCATTGAGAGAGGGGTATTATTTAAATTATTAAATCCCTTTGGAAGATATTTAAAAAATGAATTAGTATTGATTTTAACTATTCCATCATCCAATCCTAACCAAATATTTTCGTCTTTGTCTTCAAATACAATTCTTACATTATCAATTCTTAAACCTGAGTCTCTGTCTAAAAATATTAATGGTTTAAAATCTATATCTAAAATATATAAACCTTCATAAGTTGCCAAACCAATTTTATTTTTCTTTAAATTATAAGTTCTATAAATTACACCTATACTATCTATTATTTCATTATCAATTTTTACAAACTCATTTTTTATTTCCTTATAAACTCCTGATTTTCTTGTAAACACAATTAAATTATTTTCTTTAGACATATGAAATCCAGAAATACTTTTATTATTAAAAATTTCAGAATTATCAATTATGACAGGTTTTTTATCTTCAATTAGTGCTATTCCCAAACTATTAATTGCAACGTATAGTTTGTCATTTAGATACCTTGACACACCAAATGTTTTTTTTTTAACTTTATTAACTATAGATATTTTTTTATTCTTATAAAAAAATAATTTATTTAGTGATCTAAAAAAAATTTCATTATTATTTAAAGAAAAAGTTTCATAAATTTTATCTTCATTATTATTTTCTTCATTTAATAATCCTTTAAGTGATGAATATTCTATGTTACCATTTCCATCATTTGAAATAAAACCAAATTCACCTAAACTACCAACTATTATGTTGTCATCGTCGTCTACATCAAGTGATCTTGCGGAATACTTATTATCAAGAAGTAAAAATTTCCATTCTTTACCATCATAAATAAGGAGACCATAACTATTTGCAAAATATAATTTGCCATCTTTTCCTTGTGTAATATCCCACGTTTGAGAATGACCACCAGTTATAGATGGGGGGTAATTTGTAATCTCTGGTAAAGGATATTTAATTATTTCTGAGGAGTTACTTATATTAACAATGAATGAATTAATGAAAAAAAAAACTATAAGAAATAACTTTTTCACGAACTAACTCTCCATTTAAACTTAACAATTACGAAAACACCCTATTGTTAAATACAGAGGACGTTTTTGTTTTATGGTTGTTAATTTTTAAAAAAAAATTGACAAATTTATGTTGTTGTAACTTCTGCTCCACATTTAGAGCATTGTTTTTTCATAAACAATATTGTCCATGGCCAAAGCATAAAGAAAAGAAAACCTCTATCTTTATACATAACTTTTTTTTTACAACTTCCACAATGATGATTGGTAACTAGTGTCGCACAAATTGGACATCTTTTTTTCATAAACATTATTGTCCATGGCCAAAACAAAAAATAGAGAAAGCCTCTACTTTTATACATGACACCTTTGTTACAACTTGAACAGTGATAGTTAGACATTTATTAACTCCATTTGATTAATGAAAACTCTAACACAAAACACCCCTTCTAAAACTACCGAAGAACAACACCTATTAATTTGAAAAATACCTTCAAACATATAAATGATATAGGTAATTATGCTCTTTCTTTTAGATAAAGCCAATTTCCCCCAAAAAATTTAATACCTCCACTATTACCACACTCTAGATAAACATTTTTATTTTTTACTAAAACTTTTAATTCATTGCTTGTTTCTAAAACAACTTTCAATTGAACATTTTGTATTCCACTATTAACTTTAATTTTTAACTCTTCTCCATTACGAATTTTGCCGACCTGTTTATGATTAATATAAACTTTATAACTTACCAGAACATCTAAAAGCTTATTGTGAACTCTTCGAAGAATAATAAATTGACTTGATGATTTTGTCATAAATTATCCTAACTGATTGATAGTCACTCCTCAATAATATTTTTTTAACCTTATAGTTGTATGAAATTTTCTTCTTGAAGCATTTGATGTTTTGTTGTTTGTTAAGGGATCTGATAAATGAGAGAAAAAAAGTATGCCTTAAAATTAAGAGTAGTCATTTTATATTTTTATCGATTTTATTTGAGGATAAAATTTTAGTAATAAATAATTAATAAGGAGAGTCCTATGGATGGATATGATGTATTAGGTATAATTTTTTTACTAACAATTTATTGGAGTTTTAGAGGTTTGATTGGACTTTTTCACAGACATAATCCAGTTATGATTATTCTATATATCATTTTTCTATTTCCTTTTGCTTATATTCATATGTTAATTTTAGGAATATTTGGTTCTTCCAAAAAAAATATAATATTAAAAAAAGCGAAAAAAGAAGCAGAATATGAGGAGCTTGTTAAGGCAGAAAGAAAAAAAATTAAGACTAAATAATAGAGATTTAGCAAGATTATTTTAAATCGTCGAATAAACTTTCTGGGAATTCAATTTGAGTTATTTTCCACTTTAAACCTTGTCTATTAAAGAAAATTGGAAATTCCTCCCCTTCATTTTCGTAATTGATATAAAAAGAACTTAATCCATTAAAATTCATAATAGTAAAACTACCAAAGAGCGTAATTAATGTTGGTTCAGGTATCTCATCTTTCTTTTCACTTTTTTCTAGTAATAAACTTAAACCTTCGGGATTTAAATAAGCATCAATTGTATATTCTATAAATTTACCCGCAAATCCTGTAACTAATATTCCAAGTTCACCTAGATTTTTAAAACTTTTATCTTTTTGGGTTTTTTTCAGTAATATAATATTTAAATAATCTTTAAAATTATCTCTTAATTCATTCCATTCGACATATTCTTTAATTAATTTTTTATCATTGTAATAAATACCTTTATGAATTTGATGAAATGAATTCATTGCACTAAAGATATAAATTAACACCAGTAGTACTGGTAGAATTATAAATAATATTTTTTTCATTTTATTATCTCTTTTTTATATTTTTCATCCACTCTAACTACTAACTCTTTTTTTATAGCATCATAAATACTAGGTAATAACTTACTTACTTTATCAATAACGTTAATTGCTTGCATATAAGTTGCATGTTTTAGATCGGAACTAACAATAGAAGATATACATTTAGAATTACAATCTCCTGATAAGACAGTTTGAGCAATATGACCTGCTACTGCTTCATAGTATGCATCAGATCTAGAATTAGGTGTGGAACATGCTGACAGGATAATGAAAATTAAAATTAGTTTTTTCACAACTAAACCTAACCCACCTCTAAATCGAAGTCACCTCTTTCAACTAACTTTAATCTACTATGAAAGATGTGCCAGATTTGAATCTCCTTAGAGTTTACTTTGTTAAATGACATAAAATTAGATGTATGAAGATGTAGCAAGTTCAATAATGTTAGATAAAACAATACTTAATGAACTAGTGAATGAGAATGTAAAACCATTCCAAACAGTCTAGTTACCTAGAAAAATTAGAACCGTCAGAAAGAAATTTCTGGGGGTTTTTTTTAACTGATTATATCTGTTAAATCTAAATATTCATATTTCATCAATAAGCAAATTATTGTGAAAATAATAGTCGTAATACCAATGGAATAAAAAGTCTTTTTAAGAAGTTTAGGATTTTCAGGTGCTCCAATCTCATTTGCTGGGATTAAAAATTTTCTTTTTCGATTAACATCTATTGGTAATATACAAAAAAATACCACTAACTGAATAATTAGATACATTGTCACTAGTCCAATTGTACTCAATTTACCCCCTCTATATCATTGTGATCAAATGCTATATAATTTTAACTTAAGTTAAAAGATAATAAATTGTTAATTTACAATTATATTCTAAGCAGATTTATATTTGTAAAAGACTACTTATAGATCATTTTTTGACAGTACTATCTGAATACAACCTTAGGTGTGTGTCCTATGAAAATTTAGAACTCTAGAAATGAAAGTTTTGTATTTGTTTATTAAGCCGTTATAAGATTGGGATATGTCAAAAAGATACAGTGGAAAATCATTTAAAGATTCGAGTACTGCTAAAAAACCTAAATTAAGCCTGAAAGAGAAAAGAAAAAATAAAAAAGAGAAATCTAAAAAGTCTTAGACTTTAGCTCTTTTTTGACTGTGTTTTTTGAAGGTAAAATTCTTAGGTCTATCACTTCTACTTTTAAACTTCTTCTTTCCATCAAAACTAGAGCTTTTTTTATCTGCACCAGCTGACGAACTTTCAGATGTTTTTTTCCCAAAATACTTTGGGTTATTTGTGAAACCAGTTGGCTTCAATTCAACTTTTTTTGTAAAACTAGATTTTCCTTTGTAACCAAAGCTTTTTTTCTCTCCATCTCTTGATGAAGAACTTGATCTGCCATAGCTAGATGGTTTCGATTTATCACCAAAACTAGATTTTCCTTTGTAACCAAAGCTTTTTTTCTCTCCATCTCTCGATGAAGAACTTGATCTGCCATAGCTAGATGGTTTCGATTTATCACCAAAACTAGATTTTCCTTTGTAACCAAAGCTTTTTTTCTCTCCATCTCTCGATGAAGAACTTGATCTGCCATAGCTAGATGGTTTCGATTTATCACCAAAACTAGATTTTCCTTTGTAACCAAAGCTTTTTTTCTCTCCATCTCTCGATGAAGAACTTGATCTGCCATAGCTAGATGGTTTCGATTTATCACCAAAACTAGATTTTCCTTTGTAACCAAAGCTTTTTTTCTCTCCATCTCTTGATGAAGAACTTGATCTGCCATAGCTAGATTTTTTTTCATCTCTGAATTTTCTTTTTTTGTTATATGGAACTTTTCCTTTTTTGCCTCCCCTTGAATCTCCTCTTGCTCCCCGTGGTGCAGGCTTAAAGTTTGGATCAATTAATTTACTAATTTCGTTCCACATTGATCTATCATCAGGAGTTAAAAAAGTTAAAGCAGAGCCCTCTGTTCCTGCTCTAGCAGTTCTTCCAATTCTGTGAACATAATCTTCTGGAACTTGTGGTAAGTCATAATTGATTACATGTTGAATTAGAGGAATATCTAATCCTCTTGCAGCAACATCCGTTGCAATTAGTATTCTCTTAAGACCTTTTCTAAATGAAGTGATTACACGATCTCTTTTACTTTGACGAAGGTCTCCATGAATAGCATCAGCTGAATGACCTTCTTCTTTAAGGCGCTTAACCATTTTATCAGCACCTCTTTTAGTTTTAACAAAAACTAATATTGATCCTTTTCTTGCTATAAATTGATCTACCAATTCATCATATTTATTTTCTTTAAAAACTTGAAGAGTTTCCTGTTTAATTTTAGCAATAGGAACTGATGTTGATCCTGTTGAAATCCTTTGAGGTTTATTTAAATATCTTTCTGAAATTCTGACAATATTTTGAGGTAATGTTGCTGAAAATAATAAAGTTTGATGATCTTTTGGAACAAACTTTAAAATTAACTCTATTTGTGGAGTAAACCCCATATCCAACATTCTATCAGTTTCATCTAGCACCAAATATTTGGTAGCTGATAAATTTAAGCTTTTTCTTTTTAAGTGATCATTAATTCTTCCTGGTGTTCCAACAATTATTCTAGATCTGTTACCCAGTTGTCTAAGTTGTTTTTGCATTGCCTCTCCACCAATAAGCAAGGCAGTTTTAATATTAATTTTATCACTAATAATACTTTTAATTGCAGCCATTACTTGAGTTGCAAGTTCTCTAGTTGGACACATAACTAACGCAAATGCATTTTTATCTAATATTAATTTATTAATTAGTGGAACGCTAAAAGCTAATGTTTTGCCAGTTCCTGTTTGGGCTGTTCCCAGAATGTCTTTTCCCTCTAAGGCAACTGGTATTGCCATAGCTTGAATTGGTGTTGGTTTCGTAAACTTCATTTTTTCCAATGAATTTTTTAACGAATCTTCTATTTTTAGTAATTTAAAGTTTTCCATTTGGGTATTTAGATTTTTTAAAACTTAAGGAGATATGCTCTTAATCCTTTAATACGTCTAATTTATACAGCGATATCTATACGTTTTTTTAATAATCGCAAGAAGTGAATTTTTTATTAAAAATAGCTTTAACAATGAAATAATGGTTCTTTTTAAGTTTTCAAATGACTGAATTCATGTATAAGAGCCTCAAATTATGAACAACAATATTCGAAACATCACAATTATTGCCCACGTCGACCACGGTAAAACTACTATGATTGATACTCTTATGAAACAAAGTGGTTCATTTAGAGAAAATGAAGTTGTTGATGAAAGATTAATGGATTCTGGTGAATTAGAAAAAGAAAGAGGAATTACTATTCTAGCTAAACCTGCTTCAATCAACTGGAAAGATTCAAGGATTAATATTATTGATACACCAGGTCACAGAGATTTTGCTGCGAGAAGTTGAGCGTGTATTAAGTATGGCAGATGGAGCATTATTGCTTATCGATTCTGCTGAAGGTGTAATGCCTCAAACAAAATTTGTTTTAGCAAAAGCTCTTAAACAAGGTTTAAAGCCGATCGTTATAATTAATAAATTAGATAAAGCAGATCAAAGAGCCAATGAGGTTTTAGATGAAACATTTGATTTATTTGTAAGTTTGGATGCAAACGAAGAGCAATTAGACTTCCCAGTTTTATACGCTAGTGGAAGATCTGGATGGGCTAGTAAAGAAGTTGATGGACCAAGGGAAAATCTTCATCCACTATTAGATTTAATTTTAGAGCATGTTAATCCTGATGATCTTGATAAAACAAAACCATTCGCAATGCTATCAACTCTACTATATGCGGATAGCTTTTTAGGAAGAAGTTTGGTTGGAAAAATATCTCAAGGTACAGCAAAAGCTAATCAACCTATTAAAGCAATAAACCTTAATGGTAAAATAGTTGATGAAGGTAGATTAACTAAAATTTTTAGATATGAGGGAACAAAAAAAGTGCCAATCGAAGTTGGTGAAGCTGGAGACATTGTTGTAATTGCAGGTTTAGAAAAAGCTAACGTAGCTGATACAATTTGTGACCCTGAAGTAAACGAACCACTTCCTGCAACACCAATAGATCCTCCTACTATGTCTATAACTATAAGTGTTAACAGTTCCCCTCTAGCTGGAACAGAGGGTAAAAAGTTAACAAGTACTCAAATTAGAGACCGGTTAGTTACTGAAGCACAAAACAATGTTGGGATTTCTTTTTCTCAGAATGCTAACGTAGATGCTTTTGTAATTAGTGGACGTGGTGAATTAATGCTTGAAATATTACTTACACAAATGAGACGTGAAGGTTTTGAGATGACAGTGAGCCCTCCAAAAGTTTTGTATCAAAAAGATGAAAATGGAAACAGAATGGAACCCATTGAAGAAATTACTGTTGATCTAGATGAAGAATTTTCATCAAAAATTATTGATTCAATGAATAGAAGAAAAGGTAAATTACTTGATCTTAAAGATACTGGAAAAGATAAAAAAAGATTAATCTTTCACGCACCAACTCGAGGTTTAATGGGATACACAAGTAGGTTTTTAACTTTAACAAAAGGTACCGGTGTAATTAACAGAATATTTCATGGTTATGGAAAATTTGAAGGTGAAATGGATGGAAGAAAAAATGGTGCATTAATTTCAATGGCCAATGGGAAGGCTGTTGCTTTTGCAATATTTAACTTACAGGCTAGAGGTGAAATGTTTGTAACCCATAATGACCCCGTTTATGAAGGAATGATCGTTGGCTTAGCACCAAAACCTGGTGATATGATCATTAACGTAATGAAGGGTAAGCAGTTAACAAACATGAGAACTCAAGGTACTGATGAAAACGTAGTTCTTACACCAGTTAGGCAAATGTCAATAGCCGAACAATTAAGTATGCTAAATACCGATGAGGCTTTAGAAATTACCCCTAAATCTCTTAGATTGAGAAAAGCTATACTTAACCCTACTGATAGAAAAAAGAACGAGAAATCTGGAACGCCACTTTAATTAAAGGTTTTTCCAACAATAAATAATCCTAAGGCAACAGCCGGTCCTATTCCAAAAGCGAATAATAACGTTCCAACTCCTACAGTTCCTCCTAGATACCATCCTATAGACATTACTGTAATTTCAAGGAAAGCTCTAACCATAGCAATCGGTAAATTTGTTTTTTTTTGTAAGCCAACCATTAATCCATCTCTTGGCCCAGCTCCTAAATTAGCCACTAAATAAATACCTCCACCAAAACCTACTGTGAGTACTGCTATGATGGCTAAAAATATTTGTGAAATATAATTTTCAGGCGTTGGCACAAACTTAATACAGACATCAATCATTAAACCAATAATTATTGCATTTAAAATTGTTCCAATTCCAGGTTTTTGTTTTAATGGTAACCAAAAAAGTAAAACACCGATGCTTACAAATATAGTTGCTATTCCAGTAGAAAAATCAATATTCAATGCAATACCTTGAGCAAGAACAGACCAAGGCGATGCTCCAGCAAAGGAGACTATTAACAATCCCTCGCCCAAACCAAATAAAGCTAGGCCAAGTGATAAAAAAAAGAACGTAGAAATTTTTGGCTTAAGGTTAAGTGGTTTTTTAGAACTCCAAGATACTTTAGGGATATTTTTAATTGATAAAAACATATGTTAATAAAACATTATGTATTTCATGCATAACTGTTTTACAAGACTATCATTATTAACTCTTTCGTAAACCTGATAAATATTATTTAATAAAATTCAAAAATTAACTTTCTCTCTTTATAATAAACAAAAGACTTCCCCCTAAAGGGGAAGTCTATTAACTTACAGACTAATGAAAAAAATATTATTTGTTGTATTGGCTCTAGGACTAACTATTTCAAATTTAGCTGCTCATACATCTCACTATCAAAATTTTAAAAAAATCGAAATGGAGATATTAAAAGATGGCAAAGTTATTGGCTACAACTTCTATTTTTTCAATAAAGAAGATGATGTCATGACGATCAAAAATCAAATTAAGTTTAAGGTAGATTTATTTGGAGTTAAGGTATTTGATTTTGAAGGCTATGGCATAGAAAAGCACAAAGATAATAAACTCATATCGTATGAATCTAAAACAAAGCAAAATGATAAAGAAAAATTTGTAAATTTAATTTATGAACCTAAAAAAGATAAATTTAATATTAAGGGATCTTCATACACTGGCCTTGCTGAAACTAATAACGTGATTGGTAGCTGGTGGAACCATCAAATATTACAAGCCGACTCTCAAATTAGCCCTATATCAGGTAGTATAAAAGAGCAGGTCGTTACATTCTTGGCTAAAGAAAAAGTTGAACTTTATGGAAAAATAATCGAAGTTGATCATTTTAAATTAACATCAAAAGATAAAAATATTCCTAAAGACAAGAGGTTAGATTTTGATATTTGGTATGATAGTAAAAATGCAATAATTGTTAAAGTTTCTTATTCAAGAATGGGTAATTGGGAATATAGATTAAAAAACTATGAATAAAAAATTTATTTTTTAATTTTTAAAGATAAATCTTTTGCACTTAACCAACCAGACTCAAGTCTAGAACCTACAAACCAATCAGCACAAACCCCAAGTCTTGTAGTATTATCCCAGTAACTTTTAATACTAAGTGGTTTAGGATTAGATGAATATTTCCATCCATGATTTTGAATATGAAAAATCTTATTTTTTTTTAGATTAGTAAGTTCAAAAAATTTGTTAATTAATATTTTTGCATTATCTAACTTATTAACCTTGTTTTTATTTATTACTTTGTTGGCCCATTTGTAAGTGCTTTGTAATGTCCATAAGTCATAATCACTTTTAAATCTTTTTTTACTATTTTCATATGCAGCCCATCCTAGAGTTTGATCAGAAAAGAAATAGCTACTGATATTTGGTCTTGTTTTTTTTGTAACAAGCATGACAGTGATATTAGCATCCATCTTAACTTTTTGTTTAATGAACGAGTGCTTAATATATTTCTTAGACAATTTTTTTAATTGTGGAAATGGACAAGTTAATATCAAAGATTTATAAAACTTTTTAGTGCCATCATAAAAATCTAACTCCCAAACTTTATCTTTATTAGAAATTTTTATAAGCTCACTATTAAAAGTGCAGCTAATATTCTTTAGCAAATATTTGCTAATAGAATTATTTCCTTTATTTCCAATTATTTTAAGGTGCTTTTTATTCTCCACCTTATTTGTATTTAAAAATATGTGTTTCCCTTGCCACTTTTTAACTATTTTTTTTGTAATGAGATTGTTTATAAATCTTTTAAATGAGACACTTTTAGGAGAAATGTATTGAACACCATGATCAAAACTTTCCTCCTTATTAAACTTTTTATTAGACGATCTTCCTCCTGCACCTCTTGCTTTATCATAAACATCTAATGAATATTTTTTGCTAAGAATATTGGCAATTGTAGCCCCCGAAATACCTGAGCCAATAATACAGAAGTCCTTCATTTACCCGCAACAACCATGCCTTCTATTAACATTGTTGGGGCATTTGTTGAATATTTAAACTCAAGATCATCTGCCAAAGTTATATTTTTAAACATATCATTAAAATTTCCAGCAATCGTAATTTCACTAACTGGATATTTAAACACACCATTTTCTACCATAAACCCTGTTGCTCCTACCGAATAGTCTCCAGTAACCAAGTTGCTTCCATGACCAATTGTTTCAGTAATATAAAGAGTTCTTTGATTTAATTTTAAAAGATTTTTGTATGAGATAGATCCTTTTTCAAAATATAAATTACTTGTTCCACCACTTCTACCATTTGATTTTAAATTTAATTTTTTTCCATAATAAGTATCAATCAGATAATGTTTTAGAACACCCCGATCTACTAATTTTAATTGTTTAGTTTTAACTCCCTCATCATCAAAATATCTTGAACCTAACCCTTTAACAATATCAGGCTTATCTAAAATATTTATTGATGTTGAAAATATCTCTTCATTTATTTTATCTTTTAAAAATGAAGTTCCTCTTGCTACAGAAGAAGCTGATATTGCACTCGCTAAGACACTTAATATTCCTTTTGAAATTCTTCTATCAAAAATAATACTTATTTTTTCACTTTCTATTTTTTTAGGATTTAATTTTTGAATTGTTTTTTTAGCTGCCAATGATCCAATTTGATGTGGTTTAAGCATATCATGAAGGTGGCAAGTGCTTGTAAATTCATAATCTCTTTCCATCTTATTATTTGCATTCTTTGCAACGGAAACACAAGATGCAGAAAAGGACGAAGACTTATATCCATTTAAAAAACCATCACTGCTCGCTAATATAAAATTCGATTTAGATTCAGAAAAACCAGTTTCTGTATTAATAATTTCTTTTTTTTCAAATGCAGCTTCTTCAACTTCTTTTAAATATTCAATTTTTTCATCATTTTCTATATGATCATCATCATATAAATTTAAATCACTAATTTTTGTGGCTAGCAAATCTTTATCTGGCAGAGAATTAAATTCATCTTCAGGTGTAATTTTTGTTGTTTCAATACATCTTTCTATTAAAGTTTGAATATTTTCCTCTGTTAAGTTTGATGATGAAATACTAGATTTCTTTTTACCTATATAAGTTGTTAAACCAACCCCTAAACTGTCCGATCTATCAGACTCATCTAATTTCTTATTTCTAAAATTAACTGTTTCAGAAATTGAGTGCATTACTGCTGCAGTGGCATCTGTTGCACCTAGTTTTTTTGCTAAGTCTATACAAAAAGATGCTGTTTTTTTTAAATAATCTTGATCTTTAACCATATGATTTATAATTGAGTTCCACCTACGGTCATTTTATCAATCAAAATTGAAGGTTGAGCAACTCCAACTGGTACACCCTGTCCTGCTTTTCCGCATGTTCCAATACCTGGATCAAGCATCATGTTATTTCCAACTAATGAAACTTCCTTTAAAATTGATGGACCGTCACCTATTAATGTTGCCCCTTTAATAGGAGCGCCTATTTTTCCATTTATAATTTCATAGGCCTCAGTACAGTTAAATACAAACTTTCCTGAGGTAATATCAACCTGTCCCCCTCCAAAGCTTACTGCAAATATACCTTTATCAACTGATTTGATCATTTCTTCTTGGGAATATTTTCCATTCAACATCATTGTGTTTCTCATCCGAGGAAGAACAACATGTTTATAACTTTCTCTTCTACCGCTTCCTGTAGATCTTGTATTCATTAATCTTGCATTCAAACGATCTTGCATAAAATTTTTTAATATACCATTTTCAATTAAAACAGTTTTTTCTGTGGGGGTACCCTCATCATCAATTGTTAAACTTCCCCTTCTATTATGAAGTGTCCCATCATCAACAATTGTTACACCTTCACTTGCAACTCTTTGACCCATTAAATTATGAAAAGCTGATGTTTTTTTTCTATTAAAGTCTCCTTCTAAACCATGTCCTATAGCTTCATGAATAAGTATTGCCGGCCATCCTGGTCCCAAAACCACTTTCATTTCTCCAGCTGGCGCAGGTTTGCTATCTAAATTTACTGAGGCAATTCTGAATGCTTCGTCACAAACTTTTTTCCAATTATCATCTTTGAGATATTCATCATATGATTGTCTTCCACCAATGCCATAAACTCCAGTTTCTTTTTTTCCATCTTTTTCAAGCATCACTGAAACATTAAAACGAATTAAAGGTCTAACATCGGTTAGTACCTCACCACCTGATCGAATAATTTCTACAGATTTATGTTCACCAGAAAAACTAGCTGTGACCTGCTGAACAATACCTCCTTTTGCTCTAGTATAACTATTAATTTCTTTCAAAATTTCTAACTTAGATTTAAGTGATTTTTCTTCAATAGGGTTAGTATCTTTATAAAGCTTCTCATTTGTTTTTGGGATTTCATGATTATAAACCCCCTTCTGCGATTTCAATGTTGAGCTTAAATTGTCAGCTGATTGTTTTAATGAGTTTTTTGAAATTTCATTTGAATGAGAGTACGCAACAACTTCACCTGTTACCGCTCTTAAACCGTAGCCTAAGTCAGAACTATAACTGGAGCTTTTAATTTTATTATCATCAAGTACAATTGACTCACTTTTAGAATTCTCCAAATAAAGTTCACCATCATCACATTTGCTTAAAGTTTCAGAAATAATATTTTCCGCATCTTTTCTTGATAAGTCAGTTTTTGTAAAAAAATCATTCATAGCAGTCAAATAGTGGTTATAATTATTTTTTCAATTGGTGTATTTCGCACATATACAAACTAGCTAATTCTAGGTAATTTTACTAATTAATAAAAAAAGGATTATATAATGAAAAAATTTGACGAATTAATGAAAATTTCTAATGAAATAACAAATATTTCTATAGAAGAGGCTAAAGAAAAACTAAATGATCCAAATGTACAATTTGTAGATGTTAGAGATAAAAGTAGTTTTGAGACAGAAACGATAGGCAATGCTGTTAATTTGGAAAGAGGTTTGTTAGAATTTTATTTAGCAGACGGCAGTCCTTTAGAAAATGAAATGTTTAAAAACAACCCAGATAAAGAATACGTGGTATTTTGCGGCCTTGGTGGTCAAAGTACTCTTGCAACAAAAACAATGCAAGAAATGGGGTTAAAAAATGTAAAAAATATGACTGGCGGAATGAATGCGTGGAAAGAAAAAAAATAATCAATGAAAGTTTATTTTAACAGCTCATGCAATATTTGTCGCGCTGAAATAAATTTATATAAAAAAGAGAATATTAAAGACATAGATTGGATTGATATTACCAATAATAAATCTGCAGAAGTAGAAACCCAAAAAAATGACAAAACTCTTTTACGAAGACTTCATATTAAAGATGGTGAAAAAATAATAGATGGTGCAGAAGCTTTCTTATTAGTTTGGAAAAAAATTCCAAAATATAAGTTTCTCTATACTTTTTTTAAAACACCAATAATTTTTACTTTATTTTCATTCTTTTATGAAATTATTGCTTTCTTTCTTTATTTAAAAAATAAAAAACAACTTTCTAAATAAATTTTTTACTTATTGAGAATAAATATTAATTAAATTATATTTTAATTATGAAAATTTATAAAATTTTTTTATTATTTCTATTCATAAGTAGTTTTTTTTTTTCTGCACAATCATCTCAAAAAATTCTTCTAGATAAACTTTTTGATCAATTAAAAAAAGTTGATGATTTTAAAACAGCACAAATATTAGAAAAAAAAATATGGTCTGTCTGGCATAGGCACCCCAGCAATAATGGGTTAACCGAAAAATTAGAATTTGGAGCTGAGCTTATGGAATATGGAAGTTATGATTATGCTCTTAAAGTTTTCGATAATGTGCTAGTTACAGATCCAAAATGGTCTGAAGCTTGGAATAAGAGAGCAACAGTTTATTTTTTAATGAAAAAATATACAAAATCTTTAGATGATATTGATAAAGTTTTGGAAATTGAGTCTAGGCATTTTGGTGCTCTATCTGGACAGGCAAGAATTTTTATAAAACTTCAAGAATATGAAAAAGCTATTGTCAGCTTAGAAAAGGCCTTAAAATTTTATCCTTTATTTAAGAGTGGCAAGTTATTGATACCTGAAATTGAGAGGCTAATTAAAGAAGAAAGTATTTAACTTAGTCTTTTTTTGCTCTTTTTCTTGAAATTAACTCGGTTAATGAATCAACCATAAGATCTGAAGCTTTAAATATTTCATTAGCTTTAAACTCGTGCGAAGAGTTTTTTTCAGGATTTGACTTATCCTCAATAACTATTCCGTCATCTGGTGAATTATTTTTAATATATATTAACAATAACCACTCCTCATTGGGAGCCTCATCCCATTTAATAAATATCTCACCAGTTTCAAATCTTTGGTCAATACATCTAAAAATTGACATATGTCTAGTTACGTGTCGTTTATTAAGCTGAAAAACTAAACTACTGGCGCTTCTATAAAAACTTTCAAGAGAAAGTTCAATTTTTTGCCTAGCTATTTTATAATCTTTTTCTTTTTGTAATAAAGTTTCTCTATCCTCATCACCTTTAATCTTTACTCCTAAGGCTTCAACTCTTTCTCGAATTTTTTGATCTCTGATTATTCTGTATTTATCTTTTAATTTTTCTATTCTCGCCTGTAGACCTGCATAGTCATCTCTTTTTTCTTTTAAAGATACTTTTTCAAGTTTTTCTAATTCTTTAATTTCTCTAATTCTAAATTTTTCAATTTGTTTTTCTAATTGCAATTGTTTGAGAAACTGTCGCTGTCTTTCTGCTTGTTCCACTCTAAGTAAGGCTTGTTCCTTACGTAAAAATAATTTTATATCTTTTGTTCTTTCTTTTTCTAATTTAATTTCTTCTTTTAAATTTTTTTCTTGGAGTTTAGTTTGAAGCTCTTCTTCTTTTATTTTTTGTTTATAAATTAATATTTTTTCTTTTTCTTTTTTTTGAATTTTTTCTAATCTTTTATTTCTTTTTTCTTCTGCTTTCAGTATCTTATATTCAAGTATTCTATTAGCAAAAATATCAAAAAATGCTTGAATATGTTTCTCTAAACTAAAATTAAATTCAAAATTAAACTCTGGTTTTAATGAATATTGAAATTTAATTATTTTAGATATTAAGCTTCCCTTATGTTTTTTATTATTTTTCTTTACTGTTAAATTTTTTTTTCCTGTCTTATTAAAATTTTTTTTTACCTTCATGTTTTTTAAAGGTATTTTTTTTATATTTTTCTTTACTGTTAAATTTTTTTTTCTTGTCTTATTAAAATTTTTTTTAACCTTCGTTTTTTTTAAAGGTATTTTTTTTAAAGGTATTTTTTTTATATTTTTCATATTTGATGAACTTAAGATTTATCAACTTATTATTGATAAATACAGCCTCTAATATTACTTTTTTAAAAATAATATTGGAAAGTCTTGCTAGCTAAATTTAGGCTGTCTTTAAAGATTTTAAAGTAAAATTTAATTTATTAAGGTCTTCTATTAATTGTTTTTTATCTTTTTCACTTAAAAGACTAACGGGTGGCAGAACATTTTGATAAATTTTATCCTCATAAGACATAAAAGAATGTAATCCAGAGATTAAATTAAATTTTTCAAAAGTATTTCTGACGTTACACAACATTTTATTTGCTGTTTGTTCCTTTTTATCGATAAAGTCATCGTAAACTTTTCTTGATAAACCGGCTGTTACATTGCATGTTGCCGTAATAATTCCAGTACACCCTAATTCTAAGCCTTTTAATAGCTTTGTCTCTGAACCAGGCAAAATAGAAAAGTTTTCAATTTTTAAATGTTCATATAGGTTGTATGAACTATCCTTAACACCAACTATTTGTTCTGGAAATTTTTTTACAAGCTCCTCAACACATTCAACGCTAAATTTATAGCCACATAATTTTTCAAAGTTATATAAAATAATTTTACTATCTGGCATTACCTCAACTACTCTGGAATAAAACTCTATTACCTCTTTATCACCATATTTATAATAGGCTGGAGGCATAATCAAAAAATCATTAAAATTTAAAGATGAGGCTACTTTCATTAAGTTTATTGTTTCACTCAAGGAATTGAGTCCAGTTCCAATTAAATATTTATCTCTATATTTGCTTTTTGATAATTGGTTTAATAAAGCAATTTTTTCACTTACAGAAATAAGTTGTGCTTGACCTGTGCTTCCAAAAACAGCAACACCATGACAACCCTGATCGATTAATACTTCCGCATGAGTAACTGTCTTTAATACATTAAGACTCAAATTCTCATTAAAAATTGACATACCAGCAGCATAAATACCTTTAACTTTTTTCATAAATTTAACTTATATATAAATAAAAATTAGTAAAGTGTTCAAGCATTTATTTTTTATCACCTAGCAAACTTTTGTATATATTTGAGATTTCAGAGCATTTGTTTCTGTAATTAAAAATAGAAAGATCATATTTTATTTTTGTTTTATCTATATTAGAAAATATTTTTTTCTTTTCATTAAAATTACACCTTTTAATTTTAAATTTTTTTATCCAATCTTTGTTTCCAATATGTACACTTGAAATAATAGGCAACTCAAATTGCATTGCCTCAACTAATGCGAATCCAAATGTTTCCCAACGTGAAGCAAATACTGCTACGTCCAATAGGTTATAATAATTAGCAATATTATCAATGTGACCTAGTAAAATTATATTCTTATAATTTTTAATTTTCTTACTAAACTCTTCATGTCCACTTCCTATCAATAATAATGTCGAATTTTTTGGAGCTTCTTGCTTGAACTTTTTTAAGATTAAATCAAAACCTTTCTGAGGATGAAATCTTCCAATAGACCCGAAAACTATATTATTCTTTGGAATTTTCAATTCACTTTTTATTTTTAATTTACTTTTTGTAATTGGTTTCAATCTTGTCCAGAGATATGATTTAAATAATGCTCCTTTAAAACTTTTAGCTGCTTCTTTAAATTGAGTATTGTTTGATACTATTAAGGCATCACAATTTTTTAAAATAGAGTTTTTAGAACTCATATGTGCTGTTGCAATAATCTTAAACTTATTTGATTTACGTACACACTTCGCAGCGTTACTAAGATGTGTGTGAATAATATCTGGTTTATTTTTACTGATTATTTTTGTTATTTGAGTTTTTTTAAAAAAATCTATTACCTGAAACGTTTTAACATTTTTATTTACATATCTTTTTAGCATAATATTTTTTTTTAAAATGATAGCCGAGACATCAAAAAATTTAGATTGATAGTCAATTAAATCACATAAGTATTTTTCCGAACCCGCAAAACCCTTTGAAATTAATATGTGTATAATCTTAATTTTTTTCATATTTAAATTTTATAGATTATCTATGATTGTATCTTTAGCTTGGTTAACAATAGATGCTAAACTATTTAACTCAGGATTAATGTCGGGATGTATTTTTTTCATGATTTTTTTATAAATATTTAAAACTTCATATTTTGTATATTTTTTTTTTGAATCTAAATTCAAGATTTTATACGCTTCTTCCAAAGATAATGTGGATGATTTTTTGATATTTTGATTGTGGTTGAATGAAAATCTTCCAGATCTTCTAAGCGTTTGAATTAACCTAAACAAACCAATTAATTGAATAATTGAAAAACCTTTTAACTTAACTATAGCCAAACTTAGGAATGTTAGGGGTATACTGAGTAAAAACTTGCCTCCCATCGCAAGTATTAAAGCTAAGATTATTGATCCAATAAAAATTATTTTCCTTAGATTTTTTGATATTTTCCTAGATGATGTGTTGGCTAATAGTTTTAGTAAAAAGTAAATAATTCCAAAAATAACTAGTGTATAAATGATTATATTCATATATTTAATTTGTTCCCATGAAAATACCACAACTTAAAAAAAAATCAGAAATAAAAACATGTCATAACACTAGCTGGGAAGATGATTATAGCTGGATACATCAAGATGATATCTTGGAAGTTTTAAAAGATAGTAAAAGATTAAACTCCGAAGTTAGAAAGTACTTAGAAGAAGAAAATTCCTACACGGACTTTCACTTATCAAATACTAAAGATATTCAAAAAGAACTATTTAATGAGATTAAGGGAAGAATTAAGTTAGATGATGAATCTCTTGCTTTTAAAGATTTTGATTATGAGTATTGGACAAAAACTACAGCTAAAGGAAATTACTCTATCAAGTTAAGAAAAAAAATTGGAACTTATGATGTTGAGGAAATTTGGAACGGTGATGAGGAAAAAGAAAAACTTAATGTAGAATATTTCGGTGTTGGTGATCTAGAGGTTAGTTTTAATGATAAATATTTAGGCTACTCCTTAGATACTAAAGGTTCTGAATATTACACAATATATATTAGGGATATTAAGACAAAAAAATTAGTTACTGAAAAAATTGATGAAACATCAGGTGGCATAACATTTAGTTTGGATGATCAATATATTTTTTACTCAAAACTAGATGAAAATCACAGACCGAGAAAGATTTACAGACATAAATTGGGCACAAGCACTAAAGATGATGAGTTAATTTTTGAAGAAAAAAGTGAAGCCTTTACAGTTGGAATTGGTTTAAGCTCAGATGATAAATATTTTTTTATTAATACTTCAAACCATAATACTTCTGAGCAATACTACTTTAGTGTTAATGAGAAGGAACCAAAACCTAAACTGATAAAAGAAAGACAAAAAGGAATTCTTTATTCTGTTAATTCTTGGGATAGTAAATTTTACAACCACACAAATGAAAATGCTGAAGACTTTAAAATAGATATAACTGATAGTTTAGAAAAACCAGACTGGAAAATGTTTATACCTGCAAAGGAAGAGGTTTTAATTGGTGGCCTAACATTTTTGAAAAATTGGATCATAAGATCGGAGACTTCAAATGCTTTGGATAAATTATTTATAAAAAATATAACAACTGAAAAAGAAGAAGAGCTAATTTTTTCAGATGAGACTGTATACGTCCCTGGAGCTTCTTTATTACAAAGAGATAGGAATACAGATGAAATTTATTTAAGCTACTCATCACCAAAAACTCAATCGAGAGTTTATGCTTACAACCTTAGTTCAAAAGAAAAAAAATTGGTTAAAGAACAAGAAATTCCTTCAGGTCATAATCCTGATGATTACATTGTTGAGAGGGTTGATTGTAAGTCACATGATGGAAGATTGGTACCTCTTACAATTACGAGACATAAAAATACCAATCTAGATGGAACTGCACATTTATTACTCTATGGTTATGGTTCGTACGGAAGTTCAATGAGTCCTAGTTTTTCTACTACAAGATTAAGTTTAATAAATAGAGATATTATCTGGGTCACAGCTCATATTAGAGGTGGAATGGAAAGAGGCATGAAATGGTGGAAAGAAGGAAAACTACTTAATAAAAAAAATACCTTTGAAGACTATATTGCATCTGCGAAATATTTAATTGAAAATAAATACACCTCAAAAAATAAAATAATAGGAATGGGTGGTTCTGCAGGAGGCCTTCTTATGGGGGCAGTTGTTAATCAAGCACCTGAATTGTTTTTAGGAATAATAATGGCAGTACCTTTTGTAGACTCTTTGACAACTAACTTAGATCATTCTTTACCCTTAACAGTTGGTGAGTTTGATGAGTTTGGAAATGCAAAAGATAAAAAAGATCACTTTGAATATATTTATTCTTACGCACCTTATAATAATATAAAAAAAATGGATTATCCCCATATGTTGATCACAACGAGTTTAAGTGACAACAGAGTGTTATTTGATGAGCCTGCAAAATTTACTGCCAAACTAAGAGAGTATAAAACTGATAATAATTTATTACTTTTAAAAACTGAAATGAATGCAGGTCATGGTGGTAAATCTGGACGAGATGGAGCTATAGAAGAAATTGCACTTGATTATGCATTCGCATTAAAAATTTCTGAAAAAATTTAGTTTCTAGTTGTTAGAAACAACCGTTTGATACAAAGCCAATCACAATAGAATTAGAATCAACTTCAAATCTTCTTTCACAAACTATTCCATATTTTTTAGTATTATAAACAAGTTCTAAATTACCCTTGGCATTTTTAAAATCTTCATCTGGTTTACCTAAATCCATTTGTAAATTACTTGAAGTTTTTCCAATGTACTCACTTAATTTAGTATTTTCTTTTTCAACAATTGCGTCTGTTTTATCTTTGATTGTTTGACAGCCAGCAACGAGAATTAAAAAAAATAAACTTATAAAAATAAATTTTAATTTTTGCATAGTTGAATGATAACACTCTAAATATGGCATAAATATAAACTTATAAGTTGAATAATGTTGATAAGCTTAGATTTTTAAGAGTATTTTCCTCAATTATCCAATAATACTTAAACTTAATCTTAGGAGGATCAATGTTAGAAAAATATTTTGACTATAAAAAACACAAGACTGATTTTAAGACAGAGGTAATAGCCGGTGTAACAACATTTTTGACAATGGCTTATATTATGTTTTTAAATCCATTTATATTATCAGGTGAATTTGCTGGACCTGAAAAAGGTTTCTTTGATTTTGGAGCCGTATTCACTGCAACAATTGTTGCAACTGCACTTGCTTGCTTCATTATGGCATTTTATGGAAAAACATGGCCAATAGGTTTAGCTCCTGGCATGGGAATTAATGCATTTGTTGCATTTGGAGTTGTTGGTGGAATGGGTTACACACCACAAGCTGCTCTTGGTGCAGTACTAGTTGCTGGTGTTTTATTTTTAATCATTTCATTAACACCCATTAGAGCTTGGTTAATAAATTCCATTCCAAAAAGTTTAAAACTTGGAATAGGTGCTGGAATTGGATTATTTTTAGCAATTATTGGACTAGAAATTATGGGTGTTGTTGCTGATCACCCTGTAACTCTTGTCACAATAGGTGATATGAAAAATCCTTTAATTTTACTTGGCTGTCTAGCTTTTGTTTCAATGATAGTTATGGAAAAATTGAATATTAAAGGAAATATAATTATTGGAATAATTGTGTTTAGTATTATTGCTTGGGCAACTGGTCTTGCAAAATTTAATGGTGTTGTAGGAAATATTCCTCCAATGACTTATTTATTTGATTTTGACCTTACAGCTGCGTTTACTGCTGGAATGTCTACAGTAAT
Source organism: Candidatus Pelagibacter sp. Uisw_090 (assembly GCF_047717845.1). Classification (GTDB taxonomy): domain Bacteria; phylum Pseudomonadota; class Alphaproteobacteria; order Pelagibacterales; family Pelagibacteraceae; genus Pelagibacter. The sequence continues at coordinate 1,134,185 of NZ_CP159810.1, forward strand.
ATTCACTTTATTGTTTATAGACTTTTTTGATACTGCAGGAACTTTAACTTCAGTAGCAAATGTTGCTGGTAAAGTTGACAGCAATGGAAAAGTTAAAGACATAGAAAAAGCGATGATGGCTGATAGTGTTGGGACTGTAGCTGGTGCATTAATGGGTACAACAACTGTAACAAGTTATGTTGAATCAGGTGCCGGTGTAAAAGCTGGTGGAAGAACTGGAATGACTTCTTTAACTATTGGAGTTTTATTTCTAGCATGTTTATTCCTTTCACCTTTAGCGACAAGTTTGCCGAAAGAAATAGATGGAGCTGACTTTTATACGTTTCAGTTTTATTTGTTAGAAATATTGTAGATATTGAATGGGATGATATTGCAGAATCTGCTCCAGCAATACTTGCAATGATCGCTATGCCATTAACTTACAGTATTAGTAATGGTATTGCTTTAGCATTTATTTCTTATGCATTAATTAAATTATTCACTGGAAAGTTTTCTTCAACTTCACCAGCAATATGGGTTATTGCAATCTTAAGTGTTGTTAGTTTTGCTGTTGCTTAAAATATAATTTTTAGGGCTGGAATTATTCCAGCCCTATTTATTTCTCTTAATTATTTCTTCCATAGACATTTCTTCATAATGTTCAGTAGGTTGAACAATCCATGGGTCTGAATCTAGTTTTACTGGACAAAAATCTGGCTCAAAAGTGGATGATTTTTTTTTCCATAAACATGCAGTTTTAACTTCATTTATATAATCTTTAGTTGGCTCATAATTTTTTAACCACTCAATACTTTTATTTAAAGTCAATCCAGTATCAGACAAATCATCTACTAATAAAACTTTATCAAAATCTTTATTCTCAGCTAAAGAGCTAATTTCTCGAGCAAACATCAATTGACCTTGTTTGTCTTCCATTCCTTTTCCCGAGTAACTTTGGATAACTATGTAGGCTATAGGCAATTTTAGAACTCTAGAAAGAATATCTAATATTGGAGCTGCTCCCCTCATAATACCTACTAATACTGTTGGCTTATAATTGTTGTGAATTTCTATTGCTAGTTTTTCTACAATTTTTGTATACTGATCAAAAGTGATAATTAATTTCTCTGCCATAAAATTCATTATCATATAAAAAATTATTTAAAAAGGAGAAATAATGAAAGCCTACTGGATCGCTTTATACAAAAGAATAGATAGCCAAGAAAATTTAAAAAATTATGGTTCAAAAGTTACTGAAATAATAAAAAGTTATGGAGGAAAGCCTCTTGTGAGAGGTGGAAAATTTGAAACTTTAGAGGGTGAAACTTACCCAAGAACTGTAATCTGGGAATTTCCAAATTGCGAACAAGCTATGAAATGCCATGATTCTAAGGAATATCAAGATGGTTGGGCTATAGCAAAAGATACTACTATTAGAGATTTACAAATTATCGAAGGTTTTAGTACTGAATAGGTTCTGGATCTATACTTCTCCACAGATACCAGGTCGCGACTGAACAATACGGACTAAATCTTTTATTTAGTAACCTTACATAAGAATCTGGTGGTAGATATTTTTTTTTATAATTTTTTGAAATTCCTCTTAAAAGACCAATATCTTGTATGGGCCAAATATTTGAACGATTATAAGTAAATAACAAGATCATTTCAGCTGACCATCTACCAATTTGTCTTAACTGAGATAAATAGATAATAGCTTCTTCATCTGACATCTTAGGAATTAATTTAGGATTAAATGATTTATCTAATATTTGTTTAGCTAAACTTTTTATTCCTTTAACTTTTTGTTTAGTTAATCCACAACTTTTTATCTGAGCAGTGGATAGTGTAGAAACAGTTTTAGCATTTATTTTATTCTTACATTTTTTTTGAAATTTTGAAAATATAGAATTGGCAGCAGCAACACTGATTTGTTGTCCTATGATACTCTTACATAATGAGAAAAATATATCTTTTCTAGAAGTAAGCACAGCTTCTGAAGGGGATTTATATTTGCTAATTAATAAAGACATCACTTTATCTTTATTAGATAAATATTTTTTTGCAGTATTCCAATATTTTGGTTTTTTATTCATGTCTAGTAGTGGATGGTATTTTTTGTTTATGATAAATTTCTCTTCTAAAGATTATTAGAGACGCAAAAACTACAAGTGAGGCACCGATTAGTGTTTTTATAGTTGGTATCTCATTCCAAATGAAATAACCAAAAAATATAGCAAACACCAAAGCTAAATATTTTAAGGGTGCCACTAAAGATACTTCAGAAAGTTTATATGATTGAGTTAAAAATAAATTTGCAGAGCCTCCTGTTACTCCAATTAAAGCTAAAAGGATAAAATCTTGAAAGTTTGGCATTTTCCACCCCATTGGAATTGTGGCCAAGCCAGCAATTGAAATAGTAATTGTAAAAAAAATTGAGATAAGCCAAATAGGTTCTGTTGTAGATAGTTTTCTAATCGTGATGGTTACAAAAGCCATTCCAATACAAAATATTAGAGGAAGAAAATAAAGGTAATTCATGCCCTTAAAGCCTGGCTCAGCAATTATAATAACACCTATAAATCCAATTATGACTGCTAGCCACCTAAAAACACCTACCTTCTCACTTAGTAAAAAAATTGATAATACGGTAATAAATAGTGGTGCTGCATATGATAAGCTAACAACGACTGCTAAAGGAAGTTCTCTTAACGCAACAACTATTGCTATTAAAGCCATTAAACCCATAAGACATCTAAATAAGTGTTCTTTTGATCTTTCAGTTGTGTAAAAAGTTTTTAATTTATTTTTTGGTATCAAAAAATAAGTAGGCAACAGTCCAAAAAAGCCTCTAAAAAATAAAACTTCTCCAGTTGGGTAGTCACTTGACCATTTTACAAGCAAATCCATAACAGAAAAGGTACATATAGATAGAAACATGTACAAAAAACCTAATTGATTTTTAGTCAGCATAAGAATAATTTGTAAATTAAATTAAAAGATAATCAATGGAAATAGCAGTATTAGGATTAGGATGTTTTTGGGGACCAGAAATTAAGTTTAGTAAACTTGAAGGGGTTATTAAAACTGAAGTTGGTTATTGTGGGGGTGACAGCAAAGAAGTCACCTACGAAGAAGTATGCACTGGTAATACAAATCATGCAGAAGTTGTTAAATTAGATTTTGATCCTAAAATCATATCTTATGAAAAAATTTTAGAATTTTTCTTTGAAATTCATGACCCTACAACCTTAAATTCACAAGGGCCAGATTTTGGCACACAATATAGAAGTGAAATATTTTACTTAAGCAATGGACAAAAAGAAATTGCTGAGAATATTATAGAAAAAATAAATTCAAATTTATCTGGACAAGTTGTAACAAAATCTTCTTTATTAAAAAATTACTGCCCCGCAGAAGAATACCATCAGAGATATTTAGAAAAAAGATAATATGTCTTTAGTTAATACAAGTTGGTTAGAAGAAAATTTAGATAAAGTAAAAATTATTGATTGTTCATGGCACATGCCTCAGACAGAGCGTAATGGTTTTAACGAATATAAAAACAATCATATTAAAAATACAATTTTTTTTGATTTAGATAAAAACTCTAAAAAAGATACTGACCTACCTCATATGTTGCCAGATGCTAAGTCATGGGAAAGTATTGTTTCTGACATGGGAATTAAAAATGATGAACAGATAGTCATCTATGATAATTCAGATGTAATTAGCTCTTGTAGATGCTGGTATAATTTTATCTATTTTGGTCACAATCCAGAATTAGTTCATGTATTAGATGGTGGTTTAAAAAAATGGACTGAAGAAGGCAAATCAACTACTAGTAACATAATTAAAATTATTCCCTCTAGCTACACTGTGCGTGAAAAAAAAGAGTTAGTAAAAGATCTAAATCAGGTTAACAAAAATATTTTTGAAAATAAATTTAATGTTATTGATGCAAGAAGTTTAGAAAGATTTGAAGGTAAGGCTTCAGAACCAAGAAAAGGATTAAGAAGCGGCTCTATAAAAAACTCTTTTTGTCTGCCCTTCTCTGAGCTCATAAATAAAGATCATACATTTATTAGTAAAGAAAAAATTTATGAAAAATTTAAATCAACTGGATATCAGATTGGCAAAAACATAGTATTTACATGTGGTTCTGGAGTTACTGCTTCGGTTTTGGCTCTTGCTTATTCCTTAATAGATAATAAATATATGCCTACTATTTATGACGGATCATGGAGTGAATATGGAAAGAATTAAAATATGAAAAGATCTACAAAAATTGGAACTGCAATTGTTGTCTTTTTTTTAATTATTACAATAGTAATTGTTGGAAGAACAATGATAGGAAATCATTTTAAAAAAAAATTTAGTAAAAGACCCCCTCCAGGAATAATAGTAACAGAAGTTGTTGCAAAAAATTTCTCTCAAAAAGTTTCAACTTATGGAACAGCCACTCCTTTTAGAACTAAATCATATAAAATTGAAAAATATGAAATAATTAACCCAATAGAATTTAATAAAAAATTAAAAAAAGGTGATTTAATAGCAAAATTAAAAAGTAGAAATTTGATAGCTGCCTTTGATGGGGTGGTGACTAAAAGAGATTTTTCAAATGATATTAAAGTTTCAGAAAGTTCTCTTTTAATAAACTTGGAAGATATCTCATCAATTTATGTGGATGTAGATATTCCTGAACTTTATTCAAGTTTCATTAAAGAAAATTTAAATGTTGATGTTAAATTTTCAGGTAATAATGAAAAAATTTATTCAGGTGTTGTTCATTCTACTGCTGGTAGAATTGATGTTGATACAAGATCTTTAGCAATAAGAATAAAATTAGAAAATGATAATTTTGAAATTTTACCTGGGTCTCTTTTAGAAATTATAGTTAAGTACAACGAAAGAAACTCCATAAGCATTCCTGATACAAGCTTAATGATGGAAGGTAACAAAACCTATGTTTATAAAGTTGCAGAAGATAATGTTGCTAATAAAGCTGAAGTTGTTATTGGAATAAGAGATTCTGGTTTTATCGAAGTAGTTTCAGGTTTGACTAATGGAGATAACATCGTTGCCGAAGGTCTAAAAAAAGTTAGACCAAGAGGAAAAATTAAACCAATTAAAAAATAATGTTTATAACCGATGTAAGTATAAGAAGACCAGTTGTTGCTTGGGTAATGTCTCTTATATTAATCGTTTTTGGAATATTTGTTTTTTCACAATTACCTGTAAGAGAATTACCTGAAGGCCTACAACCTCCTGTAGTTCAAATTAAAGTGGACTACAAATCTGCCTCAGCTCCTATAATTGATCAAGAGGTAACTCAAGTAATTGAAAAAGTGATTGGTGGAATAGAAGGAGTAAAAAATATTAATTCAACATCAGAAAATGGAAGTAGTTCGATTAATGTTGAATTTAATACTGATATTAACCTAGATAATGCCGCCAACGATATAAGAGAAAGAGTGGGAAGAGTTGTTGGTAGATTACCTGATGAAGCTGATGCCCCTCAAATACTTAAACAATCCGCAGGATTTTCAACTACCATGTGGCTAGCTGTATCCTCTGCAACCTGGACTGATTTAGAACTTGGGGATTATGTTGAAAGATATTTAGTAGATCAATTTTCAAGCGTTAAGAACGTAGGAACTATTAGAACCGGTGGTTTAAGAGATCTAAGTGTTAGAGTTTGGATAGATCCAATTAAACTTGTAGCAAATAACTTAACCATTCAAGAGGTTGAGGGAGCAATAAGAAAAGAAAATGTTAGCCTGCCAGCAGGCACCTTAGAGGCTACTAATATTGATTTGATACTAAATTTAGATAAGTCATATGATGATATTGAAAAATTAAAAGTTCTACCCATAAAAAAGAATCTAAATAGTGTTGTAAGACTATCAGATGTCGCAAATATTGAGTTTGGTCCAGTTTCAGAAAAAAATCTTTTCAAGGCTCAGAGTAAAAATGCTTTAAATTTAAAAACAGTTGGAATTGGTATTTATGCAAAAAGTGGTGCTTCAACAGTAGAGCTTTCTAAAGAAATAAGTAAAAAAATAGATGAAGTTAAGAAAACATTACCAGATGATCTAAATATAGAAATAGCTTTTAACAGAGCAACATATGTGGGTACTGCTATTGATGAAGTATACAAAACTTTAATCATCGCTTTTGTACTTGTGGTTATTATTATTTACTTATTCTTAGGAAATATAAAAGCTGTAATTGTACCAGCAGTTGCATTACCCGTAAGCTTAATAGCATCCTTTTTAGGACTTTATTTATTTGGTTTATCAATAAACATTTTTGTCTTGTTAAGTTTTATTCTGGCGATTGGAATAATTACTGACGACTCAGTCATAATGACAGATGCAATTTATAGAAGAATTGAAAATGGAGAGAGTCCTTTGGTTGCGGCATACAAAGGATCGAAACAAATTAGTTTTGCAATTATTGCAACAACTTTAATTCTGGTTGCGGTATTTATTCCTTTAATTTTTATAGATGGAATTGCAGGAACACTATTCAGAGAAACTGCAATTGCCTTATCTTTTTCAGTTGTGGTGTCCTCTTTTGTTGCTCTTACATTGTCACCCATGTTAGCAAGTAAATTTTTAACGAAAGAACCAAAACAAAATTTTATAGTTATTAAATTTGATAAATTTTTTAAGTCATTATCAAAATTTTATGAAGAAACATTGGGGTATTGGTTAAATAAGAAAAAAATTATTATTTCATTTATTATCTTCACTATTATTGTCTCTAGTGTTTTATTTCATTTTACAAAAAAAGAATTATTACCTATGGAAGATCGAGGTGTATATCTTGTTCTTGGATTTACAGATGAGGGGAGTTCTTTTGAATATACTGAAAAAAGAGCAGAAGATGTTGAGAAAAGATTAATTCCTCTTCTGCAAGCTGAGAATAGTCCATATAAAAGATTTATAATGAGAGTGCCAGGCTTTGGTAGTAACAAAAATTCTTTTAATAGCTTTATAATAATTGCATTATTAGACGAATGGGCTGAAAGAGATAAAAGCTCACAAACAATAATGAGAGAAGCAATCGGAAAAATTGTGACCGTTCCTGAAACTGTAGCTTTTCCAATATCACCTCAATCTATTAGAGTTTCTAGCTACAATAAACCAGTTCAAATGGTTATATTGGGCAGTACTTACGAAGAGTTAGAGGAAATACAATCCAAAGTTATTAGAAAGTTAAGACAGAATAAAAACTTATCCAGAATAGAATCTGACTATTCTAGAGACAAACCAGAAATCAAACTGGTAATTAATAAAAACAAAGCTAAAGATTTAAATGTATCTACTGACTCAATTGGAAAAACTCTAGAAACTCTTTATGGTGGAAAAACTGTAACGAACTTTAATAGGCTTGGTAAAGAATACCCAATTATACTTCAGCAATACCTAGCTGACAGAAGATCTCAAGAAGGGCTTTCTAAAATATTTGTTAGATCAGAAAGCACTGGTAAACTTATTTCTTTAGCAAATTTAGTTGAGTTTAGTGAAAAAGGATCTGCAAAAAAATTAGCAAGATATAACAGACAGAGAGCTGTAACAATATCTGCAAATATATCTCCATCTTACACGCTTACAGAAGCAATTGCATATTTAGAGAAAGCAATGGAGGAAGTTAGCTCTTCCAATCAGATTGCATGGAAGGGTAAATCAGAAGAAATAAAAGAAACTAGTAATGAATTGTTTATTATTTTTGGATTAGCATTTCTAACTGCCTACCTAGTAATGGCTGCAACCTTTAATTCATTTATTCATCCATTTATTATTATGTTAACTGTTCCACTGGCTTTGTTTGGAGGTTTGGTCTTTATCCTATTCTTGAACAGTTCTATTAATATCTTCTCACAAATAGCCCTTGTCATTCTAATTGGGATATCGACTAAAAATAGTATTCTAATCGTTGATTATGCCAATCAGTTGAGGATGGCTGGAAAAAATATAGAATCATCTGTTAAGGAAGCTTGTCAACTAAGGTTTAGACCTATAATGATGACATCAATAAGCACAATGATAGCAATGATGCCTTTAGTTATAGGAAATATTGGACCAGGTGCTGGTGAAGCTTCAAGGCTAGCTGTGGGTGCCACTATTCTAGGTGGAATGATTATATCAACATTCTTTACATTGTATGTAACTCCAACCATGTATTTGGTATTAGCAAAGAATACGAAAAGAATAGACGCTGTTGATATTGAGCTCAAGAAACAACTTCGTTAAAAAATAATATATTTATTTTTATTTAATCTTTTCTGACATTCTTTCAATTGAGACTTATATTTATTAGATTGCTTTTCTACTTTTTTAGCTAACCCTATAACTTTTTGATTATTTTTATAATTTTTATAACCACTCCACCCTTCATGATATGCAAGATATTGCCTAAAAGCATCTTTCTTAGAAATTTTTAAAAGAGACTCAGTTTTATCAGTATACCAACCAATAAAGTCCACACTATCCTTAAACCTTGTTCTTGTTGCTAATTTATTTCCAGTTTCATTTTTATATTGTTCCCAAGTTCCCTTTACTGCTTGTGAATATCCAAATGAACTAGACGGCCTCTTAAATGGTATAATCTTAAATAATTTTTGTCTTGGAGGCTTAGCTAACCAATCAAAGTCAGACTCCATCTTGATTATAGCTAACTGAATATAAATTGGTGTTCCCCATTTTTGCTCAGTTTTTTTTGCATGTTTATACCAAAGGTACCTTTCATTAAAAATTGAACAACTATTTGAAGTGTTTTGAGGAATTGAAGAGCAAGCAGTAACAAAAAAAAGTAATGTAACTAAAAAAATACTTGTTAATTTTTTCATAATAATTTTATTTATTTTATTCTTTTTATCAGTTATCAAAATATATCAAATGCCTCATTTAATTTTAATTAGACATGGTCAAAGTGAATGGAACCTTGAAAAAAAGTTTACTGGATGGGTTGATATAGATCTTACTGGTCAGGGGAAACTTGAAGCATGTAAATCTGGGGAATACATTAAAGAACTAAAATTAGATATAGATTATTTTTATTCATCTTTTCAATTGAGGGCTGTTAATACTCTTAAGTTTATTCAAGACACGTTAAGAGATAATAAAAAACCAATAAAAGCATGGCAACTAAATGAAAGACATTATGGTGCTTTAACTGGTCTAAATAAAGATGAAATGAAAGAAAAACTTGGTGAAGATAAAATACATGACTTTAGAAGATCTTGGGATATAAAACCAGATCCTCTAAGTAGAAATAATCCATACCACCCTATTAATATTGATACATATAAAACTGTTCCTATAGAAAAAATTCCAGATACAGAGTCACTTAAGGATACTTATGAAAGAGTAATAGAATATTATAATTCTGATATTCAAAATAAATTATTAGATAATAAAAATATAGTAATTTCAGCTCATGGAAATTCAATTAGAGCTTTATGTAAGTTTTTATTTAAATTAGATAATAAAAAAATATCCTTACTTGAAATACCAACAGGAAATCCACTTTTAATTAATCTAGATTCAAGGCTAGAAATTAGAGAATGTAAATATTTAGATAAAAATAGAGCTAAAGATTTAATTGTTTTTTAATAACTCTTTATAAATCTCAAGATTAGTCAAATGATAAAAACTTTCCAAACTTTCATACCCATATAATTTATTTTTGCTAACTAACTGATTCCAGATTTCTGATATAGAAAAATCACTAACTGAATGTGAACTAAATAAATTTTTATTGATTATTTGGCAGCCTGTATAAATTAAATTATTTTGAGCATCTTTTTTAATTATATTTTCTAAAAGATTAAAGTCACTTTTTAATTTTTTATCAAAACTAAGATTTTTATTAACAAGTAAAAGTATATTTTTAATTTGGTTAGAAAAATAAAATTTTTCCATACTTTGTATGCTCTCAACATAACTTTTATTCCATACAGTATCAGGGTTTAATGTTAGAAAATCTGATTCATTTGAAGAATTCATCATATTTAAAATTCCTCCCCCTGTATTTAGAATTGTGTCTCCATCACTAATGATTTTTATATCTAAATTAAATTTTTTCAGATTAATAAAATCTTCAATTTTCTCTTTTAGATAAAATGTATTTATTAATATCTTTTAATTCCTAAAAATTTTATTAGATTGATACAATTTTCAAGTAGTGTAATTTCATTAATCTTCAAAAGTGGCTTTGGTTCAGTTAATGTTAAAGGGTTCAATCTCTTTCCATATCCAGCACACAAAATTAATGCAGTATTAATTTTCATTTTAAATTCCTTATTTTCTTAGGAAAATTAAGGTCTAGTAAACTTTTAAGTTTATGAAATATCTCATTATTTTTGATTCTCAGTTCTACTAGTTTCCAAGAATATGGTATTAGCTTTAAATACTTTGTCTTATTATCTCTTACTGCTAACCTTGTAAAAATTCCTATTATTTTCATATTTCTAAGCACTGATAATATTTCAAAATCATTTAATAAAGTAACTTTGTTAATTTTTTTATTATTCAGCTTTGCATAGTAGTTAAAAATCGTATCTTTTAATTTTTTATTTGATTTAAACCTAACATCGTCAATTAAAGATGCTAAATCATACGCCTTATTACCTATCAAAGCATCCTGCGTATCGATCGTTGCTAATTTTTTTTTGTATTTCATTAAATTTGATACATGAAAATCTCGGTGAACGAAAGTATCATTTTTTAAGTTAAGATTAGATATTAAAAATTTTATTTGTTTATTTATTTCAATATTTAAAGTTTGTAATTTTTTTTTAGATACATACTTTTTTGTATACCAGTCAGAAAATAATTTAGCTTCTTTAAATAGTTTATTGTCATCATAAACTGGGATCTTATAATTTTTTCCTTTAAAATTTTTAATTTTGTTTTGTTTAATTTTTTGAATTTTAGATAACAAATCAATGGATTTTTTATATAAATTAATTTTATTACTTCTATTTTTTTTTAACAGTTTAAGTATTGTATCATCTCCAAAGTCTTCAATTTCTATGGAGTTTTTTTTATAATTTTCTTTATATAGTTTTGGAGCTAAAATTTTATTTTCAATCAATAAACTATTTATAGCATCATATATTAATAGGTTTTTTTCTTTTTCTTTTGAAGCATAAACTATAATTGAATTTTTTTTATTATCTTTTTTTCTGTAAAAAGATCTGAATGATGCATCACCCTTAATTTTTTTTAACGTTGATTTAACTGATCTCATTTAATGTTTTGTTACTCATGCCTTTAATAGTTATAAATCTTTTGTTCATATCTTTTCCGTATTCAAAGAATAAATCAATTTTATTATCTATTTTATTATCTATTTTTTCAGGCCATTCAACTAATGTTAGGATTTCTTTTTGATTTTCCAATAATCCAATATTTTTTGTCTCGTGACTATTTGTTAGTCTATATAAATCATAATGTTGGATTATAAAAACTCCCACATCATATTCGTTTACCAAATTAAATGTAGGACTTGTAACCTCTGTTTGGTTTAGATGATTGTTGGCTTGAAGACAGTTTACTAAATGTCTTATAAAAGTTGTCTTTCCAACTCCAATTTCACCATGAAAATAAACTACATCTCCTTTATGAAGTATTTTTGAAAATTTTTTTGCTAATTCAGCTGTCTTAACTTCTAAAGAGATATCTATTATTTCGCTATTAGTAGCGATATGCATCTGGCTTAAATGGACCTTCTGTTTCAACACTTATATAATCAGCTTGGTCTTTTGATAGTTTTGTAAGTTTTGCTCCCACTTTTTTTAAATGAAGCATAGCTACTTTTTCATCTAATGATTTTGGTAACACATAAACTTTATTTTCATAATTTTTATGATTATCCCAAAGCTCAATTTGTGCCATTACTTGGTTTGTAAATGATGCACTCATTACAAAACTTGGATGTCCTGTTGCGCAACCTAAATTTACCAATCTACCTTTGGCTAAAAGAATAATTCTCTTTCCATCAACTAATTCTATTTCGTCCACTTCTGGTTTTACTTCTGTCCATTTATAATTTTTTAAGGCTTCTACTTGAATCTCATTATCAAAGTGACCAATATTACAAAGTATTGCTCTATCTTTCATATTTCTCATATGGTCTGCAGTAACAATGTCTATATTACCTGTAGCTGTAACAACAATATCTGCTTTACTTATTGCTTCATCCATTAAAACTACCTCATAGCCTTCCATTGCTGCTTGGAGTGCACAAATTGGATCCGCTTCTGTAACCATAACTCTTGCACCACTTTGTCTTAAAGATGCAGCGCTACCCTTTCCAACATCACCAAAGCCTGCAACAATTGCAACTTTACCAGACATCATAACATCTGTGGCTCTTCTAATTCCATCTACTAAACTTTCTCTACAACCATACAGGTTATCAAATTTTGATTTTGTAACTGAGTCGTTAACATTAATTGCTGGAATCATTAATGACCCATCTTTTTCCATTTTATTTAATGCTTTAATTCCAGTTGTTGTTTCTTCTGAAACACCTTTTACTTCCTTTAACAAATCTTTGTAGTCGCTATGCATCATTGCAGTTAAATCACCACCATCATCTAATAGCATATTTGCTTTCCAGTCTTTTTTGCCTTCTATTGTTTGTCTTATGCACCATACAGCTTCCTCTTCAGTTTCACCTTTCCAAGCAAAAACTGGTATTCCTGCTTTAGCTATTGCTGCTGCAGCATGATCCTGTGTTGAAAAAATATTACAAGAAGACCATCTAACTTCTGCTCCAAGCTCTACTAAAGTTTCGATTAAAACTGCTGTTTGGATTGTCATATGAAGACATCCTAATATTCTTGCTCCTTTTAAAGGTGCTTTACCTGAATATTCTTCTCTTAATGCCATTAGACCAGGCATTTCACTTTCAGCTATTGAAATTTCTTTTCTTCCAAAGTCCGCTAGTGATATGTCTTTAACTTTAAAATCATCCATTGCTCGGTTTTATACAATAAAAATTTAATTAATCAACTTATGATTAAACTTTATGAAAGACAATCTCAACATTTGCACCCCTTTGAGAGACATTGTTTGAAGCATTGATAGTAGCACCATGAAGATCAACAAGGTTTTTTACTATATTTAAACCCAAACCAGAGTGCTCACCAAAGGTATCTGGTCTATTACTATAGAATCTATCAAATATTTTTTTTGTATCTTTTTCTTTAAATCCTTTACCTTCATCAATAACTTTTAAAATAATCTTGTCTTTATCTCCTTTGTAAATTTCAACTAATATTTCTTTATTATCCTCACTAAAGGAAATTGAATTATCTAATAAATTTGCAATAATTTGCTCAATTCTATTTTCTATTCCATTTATAAAATATTCTTCTTGATTGTCTTGATCGTTTAACATTATTTTAATTCCTCTTTTTGCTTCATAAATATTATTAAAATCATCTACTACAGACCTTGCAATTAACTTGAGATTAATCTTTTTCATCTTTTCTTTACTTAATGCAACCTCATCTTTTAATATTTGAGAATAATCAGTGATTAATCTTTCAATTCTTTGAACGTCATGATTGAGAATATTAATTAATTTACTTCTTTGAGCCCGATCATCAGTCTCATTTAATATTTCTGAAGCACTTTTTAATGATGTTAAGGGGTTTCTTATCTCATGAACAAGGTCAGTTGAAAAATTTTCTGCATGTGAAATTCTTTTTTGAAGTTCACTCGTCATATCATCTAACGAATTTGACAAAGTTCCCAATTCATCATTTCTACTTTTGAGCTCATTGATATTTGTTTTTTTTTTACTCTTTTCTTTTATAATTTTTGTATACGCTACTAAGTTTTTTATAGGCTTAAGAAAATATCTATTTAAAACAAAAGAGAATATAAATATTACTATAATTATAAATATTGCTGTTCTTAAAATAAATTTTTTTCTTTCATCAATAGCAGATTTAACATCATTAGCATTTTCAGTGATTACTAGATATCCAATATTAACTCCATTCAATGTTATGTTTTTAACTGTTGTTAATAAAAACTGATCATAGCCTTCCTGAGTAAAGGTAAAGGGTTTTCCATAATCTTTTGACCACGAATAATTAGTAAGAACATCTTTAAGTGAAACAGTTTTTTCTTTATTTAAATTTTTTGTTTCTACAATTTTTTTGCTTTTTTCTTTATTTAAAATTTCTAACTCGACTATATCTAGCCTGCTAGAAAAAGATCTTGGATCTAAATCTAGTGTATCAGTATCACCTACTAAATTAAATTGATTATCAAATAAGATAACTCTGTCTAGATTTTGAAATAAAAATCTTGTTGAAAATAAAAATCTTCTAATATCCTCTTCTTCAAATTTTATATTTAATCTTAAAATATGCTCAATTGTATTGTTAATTATCTGAATATGCTTGGATGTTTTATTTTTTATTAAATTAGGTTTTGCATTGCTAATGTATAGAGCTGTTAAACACCCTATAATTAAAAAAATAACTAAATTAATAAATAAAAATTTTTTTAATATAGATAAACTTTTTAGAAAATTGCTGAACATTAACTAACGTTCCATCTGTATCCACTGCCATATCTTGTTTCTATAGCTGTAAAATCAGGGTCAACTTTTTTAAATTTTTTTCTAATTCTTTTAACATGACTATCAATAGTTCTATCTTCAATATCCGTATCTTCTCGATAAGCAATATCCATAAGTTGAGCTCTTTCTTTTATTATTCCTGGTCTCTTTGCTAATTCTTTAACTATTAAAAATTCCGTAGTGGTAAGTTTATCTGGTAGTTGTTTGTTATCCCATTCACATTCAAGTTGTGAGGGGTCAAGTTTTAGCTTCCCATGTGAAATAATATTTTTTGTATCTTCAAGATTATTATTAACATCTTTTTTTCTAAGCTGAACCCTTATTCTTTCTATTAAAACTTTAATAGAAAAACCTCCTGACTTTTTTATAAAATCATCTGCACCTAACTTTAAACTTAACAATTCATCTATCTCATCATCTTTTGAAGTTAAAAAAATTACGGGTAAGGAAGTTTTTTTTCTTAATTTTTTTAAAAGTTCTTCACCATCCATTTTTGGCATCTTGATATCTATAACAGCAAGGTCTGGGGGATTTCTAGTTAAGCCAATTAAAGCACTTTCTCCATCAATGTACGTTTGAACTTTAAAGCCCTCTTTTTCGAGCGCTATACTTATACTTGTGAGTATATTTCTATCATCATCAATAAGAGCTATTGTTTGTGTTTGCATAATCTACTTTAAAAATACTAAATTGTTCTAATTTAGGCAATGGAGATAAATTAATGAAGTATTCCCCAATTGTCCCCTGTATTAACGTCTACCGTCAATGGTGTTGAAAAAGTGTGTAAATCACTTTCTGTAACACTTGTCATTTCATCCCTGATTATTTCAGTTATATTTTTAACTTCTTTTACCGGAACCTCAAAAATTAGTTCATCATGAATTTGCAATAATATTTTTGATTTATTATTTTTAATGCTTTCAAATTTTTTGTTAAGTCTAATCATTGCAAGTCGCATGATTTCAGATGCTGACCCTTGAATGGGAGCATTGATAGCTGCTCTTTCTTGAAAATTTCTTACATTGAAATTTTTATCATTAATTCCATTAAAATGAGATCTTCTACCAAAAATATTATTTACATAGCCACTTTTTCTACAAAACTTAATTGTATTATCCATATAAATTTTTATTTCAGGAAATTTTAAAAAATAAGCATTTAAAAATTCATCTGCTTCATGATTTGAAACGTTGATTTGTTTTGCGAGCCCATATTGTGAAATACCATAAATTATTCCAAAATTAATAGCCTTGGCCTTCCTTCTCATGTCTTGGTCTACTTTTTTAATATCAACATTAAATACTTGGCTTGCTGTAAGAGAATGAATGTCTTCATCGTTACTAAACGCTTTTTTCAGCTCTTTGACTTCTGCCAAGTCAGCTAAAATTCTCATTTCAATTTGGTTATAATCTGCAGATATTAATGTGAAGCCCTTTTCTGCTATAAAAGCTTTTCTTATATCCTTGCCATCCTCTGATTTAATAGGAATATTTTGTAGATTTGGATCACTGGAAGCTAGCCTTCCTGTTGTTGTTGCTGCCAATAAAAATGAGGTATGAACTCGTTTAGTGGTTGGATTAATATGTTCAGGTAAAGCATCTGAATAAGTATTTTTAAGTTTAGATACCTGTCTCCAATCAAGAATTAATTTAGGAAATTCATGTCCTTTAAATGCTAAGTCTTCTAACACACTTGCGTTTGTGGCAAAACTTCCTTTTCTAGTTTTTTTAAGTACAGCAATCTTTAAATCATTGTAAATAATTTCACCTAATTGTTTTGGTGAGGCAATATTAAATTCTTTTTTTGAAATTTTAAAAACCTCTTTTTCTAATTTACTGATTTTTTTCTCAAATTTTTCAGACAACACCTTTAAAAATTTATTATCAATTTTTATTCCTTCAATTTCCATAAATGCTAATATTTTAATTAAAGGTTTTTCAAAAATTTCGTAAATGTTAGTTAATTTTTCTAATTTTAAATTTTTACTAAATATTTTGTATAATCTATAAGTAATATCAGCATCTTCAGCAGCATACTCCATTGCCTTATCTAGCTCTACATCACTAAAATTTATTTCTTTCTTACCTGTGCCAACAATTTCTTTAAATGAAATTGTTTTATGCTGTAGATGAATCTCAGACAAGGTATCCATGTTATGTCTATTTTTTCCAGCATCCAATACATAAGACATCAACATTGTATCTTCCATTGAATTCATATTAATCCCCTGTTTAAACAAAACAATAAAATCAAACTTAATATTTTGGCCAATCTTTTTTACGCTTTTGTCTTCCAAAAGTGGTTTTAGTTTTTTAATTACACCTTCTTTTTTTAAACATCCTTTAAACTTATGACCAATTGGAATGTAACAAGCCTTACCAATTTTTGTGCTTAATGAAATTCCCACTAAATCAGCTTGATGTGCGTCTAGTGAGCTAGTTTCAGTATCAATTGCTAGTTCTCCAGCTTCTTCTGCTTCATTAATCCACTCATCTATTTCTTTTTCACTAGTGATTAGATAATAATTTTTTTTATTTATACTTTGTTGTTTTTTCTCAGGCTTTGCTTCTGTTGCGGTTTCTTCCAATTCAGGTTCTCCATATGCAGAAATGACAGAGCTAAGAAGTCTATTAAACTCCATTTCTCTTAAGAATTTATATAGCTTATCTTTATCAATCTCCTTTAGATGAAATTCTTCTATCTTTCTTTCAACTGGAGCATCCTTCATTAGTGTTACTAATTTTTTACTAATTATCGCTTTATCTTTGTTTTCTATAAGTGTTTCTCTTCGTTTATTTTGTTTTATTTCTTGGGCGTTATCTAATAATTTTTCTAAAGTTCCATACTTGTTAATCAGTTCTGCTGCAGTCTTAACGCCTATACCTGGAACTCCTGGAACATTATCGCTACTGTCTCCAGCTAAGGACTGAACATCTATAACTTTTTCTGGACCCACTCCAAATTTGGTTACTATATCTTCAGATGTTATAAATTTATTTTTCATTGGATCGAATATACGAACGTCTTTTCTATACAATTGCATTAAGTCTTTATCTGAGGAGACTATTGTTACCTTCGCACCCTTTGCTAAAATTTGCTCTGCATAAGTAGCTATTAAATCATCTGCTTCATAATTTGGAAGATCTACAGATGGTAAATTAAAAGCAACTACAGACTTTCTTATATATTCAAACTGTGGTGCTAAATCATCTGGTGCTTCTGATCTATTAGCTTTGTAGTCTGAATAAATTTCATTTCTAAAAGTTTTTCTAGCTGCATCAAATATTACTGCAAAGTGTGTAGGTTTTTGAAGATTTTCATTCGATTTTGAATCTTCTAATAGTTTAAATAGCATGCTACAAAATCCACTAACTGCACCAACAGGTAAACCATCACTTTTTCTAGTTAGAGGTGGTAATGCGTAATAAGCTCTAAAAATATAACCCGAACCATCTATTAAATAAAAATGGTCTGTTTTTTTAATTTTATCCATTAAATAATATTATCTTAATAATTTTAAATACTATAAATGTATTAACACGCATGGAGCAAAAAAATATACTTTCTGTTAAAAACTTAAAAAAAATTTATTCAAGTAAACAGACTGGAGATAATCTTGCATTAAATGATTTAAACTTGGACGTGAAAGAAGGAGAAATTTTTGGTCTTCTGGGTCCTAATGGTGCTGGGAAAACAACATTTATAAATATTTTAGCAGGAACAGTGGTAAAAACAGCAGGACAAGTAAATGTCTGGGGTTTTGACCTAGATAAGAACCCACGACAAGTTAGAGCTTCGGTTGGAATAGTGCCTCAAGAAGTAAATCTTGATCCATTTTTTAGTCCAAGGAAATTATTAGAGTTACAGGCTGGTCTCTATGGAATTAAAGAAAAAGATAGAATTACAGATACGATTCTAAAATTGGTATCCCTAGAAAAACAAGCTAACAGCTATGCTAGAAGTTTATCTGGTGGGATGAAAAGAAGATTACTAATGGCTAAAGCTTTAGTTCATCAGCCACCAATAGTTATTTTGGACGAACCTACAGCTGGCGTTGATGTTGAGTTAAGACAAAATTTATGGAAAAATGTAAAATTACTCAATGAACTTGGTGTAACAATCATTCTAACAACTCATTATCTTGAGGAGGCTGAGGAAATGTGTGGAAGAATAGCTATATTAAATAAAGGAAATATTGTTGCTCTAGACAGCACTAAGAATTTATTAGACAGAATTCAAACCAAAAAAGTAACCTTTAAAACTGACATAAAGATTAATATTAATGATGACGATCTAGAATCTTTAAAAATAGTTTCACACATAGATAATGATGTTTGTGTTTCTTATGAAAAAAGTAAAATTAATATGGAAGAATTAATTAATTTAATTAAGAAAAATAATGTAAAAATAATAGATATTTCAACTGATGATGGTGATTTAGAGGATGTTTTCTTAAGACTAATAAAAAACTAGATTATCACATTAATAAATAGTAATTTGTAGATATGGATCTATTAAAAACTAATTCAATTCAAAAAGTATTAAAAACATTTATTCTAATTTTTATAGGAACAATGGCTTTAACTATTTCAGCTAAATTAAAAATACCATTTTACCCTGTGCCAATGACAATGCAGACATTTGTTGTTCTTTTTTTAGGCTTAGCTTTTGGTTACAAGATAGGACTTGCAACAGTATGTGTTTATCTTCTTGAAGGAATTATTGGAATACCAGTATTTTCTAATTCACCTGAAAAAGGTGTGGGCTTAGTTTACTTCACTGGTCCAACAATGGGATATTTAATTGGATTTTTATTTGCTTCTTTTTTTGCAGGCTATTTAGATCTTAACAAAAATATTTTTATAATTTTTGGAAAATTAATATTTTCTGTTTCTGTAATCTATGTATTTGGAGCTATTTGGTTGGGAACTTTAATTGGATGGGATAAGCCAATTCTTGAATTAGGTGTTACACCATTTTTATTAGCTGAATTATTTAAGATATGCTTGTTAACTATATTGGCTAAAAAGATTATTAAGTTTAGAAATTTTATCTAGGGGATCTTTTGGATAAAATTCTTTGTAATGTTCTTCTGTGCATTTTAAGTCTTCTAGCAGTTTCAGATACATTCCTATTACATAATTCAAAAACTCTATGAATGTGTTCCCACTTAACTCTATCAGCCGACATAGGGTTTTCTGGTGGTTCAGCTTTTTTCTCTGGATCGGCTAGTAATGCTTTCTCAACATCATCTGCGTCTGCCGGCTTTGCAAGGTAGTCAATGGCACCCTCTTTGATTGCAGCTACAGCTGTTGGAATATTTCCATATCCTGTTAACATTATAATTCTACTACTTTGATTAGAAATTTGAATTTGTTTTACTACTTGAAGCCCGTTTCCATCAGCTAGTCTAAGGTCAACAACAGCAAAGCCTGGTTTTTTTTCTATAACGGTTTGGATACCTTTTTGTACACTTTCAGCTTGAAAAACCTCAAACCCTTTTTTTTCCATTGCTCTAGCAAGCCTGTCTCTGAAAGGATTGTCATCATCAACGATTAATAAGGTTTTATTCTCAAAATCACTCAGTTTTTTTAAATTATTCAGTTTATCCATACAGTTGATATGGGGCCTTATATAAAAATTTCAACACTTATTATTTACTTTACATTAATTAATTATTGCCTTAATTGCATAATTTATATGAAAGTTTTTAAGTATTTTTAAAAACTTTTTTTTATTAAATTTTTTTTGGAGACATAATGCAAAAATTTAAAACAGTTGATGATCTTATAAGTCAACTAAAGCCAGAAAAACCTATTTATTGTATTAGGAAAAAATCAATACAATTAGCTTCTACATATTTTAGAAATAAATTTCCTGGTAAAGTGCTATATGCTGTTAAAACTAACTCACATCCTGAAGTACTAAAAACAATAGTAGAGAGTGGGATTGAGAACTTTGATATAGCCTCTATTCAAGAAATTAAAGATATAAGAGCAATTAATCCTAATGCAAAATGTTCATATATGCACACAGTCAAAAGTAGAGAAAGTATTAAAGAAGCTTATTTTAATTATAATGTTAAAGCTTTTTCCCTTGATACTAAAGATGAATTAATAAAAATTATTGAAACAACTAACGAGGCAAAAGACCTTGAATTATTTGTAAGAGTGGCCGTTTCAAATGAGCATGCTGAAATAGATTTATCAACAAAATTTGGAGCATCTATATCTGAAGCGACTGCTTTATTAAGATTAACAAAGCAATATGCAAAAAAAATAGGTTTAAGTTTCCATGTGGGATCTCAATGCATGCATCCCATTTCTTATTCAAAAGGAATTGCAGATATTAGAAATATAATAAGAAAAACAAAAATTATTCCTGATTATATTAATATTGGAGGTGGTTTTCCTGCTATATATCCTGATCTTGTACCTCAATCTTTAGACGGTTATTTTGAAGAAATAAAAAAAGGTTTATTAAATTTAAAGTTGGAAAAACTTCCTGAAATATTGTGTGAACCTGGAAGAGCATTAGTTGCAGAAAGCGGATCAACAATTGTAAGGGTAAATCTTAGAAAAAAACAAAAACTTTATATAAATGATGGAACTTATGGAACTCTTTTTGATGCAGGTACACCAAACATAGTTTACCCTTCTCGTTTGATTAAAAGTGGAAAAGCAATATCAAAAAAATTAACTGCTTTTGATTTTTATGGCCCTACATGCGATAGCATGGACTATATGAAAGGACCATTTCTACTTCCAAATAATATTAAAGAAAATGATTATATTGAGCTAGGTCAGCTCGGAGCCTATGGTCTAACTTTTAGAACTCAATTTAATGGTTTTTATTCTAATGAAATTTATGAGGTAGAAGATGAACCTATAATGACGCTGTATGGTAAAGACATTAATAAAGATATATTAGTTGCCTAATGTCAGAAAACAAAAATTTAACTCATAATAGCAAAAAAAGCTTCTTACAAAATCCTGTTGAACATATCGATATTACATCATTTGATGCAAGAAAGATAATTTCCTCAATGGAAAAAATGTCTTTTGTTTCAAGGGAAACAGCAAATGCAGCCAATATTTTCAATGAAATGATTCAAGATAAGGATTGCACAATTTTTTTAACACTTGCTGGGTCAACTTCTGCTGCAGGATGTATGAATATTTATAAAGATTTAGTTAAATATAATATGGTTGATGCAATTATTGCTACAGGAGCATCTATAGTAGACATGGATTTTTTTGAAGCTTTAGGCTTTAAACACTATCAAGGTTCACAGTTTCAAGATGATACTGAGTTAAGAAAAAACTATATAGATAGAATTTACGATACATATATTGATGAGGAAGAGTTGCAAGAATGTGACAAAAGAATATGTGAAATAGCTGATACCCTGGAACCAAGAAGTTATACTTCAAGAGAATTCATTTATGAAATGGGAAAATATTTAAAGAAGCATTCTAAAAAAAAAGATTCATTAATTGAAACGGCATATCACAATAATGTTCCTATATTCTGTCCTGCATTTACAGACTCAAGTGCTGGTTTTGGATTGGTGACTCATCAGGAAAATAATCCTAAAAATCATATTACAATAGATTCAATTAGAGAGCTTCGTGAGTTAACAGAAATAAAAATTCAATCAAAAGGATCTGGTTTGTTTATGATCGGAGGAGGTGTTCCTAAAAATTTTGTTCAAGACACAGTTATCTGTGCTGAACTCTTAGGAAAAGAAGTTGAGATGCATAAATATGCAGTACAAATTACAGTAGCAGATTCTAGAGATGGCGCTTGTAGTAGTTCTACATTAAAAGAAGCGAGCTCTTGGGGTAAAGTAGATATTGCAAAAGAACAGATGGTTTTTGCAGAAGCAACTAGTGTCCTTCCTTTGATTGCAAGTGATGCATATCATAAGGGTGACTGGAAAAATAGAACGAGAAAAAACTTCTCAAAAATATTTAAATAAAATTGAAATATCTTTCTAATAAAAATGGATTTCTTGGAATTGACAATGATGTTAATTTTAAAGAAAAAGTAGTAGTTGTTCCATTTGGTTTAGAAAAAACTGTAAGTTATGGTGGTGGCACTCGAAATGGTCCTAAAGAAATTATTAAAGCTTCACATCAAGTTGAATTATATGATGAAGAATTGCATTGCGAACCCTATAAGAAAATTGGAATTAAAACTTTAAAACCGTTTAAAATTGATAAGAATATTAAAAAAGCTTTAAAAAAGATGTCTGATATAAATCAAGAAATATTAGATAAAAAACTGTTTCCAATCACCTTTGGTGGAGAACACTCAATAACACCAGGCTGTATTGCTCCATTTGTAAAAAAACACAAAGAAATATGCTTACTACATTTTGATGCCCACGCAGATTTAAGAGAAAGTTATAATGGTGAAAAATTCTCTCATGCTTCAGCTATTAAAAGGTGCCTAGATCATAAAAATGTTTCTTTAATTTCATTTGGGATCAGAAACATATCTCAAAGTGAAATACCTTTTTTAAAAAAAAATTCATCTAGAATTAATATTTTTTGGGCAAAAGATAAAAAAGATTGGGACTTAAAGAAATTTAAAAAAATGATAAAAAATAAAACTGTTTATCTCACTTTTGATGTAGATGGATTAGATTCAAGCATAATGCCTGCAACCGGAACTCCTGAACCAGGCGGATTGCTATGGGATGAAACTTTAGATATTATAAGAATAGCTGCTAAAAATTCTAATATTGTTGGTGCAGATATAAATGAACTTTCACCTATAAAAGGTTTTAACTCTTACAATTTCCTTGTAGCAAAACTTGCCTATAAAATTTTATCTTACAAATTTTTATATTAAGCTTTAGAGGTCTTAAGTGTTCCTAGTAATAATCTGAATGGAATTAACATTAGTAACGCAACTAATACTTTAACCGCTAAGTCTCCTAGAGATAGCGTTACCCAAGGTATACCTGTCGCATAAAAAGATATTGAAAAAAACAAAAGTGTGTCAATTGTAGAACCAATTAGTGAAGATGTTAATGGTGCCACAAACCATCTTTTTTTTCTCAATTTATCAAAAATTTGGACATCTAATAATTGTGCAACTAAAAATGCCGTACCAGACCCAATAGCTATTCTAACTGAAATTAAATCTGCAAAGTTTGTTGAAAAAAATAATGTGAATGCAATTCCTATAATAAATCCAATATAAACAATTTTTCTAGCAATAACTTTGCCATATGATCTATTTGCTAAATCTGTTATCAGAAATGCAACAGGATAACTAAATGCTCCATAGGTTAGTATTTCTTCTAAACCATAATAATTAATTGGAAATTGTACTAAATAATTTGAAGCTAAGACAACAATCCCCATTACAAATGAGAGTGTTATAAAAACTTTTTTCATTAAGCTGATTTACTAGGAGATACTTTGGGTGCTTTTTTTATAAATGGTGACTTAATTAATATACTTTTTTTTAATTTTTTTAATCTTGGCGATATGTTTTTATTTTTTGCTGTCTTTAAAAATTGATCAAAAGTACCTTTTTTATCGACACATCTCATACCTGCGTTACTTACAGTCAATGTCAAACTTCTTTTTAAAAGTTCACTTGTAAATTTAGTTTTTTTTAAATTTGGTAAAAATCTTCTATTAGTCTTGTTGTTAGCATGACTAACATTGTGACCTTTCATAGGTATTTTACCGGTTAATTCGCATTTTTTAGACATAATATTTAGTGACTATATAAGATGAGTTAGTGATCTCGTCAAGTTTATTAGCCTTAATTAGGCTGTTTCTTGCCTATTATTTCTCTAAAATTCTTAATCCCATCAGTAATTAATATTTCTTTTAGCTCATTTTTTATCTTTCTAACAATATTTGGACCTTGAAAAACCATGCCAGTATATAGTTGAACATAACTTGCTCCAGCTAAAAATTTTCTATACGCACTTTCACCTGAGTCAACACCACCTACTCCAATAATTTCAATTTTACCTTTTAGCAGTTTGTAAAACTTACTTATTAATTTATTAGCTTCCTCTTCGAGAGGTTTGCCTGATAAGCCACCTTTTTGGTGCTTCAATATATCGTTTAATTTTTCCCTGTTTCCTGAAGTTGTATTTGAAACAATTACTGCACTTACTTTATGATCTAACAATATTTTGCTTACCAACTCAATTTGTTCCTCTGAAATATCTGGAGAAATTTTTACAACAATTGGTATTTTTGATTTCAGTTTAACTTTTTCTTCTTGAATTGAATTCATTAATTCATCAAATTTTTCTTCGTCATGAAAACTTCTTAAATTTTCTGTATTAGGTGAAGAAATGTTAATTGTAATATAATCAGCAATATCATGAAAGGTTCTAAAACCAATTAAATAATCATTTAGCCTATCATTGCTATCTTTATTAGGACCTATGTTAATTCCCAATAAACCTGTATTTAAATTAGATCGAATTCTATTGCTTACATTTTCAGATCCTAAATTATTAAAACCCAATCTATTTATAAGTGCCTGGTCTTCAACTAATCTAAATACTCTTGGCTTTGGATTTCCATATTGCTTAAGCGGAGTGACCGTCCCTACTTCAACAAACCCAAATCCAAGTTTAAATAAAGGGTTATAAACTTCAGCGTTTTTGTCAAATCCGGCAGCCATTCCAATTGGGTTATCTATTTCTTTACCAAACAAAGTGGATTTAAACATTGGATCATCTTTATCTTCATCCATTAAATTTGGTGTCAAATTTAATTTTAAAGACTTAATTGCTAAATTATGAGCAGTTTCAGGATCAATTTTAAAAATTAGCGATCTGAATTTTGAAAACATTATTTTATTTTTTCTGTTATTAATTCTTTAGTTTCTTTTACTCCAAAGAAGCTTATAAAAAAACCCATTCTGGGACCATTTTCATCTCCAAACACAACTTCGTAAATTAATTTAAACCAATCACGTAGATTTTCTGAATACCCATTTTCTTTTCCAGTTGAATAAATTAACGTTTGAATATCTTCAGGCAACATTTCATCACTACAATCATCAAGAGTCTTAACTAGGGCTTCTAATGCCATTTTTTCTTTTGAATCTGGTTTTTTATATTTTTTCTGTAGTTTGATTACATCGTTAAAATATTTAATAGCGTAGCCTATTAAATTATCAAAAATTATATGATCTTTTTCTGAAATATCCTTTTTGTATTTTTTTACAAATTTCCAGAGTAACTCCTTAGAATTTGCATTACTTGCCTCTACTAAATTTAAAAGCATTGAAAAACTCATAATAGTATCTTCTTGTGGAATTGTTCCGTTATGAACATGCCAAACTGGGTTCATTAATAGCTTTAATTCGCTTTGGTTTTTTGCTTTTTCCATACAATCCAAATATTCATCAACTGTTTTTGGAACTATTTCTTTATACAATTTTTTTGCTCTTTTGGGATTTTGATACATATACAGTGAAAGACTTTCAGGAGATGCATACTCCAACCATTGATCAATAGTGATTCCATTACCTTTTGACTTGGAAATTTTTTCTCCTTTTTCATCTAAAAAAAGTTCATAAGCAAAACCAGATGGGTTTGTTTTTCCAATTAACTTAACTATTCTTGAGGATAATATTGCGCTTTCTATTAAATCTTTTCCATACATTTCAAAATCTATATCAAGCGCATACCACCTCATAGCCCAATCCACTTTCCACTGTAATTTACAGTGTCCGTCTAAAACACTTGTTTCAAGTTTTTTTCCATTATTATCAAAAATAATTTTAGATTTTTCTTTTATGATTTCTAAAACTGGAATTTCTAAAACCTTTCCAGTATCTGGGCATATGGGTAAAAAGGGACTGTAAGTTTTTTGCCTTTCCTTACCGAGTGTTGGAAGAATTATATCCATAATACCTTGGTAATTTTCTAAAATTATCTGCAAAGTAGGATTAAAAAGACCACCCTTATAAAGTACTGAAGAACTTTTAAAATTATATTCAAAGTTAAATTTATCTAAAAAATCTTTTAGCATTTCATTATTGTGCTCACCAAAGCTTGAAAATTTTTTGAAAGGATCTGGTACTTGAGTTAAAGGTTTATGAAGATTTTTTTTTAGTAATTCTTGATTGGGAACATTCTCAGGAACTTTTCTAAAACCATCCATATCATCTGAAAAGGTTATAATTTCTGTTGGTATATCGGTAAGTTGTTTTAGGGCATTAACCATCATTGATGTTCTAGCAACCTCACCAAAAGTGCCTATATGAGGCAATCCACTCGGACCATAACCAGTTTGTAAAATAATTTTACCCTTTTTTTCAATAAAGGATTTTCTCTCACGCAACATTTTTTTAGCCTCAACAAAGGGCCATGCGTTAGTTTTATCTAAATTGTCTTTTTCAATCACTTTGTTTAATAAGAAATATCTTATATTTGCTGTTATTATTAACTCTTATAGAGTTGAAATTTATTTACCATAAAATAATGTTCTTTCAAAATGTCTAATTATAAAACTGTTTTTTTTACCTTGGGTATTTTGCAAATTATTCTTGGAATTTCCATGATGATTCCAATTTTAACCCAGTTTATTTATTCGGAAATAGATTCTTCTTTTATAGGGGCTTCTATAATTTCAATAATATTTGGTGTTTTATTTTTTTTAACAAATTTAAATCATGATAAGAAATTAAATTTACAACAAGCTTTCTTGTTAACAGCTCTATCATGGTTAAGTATTGCAATATTTGGCTCTTTACCTTTTATTTTTTCTTCTCTTGAATTATCTATTACAGATTCTTTTTTTGAAAGTATGTCTGGTATTACCACTACTGGATCTACAATTATTTCAAACTTAGAGGAGGCCCCTAGATCAATACTTTTATGGAGAGCTATGCTTCAATGGTTGGGTGGAATTGGTATTATCGTAATGGCAATAACTCTAATGCCAATAATGAATGTTGGAGGAATGCAGTTATTTAAAATTTCAAGCAACGACTCTTCTGAAAAATTATTACCAAAATCTAAAGAAATATCTCTTAGATTAATTTATGTTTACTTAACGCTGACAACACTTTGTGCTGTTACTTATAAAATTTTTGGTATGAATATTTTTGATAGTATAACGCACTCCATGACTACAATAGCTACAGGTGGCTTTTCAAACTATAATGAGTCCATAGGATATTTTAACAGTCCATCTATTGAGATATCATCAATGATTTTTATTATACTGGGTAGTTTACCTTTTATTGCCTATATAAAATTTTTAAACGGTAATAAAAGAATATTTATTTCAGATGTTCAGATTAAATCATTTATTAAGATAATCATTTTTTCAATTATTCTGCTTTTTATTTATTCTCTTTTTCAAAATAAAGATTTCTCCCAAATTAATATAAGGGCAATTTTTTTTAATGTTATTTCTATTTTAACTGGTACGGGATACGTGACTGGAGAATTTGATGGATGGGGAAATTTTCCATTAATTTTCTTTTTAACTCTAATGTTCATTGGTGGATGTGCTGGATCAACAACCTGTGGAATTAAAATTTTTAGGATTCAAATTCTATATTTATTTATTGTTAATCAACTAAAAAAAATTATTTATCCAAGGGGAATATTTATAATTAAATATGACAAGAATAATGTGGATAATAAATTTATGGCTTCGATCATCTCTTTCATTTTTCTTTACTTGGTTATTTTTTTTGTAATAACTGCATTATTATCTTTAAGTGGTTTAGACTTTGTTACTTCAATCTCTGGTGCTGCAACTTCGATTTCAAATGTTGGACCAGGATTAGGCTCTACAATTGGCCCTAGTGGTAACTTTTCTAGCTTACCAGAGATATCTAAGTGGATTTTGAGTCTTGGGATGATATTGGGTAGATTAGAGTTATTCGCTATATTAGTTCTATTTCTACCTTCATTTTGGAGAAATTAATTATGATTGAAATAAAGAAGCAATCACTTTCAGAAACTCTTTCACTTTATTTTGAAATAAAAATGGCACGAATTTTATTACTAGGAATAATTCAAGGTTTTCCTTTTGTGTTAATTTATAGTGCCCTTTCACTTTGGTTAAGAGATAATGATTTCTCAAGGAGTCAAATAGGTTTTTTATCTTTAATAGGTATAGTGTATGGATTTAATTGGTTGTGGGCTCCCATTGTGGATCGTATTAGAGTGCCCTGGGTAACAAATAAAATAGGCCACCGTAAAAGCTGGATTGTAATTATGCAATTAATAATTTTTTTAAGCTTAATTGTATGGGGCTTAAATAATCCAAAAGAAAATATATGGATAGTTGGATTGGTAGGCCTAATTATTGCAATTGCTTCATCTACACAAGATATTGTAACAGATGCATTGAGAATTGAACAAATTAGTAAAACTGATGGGGCCTCAATGTCAGCTGGCGCTGGCGTAATGGTCATAGGTTGGTATACAGGGTTCAAGCTTGGTAAGGTTATTACCTTCTTAACAGCAGACTATTTTGAAAAATTAGGTTATGAAAATTACTGGCAAATAACTTTTCTTTTACTAACTATATTAATTGTAGTCTGCAATATAGGGTTGATGTTTATCAATGAAAAAGATTCACTTGAAAGAAAAATTCAACAACAAAAAAATGATCAATTAATTCTTGCTAAACTTGGTTCACCTAACTCGTTTAATACAAAAGTTGCATGGATAATAGGAACTATAAGTGGCCCCTTTATAAGTTTTTTTAAAAGCAAAGGTACAAAAATTGGGATTTACATTATAGTTTTTTTATTTCTTTTTAAAATTGGAGAAGCATTTTTAGGAAAGATGTCCATAGTATTTTATGATGATATGGGTTTTTCAAAAAAACAAATTGCTATTTATTCAGGTGGTTATGGATGGATCGTTACAATCTGCTTCACTTTAATTGGAAGCTTCTTTGCAATACGTTCGGGCCTAGTTAAAGCCATGATTATTGCAGGATTACTAATGGCGTCAACAAACCTTCTTTTCTCAGCTCTTGCATGGTATGGGAATTCAGAATTTCTTTTTGCGACAGCAGTAATTCTTGACCAAATTACAGAATCTATTTCAACAGTTGTTTTTGTAGCATTTGTATCAATTTTGGTTGATAGAACCTACACCGCCAGTCATTATGCTCTAATGGCATCATTGGCAACATTTGGAAAAAATATATTTTCCTCATTCTCTGGTTTTGTTGTTGATAAGCTTGAATTTTTAAATACTCCTGAAAACGTTCATAATGATTGGGCCATTTTTTTTATTATTACATCATTAATGGTGGTTCCTTCTTTGGTTTTTCTCTGGATAATAAAAGATAAATTAAACCTAAGTGAAAAATAATTTTTTTTTTAAAAATAACCTTACAAATATTTATGAGAGATCTACTCATGAATCTCCAGTAAGTTCCCAAATTTTATATGGAGAAAAATTCAAAATTTTATCAAAGGATAAAGGTTGGTTAAAAATAAAAACATCATTCGATAGATATATTGGCTTCATAAAAGATGAGGATTATACAGATGAATACAAGCCTACACATAAAATATTTAATCTAAGAGCTAATATCTTTAATAAACAAAAAAATAAGACAAAATATTTCTTACCATTTGCATCGAAGATTTTAATAATTCAGGAAACTAAAAAGTTCGCAGAATATGAAAAAAATAAATGGATTGAAAAAAAAAATATCAAGAAAATTGATCATATAGAAAAAAACTACTTGAAAATATTAAAATTATTTTTAAGAACTAAATATGTTTGGGGTGGTAAAACTTATAAAGGAATAGATTGCTCAGCTATTTTACAATTATTATATTATTATAATAATTGTAAATTTTATCCTAGAGATACAAAAGAACAAATAAAATACTCAAGAAAAAATACTAAAAGAAAAAGCTTTAAAAAGGGTGACATTATATTTTGGAAAGGTCATGTTGCTATTTGTATTAATTCTAAAAAATTAATTCATGCATATGGCCCAGAAAAAAAGGTTTTAATTATGCCTATAAAAAAAACAATAGATGGAATTGAAAGAACAGCCAAACTAATAGTAAAAAAAATATCCTCTATAAAATATTAACTTCTACCAAAATCTGGTTTGTTAATATCTTGCTTCAATTTAATTATTTTTTTTCTAACTTTTTTAGTATCAACTAATTTCTTAATAATGGATTTATTATTTTTAGATTGAATATCTCTTTTAAATGAACGTAAATTTTTTATAAATAAATCAATAACTTTTGAAATATTTTTTTGATTATTAAAAAATACATCTCTCCACATAATTTCATTAGATGCGGCAATTCTTGAAAAATCCCTCAAACCACCCGCACTAAACTTAATTAGCTCATATCTTTGTTGTTTTTCAAAATCTGTTGCTGTTTTAACTAAGTTATATGCAATTAAGTGCGGTAAATGACTTGTCATAGAAAAGACCGTGTCATGTTTTTTTGAGTCCATAATTACAACTCTAGAACCAATTTTTTTCCAAAACTTAGTCATTATCGAGAGGTGTTTCCTGTTGGTGTTTTTTTCTTTTATTAATATGCACCATTTATTAAGAAATAAGTTTTTTAGCCCATGCTCTGGTCCACTAACCTCTGATCCTGCGATAGGATGACTGGATGTCCAAAAAATTCCTTTTTTTAATCTTCTTTTAATTAAATCCATAGACTTTTCTTTAGATGACCCAACATCTGTGATGATTGTTTTGGGTACTAAGTATTTATTTATTTTTAAAATTATTTTTTCATATTCTCCTAATGGAGTACAAAATATTATCAAATCTAAATTTGGGATAATTTTTTTTAGGTCATTTGTAACTTTACATGGCAATTTTAATTTTTTAATTTTTAAAACATTTGATTTTGATTTTTCATAAATAAAAATTTTTTTACCTATTTTTTTATCAACTATTGACCTTAATAATGAAGAGCCAATTAAACCACATCCTATAATCAAAATATTTTTCATAACTAATTAAATATAACCTTAATTGCTGCTATAAGTTTTGTATTATCTTTTTTAGATCCAATTGTTAATCTTAATTTATTTTTAATATTATATCCTTCTTCCGTGGATCTTAATATAATTCCTTTTGATTGTAGTTTATTAAAAACATAACTAGCTGACAATTTACATTTATCAAAATTTAGTAATAAAAAATTAGCTGTTACTTCATTTGAAAAAATGTCTAGTTTTTCTAAAATGTTTTTGACTTTATTGGCTTCTGTAATATTATGTTTCACAGATTGATTAATAAAATTTCCATCTTTTAAAGCTTCTGTTGCTGCAATTTGTGCCAGTTGATTTACATTAAATGGTGGTTTAATTATATTCATTGCATTAATAATTTTTTTTGAAGCATAACCCCAGCCAATCCTTAAAGAAGCTAACCCATAAATTTTTGAAAAAGTTCTTATCACAACTACATTGTCCTTATTTTTAAATATATCTAAACTTGATTTATAATCTTTGTTTTTCATATACTCAAAATACGCATCATCCAAAACTAGTAAAATATTTTTTTTTAATTTTTTTCTTAGTTCTAATAGTTCTAATTTATTTAAATAAGTACCGGTTGGATTGTTTGGGTTGGCAATAAAAACTATTTTTGTTTTTTTTGTAACTTTTTTAATTATCTCTTCTACTGACACTTTAAAGTTTTTTTCTTTTGAAAAAACAACTTTTGCTCCAACGATTTGCGCATAAATTCTATACATTAGAAAGCTATATTGAGGTACAATTACCTCATCTGATGGCTTTAAATATAGCTGACAAACCATCTGAATGATCTCATCTGACCCAGCACCACAAATAATCTTATTAAAATCACAATTAAACTTATTTGAAATTTCTTTTCTTAAAACTTGGGCTTTGCTGTCTGGATATTTAGATAAGATCAAATTTTTATTATTTAAAACTCTTTTTACTCTTGGGCTAACCCCTAACGCTGACTCATTAGCTGATAATTTTATAATATTCTTAACATTACCAATTTTTGATTTACCTGGCTTATAAGCATCTATTCTAAATTTTTTAAACTTTGGAACTGTCATTTTATTAATCTTATAAATAAAATATTAAACTTTCATACAGAATAAGTCATTTTTTAAAATATTTGACATAAGAAATACTATCTAGTACAAAAAAAGTGCGCTGATTTAACTGAATTGCGAGCGCTTAAAAAAACCCGCTAAATATGTTTTTTTCTCTCACAATTCAATTTTAGCTATTATTTATGAATAAAAATATAAACATAAAAAATTTAATAATTGATAAACCATTAAAGTTAGATTGTGGCCAGACTATTAACAATTTTCCTTTAGCCTATGAAACCTATGGCTCTCTTAATGAGAAAAAAGATAATGCTATTTTAGTGTTTCACGCCTTAACTGGTGATCAGTTTGTATCTGGGAAAAACCCAATAACTAAAAAAGATGGTTGGTGGTCTTATGCTGTAGGCCCAGGTAAAGCTATTGATACAGATAAGTATTTTGTAATTTGTGCGAATGTGATTGGTGGGTGTTTAGGTTCTTTTGGACCTAGTAACACTAACTATGAAACAAATAAAATTTATGGAACCACCTTCCCCGTTATTACAATAAATGATATGGTAAATGCGCAGTATAACCTTTTAGAATTTTTAAAAATTAAAAAATTATTTGCAGTCATGGGTGGATCTATGGGCGGCATGCAAGTCCTTCAATTTGTAAGTAATTTTCCTAGTAAAGCAAAAATAGCAATTCCAATTGCCTGTACTTCAAGTCATTCAGCACAAAATATTGCTTTTAATGAACTTGGCAGACAGTCCATAATGGCTGACTCAAATTGGCTGAATGGAGACTATGCAAATCAAAATAAAAACCCTGATAAGGGCTTATCTGTTGCAAGAATGGCCGCTCATATAACCTATTTATCTAAAAATGGTTTACAAGAAAAATTTGGAAGAAAATTACAAGAAAGAGATGATTTAAAATTTAGTTTTGATGCAGATTTCCAGATAGAAAGTTATTTAAGGTACCAAGGAAGTGTGTTTGTAGATAGGTTTGATGCGAATAGTTATTTGTATATTACAAGAGCTATGGATTATTTTGATTTAATCAAAGAATATAATGGAAATTTATCAAAAGCCTTTGAAAAAACCAAAACTAAATTTCTTGTTATATCATTTACTTCGGACTGGCTTTACCCAACTTCTGAAAATAAAGAAATTGTTATAGCTTTAAATGCCATAGGTGCTGATGTTGCCTTTGTTGAAATTGAGTCAGATAAAGGGCACGATTCATTTCTTCTGGATGTTCCTGAGTTTTTAAATACTTTGAAAGATTATATTAATAATTCCTATTTAAAAAATTAAAGATGAAACAAGAATTTAAAATAATTTCAGATTTTATTGAAAAAAATACAAGAGTTTTAGATGTTGGATGTGGAGACGGAACGTTGATGGAGTTTTTACAGAAAAATAAAGAAATAGACATAAGAGGGATTGAGATTTCCAAAGATAACTCACAAAAATGTGTAAGCAAAGGTCTAACTGTAATCGAGGGAGATGCCGAAAAAGACCTTTCTCAATTTCCTGATAGCTCTTTTGATTTTGTAATATTAAGCCAAACACTTCAAGCTTTCCTAAATCCAGAAATAGTTATTCAGGAGCTATTAAGAGTAGGGAAAAAAGCGATTGTTACTGTGCCAAATTTTGGGTTTTGGAAGGTAAGACTCCACTTGTTAATTAAAGGAACAATGCCAATTACAAAAAATCTGCCTGATGAATGGTACAATACTCCCAATCTACACATGTGTACAATTAAAGATTTTTATAAATTCTGTAATGAGAGGGGTATTACATTAGATAAAGCATTAGCTCTTCACAATGAAAAAACCTCATTTATTAATGAGACAAATCTTAATATAAAAAATTTATCAGCTGAGTTAGGAATTTTTTTAATTGAAAAATAAATGAAGATTCAAATAATACCCTGCCTGCAAGATAATTATTCTTATTTAATAATTGATGAAGAAAATAATATTGCCTGTGTAGTTGACCCAAGTGAAGCTGATCCTATTATTGAATATCTAGAAAATACCCAAATTCAATTAAAATTTATATTAAATACACATCATCATTATGATCATGTAGGCGGAAATCAAAAATTAAAAGAAAAATATGGAGCAAGTGTTATTGGGTATGAAGGAGATAGGGAAAGAATTCCAGGAATAGATATACTGGTAAGTGATCAAGAAACTTGGATACATAAAAACTTTGAAGCAAAAATAATTCATGTTCCAGGACATACACTTGGTCATATATGTTTCTATTTTCATAAAGATAAATCTGTTTTCACTGGAGATACTCTTTTTTCTTTAGGTTGTGGAAAAATTTTTGAAGGAACATACGCCCAAATGTTTGATTCCTTGATGAAACTAAAAGAGTTACCAAAAAATACAAAAGTTTTTTGTGGTCATGAATATACAATACAAAATTCAAGATTTTGTATAGCTCACGACGAAAATAACAAAAATCTTAAAACTAAGGTAAATGATATAAAAATAAAATTAAAAACTGGGGGGTCGACTATTCCATCTACTATGAAAGACGAATTAGAGTGTAATATTTTTCTTAGATCAAACAATGTAGAAACTTTTTCAAAACTGAGGTATTTAAAGGACAATTTCTAACTTATTCGGACTTGACTATAATAGGCTCCCGACTATATTGCTGCTTATAAAAACTAGATTAAACAATGTCATACGCAATCATACAAACAGGTGGAAAACAGTACAAAGTAAAGGCTGGGGAAATCCTTAAAATTGAAAGATTAGAGGATTCTATGCTTGAAACTAAGATAGAATTTAAAGAAATCTTAGCCTACGGCGATGATAAAAATATTGAAGTTGGCTCACCAACGGTTGAAGGAGCAAAAGTTGAAGCAAATCTTGTTGAAAACGGAAAAAATAGAACAATATTAATTTTCAAAAAAAGAAGAAGACAAAATTCTAGAAGAAAAAATGGCCATAGACAGCAATATTCATTAATAAGAATTAGCAAAATTTTTTCAAAAGATGGCAAAGTTTTAGCTGAAGCAGAAAAAATTGTTAAACCAACTAAAAAAATTGAAAAAGTGGAAGTTAAAGTTAAAGCTGAAGCAGTAAGTAAATAGATTAAATTATGGCTACAAAAAAAGCAGGTGGATCATCGAGAAACGGACGAGATAGTGCTGGTCGTAGACTTGGCGTTAAGAAGTACGGTGGTGAAGTGGTAATTCCTGGAAATATAATTGTTAGACAAAGAGGAACTAAAATTTTTCCTGGTGAAAACGTAGGAATGGGAAAAGATCATTCAATTTTTTCTGTTGTTGAGGGAAAAGTTGTATTTAAAAAAGGTAGATTAGACAGAACATTCGTTTCCGTAAAACCCAATTAGTAGTACAACTAAAAAACTAATAGTTGTAATATGAAGTTTCTTGATCAAGTAAAAATTTATGTAAAGGCCGGCAATGGCGGGCATGGATCTCCTAGTTTTCGTAGAGAGAAATTCATTGAGTACGGTGGACCTGATGGTGGCGATGGAGGTAAAGGTGGCACCATATTCCTAAGATCAGAAAGAAATTTAAATACTCTTATCGATTATAGATTTCAACAACACCACAAGGCTGGAAGAGGAGTGAATGGTTCTGGACAAAATCGTACAGGTCATGGAGGAGAAGATTTATTTTTAAAAGTTCCAATAGGTACACAAGTTTTTGAAGAAGATAATAAAACTTTAATTTATGATTTTAAAAAAGAGGGTGAAGAATTTATTGTAGCCAAAGGTGGTAAGGGTGGTCTTGGGAATACTAGATTTAAAAGTTCTACAAACAGGGCTCCAAAAAAATTTACAAAAGGTGCGATAGGTGAAGAGTATGTGATTTGGCTTCAGTTAAAAACTATTGCAGATGTTGGCATTGTAGGATTGCCTAATGCAGGAAAATCTAGTTTATTAGCAGCTATTACAAATGCCACACCTAAGATTGCGAATTATAAGTTTACAACTTTAAATCCAAACCTTGGTGTCGCAACTTATGATGATAAAGAAATAACCTTAGCTGACATCCCTGGACTAGTTGAAGGTGCCCATGAGGGTGTAGGTCTTGGAATTCAATTCTTAAAACACATAGAAAGATGCAAAACTTTGATGCATTTAGTAGATATTACTAATGAAAATATTGAAAATGCATATCAACAAGTTAAAAAAGAACTTGGTAGCTACAGTAAAGAGATCCTTGAAAAAAAAGAAATAATTGTATTAAATAAAACAGACTTATTAGACGAAGAAGAAGTAGATGAAATTGTGAAAAATTTTTCTAAAAATAAAAATTCTGAGGTAATAACCCTTTCAACATTAGACAAGGGATCTATATCAAAAGTTAAGGCTAAATTACTCGCGTATGTATCTTAAGAATTCTAAAATAATTGTAATTAAAATTGGCTCATCTTTATTAATAGATGATAATAAAAAAATTAGAAAAAAATGGCTTTTAGAATTTTCTAAAGACATTCAAGAACTAATTAAAAAAAATAAAAAAGTTATTATTGTGAGTTCGGGTGCTATTGCAATGGGCTGTAAAAAACTTAATATAAATAAAAAAAATCTTAAAATTGATAAAAGTCAAGCAGTAGCCTCCATTGGGCAAATTGAGCTTATGAATTTATTTTCAGAAATATTTGTTAAACAAAATATTAATATATCTCAGATTTTACTTACACTAGAGGATACCGAACAAAGAAGAAGAGCCTTAAATGCCAAAAGAACGTTTGATAATTTATTTCAATTAGATTTTATACCTATTGTTAATGAAAATGACACCATAGCAACTACAGAAATCAAATACGGTGATAACGATAGATTGGCTTCTAGAGTTGCACAAATATCTGGTGCTGACTCGCTGATACTTCTTTCTGATGTTGATGGTCTTTACACTCAAAATCCAAAAATTTATAAAAATGCAAAATTGATAAAAGAGATAAAAAATATAGATAAAAATATAGAAAAAATTGCAACCAAAAGTATTGGTGAGCATGGAACAGGAGGAATGAAAACCAAAATTGATGCAGCAAAAATCTGTCAACTATCAGGATGTCAAATGGTAATAGCTAATGGTCTGTTAATGAGACCTATTAAAAAAATAATTAAAGATAACAACTGTACGTGGTTTTTACCAAAAATAACCAAATTAGATGCTAGAAAAAAATGGATTATTAGTTCAATTTCACCTAAAGGAGAAATTATTATTGATGATGGTGCCAAACAAGCACTTTTGAATGGTAAAAGTTTATTAGCAGCTGGAATTACAAAAGTATCTGGTAAGTTTAAAAAAGGTGATCACATAAAAGTTTTAAATAAAAAAAACTCTGAATGTGCTAGAGGTTTAAGTTCGTTCTCATCCGATGAAATATTAAGAATTATGGGGCACCATTCTAAAGAAATCGAAAAAATATTAGGATATGTTGCTAAATCTGAAGTTATACATAAAGATGATATGGTGGAGGTCTAAAATGAGTCAATATATGAATTTAATAGGGCAAAATGCAAAAAAAGCAGCTATTGAAAAAATTAATACTAAAGTAAAAAATAAAATTTTAAAAAAGTATGCCTTATTATTGGATAAAGAGAGAAATTCTATAATTAGAGCAAACTCAAAAGATATAAAATTTGCTCTAAAAAAAGGACTGAAGAATAATTTAATTGATAGACTGACTATTGATCATAAAAAATTAGATAATATAAAAAACTCAATAAATAAAATTACTAAACTAAAAGATCCTATTGATAATACTCTTGAAAAATGGAGTAGACCTAATGGGTTAAAAATTAAAAGAGTATCTATACCTATTGGAGTTATAGGGGTTATATACGAAAGTAGACCTGATGTTACTTCAAATGTTGCTAGTTTATGTTTTAAGTCTGGAA
The DNA here is from genome assembly GCF_047717845.1 of Candidatus Pelagibacter sp. Uisw_090. Classification (GTDB taxonomy): domain Bacteria; phylum Pseudomonadota; class Alphaproteobacteria; order Pelagibacterales; family Pelagibacteraceae; genus Pelagibacter. Next base: position 1,172,731 of record NZ_CP159810.1, read on the forward strand.
ATGCTGTAATTTTAAAAGGTGGCTCAGAAGCAATAAACACCAATAAAATTTTAGCTAAATTATTTCGAAAAGCTCTCAAAGAAAATAAGGTTAATGAAAATTTCATTCAATTTGTGGATTCTAAAGATAGAAAAATGGTTGATTTTATGCTTTCAAAAATGAAAGATTATATTGATGTGCTCATACCACGTGGTGGAAAAAATTTAGTAAAAAGAGTCCAGGAGTTTTCAACCGTTCCTATTATTGGACATTTAGAAGGGTTATGTCACACGTTTGTTGATAAAGATGCCGAACTAAAGATGGCTATAAATATTATCTATAATGCTAAATTAAGAAATACCAGTATTTGCGGTGCTACTGAAACAATTTTACTTCATGAAAAAATAGTTAAGAAATTTTGTAATCCTATTTTAAAAAAACTAGAAGAAAATAATTGTAAAATATATGGAGATCTCTTTTTAAATAAACATTATAAAGGTAAAATCTCCTCTGCAAAAGAGAGAGACTGGTCTACAGAATACTTGGCAGCGACGGTATCTGTAAAGACTGTAAAAAATTGTGAAGAAGCAATCAATCATATTAACAAATATGGAACTATGCATACAGATTCTATAATTACTAAAAATAAAAAGACTGCTAAAAAGTTTTTAAAGAATGTTAAAAGCTCTATAGCTATGCACAACACATCAACACAATTTGCTGATGGTGGAGAGTTTGGGTTTGGTGGAGAGGTTGGTATCTCAACTAACACTCTTCCTCCAAGAGGACCCGTGGGATTAGGTCAACTTATTTCTTATAAATATGAAATTGTTAGCAACGGTCAAACTAGAAAATAAATTGAAACCTGAAAAAATAAAAATTGGTATTTTAGGTGGTACATTTGATCCTGCACATAAAGGACATTTAGAAATATCAAAACAAGCAAAAAAAAGATTTGGGTTAAAAAATATTGTTTGGGCAATTACAAAAAAAAATCCATTTAAAAGTGAAAGTAAATCAAACTTAAGAAGCAGAATGCAATTTGCAAAAAAATTAATAGGCAAAAATGATTATATTAAAGTTAAATTTTATGAAAAAAAAATTGACTCTAACAGAACGGTTGATTTAATTGAACATTTAAACGAAGAGAACAAAAATGAAATTTATTTCATTATGGGCGCTGATAATCTCATAAATTTTCACAAATGGTATAAATGGAAATCTATTATAAGAAAATGCAATATTCTAGTATTTGACCGTCAAGGGTATAGAGCTAAGTCATTAAAGTCAGTAACCTTTACTGAGGCAAATAAAAAAGGTCTAACTTTTATTAATTTTAATAAAGTTAATATTTCATCTTCTCAATTAAGAAAAGTTTGATAAGGTTTAATTAATAAATGGAAAAAAATACAAATCTAAAAAAAATTATATTAGATACCCTAGACTCCAACAAAGCATTAGACATAATCTCTATAGATCTTAAGAATAAAAGTTCTATGGCAGACTACATGATCATAGCAAGTGGAACTTCTTCAAGACATATTCAGGCCTTATCGGAACAAGTATTAGAAAAACTAAGAGCTAATGGAGTTAAAAATTCTAAAATTGAAGGAAAAGAAAGTTTAGACTGGAAATTGGTTGATGGCATTGATTTGATTGTTCATATATTTAATCCTGATAAACGAAAATTTTATGAACTTGAAAAAATATGGTCAGAACTTATTCCTAAAGAAAAAGTAATGATATAAATATGATAAAAAGATTCCTTCTTTTTTTTATTATTTCCATATTTGTTTTTGAAAAAAGTTTTTCTGAAAATTCCGATATATATAAAAAAATAGACTTATTTGGTGAAGTACTTGAAAAAATTAATAAGGAGTATGTTGATGAAGTAGATCAATCTAAGGGTATGGATGCTGCAATAAATGGATTGCTACAATCTTTAGACCCCTACTCAGCTTACATGACTCCTGAAAGTTTCGAGGGCATGCAAACTGAAACAAGTGGTGAATTCGGTGGGCTTGGCATTGAAGTTGGTATGGAGGCAGGTGTTGTGAAAGTAATTTCTCCAATTGATAATACACCAGCCTCAAAAGCTGGATTAAAAGCTGGTGATTATATTGTAAAAATTAATAATGTACAGGTACAGGGGAAATCATTAATGGAGGCGGTTGATTTAATGAGAGGACCTGTAGGATCGAGCATTGAAATAACTGTTAGAAGGCGTGGTGTCAAAAAATCACTGATCTTTAACATAACAAGAGAAATCATTGAGGTGCAATCAGTTAAATCTGAACTTAAGGACAATAATATTGGCTACATTAGACTCACTTCCTTTAACGAAAATAGTAGTCATCAAATTAAAGAAAAAATTAATAACTTAAATAAAAATAAAAATCTAAAAGGATATATTTTAGATTTAAGAAATAATCCTGGTGGATTACTTTCTCAAGCAATTAAAATTTCAGACTTCTTTTTAGAAAATGGGGAGATTGTATCAACTAAAAGTCGAAAAGTTTCAGAGAATAGAAAATGGTTTGCTAAAAAAGGTGATTTAACAAATGGCAAAACATTAATTGTACTTATTAACTATGGGTCAGCATCAGCATCAGAGATAGTGGCTGGCGCATTAAAAGATCATAAAAGAGCTATTATACTTGGGGAAAATAGCTATGGAAAAGGTTCTGTACAATCAATAATACCTTTAAAAAATAGAGGTGCTATCAGATTAACAATTGCAAAATATTATCTACCTTCAGGTAAATCTATTTCTGAAGTAGGTGTAACACCTGATATAGAAGTAGTAGAAGGTTTGGATGATTTTAAATTTAATTCTAAAACAGATAATCAATTAAACTTTGCTTTAAAACTACTCAACGGATAAATGACAAACAAAAATATAGATTTACCTCTTAGGAGTGGGGTTGGAATTGTTGTATTAAATAAAAAAAATAAAGTTTTTGTTGCAAAAAGAATAGATAATCAAAAAAATTTCTGGCAAATGCCTCAGGGTGGTGTTGATAAGGGTGAGGACTATTTAGCTGCTGCTTATCGAGAACTAGAAGAAGAAACCAGCATCAAGAATGTAGATCTAATTAAAGAGCTTGATGGACTAATCTCTTACGAGTTACCTAAAAATTTATTGGGAATTATTTGGAAAGGGAAATATAGAGGACAAGAACAAAAATGGTTTGTGATGAGATTTTTAGGACAAGATAGTGAAATTGATATTAAAACTAATAATCCAGAATTTTGTGAATGGAAGTGGATTGATGTTGAAAATATAACCGACCTAGTTGTAGACTTTAAATTGCACGTGTATGAGGATATTAAAAAAAAAGTAAAAGAGATTCTTAATTAAGAGTTTTTAACACATCAATTTTTTGATCTACTAAATATTTATTTTGATCTGTAATTTCACTATTTTTTGAATGTTCTTCTGCTTGCGTGAGCATCTCGCTAATTTTATCTTTATCAATATCTTTAATATTAAAGATAGAGCTTGTTAGTACTGATAAATTATTATTCTTAAATTCAACAATTCCATCTTCAACATAATAATGTTCCTCTCCAGATTTAGAAAATATTTTAATAATGCCTGGTTTTAAGAATGAAATAATTGAGATATGGTCTTTTAAAATTCCCATTTCTCCCTCAAAAGCAGGCACAACAACTTCTGTTACATCTTCTTTTGAAAGAAAAGATTTTTCAGGGTTTACTATTTCTATTTTGAAATCTTCGCTCATTATGCAGCAGCATCTTTCGCCATTTTTTCTGCTTTTTCTACAGCTTCCTCAATTGTACCCACCATATAAAATGCAGCTTCAGGTAAATGATCGTACTCACCATTACATATTGCGGCAAACCCTTTGATTGTAGATTCTAAATCTACTAATTTTCCAGGTGAACCTGTAAAGACTTCTGCAACAAAGAAGGGTTGCGATAGAAATCTTTGTATTTTACGAGCTCTAGCCACTTTTAATTTATCTTCTTCAGAAAGTTCATCCATTCCTAAAATTGCAATAATATCTTGGAGTGATTTGTAAGTTTGAAGAATTTTTTGTACTTCTCTAGCAACTCTATAGTGTTCATCTCCAACTATTCTTGGATCTAAAATTCTAGAAGTAGAATCCAGAGGGTCTACTGCTGGATAAATTCCAATTTCTGCTATCTGTCTAGATAATACTGTTGTTGCATCTAAGTGAGCAAAAGATGTAGCAGGTGCTGGATCAGTTAAGTCATCTGCTGGTACATAAATTGCCTGCACTGATGTGATTGATCCTTTATTAGTTGTTGTAATTCTTTCTTGAAGGTTACCCATATCTGTTGCAAGTGTAGGCTGATATCCAACAGCTGAAGGAATTCTTCCTAATAGCGCAGAAACTTCTGAACCTGCTTGAGTAAATCTAAAGATATTATCAACAAAGAAAAGTACATCTTGTCCTTCTTGATCTCTAAAATACTCAGCTACAGTTAAGCCTGTTAAGGCAACTCTTGCTCTAGCCCCTGGGGGTTCATTCATTTGCCCGTACACTAGTGCTGCTTTTGATCCTGGTCCCTCAGGTTTAATAACTCCTGAATCTATCATTTCATGATAAAGATCATTTCCTTCTCTAGTTCTTTCTCCAACTCCAGCAAACACAGAGAATCCACCATGTGCTTTTGCTACGTTATTAATTAATTCCATAATAAGTACTGTTTTACCAACACCCGCGCCTCCAAATAGACCAATTTTTCCACCTTTGGCATATGGCGCTAATAGATCAACAACTTTAATTCCTGTTACAAGAATCTCTGTTTCAGTTGATTGATCGCTAAATTCTGGTGCAGCTCTATGAATTGACCACTTTTCTTTTGTTTTAACTTCACCTTTTTCATCAATAGGCTCACCTATTACATTTATAATTCTTCCTAAAGTCTCTGGTCCAACTGGAACTTGAATAGGAACACCTGTTGCAGTTACTTCATCTCCTCTTTTTAAACCTTCTGTAGCATCCATTGCAATTGTTCTAACACTTGATTCACCAAGGTGTTGAGCAACTTCTAAAACTAATCTATTGTCTCCATTTTTACATTCTAATGCTGATAAAATTTCTGGTAATTCTCCATCAAATTTTACGTCTACTACCGCTCCAATGATCTGTGTGATTTTTCCTTTGCTCATAATTATAAACTTTCCGCTCCTGATATGATTTCAATTAGTTCTTTTGTAATAGCTGCTTGACGACTTCTATTATACTCAATAGTAAGCTTGTCAACCATTTCACCCGCGTTTCGAGTTGCACTGTCCATTGCGCTCATTCTTGAACCCTGTTCGCTAGCTGAATTCTCTAACATTGCTTTAAAAATCTGTGTAGATATGTTTTTAGGTAATAAGTTACTTAAAATCTCATCCTCATCTGGCTCAAATTCATAATTATCATCATAAGAATTGCTCTCTACTTCAGGAGTTTTTAAAGGTATTATTTGTTGTTCTTGAGGTATTTGAGTAATTACATTTTTAAATTTATTATAAAAAATTGTACATACATCAAATTCTTTTTTTTCAAAATTTTCAATTATCATCTTTCCTACTTTTTCAGCATCTAAATAATTAATAGTTTTTGAATCTTTAAAGGATACTCTTTCAACAATATCATCTATGTAAACTCTCTTTAATTGATCATAACCTTTAGATCCTACAGTTATAATTTTTAAAGTTTTTCCTTCATCAGATATTTTTTTAAAATATACTTTAGCTTTTTTAATAATGTTTGTATTAAAACCTCCACATAAACCTCGATCAGATGTTAAAACAATACATAAATGCACTTTCTCTTCACCTGTTCCAGAAAGGAGCTTAGGTGCATTTTCCTTATCAGAAATACCACTAGATAAATTAAGAATAATGTTATTCATCTTTTCAGAATAAGGTCTCCCCTTTTCAGCATTTTCTTGTGCTCTTTTAAGTTTAGCAGCCGCAACCATTTTCATGGCTTTGGTAATTTTCTGTGTAGACTTTACACTTGCTATTCTTTTTTTTAAGTCGTCTAGCGTTGCCATATTTTAAGAATTAAAGTTTTTCTTAAGTTCCATTATTACTTCAACTAATAGTTTTTCATTATCATCTTCAAGCTTACCTGAGCTTAAAATAGATTCTAAAACTTCAGGCTTTTCAGATTTACATTTTTCTATAATCTTAGATTCAAAATTAGCAATATTATTAAGCTCTACATCATCTAAATAACCTTTAACTCCACAAAAAACAGAAATTACTTGTTCCGCAACTGTCATTGGTGAATATTGCTTTTGTTTTAAAAGTTCAGTTAACTTTGAGCCTCTATTTAAAAGTTTTTGAGTTGATGCATCTAAATCAGATCCAAATTGAGCAAAGGCAGCCATTTCTCTGTATTGAGCAAGCTCAAGTTTCATTGAACCAGAAACTTTTTTCATTGCTTTTGTTTGTGCTGCAGATCCAACTCTAGAAACCGACAAACCTACGTTAATCGCTGGTCTAATTCCTTGGTTAAATAATTCCGTTTCAAGAAATATTTGTCCATCCGTAATTGAAATCACGTTAGTTGGAATAAACGCTGATACGTCTCCACCTTGCGTTTCAATTATTGGAAGAGCAGTTAATGATCCCCCGCCATGTTCATCACTAAGCTTCGCAGCTCTTTCAAGTAATCTACTATGTAAATAAAATACATCCCCTGGGTAAGCTTCTCTTCCTGGAGGCCTTCTTAATAAAAGTGACATCTGTCTATAAGCTACAGCCTGTTTAGATAAATCATCATAAATGATTAATGCATGCATACCATTATCTCTATAGTATTCACCCATTGTACAGCCTGTATAAGGTGCCAAGAACTGAAGTGGCGCTGCATCTGAAGCCGTAGCAGCAACAATTGTTGTATACTCCATTGCACCAGCTTCTTCTAAAGTTTTTTGAATTTGTCTAACTGTAGATCTTTTTTGACCTATAGCGACATAGATACAATAAAGTTTTTGCTTCTCATCGCCAGATTCATTTATTTTTTTCTGGTTAATGATAGCATCAATAGCAACTGCAGTTTTTCCAGTTTGTCTGTCACCAATAATTAATTCACGTTGTCCTCTTCCAACTGGAACTAAACTATCAATTGACTTTAAACCTGTTTGCATTGGTTCACTAACAGATTGTCTTGGAATAATTCCTGGAGCTTTTACTTCAACTCTACTTCTTTTTGTTGTTTTATCTAAGGCACCTTTACCATCAATTGGATTTCCCAACCCATCAACAACTCTTCCTAATAATTCTTTTCCAACAGGTGCATCAACAATGCTTCCAGTTCTTTTAACAACATCACCTTCTTTAATTTTTCTATCATCACCAAAAATTACAACTCCAACATTTTCACTTTCTAAGTTTAGAGCCATTCCTTTTGATCCGTCAGAAAATTCTACCATCTCTCCAGCTTGAACGTTATCTAATCCATATACTCTAGCAATACCATCTCCTACTGATAAAACTTGACCAACTTCAGTCACTTCAGCTTTATCACCGAATTTTTTAATTTGCTCTTTTAATATCTTTGTTACTTCTGATGGGTTTATATCCATTTATGCCTCTATCATCCTATTTTCGAGTTGTTGTAATTTATTTTTAATGGAAGTATCCACCATCATGCTTCCGACTTGCACAATCAAACCCCCAATTAAACTTGCATCATGTTTGTAGTTTAATTTTATTTTTGAACTAAAATTTTTAGTTAACTCTTCTTTTATAGTGTTAATTTCATTTTCAGAAAGATTTTTTGCAGAAATCAATTCTGCTTTTAATTCACCTCTTTTAATTGAACATGTTTCAACAAAGCTTTTTAAAATTTTATCCACATAAAAGAATCTTCTTTTAGATATCAGAAAGCTTAAAAATTTTGTTAATAATTCATTTAATTTATATTGTTCTGAAATTTTGTTTAAAGCATTAAGCTGATCTTCTTTATTATTTGTTGGATCTTTGATTAAAGACTTAAAATCTTCACTTGAAGCAATTAAATTAATAATTGATGCAGAGTGTACTTCAATTTCACTTAACACATTAACTTCTATGGCTAATTCATAAAGCGCCAGGGAGTACCTGCCAGCTGATGTTTCTGAAAAACCTTTATTTTTGCTCAATTTGTTGTTCCTTATAAATAATTGAAGATTTATTAAAATTCCGTTTTAATTAACATATGACCATAAGCTCTTCAAGTCACACATTGTCTAAAAGTATTATTTTTTGTCTATTAATTGAAGTTTATTGGGTCAACATCAACCGTTAGTTTCATTCCAATAGGAAATTGGAATTTTTCGATGACTTTTGCTAGTGAATTTTGGACTTTTAGAGACTTTCGTCCCCTGATCAAAAGTCTCACTCTAAATCGTCTTTTTAATCTAAATATAGGTGCATTCACAGGTCCAAGAACTCTACCATCCACAGCGCCTTCTATAAAAATTTTAAATTTATAAGCCTCTTTTTCAAGTTCTCTTTCATTGTTACCTGTAATTATTAAGGCAATAAATCTTTGAAAAGGTGGAAGATTATTTTTCCTTCTAATTTCAAGTTCTTTGTCTAAAAATATATCCGGATCTTTATTTGTAATTTCTGTAATTAACTTAGTATCTAAATTGTAAGTTTGAAAATAAACAGTTGCAGGATTTCCTGTTCTACCTGCTCTTCCTGAAAGTTGATGATATAACTGCAAGTTTTTTTCTGCACCCCTTAAGTCATGACCTTGTGATGATAAGTCAATATCAACTACAACTATACAATTTAAACTTGGAAAATGAAATCCTTTAGAAATTAATTGAGTCCCAATTAAAATTTGGATTTCATTATTTATAATTTTTTCCAAAATATCTGAAGAGCTTTTTTTGTTCATTGTGTCACTAGAAAATATAGCTGTCTTTTGAGTGGGAAAAATTTTTTTAACCTCTTCCGATATTCTTTCAACACCAGGGCCACTAAAAATAAAATCACATTTTCCCTCTTTAGAGCAGTTTCTATTTAATAAAGTTTTATACCCACAGTAATGGCATAATAAATTTTGTTTATTTTTATGATATACTAAATTTATTGAGCAATTCGGACATGAATAGCTAGTAAAGCATTTTTTACATAATACGTGAGGAGAAAATCCTCTTCTGTTTAAAAAAAACAAAACTTGGTCTTTTTTTTCAAGATGTAAGTTTACTTTTTCAATTATTTCTTTTGATATCCAGGATTGAGATTTAAGTTTTGAATTATTTAGATTAATTATTTCGTACTTTGGCAAAGATGCATTTAAATATCTTTGATTAAGTTTTGATAAACTATATTTGCCTTTTTTAATATTACCATAAGTTTCAATAGATGGAACTGCTGTTATTAAATTGATTGGAATATTTTCAAAAGATGCTCTTGAAATTGCCATGTCTCTTGCGTTGTAAGTTACTCCCTCATCTTGTTTGTAAGATTGATCATGTTCTTCATCAATAATAATTAATCCTAGTTTTTTAAAAGGTAAAAACAATGAAGACCGAGCACCAATTACAACTTTAATTTTATCATTTGCTATTCCACTCCAAATAATTTCTTTATTTTTTTTTGTAATACCTGAGTGCCATACAGCAGGCTTGAATCCAAAAAATTCTATAAATTTATTTTGAAATTGTCCTGTTAATCCAATTTCTGGTAATAGAATTAACCCTTGAAAACCCTTATTAATTATCTCTTTTAAAGCCTCAAAATAAACCATCGTTTTGCCTGACCCGGTAGTACCTTGTAAAACATGAACTCTAAATTTTTGATTTAATACATTCATTTTTTTTAATGAATCTTTTTGCTCTTTAGAAAGTTTTATTTCATTTTGTTTAATATCAATTTTAAATGGTTCATAAGTTTCAATTGCTAACTTTTCTATAGCACCACTACTTAATAATAATAATTTTAATGCCATACCTTTAGGCGTCATATTGTATTCTGAAAACCAGTTTAGGAATTTAATTGTATCTTTTTTTAGAGGTGGAACATCCAATTTTCTTAAAACTTTTTTAATTGCAAAGTTTTTATTTGTTTTTTTTTCAAAGTCATCCCATACAACTCCAGTCAGTTCAGATTTTCCAAATGGTACAACAACATAATCACCTACTTTAAGTTTTAAATCAGAATTATAGGTAAATGGATGATTAAAAATATTTGGAATAAGAATCGGAACTTTCATAATTTCATATTATGAAAAAATTACATATGTGTATTGTTATTTTTTAAAGTTATGCAACTAATGGTTCGATTAGGGTGAAGGATTTACGGTCCTGCACTTTTCTATTTATTATTCGCATTAGTATTAATTTTTGTCCAAGTATTTTTACAACCAATGTTTATTTAGTATTAGTTTTAATTGGCGTCCAGATAGTCCCAATATTTGTTGAGGTAATTTTTTGAATTTTAGGGGAATATATATTAAGAGAATAATTACCTTTTGAAGGAGTTGTTATTGACACTGTACCAAGAGTACAAGGATTTGAGCTGATTGCTGATGATTTAGTAGAATAAGAATTTCTCATATTCATACCTGTATTAATAAAGCTACCAATCAAGATGTAGCTGGCGCATTACTATTACTACAACTGTGATTACTAAAAACTATATTTGCACTCTCAAGTTCACATTTCATAAATTCAATCATTAGTGATTTATTAATGTTTCTAAAATTTATTTCAGTAGTTTTTTCTTTAGCACTCTTTGTATACCCATTATAAGTAACTACACCTACAGCAGCGAAGATACCGATGATGGCTACTACGATTAGGAGTTCTATTAAAGTGAAACCATTTTTTTTCATAGATTATTAATAAATATTAAAACTTTTGATGTAATTTTTATAAAAAAATAGATAACAATAATTGAGCCAACAACTGCTAACCAAATATTAATTTTATAAAGAAATAAAATTACCCAAAGTGCTACTCCAAAAGCGATGTTATAATAAATAAATTTAAATAATTTAGGCATAGCTAACAGCTATTACTTACATTTGCTTTTTTATTAGTCTCAGTGATTGTAATTGTACAACTTGAATTAGTTTTTTTAGTAGCAATAATACTTAAGGTATTAGCATTTGTTGTTTTAAAGGAATATGCTTGCTCCGATAAGTCGTCTATTCCATCAAATAAATTTGTTACAATATTTGAGGTAGAGGAATTATAAGAATATTCACCATTATTAGACTTATATTCTTGTTCGGCTAAATAGATTGAGTTTAATGTAATTTCTGCTTGTTTTTTTTCCGCTGAAGCCTTGTATCCACTATAAGAAACGACACCTACCGCTGAAAGAATTCCAATAATAGCAACCACAACCAAAAGTTCAATTAAAGTAAACCCTTGGCTATGATGATGCCTCATTTTAAAAATATTATTTATATTAATCTACTTGTATTGTTGCTTCTTGTTTGTCGGCTGTAGCACAACCTGTTTTATTACAAGATCTGACAACAACATTTTTTCCACTTGTAGATAAACTAATCTGACCCACCACATAAGATGAAGAGCTTTTTACAGCTGCATTAGCAGTTGAGTATGGATTTTTATCTTTTAATTGGCTTACTGCACCAGTAACAGCTTTAGATGGTGTTGCTGGACACGACTGACCACCAACGAATGTTGATTCCCCTAAGCTACATTTTTGTGCCTCCGCTGAAATATACTTAACTGTTTGTGCATGAATTGTTTTTGTTGCAGAAACTTTCGCAGCTCCCGTATAACCATTATAAGCAACAACACCTACTGCTGCTAAAATTCCTATGATCGCAACAACAACCAATAATTCAATTAATGTAAAACCTTTATTTAATTTTTTCATAATTTCCCTTACTGTTAAAATCTAAAAAAAGTATAACTTGTATAAAAATTAAAAAAATTACCAAATTTTGATAGTAATCTACCCAATGATTGCCCCCACATTGAAAATTGGTGCATACATTGCTAGCATGAGGCCGCCAATAGTAATCCCCATAAATACGATCATTATAGGTTCAATTAAGCTTGCAAGGTTAGCAACAGCTACATCAAACTCTTCTTCATAGTATATTGCAATAGAGCCAAACATTTCATCCAAACTACCCGTTTGTTCACCAACTGATATTAATTGACTAAAGGTTGTGGGAAATATTTTTTCCTTATTAAATAAGTCAGTTAAACTTTCTCCTGAAAAAACTCCTTTTTTAATGTTTTCTAAAGCCTCTACTACAATTACATTATCTGTAACCGACTTTGCGATATCTATACTTTCGATTAAATCTACACCTGCTTGGTTAAGGTTTCCCAAAACTAAAGATACTTTTGCTAAAATTGATTTTTGTATTAGGTTTCCAAAAATTGGAAGCTTTAATGTAATTTGATGCCATTTTTTTCTAAATTCATAATTTTTACTAACTAGGTATTTAAAACCAAACACAAAAGATATAATAAAAACTAAAAGAAAAAAACCACCAGAGGAACGAACAAATTCACTCATGGCCATGATCACTGCTGTTGGTGTAGGTAAATCATCTGCCATACCCATACCTTCATACATATTTACAAAAGTTGGCACAACATTCATCAGCATAAAAACTGTAACGATAATAGCAACTGAAAATAAAACACCTGGGTAAAATAAAGCACTTTTAATTTGTGATTTAATTTTTTCTCTTTTTTCTAAATTAATAACTATTTTTTGTAAGAAAGTATCAAGCTTACCACTAGCCTCACCTGCTTTTATTAAATTTACAACCACTGTATCAAAAATTTTAGTATGTTTTTCAAAACACTTTGATAATGCATTTCCAGATTCTAGATCTTTTTTAATTGTTTGGATAATCTTTTTCATAGGAAGTCCTGACGTTTGACCCTCCAACATTTCCAAAGTATTTAATACTGGTAGTCCCGCCCTAAGCATAGTTGCAAACTGTTTACAAAAAATTAAAATTTCTTGTGGTTTTATGCCTGTGCCAAAACTAAATGACATCTTTTCTTTTTTGGTAAGATCTTTCTTTTTTTTAGCTTCCTTTAGTCTTGTAATAATAACTTTTTGCTCTTTAAGTTTATGGGCCGCTTCCGCATTATTTAAAGCTTCAATTTCACCTTCAACGTATTTACCAAGAGATATTCCTTTATATTCAAAATTTAACATTAATTAGATTGCAAAACTCTTTCATACTCAGCAAAAGAAAGATCACCACTTAACAACATATCCTGCCCCATATCTTGCATGGTCCTAAAGCCATTTTTTTTTGCAATAGCATTCAAGTCTGTTTGTTGAAGATTGGATAAAATTCCAGCCTTTAATTCACTATCAATTTCAAGAATTTCATAAATTCCCATTCTTCCTTTGTAGCCAGCACTACTACACTCTTCACAGCCTTTGCCCTTATAAATTTTAGCCCTTGCAGATTGTTCTGGTAAAAAACCAATTGAATTTAATAGTTTGGGGGTAATGTTTTCATCAATTACTCTACATTCTAAACAAGTTTTTCGTGCTAAACGTTGAGCCATAATCAGAGTTAATGCTGCAGATATTAAGTAGTTTGGTGTACCCATATTTTGTAAACGAGTAATTGAGCTTGAAGCATCATTCGTGTGAAGGGTACTAAACACTAAATGCCCAGTTAATGCTGCTTTTAATGCAATATCGACTGTTGCTTTATCCCTAATCTCTCCAACTAGAATTACTTCTGGGTCTTGACGTAAAAAAGACCTTAAAGCCTCTTCAAAAGTATAACCAATGGATTCTTTTATTTGAACTTGTCCTATTCCTTCCATTTCATATTCAACAGGATCTTCAGCAGTTAAAATATTCATTCCAGGTTTGTTAATATGTTTTAGAACACTATATAAAGTTGTTGTCTTACCACTACCTGTTGGCCCAGTAACTAATACCATTCCCTGAGGTGAACTTATGGCTTTAATAAGTTTATTTAAATCCTTATCTTCAAAACCAAGTTCATTTAAAGCCTTATCTCCCGCGTCTTTATTCAAGATACGCATAACAACACGTTCTTTATTTTTTGTTGGTAAAACCGAAACTCTTAAATCAATTTCTTTATTTTCAGATTTAAATGTTGAGGCACCATCTTGAGGAACTCTTCGCTCTGCTATATCAAGTTTACTAATTATTTTAATTCTGGCAATAACCCCGTCATAATTTTCATGTAAAAACTTTGAGTATTTATCAATTACTTTTAATATACCATCTACTCTAAATCTTGTTTGAGCACTATCTCTAAAAGATTCAATATGAATATCACTGGCGCCCATATTAATAGCTTCTGTAATTAATTTATTTCCAAAAACAATTACTTCTGATCCAACTTCAATAATTTCATTTATATTTTTTTCAAGTTTTTCTACTTTTATGTTTTTGTCAGATATTTTTTGCACATTATTTTTATTTAATCTTTCAACAAAATTACTAATATCACTTATGGATGCTGCATATAATTCTGGTTCCATTTGTGTCATTGTTTTTAAATTTTTCATTAAACCCAATTTTGATGCATCTGCTATAGCAATTTTTAAAACACCATTTCCCATTTCAAAAGGCACCAATAAATTATCTTGAATATATCTGGCATCGATAATTTTTTTGATCTTAGGGTCTATTACAGTTTTTTTTAAATCTATAATTGGTAAAGAATAGCTTGATGATAGAAGTTTTAATATCTTATCTTCATCTGCAAAATTTAATTCAAAAGCAGTTTCTAGTTTTGATTTCCCTATTTCGGCGCTTGTTGAATTAATTTTAGATATTTGTTCAGAGGAAATGATGGAGCCCTCTATTAACATATTTAAAATGTTTTGTTCGCTCGTTGAATCTAATTTGAGTTTACTCATTTTAATCAATTACCCTTGGGGCAATAAAGATTAGTAATTCTACTAGCTCGTCACTTTTAGTTTTATCTTTAGTTGCATTTCCAATTATTCTCAATTCACCAGCTCCTACTGTGCTCTTTTTAACATTGCTGATTGTGTTTTTTTTAATTCCACCAATCACAACAATATCTCCATCACTTACTAAAAGTTTTGTGACAATTGAATTGGTTTTAATTCCCGGTTCATCTGAACCTGCAACTTCTACGGGAGAGTCATTATTCACTTTTATATCCAATAACACATTTCCATCTCCTATTATGCTTGGTGTAACTGTCAATGATAGTGCGGCTTCTTTAAATGCAGTAGTAGTTGTTCCATCTGCTGTCGTTTGATAGGCAATCTGAGTTCCTTGCGTGATAGTTGCTTCCTGATTATTTAAGGTAAATACACTTGGCTGAGAAAGGGTTTTACTTAAACCCAGCGACTCTAATGCTTCAATTTGAACTTTAAGTGATCGTACTGCAATACCTGTAATTACACCCAAACCACCTGTGCCCATAGTAGTTGCACTTCCTGTTGCTGCTTTTAAGGCTACATTTGAAACTGCAGCACTTGCAACTGACGGAATGAAAGGTGCTTTGTCTTCTTTTGTCATTGCGTTAAGTTTAGCCCCTAATTCCTCTGCAAAAGTTGATGATGCATCAACAATGAATGCCTCAATTAAAACTTGTTTAGTTTTTACGTCTATTTCCCTTATAACTGCATCAATAGTATCTAGATCAGGCTCATGACCTCTAACAATTATTGATCTAGTGGTATCCTCAACTGTAATTGAAAGATTGGACATCGTGTTTGCTCCTTCTGCACTTTGTGTTGCAAATAAAGCTTCTAGTGTCGTCTTTGCTTGTGTCGGGCTAATATAATATAATCTAAATATCTCAGCTAAAATTGGCTCAACTGATTCTTCTAGTGCTATTTTTTTCTTTAACACCTCTGCTCTAGCAGATTTTGCCATTTCTTGTGCTGCTAATTTTTCAGGAGTGTGAACTCTAATTATGCCATTCACAACATCAATATCAGCAACTAAAGTTTTCATATCTAATAAAGTTTGAAAAGCAATATCCCAACCCACATTATGAATTTTAGCATTTACTGTGCCATTTACTTCATCACCTACTAAAATATTTATATCTGCAATATCTGCCATTAATGACATTACATATTTAAAATCTAAACCTTGAAAATTAATATTAATCACTTGTTTAAGGTGGGTATACTCATCAGAAATATTGACATAGTTTTTAACGTTTTCAGTTGTTATTGTTTTACGCTTATCCTCTCTTGGTAAAACTGTGTCATACGGCTTAGGTCCATCAATAACTTTCTTGTCCATATCTGCACGGCCATCAACAATAATTTTAGCTGTATCAATTAAAGGCTTATCGCCATGAATTAACTTTGGTTTTTTTCCTGGTGTTGCACAAGACTGTAATAAAACAATAAATAATAATGATAATAAAATTTTTAAATATTTTTTCATTTCTTATCCTTCACTCGGTTTGATTATATTGTTCATATAAACTTCAAATTTATTGTTTTGTTCATCTTGAACAATTACTACTTCGCTAAAAATTTCTATTAGAGTGGTAGTGCTCGTGATTGCTTGATTTTCTTCGTACTTATACGCACCACCATCTGCTGATGAAAAAATTGCTATTTTTTTACTTTCACCAATAATTATACCAACTAATCTCATATTATTTAGCAAACCATTATTTGCTCTTATCGAATCATCTGTTTCAAAAACTTGATTTATCGAACCTAACCCTCCTGCAAAAGGGTCTATTGCTGGTAATTCCTCATCATCTATAGTGATTACATCTTCTGCTTTTAAATTTATAAGCTGAAATTGACACAGTAATAATGTCATTAGAAAAATTAATAATCTTTTATTATTTATATTCACTTGGTAACCCCACTATTGAAATTGTTCCTTTTGATAAAATTTGTCCTTGCACTTCTGCAATTGTACTAATTTCTTCTTTGTCAAAATTAATAACTTTTTGTGATTTTGATAATGCTCTTCTAAATTTAAGATAACTTAAAAAATTTCCTTGGATTTCATAATCAACTGGAATTGTGTAATACAATTCCTTTTGCCCTTCTGGATTATCATTAGTTGTTGTGTTTTGACCTGAACTATTTTTGTTCGTTTGTCCTGTGTTTTGAGCTTGTGGGTCTCCAGCAACCGCTTTGGGCACACCTTTTTTTAAATTTGTGATTGATAAACCATTGATTAATGCAAATTTACTAATGTTTTGATAAAGATCTTCAACCTCTTTTTTACTATGAAATAATTTACTATTTTTTTCATATTCAGGTTCTAAATTTTTGACTGTACTTTTTAGTCTTATAATATTGTTTTTAAATTCTTCTATTTTAATTTTATTTTCATTCATAATATTAATTTGTTCTACTTGTGCCTGAACAATTGGAGAGACAAAAATATAATAGCTAATTAAAAAAATCAGTATTGCAACAAATCCTCCAGCAAATTTTATTAATATTTTTTTATCTGAAAAACCACCGCTCTTCATTTTTTGAATTATATTTTTTAAATCTATGTTTTTTAAATTTGCTAGATCCATTAAATTATTTTTAATTTACAATTTATTGTAAATCCTTTTTTGTTATTATTTCCAGAATTTCCATCACCTGTTTGATTTTTCATGGCAGCTTAGAGAGGCTTGTTCAATTAATGACTTGGAATTTAAATTAGAAATAAAATTTAAAATATCCTGATCAGAGAAAGCTAACCCTTCTATAATTAAACTATCATTGCCATCAAAAATCATTTTTGTAAATTGAACTCTTTGTGGAACACTTCTCGTTACCTGTGCCAGTGATCTATAAGACCGTGCTTGGTTCGAATTAACTAATTTTCCAAGATCTAAGGATTGTTGCATTTTTCTTCTTTCTTTAGCTAATAGAGAGAAGTCTTTATTTAATTTTTTAAATTCTATTTGTACTTGATTAAATTCTAATAATTTTTCTTTGTTATTGTTAATTTGAAAAAATGAAAAAACTGTTAAGATTAAATAAATACCTACAATGGCACCAATGGCTCCCTTAAGTGCAAAACCTGATAAAAATTTTAATTTATTTTGCTGACGCACAGCATCCCTATTAGGTAGTAAGTTTATATTTTTAACAGCTGTTACAAATTTGTAATAACCAAATACATCTAATTTTCTATAAGCTAAGCCAAGCACTGAAGCTAGAGGTGATTTGTTATCATTATTTATTTTTTCATTGTTATAAGAGGGTATTCCTACATTTTGTAAAGGATCAAAGTTTATAAACCCAGTGGTTGGTAAATTTTTCTTGAACACTGGTAATAACAGAGAAATATTTTTTAAACTTGAAACTACCTGAATGGATGTAATTTTATTTTCATATTTATTTTCATAGTCAGTAATTGCTTGCTTAACCTGCATTGCATACCTTCTAATAACAGCATCAGCATCCGTGGGTATATTCTCACTAATCACTTCTAATAATTGCTGTTTTTCTTGTGGTCTTAAAAAAATATCTGTGATTACTGGAATATTATTATGAATAATCATAATATAATTTTCATCTATACCCAGTTCTAATATTGCTGAATTTCCTTTATCAGTAATTGATTTATATTTTGTGTTGTCATGTGCATTTTTTAAAGTAAAACAACGAACGTCCATAATAACAGGGTTGAGGCCAGCTTTTTTTACAATAGAAGAATAAGCATTTACATCAGCCAACTTTGAGGCAACAAATAAAATTTCCATTGTATTATTTTTAGAGTTTCTGTTTATAATTTGATGAAAAATTGAATAATCATTTAGATTATCAGTCAGCTGGACTAAA
Source organism: Candidatus Pelagibacter sp. Uisw_090 (assembly GCF_047717845.1). Taxonomy (GTDB): domain Bacteria; phylum Pseudomonadota; class Alphaproteobacteria; order Pelagibacterales; family Pelagibacteraceae; genus Pelagibacter. The sequence continues at coordinate 1,191,451 of NZ_CP159810.1, forward strand.
TTATCCCATAGTGAATCTGTCTCAATTGCTTTTTGCAACTCTTCATCAGTCATCAATGGACTAGTAACCACTCTAATAATTGCACTCGTAACTGGAATTGATAGAGCAACATTTTTTGTAGTAATTTTTGCATTAGCAATAGCTAATTCAATTTCATCAGACAGATAATCTTTATGTTCTAATAAATTTTCGCTTATTTTTTCTTGATCTAATGATCGGTAAGAAAACTTATCCAATATCCAATTCTTGTCTTTATCTTGTAAAACTTGTGCAACTCTAACAGCATCTCTTGTCATGTCTAGACCTGCTATTTCCTCCCCTTCAATACTTAATTTTTTAACTTTTGATTGAAAAAAATTTTTAAAAACTAATTTAAATTTATTTTCTTTATTTTTGTGAGAAGATTCATTTACTATTGATGTTTCATCTTTTGATTTAGAAAATTTTATATTTTTTAACTTATCTAACATGCTTAGTTTCAAACCTTCTTTAGGTTTTTCTTCAACAGTTTCTTTTTCAGTTGATATTGTTTCTTTTGGTTGCTCTAAATTAATTTCTGAAGTATTTTCTGGTTGAACCACAGTCTGTTCACTATTATTTTCTTCAACTTTACCTTCTAATTGTAATTCATCAAACCATTTCTCTAAAATAGGAATTGCTTCTTCTAAATTTGTTGTTCCAGATGAACTTACTTTTTGTTTTCCATTAATAAATGTTCTTCCAACATAATTATGTGACTTTAATTCACCTTTATATTTATCTTGGCGTACATAAATATGCAATCTTCTATTTTTTTTATGAATTGTTTCCATGAAATTTAATTTTTACAAATTTTCACTCAATTAATGAAAACTCTAACACAAAACACCCCTTCTAAAACTACCGAAGAACAACACCTATTAATTTGAAAAATAAAAACTACCAAAAAACAATTACATTTTTTCTAACAACTATTTAAAAATTACTATTTAATATTGGTACCAATATTTATTTTATTATTTTTAATTAATTAAGCCTTCAATTATTGTGTTAGACAGATTATTTTTGTGTTAGAGGAAAGTTTTATTGTGTTAGAAAATATGATTCCAAAATTTTTGAAAAACTGTTCTATGTCCTGCTTAATTTCTAATAATATTTTTGTGTTAGAGTAAATTGGGTTTGTGTGAGACTTAATTATTTTTGTGTTATAATTTTATTATTTTTACTAATTTATAAAAATCATTGTAAAATATAGCTTTTTATAAAATAAGCATATTTTGTGTTAGTCTAGTAAAATTTATTTGGTTTTTTAAATTTAGTAATTTTCTTTCCAACTCTCTAGCTGAACTGCTCCAGATGCTGCTTTAGCTTCTGATTTTATAGTAATTAAGCTATCTTTTGATGAAAGACTATTATTAGCCTCGCCTGATATAGCAATATAAAGATTATCTCCACTTACAACCACTTCTCCTGCAACTCCTTTACCAAGGTTAACTGGAAAATTTGTCATAACACCTCCACACTTAGAGTCATAAGCATGTAAGAATGCTGTTCCTGTTGTACAGGGTGTTGATGAGCTGGATGGCTCATATATTGAGAAATATATCCTATCTTTATCAACTGTAGGCTTTGCTGTCACTTTTTTAGCCTTGTCTAAGTCTACATACCAACCCATTTGAGATGAGTTGGGACAACCTGAAATAGAACAATTACTGTATGTGCCTGTTGAACTTATATTTTTATAATTTGGAAAATCTTTATCTTTAATTCCAAAAACTCTATTCTTAACTAGGCTTGATTGACTTTGAAGTTTTTGTGTATCACCAGTACCAAAATATAACCATAGGTTGTTATCACTATTAATCGTCGCCTCTAAGTTGTTGTAGATATATCTTCCATTATCTGTATTTGCCTGAGCATCAAAAACTGTTGTTGTTGATATATTTTTATTAATCATCTTATCGCTATTTAGAATAAAACTTTCAGTCAGGTTAATTTTTGAAACTTTTCCCTCAAGATCACCCGCATAAATTAATGCCCCATCATAATTTGCTTTTGAAGTACCATCAGCTGTAATTACAGTTAAATCTGATGGTAGAGAGTTAACAATATCCTTTTTATTTACCCTGGTGACTAAGAAAGTATTATTTGTGCCGGGTGTCTCATGTTCTAAAATTATTTTGATATTAGATGCAGTACTTCCACTGATATCTTGAGTAATACCAAAACCCATACCCCCTGCACCTGATACAATTAATTTTTCAACATCATAGTTATAAGAACTTAAACCATACTTACTCATTTGAATTTCTTTAACTCCTTTACCAACACCAAATGAATATGCATGATATGCGATTTGTTTATCTTGAATATCAATCTTTTTAAGTAACCTACCTTCATTTTCAAGATCCATAATAAAAATAGCTGAACCATACTCTGGTGCAACACCACTATTGTAACCTCCACCAAATACCGCAACCCATCTATCTGCACCATCAACTTTTATTCTTATAATTCTAGGTGTAGACCAACTTGCACCTAGTTTCCTATAATCAAACTGAGGTGGAGGACTAGTGTTCCCTGAATAAAAATATGTATTTAAATTTTCATCTGAATTCCAATGACTAATTTTTTTATTATATGGATCATTGTCAATTGCAAATAAATGCTTAGGATTATTAATATCTGTTATGTCTAATGCAAAATAACCATTACCGCCAGCACCCAACCCTGAAATAAGAATTGTTCTCCATCTAGGATCGTTAGTGTTATTGTTTGGAGTATCATCAAAGAATATATCCTTAACTACTGGAGATCCATCTATGCCATAAATGGGATTAGTAGCATTAGCTTTGGTTGTCACGATAGTAGATAGTTTACCTATTATGTTTGGTGGTATATAGCCCCACAATTCATTACCATCATTTGAATTAAATGCATGAAGTATTCCGCTATTTGCACCAGCAATAACCACTTCTGTTCTTCCGCTACACGATACTCCACAATCATTACTTCCTTTGAAAGAATTATACTGTTTTTGCTGTCTATAATAAGCATCAGTCTTTGAAAAATTTAAATTTCCAGTATTAACTGTTGGTGCATCTGGCTTACCAACAACAATCAAATCTGAATGATAAATATCTGCTAGTTTAGAGCTCCTTACTTCTGTGGTGTTGTTATCTTTATCATAATCATAAGTGTCAAAACCCCTAATAAAATTAATCAAATTATCTGTTTCAGTGTCTGTTGGACTTGCTTTAAGTGGAAATAACTTTTGCTTTAAAATGTTTCTATTTGATGTTGTAAAATTGTTAGTATTTTTTATTCCAATATCTGCTGTCCATATTTTTCTAGAATTAGGGCTTGTGCTATTTAATCTTTTAGCAGCATCCCATTTTTCTGCTCCAAAGGATCCATCAGTGTTAAGATTGTATTTTTTTAAACTACCTTCCCACTCTTTATTTTTTGCATATTTGAAAGTTGATTGATAAATAAATCCTCCTTTATTTAGCTCTGGCATCACAGCTGGTGTTGTAAAGGTTAATGAGTTAGATATGGCTTGTTGCACTGCATCTCTTATCGCAGTAAGAAGTGCCCCTGACGTTGATGCATATAAAGCTGTGGTCGTTCCTCCATTAACAGCTAAACTGTCATAATTACTTCTATTTCCTGTACCAATACCCAAGCCAACTGAAAAAGTTTTTACATTTAATCTGTCACTCATATCACGTACTACCCCCATCGCACTACTATGACTATTCCACTGTCCATCACTTATTAAAATATTAAAATTTAATTGACATGTTGCTCCTGGAATGATGGGAGATGGATATCGAGTACCCCCTTGAGTTAAATTGCCATTCCAATAATCTCTAGCATAATTCATTGCTTGCAAAAGATAAGTTCCTCCACCAGGAACTACTCCGTCTACATCTGTGTATATTGTGCTTGCACCATTTGAACTTATGGGAACTCTTAGTTTTAAATATCTGCTCCAATAAAAACCCCACTCCATTAATCCAAAATTGGCTCCACTTTTAAGCTCAGGGTCTGATACTATTTTTTTAATTGCATCCTTAGCAATTGACATTCTAGATACAGCAGCACCTATCCTTGAATAGGAAGTTAAGTCATTATTGAATTCATATATGTCATTGTTTTGCTGATCAGCACTATAAACTTTATTATCTGATGAAATACCTAAGCCCCATGGCCATCTAAAAGGGCCACTGTAATTAAGAGAGCCATATTTGGCAACATAAGATCCTGACGAATTAAATTTTTGTAACCTGCGGTTACTACTGTCATTTACAAATATGTTACCATTAGAATCAAAAGCAGCATCAACTGGATATCTGGTATCTCCATTTCCTGTTCCATAATTTCCTGTCCCTACTGTTTGACAAGAGCCTAAGCTAGTTCCTGATATGGTGTGTAGACAAACTTTACTTCGATAATTTGATACAGTAACTAATTTTGATCCATCAGAGTTTACATCTAAGCCTGACATCGAGTAGTAGGTTGGATAATTGGAGTGATAATTAACTTGATTTAATGAGCTTCTATCTAGAATTCTAATATAACTTTGATAGTATTGAGTAAAACCTCCTATAAATATATGGTTGTTAGATACTGCTATACTCCATGCACTCCAATTGCCTCCTCCTGTAGTTTTTTGCTTAATACAGCTTCCTGAGTCTGATAAAACCTTAACACTCGCATTGGAATAATCTAAAACATAAATAACGTTATTAAAGATATCTAAACTGGTAGGATAAATAGAAGAGCATGTTCCAATGACTTTTACATACGTTCCATTTGAGTCAAAAACTTTTATTGTCTTACTGCTAACCTGCAGAGCATAAATATTACCATTACTATCTACCGCAACATCTGAAGGTTGAGAAACATATTTTGTCCAGCTAGAAATATAATTTCCATTAATATCCCATCCCATACTACCAGAGTTATCCAGCATAATTAGAATATTTGCAGGTACATTACTTGATCCAGTGCCTGGTGGAGGTGATTTTGAGTATGAATTATTACATACAAAAAATATTAAAAACACAAATATGTAAAATTTTCTAATCATTTCTCTTCCTCAATTATTGCTTCTTTATTTGCAGCATCTTCATGTTTTTTATCTACAATTTCAAAAAGTTCTAAAAAATTACCTATATTTTCGTTAATACCTCTTAAATTTGCATATAAATGATAAACTTCATTTTTTTCGATTGCATATTGTTCTGGTTCATTTGCATCAATAATTTTTTGATTTTTTACAAAACCAGATTTGTAAAAACTATTTGCAAGCTTAAATAAGGATCTGTTTTGAACAATTTGATTTTGAAAAATAATTCGTACAACTTTTTCATCTATAAAAAATAAGGATATTATTGTTCCTTTTATTCCTTTATCTTGACATACAAATTCAATAGGGATTGTAATTGATTTTATACCTTTGACAGGTTCTCCAAGAATAAATGCTATTTTTTCTTTTTCAAAATTACTTATGTTTTTACCCAGTTTAAATTTACTTAAGTCACAGTTTAATGCCAATGCGTTTACTTGCGCTAAGAGAAGAATTCCAAATAAATAAGTTATAAATTTATTCATTAGTTTATTAACGTTACCACGGCTTCTAGAGGAACTATAACATTACCTTTTGCATTACATTTATCCTTAGATTCATTGCAACCACATGAGTAAATCGTGTACAGCGTGTTATTTGTCCCTGATTTCTTCTTAGCTGATGAATTGTTTCCATTAACGTCTGGGCTGTAAGCTATAAAATACTCAAAACTAAACTTACTTAACCTTGTGGCCTCAGCACCCGATGCAGTGATCACTTCATTCATTGATTTTCTACCTAAGATAATTCCAGTTGAATTTCTTAAATTAGGAAAAAATGATGCTTTACAAAATCTCAAATCTCCATCTAAATTTGTTTGAGCAGACCCTGTTATTATACTGGTATTATCTACTATATATTTTCTAGCAATCGCTATTCCACTTTCAGCAGCATAGAAAGCTTGTTGATTAGAATCTTTTTCAGTATTGGCTTTGTGTTCATTAGATGTAATGGTAACTAATGTTAAACCCATAATAGTCATAACTACTAAGAGTAATAATGCCAATGGAAGAGCAAATCCTTTTTCATTATTTTTAAATTTATTTTTCATTTGTTATAAGTTGATGATTGACTAATACTGGTTCCTGTTTGTTCTGTGATTGCTACGTGCTTTGCTAAATTTCTAGTATGAACACTTGCAAAAAAAGTTTCACGATAATATTTGTCATCAAAGTTTTGTGTATTTCCAAAAGTACTATCTTCATGATTAATAATTTTAGTTGCTTGATTAGAATTAAAAACTTCTTTAGCTGATTGAATTGTTAAATAAATTTCAGCCGTATAAACCTTAGGCATATTTAATGTTCCTTTATTGGGTTTATTATTTGATGGTGTTTTAGCTCCCTGGCTAACTGAAAGTCTATTGCAGTAACTGCTACATACTGGATAAACTTCTTTTCCTTCTCTATCTTTAAACACAACTTGAAAATCTACAATGTTTGGTACAAACTCAATATTTTCATAAATAACTTTTCTTCCTCCTCCTGTTGGATTTTCAATTAATGTTTTGGCTAAATACATGCCATTGCCATACTTATTGCACCAGGCAACTGTAAACTGACATTTAGCATAATTTTTTGGTGAATAAATTGTTCTTATCCAAGAATTTGGGCTAGTTCCCTGATAAACAATAAGCTGATCTAAATTACCTAACTCTTTCTGATTAAATTCAATTAAATACCATTCAGGATGTGATTCTTTTGTAAAATCTACATGCATATAACCTGTGTTTCTTAAATCTTTTGTAATAATTGATAAAGCTTCTCTGGCAGAACTATTAATCGCAGCTTTTTGTGAAACTGACTTATATGATTTATTAAAATAATTATACGATGAAAATGCTGCTGCAATACTAATTACACCAATGACAATTGATACTAAAACTTCAGCTAAAGTAAATCCAGAGTTTTTAGTTTTCATTTAACTACCACTCCTAAATATTTTTTTCTTTTACCTTTGCCTGTTAAAAAATTAACTCTTCCTGTTGTATTTGTTCCAGATTTTATAAAGGTTTTTTTAGTATCAGTAGTATCACAGGGTAATTTCTTATCTTTGTTGTTTATTCTAATATGATTTTTTTCTTTGAGTTTATTTCTCCATTTATCTTTCATTTTATCATAAAGATTTGAGCCTCCTGTGGTAGAATAAGTGCACGTTTCATTGAAGCTTCCATACTTAGCAGCATTTTCTGGATCACCGATCATATCTTCCATCACCATTTCAGATAAATAATTGAGTTTATTTTTCTCAGTAGCTCGATCCATTGAATTAATAGAAAAAGCTGAAAGCTGCATAATTGCAATAAAACCAATACCAATTATTACTATGCAAACTAACGACTTTATTAATGAAACACCTCTATTAGATTTAACCATCTATTTTTACCCAATTTTTTCCTTTAGTTTTTCGCCATATTTTAATTTCTTGAGAATTATTTATAGTAATTTGATACATGCTGTCTAAATTAGCACTAGGGTTGCAAGTTCTCTGAGTTGAAATACTTCTTGGACATAAAATAAATGTATCAAGGTCTTTACCAGTACCTGGATCTTTATAAGTAATATTTGATCCTGAATACTTAATGGTACTATCTTTTGTAATACAAATTACTGTTGCAGGAGGATTGTATGGATAAACCCATACGCTACTATCATTATTTGATCTTCCAAAAGATATTTTTTCTTTACTGCTATTTCTAACTAGATTTGGCTGTGAACTTCCACTGCCACATTGTTTATTTACTTTGTAAGAATTATTGGAAGATTGTACATTTTTATATGTTTCCATAAATTTCTCTGTACTCATTGTATAAACTTCCACAATACTAAATAATTGCAATTGAACCATGCCATATTTTCCACCTGAGACTTCGGACTTCATTTCTTTAATAAAAGTTTCAAGTTCAGTAATTTCTTTCTTTATATTTCGATCTTCTATCCAGTTTGAAATATTGGGATAAGCAAAAGCACTAAATACACCTATAACTGCCAGAACAACTAGTAGTTCTATAATCGTGAAGCCTTTTTTAAATTTTTTCATCAGTTAAATGGATAAGTAATATAATTTAATAATAATGTTTTTTCGTCCATCAAATAAGTTTGAATTTTTAATCTTCTTTTTCCACCAGAATGGTCATCAGAAATATAAGTTTTACCCACCCAGTATGCTGGATAAAATCTTGCATCCTTAAATGGTGTGCCTTGATAAACAGCACCAGCATCATTTGGTATACTTCTACCATTTTGTGTCCAAGGCTTGTACCAGCTATAACCTGTAATTACCGGATCTCTTAGCCCCAAACCTAAAAAGTGACCCTGGAGACTGGAAAAAGCAGAGCTACATCGCATTTTTTTAATTTGAAAAGTATTAGATGTTTTTCTCTCATATCTATCAATTTCTGCATTTCTTCCACCTAAAAGATAGCATTGAGCAATATCAGATTTAATTATATCTAGAACTTTGCCATGATTAGATTTTATAACAGAATTTTTTGCAGCTTTAGTATACCCATTATAAGCAACTACTCCTACTGCAGCTAGTATTCCAATGATTGCAACAGCTACTAAAAGTTCTATTAAAGTAAAACCCTTAACTATTTTTTTCGGCACTTGAAATAACTCCTCTGCCAACTAAATCTTCAATTGATTTGTCCATGGTCATCATACCTTCTCGTTGGCCTGTTTGCATAACACTTGGAATTTGATGAATTTTTGCTTCACGAATTAAATTTTTAATAGGTGCATTACAAACCATAACCTCAAACGCACCTACTCGTCCCGTTCCATCTTTTTTCTTAAATAATTTTTGAGTGACAACCATGTTTAACGATTCTGATAGTTGTGCTCTAATTTGACCTTGTTGTTCTGGAGGAAAAACATCAATAATTCTATTTACAGTATTAGGTGCTCCACTTGTATGCAAGGTTCCGAAAACTAAGTGACCTGTTTCAGCTGCCGTTAAAGCCATACCAATAGTTTCAAGATCCCTTAATTCACCTACAAGAATGACATCGGGATCTTCTCTTAACGCAGCTTTTAAGGCATGAGTAAAACTTTCGGTTTGTTTGCCAACTTCTCTTTGGGAAACAATACTTTTTTTATCTTTATGAATAAATTCTACAGGATCCTCAATAGTTATAATGTTTGATGGTCTGGACTCGTTTATTTGATTAATAATTGCAGCTAATGTTGTTGATTTTCCTGAACCCGTTGGTCCTGTAACTAACACCAAACCTTTATGAGCATCTAGTAAACTAAATAATATTTGTGGAAGATTTAGATCTTCCATTAATGGAATTTTTGTCTCAACTCTTCTTAATACCGCCGCAAGTCCATTTAAAGTTTTATAAAAATTAGCTCTAAATCTTAAATCTCCTAAAATAACTGCAGTATCTAATTCATTTTTAGTTTCAAATTTTTTAATTTCTTCTTCTTCACAATTATTTTTTAAAAGATCTGTTAAGTCTTTATCGGTAATTTTACTATCAGGTACAATTACAATGTCTCCCATAAGTCTATAGGATATGTCCGAACCTCCTCTTAGATGAAAATCAGATATATTTTTATTTTCTTTTGCTAAAGTATCAACCTTATCTATCATTATCTAATGATAGCCATTTAGATTGAACAAAAAAACTGTTGAAATTTGGTATGTTATTTTGTTAACAGTATTATAAGGTAGAAATTATCTTATGTATAAAAATGATGAACAGTATAAAACAGAATGGTGCAAAAATTACATGCACAATTTAGTATGTTATTTTACTACCAATATTATACGGTATAAATTACATGATAGATGATAACATTCAATATAAAACAGAGCAATATCTTAAAGAGTTTTATGAACTTAGTAATACAACAGATATAAAAGGTTTCTACTATGATACCAGATTACACTCTGTCATTGTTTTAGAAATTGCCCTAGCAAGTTTTAATAAAGATCATCTTGTAAGTTTTGAATATCTCTGTGAAAACATTCCAAAGAAATTGGGTAAAAGAACAACCATACAAACTATTTTACAAGAAGGCGTAAGAAAAAAATATTTTATAAAACAAGTAAGTGAAAAAGATAAAAGAATAAAATTTTATACTCTAGAAAAAGATTCTCTTGCAGTTATTGAAAAATGGTGGGTTGACCGAAAAGAATTTTCCATTGCATGATTTTAAATTTTCAAAACTAAATTATATAAAAACTCTCCATATAAAAAATATATTACGCTACCTAAAATAATGTGTGGCCCAAAAGGTATTTGGGATTTAAGGTTTATTTTTTTATTAACCAAAGAAGGTGCGACATAAAGTAATCCTAGTATTGAAGCGGCAAAAAGAACGAAGGGTATTGCTTTCCACCCAAATAATAAACCTATACCTGCCATTAACTTAGCATCGCCTAAGCCCATGCCATCAATTTTTTTTATTATTCTATAAATATAAATAATAATCCAAATAGAAAGATAACCGATCATTCCGCCAATAATTGATTCATTAATATCATAAATAAAACTTGCGTTAATGTTAGGTAAAAAGTTTTTAGATATTGCTAAAAACATTAGAGTAAAACTTAAGCTATCTGGAATAATAAAATGCTCTAAATCAATAAAAAAAATAGTTATGTATAATAGAAATAATAAGCTCAAAAAGACAATTGAAGTATAATTGCTATAATTTAAAAAAATTAATACAAAACCAGCCCCACAAATACCCTCTACTATAAAATATTTTAATGAAATATTTTTATAACACTTTCTGCATTTGCCACTTAATAATAAATAAGAAATTAATGGTATATTATCAAACCATTGTATTTTTTTTTTACATTTAGGACAAAAGGATCGTCCAGTTATTGTCTGTTTATTTCTTGGCAATCGAAAAATACAAACATTGGTAAAACTTCCCAAACAAATGCCAATAAAAAACACTAAAGATAAATTTAAAAAAATCAAAATTTTTTGTTAGAGGGAAGTTCTATTTCATCCCAAACTACTCCTGTAATTTTAGATTTACCAAAAGGAACCATCACATAATCACCAACTTTTAAATTAATATCACTCTCATAAGTAAAAGGATGATTGAATATGTTTGGCAAAAGAATAGGTACTTTCATATTAGAATGATAAGGGAATAATATAGTATTGTAATGACATTTTTAATTAAATTATATATTTTGAATATTTCTTAAGTTTAATTTTTCTTTTTTTTAATGATACTAAAATTTTTTTAAATACAGTTTTAATATATTTAACATCAAAACTAATTTTTTTATTTGAATGGTATTTTAAAGAAGAATAATGTTTTTTTTTTACTGACCCAATATCAAATCCCACAAGATTAATACTTTTTGGACTCATTTTCATTATGACTATTAAAACAAAAAGCACAGATGTGCCACCTGGTAAGGTCACAATATTTTTTTTTAATATCTTTTCAGGATCTATAATTGAGGAATTTAAAATTTTTGGTCCAAACATTGGTATCGTTATTTTAAAAAATGATAAAAAATTAAATTTTTTCAAAAAAATACATGATTGGGAATGGAAATAGATTATTTCATGATTTGATCTAATAAGATCAATAATACCTCTATATTTTGAAGATGTAACTAGGCACCTAAAATTATCTGGAAGTTTAGGTACAAAATCATGAATTTTACTAACATCTGATGTTGACCAAAAAATAATATTATTTTTTGGTATTTTTTTTAATATTTCAATTGAAGCATTAATTAAAATAAAAGTTGAGTTTTTAATTTTTTTAAAGTTAAATTCATCTAAAGATGGACCTGTAGCAATTATAAAAATATTTTTATTCGAAATATTTTTTTTTACAATTTCATATTGTGTCTTGTAGGTGAATCTTGAATAAAATTTAGAAAAAATGAAATAGATAGGCTCAAGTAAATTATGACCTAAATTACTTAATTTCATTAAATTTTAACAATCATATTTTTTTCTATATGAATTAAAAATTTCATCATTCACTAACAAATTTTCTATATATTCAATTTCCGATGTAACATCTAGACTAATAGCTGAAGTTTCAATAGTTGCCGTGATGCATTTAAAACCATTTTCAAGTAATCTTAAATGCTCGTGACCTTCAACATTTTCATAAAAATAATCCAGTGATTTATATTTTTTAAGAGTATTTTTTTTAAATGTACAAATATGGTGACCTTTCAACATTGTCAAATTTTGCATTTTTGCATCATATGGAATGTCTTGTCTTGATATGTACATAACTGTAGAATCTTTTCTAATAACATATTTAAAATCTGATTTAGAATTAACTTTTTTATATGGTGTTAGTAAGACAGACCAATCTGAATTTGATGATTTAATTGTGGATATACTTAAGTCTATTTCTTCTGGTTTTATCAGTGGTTCATCTCCATTAATTTGCACATATAAATCATAGTCGTAATTTTCAATTACTTCGCAAATTCTTTCCGTGGCATTCATATGGTCTTCTGATGTAAGACAACATGAAAAACCTCTTGCCTCAACAATTCTTGATATTTCCTCAGAATCTGTTGCAATTATAAGCTTATCTAATAATTTTGCTCCTTTTGATCTTTCAGCCACGTGAAGCACCATCTCTATACCACATAGTTTTAATAATGCTTTCTTGAATATACGGGTCGAATTTAATCTTACTGGAATAATACCTAATGTTTTCATAAGTTAATTCGTAATAAATCTACTGTATATACTTTTACATAGTAAAAGTAACTCTTTGTCTAATTTTAGATCAAGCGATTTATGTAATTCATAAAATTGATTTTTTGAATTAACTGAAATTAAAGCACTAGTAACAAAGTCATTTTTAAGTACCCAAGCTAGTGATAACGCATGTGGCTGCAAATATGAAGGTGTTTTCTCTACCAAATCTTTAACAGCCATACAATTTTTTTTGGACAACACAGCTCTTTTATAAATTTCAACTTCCCTCTGATCATTACTTTTTTTATGATAGTCATATCTTCTTGGTGTATTGCTTAGATTATCTTTAAGATATTTTCCAGTTAAAACACCTCCTTCAATAGGAGAATATGCAAAGTAAGGACAGTTATTTTTAGCTAATACTTCTGATAAACTTTTCATGTCTCCAGGTCGTAACAAAGAAAATGGATTTTGAATTGTTATGAAACTATTATTTTCATTAGTTTCATTAAATTTATTTAAAAACTGAAATATTCGATTTTGTTTAAAATTACTTATAGCAATGTAACGTAAATACCCATTTTTAATTAATTGGTTAAGTTCTCCAATAATGTCATCAAAAGATGATGAACTATCATCCCAATGTAAAGTATAAATATCTATATAATCTGTTTTTAAGCGCTTTAGACTATCAAAAAAAGCTTTTTTAATTTGTTCAATGTTAAGAAAAGTTTTTCCATTTCTTACAGGAGGGGAAAACCAATCTTTATATCCGCCAGCAATTTTTGTAGAAATTATTATTTTTTGTCTATTTTTTTTTTTTCTAGGTATTCACCAAGCATAATTTCAGATAAACCTGGAAGTTTTAAAGAGATTGGACTCGGATATATTTCTGCTGTATCAAAGAGATTTATGCCATTATCAATTGCTAATTGAATAATTTCAAAGACTTCATTTTTGTTTTTTATTGTGGTTCCAAAGTTTTGTGTGCCAAAACCAATTACTGAAACATTAATATCAGAGTTGCCTAATTTTTTATATCTCATTAATCAATAATTGATAAAATTGAGTTCATTATATCTTTTTTTAAAGGTTTATTATCAATTGCAGCATTTTTATTGTTCTTTAAATAGATTAATCTGATACCAGAGAAACTTCTTTTTTTATCTTTCAGCATGTTTGAGTATATTTTATTAGCTAAGTCTATCTTATTGTGAAACTTAAATTTTTTTGAAATAATTTTATTATCAAGACCTAGTGTTTTAAAAAAATTTGATATCATTTTTATTTTTTTTTCAAAAAAATAATTTTTTTCAAACAAAATTGAGGAATACTTTAGAGCAGCTAAAATACCTAAGCCAACACCCATACCATGGTTATAATAATGAGAATTTTTTGATTTTAAAACTGATACTTCTATAGCATGACCAAAAGTATGTCCAAAATTTAATATCATTCTTTTATTTAAATCTCGCCAATCATCATTAATTAATTTAGATTTAATAATTACAGATTTTGAAATTATTTCCATCAAAAACATGGGATCTTTAGTTTTAATTTTTTTTGGGTTATTAACTAATTTATTTAAAAGTGAAGGAGATTTTAATAACGCTACTTTTATTGTTTCAGAAAAAGCTGATAAATAATCCTCATTTGGTAGAGTCTTTAAAAATCCTATATTACAAATAGTTTTATTTTGATCGTAGAAAGTACCAATAGAATTAATTTTTTTTTGAAAATTTATTGCTGTTTTGCCTCCAATGCTGCTATCAATCATTGCCATTAGTGAGGTTGGTACATGAATTAAATTTGTACCTCTATACCACGTGCTAGCTGCAAATGCTCCTATGTCTCCAATTACACCTCCTCCTATAGCTATAATATTTATATCTCGTGGGCAATTATTTTTATCTAAAGCTTTATAAATTTTTATTAATGATTTGAAATTTTTATGATCTTTTTTACCTGGTACAAGTGATAAAATAATTTTATCTTTATTAATCTTATAAAATTTTGAATTAATAATATATTTATGAAAAACAATTTTATCACAAATAAAAAAACAATCTGAAAGATTTAAACCACAATTGTCTAAGATATAAGATAAAATACAGTTTGAATTATTTATAATTTCATATGGAAACTTTTTAAAATTATATTTTAGTTTTAGCTTCTTCATTTCAATAATTTAATATACTTTTTTGTTAAGAAAAGAAATAGTTTAGAAATTTCTTTAAAGTCCTAGACTTAAGAGGATTATATAAAATTTATTAAGAATGTATTGCTCTTTTATCTACCGATAAAGCTGCTTCTTTTACAGCTTCTGAGAATGTTGGATGTGCATGACACGTTCTTGCAATATCTTCAGCACTTGCACCAAACTCCATTGCAACTCCAATTTCACCAATTAATTCACCAGCGTGAGGTCCAATAATATGTGCTCCTAAAACTTTATCTGTTTTTTCATCAGCTAAAATTTTAACAAAACCTTCTGCTTCATCAATTGCTTTAGCTCTTGAGTTTGCCATAAACGAAAATTTGCCAATTTTGTATTTTATATTTGCTTCTTTTAATTGCTCTTCAGTTTTTCCAACTGAAGCAACTTCTGGAGTTGTATAAACAACACCTGGAATAATATCGTAATTAACATGTCCCGATTGTCCCGCGATATTTTCTGCAACTGCAATACCTTCATCTTCAGCTTTGTGCGCTAACATTGGTCCATCTATTACATCACCAATTGCATAAACATTACTTACATTTGTTTGAAAGCTTTTATTTGTTATAATTCTTTTCTTTTCATCCAATTCAACACCAATTGCTTCTAAATTTAAATTGTTAGTGTTAGGTTTTCTGCCAACAGATATAAGAACAACATTACAATCAAAATTGATTTTTTTTCCATCTTTGTCAGACGTTGAAACACTAGCTCCATTGGTGTTTTTAGTAATTCCCTCTACTTTAGTTTGCATGTGGAAGTTAATTCCTTGTTTCTTTAAAATTTTCATAAATTCTGAGGATATTTCTCTATCCATTCCTGGCGTAATATGATCAAGAAATTCTACCACATGAACTTCAGCACCTAATCTAGACCAGACAGATCCCATCTCTAATCCTATATAACCTCCACCAACTACAACCATTTTTTTTGGAACCGATTGCAGAGTTAATGCACCTGTTGAAGATACAATTATTTTTTCATCAAATTCAATACCTGGTAATGCAACAGGAACAGACCCTGTACTAATTACCGTTTTATCTGTTTCAATTATGGTTTCTTTATTTTGATCATCTAAAATAGAAATTTTATTTGTTGATTTGAAACTTCCAGTACCTTTAAAATAGGTAATTTTATTTTTCTTAAATAAAAATTCCACACCTTTTGTTAAGATAGTTACTGCTTTATCCTTATTTTTCATCATTTTCTCAAGATTAAGTTTTATCTCACCAACCTCTATCCCAAGTTTAGAAAAGTTTTGTGCTTTGTGATAATTCTCTGAAATATTTAATAAGTTTTTAGAAGGTATGCACCCAACATTTAAACAAGTGCCTCCTAATGACCCTCTAGATTCTATGCACGCAGTTTTAAGACCTAATTGCGCTAATCTTATCGCACAGACATAGCCTCCTGGCCCCCCACCTATTACAACTGCTTGAAATTTATCTGACATTTAAATATTTAAAAATAATCTTCTTGGATCTTCTAAGTTTTCTTTCACCATCTTTAAAAATGAAACTGACTCTTTTCCATCAATAATTCTGTGGTCATAAGATAACGCAAGATACATAATTGGTCTAATTTTAATTTCTCCATCAACTACCATTGGTCTTTCCACTATATTATGCATTCCTAATACACCAGATTGAGGTAAATTTAATATTGGGGTAGATAACATCGAACCATAAACACCTCCATTACTGATAGTAAAAGTACCACCCTGAAGATCTTCAATAGTTATCTTTCCCTCTCTTGCTTTTTCGGAAATAGTTTTAATATTTTTTTCAATGTCAGCAAATGATAGTTGATCTGCATCTCTTAATACTGGAACAACTAATCCTTTTTCTGTTCCTACTGCAAAACTGATATTGTAGTAATTTTTATAAATGATTTCATCTCCATCAATTTCAGCATTAACAGATGGAAACGTTTTTAAAGCAGCTACACAAGCTTTTACAAAAAAAGACATGAATCCTAATTTAATGCTATACCTACTTTGAAAATCTTCTTGGTTTTCTTTTCTCATTTCCATTATGCTGGTCATATCAACTTCATTGAATGTTGTTAACAAGGCAGCATTTTCTTGTGCTTGTTTTAATCTTTTTGCAATTGTTTGTCTAAGCCTAGACATTTTAATTCTCTCTTCTTGACCATGTTTGATTTTTCTCTCTGAAGGTTGTGGGTTTACCCCCATCATACTAATTAAGTCGCCTTTGAGTATTCTACCTTCTTTTCCAGAGCCTTTAACTTTTTCTAAATCAATTTTATTTTCAACAGCAATTTTTCTTACTGCTGGTGAAAGTGTTTCATTATTTTTATTCGAAGAATCAAGTTTATCTTCTTTAACCTCGTTAGTTAATACTAATGGCTCTTCTTCAGGTTCCTCAGAAATTTTTGGAGTTTCTTTTTTAATTTCTAAATTAACAACGTTATTTTCTACTTTTTTATTTTCAATTTTAGTAATTACTTTTTTTTCTGATAGTTGGGCTCCATTTTGACTTATTATACCAAGCAACGCTCCTACTTCTACTGTTTCTCCATCCTTAGAATTTATTTCTGACAATACCCCATCTATAGGAGATGGAACTTCTAAATTAACCTTATCAGTTTCTAATTCAACAATAGCCTCATCTGCCTCAACAGTATCACCTTCTTTTTTAAGCCATTTGGCAACTGTAGCTTCGGTTATGCTCTCTCCTAGAACTGGTACTAAAATTTTTTCAGTCATTTTTAATTAAAAACCTTATTAATAATTTCTTCTTGTTGTGAAATGTGTCTTTTTGCATATCCTGTTGCAGGAGATGCGTCTGGACTTCTTCCTATATAATAAATTTCTCTATTATTAGCGTTAATAGTTTCTAATGTCCATTGTATATAGTCCCTTACAGAAAACCATGCCCCCATATTTTTAGGTTCTTCCTGGCACCAATAAAATTTAGCATTTTCTGCATATTTTTTGATTTCTTTAACTAAACTTTTAACTGGAAAAGGATAAAGTTGTTCAACTCTGTACAATACCACATCATCTTTCTTTAATTTTTCTCTAGCATCCAATAGATCAAAGTAGACTTTTCCCGAACATAAAATCACTTTTTTAATTTTTGAACTTTCTTTTAATTTGATAAATCCATTTTCCTCATCTAGTGCATGATCCCATAAAATTCTGTGAAAAAATGTATCTTTACCAAAGTCTTCTATATTTGAAACACAATGTTTGTTTCTTAATAAAGATTTTGGAGTCATTACTATTAGTGGCTTTCTAAATTCTCTATGCATTTGACGTCTTAAAGCATGAAAGTAATTTGCTGGCGTCGTACAATTTACTACCTGCATATTGTCATTAGCACATAATTGTAAAAATCTTTCTAGTCTTGCTGAAGAGTGTTCTGGTCCTTGACCTTCATAGCCGTGAGGTAAAAGCATTACTAATCCTGATGCTCTTGTCCATTTTCTCTCTCCTGATGCAATAAATTGGTCTATTACTACTTGCGCTCCATTTGCAAAATCACCAAATTGTGCTTCCCACATTGTTAGGGTATTTGGCTGAACTAAACTATAACCATATTCAAAACCTAAAACTGCTAATTCTGATAAAAAACTATCTACTATTTCATATCGTTTTTGACCTTTTGAAATATTATTTAATGGAATATATCTAGAGTTATCCTCTTGATTTCTTAAAACTGAATGTCTTTGACTGAACGTTCCTCTTCCTGAATCTTGACCAACTAATCTTACTGGATAACCCTCTTCCAATAATGAACCAAATGCCAAAGCTTCAGCCGTTGACCAATCTATACCTTTTCCATCTGATACCGATGATCTTCTAGCGTTTAAAATTTTAATTATAGTTTTATGTAAATTTAATTCCTCTGGTGTTGAGTTAATCTTTTCTGAAATTTCTAAAAGTTTTTTTTGCTCAAAACCACTTACACCTCTTTTATCTTTTCCTTTTTCTGGTTTATATCTTGACCAACTTCCCTCATACCATTCAATTTTGGGCTTATAGTCTTTTGCATTTTTGTATTGATCATCTAGTAAGTTTTTAAAATCAGTTTTAAACTTTTTAAGCTCATCTTCTGAAAGTGTATTTTCATTTACTAATTTACTTCCATACACTTCTACTGGTGTAGGGTGAGATCTAATTTTTTTATACATTAATGGCTGAGTAAAAAAAGGTTCATCTCCTTCATTGTGGCCAAACCTTCTATAGCAAATTAAATCAACCACAACATCTCGATTAAATTTTAGCCTAAATTCAGTTGCAATTCTCGTCGCATAAACAACTGCTTCTGGGTCATCTCCATTTACATGAAGTATTGGGGCATCTACCATTTTTGCAACATCTGATGGATATGGTGATGATCTTGCAAATCTTGGGCTTGTTGTAAAACCTATTTGATTATTGACGATAAAATGAATTGTTCCACCCGTATTATGACCTGGCAAACCTGACATAGCAAAACATTCTGCAACAACACCTTGCCCAGCAAATGCTGCATCACCATGTATTAAAATAGGTAAAACTTTATTTCTATCTTTGTCCTGATGAAAGAATTGCTTTCCTCTAGTTTGTCCTAATACAACAGGATTGACTGCCTCTAAGTGTGAAGGGTTATCTGTAAGACCAACATGTATAGAGTTTCCATCAAATTTTCTATCTGATGATGCTCCTAAATGATATTTTACATCTCCCGCACCCTCTTCCCCTGTTGTTTGAACATCTCCTGCAAATTCGTTGAATATTCTTTTATAAGATTTTTGTAAAACATTTGCTAACACATTAAGTCTACCTCTGTGAGACATTCCAATCTTAACCTCTTTGGCTCCAGATTGACCAGCAATTTTAATAATTTGCTCTAGAGCAGGAATTAAACTTTCTCCCCCATCTAATCCAAATCTTTTTGTACCAACATATTTTTTATGTAAAAATTTTTCAAACCCTTCAGCTTGAATAAGTTTATTTAAAATAGCTTCTTTACCATTTTTTGTAAATTGAATAGAATTTTCATCATGTTCGACTCGATCTCTAAGCCATTTTCTTTCAGTTGGGTTTGATATATGCATATATTCATAACCAATTGACCCACAATAAGTTTTATTTAAAAAACTTAATATTTTCTTTATAGTTGAGTGTTCTTTATTGGTAACACCGTCTAAATAAATTTTTTTATTATAATCTTCTTTTTTAAAACCGTAGTAATCAGGATGTAATTCATCTAGATATTCAGTTTTCATCATTCCTAGAGGATCAAGTTTTGCCAATAGATGTCCCCTTTGCCTGTAGGCTCTAATTAATGCTACAGCCCTGATTGAGTTAAGGTTACTTTTGATTAAATTTTTTGATTCAATTATTGTATTGTCACTTTCTTTAGAAGGTTTTTTTTCATCTTCTTCAATTTTTTTCTGGATTTCATCAATATCAATTTTTTTTTTTAAACTCCAAGATGGTCCATTAATTTCTTTGACAATCGTGCTTAAATCTTCATTTATAGCCTCAAAATAATGTCGCCAACTTTCAGGAAGATCAGAATCTTTATTGATAAATTTTAGATACATTTGCTCTATAAATGCACTATTAGATTTACTAAGAAATGAAGTTTTTTCGAGTTCGAGATTTTTTGATGATGGCATCTATTTTATTGATATAATATCAGAAAAATATTTTTCAATTAGATAATTTATTAAATAATGTTTTACCTAATTCAGATGGTGATTTAGCTATAGTAATTCCACATTTTTCCATCTTTTTAATTTTATCTTCTGCCCCACCTTTTCCACCTGATACAATGGCTCCAGCATGTCCCATTGTTCTTCCTGCTGGCGCTGTTATTCCAGCCACAAAACCAACCATGGGTTTCTGTATTTTATGATTTTTTACAAATTCTGCTGCCTCTTCTTCTGCAGAACCACCTATCTCACCTATCATAAGGATAGATTCTGTCTCCTCATCATTTAAAAATAAATCTAAACAATCAATAAAGTTTGTTCCATTTACTGGATCTCCTCCGATTCCAATGCAAGTAGATTGTCCCAACCCATTCTCTGTTGTTTGTGCAACAGCTTCATAAGTTAAAGTTCCTGATCTTGAGACTATTCCAACAGAACCTTTTTTATGAATATTTCCTGGCATGATTCCAATCTTACATTCGTCTGGAGTAATTATTCCAGGGCAGTTCGGCCCGATTAGTCTACTTTTTGAATCATTTAATTTTTGTTTAACACGAAGCATATCTTGAATTGGTATACCTTCGGTAATGCATACTATGAGTTCAATAGAAGCATCTATTGCTTCAATTATTGCAGCACCAGCATATTTTGCGGGTACATAAATCATTGTTGCATCGGCACCAACTTCTTGATTGGCTTCGGCTACAGTATTAAAAACTGGACGATCTAAATGTTTTTGGCCTCCTTTTTTTGGAGTAACCCCCCCAACTAAATTAGTACCATACTCTATTGCCTGCTTAGAATGAAATGTACCATGTGTTCCAGTAAACCCTTGACATATAACTTTTGTATTTTTGTTAATTAAAACAGACATATTATTTTATAGCATCCACTATTTTTTGGGCAGCATCATCAAGGTTTTCTGCAGAAATTAATTTTAATCCTGAATTATCTAATATTTCTTTTCCTTCTTTAAAATTTGTTCCAGCAAGTCTAACAACTAAAGGTACACTGATATTTATTTCCTTAGCAGCGTCAACCACTCCTTGTGCAAGGACATCACATCTCATTATGCCACCAAATATATTTATTAAGATACCTTTAACATTTTTATCTGAAAGAATTATCTTAAGTGCAGCAGAAACTTTTTCTTTTGAGGCTCCACCACCAACATCCAAAAAGTTGGCTGGCTCTTTTCCATATAACTTAATTATATCCATAGTGGCCATTGCCAGCCCTGCTCCATTAACCATACAGCCAATACTTCCATCTAATTTTATATAAGCAAGATCATGTTTGCTTGCTTCGATTTCTGTTGGATCTTCTTCATTTAAGTCTCTTAACTCCATAATTTCTGGATGCTTGAATAAAGCATTAGAATCAAAATTTACTTTTGCATCTAAACAGATTATTTTTTCTTCTTTTGTTAGAATTAATGGATTAACCTCAATCATATTAGCATCAGTGCTAATGAACATCTTATATACTGATTTAATTAGCAATATTGCTTGCTTTTTTGCATCCCCACTTAAATTAAAAATTTTAATTATTTTTTCGCAATCTGTATCTAAAATCTCATCAGCTATTTCAACTTTTGTTGTTATAATTTTTTCTGGTGTTTTATTGGCTACTTCTTCAATGTCCATTCCACCTTGATCGCTTGATATGAACGCGATCTTTGAACTAGACCTATCAATTAAACATGATAAATAAAATTCTTTATTTATGCTGGAAGATTCTTCAACATATAATCTTTTAACCTCTCTACCTTCAGGGCCCGTCTGGTGTGTTATAAGCGTTTTACCTAATAGCTCTTTAGCAGCAGCACTTAACTCTTCTATAGTATTTAAGATTTTTACACCACCCACCTTACCTCTTCCACCAGCGTGAATTTGTGCTTTTAATACAAACTTCTCTGTTTTTAATGATTTTGCTTTTTCAATTAATTCATCAACGGTAAAAGCGAAAACACCTTCTGGCACAATTGCACCGTATTTTTTCAAAATTTTTTTGGCCTGATGTTCGTGTATGTTCATTATTATTTAGAAAGATCTGGATCTATTTTTGATGCAGCTTCCCATAACGCTTTAACAGCATCTATTGAGTGCATAAATTCTTTTTTTTCTTTTTCGTCTAAGTCTATTAGTTCTATTTTCTCAACACCATCTTTTCCAATTATTACTGGTACACCAGCATAAACATTATTAACACCATACTCTCCATTTAAATGAACTGCACATGGAAGTAATTTTTTTTCATCTTTTAGATATGCTTCTGCCATCTGTACTCCTGAAGCTGCTGGTGCATAGAATGCAGAACCTTTTTCCAAATATTTAACAATCTCCGCTCCACCATCTCTAGTTCTTTGATTAATTTCCTCTAATCTCTCTTCAGATATTTTTCCTTCTTTTACTAAATCTAAAAGTGGTTTGCCAGAAACTTTTGTAAATCTTGGCAAAGGAACCATTGTATCTCCATGACCTCCCATAACCATTGCTTCAATTTCTTTTACGGGAACGTTTAATTCTAAAGATAAAAATAATTTAAATCTTGAGCTATCTAAAATTCCTGCCATTCCAACAACTTTATTAGCTGGTAGGCCTGAAAATTTTTGAAAAGCCATCACAATAACGTCTAGTGGGTTTGTAATACATATAACAAATGCATTGGGTGCATTTTTTTTAATACCTTCTGCTACTTGTTTAATAATTTTTAAATTAATGCCCAGTAGGTCATCTCTGCTCATGCCTGGTTTTCTTGGCACACCAGCAGTTATTATTATTACGTCTGAATCTTTTATATCTTCATAATTATCTGTTCCTGAAAATTTTACATTAAAACCATCAACAGAAGAAGATTGAGCAATATCTAAAGCCTTACCTTTAGCTATACCGCTTGCAACATCAAAAAGTACTACTTCATCGGCCACTTCTTTGGTTCCAATTAAGTGAGCTAAAGTGCCTCCAATTTGACCCGCACCTATTAAAGATATTTTTTTCATTTTTTCTCCTTATTTCATTGTTGGCATGACAAATTCTGCATTAGATCTTATTCCAGAAGGCCATCTTGATGTTACTGTCTTAAGTTTTGTATAAAATTTAATTCCTTCAGCTCCGTGCATTGCACTATCTCCAAATAGTGATCTTTTCCATCCACCAAAACTATGGAATGCCATTGGTACAGGTATTGGAACATTAATTCCAACCATACCAACTTGAATTTTACTAGCAAACGTTCTACCTGCATCACCATCTCTTGTGTAAATACTTACCCCATTACCATATTCATGATCATTAATTAGTTTTGTTGCTTCTTCAAAAGTTTTAACTCTTATGACTGACAAAACGGGCCCAAATATTTCTTCTTTGTAAATTCTCATATCTTTTTTAACGTGATCAAATAAACAGCCACCTATAAAGAAACCATTTTCATACCCTTGAAGCTTTATATCTCTTCCATCGACAACTAATTTAGCACCCTCTTCAACACCTAGGTCAACATAACCTTTTACTTTTTCTAAGTGTTCTTTGGTAACTAATGGACCCATCTCAGATGTTTTGTCCATACCGGGTCCTACTTTTAATGCTTCAGCTTTTTTTGATAAACGAGCAACTAACTCATCTCCAATATCTCCTACAGCCACTGCTACTGATTGAGCCATACATCTTTCCCCTGCTGAACCATATGCTGCACCCATTAATCCATTTACTGCACCATCAAGGTCACAGTCAGGCATTACAACTAAATGATTTTTTGCACCTCCTAAGGCCTGAACTCTTTTTTCATTTTTTGCAGAATTTTCATAAATATATTTTGCGATTGATGTTGAGCCTACAAAACTTACAGCTTTGACATCTTTGTTTGTTAAAATTGCATCAACAGACTCTTTATCTCCATTAACAACATTAAAAACACCATCTGGTAGTCCTGCTTCTGTTAGCAATTCTGCTAATCTTAGTGGGCAAGATGGATCTTTTTCTGATGGTTTTAAAATAAATGTATTTCCACATGCAATAGCTAAAGGGAACATCCACATAGGTACCATTGCTGGAAAATTAAAAGGTGTAATACCAGCAACTACTCCAAGTGGCTGACGCATTGACCAGCTATCCACATTAGTTCCTACATTTTCTGAAAATTCTCCTTTAAGTAAATGTGGAATTCCACATGCAAACTCAACTACTTCTAGTCCTCTTGTTAAAGAACCTTTGGCATCTTCATAAACTTTGCCATGTTCTGAAACTATTAATTTTGTAAGTTCATCAGTATTTTTTTCTATTAACTCTTTAAATTTGAACATCACTCTTGCTCTTTGAAGGGGAGGTTTCTGTGACCAAGTTTCAAAAGCTTTTTTTGCTACTTCTACAGCTTGATCAAGGTCAGTTTTGCTAGCTAACCTTACTTCGGATTCTTGTTCACCCGTTGCAGGATTGAAAATTTTGCTTTTTCTGTCAGATGAGCCTGAAATTAGCTTTCCACCAACAAAATGTTCTAATAAATTCATGAATGGTGTTATTTAAAGGGGTAATTAGCTTGTTGCAAGCATTTTTTTCAATTCAGCTATGGCTTTTGCTGGATTTAATCCCTTAGGACAAGCATTGGTGCAATTCATAATAGTATGACATCTATACAACTTAAGTTCATCAGCTACTTTTTTTAATCTCTCTTTTCTTTCATCATCTCTACTATCTACTATCCACCTATAAGCTTGCAGCAAAACTGCAGGACCTAAAAATTTATCCTCATTCCACCAATAGCTTGGGCAAGAAGTGGAACAACATGCACACATGATACATTCATACGCACCATCTAATTTTTTTCTATCTTTTTGAGATTGAATAATTTCTGTAGTTTCAACTTTTGTATTTGTTTTCAACCAAGGCTCAATTGATTCGTATTGTTTATACAGTCCACTTAAGTCCCCAATTAAATCTTTTTTAACTTTTAGATGAGGTAGTGGATAAATATTTATATCTCCTTCAATTTCTGAATGAGGTTTTGTGCATGCTAAACCATTTTTACCATCCATATTCATTGCACAAGATCCACAAACACCATGTGCACAAGATCTCCGATAAGCCAATGATGGATCAATTTCATTTTTAATCTTATTTAAAATATCCAATACTTTTGAAGGACAGTTATCCATATCTACTTCGTAAGTATCTACTCTTGGGTTTTCTCCATTTGAGGGATCCCATCTATAAACATTTACTTTTCTGATATTTTTTGATCCAGTTTTATCTTGATAATAGATACCTTTTTGAACTTCTGAATTTTTAGGTAAATTTATTTGAACCACTAGTAAACTCTTTCTTGTGGTGGAAAGTATTGAACTTCATTTGTTAAAGTCGTTTTAGTAACTGGTCTATAACCAATTTTTGAATCTTTTCCATTGCACCAAGCAATAGTGTGTTGCATAAATTTTTCATCGTTTCTTTTTGGGAAATCTTCTCTTGCATGTGCACCTCTGCTCTCTTGTCTATTATAAGCAGAATCCACTGTTGTAATTGCTTGTCTTATCAAGTTATCAAACTCCAATGTTTCCACTAAATCAGTGTTAAAAACAAGTGACTTATCTTTTACAGAAATTGATTCCATTCCATCGTATGCTTTTCTAATATCATCAACACCCTCTTTAAGTGTTTTTTCTGTTCTAAAAACAGCACACTTTGATTGCATAGTTTTTTGCATTGAAAGCCTAAGCTCTGCAGTACTATTTTCACCATTAGAGTTTCTTAATTTATCAAATCTTTCTAAACATTTTTTTGTTTCAGTCTCTCCTATATCTTCATGTGGGGTTCCTGGTTTTACAAGTTCTCCGAGCTCTCTAGCTGCGGCTCTTCCAAATACAACTAGGTCAATTAAAGAATTAGACCCCAATCTATTCGCTCCATGAACAGAAACGCAGGCAGCCTCACCAATTGCCATTAACCCCGGAACTGTTTCAGAATCATTGCCTGTTAATACTTCAGCTTTATAGTTTGTTGGAATACCTCCCATATTGTAATGAACAGTAGGAACTACCGGTATTGGCTCTTTAGTTACATCAACATTTGCAAATAATCTTGCTGCTTCAGTTATTCCTGGAAGTCTACTTTCAATAATACTTTTGTCTAAATGACTTAAATGTAAGTGAACATGATCCTGTTCTTTACCCACACCTCTTCCTTCATTAATCTCAATTGACATTGATCTACTTACTACATCTCTAGATGCTAAGTCTTTAGCTTTTGGCGCATAACGCTCCATAAATCTTTCACCTTTTGAATTAACTAAATAGCCACCTTCTCCTCTAACACCTTCAGAAATTAAAGTTCCATGTCCATAAATTCCTGTTGGGTGAAATTGTACAAATTCCATATCTTGTAATGGTAAACCTGCCCTTAAAACCATTGCATTTCCATCTCCAGTACAAGTGTGTGCTGAAGTTGCAGAATAATAAGCTTTTCCATAACCACCTGTTGCAATTATTGTACTATGAGCTCTAAATCTATGAATTGTTCCATCATTTAAATTCCAAGCAATAAGACCTTTACATTCACCATCTTTCATTAATAAATCTAGAGCGAAGTATTCAATAAAAAATTCAGTGTTATGTTTTAAAGCTTGTCCATAAAGGGTATGAAGTATTGCATGTCCAGTTCTATCTGCGGCTGCACATGTTCTTTGAACAATTCCATTGCCATAATTTTTTGTCATTCCACCAAAAGGTCTTTGGTAAATTTTACCATCATCAGTTCTACTAAATGGAACTCCATATTTTTCTAATTCTATAACAGCTGCTGGAGCTTCTTTACAAAGATACTCAATACTATCTTGGTCACCTAACCAGTCAGCACCTTTGACGGTATCATACATATGCCAACGCCAATCATCTTCGCCCATATTCCCTAAAGATGCAGAAATTCCTCCTTGAGCAGCAGAGGTATGACTTCTTGTTGGAAATACTTTTGAAATACAGGCTGTCTTTAAACCAGCTTCACTTAAACCAACAGCAGCTCTTAAGCCTGAGCCTCCTGCGCCGAGTACGATAACATCGTATTCATGATCTATAATTTTATATGAACTCATATATTTAAATTAAATATTATTATAATTGTAATTAAGGGAATTATTATAGCAAATATATTCAAAGTTTTGTTTGCGACATTTTTGATTTTTTCATCCTGTATATAGTCTTCAAATACCTCACTAATACTTAAAGCTGAAAAAAAATAGGCAAAAACTAACAACAAAGAAACTAAAATTTTAGATGGCTGATTTGAAAAAAAATTAACAATATCAAAATAATCTTTATTGAAAACTGAAACTAAATTTAAAATAAACCATGTCATTAATGGTATCAACACCACAGAGCTTACTCTCATTAATAGCCATTTTTTAGTCACGTTATTCATACTAAATAAATTGCTTTCCAATTAAATAAATTAAAATTGTTAAAAAAAATGAACCAATGATCACGATTAATCCTGTTATCTTTGTTACTTTTAATTCAAACCCATGTCCTAGATCCATAATTAAATGTCTTATTTCACTTAATATCTGGAAACTAAATGACCATGTTAAACCTAAAATTATGAATTTTCCTAAAATAGAATTTAAAAATATTCTAGTAAGTTCATAACTATTTTCACCTAGTAGTAAGGATGCAATCCAAAAACAAATTATTGTTATGGCAGCTATATTTATTATTCCTGTAATTCTATGTGAAATAGATACTAAAGAAGATATGTGCCATCTGTAGATCTGAATATGTGGTGATAAAGGATTATTATTTTCCATTAAGATTATTTTTAATTAAAGTTTCTGCAATTTCAACAGCATTCAATGCCGCTCCTCTAAGTAAATTATCAGAAACAATCCATAGGTTTAATGAATTCTTGATAGTTTTATCTTCTCTTATTCTTGAAATATAAGTTTCGTCTCTACCTTCTGCTTCAATTGGAGTACTATATCCTCCATCTTCTCTTTTAT
The DNA here is from genome assembly GCF_047717845.1 of Candidatus Pelagibacter sp. Uisw_090. GTDB lineage: Bacteria > Pseudomonadota > Alphaproteobacteria > Pelagibacterales > Pelagibacteraceae > Pelagibacter. Next base: position 1,220,089 of record NZ_CP159810.1, read on the forward strand.
CGTAAACTTTACAGCCCTCTGCTTTACTAAGAGTGTCTCTAACTTTCTCTAAAGAAAATGATTTTTCAAATTGAATATTTACTGACTCCGCATGAGAAACCATAACTGGAACTCTTACACATGTTGCTGATAATTCTATTTTGTCACCAAGAATTTTTTTAGTTTCATTAGTCATTTTTAATTCTTCTTTAGTATAACCATCATCTGCAAAAACATCGATGTGAGGAATAGCATTAAAAGCAATTTGTTTAGTAAAATTTCTAGGTTTAATTTCTTTATTTTCTAGAGATGATTTAGTTTGTTCTATTAGTTCATCCATAGGGTCTTTGCCACCACCTGAAACAGACTGATATGTCGAAACAACTATCCGTACAATATTGAATAAGTCATGTAACGGTTTAAGAGCAATTACCAACTGAGCTGTTGAGCAATTAGGGTTAGCAATTATATTTTTTTTCATACTCTTAATTGCTTCTGGATTTACCTGTGGAACAATTAATGGCACATCAGGATCCATTCTAAAAAAACTAGAATTATCTATAACTATTGAGTGCTTTGCTGCTTTTAAAGCATATTGTTCTGAAATTTTTCCACCTGCTGCAAAGAAAGCAATTTTAATTTTTGAAAAATCAAATGTTTCAAGGTTAAAGACCTCATGTTCTTTGCCACTAAAATTTATTTTTTGGCCAGCACTTCTTGGTGAAGCAACTAAAAATAGTTCCTTTATAGGAAGTTTTTTTCTCTCTAGAACTTCGAGAATTTTTCTTCCAACATTACCTGTGGCTCCTACAATTGCTATATTCATGATGTTATTAGGCTTTTATACTAGATGAAGGGTAAATCGCAAACTTTTCCACGAAAAGTGTTATCATTTATTTGAATTTTAAAGGTTTGAGATACTTCCCAGTAGGACTTCTGGATCATTGCTATTCCAATAACCATTTGAAAATGAGGTGAATAACAAGCCGATCTTAACTCACCAATTATATTATTTTTCTCATCATATAAATTTTTTGATCCTGTGAGACTAATTTCTTTCATATCAATTTTAATACCCATTAACTTCTTTTGGGCTCCTTTTAATTTAACTTCTTTTAATTTATCTTTTCCTAAAAAATTTATATCACTATCCAAACTAACATATTGATCAAAACCACATTCAAATGGATTATCACTGTTATCAAAATCATTTCCATAAGATAGTAGTGCACTCTCAATTCTCTCTATTAGGTTTGGACACCCAGGTCCTACATTAAATTCTTTTCCAACTTCAAAAAGATAGTCATATAATTTTTGTCCTGACTCTGTATTTTGAACATAAACTTCATACCCACCTTGCTTAGACCATCCTGACCTTGCTATAAGATGCTTTGTCCCTTCAAAATCGAAATAATCAAATCCAAAAAATTTTAGTTCAGTAATTTTTTTTCCAAAAACTTTTTCCATTAATGCAAATGATTTCGGGCCCTGTATTGCCATTATATCCACTACTGGTTCTATAATTTTAACATCAAATTTATGTCCAGATGCTAAACCTTTGGCAAAAAAGATTACATCCGAGTCTGCTATTGATAGCCACCATCTATTTTCATCCAGCTTTAGAACAACTGGATCATTAACTAAATTTCCATTTTCATCTATTATTGGACAATAATAACATCTCCCAATTTTAGATTTTGATAAATCTCTACATGTCATCAATTGTACTAATTCTGCAAAGTCTTTTCCTGATATTTCTACTTGTCTTTCTGCAGCAACATCCCATACTTGAACATGCTCTTTTAAATGTTTGTAACTATTTTCTATTGATCCAAATGCAGCAGGTAACAGCATATGATTGTAAATTGTGTATGCTGTAACCCCTTGTTTCTCTATTCTTGCAGTATAAGGGGTACTTCTTAATCTTCTAGATTTTGCTATTGAAAAGTTTTTCATTTTTTTAAAAATTCAGAGATCTTTTCTCTCATTTCAAAAGCTTTTTCAAACATAATCATATGTCCACATTCTTTTATTATATGAGTTTTTGAATTAGGAATAAGTTCAGCAAATTTCTTGCCTTTTTCAAGGTTAACCATCTTATCTAGTTCACCAAAAATAAATAATGTGGGACACTTGACTGATTTTAAAGCCTCAGATCCGTTTTTATAATTATTACAAGCTACAAGATCAATGGCTAAAACCTCTCTAATATCTCTTGGAGAATTAATAATTTTTTCTACAGGATTACCTCCAATAAACTTTTTAGAGTTTTCATAGCTCCATTTCATCATTAATTTAACTGCTTTATCATCTCCACTCTCAGCAAGATCTATTAAATCTTGATTAACGGGCATTCTATAAGAACCACCAACAAATATTAAATTTTTAACTCTTTTTGAATATCTTGAATAATATTCCAATGCTTCCAAACACCCTTGGGAGTGACCTATTATTGTTAATTCAGAAACATTAAGTTCTTTAAAAACTTTTTCTAACCAATCTGAAATTTCTTCTATTGACTTTAAACAATCACCCTCGGAATTTCCATGACCAGGCAAATCAATTGCTAAAACATTATAATTTTGATTAGATAAATATTGCTCTGTCAGAGACCAAATAATATGAGAGAGGCCGCTTCCATGAAGTAAAACTATTGTAGCTTTGTTTTTATTAATGCCTTGACCTGCATCTGATGCAAAGACATTCTTATTGCCTACTTGAAAGATCAATTTTGATCCTTAATCTTTTTTCTAAGTTCAAATTTTTGAATTTTTCCTGTTGAAGTTTTTGGTAAATCACAAAAAACAACACTTTTAGGAAGTTTAAATCCTGCCAACGTTTCTCTGCAAAAATCTATAATGTCTTTTTCTGTTGCTGGCTTATCTTTAATTAATTCAACAAAAGCACAAGGTATTTCTCCCCATTTTTCATCTGGTTTAGCAACAACCGCAGCCAGTGATACAGATGGATGTTTTGCTATTGCATTTTCTATTTCAATTGAAGAAATATTTTCACCACCTGAAATTATAATATCTTTAGATCTATCTTTAATTTTAATATATCCATCTGGGTGGGTAACTGCTAGATCTCCTGAGTGGAACCATCCACCTGCCATTGACTTCTCTGTTGCTTCTTTATCTTTGTAATAACCCTTCATTACAATATTTCCCCTGATCATGATTTCACCCATGGTTTTTCCATCTTTAGGGACTGCCTTCATTGTTTCGGGGTCCATAACAACTGCACCTTCAGTATTAGGATATCTAACACCTTGTCTTGCTTTAATTTCATTTTTTTTATCTTTTTCTAAAGTATTCCAATCTTCATTCCATGCACACTGAAGCATATGACCATAAGTTTCTGTTAACCCATAAACATGCATCACTTCAAAGCCAAGATTTTCCATTTTTTCAAAAATGATGCTCGGTGGGGGTGCACCTGCTGTTAAAACATTCACTTTTCTTTTTAAAACTTTTTGATCCTCTTTTGGTGCATTAACAATCATATTTAATACTATTGGAGCTCCACCAAAATGGGTTACTTCATATTTATCAATTAATTCAAACATCTTTTTTACATCAATATTTCTTAAACAAATTACCCTTGCATGTAGCATCGCCAGTGTCCAAGGATAGCACCAGCCATTACAATGAAACATTGGTACAACGCATAAAAAATTTAGTTTGTTAGGCATATTCCAAGCTATAGTACTACCTGTTGCCATCAAGTATGAGCCTCTGTGGTGATAAACTACTCCTTTAGGATTTCCAGTAGTTCCAGATGTATACCCTAACGAGATTGCTTCCCACTCATCTTTTGGATTTTTCCATTCATAATTTTCATCGCCTGTATTTAAAAAACTTTCATATTCAAGTTCTCCTATTTTTTTGAAAGAACTCGTATCTATGTCTTGATCATCAATATCAATAATTGTAATTTTATTTTTTACATTCTTTAAAGCCTTCTCAACTACGTCATGAAATTGTCTATCTACGATTAAAACTTTTGCATCACTATGTTGTAAAATATAACTTACTGTATTTGGATCTAGTCTTGTATTAATTGCATTTATTACTGCGCCAACCATAGGTATTGAGTAGTGAGCTTCAAAAATTTCAGGTGTATTGAAAGCCATTATAGAAACTGTATCTCCAGTTTTTACACCTAATTTATCTAGTGCACTCGCAAACTTAACACATCTTTTATAAACCTCTTTCCAAGTATAAGATCTACTTTCATAAACTAAAGCTTCATAGTTTGGATATATATCTTTGGTTCTTTCTAAAAATGTTAAAGGAGAAAGAGGAACGTAATTAGCTTCATTTTTATCTAAATTTGTATCGTAATAATGCATATTAATTAAATTTAAAATTCATTATATAATCACTGCCTGATGTAGCGGTTTTAAAATGACTTTCTGCTCTTGGTAAAACTCTTTTGAAATAAAAATTAGCAGTTTGTATTTTGTCATCATAAAAACTTTTATTTTGCTCGTAATCTTTAAAACTTACCTCTAGAACTTTTATCCACGCATGAGCTATGGACACGAAGCCTAATGCTTTTAAATAGTCATTACATGCTGCACTAGCATCATCTTTGGAATTTTGGATTTTATCTTTAATCCAAGTAGTAAATTTTAGTAAAATTTCTATTTGATGATTTAGATCTTTAATAAAAGGCTTAATTTTGTCACCCTCTAAATCACATTCTTTTTTTATTAAATTTAAATATTTATTAATTATATCGCCATTTTTATTAACTAGTTTTCTGAAAACTAAATCGGCTGCCTGAACAGAATTTGTACCTTCATAAATTGGGGTAATTCTATTATCTCTGTATAATTGTTCTATTCCCTGGTCTTTTGTAAAACCATAACCGCCATGAATCTGCATTGCATCACTTGTAATTTCCATGGCCAAATCAGTAAATAATGACTTAACAACTGGAGTTAACAAAGAAACAAAATCTGAAGCTTCTTGCTTAATCTTTTCATCAAGATGGTAGAGACTGACTTCTGTTTGTTGAGATAGCCAAAAGCCCAGCGCTCTTTCTCCTTCAATAATGGATTTCATATTCAGTAATGATCTTTTTATATCAGCATGCTCAATAATATAATCTGCACCATCTGCAGATTTAGTGTTATTAGATTTTCCTTGTTTTCTCTCTTTTGCATAAGTTAATGAATTTTGATAAGCTATTTCAGATATTCCTAATCCTTGAATTCCAACAAGGATTCTCTCTAAGTTCATCATGGTAAACATTTGATTAAGGCCTTTATTTTTTGGTCCTATCATGTATCCAACCGCATCATCAAAATTTAAAACACATGTCGCTGAACCTTTTATTCCCATTTTATGTTCTACCGAACCTGTAGATACACCATTTCTTGAACCAATAGATCCATCATCTTTAATTAAAAATTTAGGTACAAGAAACAAGCTTATTCCTTTTGTTCCTACAGGTGAATCTGATGCTCTTGCAATAACAAGGTGAATAATATTTTCAGTTAAATCATGATCTCCAGATGTTATAAATATTTTTTGCCCACTTATTTTAAAAGTACCATCAGGCTGTTCAACAGCTTTTGTTTTTAACATTCCTAAATCAGTTCCACAAACTGGTTCTGTAAGGCACATTGTTCCACTCCATTTCCCTTCTACCATTTTAGGAAGGTACTTTTCTTTCATCGCATTAGTTGCATGATGAGATATGCAATTATAGGCGCCAATTGTTAATTCACTATAAAGTTTAAAAGAAAGACAAGTTGCAGATAACATTTCATCAAAAAATGCACTTACTGTTTTTGGCATTCCTTGTCCACCATATTCTGGATCACAAGAAAGAGAAACCCAACCATCTTCTATATATTTTGAATATGCTTCTTTATATCCTGGAGGTGTTCTAACAATACCATTCTCTAAAAAAGCAGGGTTTTCATCTCCAGATTTTGCTAATGGTAAAATTAGATTTTCATTAATTTTAGCCGCTTCAACTAAAATATCTTTTACTAGTTCTGAGTTAACCTCTTTATATTTTTCAATTTCATTATAATTTTTATTGTTTCTTAACTTATCAAAAAGAAACATCATGTCTTCTACTGGTGCTATGTAATTTGGCATTTCGGAACTCTAGAATAAATTTTTAATTATTGCAATTTTGAAATTATGGCATCACCCATTGTTGATGTTGATATTTCTTTCGTTCCTTCAGAAAATATATCTTTAGTTCTAAGACCATCATTTAAAACATCTTGAACTGCTTTTTCTAAGGCATCAGCCTCAGAATCTAAGTCTAATGAGTACCTTAGTGCCATTGCAAAGCTTAAAATTGATGCAATTGGATTTGCAATTTTTTTTCCTGCTATATCTGGTGCAGATCCATGAATAGGTTCATACATTGCTCTCATCTCGCCATCTTTATTCTTTGCTCCAAGCGAAGCAGATGGTAATAAGCCTAAAGAACCAGTTAACATTGATGCTTGATCTGACAACATATCCCCAAATAAATTATCGGCAAGTATAACGTCAAATTGTTTTGGATACCTCATAAGTTGCATTGCACAATTATCTGCAAGCATATGACTTAATTCTACATCTTTATATTCTTTATCATGAAGTTCTTGAACTTCTTCTTTCCAAAGTTGTCCAGCTTCCATTACGTTAGATTTTTCACAAGAGGTAACTTTATTTGATCTTTTTTTGGCTAAATCAAAAGCTACTTTAGCTACTCTAACTATTTCACTAGTCGTATAAGTGTGAGTATTAATACCTTTTCTTTCACCATTTTCTATTGGCTTGATTCCTCTTGGTTCTCCAAAATAAATTCCACCAGTTAGCTCTCTAACAATCATTATGTCTAACCCTGAAACAATTTCTGGCTTCATAGATGATGCCTCAACTAATTGCTCAAAACAAATTGCAGGTCTTAAATTTGCAAATAATTTTAATTCTTTTCTTAACTTTAATAGAGCTCTTTCAGGTTTTTTTGAAAAATCTAAATCATCCCACTTAGGACCACCAACAGCACCTAATATTACAACTTCACTTTCTAGTGCTTTATAAAAAACTTCATCTGTAATTGGTGTTCCATGCTTATCATAAGAACAACCACCTGCTAAGTCTTGATCAATTTCAAAATCTAAAGATTTATTTGAATTAAACCATTGAATAACTTTTTTAACTTCCTGAATAACTTCAGGCCCAATACCATCACCTGGTAAAAGTAAAATTTTTCTTTTCTTAATTTTAATCATTAAATATCCATGGTTTATTATCTTTTAAATTTTCTTCAAAATTAGTAATTTTTTCTTTTTTAGCTAATGAAAGTGCAATATCGTCAAGACCTTCTAATAAGCATCTTTTTTTAAACGGGTCAATATCAAAATTTATTTTGCTATTTCCAAAAATAATTTTTTCTTCTTTTAAGTCTATTGAAATTTCTTCTTTTCTTTTTGAATATTCCGATAGTTCTTTAATTTTGTCTTCTGGTAAAATAATTGGTAAAATTCCATTTTTAAAACAGTTGCTATAAAAAATATCAGCATAACTAGAACTTATCACACATGTAATTCCAAAATCTAAAAGTGCCCATGGCGCGTGCTCTCTTGATGAACCGCAGCCAAAGTTTTTTCCTGCAATTAATATTTTTGATTGATTGTGAGGTTTTTGATTTAGAATAAAATCTTTTATTTCATTTCCATTATCATCATACCTCATTTCAAAAAATAAGTTTTTTCCTAACCCTGTTCTTTTAATTGTTTTAAGAAATTGTTTTGGAATAATCATATCTGTATCAATATTTACTATTGGTAAATAAACTGGGATACTTGTAAGTGAGTTGAATTTTTGCATTTTATTTTTGATACTTTCTAACATCATCTAAGTTTCCAGAAATTGCAGCTGCTGCTGCCATTCCAGGGCTGACTAAATGTGTTCTTCCACCTCTACCCTGTCTTCCTTCAAAATTTCTGTTTGAAGTTGAAGCACATCTTTCTCCTTGTTTTAATTTATCTGCATTCATTGCAAGACACATTGAGCAACCGGGCTCTCTCCATTCAAAACCTGAAGCTATAAATATTTTATCTAGGCCTTCCTGCTCTGCCTGCTCTTTAACTAAGCCTGAGCCTGGAACAACCATTGCATGAACATGGGATGCTTTCTTTTTATCTTTTAATATTTTCGCAGCTTCCCTTAAATCTTCAATTCTTCCATTCGTACAACTTCCTATAAAAACCTTATCAATCTTAATGTCTGTAGCTAGTGTATCGGCCTCTAAACCCATGTAATTTAATGACCTTTCTAAAGAGTTCCTTTTGTCTTCATCTTGTTCATTTTTAGGATTTGGAACTTTGCCATCTATAGTGATTACATCTTGTGGAGAAGTTCCCCAGGTAATCATAGGTAAAATGTCTTCTGCTACTAAATCTATTTCTTTATCAAATTTAGCTCCATCATCAGTTTTTAAACTTTCCCAATATTTCATAGCCTTATCCCAATTTTCGTTTTTTGGAGACATCGGTTTACCTTTTAAATATTCAAATATTTTTTCATCTGGAGCAATTAATCCTGCTCTTGCTCCTCCTTCAATAGTCATATTACAAATTGTCATTCGTTGTTCTACACTTAAAGATGAAATTAGACTGCCAGCATACTCAATAACCGACCCTGTTCCTCCTGCAGTTCCAATGTTTCCTATAATTTGTAAAATTACATCTTTAGAGGTAACACCAATTGGAAGTTTTCCATTAACATTAATTCTAAAATTCTTTGCTTTTTTTTGAACCAATGTTTGTGTTGCTAGGACATGTTCCACTTCGGAAGTACCAATTCCAAATGCCAAAGCACCAAATGCGCCATGTGTTGCTGTATGACTGTCTCCACAAACAATTACTGTTCCAGGTTGTGTAAAACCTTGTTCTGGACCGATGATATGAACAATTCCTTGTCTCTTGTCATTCATTCCTAAATACTGAATTCCAAATTCTTTACAATTACTTTCTAAGGTATCTACTTGAATTTTAGATTCCACATCTGCTATTCCTTTAGATCTATCAGTAGTTGGAACGTTATGATCTGCAACTGCTAGAGTTAAGCTGGGTTGTCTAACTTTTCTATTAGAGTTTCTTAATCCTTCAAAAGCTTGTGGACTTGTAACTTCATGTACTAAATGTCGATCAACGAATAATAATGCTGTACCATCATCTTGCTGATCTACTAAGTGATCATTCCAAATTTTATCGTAAAGAGTTAAAGGCATTGAAAAAAAATTATTTTTTTTCTTCTAATTTTTCTGTTTTAGGTTCTGCTTGAGCTTCTGGTTGTTTTTCAGGTTCCACTTGAACCTCCGCTTGTTTTTCTGCTACTGGTGCTAAAGTTTCTTCAGTTACCGTTTCTGGTTTAACATCAACTTCTATACCAATTTTTTTTCTAATCCTTTCAGCAATTCTAGCCGATTTACCAGTTCTATCTCTTAGATAGTATAATTTTGCTCTTCTAACTTTTCCATGTCTAATAACAGTAATTGAATCAATTACTGTTCCATATAGTGGGAATGTTCTCTCAACACCTTCACCAAATGATATTTTTCTAACTGTAAATGAAGAATTTAAATCTCTATTTTTTCTAGCAATACAAACACCTTCAAAATATTGAATTCTGTCTTTTTTACCTTCAGTAATTCTCACACCAACTTTTACTATATCTCCTGGAAAAAAATCTGGAATTTTCTTCTCAGCTAATATTTTTTTAACGTTATGTTGGTTTATTTCCTCAATTGTTTTCATAGTAATATTTATCAAATTAGTTTTTCTTATATTTTTCCCATAAATCTGGTCTTCGGACGCGTGTTATAGCCTCTGATTGTGATAAACGCCAGTCTTTAATTTTGTTGTGATCTCCTGATAATAGCACGTCTGGGACACTTTTTTGCTCCCAAATTTGAGGTTTTGTGTACTGAGGATACTCTAAAAGTCCATTCTCAAAACTCTCATCTGTTTTTGATTGTTCATTTCCTAATACTCCTGGTAATAGTCTCAAAATACTATCCAATACAACAAAGGATGCTGTTTCTCCTCCAGATAAAATAAAATCTCCAATACTAATTTCTTCTATATTTCTTGTTGATAATATTCTTTCATCAACACCCTCAAAATGACCACATATTAAACTGATCGATTTTTCCTTTGATAACTCTAGTGCTAATTTTTGATCAAGTTTTTTTCCCTTAGGGGATAAATAAAAAATTCTTTCACCTTTTTTTTTATTTTGATCAATCGATTTTGCTAAAACATCAGCTTTTAACAACATGCCAGATCCACCTCCAAAAGGAGTGTCATCAACCGTCTTATGTTTGTCTTCTGCAGCATCTCTAATGTTTACAACTTTTAGATCCCAAATTTTATTCGATAACGCTTTTCCATAAAGCCCTTTACTTAAAGGGCCCGGAAAAATATCTGGGTAAAGTGTAAATATTTGAGCTTGCCACATGAATCCAACTATTTAACTTCTTCCTTTGGAGCTGCTGCTGGAGCTGCTTCTGTTTTAGGAGCTTCTTCCTTTGGAGCTGCTGCTGGAGCTGCTTCTGTTTTAGGAGCTTCTTCCTTTGGAGCTGCTGCTGGAGCTGCTTCTGTTTTAGGAGCTTCTTCCTTTGGAGCTGCTGCTGGAGCTGCTTCTGTTTTAGGAGCTTCTTCCTTTGGAGCTGCTGCTGGAGCTGCTTCTGTTTTAGGAGCTTCTTCCTTTGGAGCTGCTGCTGGAGCTGCTTCTGTTTTAGGAGCTTCTTCCTTTGGAGCTGCTGCTGGAGCTGCTTCTGTTTTAGGAGCTTCTTCCTTTGGAGCTGCTGCTGGAGCTGCTGCTGGAGTTGCTTCATCTCCTTCTTTTTTTCTTTCTTTTTTAGGTATAGCTTTATTAGGGTTGTTAGCGTTTGCTGGCATAGGGATAATATCATTTTCACCTAAAATTCTTGCCACTCTAGCTGTTGGTTGAGCACCTTGGCCTAACCAATATTTAATTCTTTCTGCTTCCAGTCCCACTCTTTCTTTTTTATCTTTTGGCAAAAGAGGATTAAAGAATCCTACCTTTTCAATAAATCTTCCATCTCTTGCACGACGACTGTCGGCTATAACTACTTTGTATACTGGTCTTTTCTTTGTTCCACCTCTTGATAGTCTTATTTTTATCATTTTTTTTCCTTTTTTTATTTAAGTTGATTTAGTAGCTCTGGAGGTATTCCTTTATCAGACATACCCTTCAGGTTTCCTTTTGACATCTTCTTCATCATTTCAGACATCATTTTAAATTGCTTAAGCAATTTATTGATAGTGGCCGCATCTGTTCCAGAGCCATTAGCAATTCTTTTTTTCCTAGAACCATCAATGATTTTAGGATTTCCTCTTTCTTTTTTTGTCATAGATAAAATGATTGCTTCATTTTTAGTAATAACGCTTTCATCAATTCCCGAAGCATCCATTTGTGATTTCATTTTAGAAACACCTGGCATAAACGACATAATTCCTTCTATGCCTCCCATTTTTTTCATTTGTCTAAGCTGTGTTAAATAATCTTCCATAGAGAATTGTCCTTTTTTTAAATTCTCTTCTGCTTTTTTTATATTCTCTTCACCAAGATCTTCTGCAGCTTTTTCGACAAGAGAAACGATGTCTCCCATACCTAATATTCTATTAGCTATTCTATCTGGGTGAAAAACCTCTAAATTTTCTATTTTTTCTCCTACCCCTAAAAACTTAATTGGCACTTGAGAAACATATTTCATACTAAGGGCCGCACCACCTCTTGCATCACCATCAGCTCTTGTTAAAACAATACCTGTCAAATTTACAGTATTCTTAAATTCTTTTGCCACTTCTGCGAGCAACTTGTCCCGTTAAAGAATCTGCAACTAAAAATACTTCCGTTGGGTTAATTATACTTTCTATTTGTTTAATCTCACTCATCATCTGAAGGTCTATTTGTGTTCTGCCTGCTGTATCAAATAATATAATCTCTGCACCATTTAGGTTTGCAGCACTAACTGCTCTTCTACAAATATCTGCTGGTAGCTGCCCTTCAATAATAGGTAATGTTAAAATATCATTTTGCTCTCCTAATGATCTTAGTTGTTCTTGTGCAGCTGGCCTATACACATCAAGACTGACCATCATTATTTTTTTCTTTTTATTTTTTTCTAAATATTTGGCTAATTTTGCTGTTGTTGTGGTTTTACCAGAACCTTGAAGACCTACCAGCATCATTGGAACTGGCGGAACTGCATTTAAATTAATATCTGTGTTACTTTCACCTAAAAGGCTTACTAGTTCATCATAAACAATTTTAACAACCATATCTCCTGGAGAGGTTGATCGAATTATTTCTTGACCCATAACCTTTGGCTTAACTTTTTCTATAAAATCTTTAGTTACATCTAGAGACACATCGGCTTCTAATAAAGCCTGTCTAATACTTCTTAGGCCTTCATCTACTTGATTCTCATCAAGTGAAGCTGCTTTTTTTAAAGAAGAAAAAATTTCTTCGAATTTATTTGTTAAGTTTTCAAACATATTTATTACGCACAGCAGTTTCGCACTAGTGGGCGAATATCGCTGACTAGTGTTGATCTCTTTGTCTCCAAAGACACCACAAATTTAACGTTTTTGTGGAAACGAAGACAATTTATAATAGAGGTTCAAAAAGTCAATAAATAAGTTAAATATCTACATATGGATATTAAAGCATTTAAAATGGATGGTTTGGGCAATGATTTTGTAATTATTGATCAAAGAAGCCAGGACTTCAATTTAAACAAAGATCAAATAATTAAAGTATGTGATCGTAGTTTCATTGGATGTGATCAACTCATTCTAATTAAGAAAAATAAAGAAATAGATGCAGATGTAGAATTCTATAATTCAGATGGAAGTGCATCTGGTGCTTGTGGAAATGGCACTAGGTGTGTGGCAGGCCTTCTATCAAAAGAAAGTGGTAAAAAAGAAATAACGCTTTTAACAGCTTCTGGCTCTCTAAAATCAAAAATCTTAGGAAGTAATTTAGTTGAAACCGAAATAGGTATACCAAAAGTTAATTGGGAGGAGATTCCTTTAAGTAAGCAGCTAGATACACAAGACTTAAAAATTGAAATTATAGACAGAAATAACACCAAACATATTGGTGGAACAGCCATAAATGTAGGCAATCCACACATAATTTTTTTTGTAGAAGATATTGAAGCATTTGACTTACAAACTATTGGTCCAAAAATTGAAAATCATCCACTATTTCCAGAAAAATGTAATGTGACCTTGGCAAAAGTTATGAATAAAAATTTAATAAAAGTAAAAGTTTGGGAAAGAGGAGCTGGACTTACCAAGGCTTGTGGTACTGCAGCGTGTGCAACTGCTGTTGCAGCTAATATTAATAATCTGGTAGAAAAAACTACAGATATAGAATTTGCATTAGGTAATTTAACAATTTCTATTGATGAAAGAAATAGCATTCATATGAAAGGACCCGTGTCTGATATCAAAAATATTGACATTAAATTATAATGGGAATTTTTGATAAATTTAAAATTGGTTTTAAAAAAAGTGCTTCTGCATTTACGTCTGGTTTAAGAGATATAATTGTAAAAAAAGAAATAGATGACAAAACATTAGATCAAATTGAAGATTATTTAATTCAATCAGATGTTGGTCTTGTTGCAGCTGAAGAAATTAAAAAAATTATTGCTCAAGAAAAAATTGACCCAAAAAAAGATATTATGAATGAGGTAAATTTAATTCTTAAAAACTATATAATCACTTTAATGAAACCTTTGGAAAATGAGAATTTTTTTAATAAAAAAGAAAAGCTCAACGCAGTCCTAGTATCAGGAGTTAATGGGGTTGGAAAAACAACAACTATTGGAAAAGTTGGTAAAATTTTAAAATCTAATGGTAACAAAGTTATGTTTTCTGCCTGCGATACGTTTAGAGCAGCTGCTATAGAACAATTAGAAAGCTGGGCTAATAAAATTGATGTACAAATTACAAAATCTACTCAAGGGTCAGACCCCGCATCAGTCGCCTACAAAGCAATTGAGGAAGCATTAAAGAGTGATTTTAGTCATGTTTTAATTGATACAGCAGGGAGATTGCAAAATAAAAAAAATTTAATGGAAGAATACAAAAAAATTGCCCATGTGACTAAAAAAATAGATCCAGATGCTCCTCACGATGTAATCCTAGTACTTGACGCAACCTCTGGCCAAAATGTTATCAGTCAAGTGGAAGAGTTTAATAAAATTATACCTCTTACTGGTTTGATAATGACAAAATTAGATGGCACTGCAAAAGGAGGAATTTTATTAGCACTTGCTAAAAAATATAAGCTTCCAATAATTGCTCTTGGACTTGGTGAAAAAGAAGATGATTTACAAATCTTTAATGCAGAAAAATTTGCTGAAGCATTTACTCAAATTAATTAATTAGATTATTAGAAATTAAAGGTTTGTAGTAGCTACATTTATAATTTTCTTTAAGGTTTGAATGCCCACAATTTTTTGCTATTGATGAAATTATAAAATCAAACTTACCATTTGATGGATATGAGTTTAATTTTTTATTAGCAATATCAAATTTAAAATTTTTTCTTATATTTTTAATTGCACTAATCATGACTAAAGTATTGTTATCTTTTAACAAATAATAAGCAAAGTCTTCTGGGAAAACTGGATAGTCATAACCTTCTAAGAGGTGTTTTGCCTGTGAAGGAAACCATTCATATGAAATTAATGGTGATGAAATTTTTGTTTTATAATTATAGATATATAAATCCTGAGGAAAATCTGTAACATAATTATAATCCTCACCTCTTGCTAAAATAGCTTTATCTCTAGTTTTAAAAAAAAGAACAAAATTTTTATTATGAGAGTTCATTTGACCTATATGAAAAAGTGTATTTGCTGAAGATTCTATATTTTCTGCAATTACAGAACTTGAAATAAAGATTAAGTAAAATGATGTTATAATAAATTTTTTCACTATCTATTTATAGAAATGAAATTTGTAAATTATTTGGTCAGATTGTGGCTTAATTTAAACTCTTTAAGTATTCTTTCAAAACTAGAATCATTTTTTCATTATATTCCATCATGTGATTATCTTTTTCAGAAAAATAAGAATATTTTGGCTCATTAGCAAGCTTGTACATCTTTTTACCCATCCAAAATGGCACTATTTTATCTTCTTCTCCATGCATAATCAGAATTGGGGACTTAAGATTTTTAATTTTTTTATCACTTTCGTATTTATCTTTAAGTAAAAATCTAATTGGAAAATATGGATACACATTTTTTGCTGCGTCAACCATAGATGTAAATGGAGATTCTAGTATAACGCCTGCAAATTTATGGTTTTGAGCAACATGAGTTGCGATCCCAGTACCTAAAGACTCACCATACAGAACAATGTCATTATCTTTAAGACCTTTTCTTTTTAACCAATTAATTGCACTTTCACCATCTTCATATAGACCTTTTTCTGATGGTTTGCCTAAGTTTCCACTAAATCCTCTCCAAGAAATTATTAGAAAATTTATATTCATGTCTTTAAAATGATTAATTTTATGTATTCTATTTTCTAATGTTCCTGCATTACCATGGAAGAAAACTAAAGTTTTAAAATTGCTAAGATCTTTTTCATGAAACCATCCAAGTAATTCAAAATTATCACTCGTCTTAATTTTTACTTTTTCTATTTTAACTTTTAATTCGTCACCAAAGTAATTATTTTCTTTTGGCTCGTATAATAAGTTTCGTTGAAATATAAATATAATAAAAAGTAAAGAAAAGTATGCTACCGTTATAATTAAAATTATTTTCAATAAATACTCTTTAATTTTTTTTTTCATATTTACCTTTTTTTTTAACTAAATAAACTCCACCAAAAACTAAGACTGTTCCTAAATAATGATAATGCTCTAACTGCTCATTAAAAAATAAATAACCATAAATAGCACTGTAGACGGTAAATATATATAAAGTGAAACCAGTAATTGATGCTCCAAGACTTTTCTGGGCCATTGTATATAACGTAAAAGCTATAATTCCTGGTGAGATAGCTGCAAATAAAACCCACATAAAAAAGTCTGAATTAAAAACAGTTCTTACAAAGAAAGTCTCTTCTATTAAATAAAATGGAAGCAAACTCACTACACCGAAAAAAGCAATCAAAGTAAATCTATCAAAAATTTTTAAATTAGTTTTCCAGTAAAATAAGTAAATAGAGTAGAGAGCCCACCCAATAGAAGAAGCTAGCATCCATAAATCACCAATTGTAAATTTAAGGCTAATTAACAGAGATAAATCACCTTTAATAATGATAGCAAAAACACCTATTAAACAAGAAGCCAGACCAACAATTCTAAGAAAATTTATTTTTTCTTTAAAAAAGATGCAGGAGATTAGAATTATAAATATTGGAGATGATGAATAAATAATTCCCATATTAGTAACAGTCGTCGTTTGTCCTGCTAAAAATGGAAAAGCTCCACAAACACCACAGCCCATTGATCCAATAAAAAATATTCTTTTGTATTCTTTTTTTACAAATTTAAAATTTTTTTTTAATGAGATAAAAGTAAAAGGGAGCAACATTAAGAAGACAGCTGCCCACCTCCAAAAAGCTAAAGAAATTGGTGGTACATACTCAACTCCTCCTCTTGCAACTATCAAATTGCTAGCCATAAAAATTGGTTGGATAAATAATAATAGAAAAGGTAAATAATTATTTTTAGAATTATTCACTACAAGTAGAAAATTAGTTTTTGTCGAAAAAGGCTTCGTAGACCATCATAAAAATTGCAATAGCCATCAAAATAAATACTGGCAACACATCCCAAAAACCTATCATTGATGATCTTGTCAATGTGGTTGCTAAACCGATAAGAAAAATTGCTGCAAGAAAAGTACCTAGAAATTTTGTTATATTATTTAGCATATTTTTTACAATTTTTTTCTAACCAATTGGCTACACCTAAAAATCTTAAATCATCTAGCTTGTCTCCAATTAACTGAACTCCTAATGGTAAATTATTAGCACCTGTAAGTAAAGGTAATGAAATAGAAGGTAAACCCATATAAGTCCAGGTAGTGCAGAATTCTGGGCTGCCTGTACTCTTTAAACCCTTAGGTGCAACCCCAGTTGTGGATGGGCTTAACACACCATGATAGTCCTCAAACACTTCTTTAAAGGATTCATAACTTCTTTTCATAAAGTCCATTGCTTCAACATAATCTTTTGCTGTGTATTTTAAACCTCTTTCGATGGCGCCAACCATTTCTTTAGAAAGTTTTTTCTTAGATTTTTTGTAATAACCTTGAAAATTATTAGCCATATCTGTTTCATGAATTATTTTATGATATTTTGGAATATCTTCAAAATATGATGGTGTATCAAATACTTCAATATTTTTTTTGAATGTTTTTATAAAAAACTCAAAAGACTTTTGAGATTCTTTATCTACATTTTTCCAATTTTTGGTTTTGTAAAAGATAAATTTTGGTTCATATAATGGTCCTTTTTTACAAACTTTTAACATTTCATCAGATGAATAATGAATAGTTGAACTATCGTATAAATCTTTTTTAATTAATGTTTTTGTTAATAAGGCAACATCTTCAACTGTTTTTCCAAAAACACCAATGTGATCTAGCTTGTCTGACTGTTTTAAAACTCCACTTCGAGAGATTAGTCCATAAGATGGTTTGTACCCAACAACCCCACAATAAGAAGCTGGTCTAATAATTGATCCATTAGTTTGTGATCCAATTGATAGTGGTGCCATATGAGCTGCAACTGCAGCTGCAGAACCACTTGAAGATCCACCAGGTGTTCTTGAATTATCGTGTGGGTTAGTAGTTTTTCCTGGGTGAAAATATGCAAGTTCTGTAGTTACAGTTTTTCCCATAACTATTGCTCCTGCAATTTTAAGTAAATTAACAACTTCAGAATCTTGAGAACTTGGCATTTTTTTTCGTAATGGAGTTCCACATTCAGTAGGCATTTCAAAAGTACCTATTATATCCTTAACTGCAATTGGTAGGCCGTGTAAAGAACCTAGGGGCTTTCCTGATTTTCTGTATTCATCCGCTTCTTCTGCTTTTTCTAAAAGTTTTTTTTTATCAAAATATTCCCAAGCATTGATATCTTTTTCAAATTTTTCAATTCTTTCAATATATTGTGTACAAACTTCTACAGAGGAAATTTGGCCTGTTTTTAAATGTTCTACTAACTTATTAGTTGTAAGAGAAAATATGTTCATAATTTTAAATTACCTAGTTTGCAAATAATGTTTCTGGTAGCCACAAAGCAATACCTGGAAACATATACATAAGGAACATTGCAAATATTACTATGGCCAAGAATGGCATAATTCCTGCAAATATTTCCATCAGCTCAACATTGTTTTTTTGTACACCTTTTAAATAATAGGCAGACATGGCCATGGGCGGTGTCAAAAAAGATGTTTGTAAATTAAGAGCAATCAACATTGCAAAGAAATATGGATTAACATCAAATACCTCAAGTAACGGTAAAAATATTGGTACAAATATAATTAAGATTTCAGTCCATTCTAACGGCCATCCTAAAAGAAAAATTATTATTTGTGTAATAATTAAGAATTGCCAAGTTGTTATTTCTATTGATTTGAAAAAATGCTCAAAAATTTCATGACCACCTAAATAAGAAAAGACTGAAGAGAAAGTCCATGAACCAATAAATAACCACATAATCATTGCTGTGGTTTTTGCTGTTAGAAAGACAGATTCTTTAAAACTTTGCCACTTAAGAGTTTTGTAAAACCAGGATAAGAGTATTGCTCCAAATGCTCCTGCTGCTGCAGCCTCAGCTGGCGTAGCTATGCCTGCTAAAATTGTTCCAAGTACTAACATTATTAACCCAAAAAGAGGGACAAAAGAAACTAGTACTTCTTTTAAAATCTCTGCTCTTGGTGGAATGTCCGCTGCATCTGGCTTGGGTGCAATTGATGGATTTATCCAAGCTCTGATTACAACATAAGCTATATATAAACTTGCAAGTAAAAGTCCTGGGAAAATTGCTGCAGCAAATAATCTTAAAGGTGATAATTGTGCAATCACTGAATACACAATTAACATAATACTTGGTGGTATTAAAATACCCAGACATCCCCCAGCACAAATTACTCCTGATGCAAATTTTTTATCATATCCTGCTTTAACCATTGCGGGCCAAGCAAGTAAGCCCATTAAGGTTACAACAGCACCAATAATTCCAGTTGCTGTAGAAAATAAAGTACAAGTTATTAATGCAGCTACTGCCATTGAAGCTGGCAATCTATGAGCTGCAAGTCTTATGGCAAAAAATAATTTTGATACAATTCCAGCTCTTTCAACTAAATACCCCATAAATAAAAAGAGTGGGACTGCAGTCAAAACATTATTGTCCATAACTGTGTAGGTATTTTTTACAAATAATGAAAATATTCTATTATCAAAAATATGATCCATTAAAACAGGATCATAATAAGCATAATATCCAAAGCCTATTCCCATCGCCATTAGAGTAAATGCAATTGGAAAACCTAATAGTACTGCAAATAAAAATATCCCCATCATGAAGATAGCTACTTCCGGATTTGTTAAACTAAATAACATCTTTTTGATCCTCGTCCTGAGCTGTTCTCATTAAAATTTGTTCTGTTTCTTCTGCAACAACCATTCTTGCAGGCCAATGTCCCGTTTTAATACAAATGATTGATCTAAATACTTCAGCAACTCCTTGTATGGTTAAGAATACTCCTGCTGCTGGTATCAAAGATTTTGCCATATAAATATTAATCTGTGCTGGGCTACTCCAGCTAGTTTCTTTTATCTTCCAAGCAAGTGCCGCATATTCAAATCCATAAAATGCTAAAGCTATTACGCCAGGAAAAAAGAAAATAAAATAAAGTATTAAATCAATCCAACCTTGTGTTCTTGGTTTGAATAATCTGTAAATCACATCTCCTCTGACATGAGATTCCGTTGCCAAACAATAAGCTCCTGACATCATCAATATTGCACCATACATCTGCATACTAAAGTCAAAATTCCAAAGTGTTGGTTTGTTAAATATATATGCCATTGTTACTTCATAGCAAGTTCCACCCATTAAAATGACAATACACCAAGAAAAAGCCTTACCTATTGAAGTGCTTAATGTGTCGGCAAATTTTATGTAAGCTCTCATCATGATTTAAATAGAATACCCTAATTTTTTAAAAACTGTACTATAAAAAAAGGGGAGCCAAAACTCCCCTCTTTTAAATTATTTAAAAGCTAATTAGATTTTAACTTTTCCAATTGGACCAAACTCATTTTCATAAGCTAGTTTGTAATTAGGCTGATTCATCAGCAAGTACTTCATTACTTTCTTAGCATATGCTTTTTGAGAATCGATAACCTTCTTGAAGAATGCATCTTTTGCAGAGAACTCTCCAACAATTTTATCCCACCCTTTTAACTGCTCAGCTAAAATAGCATCAGACGTTTGGTAAACATTAACCTTATGCTCGTTCATCAACATAGCTAAACTGTCAGAATATCTAACAAGTGCTTTGAAGTAGTTATCTGTATTCGCAGCATAAGCAGCGTTTTTTAAGATAGCTTGATGAGCAGGTGAAAGGCTTTTTAGTCTCTTCGTATTCATAGGAATTTCAAACATCTCTTGAGATTGGTGGAAACTTCCTAAGTGATAGTGTTTAGAGACATCTTGCATTCCAAACTGTGAGTCTGATGTTGGGTTGTTAAACTCAGCAGCATCAATCAAACCAGTTTTCATTGCTGGTTGGATCTCACCACCTGGTAATTGTCTTACGACCATTCCCATAGCAGTTAAAACGTTAGTCGCTAGACCAACCGTTCTATACTTCATACCTTTAACATCAGATACTTTAGTTACATTCTTTTTGAACCAACCGAAAGGTTGTGCTGGCATAGGCATATGAAAGAATCCAGTGTAGTTATATCCAACACTAGCTACTGCTTCTTCATATAGTTTTCTTCCACCACCACGTTCCATCCATCCCATAACTTCTTGAGATGACATTCCGTATGAAGGACCAGTTCCAAATAGTGAAGCTGGCAGCGTTTTTACCATACCAATATGCTGTCACCCAGTGACCCATATCAACTATTCCATCACTTACCGCTGCTCCAATTTCTGAAGTTTTAACGATTGAGTTAACAGGTTGAAGATCAATCTTAAGTGATCCACCAGACATGTCACTAACCATGTTACAGTAGTCTTGCGCCATTTCAAAAAAGATGTTTGCGCCTGAAGGCCAAGCAGCTTGCATCTTTAATACAGTAGCGTGAGATCCTGCAGTTGCAATATTAGGCATTGCTACAGCTGTTGCTGCTGCTGGACCTGTGACTGCTGCCGCTTTAAAGAACTTACGTCTCGAAGGTGTTGTAGTCTTCAAAGATTTTTTATCTTTAATCATTATTTCTCTCCCTTATTATATTAGTTAATTAACTGTACTTATATTACCCGCAGTTAGATGTAGCTGTCTACGGAATAGTTAACCCCAAGTTGTGCCATATAGACCTGTTGGTGTAAAAAATTTAGTCAAAAACAAAGATGTATACAACCAAAAAGTGTATTTAAATGTTTTATTTTTTTATCACTAGGCTTGCCCATAGACTAAACCAATCTGATTTGAATTTAAGTTTTTGGAAATAATTTGCTTTATTTAGCTTAACAGCACTTAATAAATAAGTTCTATTTTCAATAGTTCTTATTTTTCCTACTCCATTTGAATTGGTTTTGATCTTTTCTTTATAAGTATTATTTTCATCTTTACTAAAAATAGTAATTTGCCAGTTTCCTAATGGCTTATTTTTTTCAAAAAGTTGAAATTTAAAAAAACTATTCTTAAGTTTGTAAGGTGTGCTCAAGGCAATAATTTCAAAATCTAATTTTGATTTTTGAATAAAAAAACCTTTATTTCCATCAGTAATTAATACTTTTGCAAACCTTCTATAATTTTCTGTAGGAATTTTATTTCTATCAAACTTATCTATAGTGTTTTGAAGGCCCTGTTCTTTTACAAAATCTTCAAACTTTTCAACAGAGTCATACTTTAAGAATTCGTTATTAGTTTCATAGTTTAGAACATGAAATCCTTGCTCTGAAATTAACATTTGAATTGCTGGAAAATCTCCATCCCTCTGTGATAATTTTGTTACTTTATTTCTATTTTCTAAATATAGGTTTTTTTTATTTGGGCTATAAAACCCAAAAGGAGAACCCATAAAATCTTGACCAATATTAATATTAGTTTTAAATAATTCCTTGTTATTAAAATTAAAATTAATTGGTTCAAGCCATAACTCGTGCGCATGTACTTTAATTTTTAAAAAAGTTACTAAAAATATGATTACAAATAAATATAGAACCTGCTTTAATAAATTAATATTTTTTAAGATATTTATATTCATACTATTCTTTATTAAATCATCTTATGCTCACGAACTGCGTCCAGCAATTGCAAATCTTAATATTTATGAGGAAGATAATATCACAAACGCAAATCTATCAATCCAATTAAATTTAGAAGCTATTATTGCAGGCATAGAAACAAAGCATTCTAACACAGAAGATTCTGAAAAATCTGAAGAATATAAGGATTTAAGGAGGATGAGCCCAGTAATTTTACTAAATCAATTTAACTCTAAGATCAAAAATTTTGGTAATAAAATTAATTTAACATCCAATATTTCAAATTTAAAATTAACCTTGATAAGCGTAGTCATACCAGAAGTGGGTAATACTGACATAATTAGAGACACTATTGTTACTTTTGATATTCAAAATATTAAAGAAGAACGATTTAAATTTTATTGGGATAAAAATTTAGGATCAATTATTTTACGTATTAATTCAATTCATAATAAACCTCTCTATACTGAATTGATTGAGGGGGGTAAGCAATCTAAATGGTTTAGTATAAAGAATAAAATAGAGGTGGGACTTTTTCAAAATGTTAAAGAATATAGCTTGCTAGGATTTAAGCACATTATACCAAAAGGTTTAGATCACATTTTATTTGTACTAGCGCTATTTCTTTTATCTCCAAAACTGAGGCCTTTAGTTTTACAAGTTTCAATTTTTACTTTAGCTCACACAATTACCTTGTTCTTGGGTGCACTAAAAATAATAACAATTCCAGCAATTATTATTGAACCAATCATTGCTCTATCTATTTGCTTTATAGCAATTGAAAATTTGTTCACTGAAAGTATAAGAAGAACAAGACCCTATATAATTTTTATTTTTGGTCTACTTCATGGTTTGGGTTTTGCGGGAGTTTTAAATGAAATTGGAATTTCAACAAACCTATTTATTTCAAGTTTAATTTCTTTTAATGTTGGAGTTGAGCTTGGTCAAATCAGTGTAATTATTTTGTCATATATTTTAATTGCACTATTATTCCAAAAAAAATCATGGTACCAAAATAGAGTTACTAAACCGATTTCAATGATTATTGCATTTATTGGCTTTTATTGGTTTATCCAAAGATTATTTTTTTAATATTATAAGCAAAAAATTACCGTGAGTAATTCTAGTTTTTAAAGGCATTTTTTTTAAATAAACAACTCTTGATTATAATTAAATATTATAATCGTTAAAAACCCTTAAATTTAGGGTTGGTATTGCACTAACCCTAATTGATTAAATCTTGTTTGAATTTCATTAAAGAAGCTAGTAAGTCAATTTTCCAGTTTATAAATTCAATAATAACTTCCTCTGAAGGTCTAACATTCCTAATTTTTTGATCTGTTGTTGTTTTTGATCTTGCATCCAATTTAATAAAAAAATTTAATTTTATTCCATCATCAACTATTTGAGCAACTGTTTTATAAGAATACTCTGGTAGCTTGCTAGAAATTTTTTCTTTATATATCTCTTCTCCTAACTCATTAGATTCAAATATTATTAAAAAAACTTTATATTTTTTAATTGAAGAAAAAATCCATTTAATACCAGATTTATCCTCCTGGTACTTTAAGACAGCACTTGAATGTCTGGCCATTTCTAAGTTAAGAGCACACATTCTATCCGGCGATATATCAAAAGGAAGTTTTGTTAGGTTTAATTTGCTAATTATGTTTTTTTGTCTTTTTAGATCTTCAGTACTTAAATTAAGTTTTTTAGTAACATTTGAAACCATGTTTAATCCAGTGGAAATAATTTTTCTTTAAGTTTGGTTTGTCTAAAATTCATAAATTAACTATACCTTAACTGATGACTTAATATATACGGTAAATAAGCATGTAAATAGTAGGTTTTAAACCTATCTATATTAATTTTTCATCTTCATACACACAACATTTCTCTGGAGGAATATAAAGGTTTACCTTTTCTGATGGAACTTCAGTTTCTCTATTTATTTTCGACTTGATTGTAAGGTTACCCATCTTTGTAGTGATAGCTCTTAACAAGTTAGAAATATAATAACCAAGGGCAAATACTAAAAATATAGTTATCGCTTTTTGTCTAGGCAAAATAACTTTATTCATAATTGAAACTTACAAAGAAACTAATTCACTTTATTTTTGCAATTTCCTGTTTTAAAAAACTCGTCAATATTGTCTATAGCTAGATTAGCCATAGCAATTCTTGTGTGTTTAGTCGAGCTTCCAAGATGGGGTAATATGAAAGCACTTTTTATTTTAAGATAACCAGGATTTAAGTTTGGCTCACCCTTATAAACATCTAATCCTGCTGCATAAATTTTTCTTCTATTTAGTGCATCAATTAAGGCTTCATCATCAACAATATCTCCACGAGCTACGTTGGTAATCACAGCACCTTTTGGAAAATATTCTAATGTTTCTTTATTAATTAAATTTTCTGTTTCTTTTGTTGCAGGGCAACAAATTGACAATACATCTGAAACTCCGAAAAGACTTTTGATGCTATCATGATAAATTGCACCATTTTCTTTTTCTTCAGTTAGTTTTGATCTATTATGATAATGAATAATCATACCTAAAGATTTTGCTATTTTTGCAATCTTTTGTCCTATTCTTCCCATTCCTAAAATTCCAAGTCTTGAGCCTGTTAACTGTTTTCCTATCAAATAGTCTGCTGACCATTTCCAGTTACTTTCTTTTGCAGCTTGAATACCTTCCGGAACTCTTCTGCATGCTCCAAGAATTAATAAAATTCCAATCTCTGCTGTAGCATCAGATAAAACCTCTGGTGTATTAGTTACTGCTATTCCTCTTTTTTTGGCTGCTTCTAAATCAATATTTCCGAAACCGACTGCAAAATTAGAAATTACCTTAATACTTTCTGGTAGTTTGTTTATGGTCTCTTCATCCATTTTATCAGTTAAAGAAGTTAATATTGCATCATGACCTTCACTTAATTCAATAAGCTTTGATTGAGAATATAATTCATCATTGCCATTAAGCTTTGCATCAAATGTTTTTGAAGCTTTTTCCTCAGATGCTTTTAATAATCTTCTCGTAATTATAATTTTTTTCATAATTAATTCTTTTGTAATATTTTTGGTTTTGGACCACCAGTATACCAATCTAATACTTCAATAGTATGTAAAATTGGAGTTTTGGTTCCATTAGAAATTTGAGTAATACAACCTATGTTCCCTGTTGAAATAAAATCTGGCTTCAAACTTTCAATATTTTTTACTTTTTTGTTTAGTAATTCTTTGGCAATTTCAGTTTGTAAAATATTATATGTACCAGCTGATCCACAACAAATATGTCCCTCTGGAATTTCCATGATTTCATTTTCTGTTTTGTTTAATAAGGACACAGGTTGGTCGTGTACCTTTTGTCCGTGTTGCATTGAACAAGCTGAATGATAGGCAATCTTATACTTCTTACCTTTTGCTATAAAATTTAATTTTATACTTTCGCTTAAATATTCTGAAACATCTTTTGTTAATTCAGATATTACCTTGGCTTTTTTTTTCATTTGTTCATCATCTTTAAAGATAAACCCATAGTCTTTCATTGTAGTACCACAGCCAGATGTGTTAGATAAAATTGCATCTAAATTACCTTTTTGATGTTCAGCATACCAAGTGTTAATATTGTTTCTAAAATCTTGATGTGCATCATCTTCTTTTCCTAAATGATGATTTAAAGATCCACAGCATCTTATTTTTTTAGGCACAATTACTTCAACACCGTGTCTGTTCAAAAGACGGATAGTTGACTCATTTATTTGAGGAGAGATTTCTTTTTGGACACATCCAGTTAAAAGTGCAACTCTTGAAATCTTCTTTTGACCAGTCACAGAATAAATTTCTTTTTGTTTTAAAGTTTTTTTAGGAAAACTTGTAGGCATTAAACCCATCATGTCTTTTATTTTTAATGGCATTAAAAATTGAAAGGGTTTTGCTAGTTTTACCATATAGCTAGCCAGTCTAAAATATCCTGTATTTGGTAATACTACTGATAAAAAACTCCTAATTGTTCTATCAAAAAAAGATCTTTTGTAGTTTTTTTCAATGTATTTTTTACCATGATCAATAATATGCATGTAGTTTACACCAGAAGGGCAAGTGGTCATGCAGCTATAACAAGATAAGCATCTATCTATATGTTTTACTGTCTTTGCTGTTGGTTTTTTTTGATTTTCCAACATGTCTTTGATTAAATAAATTCTACCCCTTGGTCCATCTAATTCATCACCAAATATTTGATGAGTAGGACAGGTAGCATTACAAAAACCACAATGAACACATTTTTTAAATATTTTTTCAGTAGATGCGTTGTCGTTATTTTGTAATTGTTTTTTCGTAAAATTAGTTTGCATTAAATTCCTCTATACATCTTTCCAGGATTAAAAATTCTTTTAGGATCAAAACTTTTTTTAATTTTTTCTGAGATTAAAAGCCTTGTATCATCTACGGTAAAGATCATTTCTTCGTAATCATATTCATTTGATGTCTTTATAATAGTTAAATAACCCCCAAGTTCCTTAATTAAATTTTTAATCTCTCCAACCTTAGTGTTCTTTTTAGACTGAACTTCTATCCAGTATAATGAGCCACACCAATCAATATAATATTTATACTTATCACCCAGATATTGCATTAGCTTTTTGCCTTTTGAAGGAGGTATTACTACTCTCAATAAGTTATTTTTTGTTTGTTTAAATAATTCAAGATTATTTATTTTTATCCAAAATGGAGTTGATTGATGAACATCTAAAATAGTTATATTCAATTTGTTAAGTTCTAATTCATCAGTTAAAGTTTTTATTTTTTCATCTATTGATATTTTATCTCCGTCTATTCTTAATGCTACAAATGAGCCTTTATTTTCTAAATCATTAAATTTAAAAACCATTTCTTTGTTATGATCATAACTTTCATCTTTTGGCTCCTCAGGAATATAAACTGCTCCAGAAACTTCACTGCTAGAACTTGAAATTTTTTCAAATAATTCATTAACTAATTTTTTATCATCAGTATTAATTGTAATTGTATTGGATGATTTTTTTTTAGGTAAAACTTTTAATGTAATTTCGGTTAATGCAACTAACGTTCCAAAAGATCCTGTAACAAGTTTTGACAAATCATAACCCGTAACATTTTTTACGACTGTTCCACCTGATTTAATTATATCACCTTTGCCATTCACACCTCTAAAGCCCAAAATATGATCTCTTATACTGCCCACTTTAAACCTTCTTGAGCCGGCAAAATTACAAGATAAGTGACCCGCTATAGTTCCTTTGTTTGATTTTCCAGATTCAATAAATCCAAAATCAATAGGCTCAAAGGCTAGCTCCTGATTATTTTTTTCTAATTCTTTTTCAACCACCTCTAGTAGAGTATTTGCTTTAACTTTAATATAAAGCTCTTCAGGTAAATATTCTATTATTCCTGATAATTTAGAAAGAGATAATTTTTTTGCTGACTGAATTTTATTACCAATAAAACTTTTTGAACTTGTGCCTATTAGCTCCGTTGGTTCGTTTTTTTTATAGAGCTCTTTAACTATATTTGAAACTTGGAGTTCATCTTCAGGATAATAAGTATTACTAGAATCTTGGAAGATCTGGGAATTTTTTTTCATTTCTGTGGACATGTACCCTTCCTTCCTCTGCGCATTTTCTCAATATTGGATAAACTTTTCCGGGATTTAATAAATTTTTTTCATCTAATGATGATTTGATATCTAGTTGCTGTTGAATATCATCATTATTAAACATTTCACACATTAGTTCTCTTTTTTCTATTCCCACACCATGCTCTCCAGTAATAACTCCTCCAAGTCTTACACAAGCCTTTAAAATTTCAGCACCAAATTCTTCTGTTTTTCTTAATTGTTCCTTATCACTTCCATCAAACATTATTAGTGGGTGTAAATTTCCATCACCAGCATGAAAACAATTTGCTACTGGTAATTCATACTTTTCAGATAGTCTTTTTATTTCTAGTAAAGCTTCTGTTAGTTTTCCTCTTGGGATAGAACCATCCATGCAATAGTAGTCTGGCGCCATAGCCCCACATGCTGGAAATGCAGCTTTTCTGCCTGCCCAAAATGATAGTCTTTCTTTTTCATTTTTGCTTAATTTTAGACTTGAGCAATTATTTTTTTTACAAATGCTACTAACTTGCTTTAATAATTCATCTACTTCAGATTCTGTTCCATCTAATTCAACAATTAATAAAAGCTCCGCATCTCTTGGGTAGCCTGCTTTACTAAAATTATCTGTTGCTTCTATTAAAACTTTATCCATTATCTCCATGCCTGCTGGAACAATCCCACTAGCTATAATTTCTGAAGTTGCATTCCCACCTTCTTCGATTGTAGAAAAACCTATTAATGCTGCTTTAACTATTTGTGGGTTTTTTAAAATTTTAACTGTGACTTCAGTAATTACTCCTAGCAATCCTTCTGAACCACAAATTAATCCCATTAGATCGTATCCTTCTTGATCAAGAGTTTTTCCACCAATTCTACAAATAGTTCCATCCATCATAACCATTTCAACACCTAAAATATTATTAGTAGTTGTTCCATATTTTAATGAATGAACACCACCAGAATTTTCAGCAACATTACCTCCTATCGAACAGGCTAGTTGGCTAGATGGGTCAGGTGCATAATAAAAATTTTTATGTTGTACAGCATGAGTTATTCCTAAATTTGTCATACCTGGCTGAGTAACCACACATTTGTTTTCAAAATCAATTTCTATAATTTTATTAAATTTTCCAAGGCTTAATAGAATTGCATCATTTAACGGTAATGCTCCACCTGAAAGTCCTGTACCCGCTCCTCTTGGTACAACCTTTATATCCTCTGCATGGCAAAATTTTAAAATATCACTTACCTCTTGAGTATTTTCTGGCATTACAACCGCTAAAGGGGTTTGTGTATATGCGGCCAGTGCATCAGTTTCATAAGGCTTAATTTCATCTGCGTGACTTAAAACATTTTCGGGATTTATAATTTTTGCGAGATTCTTAAAGATGTATTCTTTTTTAGAAATTGTTTCTTTATTAATCTTTGGCAGAACTAATTCACTCATTAGATTAACCTAGCATTTTTTTTATATTTTCCAATGCGTTAGATATGTTGTCTTGTGACGCTGCAAAGCTAAATCTTACGTAATCTTGGCAAGTTTTACCAAAAGCTGTCCCCGGTACTATTGCCACTCCTGCTTCATGCATACATTTTTTTGAAAACTCTGAACCATTCATCCCAGTTCCTATTACTTTTGGAAATGCATAAAAAGCACCCCCAGGTAAACTACATTCCACTCCTGTTAAATTATTTAAACCTTTGTGTATTAATTTTCTTCTTTGGTCAAATTTCACCATCATTTCATGGATTGGATCATCTGGTCCATCTAAAGCTGCAATTCCTGCAAATTGTGATGACGCATTAACACATGAAACACTATTAATAATTAGTTTATTTACATGTGGTATTAATTCTTCTGGCCACACACTCCAACCCATTCTCCATCCAGTCATTGCGTAGGCTTTGCTCCAACCATCTAAAACAATCAATCTATCTTGAAGTTCGGGATAATTAAAAAATGTTGGCATTTCTTTTCCATCATAAATTTGTCTACTATAAATTTCATCACTAAGGATTGCTACATGTGGATATTTTTTCAACCCTTCTGCTAATACATCAATTACAGATTTTTCAACAAAGCTTCCCGTTGGATTGTTTGGGTTAATTATTATTAACAATCTAGTTTTATCCGTAATTAAAGATAGAATTTTTTCTGGGTCAAATTTTAAGTCTTTATCTTCTGTTAGATCATAAGGAACTGCTGTTGAGCCCGTATAATTAATCATTGATTCATAAATTGGAAATGCAGGTGTTGGATGTATAATTTCTGCACCTGGTTCACCAAAACATTGTATTGCATAATACATTGTTGGTTTTCCACCTGGCATTATCAATACTCTTTCAGGATCAATATCTTTATTATAAAGTTTTTTAATTTTTCTTGTAACAGCTTGTCTACACTCTAAAATTCCGTTTGATAAAACGTATCCATGATGACCCTCATCTAATGCTTTTTTTGCTGCATCTACTACGTGTTGGGGTGTTTTAAAGTCAGGTTGACCTAGACCTAGGTGGATCATTGGTTTTCCTTGTGCTTCTAATTTTTTTGCTTCAGCTAACACACTAAATGCAGATTCAGTTCCTAGTCTTTGTAAATTTTTTGCTAGTTTCATAATAAGCTTAACTATATTATTAATTTATTTAATTTAATTTATTTTTTTTATATCTAATTTTAATAAGTATTAAAATTATTTCTATAAATTAGCTTTGAACTATCTAATTCATTTAAATTCTTGCAACCCATTAATATCATGTTTCTATTAATTTCATCATGCATATTTTGCAATAGACGTTCTACACCTGGTTGACCCCCAGCACTCAATGCAAATAAAAACATTTTTCCAAAACTACATGCTGTTGCACCCGCTGCTAAAGCTTTTATAACATGAGTTCCACGTCTTACACCACCATCTAAAATAATCTCCAATTTATCTCCAACAGCCTCTCTAATTGCATTAACTTGATCAAAGGGTGACCTTGAGCCATCTAATTGTCTGCCTCCATGGTTTGAAATCATAATTGCAGTACATCCAATATCTATTGCTCTTTTTGCGTCTTCAACTGACATCACTCCCTTAAGAGCAAATGGACCGTTCCATTTTTTAACACAATATTCTGCATCTTTCCAATTCATGGCCGGATCATATTGTTCATTAATATATTCAATAACTGATTTTGAAATATTTGTTCCTTTATCTGTTTTGTTTTTAACATTAGATAATTCAAATTTTTTATGAGTAAAATAATTAAATACCCACTCAGGTCTCATAGCAAAACTCATTAAGCTTTGAAGAGTAAGTTTTGGAGGGGTAGTAAATCCAGTTCTATGATCTTTTTCTCTATTTCCAGCAACTAATGTATCAACTGTCAAACACATACCATTAAAGCCAGACACTCTACATCTATCGATTAGATCATCTGTTATTGACTGATCTTTATGAACGTAAAGTTGAAATAATTTTGGCCCATTTGAAACAGCTGAAATATCTTCAATTGTATTATTAGCCATAGTAGACATGCTATAAAAAGTTCCAAATTTTTCAGCAGCTCTTGCAGATGCCCTGTCTCCTTCATGATGATAAAGTCTTTGCATTGCAGTCGGTGAGAGAAAAATTGGCATGTCAATTTTTTTCCCAAAAATAGTTGTTGAAAGATCAGGTTTACCGACACTAGCTAGAACATTGGGAATTAAATCACAATCATTAAAAGATTCTGTATTTCTTCTTAATGTTGACTCATCATCTGCCCCACCATCTATGTAGTGAAAAATTGGAGAAGGTAATCTTTTTTTTGCTAATCTTCTAAAGTCACTGAAGTTATAACAATCTTTTAAATTCATTATTTTAATTTAAAATGATTTAAAGAAATTAAACATGTAGCTATTTGCCCCTGGATTCTTAGTTCCTAAACTAGCGTTGGAAAGGTGGTTATAAGAGAAGCCAAGCTGGCTGCTGCTAAAAAAGTCTAATGAAATTTGAAGTTCACTTTTAAACTCCAGGACATGCCCAAGATCTTTTCCATTACCTTTACTATAAAGTCCTGGAGCAAAACTAGGAGTAAAATTAATTTTACCCAATGTATATTGTGCTTGTACACCTGTATAAACATATGCTGCAGAATCTGCCGTAACTAAAGCTCCAGTTATAGGAGAAAGATTGCCTAAAAATGTATCTCTATTTAAATCTTCATTTTGATGCTGAAAACCAATCAATGTTGATTTTTTACCAATATCACTGAAATCAAACATTCCTGAATAAACATTAAACTTAGAACTATTTTCTTCTGAATTTACTATTGAAGAAAGTAGGGCAAAAAAAGTGATAAAAAAATATTTATAATACTTCATTTAAATTTTATTATTTTTATTGGTTGTTATTTTTTTATATATTATTGCACCACCAAACAAAAATAACAATAACGGTAATAACCATAGAAAATAGGTCTTTTTGTTTAATCCTGGATCATAAATTACCCAGTCACCGTACTTTTCTCTTAAAAATTTATATATTAGATCTTCTTTTAATCCTTCATTAATTTTTTTATCCACAATTAGTTTAATACTAGAAGCAAACTCTGATTCTGAATCATAAACAGATTGCCCTTGACAAATTAAACATCGAATATTTTTTAAAATTTTACTTTTCAATTCGTTGTTTTTTTCATCAGATTTTAGATGAGAAAAACCAATTGATAAAAATATAATCATAAATATCTTTAAAATTTTCATTTAATAATCAATTTAATTTCTTCTACTATTTCTTTATTAATTGGACCTATAAACTTTTTTATAATTCTTTTATTTTTATCAATTATGAATGTTTCTGGCACACCATAAGCTCCAAACTCAACACTCAAAGTTCCGTCATTATCAATTATAATTCGAGAATAAGGGTTTCCAAATTCATTAATAAATTTTTTGGCATTACCTAAGTTATCTCTATAATTTACACCAATTAATTTAACTGATTTATTTTTACCTAATCCCATCAGTAGAGGATGTTCCAACCTACACGGGACACACCAAGAGGCCCAAATATTTACTATATAAAAAGTATCTTCTTCAAAAATTTTCTTTGAATCAATATAAATATTTGAATCAAAATCTATTGCTTCAAAGTTAGGTATATATTTTTTATCCTTAATTGTAGGTTCATACGTGTTTGAATTATTTAGTCCTTTGTAAAAAATAACAAAACAAAAACATAAAACTGTAATTATAATAAATAAGCTAAACTTATTTTTCATATCTTTTTTTAAATAAACTCATTAATCCACCAAGACTTAATAGCAAGACTGAAATCCAAATCCAAATCATAAATGGCTTTACTTGATATCTAATATTAAAATATTCATTACCCTTTACAAGATTCATTACTAGAAACTTATCTTCTAATAATGTTGTTTTTATATCTGCTTCACTGGTAATAATTATAGGTTGATTATAAATTCTAATTTCAGGTCTTAATTTAGTAATTTTCCCATTTTCATCTTTTATTTCAAAATAAGCAATGATGGAATTAAAATTACTTTCTTTTTTTTCTTCAGTTTTTCTAAAAAAAATTTCACCATTTACATAGCTATATTTTTCACCAATTTTTATGTTGGTTATAATTTCTGAGGATAAAATGCTGTTAAATAAAATACTTAATATCAACAAACTAAAACCAAAGTGCGCTATCGTTTGAGAAATATTATTAAATTTTTTTGTAAAAAATTCTTTCAAAGTTGTGAAGAATAGAAAAAAAGCTGATGAAACTAAAATACTGTAAAAAAGTAAGTCAGTTGTCAAATTTTTAACTATAAAAAATGTTAACAATACTGAAACTATAAAAGTAATAACTAGTGAATTTTTATTTTCAATTTTTGATTTGATCCACTTAAGCCTTGGTCCAAGAGACATGAACAATAAAAATGGTATTAAAAAAGGGGCTATTAATTTGTGATAAAAGGGAGGCCCTACTGATATTTTTTCACTAGATATTACGTCTAGGAAAATTGGATAGACTGTACCAATTAAAATAACAGATAAAAAATACATCATAAACCAATTATTTATTAAGATTGAGGTTTCTCTGCTAAGCCAAAAAAAATTACTTGAGTTTTTATTACTTTCTTTATGAAAGAAAAAAAATATTCCTAAAGACAAAACAATTAAAACAAATAAAAAAATTAATATAAAAATCCCTCTTGCAGGGTCATTTGCAAATGTATGTACAGAATTTAATATTCCAGATCTAACCAAGAAGGTTCCACACATGCTTAGGGTGAATGTTGTAATAGATAACACAACTACCCAAGATGTTAGTGCAGCCCTTCTCTCCAATACTATAATGCAGTGCAATAATGCTGTTAACGCTAGCCATGGCATTAATGAAACATTTTCAACTGGGTCCCAAAACCAAAAACCTCCCCATCCTAGCTCATAATAAGCCCAAATTGATCCAAGCATAATTCCTATAGTTAAAAAAATCCAAGAGACTAAAACCCATTTTTTAATATGTTGGCCCCATTCTTTTGAAATATAGTTTTGAGTAACTGCTGCAAGTGATGATGAAAATATTATAGATGTACCAACATAACCTAAATATAGAATTGGTGGATGAATTGCTAAAGCTGGATCTTGTAAAATTGGATTAAGACCAAGACCTTCTGTAGGGATTGGAAATAAATAATTAAATGGATTGGATGTTGTTAATACAAATAAAAAGAATCCGATAATTATTACTTGCTGAAATAGTGAAGTTAGAATTCTATATTTTTTAGGCTGTTCTCTTGATTTAATTAAAAATAGAAAAATAAATAAAGTTAATACTAATAACCATAACAATAGACTTCCCTCATGATTTCCCCATGTTCCTGAAATTTTATAAAATAATGGTTTGGTTGTGTGCGAATTATTAAAAACAGTCTCATTGCTAAAGTCTGAGTTTATAAAAGACAAAATTAAGCTCAAAAAACTTACAATTACAAAAACTAACTGCAGAAGAGATAAGGATAGTATATTTTGGTTAATTTGCTTACTGCTACTATTAAGGTCTTTAATTGAAACACCACAAAGTAAAACTGAAAGCAGTAGCCCTAAAATTAAAGAATAGTAACCTATCTGATTAGCCAGCAATTTATTTATCTCCTATAGCTTCTTTAACTTCTGGAGGCATATAATTTTCATCATGTTTTGCCAAAATTTTAGTAGCTAAAAAATAATTTTTATCCTTTAAAAAACCTTCAGCAACCACTCCTTTTCCTTCAGCAAATAGATTTGGAACAGCTCCTGAATAAATAACATTAATCTCGTTTTTAAAATCAGTAATAATAAAATTAACTTCATTAGAATTTATAAAAACTGACTGTTCTTTAACCATCCCTCCTATTCTTATCTTCTTTTTGTCTAATTCTATTAAAGATTTTATTTCTGATGGAGACTGAAAGTATACAACGTTTTCTTTTAATGATTGTAAAATTAAAAAAACTATTAAAATTACTGAGGCTAAAATTAAAGCTAAGAATATAAATCGTAATTTAACCTTTTTACCATACATGGTCTATTAGTTAAATATTTGATGTATTGGATAGTATTTCTCTATTAATATTTTGTGATCTTGCAGCTCTAGCTTTCTCCACATTTAGAGAACCAAACTTAGAAGCAAATCTTTTTTGCTCTTTTAAAAGTTGTAATTTAGTTACAAAATATAAAGCTGTAAAACTAATCAATGTAAATGAAAAAGCAGACCATACATAAGCTCCATATCCATTCATTGAAATTATTTCATTTATCATAATCTATCTAATCCTTTATTTTTAACTTTTATCAGCTCAGTATTATATTTCATCAAAAAAATGAGTAATGAAAAAAGGGCAAATGCCGCAGTCATAATGCCCAATGGGATCAGCATTGACGTGTGAATTGCCGTGTTGTTAGATAAGATATTAATTGAAGCTGGTTGATGAAGTGTATTCCACCAATCAACAGAAAATTTAATTATGGGAATATTTACAACTCCCAAAATCGCAATTAAAGAGGTGACTTTTATTACCTTTTCCTTATTCTCATAAATTCTCCAAGCCAACAAATACATTCCATAGAACAAAGCTAAAATTAACATAGAAGTTATTCTTGCATCCCAAGCCCACCAAGTTCCCCAAGTAGGTTTACCCCAAATTGACCCTGTAACTAATGCAATAATATTAAAAACAAATCCTGAAGGTGCTAAACTTTTGCCAATTAAAGCAAAATTTTTATTTTTAAAAACATAACTACCAACAGATAACAAGGCTAAACTTGAAAATATTCCAAGTGATATCCATGCAGCTGGAACATGAACATACATAATTCTTACTGCATCACTTTGTTTATAGTCTTCAGGAGACAGAATAAGCGCTTCAGTCAAACCAATTGTTAAAACAACAATAAATAAAAACAAAACATACTTTGGTGCCTTAGAAGTGATTGCAAAAATTTTATTAGGCTCAAAAGATTTAAACATTTTTAAATTATATATATTAAAAAAAGATAATTTAATTTTTATTATGGAAAGTTATCCTGATCAAGAATGTAGAGGGAGTTAATAATGATAAAAACGTTATTTAACACTCTTGACCAGAATATAAGTAAATATAACTACAATCTGTGTCCAAGATTTGAGTTAATTGTGTTAGAAAAAAGAATTAATTAGAGGGCTTAAAGTAGCTAGAGCCTTTTCTACCAGAAAAAATCTCTTCAATTAAAGGGTGTTTAATAGGGTCCTCTGAATCATCCATAAGAAGATTTTGCTGTGAAACATAGGCTTCATAAGTAATTTCATCATTTTCAGCAAGTAAATGATAAAAAGGCTGATCTTTTTTTGGACGAACATTCTTTGGAATAGATTGGTACCATTCTTCAGAATTGTTAAATTCGAAATCCACGTCATAAATTACACCTCTAAACTCAAAATGTTTATGTTTTACAATATCTCCTATTGAGAATTTAGCTTTTTGAATTTCCATACCTATTAATATGGGGGTTTAAAAATAAAAATCAATAAAAAAAATATAAATGTTTTTTTATTATGTTAATATCTGTCAAGTGAATAAATCATTTCTTAAATTTACAACAGACTTTGGGCCTTTAGCTATATTTTTTTATTATTATTATAATAATGATAAAAATTTAGCAGTTGCTATCCCACCACTTATAGTTGCAACATTAATAGCGCTAGTTGTGGTTTGGTTCCTTGAAAAAAAAATACCTATGATGCCTTTAATAAGCGGTATTTTAATTACTTTTTTTGGTGGTCTGACAATTTATTTTAATGATCCTGTTTTTCTTTATGTTAAACCAACAATCATAAATATATTATTTGCTCTTGCTTTATTTTTTGGAAAATATTTTACAAAAGAGCCCGTTCTTAAAAAAATTATGGGTAAATCAATTGCCTTAACTGATATTGGTTGGGAGTTACTAAACAAAAGATGGATGTATTTTTTCTTTGGTCTTGCGATCTTAAATGAGTGTGTGTGGAGAACGCAAACTGAAGAGTTTTGGGTCAACTTTAAGGTATGGGGAATGTTACCAATAACTCTTGTCTTTACTGCATTTCAGATATCATTGATTAATAAACACAAGCTTGATGAATAGAAACTTAAAACTAGTCATTAATAATCCTCACAATCAAATAGAAGAAAAACAATTTTTTGAAAAAAATGAGCTTAAGGTTATTTTAGACTTATATGCAAAAATGGTTTCTGCAGGGTCTTGGAAGGATTATGGTTTAAACATCTCCATTAGACAAGTGAGTTTTAGCGTCTTTAAAAATGCTGCCGAGAATGCTTTGTATAAAATTTGTAAAAACTTTAAACCAAGTAATAAAAATCTGAAATATTTAATTACAGATACTAACGGTAAAGTTTTAAAAAACTCATTTGATCTAGAAGCGTTGCTAAATAACACTAATTGGAAGAAGCTTAAAAATTAAGCTTATTTAGTAAATACTTCTACTGTATTTAAATTATTTATTTTTAAAAAACAGTATGTTGCAGTTATTGCTGCAATACTTGCGGATCCCTCAGGTGGTTTATTTTCTTTAAAATATATTCGATGCTTATCTTTTTTTTTAATAATTTTTTCTACTTCCAAAATATACCCTCCTGAACTTTGAGGTTTTGAAATATATAAAAAATTAAAATCACTTTTACCTAAATTACTATCAATAAGCCCTAATTTATAATTAAAATCTTTATTATCCGGGGTAAATGATCCATTTTTTTCAAAAAACGCTATACCACTATTAGATCCACATTTTACATTTTCAGGTTTTATCTCTTCAGCTTGAATTAAATAACTAGAACAAGAAAATAAAAATAAACTTGAGAAGATTGCTAATTTATTAATTAACAATTTAAAAAGTCTTTTTATAGAATAAAGAAATAAAGTTTTGATTTGTTGAACTATTTGAGTGGTCTCCATTTTGAACATGAGTTAAGTTTGCACTTAAATTAGACGTTTCTGTGACAGCCTTTTGAAAGATAATATCATAGTTAATTTGTCTAGCATCAGGCTCTAAATCAACGTTTAAGTTGCTATAAGTCACTGTTCTGTCTCTATCTGATGAAGTTGGAACTCTTAAGTTTAAACTACCATCCTCAACTCTTTGAGGTTGATTAACAAAAAAACCTATTCTTTGATCTTTTTTAATAAAATTAGATTTAGCTAAACCCAATGTAAACGTACTAGTTAATAGAGGTGTTGATTTATCAATATATGAATTTGATGCTTTATCGATATGAGTATATCCAGCAAATCCAGAACCAACAAAAGTGAAATCATCACCTAAGTTCTTCTTATATTTAACTCCAGTAAAGTTTGTATTCGACATATCACCAGTAGCAAAGGCACCTGTTGATGATGAATTTAAAAATTTATTTTGCTCATAATTTGTACCTAGTACTATTTGTAAATCACCTGCATTTTTTGTATCACTATTTGTTGAAGATAAAGGATTTAAATTAAATGCTAGTCCTAAATCATTTCCATTTGCGTTGGTGAATGTGTCCATTCCAAAGCTACTATTGCTATTAAATGACATAAAATAGTCTTGTCCTGATCCTGTATGGAAATAAGGATTAACTAGGTAGTTATTACCAAAATTACTATCATTAAAGAAATCAGATAATGGGTCTACGGCATTTTCAAAGCTATTAGTTGATTGATTATAACCTAAAGCCAAGAAGTCTCCTGCTGACTGGAACATTGAACTTTGAAGATAATTGCCATCAACTTCCATCGTAAAGTTTCCATAAAGATTTTTATGTTTTACTTTTTCTTTATTTTTTGGCTGAAGTCTTGCCATATGGTTTTCAACAGTATTTTGAGATGTATAACTTCCTGAAGTAAAAAAGCTGCTTACATTTGTTTCAAAGTTTGCTCTATCAAAGCTATCATAAACTTGCATTGTTTGACCTGCTAAAGCATTAATTAAAGCATTAGAAAATGAAGCACTACTAGTAAAATTATTATCAACTAAATCATAATAGCTAGTATTAGAGTCATCTAATAAATTGCCACCACCAATTGTTTGAAGACTTCCTACTGCAGCTGTAGCAGCACTTAAATTCATCATACCATGACCATAAATAGTACCTTGTGAATATTCATCTGTATCTGTAGCTGTTGCAAATAATCTATCAACAACTTGAGCATTTGTTAGACTTGAAAATTCTTGTTTAATTAATGCTAAACCTCCTGAAACCATTGGTGCAGCCATTGAAGTTCCTGTCAATGCTGTTGCTTGAGAATTACTGTCTAATAATGCAGAATATAAAAGGGTGCCAGGAGCAGTTATGCAAATTTCAGCTGCTATGCCACATTTATTTGATCCACCACTAGACCACCCATTCGAAGTAGTTCCAATTTTACCATCAGTACCTGATGCCACGACGATAACTGTTGTCTCTTTAAAATCATCATCATAAATTGCAGCTCCTGACATAACTGAAGGACTTGACTTTCCAGCATTACCTGCAGCCCAAACTAAAATTTTTCCTGCATCACCTGAGGCCTCTAACTCTGTATATAATGTTGATCCTAAAGAAGTCTCACATTCAGCAGCAGTATTACATGTTGTTCCAATTACGCCACTATCACCTAAACTTAAATTCATTATATCAACACCATCACCTCTAGCTTTTGTAATACCACTAGCAACAGAGTTTCCGACTGACGAGCCGCTATCATTTAAAACTTTATAAATATAT
Source organism: Candidatus Pelagibacter sp. Uisw_090 (assembly GCF_047717845.1). Classification (GTDB taxonomy): domain Bacteria; phylum Pseudomonadota; class Alphaproteobacteria; order Pelagibacterales; family Pelagibacteraceae; genus Pelagibacter. The sequence continues at coordinate 1,260,427 of NZ_CP159810.1, forward strand.
AAGGTAGCATCATAAGCAACCCCATGATAACCTGACCCATTATTTTCTCCCGCGATAATTCCTGCTACATGACTCCCATGTCCATTTTCATCATTTGGAACATTGTCAGTACCAATCAAATCACTTCCTGATGTAAAAGATGTAACATTCGCATCTAGCTCAGTATGAAATACTGCATTGCTTCCATTAACTGTAATACCAGTATCAAGTACTGCAACTTTTATTCCATCCCCTGTAGCATCTCTTGCGTAAGCCGCACTTGCACAAACTCTTGTTAGACCATTACTGCCATCTCCATAGCTTCCCATGAATAAATATTCTGTATCTCGAGTTCCACTATCTGTACAAGAAGGAACTGTGTAGCTAGCCGCACCACCGGCACCTCCACCTCCACCTCCACATGCGCTTAGTATTAAAGGTAAGGATAAAATTGCTAAAATTTTAGATAAAGTTTTCATTATAAAACGTTAATTGTAAAAACAATTCTTTAAAAGGGAAATTATTACATGCAATAATTACTCGGATTTATAATTAGAGTTAATTTAAAAAGACTTAATTCCCTTAAATTAACAGTAATAAGTACAAGAATTGTATTTATTAATTTTTTTTAATCATTTAAGTTTAAATTTTATGATTAACTTAGCTAAATTTTTACTCAGTGAATTCCAAGAAGATAGTTCCCAAAAATCAATAAAATTTTTCAGATCACGTGGGGGTTATGGGTATGTTATTTGGTTAACTGTAATATTAGAATATCTAAAAAAAGAACCAATTCCCATTGAAGCACTTATTTTGGCTACAGAAAAATATGCCTCAAGAAGAACTGTAGTAGATTTTATAAGTGAATCAACTGAAGCTGGCTATCTAATAAAAAAAACTTCAAAAAATGATCGAAGAAAAATTTTTATTGAACCAAGTGCAATTACAATTTCTGAATATAGTAATTGGTCTAATAATTTCATTTCTAATATTACTTAGTGTGAAAAGTATATTAATAAGATTTATAATAATTTTTTTTTTAATAATGGGTGCTGCAAAAGCAGAGCAGTTTATTAGTATTAAAAATTTTACCTTTGAGTTACCAGAAGGTTACGTAATATTTAATAAAAATAATCTTTATGATGTCTATAGTCATTCAAACAAAGATCCACTTATAAAAACACAAATTAACTTAGCAAAACAACGTTTAAAAAATCAAAGTATAGAATTGCTTTATAATTTTTCAAGTCACTCTTTAAATAATATTAATATCTTAGTTTTTAATGAAAATTATAAAATAAATAAAAAAAAAGTTTTAAAACAATGTAAGAAAATTTTAAAAATTGAAAGAAAAGTTGGCAAAAGAAAAGTGGAACTTAAAGAATGTAGAATGCATGATCAGCCTTTGTTTGCAGATTGGAGCATGTATAGAGAGAATGATAGTTCTTTTGTGGAGGGTGTTACCACCCAACAAATAATATTTTTATATAAAAAAAAAGAATACGTAATTACTTCTGGTTGTTGGAAAAAATGTGATGAAACTAAAAATGATTTATTTAATTTAGTAAAATCTATTAAGTTTTAATTATCGTCTTTGACCAAATAATCTCAACAACATTATAAATAGGTTTATAAAATCTAGGTAAAGAGTTAGAGCACCCATTAAAGCTTTTTTACTCATCAACTCACCAGTATCGCTAGATACATACATGTTTTTAATTTTTTGAGTGTCATAAGCAGTAAGGCCTACAAAAATTAATACACCTAAAATTGAGATTACAAAATCCATCATTGAAGATTTTAAGAACATGTTAACAACTGATGCAACAATAATACCAATTAAGCCCATCATTAAAAATGATCCTAATTTTGTAAGATCTCTTTTAGTTGTGTAACCATAAATACTCATTGAACCAAAAGTAATAGAGGTAATAAAGAACACTCTAGTGATACTCGCTCCAGTATAAACTAAGAATATTGAAGATAGTGATAGCCCCATTAAAGATGCGAAAACCCAAAATGTTGTTTGGGCAGCTGATGCTGACATTTTATTAATCCTAGCACTCATATAAAAAACTATTCCAAGAGGAGCTAGCATTACCACCCACTTGAAACCTGAAAGAAATATTGTGTTTCCTAGGCTTGTTAATGATGTAATTGATCCGTTAGCATCTGTTACTACAGATAGTTTGAAAAATATTAAAGATATAAGTCCTGTTAACAAAATACCAGAAGCCATGTAGTTGTAGACTTTTAACATGTAGGCTCTTAAGCCCTCATCCATTGCTACTGTTGATTGTTGTGCTTCTTTTACTTTATTTAGTATATTTTGTTTATTGAATTCCATAGCACACATATAATAGACTTTTACTATTATTTCAAGATGTCTTAATAAGGTTAAATTATTATGAATTATAAAAAACTAGGAAATACAGATTTAAAAGTAAGCACTATTTGTCTTGGAACAATGACTTGGGGTGAGCAAAACTCTGAAAATGAGGGTTTTGAGCAGATGGATTATGCCTTAGATCAAGGCGTAAACTTTTGGGATACTGCAGAACTTTATGCTGTTCCACCAAAAGAAGAAACTTATGGTCACACTGAAATTATAATTGGTAATTGGTTTAAAAAATCTAATAAGAGAGACAAGGTTATTTTGGCAACCAAAGTTGCTGGACCTATGAGGGCTTATTTAAGAGGTGGTGGAAATAATTACGGAATAGAGAAAATGACTCAAGCTGTAAATGATAGTCTAAAAAGACTACAAACAGATTATATTGATCTCTATCAACTTCATTGGCCAGAAAGAAATACTAATTTTTTTGGAAAATTAGGTTATGAACATGATGACAGTAGTGAGTGGAATCAATTTGAAGATGTCTTGGGTAACCTGCAAAAATTTGTTGATGCTGGTAAAATTAGAGAAGTGGGTTTATCCAATGAAACACCTTGGGGTGTCTCTAAGTATCTAGAGTTATCAAAAGAAAAAAGACTTCCAAGAATGATGTCAATTCAAAATCCTTATAATCTATTAAATAGGACTTATGAAGTTGGCCTTGCTGAAGTTTCTGTAAGAGATAAAATTGGTTTATTGGCCTACTCTCCTTTAGCAAGTGGCTATTTATCTGGAAAATATAGAAACAATCAAATGCCAAAAAATTCAAGAATTGAACGTGATGGGAGTTTTTGGACTCGGTATGAAAAACCCAACACCAATAAAGCAGTAGATGCATACTTTGAAATAGCTAAAAAACATAACCTTGATTTAACTCAAATGTCTTTAAAATTTTGTGAAATACAGTCTTTTATGACAAGCGTTATTATTGGAGCAACTACAATGGAGCAGTTGAAAACCAACGTGGAAAGTGTAAATATAAATTTAACTGATGAAGTAATTAAAGAAATAAATGAAGTACAAACAATTTACCCTAACCCATGTCCATAATTAGAAATTTTATAATCTTAATTCTTGTAAGCTTGTTTTCTGTTAGTGCAAACTCACAAGAAGTAAAAAAAGTTGGTAAATTTAAAGACTGGGAAGCAATGGTTATAGTTGAACAAGCTGGTAAGGTTTGTTTTGCTCAATCAGCTCCAGTATTACAAGCACCAAAATCTAATATAAGAGAGGCAAGGATGTTTGTTTCTTTTAGACCAGGTGAAAAAATAAGTAATGAAATAAGCATTACTGGTGGCTATGAATTTAATAACAAAAATTCTATCACAGCTACATCTGGTAAGTCTAAATACAAATTTGATATTGCCCAGGAGGGATTTGCTTGGATTGCTAATAATAAAATTGAAAATAAAATGATTAAAACCATGAAGAGAGGATCAAGAATAATGATCACTGGTTATAATCAAAAAGGTTCTCAAACTATAGATCACTATTCATTGTTAGGATTTACTAAAGCTTACAATGCTGCAAAAACTAGCTGCAGTTAATTAAATGAAACCTAAAAAAAAAATTGTTCTCGCATATTCAGGTGGACTAGATACTTCTATTATTTTAAAATGGCTTCAAGAAAATTATGATGCAGAAGTTATTTGTTACACAGCTGACGTAGGCCAGGAAATTGATAGAAAAAAAATTATTACTAATGCAAAAAGATTAGGTGTTAAAAATATTATTATTGAAAATCTAAAAGATATTTTTGTAAAAGATTATGTCTTTCCAATGCTTAGAGGGCATGCAATTTATGAAGGTGTTTATTTATTAGGCACTTCAATTGCAAGACCCTTAATTGCAAAACGACAAATTGCAACTGCTAAAAAATTTGGAGCTTATGCTGTTTCACATGGGTCAACTGGAAAAGGAAATGATCAAGTAAGATTTGAATTAGGCTATCATTACTTCGGGCCAAAAGTAAAAATTATTGCACCGTGGAGAATATGGAAATTAAACTCTAGAACAGATTTAATTAAATACGCAAAAAAAAATAATATTCCAATTCCTACAGATAAAAAAGGTGCCCCTCCTTTTTCTATTGATGATAATTTATACCACACGTCAACTGAAGGTAAGGTTTTAGAAAACCCAAAAAATTCAGCCCCTGAGTTTCTTTTCCAAAGAACAGTATCTCCTGAAAAAGCACCTAACAAAGCTTCATTTGTAACTGTAGGATTTAAAAATGGAGATCCAATAACTTTTAATGGTAAAAAATTATCACCTGGAAACTTATTAGAAAAACTTAACGATGTTGCTGGTAAAAATGGAATAGGTAGAGTTGATCTGGTTGAGAACAGATTTATTGGAATTAAATCTAGAGGTGTTTATGAAACACCTGGTGGAACATTATTAATGTCTGCTCATAGAGCAATTGAATCTGTTACTTTAGATAAAGAAACTATGCATAAAAAAGATGAAATTATGCCGAAGTATGCTGAACTTATCTACAATGGTTACTGGTATTCAAAAGCAAGATTTAAACTTCAAAAAATAGTGGATCTTAAAAAAAATAAAGTAAACGGGTCTGTTAAGCTTAAACTATACAAAGGTAATATAACTATAATGTCTAGACAGACAAACAGTACTGCCTACTCAATGAAAAAAGTTTCTTTTGAAGAAAATAAAACCTTCAATAAATCAAACGTAGAAAAATTTATTAACTTTCATAAACAAAAACTTCGTTCATAAATTTATGAAAATAAAAGTATTCGCCGACACAATTTGTGGGTGGTGTTTTATTGGTCAGACAAGACTAAATAAAGCATTAAAAGCTTTTCCTGAAACTGTGTTTGAGATAGAGCATGTTCCATTTCAATTAAATACTGATATGCCCAAAGAAGGAATTGAAAGAAGTAAGTATTTAGAAATAAAGTTTGGTGGTAAAGAATTTGCTCAACCGATGTATGATAGAATGAGAGAAGAAGCCAATAAAGAAGGTCTTAATTTTAATCTAGATAATATAAAAAAAACACCCAATACAGTATTTTCTCATTTATTAATAAAATTAGCCGAACGATCCAATGTACACAACGAAGTTAAAGAAAAAATATACCACTCATATTTTGTTGAGGGTCTCGATATTGGAGATAAAGAAATCTTAATTAATATTGGAAAAGAATTTAATATTAATGCAGATGTAATTAATGATTTTTTTAATTTAAAAAATATTGAAGAAGTTAATTCATATATTTCAGTTGCAAGAGAAAAAGAAATTAATGGAGTACCTTTCTTTGAAATAGGAACAGATTTTATTTCAGGTGCTCAGAGCTCTACAAATTTGGAAAATGCAATAAAGTCCAATTTAAGCTAAAAATAAAAGGACACTTTATCCTTTGCCTTTAACGTATAAATATCTATTCTGGCTGTATGGAAGCACTAAAAAATTGGATGATAGATGCAGCAAATATTTTATTTGATGACAGTAAAAATGACTTAAGATCTTTGCCAAGATCTGTGAGATTGCAAATTTTATTAGTTCTAAGTTTCGTTTGGACAACAGTTTTTAGTCTATATATATTTTCCTATACAACATTTGCATTTGGTTGGGCTGGTCTCTACATTGCGCACATTGGTTTAATATTTGCAGTCTATATGACGTTCAAACATTTTCATAAAGCAGAGGCACAATCTAGTAGTGTATTCCAAACTAAAAATTTTGATCCATTTAAAATCATGGTTATTGTTTTTGTCATTGTATTTATCTTTGTATTTTCTAAAGGAATAGAGGTCTTAACTAGCCCCAACCCTAGCTCTTATGCAATCCCATATGATGGTCCATCAAAATCAGTGTTTGAAAAATGGCTACCATTTAGTAAAGATAAGTAATGGAAAAAATAGCAAAAATTTTACAGCTAGCATTAATGTGCATTATTTTAGTAAGCACTGTAATTGCTGTTGGTATGGAAATTAAAAATATGTTTCTAAATCAATCTGTAATGTTAGCAGATTTACTTTTAATGTTTCTTTATTTAGAAGTGCTAGCAATGGTTCGTGTTTTTTGGAACCAGCAATCAATCAGCATAACTTTACCTCTTTTAATTGCTATCACTGCCCTAGCTCGATTTATTATATTACAAGGGAAAGAGATGGATCCATCAGCATTAGTTTATGAAGCTGTAGCTATAGTTCTAATTGCATCCGCAATAGTTATTCTTAGATTAAGACATAGTGATAAATTGGGTCTAAAGAAAAGAAAATCTAAATAGTTTAAAATGATTTTTGAAGCTTCAAGGGCTAAAGCCGTTGATCAATTAAATAATTTCATTGCACAAAATCTTTCCGATTATTCAAAACTTAGAAATTTTGATTTTGGGCATGATAATATATCTAATATTTCTCGTTTATCCCCCTACATAACTCACGGAATAATTAATGAATTAGAAGTAATTGATAAATCCCTTAAAAAGTTTTCATTTGCAAAAAATGAAAAATTTATTCAGGAAGTTCTGTGGCGTGTTTATTGGAAAGGGTGGTTAGAATTAAGACCCAATGTTTGGTCAGATTACTTAATAGAATTAGGTAAGGTTAAAGATGAATTTAAAAACAATCAAAGTTATCTGGATGCAATTGAAGGAAAGACAAATGTAGATTGTTTTAATCAATGGGTAATTGAACTTAAAGAAAACAATTATCTTCATAACCACACGAGAATGTGGTTTGCAAGTATTTGGATTTTTACACTAGAATTACCATGGCAATTGGGTGCTGAGTTTTTTATGCAACATCTATATGATGGGGATTCTGCATCAAATACCCTTGGTTGGAGATGGGTAGCTGGAGTTCAAACTCAAGGCAAGCATTACCTTGCAAGTGAATGGAATATAAATAAATTTACTAATAATAGATTTAAAAAAATAAAACTTAATGAAAATGCCAACCCTATTTTCAGTAATAAAGTATATTCGGTTACCAATAATAGCTTTGAAAATTCTGAGATTTTAGAGGATAAAACTTTATTAATATTTGAAAATAATATGACATTTGAGTTTTCTGATTTTAAAGAACATAAATTTAAAAAAATTTTGTTAGTCTCAAATGATACAAATAGAACTATCAAATTAAGTAAAAAAGTGTTGAAATTTAAAGCTAATCTTTTAGAGGATCAAAAAATAAGATTAGAAGAAAAATCAATTAATTGTGAAACTGTCAATATTAATGATTTAAAAAATATTAGTGAAGATGTTTATGCCTTTTACCCAACCGTTGGTGAAAACTTGGATTTTATTCAAAATAATCAATTAAGAAATATTAAATTTTTATACAGAAAGTTAGATCAGTTTTCTTGGCAATATTGCAATAAAGGTTTTTTTAATTTTAAAAACTATATTCCAAAAATTATTGCTAATTTTAATTAAGCTAAAAAGGTTTTAATACCATCTAAAATATACTGCACACTTAATCCAACAAGAATAATAGCTACCACTCTTGAAATAACTCCAATTATTTTTTTATTTATTATCTTAGAAAATTTTGAAGCTATAAAAAAAATTATAAAAGTTAAAAATAAAACAGATACTAATGAAATCATTCCTGCAGTTTGGTTGGTAAAATTAGTTCCAATATCTGAAACAGAAACTATTACTGAAGTAATGGCAGCTGGTCCTGCAATAATAGGTGTTGCTAAAGGAAAAATACTAACGTTATCTGAATTAAGATCTATATCTTCTTCTTTCCTTTGTTGACGCTTGTCAAACAACATTTCTATTGCAATGATTAATAAAATTATTCCTCCACCAATTGTGAATGCTGGATAAGAAATATTTAAATAACTTAGTAATGCACTTCCAAGTAATGCAAAGAATAATAATATGATTGAAGCTATTATTGTTGCACTTAATGCTATTCTTATCTTTTTGTTTGTGTCCATATTTTGAGTAATACTTAAAAACAAAGGAGTGTTTCCCAATGGATCTATAACAATAAAATATAGAAAAAAGGTTTGAATAAAAATCTCTGACATCTGGTTTGTTTATCTCTTTAAAATGATATTACTATTTAAATTAAAATTTCAATTGTTTTATCTGCTTATAGTTTATGAAATTAGATGGTAATAAAAAATTTTTATAACCTACTTTTAACCTTTTCCATTCTTTATCTATAATTGAAAACCATGCCGAGTCTCTACTTCTGCTCTTAAATATAAACATTTACCTAAAAACGCCTTCAAATTTAAATCCTAATCTTATGGCTGCTTTTTTAGAAGCAGAGTTCAAATTATTACATTTCCACTCGTATCTTCTATTTCCTAGGGTTTCAAAAGCATTTTTCATCATTAAAAACATTGTTTCAGTTCCTTCAATTGAATTTTGTAAAAGAGGTGAGTAGTTTATGTGTCCTACTTCTATAGAACCATGGTCTGGCTCTATTCTCAAATAACTAGCCATCCCACAATATTGCTTATGTCTTTTTGAATAGATTACATAAAAAAATGGGTCACTATTTAATCAAAAAGTTTTTAACCAATGTTTAAATTTAGCATAATTTTTAAATGAACCATAAGGCAAGTAAGTCCATATAATATTTTTTTTATCTTTTGAATACTGAAAGTATAATTCTTTTGAATGCTTGGTAACTTTTAAAGGTTCAAGAATTATATACTTTCCAAATAATTTTTTTTCGTAGGTAGTTTTGCTTTTTTAAATTTTACCTTTGGTCCTAACTTTAATCTTTTCATAAAAGTTTTTTAAAATTATTATAAAGAATCTTAGAATAGTTATTCATATCTGCCATATTGTTTTTAGCTGCTTCATCAAATTTATTTAGGGCACCCTCACCTAATTGATCCTCAAGAGCCTTTTTATATTCAGGTACGCAGCCCCACTCATTAACTGTTGTGTCTTTAATCTCAATATGAAATTGAATTCCATAAGCATGATTTTGATATTTAAAAATTTGATATTTGGTTACTGGTGATGAGGCTAACAAAGTAACATCTTTATTATTATCTATTCCTTGCACCTCATAAGAATGCCACTGTAAACTTTTAATTTGCTCTGGAAATTTTGAAAATAAAATATCTTCATTTTTTTCTTTAGTAAAATTTATATCCATTATTCCAATTTCTGCTGGGTTAGATTTTATTACCTTACCACCCACAACTTCTCCTAATAACTGACAGCCTAAACAAAAACCTAGGTAGGGCTTCTTTAAATCAACTACAAATTCTTTAATTTTTTTTTTCTCATCAACTAACCAGGGATATTCCTGCTCCATAAAAGTGTCCATTGGACCACCCATACAAAACATTCCATCAAATTTACTTAGATCACTTGGAATTTTTTCACCTTCGTCCAACTCAATTGTGATTAGTTTAAATCCATCAGCCAACATAAGGTCTTTTATGTATCCAGGATCTTCAATTTTGATGTGCTGCAAGACAATTATATTCATTGCTAATTTATAGTATTTTAGAATGAGCTCTATAACAATATTTTAAGCATATAATTATGTAATTTAGCTACCTAAACTTAGTAAGAGTAGGTAACTAAATTTTACTACTTAATTTAAGCAACACTTGCTCTTTGTTCAGTTTGAACTGTATTAACAAAAGTGCTCGAAGTAACCTTTTGAAATAATTTAATAGGAACTCCTTTTGATAAAATATCTAAAACTGGACAATGTGTATTTACAGTATCAATCAATTTATCTATCTCAGCTTTTGTTGATGAAGATTTAATATCAACAATACCAGAAATAGATTGAAAGCCGGGTCTGGTATCTTTATTTAAAGCTAAAAAACCTTGAAGATCAAGCGTGCCTGTTAAATTAACACTGACACTATCAATATTAACACCTATTGCTGTAGCAAAAGCTTTATATGTTATTTCCTGGCACGTTGCTAAAGCTGCTAAAATCAACTCCACTGGACTGGGTCCTTCGTCTTTTCCACCAAAACTTTTGGGTTCATCCACTATCAATTTATGCTCTCTAAGAGTTACTACAGACTGAAGCCCCTCCTTAAGAATTGAGTTGCTTTCATATTGGACCACAGCATTTTTTGGGTTAGCTGTAAAATCCTTCTGTAGATTACTTATTGTTTCTTTTAGATTGTTACTCATTTTTTTCTCCTGTTTTAGTGCTTCGACATATGTCAGGCGCACAATTTAGTTAAATGCCCTTCTTAATTTATTTACGCTTTATCTCCGTATTCAGTCATATGTTTTGGAATTCTTTTATTTTTTCCATACATAAAATGATTTTCCATGTTCTCTCGGTATTTACTTGCTGGAACAGTTAAGCCAACTGACTCTGCAACTTCTCTAATCAACATTGGGTTTGCTCCACAGCATACTCCTAAATAATTAATACCCAGGGCATAAGCATCTTTTGCAAATTTACCTATTTCATATCTATTACAAAAGTGTGGGTCCAATGCTGTTGGAAACGTTCTTCCATGAGGAGATGGACACTCACAATTGCTTCTATCTGGTAGGTTAAAAAATGTTGGGTAATCTTCACTAGTTCTATAAGGAATAGGTAGTGCTCCAACATGACATTTAACTGCTTCTCTAATTGCTTTTAAAAAAGGAAACATCGTAGCTGGCCCCCTAAAACAATTTAAACCAACAACATCAGCTCCACGTTGTTCAAGTTCCTTGCAGGTATCAACAACAGATTTCCCATCTCTCATTTTATTTTCACCCATCGGAGATATGGTTAATACTGTTGGTAACCCAGTTTTTTTCATCACTTCTAAAGCTTTAAAAGCTTCTTCAGCATAATAAAAAGTTTCACCAATTAACATGTCAGCACCTTCCTCAACAGCCCAGCCAACCATTTCAGTAAACATTCCCTCAACTACTTTTTGAGATTCTTTATCATTGTGCTTCCAAATATTTGAGTTTGAAATATTGCCCGCCATCAAATTTGGTTTAGACTCTTTAGGTGTATCTAGTGCTACTTTTTTTGCAATTTTTAATGCTGAACGGTTTAGAGGTTCAAGAAGCTCTTCTTTGCCAATAACACGCATTTTTTCTCTATGTCCATTATAAGTAAAGGCCTCAATAATATCTGATCCTGCATGTTGAAATTCTCTATGTAAATTTTCAAGAACTTCTGGATGGTCCAAAGATACCATTGGAACAAATTCCCCTGATGACATGTACCCACGTCTTTCTATTTCAAATAAAAAACCTTCAGCACAAATTACAGGTCCTTTATCTAATCTTTCTGTTAATTTATTTTTTGTCATTTCTTTTCTCCAAATTATTAGAGAAAAGAAAATGAAAAACGTTAAACAAGAGGGTTATAAATTTAAACAATCTCTTTTCTCCTTTTTAGTGCTTAAGCAAATGCTGGGTGCACAATACAATTCAAATACCCGGTTCAAATTTGAGAAATTTCAAAAAAAACCACCTGTCTAAAGCGGTGGTTGAAATGTCGCTTTAGCAGGATTTATAACGCGCTCTGCAATTTAACTTAACTCAGCGCAACTACATATCACCACTTTTGTTTCTAACTGTCAAATGAAATAATAAATAAGAAGGTATCTACTAACTTTACCAATCGATACTAAAATTAAGAATTCTAAAAATTTAACCCTAAATAATCCTGCAGCTAATGTTAGCGGATCTCCAATAATAGGCACCCAGGCAAATAATAACGACCATTTACCAAATTTATCAAACCATTTTGAAGAGCTTTCAATTTGTCTACCTTTAAAGGGAAACCATTTTTTTGCAGTAAGATTTATTGAATAAAACCCTAAAGCCCAATTAACAACAGATCCTAAAACATTCCCAAAGCTTGCAACGATTAATAATAATAGATTATCATAATTTGATGTTGCAATTAATCCTGCTAATGTAAGTTCAGATGAAAATGGTAAAATGGTTGCAGCTAAAAAAGATATAGTAAATAAAGATAGATAAATCACTTCGAGCACTTCTTAGAACAATACTTTACCTTATCCCAATTTAACTTCCATTTCTTACGCCATGTAAAAGGTCTTTTACAAACAGGGCAAATTTTTGAGGGTAGATTTTCTTTTTTCACAAATTAAATAAGAAGCTTAATTATAATTAAAACAAAAAGTGAAGTTGCAATGCCACTTAGACCCATCGCTAGAGCAGCAAATACACCTGCTGTTTTATTTTTACTCATTGCTCTTGCTGTTCCAATGCCATGACTTGCCAAACCAAACGCAAAACCTCTGGCACTCATGTCTTTTATTTTGAAAACATTTAATAAAAAAGTTCCCAATGAAGCACCAATTATACCAGTAATTATTGTAATTATTGCAGTTAAAGACGGTATTCCTCCAATAAGCTCTGAGATACCCATTGCAATAGGAGCCGTCACATTTCTAGGTATCATTGTTAAAATCATCTCATTACTTAATCCAAAAAATTTTCCCAAATAAAAAGTAATTAAAATTGCAAAAGGTATTCCAAGACAAATTGAAAAAATAATTGGTTTAACTTCTTTTGTGATCAATTTTTTTTTTTCAAAAATTGGTATAGCCAAAGCAACTGTTGCTGGACCTAACATGAAGTGAATAAATTTTGCACCCTCAAAATATCTATCATAGGAGACATCTAAGAATAATAAAACTGAAGAAACAATTAAGATACTTATTGCAACAGGGTTTACCAATGGATTTAAATTAGATTTTTTATATAAATAATCACCTACTAAATATGCTCCTAGCGTTAGGGTGATCCAGAAAGAGGTTCTGCCTGCAAATATACCCAAATTTTATACAGTTTATCTTCTCTTGCCATTTTTCTTTTCTAGGTTAATTATTTTTTCCATAACGAATGCTGTGAATACTAAGGTAGTGAGCGTGCCAATAATTATTATACTAAAAATTTTGAATAAATTATCTCCTAGGTAATTTATATGCATTACAACCCCAACACCTATTGGAACAAATAATAATGATAAGTAGCTTATAATCTGATGGCTAGTTAAAGAAATTTCTTTAATTATTTTCTTAGATTGTTTAATGTTTTTAGAAAATAATATGAACGATAATAATAATAAAATTAAACCAATAACAGGTCCTGGAATATTTATTTCAAGAAATTTTTGAATAGCTTCACCTAAAAGTTGATAAAAAAAAATAATAAATAAGCTTTTTAACATTTTTAATTTGTATTTAATTTAATAAACTTGTCAGCTTCAGATAAAATCATTTTCTTTCTTTCATTTTTCATTTTATCAAAAACATAAACCATCATAGATAATCTAGGGTTCTTTAAAAAAAATTTTCTATTTTTATCTATAAATCTCCAGTACAGACCATCCATTGTATTGCACCATTCTCCTTTTTTAAAATCCATCATTTTCATAAAATAACTTGATCCGCAGATGTATGGTTTCGTTGCAAAAATACCTCCATCACTAAATAAGCCCATTCCATAAACATTGGGAACCATCACCCAGTCAGATGAATCCACAAACATCTCCATAAACCACTTGTAAACAATTGTTGGTTTCACCTCACAAAGGTTCATTATATTTGATAAAATCATCAATCTTTCAATATGATGCGACCAACCGTGGTTAACTGCATTTTTAATTGCATGATCTAATGGAGGCAAACCAGTTGTGCCCTCATACCAAGATTTTTTCATCGTTCTATTATGTTTAAAGAAATTTTTGGTTTCCATTTCATTAGAGTAACCTTGGTAAATTCCACGCATAAACTCTCTCCAGCCTATTATCTGACGAATATAACCTTCAAGTGAGTTCATTCTAATTTTGTGTTTTTTATGAAATTCTAAAATTTTTTGAATAATAATTTCAGGAGTTATCAATCCTAAATTAATGTATGGACTTAACGCACTATGAAATAAAATATTGTCTTTTTGATTAACGGCATCCTCATAGTCACCAAATAAATTTGATTTTTCTTTAATAAAAAAATCTAAAAGTTTAACCACATCATTATATTCTGTTGCTAACCAAAAATTATTTGTACTTCCGGGATGATCTTTAAATAATTTTTCAATAATTGGTTTTAATTTTTTAGTATGACTGGTTTCGTTAATTTTTGGAAATTTTGGTATTGATATATCTTTTGGTAATTTATTTCTATTATCTTCATCAAAACTCCATTTGCCTCCAATAGGGTTTCCATCAGCTCCCATTAATATTCCAGATTTTTTACGAACCTCCTTATAAAATGTTGCCATAAAAGGTTTTTTTGATTTTGCTAAATAACTTTTAAACTCATCTCTTGAGTTTAAAAACATTGGAGTTTGAACAATATTCCAGTTAATTTTTTCTTTTTTTAAAAATTGCAAAATTTTCTTTTCAAAAAATTTATCTTCGACCTCAAAGCTTGAAATTTCAGTAATTTTTTTTTTATCAATGATAATCTTTAATTTCTTAAAATAAGTATCTTTAAAATCCTTGTCCTCAATTTTAGAATATTCAACTTTGTATTTATTTGCCTTAAGCATATCCGCATATGACCTCATAGAAGATAGAAATAGCAGTATCTTTTGCTTATGATGCTTTTCATAAGTACATAGTTCATAGTCTTCTGCCATGTAAAAAGAGTGGTCCTTTTTGAAGCGGTCTACGTATTTTAATGGAAATAATTGATTGCCAAGTATAAAAAACAATTTCATAGTTAAATATAACTAAATAAAAATTATATGTCAGAAAAATATCTTATTTTTGGTGCGACAGGTTCTGTAGGCTCTAGCTTAGCTGAACAATTAAAAAATTCAGGTAATGATGTTCATCTAGTTGCAAGAAATGAAAGTGAAGTTAAAGTAATTGCAGAAAAGTTGGGTTGCTCTTATACGGTTGCTGATGTTTTAGAAGATGGGTTTATAGAAAAAGTAAAATCAGATATTAATGAAATTAAGGGTATTGCTTACTGTGTGGGCTCTATTGATTTAAAACCATTAAGAATGGTTACTGAGGCTGATATGAATAAATGTATGAAACTAAACCTTTATTCGGCTATTGAAGCTATAAAAGGATTTCAAGAAACTTTAAAAAAGAATAAAGGTTCAGTAGTTTTATTTTCTACTGTTGCCGCTCAAAGAGGTTTTACTAATCACACAATTATTGCATCTGCAAAGGCTGCTGTTGAAGGATTGACCGTTACACTGGCTGCTGAGTTTGCTCCACATATTAGAGTAAATTGTATTGCACCAAGTTTATCAAAATCTAAAATCGCAGAACCAATGTTAAAAAATCCTGCAATTGCAGAAGGAATTGCTAAAGCTCATCCTCTTAAAAGATTGGGTGAAGGAAAAGATTCCGCAGCGCTCGCTAAATTTTTAATTACCGAAGAGAGTTCTTGGATTACTGGACAGATAATAGCTGTTGATGGTGGTAGATCAAAACTTTCTTAAAGTGAAAAAATATTTTTTATTAATAATTTTTTTTCTTTTATTTGCTTCAAAAAGCTATTCCAATAATTATACATTCACTAAAATAATAGAGCTAGATGAACCTTGGGGATCATCATTTATTAATAATAATGAAATCATTATTACTGAAAAAAGTGGAAAAATTAAAGTTGTTAATGTTGTTTCAAAAAAAGTTACAGAGATTAAACATAATCTTAATTTTTTAGAAGTCGGCCAAGGTGGATTATTAGATATTATTTACCAAGATAATACTCTGTGGATTTCTTATTCAGAAGATAGAGGAAATTCAAAAACAAGTACATCAATTGCAAAAGCACAATTAAATAAACAAGAATTAGATTTTAAAAATATTTTTCAAGCAAACCCTCCTATAGATTCTGGTTATCATTTTGGTTCAAGATTAGCGATTAAGGATGATTATATTTATGCCTCAGCTGGTGAAAGAGGCCAGGGTATGATTGCTCAAGATCCTACAAAACATCCTGGTAGTATTATTAGAATTCATACTGACGGTAGTATTCCAAAAGATAATCCAAAATTTGAAAGTAAGAAAAACTGGTTACCTGAAATTTATCAAATAGGCGTTCGTAATCCACAAGGTTTAACACTCTCCGATTATGATGGAAAAATATATTTAAGTAATCATGGAGCAAGAGGTGGCGATTGGTTTGGAGAGGCAAAAAAAGGAGAAAATTATGGATGGAAAATTTTAGGCTGGGGTGGAAAAAATTACTCAGGAACAAAGATTGGTCCCAAATGGAAACCAGGTTTTACTAAAGCTATTCAATATTGGGTACCTTCCATAGCTACTAGTGCTATTACAATTTACAAAGGAAATGAATTTAAAGAATGGAATGGGCATGCGCTGGTTACTTCTTTAAAAGATAAATCTTTAAGAAAATTAATATTTAATGATCTAACTAATGTGAAAGAAGATCTTATATTCAAAAATAATGTTGGAAGAATAAGAGATATTCAAGTTCATCCATCCAATGGTAAAATATTTTTCTTAAGTGAAAATGCTTTATGGTTAATGGAAAAAAAATAACCTTAATTTGATAATATATTTTTTAAAGAGTTTATCTCTCCAATTTTAAAAATAATTGCATCTTCTTTGTTAAAACCATATTTTTCTGCACTAGCTTTAAATCGTACAGGTGGTTCCATAATGGGCTCTAGAGATAAAACAAAAGTTCCCCAGTGTGTTCCCATAACCTTTTTACTTCTTAAATCTTTTGCTACATTTAAAGCTTCTTCTGGCGTTGTGTGATAAATCGATTTATCAAACATTGGCTTAAAGTCATAAGCTCCAATATTAATCATTGTTAAATCAATTGGACCATATTTTTCACCTAATTCTTTATAAATATTTCCATAACCAGTATCACAAGCAAATAAGATTTTTTTACCCTTATATTCAATTAAGAAATTACCCCAGAGCGTTTTATTCATATCTGTTAAGCTTCTTTTAGACCAATGAATAGCTGGGAGTAATGTTACTTTTAAATCCTCATTAACTTTAATTTCTTCGTACCAATCCATTTCCTTTACATTGTTAAATCTGTTTTTTGTAAAATATTTTCCAAGATTTAGAGGGGTTAAAACTTTTGTATCTTTAAACGGATACTTTCTAATAGTTCCCATATCTTGATGATCATAATGATTATGTGTTAATAATAATAAATCAGTCTTTGGAATTTCATTTAAATTTAAAGCAGGCTCAGTAAATCTATCTGGGCCAAAAATTAAAGGTCCTGCATTTTTTGAAAACACTGGATCTGTTATAATCGTTGTATCTCCTAACTTAATTAAGTATGTAGCATGACCAATCCAAGCAATATAATCTTCATTTTTATACTTTTCTAAATCAGATAAAACTTTCTCTTTAGCTACAACATGTTCTTTTGGAACGTTCATGTCTATTTTCTTTTTTAATTTAATGAATTGTGTGTATGAAAACTTGGCTTGACTAGTTCTAACTGGTGATCCTTCTGGATTTCTAAAAGTTCCATCTAGTAAATGATGATAAGGTTTTTTTTCCATAGCAATTATTGAAGAGTTATAAATAATAATTGAGAATAAGAAAATTAAAAATTTTATCATTTATGTTGTTTCTTTTAATTAAATTTTTGTTTTGATACATATGGACATTAATATTCCTTTATCAACTAATTATAAGCTTACTAGTCATTTAAAAGTTACTTAAGTCATGACTGGTCATTTTTTGTTATTAGCTTGCAAGATAGTCATAGGAAAAACTAAAAAATAAACATGTCCTTCTTCAAATGGTAAGGAATTATTAGAGGGAAATGGAAAATTTTTATTTTTGAGTTCTTTTAAAACACTCAATAGTATTTTTTAGCAAGCAGGCAATAGTCATTGGCCCTACTCCACCTGGAACAGGTGTTAAAGCTCTTGCAACTTTTGATACTTCTTCAAAAGCAACATCTCCAACAATACCATTTTCAGTTTTATTTATTCCAACATCAATTACGATTGCATCTTTTTTAACCCAGTCAGCTTTTACAAGTTCTGGGATACCAACTGCCGCAACAATAATATCTGCCTCTAAACATTCTGCTTTTAAATCTTTAGTTTTTGAATGAGTTATCGTTACCGTACAATTTTCTTTTAAAAGTAGTTGTGCCATTGGTTTACCATTTAAGTTTGATCTGCCAATCATAACAGCTTTTTTTCCACTTAGATTTGGTTCAATTTTTTTAATCATTAAGTAACATCCTAAGGGCGTACAAGGTACTGAGCTTTCATATCCTGATGAAAGATTACCAACATTCATTGGATGAAACCCATCAACATCTTTACCTGGCAAAATAGTTTCAATAACTTTTTGCTTATCAATATGTTTTGGTAAAGGTAGTTGAACTAAAATTCCTGAAATACTTTCATCTTTATTTAGCTCATCAATTTTATCTAATACTGTTTTTTCCTCCACAGTCCCTGGGTATCTAATTACTTCAGATTTTAACCCCACTTCATTCGCAGCTTTTTCTTTCATACGAACATAAATTTGGCTAGGAGTCATATCTCCAATTAATATTACTGTAAGTCCTGGAGTTTTATTGTGTTTAGCTTTTAACTCTACAACTTCTTGTCTTAGTTCTTCTCTGAGTTCAGCTGCTATTTTTTTTCCATCTATTAAGATCATAAATTTCCCTAAAAAATCATTGGCGCAATGTAGAGTTTCATACACATTTCTATAAACCAAATCAACAACAGTAGTACTACTGGTGCAATATCTAATGATCCTAGGTTAGGAAGAAATCGTCTTATTCTATTCAACATTGGCTCAGTTAATCGGTAAGTCATTTCTAATATTGAGTAAACAAACCTATTTTGAGTATTTATAATGTTAAAGGAAACAAGCCAGCTGATAACTACATTCGCAATTACCACATAAGAATAAAGCTTTAATATTTGAAGGGCTAAGTAAAAAATGGCTATCATTTTTTCTCAACATAAATTGACTGACTTGGGAAAGCAAAAGCTGCTTTGTTTCCTTCAACAATTTGTTTTATTTCAATTGCAAGTTTTTCTTTAACCTCCAACCAAGTTGAAAAACTGTTAGAGGTAGTAAAACATCTAACCCTCATATCAATCGAACTATCTGAAAATTTTTCAACTCTAACTGCAACTCCTACAGCTTTGTCAAAATCATCATTTTTATTAATGTGACCTTCAATTTCATTTCTAATTTTTTTTAGTTGTTCAACAGTAGTGTCGTATTGAAGTGTTATTGCCCAATCTATTCTCCAGTTAGTTGTCTCACTAATATTGATAACTGCATTTTCAGCAAACTGAAAATTAGGAATTATGGCTAAAGATTTATCAAACTTTCTTAAAACTGTTGATCTAAAACCAATTTTCTCAACAATACCTTCAATAATACCTTCAACTAAAATCCAATCCCCTATTTTAAATCTTTTTTCAACTAAAACTAAAATTCCAGAAATCAAATTTTTAAATAAGTCTTGTGCACCTAAAGCAACAGCAACACCAAATAAACCCAGTCCTGCAATAATTGGTCCAATTTTTATTCCCCAAAGTTCAAGAACAGCTGCTAGCCCTAAAATAAAAATTAAAATCTTTAAAGATTTTATAATCCAGCCCACTAACTCACGGGTTAACATTTTATCTAGCCCACTTAAAATATAAGAAATTGGTTCAATAATTTGATGAATAACCCAGAATATTAAAATTGTAATTAATGTTCGATTAATTGTATCAACTATGGCTCTCCCATCATCTGCAAAAGACATATAATAACTTGCAATAAAGAAACCTAAAACAATTGGTAAAAATCTAGCTGGTCCTTCCATTGCATGGACAAAGGTGTCATCTAATTTATTTGTAGTTCTTTTTGAAATTGCTTCTAGTCTTTTAATAATAACTTTACTTATTATTCCTCTAAAAATTAAAAAAATAAAAAATATTCCAATACCAATTAGTATCTGAAAAATATCAACTCCACGAATTCCTTTAGACCAAACAGAAATAAACAGATCACTAAAATTACTAAATATGTCCATAATTAAATTTTATATAGCAAAAATTCCTCTTCTCCAGGGTTAAAAAGAAAAATTTTTTTCCATTTAATTTCATTAAGAATTGAAGAGGTTTTTTCTCCAATGCACATCAAATTAGTATTCATACATAAGGTTTCTAGCTGATAATTTTTAATTACTTTTAAAAAATTAATCGCACTATTTTGTGAATAAATGTAAATAATTTCAGGCATTTTCAATTTAAGTTTTTCAATAAAGCTTTCATCATATTTTTCAATTGAGTTGGTCCTGTAATTAATTAGTCGATCTATCGTATACCCACTTGAAATGAGTTCCTTATCTAAATTACTAGAGATTATTTCTCCACTTATATAAATTAGCTTTCCTTCAGAAGGTTTAAAATTTTGTAAGATTAATTCCTTAAGATTATTAACATTTCCTTCAGCTGCAAAAACATTTTGAAAACCAGCACTTCTAGCTTTTTTTTCAGTAGCATCTCCAACACAAAAGCATTTTAATTTTTTATCAATGTTCTTTATATCCAAAAATTTAATAGCATTACTGCTTGTAAAAATAATACCTTTAAACTCAGAATAGTTTGGAGCTTCATATTTTAAACCCTCAATATTAATTAATGGTAAATGAGATATTTCATGACCTAATGATTGAAATTTTAATATCATTTCATGACAATCTTCTAAGGGTCGTGTGAATAAAATATGCATATTATTTTTTGTAAGAATTATTAGACATCTTTTTAAGAGTTTTTCCCATCTCTATTCCTAACTCTTCTGCTTTGTCTATATCTTCAGATGACTTTAAATAAAATCTTTTACTGCCATCTAGGGAAAATAGCTCTACTTCAAGATTAATTTTATCACCCTCAATACTAGCAAATGCTCCTACTGCTGTTTCACAATCTCCTTCTAAAACCTTTAAAACATTTCTTTCAGCTTTTATAGAGTTATGTGTTGATTGATGATCAACTTGTTTTAATAACTCAATTAAATCTTCATCATTATCTCTACATTGCAAGGCAATAACTCCTTGTCCAGCACAGGGTATAATTTCTGAAGTAGAAAAAGCTTGAGAGATATTTTGATTTAAACCCAAAGAATTGATTCCAGCATATGATAAAATAATTGCATCATATAAATTCTCATTAAGTTTTCTTATTCTTGTATCAACATTTCCTCTAATTAATTTACAATCAAGATCTTCTCTTATTTTTTTAATCTGAAATTCTCTTCTAAATGAGGATGTTCCAATAATTGAATTTGAAGCTAAATCTTTTAGATGTTTATTATCTTTGCTAATTAAAATTTCTCTTGGGTCGTTTCTTTCTAAAAAACAATTTGTTAATAAACCTTCAGTTTCTTCAGAAGGCATATCTTTTAATGCATGCACAGCTATATCTATTTTTTTTTCTGATAATTCAACCTCTATAGTTTTTGAAAAAAGACCCTTACCTCCAACCTCAGATAACCTTTTATCTTGAACTTGATCACCCTTGGTTACAATTTCTTTAATGATTACTTCTTCAATTCCAAAATCTTTTGCATAGCTAAGAATTTTTTCCCTAGCTTTTTCAGCATAGATTAATGCTAATTTGCTTCCTCTTGACCCTATAATAATTTTTTTATTTTTCATTTATTTGCTTTATACTTCATGCTTATATTGAGAATGTATAATTAATAAAAACTAATTTAATGATTAAAAAGCCCCTAATTCTAGGAATTGAATCAAGCTGTGATGAAACAGCTGCTTCTATCATAACAGAAAATGAACAAGGAATGCCAACAATTTTATCAAACATTGTTTCAAGCCAATTTGATATTCATAAGGAATTTGGGGGTGTTGTTCCTGAGCTTGCTGCAAGATCTCATATGGATAAAATAGATATAATCACTAAAAAAGCAATTGATGAAAGTGGAGTAAAAATGGAAGATCTGGATGCTATAGCAGCAACAGCAGGACCAGGTCTTATAGTCTGTCTATCTGTTGGATTAAGTTTTGGAAAAGCAATGGCCTCTTCCCTCAATAAACCATTTATAGCTGTTAATCATTTAGAGGGGCATGCATTAAGTCCAAAACTAAATTCTGAATTAAACTATCCTTACTTGCTACTTTTAATTTCTGGAGGTCATACTCAATTTTTAAGTGTTCAAGGGTTAGGAAATTATAGAAGATTAGGAACAACTATTGATGATGCTGTGGGTGAGGCATTTGATAAAACAGCAAAATTATTAGGTATAGAATTTCCTGGTGGACCACAAATTGAAATATATGCAAAAAAAGGTGATCCAAATAAATATTTATTGCCCAAGCCAATTTTTCATAGGGGTGGTTGTAACTTATCATTTTCAGGATTAAAAACTGCTATTTTAAAAATCTCGAAACAAATTAAAACTGATCAAGAAAGATATGACTTAGCAGCATCTTTTCAAAAAACTATTGAAGAGATATTATATAAAAAAAGTAAAATTGCTTTTGAAGAATTTAAAAAAATAAATGTAGCAAAAAAAAATATATTCGTAGTTGCGGGTGGAGTTGCTGCAAATAAAAAAATTAGAGAAGTTCTAACTAATCTTTGTAAGGAAGAAAGGTTTGAAGCAATATTTCCACCTACTAAATTATGTGGAGATAATGCGGCAATGATTGCAATGGTTGGACTAGAAAAATTTAAATTAAAACATTTTAGTGAATTAGATAGTCCAGCAAAACCTAGATGGCCCTTAGATGCAAATGCTGTCTTTTTAAAGGGTGCAGGTGTAAAACTATAGCTATTATATACAAATATAAATTATTTTTGACTAGTTGCACTTATCCATATCAATGCTTTTAACTTGAAAGAATTATTTTGTTTAGTTGTGTCGTCATGTTCTTTAATGGAAAAATATGCTCTAAAAATATTTTTATTTATTTTAATGTTATTAAGAAAATTTTTTAGAAATATGAACATTAGTTTTAATTTGATATTTTTTACTCATCTAATGTTTTTTTACATAAATCACGTAAAGTTTTAAAATTATTTTTATTTGCAACTATGAAGCTTATTATTGTTTTATTTTTATTTTTATACTTATAATATATTTGGGCTCCATTTTTTTCTGCTAAAGCTAATCCTCCAGCAACATCCCAAATTTTATTTTGAAAGCCTACACAGGCTGAAAGTTTTCCTTCAGAAAAATATGCTAAATTCATTCCTGCTGAACCTGTTCGTAAAGCACCTTGTGAAATAAAATTCATTTTTTTAAATAATTCTAGTTCTTTGTTTTTTTTATTCATATGACTCGATGAAAAAGATACGGCAATCAAGCTTTCCGATATTGGACAATCGTCAATATAGATTCTGCTTGCATTTTTAAAAACTCCACCATTTTGGTCAGAATAATATAGTTCGTTTGTAAGAGGGTTAAAAATTACACCAAAAAGTATTTTTTTTTTATCCTTAAGTGCTATTGATGTGCAAAAATAAGGTATTTTGTGAATATAGTTTACTGTCCCATCAAGAGCATCAACGA
Source organism: Candidatus Pelagibacter sp. Uisw_090 (assembly GCF_047717845.1). Classification (GTDB taxonomy): domain Bacteria; phylum Pseudomonadota; class Alphaproteobacteria; order Pelagibacterales; family Pelagibacteraceae; genus Pelagibacter. The sequence goes on from NZ_CP159810.1 coordinate 1,284,233, forward strand.
TCCATGTAAAATTTGGTTTTTTGAAGTATTTTAGATATCCATTTTCCTCAAATAAAAAATTTGTTTTTTCTTTTTTTTTTTAAGTATTTTTAATATTATATTTTCACCATCTATATCTATTTTTGTGCAAACATCCCTATTCATTTTAGATTTTATTTTAAATTTTGTTTCCTCAGAATAATTTTTAACTAAAATTTCTCCACTCTTAACTGCAGCTCTAATTGCTAAAATTAATTTATTTTCTATTGTCATTTTTGATTGAGTTAAGTTTTAAGGAATTTGATTCCCAGTTTTCAAGTAAAAACTGATGCAAAGGTTCTCCATCTTGTAGATTTAAAATTATTTTTAAAAACTCTTTTTTATCTAGTGCTTTTCTCAATATTTTTATACCAGAATCTTCATCTTTAATATTTTTATACTGTATTGCTGATAAAATTCCTACCGCAAGAGCATTGGGTTTAATTCCTACAGACAAACATTCGTTTGCAGCTCCTATTAATCTTTCTTTTCTTTGAAGTTTTCTAAACGGTTCTCTTGCAACTCTAGATATTGGATCAAATAATAATTTATTTGAAAATCTTTTAAACTCTTTTGATCCATAAAATTTAGTAAATTTTTTATCTAAACTATATTTTTTGATCAACATTTTAGATAATTCTAAAATACAATCTTTTATAACTTTTTTTATCCTGGTATTTTGTAAAGCTTCGTGCACATATATATTTTTAATTCTATTTCCCAAATATGCAGCTATACAGTGAGAAGAGTTATGTATATAAAATTTAGCTAGCCATTGAACTCTTAGTTCTTTTTGATTTAAAAAAATAGCTTTTGTATTTTTAATTTTTAATTTTCTATCTATAAAACAAAGGCCATCTTCTGTTATAAGATTAAGTTTATTTATTTTTTTTATTTTTTTTGAGGCTGTATTTGACGTAATTACATCTGGAATTCCAAAATATATATTTTTCTTTTTACTTTCTTTTTTAAGATAATCTACAATATCTGGATCATTTTCTAAACAAAGGATGTCTTTTTTAAAAAAAGAAATGTTTTTTACTATATTTTTTACCTGTCTTGTTCCTACGCAGGTAATTATTAAATCAAAATTGTTTATAAAGTCAATTTCTTCATTCAATAAATATATTTTCTTTGGAAAAACTTTTTTTGAAATATATTTATTGTTTGATATTTTAAATGTTTGATAATATTTTTTTTTCTTAATATCTGAAATTAAAGATTTACTTACATCCACATAGTACAAATCATAAAATTTTTCAGAAAAAACCCAGGGCAGATAACCCCTACCTATTGCTCCAGCACCATAGATTAATAATTTTTTTTTCATTTAGTGATGATGTGTATACATTTTTTTGCTTTATTGATTAAGTCTATAGTTTTTTTTTCATTTGTGGATGCGCCTATAATAAAGCACGGTCTATCGGCACAATTTTCATAATCTTGAATAGAATCACCGCTTTTCTTTGTAAAAATAACTTCCAAAATGTCGTTTTTTGATATTTTAGGTTTTTTGTATTTTATTTTTAATATTTTACCTGGTCTCGGCCAAACAGTTGTACTTAATGCCGTTCTATTAAATTTTTTATCTAATAATTTTTTATTAAATTTATGTCCAAGTGATATTTGCATTGCTGCTTCAATTACCTTTTTTCCTGTTGCTGCAGGCACAAGGATTTGACAATCAAACCCACCTGACAATCTAGTAGTCATCTCTAATATAATTAGTTTACCTCTGTCTATTAATAGATCAAATTTTGCAGGTCCGACTTTTACACCTAACTTGGAGGCTACCTTCTTACAATAATTAAATATTTTCTTTTGCATAATTTCTGACAATTGTGTTGGGTTTCTCAGGCCTATTTCTAATGCTTTACCCGAACTGTGATCAAAATATCTATCTGTGATAAAGCATGGATAAAATTTTCCATTAATATCAAATAATGTTTCTACCGTATGTTCACTTCCTGTAAAATATTTTTCAACCGTACAATAACCACACCTTGAAACCTTGATTGCTTTTGCAATGATTTTTTTTAAATTCTTACTCTCAACTTTGCTCTTAATTATTTGCATCCCTCTGCTAGCACTATTATCAGTATTTTTTATTATGAATGGATATCCAATATTTTTTTCAATATTTTTATTTATATTTTTATTTATATTTTTTATTTTTAAAAATGGGAAATCTATTAAATTATTTTTAAATAAAAATTTTCTAAATAAATATTTATTATTTGTAATTTTTGCAATTTTTACACCTGAAGTAACTAGATTAAGTTTTTCTGCTAAAGTTGCAGCTGTGATAGTGCAATCAATACCTGCAACAAAAATAGATTTAATATCAATTTTTTTTTTAATTTTATTTAAAAGATCTAAATTTTTTTTAATGTTAAAAATATCAACTTGAAAAAATAAGTCAGCATTAGATTTACAAAAACAGTTTTTATTAATGTCTGTAATTAAAATTTTATATCCTAGTTCTTTAGCGGCTAAAATATTAAAATATTGCATTCTTCCACCACCAAGAATCCAAATATACTTATTTTTAGTAATATTTTTTTTATTCATTTTGGAGTTTGCTTACTAAATTAAATTTTAAAGTTATTCTTATTCTTATAATATACTTGATAAAACCAATTAACAAATACAAATGTGAAGTATGTGTTTGATAAATTTACTATAAAAAGAAAGATATCTTTGGTGGTATCGTTATCAATACTGATTCTTATAATTTTAAAAAAAATGAGCTATATTTAATAAAACAGTAAATTCTTAAATAAAAATATGTTTAATATTTAGAAAATATTATTTATATAAAAGCACTTTGAAATTGGGTAAAGGTTTAGTTAATTAATTAAAAAATTTATTCTATAAATTATGACAAAATCCTATTGGTTAATGAAACCAACACTTGTTGTTCTCCGATAAGACTCCACGGACACCCACCAACTTTTACTTTACTTTCCTTTCTAAAAATATTGATTAATATCACTTAAAGGCCCACAATACATGTCACATGACATGGCACGATTTTAACGTCCGAAATCAATCAAAATATTGCCACTTTTAATTATTATATTAAAAATTGTTAAAGTTCATTTTCAGAATTTTAATAACCCCCAATATATGCAACTAGAACTATTCGATTATAGAAGAGATTGTCTTTTTGAGTCGGAAAATCAATGTATTCACTATTACGATGTATTAAAGGAAACCGACGATACTATTAGCTATTCAGAACATATTAATCCAAAAAAAGGTTATGCAGTTTGTGGTATGGAATATGAAGAATATATAGATATTAAGAAAGATAGATTGAAAGGATTAACATACGACCAAATTCTTAACTACTTAAAAAATGTCAAAAAGGAAGAGAGACTTGAAAAATATAAGGCACTACTAAAATTTAGAGACGTATCTTTTGAAGCAGATTTATTTACCTGGCACAATAAAGATTTATATTAAGCTAATACTATTTAGCTGCAAAATTTTAGAAATAGTGTAATAAATATTTATGACTAAATTTAAACTTGCAGAATTTTTTAGTGGACCTGGAGGCATGGGTTATGGTGCGGGCTTAAGCAAGATTAAGGATAAAAAAAATATTCACTCAATTGAGCATGCGTGGGCCTCAGATTACCATCAAGCTTCTTGCAATACTTATGAAAAAAACATTAAAACAAAAGCCATGTTTTGTGAAAAAGTTGAAAACTTTTTCAATCTAGTTGATAAAAAAAAAATTATTCTCCCAGAGTTTGATTGCTTTGCTTATGGTTTTCCTTGTAATGATTTTAGCAATGTTGGTGAAAGTCTAGGTATTGAAGGAAAGTTTGGACCTCTCTATACTTATGGAGTTGAATTAATAAATAGATACCACCCTACTTGGTTTGTGGCAGAAAATGTTGGGGGTATGAAAAGTTCAAATGAAGGAAAAACTTTTTTAAAAATTCTTAAAGATCTAGAGAGTGCAGGCAAAGGTTATAATTTGACTGTCCATAAATATAAGTTTGAAGATTATGGAATTCCTCAAGCACGACACAGAATAATTATTGTGGGTATTAAAAAAGAATTAAACCTTAAATTTAAAGTTCCTAAACCTAATTATAAAATAATGACCGCTAAGGAAGCATTGAATAATATACCTGTCAATGCTTATAACAACGAACTAACAAATAATTCGAAACAAGTAATTGAAAGATTAAAATATATTAAACCAGGCAAGAATGCTTTTAATTCTGAGATACCAAAGCATTTACAATTAAATGTTAAAGGAGCAAAGATCAGTCAAATTTACAGGAGGTTACACCCTGATAAGCCTTCTTATACAGTAACTGGCAGTGGTGGTGGTGGAACACATGTGTATCACTGGAAAGAAAATAGAGCCTTAACAAATAGAGAAAGAGCAAGACTGCAAACTTTTCCTGACAACTTCATCTTCACTGGCTCAAAAGAGGAAGTTCGTAAACAAATAGGAATGGCAGTACCTGTAAAAGGCGCCAAAATCATATTCGATTCAATACTTAAAACTTTCGCCAAAATTGAATATGCTTATATAAAACCTAATATGTAAATATATGTTTACTAATGAAAAAGACTTTGGTGGCGATTTTGGAAAAGAAATATTTAGAAATATAGATAATTTTAACTCACTAGAGATAGCTAGTGGTTATTTTGATCCTCAGACAATTGAAAAAAATAGAAATAAACTCTTAGAGATAGCAAAAAGAGGCTTCTGTAAAATTTTAGTAGGGATGATTTACCATGAAGGTGTAAGCAAAAATCAAAAAAAAACTTTAGAAGAATTAAATAAAGATTTAAAAAAAATTAACAATGAAAGTGGTGTTTATATAACCTTAAGAAAATATCATGGAAAGATTTATAAATTTAAAAAAGATCAAAATGATTTAATATTTGTGGGTTCATCTAATTTTTCTGGAACTGGAATGTACGGGAATTTAGAATGCAATACTTCTGTTTTAGATAGAGGTAGCAAAGACCATATTTCTAAATTTTTAAATCATCTTTTTACCTCAAAAGAATTATGTGCAAACCTAGATAATGTTGAGCTTACTATTAAAAAAAAAAAGAAGAAAAAAAGTAAAGAAAAATTATCTAAGTATGAAATATCTAAAGCATCATTTCCTAAATCAAAAATTTTAAGTGAAACAAAGATTAAATTACGAGTAGATGAGCAACCAAGATCATCTCTAAATCTATATTTTGAAAAAGGAAGAAAAAATCCAAAGACTGGAAAATATAGTCCTAGACCATGGTATGAAGTAGAAATTACATCAAAAAAGAGTGAAAGAACAAAAGATTATCCAGTGGGTAAATTCATTGCTTATGTTTTTGATGATAAAAAATATTACAAATTAAATATGATTACAGCTTCTGATGGATATAAAGGAATTATGACAAAAGATAATAGGGAAATCTTAGGGGAATATATCAAGGGTAAATTGGAGCGTGAAGGACACCTTGAGCGACTAGAAACAATCACAATAGATACTTTAAGGAATTACGGCCAGGATTACATCTCTCTTAAAAAAATAAAAGATAAAACTTATTACTTAGAATTTTAAAATACATGTCACATAACATGTCACGTGTTTGTTAAAAATAGTGTAAAACAAAATGTGTAGTATGAATAAAGTAAGTAAACATTGGAGAAACAATTAGATGAACTACTGGTTAATGAAATCAGAACCTGATGTTTGGTCAATTGATCAACAAAAAAAAGCTGGGGCAAAAGGTGCTCCCTGGGATGGGGTAAGAAATTATCAAGCAGCTAAAAATTTAAAAGGAATGAAAAAGGGAGATCTTTGTTTTTTTTATCATTCAAATATTGGCAAAGAAATTGTTGGTATAGTTGAGATTATTAAAGAGGCTTTCTTGGATAAGACTGACAAGGATGGTCGTTTTGTGGCAGTTCAAGTAAAATTTAAAGAAAAGTTAAAAAAGAGCGTAACACTTGAAGAGGTCAAAAAAAATAAGGATCTTAGTCATTTATCACTAATTAGACAGAGCAGGTTATCTGTCATGCCAATTGACTCTAAAAGCTGGAAAATTTTAAATAAGATGGGTAATATTTAAATATTAAAAAATTTCATGCCAAAACAAAAAAAAACAAAAGTAAAAAAAAAAAATCCCTAAAAATTCCAAGGTTAAGAAAAAAATAAAACCTATTAAAAGAAAAGTTTCAAAAAAAATTGAGGAAAAAGAATTGGTTTTTAAAACTAAACCTGAGTGGGTAAAAAGTGCTTTAATAAATAAAGCAAAATACCAAAAAAAATATTCTGACTCAATTAAAAATAATGATAACTTTTGGAAAACTGAAGGGAAAAGAATAACCTGGATTAAGCCCTATAAAAAAATTAAAGATGTTAAATATAGTAAAAAAGAAGTTAAGATTAAATGGTATGAAGATGGAACATTAAATGCTTCTGCCAATTGTATAGACCGTCACCTTAAAGATAAAAAAGACAAGACAGCGATTATCTGGGTTGGTGATAACCCAAAAGATACAAAAAAAATTTCTTACAAGCAATTACATAAAGAGGTTTCTAAGGCTGCAAATGGTTTAAAAAAACTAGGCATAAAAAAAGGTGATCGAGTTACAATTTATTTAACTATGATCCCAGAACTTGCGATAACAATGTTGGCTTGTGCTAGGATTGGTGCAGTTCATTCTATTATTTTTGGTGGATTTTCAGCTGAATCTATCACTACAAGAATTAATGATTGTGAGTCAGAGTACATCATTACTGCTGATGAAGGGGTAAGAGCTGGCAAAACAATTCCTTTAAAAAAAATTACAGATGAAGCGTTAAGAAAATGCCCTGATGTTAAAAAATGCATAGTCGTAAAAAGAACAGGAAATAAAGTCGACTGGGTTAAAGGAAGAGACGTTTGGTATAATGACTTAATTAAAGATGTATCAAACAAGTGTGATCCTGAAGAAATGAATGCTGAAGATCCTTTGTTTATTCTTTACACTTCTGGATCTACTGGAAAACCAAAAGGTGTTTTACACACAACGGGTGGTTATATGGTTTATACATCAATGACTCACCAACATATTTTTAATTATAAACCCAAGGATATATACTGGTGTACTGCTGACATTGGCTGGGTAACAGGTCATAGCTATATAATCTATGGACCTCTTGCTAATGGTGCAACAACAATAATGTTTGAAGGTGTTCCAACTTATCCTGATAGTTCAAGATGGTGGCAGATAATCGATAAATATAAAGTTAATATTTTTTATACAGCGCCAACGGCTATCAGAGCCTTAATGAGAGAGGGAAACAAACCTGTTAAAAAAACTTCAAGAAAATCATTAAAATTATTAGGGACTGTCGGAGAACCAATCAATCCAGAAGCTTGGATGTGGTATTATAAAACAGTTGGAAATTCAAAATGTCCTATAGTTGATACATGGTGGCAAACTGAAACTGGTGGAATTTTAATTAGTCCACAAACAGGTGCTATGAATTTAAAACCTGGCTCTGCATCCAAACCTTTTTATGGAATTAAGCCCTCTATAGTTGATAAAAGTGGAAAAGAAATAAAAGGTGCCGGTGAAGGAAGATTATGCATTTCACAGTCGTGGCCTGGACAAATGAGAACTGTTTATGGTGACCACCAAAGATTTATTGATACTTATTTCTCTCAATTTGATGGAAAATATTTTACAGGCGATGGAGCTAGAAGAGATAAAGACGGATACTACTGGATCACAGGACGTGTTGATGATGTAATTATTGTATCTGGTCACAATTTGGGAACTGCTGAAATTGAAAGTGCTTTTGTTGCTCACCCTAAAGTTGCTGAAGCTGCAGTTGTTGGGTATCCTCATGATATCAAGGGTAATGGTTTATACTGCTATGTTACTTTAAATTTAGGAGAAAAATCAGATCTAGATCTTGAAAGAGATCTTAAACTTTGGGTTAGAAAACAGATTGGACCACTTGCAACGCCTGATATTATTCATTTTTCACCTGGTCTTCCAAAAACTAGATCTGGAAAAATTATGAGAAGAATTTTAAGAAAAATTGCTGCTAACGAGCATAATCAATTGGGTGACACATCTACTTTAGCCGATCCAAGTGTTGTGCAAAGCTTAGTTGATAATAGAAAAAATATTTAAATCTTAATTAATTCTTTAAATTCTTTTTCAATATTTTCCCATTTTAAGATCATAGAATTTAACACGATTTTTCTATCTAAAATTTTTAATTCATCAGCCACTGGTGCCCACTTATATAAGGTTAGAGCACTTTCATTAAATGGCCAAGATTTATAATATGTATTCCAATCAATCTTTTCTAATCTTTCTTCAAATTTTTCTTTTGCTTGTGAAATAATTTCTTCTGGCATTTCATTTTTTTTTTCTTTGGTCAAAATTTTATCATAAACTTCATTGGCTTTACTCATGTCCTTATAATTACAAAAAACATTCAAATACGATAGGCTATAAAAAGTAAGATCCTGAAGTGCTATAGAATAAATATTCCATTTAGCTTTGTTAATGGATGCTAAGAATACTTCATCATCAAAGTGTAATACCCACTTGGTTCCCATTCTTGTTTTTAAGTAATTATATAGAGTTACCTGCGATACCCATGCTGATTTTGTTTGAATAAACAGTGTAAGGTCTTCTATATTCTTAATCTTTTTCTTTGGAAGAACTCCTTTAAACAAAGCAAATAAATAAACTCTAAAATCTTCTAGTTTTATGTCTTTTAATTTAAGTTTATATTTAAGCAATTTTACCTACCTTTTGTATGCTTTATATTACAAAAATGGCCCTAATTCGACCTTTTTAAGGGCTTTCAATCTATCTCATTATGGTTAAAGTTTCTTTCTTAACTATATAGGGAGAGTAAAATGTCAAATAAAGCAAAACACTGGGAAAAAACTAGGGGGCTACTGTTTGTTACTTTAGCAATCTGGTTTGTATTCTCAATTGGCATCTTTTTTTTCGGAACTGAAATGGAAGCATCTAGCTTCAAACCTTTTGGTTACCCATTGTCATATTATATGACATGTCAGGGTTCATTATTAGCATTTGTAATTTTGAATTTCTGGTTTGCAGGTAGACAAGAGAAGATAGATGAAGAGTTTGGTTTCACTGAAAGAGAGGATAGCTAATGATAAAAGGTAAATTTATAGACAATCTACCAAAAGTTTATGGAATCTATACAGGTGGTTTTATAGGGTTCATAATATTGATGGCGATTGCTGAACAAATGGGAATGTCTGCAAAAGCAATAGGAATTTCTTTTGTTATATTCACCATTGCTATCTATGCGATAATCGGTTGGTTATCACGTACACTTCAGATGGACGCTTACTACGTAGCAGGCAGAGAAGTACCTACTGTATTTAACGGAATGGCTACTGCAGCAGACTGGATGTCTGGTGCATCATTCGTTGCGATGGCAGGTGGTATTTACTTTAAGGGCTATGGATATATGGCACTACTAGTTGGATGGACAGGTGGTTATATACTTGTATCTACTTTACTAGCACCTTACTTGAGAAAATTTGGCTGTTACACAGTTCCAGATTTTGTTGGTACACGATATGGTGGTAATGCAGCAAGACTTTCTGCAGTACTAGTATTAACAGTAGCTTCATTCACATATGTGACTGCACAAATAAATGCAACAGGAACTATTGCTTCAGTAGCATTAGATATTCCTTTTGAAATTGCTGTGTACGTCGGATTAGCAAGTATATTGATGTGTTCAATGCTTGGTGGAATGAGAGCGGTTACATGGACGCAAGTTGCGCAATATATAGTTTTAATTATTGCTTACTTACTTCCTGTATTCTGGATCAGTAGTAAAATGGGTGCTGGATTCTTCCCACATTTAATGTTGGGAGATGAAGTGGCTAGAATTGCTGAACTAGAAAGTCAGTTTGGGTTTGTGAAAACTCAGCTGCAGACTTAGCTACAGTACCGAAAGGTTTGGCTGGAATAACTAAAGCACACTCATCAGTTAATGGAACAAACTGGGGATTCATTTCTCTAGCAATTTGTATGATGGCGGGAACAGCTTCTTTGCCTCACGTTATGATGAGATACTTTACTACTCCAAGTGTAAAATCAGCTAGAAGATCTGTAGCATGGTCGCTACTTTTCATCTTTATTTTATACTCAACTGCGCCAATGTTAGCTACATTATCAAAACTATCACTGATTGATCCAACACTTTCAACAGGGATTATTGGTAAATCAATAGCTGAAGTTCAAGCGATAGATTGGTATCAAAACTGGAACCAAGCTAACCTGATGTTTGTCAGCGACTTTAACGGAAATGGAACTCTTGAATTAAATGAGTTTTTCATGGGTGGTAAAGCTGTTGTATTAGCTACTCCAGAAATTGCTGGATTACCTTATGTAATCTCAGGTCTGGTTGCTGCTGGAGGTATGGCCGCTGCCATGTCTACTGCCGATGGTTTGATCTTAGCAATCGCAAATGCTTTGTCTCATGACTTGTACTACAAGATCATTGATCCAAAAGCAGAAGCTGCGAAAAGATTAATTGTTGCAAGGGTATTACTTGTAATCATTGGTTTTGCTGGAGCAACTATTGCCGCAATGGGTATCCAAGGTATCTTAGGTTCAGTAATCTGGGCTTTTGACTTTGCGATGTCAGGATTGTTCTTCCCACTTGTACTAGGTGTATGGTGGAAAAGAGCGAATGGTCCTGGTGCTGTTGCAGGAATGCTTCTGGGATTAGCAGACTGGTACTTGGTATCTAGTTTGGGTACGTACTGGTGGAGCTGGATTCTGGGGTATTACTCAACTTACATTCGGTATCTTTGGATCGTTGGTTAGTTTAGTTTCTATGGTAGTTGTTAGTTTACTAACAAAAGCACCAGACAGAGCTACTCAAGATATGATTGACGAGCTTCGTATTCCAAGTGGTAAAACAATTCTTGGAAAACAACACTAATTAAATTTATTATTAAGGGGCGATTTATTTCGCCCCTTAGTAAATTTTTAAACAAAATTCCTTTTTATATTTATGCCAGAAATTCATCCCTTTATTCTTATAATTGATTATATTTTAGGTGTTATAATGTGGACTCTAATTGGAAGAGTTGCGATGAATATTTTTCAACGAGAAAACTCAGAATTTTTTTTTATGAAAGCTTTTGTAAAATTAACAAACCCATTAATAAGATTATTTAAACCTATAACTCCTTCATTCATTATAGATCCTCTTGTTCCTCTTTACGTAGCCTGGTTCTTTTATATGATTAGATTTTACCTTATGCCCTACCTACTAGGGTATTCTGTCATGGGAATGTTATCTTTTCCTTTAGAAAGTGAAATTGCTACAGAAATTTATCGTATTTTTGGCAAATAATTAATTCAAATTAAAAATAAAATTGATACTACTAATATTAGTAATCAATGAAAAAAATACAAATATCACCTTCAATTTTATCTGCTGACTTTAGTCAATTAGGTAATGAGATTAAAAGACTAGAAAAAGGTGGTGCTGACATGATTCATGTTGATGTTATGGATGGTCACTTTGTTCCAAATTTAACCATGGGGCCTCCAATTATTAAGGCTTTAAGACAATATACAAAGCTGCCATTTGATGTTCACTTAATGATTTCACCTGTTCATAAATATATTCAAGATTATGCTAATGCAGGAGCGGACATTATTACAATACACCCCGAAGCAACAGAAGATTTGAAAAGCTCCATTCAACATATCAAAAATTTAAATAAGAAGGTTGGAGTTTCATTAAACCCTGAAACTAAAATTGATTTAATAACTAATTTGTTAAATGAGATTGATTTAGTTTTAATTATGAGTGTAAACCCAGGGTTTGGAGGGCAAAAATTTATGCCCGAAGTACTTGATAAAATTAAAGAATTAAAAAAGATAAAAGATAAAAAAAGTTTAGAATTGGATATTGAGATTGATGGAGGGATTAACTTTGATAATAACAAGTTGGCTATTGAAGCTGGTGCAAATATTTTAGTTTCTGGCACTACTGTATTCAAAAATAATAATGGAAATATAAAAAAAAATATAGATCTTTTAAAATCAAGCTAGAATAATGATTTTTAATAATTTATTAAATTTTATTAATAATTCATATATACTTTCTAAAAAAAAAATTCATTCTCTATATTTAAGCTCAAATACTTATAACAAAAAAATTAAATCTTCTACAGTTAGCTCTTTACAATACTACCCGAGTCCTAACTTGCTCGACTCACTGATAAAGTACGATAAAAAAAAAATTAATATCGAAAATTATTCATTAAATAAAATATGGGATAACAAAAATTTAAAAAAAAAAGATTATAAAAATTTAAATAGTTTTTTTTGGCTATTTAGTTTGGATTTAAGATCTTCAAAAAAAGATACTCAAAATGTAATTTTACAATGGATTAATAAAAATCATAGTTACAACTCTAAAAGTTGGGAGGTTGATATAGTGGCTAAGAGAATAATTGCTTGGACTTCCAACTCTAGACTTACGTATGAAGATAGTAGCACTGATTACAAAGATCAATTTAATGCTATTATAAAAAAGCAAATTAATCATTTAATTAATGAAATAGAACGGTCAGAATGGGTTGATGATAAAATGATAGGTTGTACAGCTATTATTTTAACTGGCTTAACCTACCAAGATAAAGATGGATATTTAAAAATAGGTCTTAACTTATTGAGAAAACTTATAAAATTTTCTTTTGACAATGATGGTTTTCCAAAATCAAGAAATATCAGACAATTATGCTTTTACTTAAAATATTTTATTCTAATCAGGGAGTGGTTCAAAGAATCTCAAAGTGAGATACCTGATTTTATTAATGAAAATATATATTACTTAGGTCAAGCTTATACATTCACTTGGCAAAATAATAAAATAGATCTGCTTTTCAACGGCAACCATGAAACAAATAATATTGATTTTGATCGTTATTTAAAAAAACATGGATATAGTTTTAAAAATCAAAATAATGAATTGGGGGGATATGCTGTTCTTAGCAACAAAAAAACTTCACTAATCATGGACATAGGTTCAAGTCCTGATAAAAAGTTTTCTTCAAACTATCAAGCAGGTGCATTATCTTTTGAGATAATATCAAATGGGAAAAAATTAATTTGTAATTCTGGATATTTTCAAAACCATAATCACCAATTAAATGAACTATCAAAATCAAGTGCCATACACAGTACTCTAACTTTAGATGATAGATCATCATGTAAATTCAATAAAACTAAAAACGAAAGTTCAAAAATTTCTCATGGATTAAAAATATTAAAAAAAAATATTGTGTTTGAAAAAAATTACTGGAAAATTAATGCAGCACATGATGGTTATTTAAGACAATATGGTATTATTCATGAGAGAGAAATGGAGTTTTACCCTGAACAAATAAAATTTGTTGGTTATGATAAAATAATTTCAAAAAATAGTATTAAAAATTTAAAATTTGAAATTAGATTTCATTTAGAGCCCAATATTAAGATAATGAAGACTCAAGATAATAAATCAATACTTATAGATCTTGATGGTGAAGGTTGGAAGTTTAATTCTAATAACATTAATATGAATATTGATAATGGTCTATATTTTGGTAGAAAAGATTTCTTTGTTGATAATCAAAATATAGTCATTTCTGGAATGACTAATGATGAAAACCAGACTATAAAGTGGGAAATTACAAAACTATAATGAAGAAAATAAAAAAAGCACTGATTTCAGTTTCTGATAAAAAAAATTTAAGAGATCTTTTAAAAGTTTTAACTAAACATAAGATTGAATTGATAAGTTCAGGTGGTACTTATAAAGAGATCAAAAAACTTAGGTTTAAATGTTTGGAGGTTTCAGAATATACGGACTCTCCTGAAATACTTGGTGGTAGAGTTAAAACGCTACACCCAAAAATACATGCTGGAATATTAAGTAAAAGAAATAATAAATCTCATGCCAAGGACTTAAGAAATAACAATTTTGAAGAAATAGACCTTGTTATTGTTAACTTCTACCCTTTTGAAAGAACTCTAGAGCAGACTAATAATCATTTAAAAATTATAGAAAATATTGATATCGGGGGACCAACAATGGTTAGGGCTGGAGCAAAAAACTATAATGATGTTACTGTCATTACTTCTTCAGATCAATATAGTGAATTAATTAATGAGATAGAAAAGAATAAAGGGTCTACGTCTATTGAGTTTAGAGAAAAAATGTCTTTAGAAGCATTTTCTGAAACGGCATATTACGATGCTGTTATTTCAAATTACTTTAACAAAATTAAAAATAATAATTTCCCTAAGAAAAAAATTATATATGGAAATTTAATTGAAAAATTAAGATATGGTGAAAACCCTCACCAGCAAGCTGCTGTTTACTCAAAAACTCAAAATTTAAATATTAAACAAATTCATGGGAAACAACTGAGTTATAATAACTACAATGATATATTCTCTGCCCTAACTATTTCCAAATCTTTACTAAAAAATTCAGGTACTGTTATTGTTAAGCATGCTAACCCATGTGGTGTTTCTATTGATAAGAGTAACTTAAAAAGCTACCAATTAGCGCTTGCATGTGACCCTATAAGTGCTTTTGGAGGAATAGTTTCATGCAATTATAAAGTAAATAAAACTTTAGCAATGGAACTAAATAATATTTTCTTAGAAGTTATTATTGCAAATGGCTTTGATCTTGAGGCATTAAAAATTTTGAAAAAGAAAAAAAATTTACGTCTTATTGATGCAACAAACCTTACAATGAAAAATTTAGTAAGGTTTAACTCAGCTAATGATTCTTTTTTAACTCAATCTGAAGATATAGAAAAATTCAGTATTAAAAATTTTAAAATAGTTTCAAAAAAAAACCTAACAAATCTCAACTAAAGAATTTAATTTTTGCTTTCAATGTTTGTAGATACGTTAAATCAAATGCGATTGTTTTAGCCAGTCAAGAAGCAACTGTGGGTATTGGATCTGGACAGCCTAGCAGGCTTGATAGCTGTCAAATTGCAATAGATAAAATGAATAAATTTCAAAATTTAAATGATGAAGTTGTTGCAGCTTCAGATGCATTTTTCCCATTTGTCGATGGTATAGAAAAATTAGTGCAATCAGGTATTACTGCTGTAATACAACCCTCTGGATCAATCAGAGATAAAGAAATTATAAAATTTTCAAATCAAACTAATACTATTCTAGTCTTTTCTAAAACAAGACATTTTAGACATTAAAAATCTGATCAATTTTAGCGGCCAGAATAAAATCATTTTCTGACAATCCTTCTATTGCATGCGTGGTAATTCTAATTTTTGCATACCCCCATCCAAAAGAAATATCTGGGTGATGGCCTTCTGCTTCTGAAATTTCTCCAACTTTATTGATGAAGTCCTGACTATTAATAAAGTTTTTAAAAGTATATTTTTTTTCTAAGAAATAAATTTTACTTTCATTTTCAATGACATCCCATCCATCTACTTTTTTTTGATATTTGTGTATTTCACTTATATCAAAAGGGAAGATTCCACCCTCACAAGGAACACATTTCTTATTGAATAGATCATTCATTTGTTAATTTTTTTTAAGTTTATTGGAGCGGGTCAAGGGAATTGAACCCTCTACCTAATCGTTGGCAACGATTTCGCTCTACCAATGAGCTAGACCCGCTTATAAAAATACTATAAATAGACGGTTTTTTTAAAGCAAGCAATAATAAAGTTATTGATTGGTATATAGATTTTTAAAAATTTGCTAAAAGATGTAATGAAAAAACAAAAATTGCCAAAAATTATACCTCTCTTCCCCTTAAGTAATTTTATTATTTTTCCAGATACGACTGTCCCACTGAATATATTTGAACCAAGATATATTGAGATGATTAATGACAGTATGAAAACAAATAAATTTATAGGCTTAATTCAACCTAAGAAAAATAATATTAACTCTATTATAGATCTTCATGAGATTGGCTGTATGGGAAAAATTACTCGTTTTGAAGATACATCAGATGGTAGATGCTTGATTGATCTTAATGGATTAGTACGATTTAAAATAACTAAAGAAATTAAAAATGATAAATCGTATCGTGAGGGCGAAATTAGCTTTGAAGATTATCAGGATGATTTGAATTTACAAAAGGAAGAATTACAATTTTCAGATCTCGAATTAATTTTTAAAGATTTAAAGTCATTATTTGAAAAAAAAGGATACGTAATTAATTGGAAATCATTGGAAAAGCAAAATTTAAATGAAACAATAAATGCATTGGCTATGGCCTCCCCTTTTTCGCTGGAGGAAAAACAAATTTTATTAGAAAGTCAAAATCTAAAAATAAGAAAAAATAAAATTGCTGAAATATTAAGTACCTATAATTATGATAATTTTGAAAATACAACTATTCAATAAAATCTAAAAATTTAATCCTTCATCTGCAAGTTTGGTAAAAAAATTATTTAAGTTTTTATTTTTTCCAAAAAATTTTAAAATCTTATTAAAACTTTTATTTCTTATTTCTTTATCAAGATTAAATATTTCATAAATAAAATCTACACTATTAGAAAAAAGAAAATTTTTACTTTTTGTCTCTTTTTCAAATTGAGATAAGATTGATGAATCTAATTGAATACCAAGGTCAATTTTTTTTTGAATAATACCAGATAACACTTTAATATCTCTAATAGTCATATTAAACCCCTGACCTGCAAGTGGGTGTATCCGATGAAGTAAATCACCAAATGCTAAAATATTTTCATGTTGATAGTTTCTTAAATTAGATGAGGTTAACTTAAAACTGCTCAATTTAAGTATTTTTTGTATTTGATATTTTGGATTATTTTTAATTATTAAATCTAAGATCTCACTATTATTATATTTTCTATTTTTAGTATCTAATGAACATACTACTGATGTTTCACTATTTGAAATTGGCAAAAATGCAACCGGACCACTTTTTGTGAAAATTTGTGTAGCAATATTATTGTTTATTTTTTTATGTTCTAAAATTGTTGTGTAAGCAAAGTTCTCATAATCTTTATCAATTTTTTTTGTAAAAAATTTATTTGATAAAAAATTATTAGAATCACAATTAATTATTAAATCATATTTTTTTTTTTTAACAAGTTTATATAAAAAGAATTATTATTGATTAAGCTTTTTTTAAAAAATTTATTTTTTGATATTTTTCTTATTAACGATTTGTAAAGATCATCATTTTTTAACATGTAAAATAGATTATCTTTACCACTTTCAAATTTTAATAAGTTTTCTTTCTCCAATTTTTCTGAATAAATTTCTATTTTTTTAATTTCCCAAAAATTATTCTTCGGAATTTTATGAATTTCTTTTCTAAAAAAGTCTAAGTTATTTTTAGATATCCCTATTGTTCTGCTTGATAATAAATTTTTAATTTTATTTTTATGATAAAGGTGAACATTAATTTTTTTATTTATAAGATTTTTAGCTAAAGATAGACTGGTAAGGCCATCTCCTATAATACAGATATTCATAATAATTTTTAATTTTAACAATAAAAATTAGATGATACAAAGTGATTAATTAGATTTATTAATTTATGAAATTAAAAAAATTAGTCAACAATGCAATCAATTTTAGTATAAATAGGTTTATTGAAATAATAGGTGTGACTATTTTGGCAATAGGTGTCTTATTGCTAGCTTCGTTAATTACTTTTTCGCCGATGATCCTAATTTTATTTTTCCAAAAAACACAGAAATTAAGAATATTTTTGGATTTCGTGGAAGTTTTGCTGCCGATATTTTTTTGCAATCTTTTGGGGTGATAGCTCTATTAATACCCTTTAGTTTTATAATTTCAGGAGTAAATATTTTCATAAATAAGAAAATTTTCTCAATAATTGGGAGTATTTTTTATATTACTTTTTATTCTTTGCTTGGTTCTTTATTTTTTTCCTTTTTTTACCCAACATCATTTATGCTTTATATTAATGGTAACGGTGGTTTTATTGGTAAATATTTAGAAACAACTTTTTTAAATTCTATAATTAATATCAATTCCCAATTTTTTTATTATATTCTTGTATTATTAATCTTAATTTTGTTTTTAATTAGCATTCAATTTAAAATTAATTCATTTTATAGAATTATTAAAAAAATATTTAAATTTGTATTTTTAAAAAAAGAAAAAAACTATACTAATAAAAATGAAGTAATAAGTGAATTTATACCACAAGATGAAATTACAAGTCTAATTCAAGAAGATTTACCTTTTATTAAAAGTGAAAATAAAACTGATAATAAAAAGATAAAATTTAAGTTACCTTCTATTAGTTTATTAAAAATTCCAACACAAAAAGATAAAGAAAAACTAAGAGATGACGATTACATTGATAGTGAATTTTTGGAAAAAATTCTTTTAGATTTTGGTGTTAGCGGTGATATAAAAAAAGTTAGTCATGGACCTGTAGTAACTTTAAATGAATTTGAACCAGCGGCTGGGGTTAAGGTATCAAAAATTATTAATCTTTCAGATGACATTGCCAGAAATACAAGCTCTGAATCAGCTAGAATTGCTACTATCCCTGGAAGAAGCACAATTGGTATCGAGCTACCTAACTCAACTCGTGAGAATGTTTACCTTAGCGAAATTCTTTCAAATAATGATTTTGTAAAAAGAGATATTAGACTGCCAATCGCTCTAGGTAAAAACATTTCTGGAATTCCTGTGGTTGGAGATTTGGCTTCTATGCCACATTTATTAATTGCTGGAACTACTGGATCAGGAAAGTCTGTTTGCATAAACACTATTATTCTTTCTCTTCTTTATCGACATACGCCTGATAAATGTAAGTTTATTTTAATTGATCCTAAAATGTTAGAGTTATCAACTTATGAAGGCATACCTCACTTGCTTTGCCCTGTCATTACTGAGGCTAAAAGCTGCCTCTGTATTGGGTTGGGTTGTTAAAGAAATGGAAAATCGATACAAACTTATGACTAAAGAAGGTGTTCGTAACATAGATGGCTATAATGCAAAACACACTTTAGCTATGCCATACATAGTTGTTGTGGTTGATGAAATGTCTGACTTAATGTTGGTTGCTGGAAAAGAAATAGAAAATTATATTCAAAAACTTTCTCAAATGGCAAGGGCTGTTGGTATTCATATTATAATGGCTACTCAAAGACCTAGTGTTGACGTTATTACAGGGACTATCAAAGCAAACTTCCCAACAAGGATATCCTTTCAAGTAACCTCTAAGATAGATAGTAGAACAATTTTAGGTGAACAAGGCGCAGAACAATTGCTAGGTAAAGGCGATATGCTTTACATGTCATCTGCTAATCGTATTGTTAGAATTCATGCTCCCTTTGTTTCAGACGATGAAATTGAAAAAGTTAATAACTATTTAAGAAGTCAAGCAGAGCCAGATTATATAGATGAGATATTAAGTTTTGTAGATGAAAGAGAAATTGGTGAGAACTCATCAAGTTCTAGTGAAAAAGATGAATTGTATCAAGCAGCATTAGATATTATTAGATCTGAGGGTAAAGCCTCAACTTCTTTTTTACAAAGAAAGTTACAGATAGGCTATAATAGAGCGGCAAGAATTATTGACATGATGGAAGCTGACGGGATTGTAAGCAAAGCAAATCATGTTGGTAAAAGAGATGTTTTATAATGTTTAGGGGTTTAATAATATTTTTTATATTAAATTTTTATAGTCCTGTTTTTCTTCGACTAAAGAGAAAATAATTTCCCAAATGCAACTTACCAATAATTTGAGTTTTAATTTTATTCAAACTATTAATAATAAAAATGAAAACGGAAAATGTATTATAAAATACCCTAAGAAAATTTGGTGTGAATACGAAAATTCTAATAAAAAAATTATTGTCTCTAATGGAAAATCTTTAGTAATAAAAAATGTAAATAAAGGTAGCTACTATCTTTATCCACTTAGTAAAACCCCATTAAATCTCTTGTTAGATAAAAATTATCTAATATCAAAAATGAAGATTTTAGAGCCAAGAGAAATTGATAGTAAATATTTAAATTTTAAATTTTTTGAAAATAGTAATGAAATTAATGTTTTTTTTGATAACAAGAGTTTAAACTTAATGGGGTGGCAAACTGAGGACATCTATCAAAACCTAGTAATTACTATCATTTCGTCTGTTAAAATAAATCAAAAATTAAATAACAAAATTTTTATTTTACCAAAAAATAATTAAGCATCTATCTAGTTAATGTTTCAGATTTAAAAATTTTCATGCCTCTTGATTGATAATTTAATAAAGCATTTTTATGATCCAAAGAGCAGGTATGAACCCATACTCTTAGACAACCTAAGCTAAATGAAAATTTGATTGCTTCACTTAGTAGATATCCACCTAATTTTTTTCCAAAATACTCTTCTAAAATACCAAAATAAGCAATTTCTACTTCCCTTGTATCTTTGTTAAATAATATCTCAGAATAACCAGCTATTTCGCCTTTATTTTTAAGAATATAAGTAAAAAGTTTTTCATCAGAGACATACTTAGTCCAATCGAAATCTGTCCAAGCAAGTCTATCAACCCATTGGCAGTTTTTACCTATGTTCTTATAAAAAAATTTATTTAATTGGAAATCTTTTGGATTGGTTAATTCCACAGAATAATCTTCTGATGGTTTTTTAGCTCCTTTAAAATCTTTAAAGATATTAGCTCTAAATAATTTCTAAAGATTTTTTCTTTCATTCAACCATTTTTCCAATTTTTTCGCCTCCAAATAAATGAAAGTGTAAATGTGGAACCTCTTGACCTCCATGAACATCTAAATTGGTAAGGGCTCTATAGCCTTTTCCTGTATCAGTTGATATTCCTAATATTTTTGAAACTTCTGTAATTGCTTTACTTAATGCAACTATCTCTTCATCTGAAGCTCTGTTATTAAAATCATCTAAGTTAATATAGTCACCTTTTGGTATCACTAACGCGTGAATTTTTTTTTGAGGATTAATATCATAAAAAGAAAGAACATGATCATTTTCAAATATTTTTTTACATGGAATTTTTTTTCTTAAAATTTTTGCAAAAATATTGTTTTTATCATAACTCATTATCTGCTGTTCTTTTCCTCAATACCTGATTGTTTTTTTCTATTTTCTAATTCTTTTAAGACATCTTCAAACTTAATATCGGCTGCCTCTAGTACAACTAATATGTGATAAATTGTATCTGCTGCCTCATGTACTATGTTAGATTTATTATTTAAAGCCTCTTTAAGCTCACTAAATTCTTCTTCCATTTTATCTATACATTTAGATAAACCGCCTGATAATAATGAGGAAGTATAAGATTTATCTTCATCTTTATTTTTTCTGTCTCTAATTGTGTTTACTAAATTTAATAGGTTTTCTGACATGCCTAAATCCTAACTGGAATTCCTTTTAAATTCAAATATTGTTTAGCTTCATTAATTGAGTGTGTTCCATAATGAAAAATTGAAGCCGCTAAAACTGCACTAGCGTTCCCTAATTTTATACCGTCTACTAGATGATCTAAGCTACCTACTCCACCTGAAGCAATCACAGGTATATTAACTGTCGAAGATATCTTAAACATCAAATCATTATCATAACCAATTTGAGTACCATCCCTATCCATGGATGTAACTAGTAATTCCCCTGCTCCACTATTTTCCATTTTTTTTGCAAACTCTATTACATCGAGGCTTGTGTTGTTTCTTCCACCATGTGTAAAAACCTCCCATTTATTGCCATTTTTTTTAGCATCTATTGCAACAACAATACACTGTGAGCCAAATTTTTTTGCACTTTCAATTATCATTTCAGGATTTTGAACTGCAGCAGTATTGATTGAAACTTTATCTGCTCCACAATTTAATAATTTATTAATATCATCAACTCCTCTAACTCCTCCTCCAACTGTTAATGGTACAAAGCATTTCTTAGAGGTTCTTTGAATCACATCATAAATTGTATCTCTATTTTCGTTTGAGGCGGTAATGTCTAAAAAACAAATTTCGTCAGCACCACCATCGCTATAAATTTTGGCTTGCTCAACTGGATCACCAGCATCTTTTAAATCTACAAAATTAATTCCTTTAACAACTCTCCCATTTTTAACATCAAGACATGGAATAATCCTATTTTTAAGCATCTATTTCTCTCACTAGTTCTTCTAACTTAATGTCTCCATCATATATGGCCTTACCAACTATAATTCCTTCAATATTGTTATTGAAACTCTTTGCTTTTTTAATGTCATCAATTGAAGAAACTCCACCAGAAACAATCACTGGACAGTTTGAGGTATCAGCAACTTTTGATGTTTCTTCAAAGTTGGGGCTTTGCTTAGTGCCATCTCTGTTTATATCGGTATAAATTAATCTACTAGCACCATAATCATTTACTTCTTTTAAAAAATCTAAAGTAAGTTTATTGGAATTTTCCTTCCAACCTGAAACTGACAAGTATCCGTCTTTAGCATCCAAACCTAATGCAATTTTATTTGGAAATTTTTGACATGCTTTTTTTAAAAAATTTTTATCTTTTATAGCCGCACTTCCTAAAATAACTTTTTCAACTCCTACATCTGTATATTTTTGAATACTATCAATGGTTCTAATACCTCCCCCTACTTCAATTTTTAAATCAAATTTAGCCACTATTTCTTGGATAATATCTAGGTTAACTGTCTCACCAGTTAAAGCTCCATCTAAATCGACAATGTGTAAATTTTTAAAACCATGATCTTTATATTTACCAGCTTGATCAACTGGGGACATTTCATATTCAGTTTTATT
Source organism: Candidatus Pelagibacter sp. Uisw_090 (assembly GCF_047717845.1). Taxonomy (GTDB): domain Bacteria; phylum Pseudomonadota; class Alphaproteobacteria; order Pelagibacterales; family Pelagibacteraceae; genus Pelagibacter. The sequence continues at coordinate 1,307,073 of NZ_CP159810.1, forward strand.
ATTAAAATCTCCTTTAACTAGCCTTACACATTTCTTGTCTTTAATATCTATAGCTGGAAATATTTTCATTTTATAAATTTATAAAGTTTTTTATTATTTGTAATCCAATTTTATCACTCTTTTCAGGGTGAAATTGAGTTCCAAAAATGTTTTCTTTTTCAACAGAACAAACAATATTCGATGAATAATCTGTTGTTGCAGAAATTACGTTTTTATCTTCTGGAATAAATTCGTAGCTGTGCACAAAATACATATGTGATTTATTTTTTATATCCTTAAAAATCTTGCTTTCTTTAATAATACTAATTTCATTCCAGCCAATGTGTGGAAGTTTGAATTTATCATTTTGATTATCGATCTTTGATACTTTTCCCGAAATCCAACCAAGACCTTTTGTTTCAATTTCCTCATAACCAATATCTGCAAACATCTGTAGACCAACACAAATTCCAAGAAGAGGTTTTTTGTTAGTGACTGCAAAATCATTGAGTATTTCTACTAAACCATTTACGCTATTCAATGCATCAACACAGCTCTTAAACGATCCCTGCCCCGGTAAAACCACCTTATCACTTGATTTAATCTTATTTAAATCTGAGGTTACTTCGATATTAACTTTGTCTTTAGCAACTTCCTTAAAGGAATTTATTACAGAGCTGATGTTTCCTGAGTTATAGTCAACAATCGTGACATTCATCAAATTTATAAAGAGCCTTTGGTTGACGGAATACTCTTTTTATTTCTAGGATCTATTTCTAAAGCTGTTCTTAGTGATCTTGCTAGAGCTTTAAAACAAGACTCAATTATATGATGACTATTGTCTCCATAAATATTTTCCATATGCAATGTTATTCCCGCTGATTGAGAAAATGCTTGAAACCATTCTTTGAAAAGTTCTGTGTCCATTTCTCCAAGTCTTTCCACTTTCAGCTTAACTTTCCAGATTAAGTATGGTCTATTTGAAACATCGATTGCAACTCTTGTTAATGTTTCATCCATTGGAATCATTGCGTGCGCATATCTTCTAATTCCTACAAAATTTTTTGAGGCTTTCTTTAAAGCTTCACCTATTGCTATTCCAGTATCTTCTGTTGTGTGGTGAAGATCTATATGGGTATCACCTTTTGCTTTAACTTTTAAATCAATAAGTGAATGCCTTGATAGCTGCTCAAGCATGTGATCTAAGAAGCCTATTCCAGTATCAATTTTATAATGACCTTTACCGTCAATATTAACTTCAACACTGATACTCGTTTCTTTAGTTTTTCTGGAAACTTTACCTATTCTGCTCATAATATTAAATACGTATATAGAGATTGTTGAAATATATCAATATTTGTAATCCACTACTTGAAGAATAAAAATTAATATCCATCTATAATCCATGACTACAATAGTACTAATTAGAAAAAATAATGAAGTAGTGGTGGCTGGAGATGGCCAGGTTAGCATGGGTAATACGGTTATAAAAAGCACTGCTGCAAAAGTTAGAAAAATTGAAAAAAGAAATGTAATTGCCGGCTTTGCTGGATCAACTGCTGATGCTTTAACTTTATTTGAAAGGCTTGAGGCAAAGCTTGAAAAGCATGCTGGAAACCTTCCTAGAGCAGCTGTGAGTTAGCAAAAGATTGGCGGACAGATAAATATTTAAGAAGATTAGAAGCCTTAATGGCTATTGGCGACAAGGAAAATAGTTTTATAATTTCTGGTACAGGTGATGTTTTAGAACCTGAGGGCAATGCCATAGGTATAGGCTCTGGTGGGAATTATGCCTTAGCTGCTGCTAAAGTTTTATTGGATACAGATTTAAGTGCAGAAGAAGTTGCAAGAAAAGCTATTAAGGTTGCTTCTGAAATATGTGTATTCACTAATGATAATATTAAGATAGAAAAAATTTAATGGAAGATTCAAACGTTACACCTTTTCCAAAAGAAAAAAATAAAAACAAGGATCGTTCTTTGGTTAGCTCTTTGTCTCCTAGAGAAATAGTTTCAGAATTAGATAGATACGTAGTTGGACAAAATAAAGCTAAAAAAGCAGTCGCTATTGCTTTAAGGAATAGATGGAGAAGACAGGCTTTAAAAGGTGAAATGAAAGATGAGGTTTTACCTAAGAATATCTTAATGATTGGACCAACAGGGGTTGGTAAAACAGAAATTTCTAGAAGACTATCCAAATTAGCAGAAGCACCTTTCGTAAAAGTCGAAGCAACAAGGTTTACAGAGGTTGGATATGTTGGAAGAGATGTTGAGCAAATTATAAGAGATCTACTTGAAATTGCAATTGCAATGGAAAAAGTAAAGAAAAGAAAAGAAGTTCATGCAAAAGCCCAAAAATTAGCAGAAGAAAAAGTTTTGGATGCGGTGGTTGGAAATAAAGCAAGCCTTGCTACAAGAGAAAGTTTTAGAAAAAGATTAAGGGATGGTGATTTAGACGATAATGAAATTGAAATCGCAGTAAATGATAGCGGTTCTCAAGCTTCCTTTGAAATTCCTGGAATGCCTGGCGCGAACATTGGGATGATAAATATTGGTGAGATGATTGGAAAATCTGTTGGAAATAAACAGAAGAAGAAAAAAATGACAGTCAAAGAATCTCATGAAATTTTAATTAACGATGAAGCTGATAAGTTAATAGAAGAAGATAAAATTATAAAATCAGCAAAGGATTCAACGGAAAATAATGGAATAGTTTTTTTGGATGAAATAGATAAAATTTCTGGGAGAACAGATAGATCAGGTGGAGATGTTTCTAGAGAAGGAGTACAAAGAGATCTACTTCCTTTAATTGAAGGAACAACTGTGAGTACAAAGTATGGTACAATTAAAACTGACCATATCTTATTTATTGCATCAGGAGCATTCCAGCTTGCGAAACCTTCAGACTTACTTCCTGAACTACAAGGTAGGCTTCCAATAAGAGTTGAACTTGAAGCTTTAACTAGTGACGACTTTAAAAGAATTCTTAAAGAGCCAGATTATAGTTTAATCAAACAGTATGTGGCTCTCTTAAAAACCGAAAATGTAGAATTAGAATTTTCAGAAGATGGAATAGATGCTATCGCAAGTATGGCCTCAGAAGTTAACAATACTGTAGAAAATATTGGCGCAAGAAGATTGCACACCATCATTGAAAGAATTTTAGATGATATTAGTTTTACAGCAACAGACAGAGCTGGTGAAAAAATTGTAATTAATTCAGAGTACGTAAAGCAAAATCTAGATGAACTTGTTAAAGATACAGATTTATCTAAATTTATTCTCTAATAAACTACTTTATCTTAAATTTATTTTTAAGATAAATGTAAAATGCTCCACTTCCACCATCTTCAATTTTTGCATCAGTAGTTTCAATAATAACTCTTGTTAGGTTTTTGTTATTTTCAATAAATTCAGGGACTGAATATTTTAGGATGCTTAAGTCTCTTGAAAGATAGGGGTTTTGAACATTTTTAGACCTAAGGCCTTTGCCTGTAATCACTATTATTTTAGTAACATTTTCATCAAGGGATTTTTGAATAAATTGTTCTACAGCTTTGTTTGCTTCTTCAATTGTGTAACCATGAAGGTCTATCTTTTTTATTTTTTCTTGTCTTATATTTTTTTTATTAACAAAATCTTTATTAGGAATTTTCTCTTTATTTTTTATAAAATTTTCCCAATCTTGCTTATCTTTTTCTAAAATTTCTATAGTTTTTTTACCCCTTATATCTTTTTTTTGTAAAAATTTTTTATTAGGAATTTTTTGTTTATTTTTTAGGAAGTTTTCCCAGTCTTCTTTGTCTTTATCTGAAATTTTTTTAATCAATTATGTAATAGTATCAATTAACAACCAGTTAGGATTGATCGATTTTATATCTTTTGAAAAAACCCATGTATCGTAAACTGTTTTAATTTTTTCAGTATCTCCTGAAATTATTTTTTCATCTTTATCTTTTATGCAGGTTATAATTTCACTGACAAAATCTACTGTAACTTCCAGACTATCTTCTATTTTTTGATGTGTTTTAACTATGGCTGTCTTAATTCCTATAAAAGTTATCTCCGCAAAATGGCCTTTATTTTCTCTATCTAAAAGAGCTTCTTTGAATTGATCGTGAATTTTTTTGGACAAAAGAGGTTTGCTAGCTATTAACTTATTATCACTATCACTAAAATCAGTAATAATTGTTTCATAAGCAATTCTTGCACCTTTTAAAAAATCTTTCTGTGCTTCTTTATCAAAATTTTCATTGATTGATTTTGGGTTTAGACTTGGTTTAATTTTTTGAAATTCTTTTTCAAATTGTGTTGGTATTTTTCCTTCAAAACCAGTTTTTTTACCAAGTATTCCTCGTAGACGAAGAAAAATAAAACCAGCAATCATTGCCAAAAGAATAATATCTATGTATTCAAAACTGTAACTCATAATTTAATAATATTTACTATGTTGATTAATTACAACTAGCAATTTAGTATAAAGACAAATGAACACATTTTTATTATTATTAATTGGTATTCCTATTATTGAGATTTATATATTTATCAAAATGGGCTCTCAAATTGGCGCTTTTAATACTATTTTACTAATTTTTATTACTGCGTTTTTTGGTGTTATTTATGCAAGATATGAAGGTTTTAATACTTTAAGGGCTGGAATGTCTCAAATTGTTAAAAATGGACTTCCAGTTTATGAGATTATCTCTGGTGCTGCTTTAGCTTTCGCTGCGTTACTTTTAATTTTACCAGGATTTGCAACCGACTTTTTGGGTTTATTGATTATTTTTCCTCCAACAAGAAAATTGATTTTTAAAAAAGTTTCAACTAAACAAAAGACAAATAATAAAAAACAGGATTTTATTAATGGTGAATTTGAAGATATAGACGACGAAAATGACAGAAAACTTTAAAATATTAGCTGAATTTGTAAAAGACATTTCTAGTGAGACACCTGATATTCAAACTTATATATTTGTAAAAGAAAATATTGCCAAATATCAATTGAACATAGATATCAATTCTAAAGCCTTAAAAAATAAAATGATTGAAGTTAATACAACTCTTAAATTTGAAGATAAGGAACCAAATGGAAAAAAATCTTATTTTGAAATAGTTTATGCTTCAATCGTAAAAGTTAATGAAGAAGTAAAAGATAAAAAAGATTTAGAAAGAATTTTATTGTGTGATGTACAAAATAAAATTTATCCTAATTTAGAAAAAACATTTTTGAATCTTCTTCACAATTCTGGGTTTCCTGAAATAAAACTTGATAAAAAAATAGATTTCACTCAACTGTATAAACAAAGATCTAATTAAAAAAAATTTTTTTTTAGGCTACTTTTTAAATATTCCTCATGTAGCTTAAGTTCTTCTTCTGTGGGTTTAATTACTTTTTTATAATATTGATTTGTAACATTTGAGTTTAATTTTGCTTTTATATTTTCTTCATTTTTAAAATTTAAGGTTGGTTCTTTTTGATCTAAAAGATTAATATAAACTTTTGCCAACAGATCACAGTCAATAAGTGCTGTGTGTTGTGTCCTTTCAGAATTATCAATTCTGTATCTTTTACACAAAGCATCGAGACTTGTTGGTGAACCAGGAAATTTATCTCTAGCTAATGCAAGAGTGTCTATGACGTTTTCATTATTAAGTTTTTTCTTACCCAGTAATGTTAATTCGTTATTTAAGTGTGATAAATCAAACTCGGCATTGTGAATTACTAATCTTTTATTTTCTATAAAATTTAAGAACTCATCCACAACTTCTGAAAATTTTTTCTTAGTAGATAAAAATTCGTCCGTGTAACCATGAACTTCAAGTGCTTTTTCAGAAACTTTTCTTTCAGGATTTAGATAACAGTGGAACTTGTTTTGGGTAGGAATTAAATCATCTATTTCAATACATCCAATTTCTACAATTCTATGACCCTCTCTAACTGATAGACCCGTTGTTTCTGTGTCTAATATAATTTCCTTCATCTTATAAAATTTTTTTAATAATTTCTGCTATGTTTGTCTTAGCAGATTTATTAGTAAAGTTATTTTTAATAATAAAATGAGATTTTTCCTTTTTATAACTCAATGATAACTGTATTTTTTTAAATTTATTTAATAAACTTAAATTAAAATTATCTCTTTTTTTTAATCTTTTTATAATTTCAGATTTTTTTGATTGAATAAAAATTATAACATCGTCTTTTTCGTTAAGTTTATTTTCTAATAAAAGAGGTATGTCTAAAATAATAATATCTTTTTTTTTGTTGTTTTTTAAAAAAATATTTAATTTTTTCCTTACTTCTGGATGAACTATATTTGTAATTTTTTTTAAGTTTTTCTCACTATCATCTATTGCTGATATAATTTCCTCTTTTTTTATTGGAAGTGATAAGAAATATTTTGGTAGTTTTTTTTTTAAATCCTTAAAACATAATTTGTTTGTCTTATAAATTTTAGCAACCTCTAAATCTGCATTAAAAACTGGGTAATTAAAAAGTTTTGCTATATGGCTTTTCCCAGAGCCTATATCACCTACAATAGCTATTCTAATCATAAATCAAGTAAATTAAGCGTTTCTTTGTCTATTACGGGTAAAATATTATGCCAAATGAAAAAAGCTTTTTGGGCCTGATATACAAACATCATTTTACCATTTTCAATTTGTGCACCAAAATTTTTTGCTTTTTTTAGAAAGTTTGTTTCATTAGGGTTATAAATTACATCATAAAAAAATTTATTCTGACTAATATTCTTATAATCAATATTTATTTCATCTTTTTCACCTAACCCAATACTTGTTGCATTAATAATTATATCAAAATTTATAGTCTTTCCCCATTCTATTATTTCAATTTCTGGAAAATTTTTTTTTATCTCTAGTGCTTTTTCTTTTGTTCGGTTGCTCAGGTAAATTTTTGCTATTTGCATTTTTTTTAAAGCAATAATTATTGAAGGAACGACTCCACCAGCACCAAGAATAAGCACTTTTTTATTTTTAATAACCTGGCTTGTTGTTTCTAAACCAGTTTTAAATCCCTCAATATCTGTATTATCTCCAATAATTTTATCTTTGTTTTTATAAATAGTATTTACTGATTGAGAATTTTTTGCTTCATCACTTAATATATCTAAAAATGGAATAACTGTTTTTTTAAATGGAACGGTTACATTCAATCCATGAATTTTTTCTTCTCTAAGATCTAAAATCAATTGTCTAATTTCATTTTGCTCTAAGAGTTTTTTATCATACGATGCGTTTAGGTTATTTTTTTTTATCCAATAATTGTGTAGCTTTGGGGATAGAGAGTGTTCTATTGGGTTTCCTATAACTAAAAATTTTTTATTCATTCTAATCTACTTAGGTATTCTTTTATCTGTTTAACTGGGAGACCCATAATGGTGTCTTCATCTCCTTCAATTTTAGAAAATAAATTTCTTCCTTCTCCTTCAATTTGGTAAACATTGTAGGCATAAAGTGCCTCGTCTGAAATTTTTTTTAAGTAAACTTCAAGCTCTAAAAAACTCATGTTTTTCATGGTTAATGAAGCCTTATCTGTATAATTCCATATCATTGATCCACCCCTGGAAATGCAAACTGAACTAACGAGTTGATGAGTTTTTCCATTTAATTTTTTGAGTATTTTAAGAGCTTCAATTCTATCGTTTGGTTTTGATATTATCTCTTCTTCTAGGTCTATTACGCTATCTGCACCTATAATGATTTCATTAATAAATTTTTGGCTTACTTTGTTTGCTTTTAATTCAGCTAAGTTTTTAGATATGATTGCTGGTGTTGCTTTTTCTTTTAATAAACTTTCTTTAATACTGTCTTCATCCACATTAGACGGCACGACCCTGCATGTGATTTTGTTATCTTCTAAAATTTTTTTTCTTACTTTGCTTTTCGAAGCAAGTATTATTTCATTAACCATTGTTTTTATATATTTCGTGTATTTTAATTATTGATGCAGCTGTTTCTTCAACTGATTTTCTTGTAACATCAATTGTTGGCCACTTATATTTTGCAAAAGTTTTTTTTGCATCCTCAACTTCTTTTTTAATATTTTGAATATCAGTATAACTGGTGTTTTCTTTTTCTTTAAGCGTCATCATTCTGTTTTTTCTTATATCAACCAGTCTCTCTGCCTCCGTTGTTAACCCAACAACACATGCCATCTTAGGATTTTTTTTTAAGCTTTCAGGTATTGAGTACTCGTTGACTAGTGGAATATTTGATGTTTTAAAACCTTTGTTTGCTAAATAAATTGAGGTTGGAGTTTTACTTGTTCTACTAACACCAAGTAATATTAGGTCTGACTTATCTAGTTCTTCAACTAAATTTCCGTCGTCGTGATTCATTGTAAATTGAATAGCCTCAATTCTTTCATAATATTCCTCATTGAGCGCGTGTTGCCCACTTGGGACGTGTGATGCTTTTTGATTTAAGAGTTTAGAAAAATTAAGTATTAAGTTTCCTAAAACGCTAAAGCAAGGAATTCTTTCGCTATCACTTTTGTTGGCTAAAAACTTTGCAAGATTATTATCAACGATCGTATATAAAATTATTAAATTTTCTTTCTGTTTGGCCTCTGATAATATCTTAACAATCTGATTTTCGGTTCGAGTAAAAAAGTATGACTTAACATTATATTCGATATTTTTAAATTGTGCTTTAATTGCTAAAAATACCCTATCTAAAGTTTCACCAGTAGAGTCGGAAATTAGGTATATTTGATATGTATTACCCATGAATAAAATGTTGATAATTAAGTATTGTTTTTAACATTTTTTGAAATAATGATGTTTTTTATTTTTCACTGTAAAACCCTCGTTTTATAAACATTACTAAACATGTGAAGTATTAATATACATTTTATCTAACAAAATTAAATAAACTCTCCATTTAAACATTACTCTTTGCCTCTATAAATTATTAATTGTTAATAAATCATGTATAAACTGTGTAAAACAATTAATTACCATTATTCACATACTATATAACTAATACTATAATTAAATATTTACTTATTATTATGACACCCCTTCTAGAAACAATAATAAACAAGAAAACAACTAATTCTCCAATATGGTTAATGAGACAAGCTGGAAGATACCTTCCAGAGTTTAGGGAGATTAGAAAGTTAAATCTAGACTTTATTAATTTATGTTTGAATGAAAATTTATCATCTGAGATTACCTTGCAGCCATTAAAAAGATTTGAATTAGATGCCGCAATAATATTTTCAGATATTTTAATGTTACCCTATGGATTAAATCAAAAAGTAGAATTTAAAAAAGATTTTGGTCCACATTTAGGACCACTAAACTTAAATGAGATATCTAAAATTGATGAAATTGATTTTATACAAAAGCTATACCCAGTTTATAAATCAATTAAAAAAGTGAGTGAGAACAACCTAATTAAAAATAAAAATTTAATAGGATTTGTTGGGGCACCATGGACATTATTAGTTTATATGATTAATAAACATTCACCAAAAAAAGAATTAATAAAAGATTTTTTTAAAGATGAGTTTTTAATAAATAGAATTCTAATAATATTAGAAAAATTTTTAAAAATACACATTGATCAACAAATAAAGAGTGGTGCAACTGTAATCCAAATTTTTGATAGTTGGGCTGGGCTATTAGAGGAAAAGGATTTACCAAACTATGTTTATGTTCCAACTCTAAATTTGGTTGATTATGTAAAATCATTAAACATACCGGTTATTTGTTTTCCAAGAGGAGTTAAAAATTATAAAAATTATTGTGATATCATTAAACCCAGTGCTATTAATATTGATTATAATGTAAACCCAGTTTCTATATGTAAAAAAATTAATATACCCGTCCAAGGTGGGCTTGATCCTAAAGTTTTATTAACAGACACTGAAAACTTAAAAAAGCAGGCCTTAAAATATTTAGATATTTTTAAAGACCACCCATATATTTTTAATTTAGGGCACGGAGTTTTACCGGAAACCGAGCCCAACATGGTTGATTATTTGGTGAAGATGGTAAAAGATTATTAAATGAAAAAAGCAATTATCTTATTTAACCTTGGTGGTCCTGATAAAATTGAAAATGTTGAACCTTTTTTATTTAATTTATTTAATGATCCAGCGATTTTAAATTTACCAACTTTTTTAAGATACCCCCTAGCAAAACTAATCTCAAACAGAAGGGCCCCTGTTGCTAAAAAAATTTATGCAGAACTGGGTGGATCATCACCCATACTAAAACTAACCAAAGAGCAATCAAGCGCCCTAGAAATAAAATTAAATCAATCACAAACAAAAGATGAATACAAATGCTTCATCGTAATGAGATGTTGGAATCCAAGGGCTAAAGATGTGATTAAGGATGTTCAGCTATTTAAACCAGACGAAGTTGTTTTAATGCCTCTCTACCCCCAATACTCTGCCGCAACATCGGGATCTTCAATTAAAGAATGGAAAGATATTTGTAAGAGAAATAATTACAATATTAAAACAAGCACAATCTGCTGTTACCCAACAGATCAGAATTTTATTAATGCTCATACAAAGGAAATAATAAAAAAAATTAAAAACCTTAAAAATTTGAAATTAATATTCTCTGCACACGGCTTGCCAGAAAAAAATATTAAAAAAGGAGATCCTTATCAGTGGCAAGTAGAGCAATCTGTTAAAAAAATAGTTGAGAGCTTAAATGATGAAAACTTAGATTGGATATTAAGTTATCAAAGTCGAGTTGGCCCACTGAAGTGGATAGGACCATCAACAGAAGATATAATTATTGAAAATTCCAAAATTGGGAAGCACATTGTTTTGGTCCCTATCGCGTTTGTTTCCGAACACTCAGAAACTCTCGTTGAGCTTGATATAGAATACAAAGAAATAGCAAATGCTAACGGGTGTAAAAATTATACAAGAGTTCCAGCACTTGGTGTTAATGAGAATTTCATTAAAGCAATTTCAGAACTAATAATTAAAAAAAATGAATATAAAATTAATGAGAATCTTTACCCACCAAAGATACAATGTCCTTCTAATTTTAAAAAATGTCCTTGTTTAAATTATGAATAGTTATTTATTATTTAAGAGCCTACATTTAATCTCAGTAATTTCCTGGATGGTGGGACTTTTATATTTACCCAGGATTTTCGTTTACCATGTCGAAAATTTAAAAGATAAAAATACCTCTTTAATATTTAAAACGATGGAAAAGAAATTATATTCTTATATTATGACACCTGCCATGATCTTAACTTGGATATTTGGTTTAATTTTAATTTTCTTTTTGGGTCCCGAGGTTTTTTCTACAACTTGGATTAAGTTAAAATTGCTGTTAGTTATTTTATTAACTGCATACCATTTTTATTTATCCAAACTACTTGCTAATTTTAAGATGGATCAAAATACTAAATCTTCTAAGTTTTTTAGAATAATTAACGAAGTACCAACAATATTGCTTATTTTGATTGTTTTTATTGTTGTTTTTAAGCCCATCTAAGCTTGTAATACTTTAAAGAGTATATATATTTATCTCATCTAACAAATCTTAAATAAAACTCTCCCACATGAATATTCAAGAACTTAAGCTAAAATCGTCTGAACAATTAATTACACAAGCAGAAGGGCTTGGCATTGAAAATGCTAGCACGCTTAGAAAGCAAGAAATTTTATTTGCTATATTAAAAAAAGTTGCAGAAAAAGAAGAAATAACTGGAGCAGGAGTTTTACAATTATTACAAGATGGATTTGGTTTTTTAAGAGCAATGGAATCAAATTACTTAGCTGGACCAGATGATATTTACGTTAGCCCAAGTCAAATAAGAAAGTTTGGTTTGAGAACAGGAGACACAGTCGAAGGTCCTGTAAGAGCCCCTAAAGAAGGAGAGAGATATTTTGCATTATTACAAGTGGAAAAAATAAATTTTGAAGAACCTGAGAAGGCTCGTCATAAAATTGCGTTTGACAACTTAACTCCTCTTTATCCAGACCAACAAATGGTTATGGAGATTGAAACAACTAAGATTGAAAAAAAACCAGATTTAACCCCGAGACTAATCGACCTTGTAAGTCCAATTGGAAAAGGTCAAAGATCAATAATTATTTCACCCCCCAAAGCTGGTAAGACAATGATTTTACAAAGCATCGCAAACTCAATTGCTAAAAATTATCCAGAAAGCTATTTGATGGTTTTGTTGATTGATGAAAGACCAGAAGAAGTAACCGACATGAAAAGAACGGTCAAAGGAGAGGTGATTAGCTCTACATTTGACGAGCCCGCCTCAAGACACGTAGCTGTTGCTGAAATGGTAATAGAAAAAGCAAAAAGATTAACTGAACATAAAAAAGATGTTGTAATTTTATTGGACTCAATAACAAGATTGGGTAGAGCTTACAACGCTGTGATCCCAAGTTCAGGTAAAGTATTAACGGGTGGAGTTGATGCAAATGCCCTACAAAGACCAAAAAGATTTTTCGGTGCCGCAAGAAATATTGAGGAAGGTGGATCTTTGACAATCATCTCAACTGCTTTGATTGATACAGGGTCGAGAATGGACGAGGTAATTTTTGAAGAATTTAAAGGAACAGGAAATAGTGAAACAGTTCTTGATAGAAAGATTGCAGAGAAAAGAATCTATCCAGCAATCGACATAACAAAGTCTGGAACAAGAAGAGAAGAATTGCTTTTCGATAAAGATGACCTTTCAAAAATGAATGTACTAAGAAGAATAATTAGTCCCATGGGAACAATGGATGCAATTGAATTTATTAATTCAAAACTTAAAGAAACAAAAAGTAATGCAGATTTTTTTAGCTCGATGAATAAACCAGCTTAACACTGTTACACCCTCACCTATTAATTTAAAGTTTTACAGAACCTTAAAAGAAAAGTTATAATATCTATATGACAATTTATGCTCTATCGACGGGTCCTGGTATATCTGGGATAGCAATTATTAGAGTTTCAGGAGAAGATACTAAAAAGGTAATTGAACTATTAACAAAAACAACAATTCCAGAACCAAGAGTTGCCACACTAAGAAAAATCAACAAAATCAACACTTCTGAGCTTATTGATGAAGGCATAATACTGTGGTTTCCTGGCCCTGAGAGCTACACTGGTGAGGATATGGCCGAATTACATATACATGGAAGCAAAGCAGTAATTGATGCTCTACACGCCTCTATTTCAGAAGTAGAGAATTGTAGACTAGCTGAGGCGGGTGAGTTTACAAAATTGGCATTTCAAAATGGAAAAATAAATTTACTGAAAGCAGAAAGTATTGCAGATTTAATTTCAGCAGAAACTGAAATTCAAAGACAGCAAGCAATAAAAATAATGAACGGAAAGTCAGCTGATAAATTTAATAGCTTAAGAGAAAAACTTTTAAAAATTTTATCACACGTCGAAGCAAAGATAGATTTTCCAGACGAGGATTTACCAGAAGATATTTTCAAGAATATAAAAAAAATTTCTAATGAAGTAATTTTAAATATAAAAAAAATTTTAGATGATCAAAAAGTTGGTGAAAGAATTAGGGAAGGTTTTAAAATTGCAATCATAGGCCCAACGAATGCTGGAAAATCTAGTTTACTAAATCACCTTTCAAATCGTGATGCAGCAATCGTTTCAGAAATAGCCGGAACAACAAGAGACGTAATCGAGACGCATTTAAACATTGATGGATATCCAGTGGTAGTTTCTGACACTGCAGGAATTAGAGATTCTAAAAATGAAATAGAAAAAAAAGGAATAAAATTAGCACTTGATAAAGCAGAAAATGCAGACTTAAAATTGATCGTTATAGACGCTAAAAGCACTGATTTTAAAGGAGTTTTAAAAGAATTGATGGATGAAAATGCAATACTTGTAGTTAATAAATCTGATCTTTTAAAAGAAGATTTGAGTTATGAAATAAAAAATTTTGAACATGTTTTAATTTCAGTAAAAAATAATCTCAACGTAGAAGATTTAATTTTAAAAATTAAAAATAAATTAAAAAATAAATTCATCACAAGTGAAGATATTTTAATTACTCGTGAAAGGCACAGACAGCATCTTGAACAAAGCTTAAATTATTTGAAAAATTTTGAAGAAAAAAATGAAGCAGAGGATTTTGATAAAGCTGCAGAAGACCTTCGTTTAGCAACACGACATTTAGGAATGATAGTTGGAAAAGTAGATGTTGAAGAGATATTGGGTAGTATTTTCAACGATTTTTGCATCGGCAAATAACCAACATTTAAGGGGTTTTTTCAGCCTATTCTCAGCATTTTTGTTGATAACCATAACTAATTCGTCAATTTTAACTATAAAAACATAACCAAAATTGTCTTAACAATTATTTCTTAAAAAATACTGTCTGCTTGTAAATATTCATATCGGTTATAAATTTAACTTATGAGAAATGATTTATCATTTGAGGTAGTAGTTATTGGAGGAGGACACGCTGGTTGTGAAGCCAGCAGCCTCTGCACGTCTTGGAGTTAACACTGCCCTATTCACACACAAAATTGAGACCATAGGAGAGATGTCTTGTAACCCGGCGATAGGTGGTCTTGGTAAAGGTCATCTTGTTAGAGAGATAGATGCCTTAGATGGTGTGATGGGAGAGGTTGCAGATAAATCAGGTATACAATTTAGATTATTAAACAGAAGTAGAGGGCCAGCAGTTCAAGGACCCAGAAACGCAATCAGACAGATCACTGTATCGTAAATATATGCAAGAAAAATTACTAAACTACTGTAATTTAAGCATTTTTTCAGATACTGTAATAAGGTTTATTTTTAATAAAAACACTATAAGTGGCTTTGAAACAAAGTCAGGCAAAAAAATTTTATGTGGTAAGCTAATCTTAACAACAGGTACTTTTTTGAATGGTTTGATTCATATAGGTGATAAGAGAACGCCAGCAGGAAGGTTTGATGAAAAGCCCTCAACAGGATTAAGTGAACAACTTGAAAAGTATGATTTTAAAATAGGAAGACTTAAGACAGGAACACCACCAAGACTTGATGCCAGAACAATTAAGTATGATAATTTAGAAGAACAGCTTGCAGACGATGATCCTTATTTTTTTTCTTTCTTAACTAAAAAAAATTTAAACAAACAAGTTTCATGTCGGATGACTTATACGAACGAAAAGGTTCATAAGATAATTCAAAAAAATCTAAAAAGAAGTGCCATGTACTCAGGAAGCATACAGGGGGTTGGCCCAAGATATTGCCCTTCAATAGAGGATAAAATAGTAAAGTTTGCAGATAAGGACCGTCACCAGATATATTTAGAGCCTGAAGGATTAAATGATCACACAATATACCCAAATGGAATATCTACCTCACTACCTGAGGATGTTCAGCAAGAAATATGTAACAATATCAGTGGTTTAGAAAATGTTAAGATAATTAGACCCGGTTATGCCATAGAATATGACTATATTGACCCTAGAGAACTATTTTTAACTCTTGAGACTAAAAAAATTCAAAATTTATACCTTGCTGGGCAAATAAATGGAACAACGGGATATGAAGAAGCTGCGGCCCAAGGATTAATCGCTGGAATTAATGCTGCGTTATCTTTTAAGAAAGAAGAGCCATTTATTTTGGATAGATCAGATGCATACATTGGAGTTATGATAGATGATTTGGTAACAAAAGGTGTCGCAGAGCCTTATAGAATGTTCACCTCAAGAGCAGAATATAGACTAAGTTTGAGAGCAGATAATGCCGACCAAAGGTTAACAAATAAAGGAATTGAAATTGGATTAATATCAAATGAAAGAGAAGATGTTTTTAAAGATAAAGAACATAAATTAGGAATAATATTTAAAATAATGTCTGAATCATCAATATCTCCAACAAAAATAAAGAACTTTGATATTAAAATTGCAAAAGATGGTATTATAAGGAAATCTAATGAAATATTAACCCAAAAAGGTGTTGATATGAAAAAAATAAGAGAAATTTGGCCTGAAATTCCTTATTTTGATAAAAAAATAGATGAGCAAATTGAAATAAATGCTCATTACAGAGGCTATCTTAAAAAACAAAAAGCAGATATATTAGCATTTAAAAGAGATGAAAATTTAGTCATACCTGAAAAAGTTAATTATGATGATCTTTCTGGACTATCAAATGAGGTAAAAGCCAAATTTAAACAAATAAAACCAAAAACTATGGGACAAGCACTGCGTATTGATGGAATAACTCCAGCTGCCGTATATATTTTGTTGTCACATGTAAAAAGAAAGTCTATTAAGCTAATAGCTTAATGGAAGAAATTTTTAAAAAATATCCACTACTAAAAGACCAAAATGTTCCACGTGAAACATTAATTGAGTTTGAGCTATTTATATCCATGCTACAGCAGGAAAATGATGAAATTAATATAATTAGTAAAGAAACAGCTAAAAATGAGGTTATTAGAGAACGTCATATAATTGATTCAGCACAAATCATTGAATTTGTTGATTTAAATAGTAAAATTATAACAGATATAGGTTCAGGTGGAGGCATGCCAGGTATAATTATATCAATTATGATTAAAAATCAGAAAAATTCGATCAAAGTTCACTTATATGAAAAAAGTCACCACAAAAGCTCTTTTTTAAGAAAAGTATCTAGAGATTTAAAATTAAATACCGAAGTCATGCAAGAAAATATTTTTGAGGCACAAAATTTAGACTCGGGTACAATAATGGCAAGAGCTTTTAAACCTTTACCAATAATTTTAGATTTAGTTTATAAAAATTTTAGTAGTTACAAAAATTTAATTGTCTTCATGGGAAAAAATGGAGAAAAAGTTTTAGAAGAAACTTTAATAAATTGGGATTTTGATTTTGAAAAGAAAAAAAGTATTACAAGCGAAGATTCATTTTTATTAAATATAAAAGATATTAAAAAAAAACATTAAAAAACTAAATGCAAATTATTTCTGTAATAAATCAAAAGGGTGGGGTCGGAAAAACAACAACAGTAATTAATCTTGCAGCAGGTTTAGCCCAACAAGAGAAAAAGGTTTTAGTTATTGATCTTGATCCACAAGGAAACGCTACTACAGGACTTGGTCTATCCAATTTAGAAAGTTCAACAGATACTATTTACGGAGTATTGAATGGCACAAAAGTCATTTCTGATGTGATTAGAAAAACTGAGTTCAAAAATTTAGATATTATCACTTCGAATGTAGATTTATCTGGGCTTGAGGTTGAGACAGCTGATGACAGCATGAGAGCCTTCATTTTAAAACGCGAATTAACCCCTTATTTGAATAATTCTAGAGCAACCTATGATTATGTACTTATAGACTGTCCACCATCACTAAGCTTGCTTACAGTTATGGCGCTAGTGTCTTCTCACTCACTATTAGTTCCATTACAGACTGAATTTTTTGCTTTAGAGGGTTTAACCCAGCTAATGAAAACCATAGAACGAATAAAAGTTAATTTAAATCCTGAATTAAAAATTAGAGGCATACTTTTAACAATGTTTGATAAAAGAAATAAGCTATCCACACAAGTTGAAAAAGAAGCAAGGGATTATTTCAATGAAAAAGTTTATCTAACAGTAATCCCAAGAAACGTCAGGCTTTCAGAGGCTCCATCGCACGGCATGCCAGTCTTAATGTATGACAAATCTTGTCCTGGTAGTAAATCATATTTTAACTTTACAGATGAATTTATTAATCAAGAACAAAAAATAGGGAGCGCTGCATAATGGATACAAACAAAATAAAAAAAGGTCTAGGCAGAGGTTTGTCATCTTTAATAGGTGAAACAAAAGTAGAAATAAACATTAATAAAGTTTCGATATCTGATCTTGTAAGCAATAAATTTCAACCAAGGAAAACATTTGATGAGGAAAGTTTACAAGATTTAACAAACTCAATAAAAGAAAGAGGTATCATTCAACCAATCATTGTTAGAAAGTCTAGTAACGATAGTTCAAAGTATGAGATAATTGCCGGAGAGAGAAGGTGGTTATCAGCACAAAAGGCAGGGCTACACGAAGTTCCGGTGGTTATTACAGATGTAGATGATTTAAAATCTTTAGAATTTGCAATTATTGAAAATGTTCAAAGAAATGACTTAAATGCAATCGAAGAAGCAGGTGGCTATAAACGTCTTATTGAAGAGTTTTCGTATGACCAAGAAAAAGTAGCACAATTTATCGGAAAAAGTAGAAGCCATATTGCTAACTTTTTAAGGCTACTCAACCTTCCAGAAGCAGTTTTAAGGTTAATTGAAACTCAAAAATTATCAGCAGGACATGCAAAAATTTTAGTAGGTCTAGATAATGCAGAGTTTGTTGCAAATAAAATAATTGAAAAAAACCTTTCTGTTCGACAATCAGAAAATTTTGTTAAAATTTTTAAGACTAAAAAACACTCTCTTAAGCCCTTGAGAGATACAAATTTACAAGCCTTAGAGAATTCAATTAGAGAAAAAATTGGTCTTAATATTTTAATTAAAAATAAAAAAAATAATTCAGGATCTTTATTATTAGAATATAAAGATCTAGATCAGTTAAATAAAATAATTGAGATTATAAAATCTAATTATTAGTTTTTTTAGAATTATTAATTATGAAATCTGTTAATATACTTTTTCCTACACTTGAATTTTTTTTAATTAAAAATTCAATTTTATTACTTTCGTAAATTAAGCTCTTTAATTTATCTTTTCCCCAAGACCTTATTTGTTGTATTACTAGTGGCTTATCTTTCCAGAAAATAGGTGGTTTAAACAAAGAAACTGCTTGTTCTATATTATTTTTTTCATCAACTAGTTCATAAATTTTTACTAATCTTTTCAGTTTAGCTAATAATGTTCTTATAATTATTATATTGTCCTCATCTGAATAGTTATTTTCATTTAAAATAGTAACGGTTTTTCTTGTGTTTTTGGCAAGAGAGTGGTCGATTAGTTCTGAAGCACTATAGTTATCAGCTAGATTTGTGAGCTTAATAATTTGTTGAAGATTTATATTATTTTTATTTAATGAAAAATTTTCAATTTTTGCTAACTCATTATTTAAATTCTTTCTATCGCCCCTGCTTCTTTCTATTAAAATATTTATTAGTTGTTGTGAGATTGGAATTTTTTTGTTTCTAAAAAATTGACTGATTATAGAATTCAATGTTTGATTGTTGTCTTCATAAAATGGAATGCATATAATAGTTTTTTCTTTCTCAAAAAATTTTCTTACGGTAGATTTTTTTTCAAGATTTTTTGAATTCAAAATAAATTGAATATCAGATGGATTTCTTTCTATTAGTTCTTCTATTATATCTTTAATCTTATCTGTTGCTCTATTTATTATTATGAGTTTTTGATTATCAAAAAATGATTTTGTAAGCACACTATTGAAAAATTCATTTCGATTATCTAGTATTTCTTTTTCTTCATATCTATGAATCTTCTCTAAATAATTTTTTTCAAACGAGTTTTTTATAATTTCTTCTTTCAGTCCTTCATTGTTACCAAAAAAAAGGTAAAATTTATAATTATTTAAATTTATTTTATTTAATTCAAACGACTTTATGATCATCTAATATTTGATAATTTAAAAATTAGTTCATCTGAAATCGTTTCAGCTAAATTTGTTTTTAATTGTCTTTCATAGTTTTTAAGGTCAAATTTGTTAGTGCTGTTACTATATTTAAAGCTCTTTTTTATTTTTATTTTTCGTTTTAAATCCACGCCAATGTAAACCTCAACTTCTGTTGTTGTGATGTTTTCAAAATCTGTAGGGTCCCCTGCAGGGTCTTTCGCAGTGACTATTTTTTCTGATACACTTCTAACATCAAGTATAAATTTTTTATCTTTTTTCGTCAGAATATAATTATTAAATTTTTGCTTAATTTTTAAATTAATATCTCTATCTCCTTGAAAATTTATACTACTAACTGAAAAATTATAATCTATAGAGTTTTTTTTTGAGTGTATCGCCTCGTAGCCACAGGATAATGTAAGTAAAAAAAATGAAATTAAGATAGTTTTTTTTAACATTCTTATATTATAATATTTATTAGTCTGTTTGATACAAAAATTGTTTTTTTTACCTTTTGATCTTTTAGCAGTTTTTCGGTATCTTTATTTTCTTCAATTTGTTTCAACAAAGTCTTTTCATCAATATTATTTTTTACTTTTAGAAGAGCTTTCTTTTTACCATTAATTTGTATTACAAAATTTATATTTTCTTCTTCCAGCTCTTCCGCCATAACAATTGGCCATTTTACCTTATCTTGATTAATATCTTCTAAACATTCGTTTGCAAAATGAGGGATAAAAGGCATCATTGATATAAGGATTTTTTTATAATTTTCGACTAAAAAGCTTGTTTTTACAGGGTTTTCTATCTCTTTGATTAAAAAATTATACATTTCATGAAGATTAGCAACTATTACATTGTAGTGAAATTTTTCCAAGTTGTGAGTAATTTTATAAATTAATTGATTTGTAAATTTTGTTAATCTTTCATTATGAGTATCTGATTTATTGGTATCAATTTTTTTTAGAATTCTCGAATGTAGTACCCATAATTTTTGTAAAAATTTATACGATGCCATCATACCTTGATCCGACCATTGTACATCTCTTTCAGGTGGGCTATCTGATAAAATAAATAATCTCACAGAATCTGCTCCATAGTTTTCTATTATATTTTGAGGATCGACAGTATTTTTTTTGGACTTGGACATAGATTCTATTGGTCCTACAATTATTTTTTCTAAAGGATTTGTTTTTTTATAAAAGTTTTTTGTATCTTTAGAGAAAACTTCCTCTGGACTTAACCAATTATTTTTTTGGTCTTTATACGTTTCATGACAAACCATACCTTGCGTAAATAAACCATCAAATGGTTCTTTTAAGTTAAATTTTTCATTTTGATAAGAAAGAGCTTGCATAAAAAACCTAGAGTATAAAAGGTGTAAAATTGCATGCTCAACTCCACCTATGTATTGATCAACTGGCATCCAATAATCAACCTCTTCCTGAGTAAATCCATGGTTGGCATTTTTTGAAGAGCAGAATCTTAGAAAATACCAGGAAGAATCAACAAATGTATCTAGGGTATCTGTTTCTCTTCTATATTTTTTACCATCAAGAGTAAAATGTTTCCATTTTTCAGCATTATCTAGAGGATTGCCAGTGGTTTCTAATTTTTCTATTTTTGGTAATTTAACAGGAAGCATATCTGTAGGAATTTTAATTGGCTGATCATTCTCATCGTAAGCAATCGGTATAGGACATCCCCAGTAACGTTGCCTTGATATTCCCCAATCTTTTAATCTGTAATTTGTTTTTTTTTGTCCTAGATTATTTTTTTCAAGAAACTCTATTGTTTTGATTATCGATTCATTTGGTACTTTTAAACCATCTAAAAACTTTGAATTATAAAGATATCCATCTCCAGTATAAGCTTCATTATTAATTTCAAAATCTTTATCTTTATCTGGTTTTACAACAGGGGTAATTTTTAAATTATATTTTTTTGCAAAATCTAAATCTCTTTGATCATGAGCGGGGCATCCAAAAACAGCACCAAGTCCATAATCCATTAAAACAAAATTTGCAAAAAAAACGGGAACTTTTATAGTTTCATCTAGAGGATTTATTGCAACTAGGTCAGTTTTAAATCCCAGTTTGTCAGCTGATGCAATGGACTCTTCTGTTGTCCCAGTTTTTGAGCACTCTTTTTTAAAACTTTGAAACTTTTCATCTTGTTCATAAAATTTAGACAGAGGATGATCAACTGATAATGCTAGAAATGAAAATCCAAACAAAGTATCTGGTCTAGTTGTATAGCACTTAATACTGTCAACAGGCTTTTCACTCTCAATTTTAAATTCAACTTCACAGCCGAAAGATTTTCCTATCCAATTTTTTTGCATAACCTTTACTTTATTTGGCCAATTAGTTAGAGTATCTAGGCCTTTTAGAAGATCTTCTGAAAACTTTGATATATTAAAAAACCATTGATTTAATTTTTTTCTTTCTACAGTTGCACCTGATCTCCAGCCTTTTCCATCAATTACTTGCTCGTTAGCTAAAACTGTTTCATCAATTGGATCCCAGTTTACATAGTTTTCTTTTCTATAAACTAAACCCTTATCATAGAGCTCTAAAAAAAATTCTTGTTGGTGTTGGTAATAATTAGATGAACAAGTCGAAATTTCCCTACTCCAATCAATCGATAAGCCAAGTTTTTTAAGTTGAGACTTCATTGTCTCAATGTTTGACTCAGTCCATGTTTTGGGATCCAGATTATTCTGTCTTGCCGCATTTTCTGCTGGCATACCAAACGAGTCCCAACCCATAGGATGTAAAACATTAAATCCTTGCAATGCTTTAAATCTTGCTAGAACATCGCCAATTGTATAATTCCTTACATGCCCCATATGTATCTTGCCAGAAGGATAAGGAAACATTTCTAAACAATAAAATTTTTTTTTACTTTTGTCTAATTGTGCAGCAAACGTTTTATTTTTATCCCAAAAACTCTGCCATTTTTTTTCAACAGTTTTGAAATTATATCTATCCATTTTAATGAACTATATTTTTAAATTATAATTATTTAGTACCGAAGTCTGGTGATTTATAATCTGGTCTTTTTGTTAATTCATTATTTTTAATTAAAGTAGCCTCTTTTAGAATCGCTAATTTTATTTCATCAGCTAAAGCTGTTTCTAGTTTAGATGTTTTGCATCTATTTTGATTATCACAGGTTTTTTTATATATAATAACCTTAATTCCATCAGCTCTTATTTCTGTAGATAAAAATCTTACAGTAATTTTAGTATATTCATTTTCTTTTTTTTCATCTGAAAACCAATCTGTAATAATCATTCCCCCAGAATAATCAACGTTGCTTAATGGTGTAAATTCTAGCAATTTAAGAGAAGCTCTCCATAATTCATTAGATGAGGCAAAATCAAAAACACCATTTTTCTTTTTATCACCACCTAATAATTTAAAATTTCTCCCTTCCTTAATATTTTTATCAACCCTATCTTTCACGTTTGGGGATACCTTACGCGCATCAGTTTTTTTATATATCCCACAACCTGAGATATTAAAAATTAGTGTAACAAAAAGAATTATTTTTATAAATTTTATCATTTTATGTATGTTTATTATCATCAAAAAATAGCGTATTATCACACATATTGTTGTTATTAAAAGGAATTATAGTGTGATATTTATGCAACAAATACTAAAAAAAACTCTTTTATTATCTTATATTATAAAAATTTTAACAATATTTGTTATCAATACGCATTATTAATAATAATAATTAACAAACAAATAGGAGAAAATATGACAAACCTAAAAAAAATAGGTCTTTCAGCTCTAGCAGGTTCGCTTGTAGCATTTTCAGCACAAGCTGGTGAATTATCAGTAAGTGGTGGTGCTAAGCTTACTTATACTGGTGATACTGGAAAAAACGATGCAGAAGCAGATGGTAACAGATTTGGTATGCAGCAGTTAATGACATTTACTGGTTCAGGTGAATTAGATAATGGACATACTGTATCTCTATATCACGCTATGACAGCTAATGGTGGAAAAAGTTCTTCATCTTTAACTTATGACATGGGTGCTATGGGAGCAATAACTTATAACCAAGATTCAGGTGATCTAGGTATTGGTAAAATTGATGACATTATGCCAACTGCAGAAGAAGAAGTATGGAATGGTCTAGACGCTGATTCTATATCTGATGGAACTGAAGGTCTAAATGGAAGAGTTGATAGTGGAACTACTGGTTTCAACTATGCTTATTCTGTTGGTGATATGGCTAACATTAACGTTGGTTACGGTGTAAAAACTTCTGATAACTCAACAGATGATGGTGGAAACTCAGGAACAGGCGCTGTAGAATCTGCTACTTCAATTGCAGTATCTATGACACCTATCGATGGTTTAAGAATCGTTGCTGGTACTGGTGAAAGAGGTGTAACAGCTTCTACATCTAATGATCATACTACATATGGTTTCACATATGCATTTGGTCCAGTAACTGTTGGTGCACAGCATTCAGAAATCGATTCTGCAACTGCTAACTCTGACCTTGAAACAGATATGTACGGTATATCATTTGCAATAAATGATAACCTTTCAATATCTTACGGTTCTCAAGAAACTGAAAAAGAAGGTGATACTGATGAGCAAGATGTAACTGGTATGTCAATTGGTTACTCTATGGGTGGAATGAGTCTTAAAGCTCACTCAAACAAAGCAGAAAATATTCAGCAAGTTGCTGGTATCGAATCTGAGCACACAGAAATCTCTTTATCTTTTGCGTTTTAATTAAGTAAAAAGATTATATTTAAAAGGCCCCTTTATGGGGCCTTTTTTTTACTCTTCAATTTTTTCTAAAAAATCTAAATAATCTTTGTAATTTTTGTTAAGATCTACAGAGCTTTTGTAAATTGGTTTTCTTGCTTGAGCAATGCTCACTGTTTTTATCGGTGGACCATTTTTTTCAAAATTAATACAATTATCTTCCCAGGCAAGATTACAAAAATCTATTATTTTGCGTGTTTCAACGTTTTGATCATTAACCAATTTTTCATATTCACAGTCATAAATATAGTTAGGCATTTTGGCATGCCAAAAAGCCATCAAATCTTCATAAAGGTTTATAAATTTTATTAAATTTACTTGATTATAGCTCCATGGCAAAGAAAATCCGTCAAAAACATTTTTATAAATAGATAGAGCGGTATCTTTTAAATTTCTTTTACAATGAATTATCTTTGCATGGGGAAATAATAATTTAATAAAACCAATCCATTGAAAATTTAATGGCGATTTATCTAAAATAATCAGATTTTGATTAAATTGTTTAAATAAAGCAAGAATTTCAGCAGATAAAGCATCAATATAATTTTGATCAAGCTGATCAATATCAAAAATTTTTTTTGACAATATGGAATTCAGTACGGGTAGTTCACCCCCACCGTATACTTTAGAGTGTGAGGATATAATTTGGTGAGTGAGGGTGGTTCCAGACCTTGGTAATCCAACAACAAATATTAAGTTAGGTACATCTGATGATTGGGTTGTGCTAAACACCTGGTTAGTAAATTTTTCTTTAATAGTATTAAATAAGTTCAATTCGTCAGAAAAATTATAATTTTTAAAGATATTAAATTGTGCATCATTTCCTTTGATAAAATATTCAGAGGATTTTTTATAGTCTTTCTGGTCTGAATATGATTTGGCTAAAGCAAAATATAGTGGAATTTTATTTTCACTTGCT
This sequence comes from Candidatus Pelagibacter sp. Uisw_090, assembly GCF_047717845.1. Lineage (GTDB taxonomy): Bacteria > Pseudomonadota > Alphaproteobacteria > Pelagibacterales > Pelagibacteraceae > Pelagibacter. The sequence goes on from NZ_CP159810.1 coordinate 1,332,316, forward strand.
AGATCAGGATTGTTAATTTTTTTTATCATTAATTTTTGGTGATTATCGTCTGTATTATAAAAATTAATAGTACTAAGCATTTTATCTGCAATTATATTATGGGGAAATTTTAATTGAAGGTTTTTTAAAACTTCTTTAGACTTATCAAATTCACCAATAATTTGATAAGTGCCAGCTAAATTAATTAATAAAGTTTCAATATTATCATTTATTAAATAAGCCTGTTCATACAATTTTATGCACTCATCAATTTTGTTTAAGTCTCTTTTTAAATTACCAAAATTAATTAGAACATTCGTATCTTTTGGGTTTATTTGAAGTGCTCTATTAAAAATTATCTCTGCATCTGAAAACATTTCCATATTTCTATAAACAGCACCCAAATTACAAAGTAAAGTTATAGCCTTGGGTTGTTTTTTAAGCCCCCTTTTTAAAATACTTTCTGCTTTTGTTAGTTGACCCAACTGTTTATAAGAAAGACCAATGTAATTATAAAAAGTAACTTGAGTTGGATCCTTTTTAAGTAAAGCACTTGTTTTTTCTATAACCACTTCGTAATTCTGTGAAACAAAAAAATTGTGAATTTTTTTTAATTCTTTTTGAAGGTATTCTTTGCTTATTTTCTTAATCATAATTAAATAATAACACTTTCATTTTGAAATAATGAAATGGAAGCAATACCATAAGGGTTTAAAATCTTAATTTGACTTAGATTTTTTTCATTAACTCCGCCAAGACATATAATTTTTTTCTTAGTCTTTTTCATTAGATTTAAAAATCTATATAACCCTAAACAATTTTTATTTTTTTTTGAAGTAAACAAAGGTGATAAAAATATATAATTAACATTTTGAATCTCTTTTTCTTTAATTTCTTGTAGGTTGTGTGCGGAACCTAGTAGTTTAAATTTTTTTTTAAAATTATATGAATTAAATATTCTGTCTTTATTAAAGGAAGGTACATATGCTCCATCTAGGTTGAGTTTTATTGCTAATTTAACATCATTACTGAGATAAAACTTTATTCCTTTTTTTTTACATGCATTTTTTATACTTATAATTGTGTCTAAATTATTTTTAGTATGATAATTTCTATATATTACAGAGGTATTATTTAATAATTTGTTTATTATATTATTATCAAATTTATCGATAAAACAAAAAAATTTTAAATTTTTAAAATGCATAATCCAATTAATAACTTAATTAATATTGAAAACCAATTGAAAGATTTGAATATAAATAATAATAAAATAAAAAGTGAAATTATTGCTGTAAGCAAAACATATCCAATAAAAGATATTCTTCCATTAATAAAATATGGCCATATAAACTTTGGAGAAAATAAAATTCAGGAAGCCTTAGAAAAATGGAGTGATGTTAAGAGTAATTTTTCAAATTTAAAATTACACATGCTGGGCAAAGTTCAAACGAATAAGGTTAAGTTTTTAATACCACTATTTGACTACATCCATTCTTTAGACAATTTAAAGCTTGCTGAAAAAATATCTCAAGAAGAAAATAAAAAAAACAAAAAAATAAAAATTTTTATTCAAGTTAATATTGGAAAAGAAAAACAAAAAAATGGTGTCGATATCGAAAATTTGGAAGATTTTTACAAGGAATGTTCTTTAAATCTAGGATTAAATATAATTGGATTGATGTGCTTGCCGCCGAAATATGAAGTCTCATCTAAGTTTTTCATAAATATGAAAGAACTTTCAGACAAATTAAATTTACCCAATTTGAGTATGGGAATGTCTAATGATTTTGTAGAAGCTGCAAAATATGGAGCAACTTATTTAAGAATAGGATCTAAAATTTTTGGGGAACGAATCTAGTTTATTCTGATAAAAGTATTTTTTTTAATGATTTTTAACAAGATCTCAAAATGTAATCTATTAATTGCAACACAGCCAGCAGTAGGTTTATAATCTTTTGTCAAATGTATAAAAATTGCACTCCCTTTTTTTGTAATAATTTTTTTTCTATTATAGTCTAAAGCAATTACATAATCGTACTTGTAGTCTCTCCGATATAGTTTTTCGTGTTTTACTTTTTTATTAATATTAATTTGTTTATTATAAAATTTACTTAATGAATCATCACACCAACCCATATTTTTACTAATTTTAGTTTTTTTAATTTTGCATTTACCCAATGAGATGCGATCAGCTCTGTAGTAAATTTGAGATAATTTGAATAATCCTTTGGGTGTACAATTATCACCTTCGATTTTTTTTTTAGTTATGCCATTTTTTCCAATGCAACATCTAAATTGAAATTCATCAATTTGGAGTGTATGCTTATTTTTAAGGTTAATAATCATAATAAAATAATCATGTTAAAACAAAATGTTTATATTGCTAATTTTAAAGAATTATATGAAATTTTTAATGAAATTAAAAGTGCATTAAATTTTAACGTTTTTGAGATTAATGATTTAGATTTACAAAATTTCATTAAGTTAAATAACAAAAATTTAAAATATTCACTTATAATAACTAGTCATAAAAAAACAAATTTTAAAATTAAGACTATTGACAGTAAAGAAGTCTTAATTTTTGAAAACTTGCCAATTTCTCTAAATAGCTTAATTGAAAAAATAAATATTTTTCTTTTAAAACTTAAATACAGATCACAATCTGAAATTATTATCAAAAATTACGTTATTAATTTAAACAACAGAAAAATATACAATCGTAGTACAAATACAAAGTTAACAGAAAAAGAAATCCAATTAATTCTATTCCTCTTTTATGAAGAAATTCCACAAAAGGTTTCAAAACTTCAAAGTGAAATCTGGAATTATGCTAATAATTTAGACACTCATACCGTTGAGACTCATATTTACAGATTAAGAAAAAAAATCGAAAATGTGTTTGGAGATGATAATTTTATATTAAGCAGTGAAAAAGGGTATCATCTTTAAGTCTCAGTTTTATTTGTCTATATTGATATTGAAACTAATAACAATTCTATCCTCATGAGATAAATTTTTACTAACTGCATGATGTAAGTATGATGGAAAGATCAACAATTTTCCCTCTTCTGGTTCAAAATTTAAAGCTACAGCAGATAGGTCGGTAACTTTTTCTACAAATGGAGCATTTACGACTCTTTGTTCTTTTGGATCAAAAAACTTTATTTTACCCGAGTCTTTTTTTGCTTTAACGTAATAAGCTGCGCTTAAAAAGGAATTTGCATGATTATGTCTTATATTAAATGTATTTTTGGGATTTATTATTGACCACATTCCATCAATTTTAGTTTTTTCAATTTTATATTTCAAACCAAAATCATTTGTAATAATTTCAAATAAATATTTATGAATAGTATTTAAAAATTTTTTTAGTAAATCACTCTCAGCAATATTAAAAAATGGAGAGTGCCATCCCCCAACATTAGAAGCTGTTAATCCCTTTTCATCTTTTTTTTTTAAATTATAAATATATTTTTCAAGTTCAACATTAAACTCATTATAATTTTCTACTTTATATTCAAAAACTGGCACAGGAAATATTTTGTGAGTTTTCTGTCTTGTCATCTTAAAGTCTTGCCCCTAAAATTTGAATTACTTTAGAGGACATATTCGTACCTTCTTGTAAGCATTTTTCAATTGAAAAATCATTGATATAGCCGTGCAAAAAACCCGATGCAAAAAGATCTCCTGCGCCAGTTAAATCTACTATTTTCAGATTTAAATTAATTGAATTTTCAAAAACTAAATTATTCTTTATTGTTATTGCTCCCTTTTCTCCTCGTGTAATAACTATTACCTTATTGAGGCTTTTTGCAAACGATATTACCTCAGTAAAATTTTTTGCATCAATTAAAGAGCTAAACTCTTGTTCATTTGCAAAAACAATATCTAATTTATTTTTTACTAAGTCTAAAAAGTCTTGTTTATGTCGATCAACACAAAATGAATCAGATAAAGACATAGAAACTTTACTGGCATTTAGTATTGCTTTATCGAAAGCTTTTTTTGGATTTCCCTCATCCCACAAATAGCCTTCTAGAAAAATCATTTCACTATCTTTAATTGTTTTTATATTGACATCGTTCTCATTAATTTTTCCTGATGTTCCAAGAAAAGTACACATTGTTCTTTCGGAATCAGGTGTAATTAATATTAAACAAGTTCCTGTGGGTAAGATTTCCTTCTTTTTAGAATAAAAATAACTAACATTTTCTTTTTTTAATCCATCCTCATATTTCTTACCTAAATTATCATCATTAACCTTACCAATAAAGCCAACTTCATTTCCTAATTGTGATAACCCAACAATAGAGTTTGCCACAGATCCCCCTGAAACTGTTTCTTCAATTCTTAGTGTTGATAAAAGTTTTTGAAATTCATTTTTATTAACTAGCCTCATGGTACTTTTGGTTAATTCATTATCTATTAAATATTGCTCATTTACTTTGCATATAACATCTACAATTGCATTTCCAATCCCTAGTATTTTCATATTATGCTTTTTTTATTTTAACTGGATTTTTTCTTTTAGGATAACAAGTAGTACAAATTTTACAAGTCAAACCATAACACTCTCTTGCTTTACAAAACTCTCTTCCATAATAAATTATTTGCAAGTGTAACTTACTCCATGTTTTTTTAGGAAATAATCTTTTTAAATCTTGTTCAGTTTGAGTAACACTTTTGCCATTTGTTATGCCCCATCTTTGGGCCAACCTATGGATATGAGTATCAACTGCGAAGGCTGGCACACCAAAGCCTTGAGACATGACCACACTTGCTGTTTTATGGCCCACACCAGGTAGTCTTTCGAGATCCTCAAAGCTCTTAGGTACCTTGCCACCATGATTTTCTAATAGCTGTTTTGACATTAAATAAATGCTTTTTGATTTAATTCTAAATATGCCTATGCTTTTTATTAATTTTTCAATTTTTTTTCTACCCAATTTTACAAAGTGCTCAGGTTTATAATATTTTGGATATATATTCTTGGTTACATTATTAACATTCAGATCAGTACACTGCGCTGATAAAAGAACAGACATTAAAAGAGTGAATTTGTTTTTATAATTTAGAGGAATAGGGGTTTTTGGATAAATTTTATTTAAAATCTTAAGTATTTTTTTTGCTTTTTCTTTTTCATTCATTATTTAAAATTCAATAAATCTCTCATTGAATAAAGTCCAGGTTTTTTATTAATAAGCCATTTTGCAGCAGTTAAAGCACCATCTGAATAAAGAGCCCTATCAAATGCCTCATGATTTAATTTTATTATTTCTTTACCGCTAGAGAACGCCACTTCATGTTCTCCAATAATCTCACCTTTTCTAATTGAATTAAAATTAATTTTTTCTCCATATGGAAAAGATTTTTTATTTAAAAATTTATTTCCAATCAAATTATAAAAGTTTTTATTTTTTCCATTAGCAATACCTTTTCCAAGCATTAAAGCCGTTCCTGAAGGGTAATCTTTTTTATGCTTATGATGAACTTCAAATACTTTGCTTAAATATTCGTCATTTAAAGATTTCGATGTTATTTCAGTTAAATACATCAATAAATTAACACCTAGGCTCATATTACCAGCTTTTAGTATGGGAATTTTTTTTGAATATTTTTTAATTAAACCTTCTTCTTTTTGAGTAAAGCCAGTCGTTCCAATAACCACTCTTTTTTTAAGTTTTGATGCAATTTTGAGAATATCCAGAGTGCATTTGGGGACTGTAAAATCAACTATTACATCAGTTTTTTTAAAAGCTTGTTCTGTATTTAAATCAAGTTTAATGCCTACTATTTTTTTAATAACAGGTTTATTTTCTGTAAGAGTTACTAATTTAAAGTTTTTATTAGATTTAGAAGATTTAATAAGCTGTTGACCCATTCTTCCAAGACAACCAGAAATTGCTAAATTAATTTTTTTCATCTATGAAAATATTAACCTTTTTTGGTTAATTAGTCTTTTAGTTTTTCCAAAAATTTTTAGCTTTTTGGAAGAATTTTTTAATACTTGGGTTTGATTTTTCATTCTCAATTTCTCTAAATTTTTCAAGCAGTTCTTTTTGTTCTTTATTCAATGAAATAGGAACTTCTGTATTTACCTGAACATAAAGGTCACCATTTCCACTGCCACGTATATAAGGCATTCCTTTACCTTTTAGTCTAAATTGTTTTCCATTCTGAGTTCCATCTGGTATTTTAATTTTTGCTCTTCCACCGTCAATTGTTGGTATCTCAATTGTAGTGCCAAGCGCTGCATCAGCTATAGAAATTGGGAATTCAAAAAATAAATTTTCGTCTGATCTTTTAAAAAGATCATGAGAGTGAACGTTAATGAATAAATACAAATCTCCACTAGCTCCACCTTTGGTACCAGCCTCACCTTTACCCGCTAACCTTATTCGTGTTCCGTCATCAACACCTTTGGGTATGGTTACAGATATCTTTTTTGATGCTTGTTTATTACCCTGACCACTACAGTCAGTACATGGATTGGTAATTTCTTCCCCAGTTCCCTGACATTGAGGACATGTTTGTTGAACGGTAAAAAACCCCTGATTAGACCTTACTTTGCCATTTCCACCACAAACTGTACATCTACCTGGAGAGTGACCGGGCTTTGAGCCATTTCCTTTGCAGGTGTTACATTTTTCTGTTGTTGAAAATTTTATATCTTGTTTTTTTCCTTCATATGCCTCTTCTAGAGTAATGGATAAATCATATCTTAAGTCAGAGCCCCTGTTATTTGTGCTCCTTCCTCTTGATCTTCCGCCACCACCAAAATCACCAAAAAAATCTTCAAAAATATCTGAAAAATCAGCTCCTCCAAAACCGCCACTTTGTCTTCCACCTCCACCACCTTCAAAGGCAGCATGGCCGAAATTATCATAGTTTTGTTTTTTCTCTGCATCAGAAAGAATACCGTATGCCTCACCTGCTTCTTTGAATTTATCTTCAGAAGCTTTATCACCAGGGTTTTTATCGGGATGGTGTTTTACTGCTAACTTTCTATATGCTGATTTTAATTCTTCAGCACTTGCACTTTTACTAACACCTAAAACGTCATAAAAATCTCTTTTAGCCATAAGTTACTCTAAGATGATAGTTGTTTTAAGTCTTAAGCGCTTTTTTCTTTATCTTCTTTTTTATCCTCTTTTACTTCTTCTTCTTTATCCTCTTGTATCTCTTCTTCTTTTACTTCCTCAAAGTCCGCATCAACTACATTGTCGTCTTTTTTTCCTTCACCATTTTTATCAGCATCTTTAGATGAATCTGGTTTCTTTTCTTGAGATTTATAAATAGCTTCACCTAATTTCATAGAAGCTTGAACCAAAGTTTCTGTTTTTTTCTTAATATCCTCAATATCAGTCCCTTTAATTACTTCCTTTAAAGCAGATGAGGCTTCTTCTATTGCTTTTTTGTCTGCATCTGAAACTTTAGCACCATGTTCTTTTAGATTTTTTTCAGTTGAATGAATTAAAGTATCTGCTTGATTTCTTGCATCTACTGACTCTCTTTTCTTTTTATCCTCATCTTTGTTTGCTTCTGCATCTTTAACCATTTTTTCAATTTCTTCGTCACTTAAACCGCCTGAAGCTTGGATTTGGATTTTTTGTTCTTTTCCAGTTCCTTTATCTTTTGCAGAAACACTAACAATTCCATTTGCATCAATATCAAAGGTTACTTCGATTTGAGGTATTCCTCTTGCAGCTGGTGCAATACCTACTAGTTCAAAATTTCCTAACATTTTATTATCAGATGCCATTTCTCTTTCACCTTGTAAAACTCTTATTGATACAGCAGGCTGATTATCATCTGCTGTAGAAAAAACTTGGCTTTTTTTTGTAGGAATTGTTGTATTTTTTTCAATTAATTTTGTTGAAACTCCACCAAGCGTTTCAATTCCAAGTGATAGAGGTGTTACATCTAAAAGCAAAACATCTTTAACATCTCCTTGAAGTACACCAGCTTGAATTGCAGCACCCATTGCAACAACTTCATCTGGGTTTACACTTTTATTAGGCTCCTTCCCAAAAAAGTTTTTAACTTCTGCTAAAACTCTTGGCATTCTCGTCATACCACCAACCATTACAACTTCATCAATTTCATTTGCATTAAGGCCTGCATCCTTAAGTGCAGTTTTACAAGGTGGTAACGTTCTTGAAATTAAGTCTTCAACCAAAGCTTCTAATTTTGCTCTAGTCATTTTTAGATTAATATGTTTTGGACCTGTTTTATCTGCAGTTATAAATGGTAAATTAACATCTGTTTGTTCAGCAGAAGAAAGTTCAATTTTTGCTTTTTCAGCAGCTTCCTTTAATCTTTGAAGAGCTAACTTGTCAGTTCTTAAATCTATACCATTATCTTTTTTAAATTCTCCAATTAAATAATCAACAATTGTATTGTCAAAATCCTCACCGCCTAAAAATGTATCACCATTAGTCGATTTGACTTCAAATACACCATCGCCCAATTCAAGAATGGATACATCAAAAGTTCCACCACCTAAATCGTATACGGCAATTTTTTTATTTTCTTTCTTCTTATCCAAACCATATGCTAGAGAAGCTGCAGTAGGTTCGTTTATAATTCTTAAAACTTCTAATCCTGCAATTTTACCCGCATCTTTTGTTGCTTGTCTTTGAGCGTCATTAAAATAAGCAGGAACAGTTATTACTGCTTTAGTTACTTCTTGTCCTAAATATTTTTCAGCTGTTTCTTTCATTTTTATCAGAATAAATGCTGATATTTGTGAAGGGGAATATTTTTCACCTTTTGCTTCAATCCAAGCATCACCTTTTTCTGAATTAACTATTTTAAAAGGAGCTGCTGCAATATCTTTTTTTACAGTCGGGTCTTCAAAATTTCTTCCAATTAATCTTTTTACAGCAAATATAGTATTTTCAGGATTAGTTACTGCTTGTCTCTTTGCAGGTTGTCCGACAAGTTTTTCTCCATCATCAGTAAAAGCAACAACTGAAGGAGTTGTTCTTGCACCTTCTGCATTTTCTAAAACTTTGGGCTGACTACCCTCCATGATAGATACACATGAATTTGTTGTTCCTAAATCTATTCCTATAATTTTGCTCATAATTTAAATCCTACCCTTCATATAAGTGTTAATTTTTAATCTACAAGTTCTGACAAACATTATAAATTGTCTGAATTTTCTTTATTTTCCTTACTTTTTTCTTCTTTATTTTCAGTTTTTTTTGAAACACTCACTAGAGAAGGTCTAAGTAATCTATCTTTCATCATGAAGCCTTTTTGAATTTCTTGAATAATTGTGCCAGGTTCTTTTTGATCATCATTAATCTCCATCATTGCTTGATGAAAATTTGGATCAAGTTTTTTACCAATTGAATCCAAAGGAGTAATCCCATTTTTTGATAAAATAGAAACCATATCTTTATTTATAATATCAAAATGTTCTAAAGTTTTTTTTAAAGCCTCTGAGTTTTTTAAGGCCTCATCATTTTCCAATATCTGTTTTGATCTTTCCAAATTATCTATTAAATTTAAGGTTTCTTTTGCAAAAGTAAAACCTCCATAATTAAAAGCATCCTCTCTTTCTTTTTCAAACCTTCTTCTCTGGTTTTCCATTTCAGCAAAAGCTCTAGCTAATTTGTCTTCTAGTTCTAAAATTTTTTCCTCGGGAGCAATCTCTTTTGGTAGTTCGTTGCTTTCCGAAGCATCAGATTGAGGATTATTATCTAATTCATCTGCTTTAATTTCTTCAGCATCATTATTTTGAGTCTCAGGATTAGTGTTTTGATCTTTTTCCATTGAGACTTATATGGTATGAAATTTGATAATTGCTAGATGTTAAAGAAAAAAATTACAAAAATATTAGTAGGCACAAATAATCCTGGAAAATTGAAGGAAATTAAAGATTTATTGCCTAAAAACCTGAAAATTTACTCTACATCGGATTTTAAAATTAAAAGTCCCCTTGAAAATGGAAAAACTTTTGAGGAAAATTCTTTAATTAAAGCTAGATATTTCTCTAAAAAATCTAAATTGATTTGTTTATCAGATGATTCAGGGCTGGAGGTTAATGCTTTAGATGGAAATCCTGGCATATACTCGGCCAGATGGGGTGGAAAAAAAGGTGATTTTACTAAAGCAATGAGGAGAGTTTTTAAAGAACTAGATAGAAAAAACAAAAATTGGAAAAACAAAAAAATTAAAGCTAGATTTATTTGTGCTCTAACTATTTATGGATCTGGCCAAAAAACTATAAGTTCAGTTGGAATAATCGAAGGACATATTTCACCTTATATGAAAGGAAAAAATGGATTTGGTTATGATCCAATTTTTATACCTAAAGGAAAAAAAATTACTTTTGGAGAAATGAAACCTTCGGAAAAATATAAGATAGATCATCGGTATAAAGCGTTTAAAAAAATTAAAAAATTTTTTTAAACGCACCATTTTCAACTTTATAAAAATTAAGAATATGGTTAATTTTATTATTTTTTATTTCAAAAATTCCAACTTTTCCTTTAAATAAATTTTTTTTTGTAAAAATCTTTTCATCAACAATAGAATTATTTTGAATTATTAAATAATAAACTAGTCCAACTAAATCAAAACTCAAGAAAGATAATTGATTTGGATATTGATTAAATTTTTCAAAATATTCTGCTGAAAAATCTTCATAATTACTTTTATTTATAGAAGGAAAATAAAGCGGCTGTGCACTAGCTTCTTCTAGTAGAGAGCTATCAAACCATTGATTAAGAGTTATAAAATATTTTTTTTTAGGTAATATATCAGTATATAATAAAGAGGTTGTAACACTTTTTAAACTTTCATTAAAATCTGCAATTATTATAGAGTCAAATTTTACACCACCAAGAGTGTCTCTTTTTTTTAATCTTTCAATTAATTTTTCTTTGCTCTTTTGATTTGATTTTTCTAACCTAAATATTTCATCTTCAAGGTTCTGCTTTCTTATATCGTAGCGTGTAATTTTCTCAATTTGTTGAGTAAGTTTAGTTGGATTAGTGTCATAAATATAATTTTCTAATATTTTAATTTTAGAATTTAATATAGCTTTTTCGATTTCATTTTTATAATTTACATCTGGAGTTAAAAAAATTGTTTTTTTTATTTCATTTAACTCTAGAAATTTCTTAATAGTTTTTAATTGTGAGGTAGCATTGATGCCAGCATTAATAATATTCTTTGAAAAATTATTATTTTTGTTTGTTAGTGATAAAAAAGTAACCCCAGTTAATTCATCAAGATAAGTTAAATTTTCATTAAAAACTGGGCCAATAATTATTTTTATATCTAATTTAGCTAATTCTTTTGCTGCTTTTAAGGTGCTTTTGGGATTAGATTTAGTGTCTTTAGGAATAATTTCAATTGATGGGTTATTTATTTTATTAATAGCTAGCCTTGTAGACTTAATTATAGATTGACCAATCTCAGAATTTTTACCTGTTAATGGAATAAGCAAGCCAATCTTAATTTTTTCATTAGCAATGGTTTTTCCCATCGATATTGAAAAAGTTAAAATTAAAAGTAATATAATTTTAATAATTTTCTTCATTTTAATGTTATTATTATATCGGTTATATTCTGATGATTCTACACACTGAAAATAAAAATAATAAAGTGAAAAGTGGCCTTTATATTGTTGCCACTCCAATTGGAAATCTAAGTGATATTACTTTAAGAGCCTTAGATGTCTTAAAAAAATCAGATTATATACTATGTGAAGATACCCGGACTTCAAAAAATTTATTAGACAGGTATGAAATTAAATCAAAGCTAATTTCAAATCATAAATTTAATGAAAAAAAAAATCTATCAAAAATAATAAATATTTTAAAATCAGATTGTGTTATGTCACTAATTTCTGATGCTGGAACTCCTTCAGTTTCTGACCCTGGAGCAATATTGATTAATGAGTGTGTTGCGAATAGCATTGAAGTTTTTCCAATATCTGGAGCATCAGCAGTTTCGACCGCTGTATCCATTAGTGGCTTTAATGAAAAATATTTTTTCTATGGATTTTTTCCTGAAAAAAATAACAAGTTAAAAGAAGACTTTGAAAAACTGACAAACTTAAATAGTTGTATTGTTTTTTTCATCTCTCCGCGAAAATTTAATAAATCTGTAAAAGATATTAAGCATTATTTTTCAGGTAGAAAAATTTTAATATGCAGAGAAATGACAAAATTTTACGAAGAATACATTAGATCAGATATCAATGACTTAGAGCCTTTTAAATCTGATCCAAAAGGAGAGTTAACAATTGTTATTTCTGAAAAGCTTAAGGAAAAAAACTCTTCGATAATTTTAAGAGAATCTGATAAAAAAAACATTCAAAAAATGATTAAAAAATTAAGCATTAAAGATATTACTGATTTAATCAGTCAAAATACCAATGTGCCAAAAAAAGAAATTTATAATTATTGTTTAAAACTAAAAAATGAAAAGTAGAATTTTTTTAATAAGTTTAATTTTTTTAATCTTCACAGGATGTGTTGGAATAAGCTCAAAAGGTATTTTTGGAACAGGTGTCAGCATTGCTTTTGACCCAAGATCTTTAGGTACTCAGATCGACGATTCCGTGATGCAAAAAAACTTGACAGCAAGATTGGCACTAAGAGATAAGAACTACCTGCTATCTTTAAGTACAAAAGTTTTAGATGGTAGGATTTTTTTAACAGGAAAAGTTAATGATCCAGAGGAAAAACTTCAAATCACTAAATTAGCATGGGAAACTAAAGGAGTTCGATCTGTTAAAAATGATATTAAATTAAAAGAAGATTTTAATTTTAAACAGTCAGCAAAAGATTTACTAATAACCTCTCAATTACGTACTGCCTTAATATTTAATAAAAAAATTAAAGCAACAAATTATCAAATAGATACGTATAAGAAAAAAATATTTATTTATGGAATTTCTCTAACAGAAGATGAAAGAAAAGAAGTAATAACTGAAGCGAAAGAGATACTTGATGTTGAGGATGTCATAGCCAGTATAGTTTTGGTTGAAGACTTAAGAATTCAAAAGAATTAATTCTTTTTATAATCAATCACGTCAGCAGAGTAGGCAGCAACAGAGGCTAAATTTATTATCTCTGATGAAGAAGATCTTAAAGGTGCTATTTCAATCGGCTGACCCAAACCAATTAAGAGGGGTCCAATCACCTTTGTATCACCTAAGCTTTTCATCATTTTATATGAAATAGCTGCACTGTGTTGTCCAGGCATTATTAAAATATTTGCATTTCCAACAATACTTGAAAAGGGATAAAGTTCTTTATATTCCACATTGAGAGCAACATCTGGTTGCATATCTCCATCAAAATCAAAATCTACATTTTTATTTTTTAAAATTTCAACTGCTTTTTTTATATGTTTAGTTCTACTTGTAAGAGGTTGGCCAAAAGTTGAATGAGAAACAAAAGCAACTTTTGGAACAAAGCCAAATAGTTTAACCACTCTTGCGGCTGATATGGCAATTTCTGCAAGCTCTTCTGAACTTGGGTATTCGTTAACACTAGTATCACCTACAAAAATAGTTTTTCCTTTTGCAACAACCATATTTAAGCCAAACATGATCTCCCCTGGTCTTGCATCTATTACTTGTGTAACTTTATCTAAAGATGCACCAAATCTTCTGGTATTCCCAGTAACGGCACCATCTGCATCACCGCAAGCAACCATGCAAGACGCCCATACAACCCTATCATTTCTAACTAGTCTATCGCAGTCTCTTTCTAAAAGTCCTTGCTCTCTTTGCATCTTTTTAAACAGAAAATTAACGTACTTTTCTCTTTTTTCAGAAGTCTTGAGAATTTATTATTTCGATATCAAAATCTTCATTATAACCAATTTCTTTTATTCTTTCTCTAATCTTTTCTTTTTTACCAACTAAAATTGGAATACCTAGCCTAGAGTTTTTAAATGCAATTGCAGCTTTAAGAGTATTTTCATCTTCTCCATCTGCAAAGACAATTTTCTTTTGATTTTTTTTAATATGAGAATTAATACCTTGCATTATGGTAACTGAAGGATCTAGTCTTTGTTTAAGCTGATCTTTATAAACTTCAAAATCTTTTATACTTTTTTTTGCAACACCACTATCCATTGCAGCTTTTGCAACGGCGGCAGGAATTACACTAATTAATCTTGGATCAAAAGTGGATGGAATTATATAATCTTTGCCATATTTAGGACGATCACCACCCATTGCAGCAGCAACTTCATCAGGAACATCTTCTCTCGCTAATTTTGCTATTGCATTAGCAGCAGCTACTTTCATTTCTTCATTAATTGTAGTGGCTCTTACATCTAAAGCTCCTCTGAAGATGTACGGAAAACCAATTAAGTTGTTTACTTGATTGGGGTAATCAGATCTTCCAGTTGCTATAATAGCGTCATCTCTAACTTCCATTATTTCTTCAGGAGTTATTTCTGGATCTGGATTAGCGCAAGCAAAAATTATAGGGTTTTTTGCCATAGTTTTTACCAGTTCTTTTTTTAAAGCTCCTTTTGCAGACAAACCTAAAAATACATCAGCTCCCTTGATGGCTTCTTCTAAAGTTCTATTTTTTGTTTCAATTGCATGAGCAGATTTCCATTGATCCATACCTTCTGCTCTTCCCCTATAAATTACTCCTTTACGGTCGAGCATGGTTACATTTCCATTGGGTACACCACTATTCTTAAACAAGTTTGTACAGGCTATTGCAGAAGCACCAGCCCCATTAACAACAACCTTAATATCTTTTATTGATTTTCCACTTATATCTAAAGCATTAAGTAATGCAGCAGTGGTTATTATTGCTGTACCATGTTGATCATCGTGAAAAACTGGGATGTCTAAAATTTCTTTTAATTTTTCCTCAATAATAAAACAATCAGGAGCGGCTATATCTTCTAAGTTAATCCCTCCAAAGCTACATGCAAAATTTTTAACACTATTAATAATTTCGTCTGCATCCTGTGAATCAATTTCTAAATCTATAGAATCTATATCTGCAAACCTTTTGAATAAAACTGCCTTCCCTTCCATGACAGGTTTTGAAGCTAATGCACCTAAGTTGCCCATACCTAAAATGGCAGAGCCATTACTTATTACTGCAACTAGATTTCCTTTGGAGGTGTAATCGTAGGCTGTTTCTGGATTATTATAAATAGCCTGAACAGGAACAGCTACACCTGGAGAATAAGCTAATGCTAAATCTCTTTTAGTTGTCATTGGTTTTGAAGAATTTATCTCAATTTTACCAGGTTTATTCTGGGTGTGGAACTCCAAAGCTTCTTTATCAGTATAATGATCTATTTTAGTTTTTTTCATTTATGTTAATTAGGTATACAAATGGAGCTAATTTATGGCTAATATGATTTATGAACCTCATTAAGTCAACAGGCACATTTAGTTTTTTTACAATAATAAGTAGATTGTTAGGCTATGTAAGAGACATATTGATAGCTGTGTTTCTTGGTACAGGTCCTTTGGCGGATGCTTTCTTTGTTGCTTTTAGAATCCCAAGCACATTTAGAAGGTTATTTTCAGAAGGAACATTTAATGCTGCATTTGTACCTAGCTATTCATCACTTTTAGATAATAAAAAAAAGTCACAAAAATTTGCAAGTAATATTTTTAATTTACTTATTATGGGGCTATTTTTTTTAGTTCTTATCATTGAGGTAATGATGCCATTATTTGTCTTTTTGATAGCACCAGGATTTGAGGGAGATTCACAAAAAATGGAATTGGCTATAACTCTGACAAGAATTACTTTTCCTTTTTTATTATTTATAAGCTTAGCATCTTTTTTTTCTGCAATTTTAAACACACACAATAAATTTGCTATAGCATCCGCGATACCTATTATCTTAAACATTCTTTTAATTGGAGTGCTATTATTTGGAACAGTTTTAAATGATGAATTGGTGTATTACCTATGTTATGCAGTGACAGCCTCAGGTGTTTTGCAGTTTATTTTTTTATATTTTTTTGTAAAAAAATATTTTTCTCCTAAAATAAATTTGTCATTTAAAATTGATAATAAAGTTAAAATATTTTTTAGAAAATTGCTTCCTAGCATTTTTTCTTCTGGTGTTACTCAAATAAATATTTTGATAGGAACTATCATAGCATCGTTTCAAGCCAGTGCAGTTTCCTACCTTTATTATGCAGATAGAGTTTATCAAATAAACCTGGCTATTGCTGGGATTGCAATTGGTACCGTTATTTTACCCCAATTGTCTAAATATGTTAAAAATAAAGGGGAAGAAAAAATAAATTTGATTCAAAACAAGGCTTTAGAGCTAAGCTTGTTTTTAAGTATTCCAGCAGCAACGGCATTACTTATTGCATCAGAAGAAATTATTTCTTCTTTATTCGGATATGGTTCATATGACGAATTAAGTGTTAAAAACTCGGCAAAAGCTTTATTTTATTTTGCAATCGGATTACCAGCATTTTCTCTTATTAAAGTTTTTTCAGCTTTTTTTTTCGCACGTCATGACACAAAAATACCTTTTTATATTTCCTTAATATCTGTTTTGTTGAATATTTTTATTAGTGTTATCTTTTTTAAGGAAATTGGGTTCTTAATTATACCAATAGCAACCACAATATCATCCTGGTTTAATGCCGTTTTACTATTTATTTTTTTAAAAACAAAAAATCTATTCAGTTTTAATTTAGTTTTTATAGATAGGTTTTTTAAAATTTTAGTATCCTCAGTTTTAATGGGGGTATTTTTTAATTATGTGATTTATTTTTTTAACGACAAGCTCATCTATCAAGCAAGCTTCAAAGCTATTTATCTAGTTGGAGCAGTTATATTGGGATTAATATTTTATCTTTTGATTGCAATTTTAATCAAGGCTTTTAAAAGAAGTGATATTAATTTAAACTATTAATATGAGTAAAAAAATTTTTTCAGGAGTTCAACCAACAGGAAATCTTCATTTAGGAAATTATCTTGGTGCAATTAAGAATTTTGTAGAGCTACAACACAACAAAGAAAATCAATGTATTTTTTGTGTTGTAGATCTTCATGCTATAACAGTGAAACAAGACCCTAAAGAATTAAAAAAAAATATAAGAGAAACTGCAGCTACATTTATTGCATGTGGGATTGATCCAAATAATAGTATAATTTTCAATCAATCAATGGTTTCAGCCCATTCAGAGGCAGCGTGGATTTTAAGTTGTGTTTCAAGAATAGGCTGGCTTAATAGGATGACACAATTTAAAGAAAAAGCCGGAAAAGATAAAGAAAAAGCCAGTATTGGTCTTTATTCCTACCCAGTTTTAATGGCCGCAGATATTTTACTCTATGACGCAACCCATGTTCCAGTTGGAGATGATCAAAAGCAACATTTAGAACTCTGTAGAGATATTGCACAAAAATTTAATAACGATTTTAATGCAGTAGATTTTTTAAAAGTGCCGGAGCCCTTGATACAAAAACAATTTTCTAGAATAATGAGTCTTAAAGATGGACTTAAAAAAATGAGCAAATCAGACCCTTCAGACTTAAGTAGAATTAATCTTATGGATAATAAAGAAGAAGTTTTGAATAAAATAAAAAAAGCGAAAACAGACCCACTAACATTACCCGAAGATGTCAAAGACTTAGCTAAAAGACCAGAAGCAGAAAATTTACTGGGAATTTATTCAAGTTTAAAAAAACAGAATTTAGAAAGTTCTATAAGTGAATTTAATGGAAAAAATTTTTCTGAATTTAAAGAAAAATTATCAGAAGTTTTAATAGAAAAAATTGAGCCAATTTCAAAAGAAATTAAAAAGCTATTAGAAGATGAAAAATACTTAGATACAATTTTATTAGAAGGATCTGATAAAGCAGACAAAATTGCTTCAAAAAAAATCAAAGAAATTAAAGAATTGGTAGGTTTTTAACTAAATATATTAATTAGTTTAAATTTCAAAATTTACCCTTATATATAAACCATGTTTGTTCAAACTGAAGTAACGCCAAACCCAAATTCACTTAAGTTTTTACCGGGAAAAAATGTATCTAACTGTGGCTCTTTTGAAATAACAAAAAAAGAAGACACAGACAGTGAACTAGTAAGAAATCTTTTATCTATCAATGGAGTAACAGGAGTGTTTTTAGGTGCAGATTTTTTATCTATTAATAAAAAAGAAGATATAATTTGGGATGATATTAAACACATAGTTATTTCTCTGATTAATGACTTTTATGCAACAGGAAAAGAATTTGTTATTACAAATGAATTATTTGAAGAAAAAGAAAAATTTTTCAATGAAATTGAAAAAAAAATTATAAGTATTCTAGAGACAAAAATTAGACCAGCGGTTGCTAAAGATGGTGGTGATATAAAATTTAAAGAATTTAAAGATGGAATTGTTAAAGTAGAATTACAGGGAAGTTGCTCTGGATGCCCAAGTTCAACTATGACACTTAAACAGGGAGTTCAAAATCTTTTGTGCCATTATTTACCTGAGGTAAAAGAGGTTGTCGCAATATAATTATGAAAAGAAATAATTTTTCATTTTTTGAAATAAAAAAATATTTAAACAAAAAAGACTTTATAATAAGCAAAAAAAAAAATAATCAGAAAGAAAGTAATATTGGAAACATATCCAGAACCTTTTTGGCTAGTTTGTTGATAATGTCTTTTTTTTCTATTAGTCCAATAGTTGTTGATTTTGTAAAAAATAGGACAATTGCTTCTAAAGATTTTGAGAACAATTCAAAAAGTAGTTTAAAAAAATTATTAGAAAAAAAAGATATTGAATCAGACAAAGTCATAAATCAAAATTTTTTGTTTGAAGATATATTAATATTTGATGAGAAACCCACTGACTTAGTAAGATTAAGTGCAGCAACAATTGAAGAGTTATTTAAATCAACTAATTATAGCTTGGAAGATGTAAGAAAAAATAAATTAGTTAAACCAATTTCACTAACACTACTGCCAAATGAAATTAAAAAAATAGAAAATACAAAAAAAAGAAAAGACTTTTTTATTCAAATTATTTTACCATTAGTAATTAAAGAAAATAATAATATTAGATTGGATAGAAAAAAACTTTTTGATATTTTAAATAAAAGCAAGAATACTAAAGCTGAAAAAGTTTGGCTAAATTCAAAATTCAAACAATATGGAGTAGTAAATAAAGATTTATCAACATTAAAAATTAGAATGGATGAAATTCCAGCCTCTATGGCTATTGCACAAGCAGCAAAAGAAACGGGTTGGGGCACATCAAGGTTTGCACAAGAAGGTAATGCACTTTTTGGGCAATGGACCTGGTCCGGTGAGGGAATAAAACCCTCAGAAGCCGATGATGACAGCACACATAAAGTAATGAAATTTAAAGTATTGCAAGCTTCAGTCAGAGCGTATCAAAGAAACTTGAATACTCACTCTTCTTATAAAAATTTTAGAGGTGCCAGAGCTGAATTGAGAGAAGAGAAAAAAAAGCTAGACAGTATAATTCTTTCTGAACACTTAGATAAATATGCAGAAACTGGGAAAGAATATGTCAGAGTTTTACAGCAAATAATAAAACAAAATAATTTAACAGATTTTGATGATGCAAAGTTATTACCTTCAAGTATCAATCTGGAGAGTCTAATTTAACTTTGTCTAACAGAGAACTGGATTCCAAACCATCTCCATACTCCATCATCATTAAGTGAACAATTAATTCTTCCTCTTCTAAAATTAAATTTCTCTCTAAAATTTAAATTTAATACATTTTGATTAAAATTAATATTAGATTTCTGCCATTTATTTCCTTCATCAGAAAAACAATTAATATTATTTATATTTTTTTGTTCATCAAAAAATTCTACTAGAAATTTTGGAGGATTGTTATTATTTGTTAAATATTTATCTACTGGATATAAAAATTTATATTGTAACGGATTAAGGTTGATTAAAAATTCAAATCTTTTTAGATCACCATACTTTTCGTTAATTGGAAACCTTGGTAGTTCATGGCGATCTTTATTAATATCAATTACACCAGAGTGTTGACCAAAAGAAAACTTAAAATTTTTAGAAATATATTTTTTTATAAGTGCACTATATTCACCAAATGGGTAAGAAAAAAAAATAGGATTATATCCCAGCTTCTCTTTAAAAATTAAAGATGAGGTATCAATATCTTCTATAAAGTTTTCATTATTTAGATCTACCAAATATTTATGTGAATGAGAATGATTGCCTATATATACATTGGTTTCTTTCTCTAATTCTTCTATTTGATCCCAAGTCATATATCCATTTTTCCCAACAGCTTCGGTTGAAACAAAAAGAATAAATGGAATTTCTTCTTTTTTTAAATAAGGCCATGCAATCTCATAAAATGAAGAGAACGCATCATCTATGGTGATAAGTATTTTCTTTTCCATTTTTGTAATATGAAAATTTTTTTCTAGGTTCTTAGGGTTATAAAAATTATATTTTAAATTTTTGATTATTTTTATTTGTTTCTTGAAAATATCCATTTGTATATTGGTTGAGGGGTATTTATTCTCGTCAAACCTATGATACATTAATGAAAGAATACCCTTATCATCAGAATAATATTGGATATTCTTTTCTTCTGCTTTAGAGTTAGAGTTAAATAACAATATTATAATGAATAACTTAATAGTAGATGCCGCTAAAGATAAAATTTTTTTAACATTCATTGTTAGTAAAAATATTTATACTTGTAGTCATGAAAATAGTAAAATTAATTTTGAAAAATTGATGATTTTAATTAATGAATTTTTAGAAAATAACAAAAGTACTTTAAGTGATATAGATGCTATTTATGTTAATAGAGGCCCAGGAAGTTTTGCAGGGATTAGAAATTCACTATCAACGATTAAAGCTTTATTTTTAACAAAAAAAATTGACTACTATTGCTTTAGTTTTGAGGATTTTAGGGAATCTGAGACTGTTAAATATGTAGATGTGCCGCAACTATGTAAACAATATAAAATCAAAAAGAATTTGATTAATCCTATTTATTTAAGTTAAAATTAACTATGTCAGAAAATATTGAACAAAAATGTTTAGCAAAAGGAGTTAAGCTCACGGAGCAAAGAAAAATTATTGCTAAAATTATGTCAGAGTCCAATGATCATCCGGATGTAGACGAGCTTTATAATAGGGTTTCAAAAATTGACTTAAAAATTAGCATTGCAACGGTCTATAGAACGGTAAAATTATTTGAAGAATTTGGAATTTTAGCAAAGCATGAATTTAAAGGAGGAAAGGCAAGATACGAAGAATTAAATGAAGGTCATCACGACCATTTAATAGATGTTAAGTCGGGAGAGATCATAGAGTTTGTTGATGAGGAAATAGAAAAGTTACAAGAAAAAATTGCAGATAAGCATGGTTATCGTTTAGTGGATCATAAATTAGAATTATATGGAGTTAAAAAAAAACCTTAACTAAATGTTAAAAAAAATTTTTATTAAAACCTTTGGCTGTCAAATGAATGAATACGATTCTAATCGTATATTTGATACAGTAAAAAAAATAGGTTTTGAGAAAACAGATAATTATGAGGATGCAAATTGTTATCTTTTAAATACATGTCATATAAGAGATAAGGCAAAAGAAAAAGTTTATCATGAAATTGGAAGAGTAAAAAAAATTTTTAGATCTAAAAAGAAGCCTATTGTGATTGTAGCCGGATGTGTTGCGCAAGCAGAAAATCAGGAGATGCTAAAGAGGGAGCCATATATTGATATAGTTATGGGACCGCAGTCATACCATAAAATTAACGACACTATAAAAAAGCATATTAACAATAAGAAAAAAGAAGAAGAAACAGAGTTTGATACAATTTCAAAATTTAATTATTTAAATAAAATTAAAAATAGAAATAGCAAGGTATCTTCTTTTTTAACAATCCAAGAAGGATGTGATAAATTTTGTCATTTTTGTGTTGTTCCATATACGCGAGGACCAGAATACTCTCGACCATTTGATCAGATCATAAAAGAGGCTAAAGAGATAGTCCAAGGTGGTGCTAAAGAAATTATTCTTTTGGGGCAAAATGTTAACGCATATAGTTATAAAGATGAAAATAAAGAATTTAGATTATCTGATTTATTATTAGAAATAGAAAGCTTTAAAGAGTTGGAGAGAATTAGATATACCACATCTCACCCTAAAGATATGACTGACGACTTAATAAATTTTTATAAAAAATCAACTAAATTAATGCCTTTAGTCCATCTACCAGTGCAGAGTGGATCAAACAAAATTTTAAAACTTATGAATAGAAAGCATACTATTGAAGAATATTTAATAATTTATGAAAAATTAAAAAAAATTAATTCTAATATAGAGTTTTCGAGTGATTTTATTATTGGATATCCAGAAGAAAGTGATGATGATTTTAAACATACAATTGAGTTAATTGAAAAAATAAAATTTACCAACTCTTATTCTTTTATTTTTAGTCCAAGACCAGGCACTGTTGCTGCTGATCTTGAGCTAGTTAATAAAAAAAAATCAAAAGAAAGATTAGAAATAATTCAAAAAAAATTATTTGAAAATCAAATAAACAAAAACAAATCCTTAGAGGGCAAGATTCTTAATGTTTTAGTAGAAAATAAAATGAAAGACGGAGTTAAATTATTTGGGAGAACAGAATATATGACATCTGTAATTTTTGATGGCAACGCTAATTGTATAGGAAGAGTTGTTCAGATAGAAATAACCAGTAGCAATCAAAATAGTTTGTTTGGTAAGTTAAAAGAAAATTATAAACAGAAAGTGGCCTAAAAGTTGAACAACACAGCTTCAAAAAAAATTAATTCTACTTTAAAATTTGTCTATTCTGACAATAATTCTTTGAGTGTTATATTCCAAGACAATGATTTGTTAATGGGTGTGGTTGGAGAATTTAATGAAAATCTAAAAGAACTAGAAAAAATTACTAATACAAATCTATATTCGAGAGGTAATTCAATTTTGATAAAATCAACACCAGAACAAAATGAAATCACAAAAAATGCTATTCAATTTTTAGCCAACCAGTTTATAAATAATGGTAGTATAGAAAAAAAAGATATAATCTCTTCAATAGACAAGTTTATGATCGAAGAAAAAATAAAAAATAAAAATGTTTCAGATATAATTAAAACTCCTAAAAAATCAGTTATTCCAAGATCAGAAAAACAAAAAGATTATGTCCGAGCTTTAAGACAAAGTGATATTGTTATATCGACTGGTCCTGCGGGAACGGGTAAAACATTTTTAGCAGTTGCGGTTGGCCTAACTTTGCTACTTGATAAGAAGATAGAAAGAATCATCTTATCAAGGCCGGCAGTAGAAGCGGGTGAAAGATTAGGTTTTTTACCAGGGGATATGAAAGAAAAAGTAGACCCTTATTTAAGACCATTATATGATTCCCTTTATGATCTTTTTGACTTTGAAAAAATTCAAAGGATGATTGAAATTGGTGATATTGAAATAGCACCTTTGGCATTTATGAGGGGTAGGACTTTAAAAAACTCTTTTGCGATTTTAGATGAGGCACAAAATGCAACGGATACGCAGATTAAAATGTTCTTAACACGTATTGGGGAAAATTCTAAAATTGTTATAAATGGGGATCCATCTCAAATTGACTTACCTCACAAGAACATGTCTGGATTAAATAGGTCTAAAAAGTTACTAGGTCACCTAAATGAAATTTCAGTAGTAGATTTTGATCATTCCGATGTAGTTAGACATCCACTAGTCTCAAAGATTGTAAAAGCTTATTCAGATCAAGAAAATGATTAGCATTGATGTGGTTTCTGAGAGTAGTCTTTGGAGTAAAAGAATTAAAAAACCTGATATTTTTTTTAATTCTTTGGTGAAAATTTTTCCCAAAAAATACAGGTTTATTAAAAAAAAAGTAAGCTTAACAATTTTACTCTCAAACAATAAAAATATTAAAAGATTGAATAAAAAATTTAGAAATAAAAATAAATCAACAGATGTTTTATCTTTTCCTTCTGAAAAAAAACTTAATATAAAAAAATCACCCTATATTGGAGACATTGTTGTTAGTTACGAGTTTATCAATAAACCAAAAACCTTAAGTACCCTAGAGTTTAGGAGAAAAGTAACCAAGATTTTTATTCACGGTTTTCTACATTTATTAGGTTATGACCATATTAAATTAAAAGATTTTAAAAAAATGTTAATTGAAGAAGAAAAAATTTATAACACTATAGAAATAAAGATTGTCAAACTTGCTTAAAAAAAAAGTAATAAATTTATTTTACATCATATTATTAGGAGCAATAACCTCTTATAGCTTACCACCATACAATTATTTTATAATTAATTTTATCACTTTTTCTTTATTCTTTATTATTATTTTTAATAAAAAAAAAAGAATATCTAATAATAAATCTTTTTTTCAATATGGGTGGTGTTTTGGATTTGGGTATTTTGTATCCAATCTATATTGGATAGCCATTTCATTAACCTTTGATCAGAGTTTTAAGTTTTTTATCCCAGTTGCTATAATTTTATTACCAGCCTTTTTGGCTATATTTTATGGTTTAGTGACATACTTGTTTGCAGTCCTTTATTCAAAAAATGTGGTTAGTTCTTTTTTTATTTTTTCAATTTTATTTGGTACAATTGAATTTATTAGAGGCTCTATACTCACAGGCTTTCCTTGGAATTTAATCTCATTTAGTTTCTCAAACAGCACTTATTTTATTCAAATTCTTTCTATTATTGGAACTTACTCCTTTAATTTAATTTGCATTTCTTTATTTACTGCCCCTGCCTTATTTTTCTTAAAAAAATCTAGAAATGAAATTGTGGTTTGTTTTTTCTTTATTTTTATATCTGCTGGTTTTTTAATATTTGGCAACATAAAAAGTAATAATTTTAATTCTTTAGAGAGTGTAAAAAACTCTTACAAAATTAAAGCAATATCACCAAACATTAGTCTAGATAGATTTTATTCAAAGCAAGATGAGTTAAAAATAATTAATGAACTTATAGAACTAAGTGCCCCAACAAAAATAGGAGCTACAATTTATTTATGGCCAGAAGGAATCATTCCTGACAGCTACTTAAGAGACATGAGTGTTTATAAAAAATTATTCTTAAGTAGTTTTGGAGAGGACGATTTAATTATTATGGGCCTAAATAGTATCGAGAAAAAAAATGATAAAAATTTATTTTTTAACTCAATGGCTATATTCAATAATAAACTAGATCTCATCATAAATTATAATAAAGTTAAATTGGTACCATTTGGAGAGTTTACCCCCTTTGAGAATATTCTTAACTTAATAGGTTTTAAAACAGTAACAAATAATTATCAATCCTTCTCTAGTGGAGAAACTAGGATTCCACTTAATATAAAAAATAGTAAAATTGATTTAAATTTACTTCCTTTAATTTGTTACGAAATAATTTATTCAGGTAAATTATCTGAAGATAATAATTTTGATTATATAATTAATATTTCAGAAGATGGTTGGTTTGGAAATTCTATAGGCCCTAAACAGCACTTTTCACACAATATATTTAGATCTATCGAAAGTGGTAAATATATAATTAGGTCTGCAAATAATGGGATTTCTGCCATTATTAATCCCATAGGAATTGTAGAACAAGAAGTAGAATTTGGATTAAGAGGATATGTGGAATTATCGGAGAGTAAACAAGTTAAATCTACACTTTTTATGCAGTATGGAAATAAAATATTTTTGTTATTAATTTTAATATATATTTTTTTAATTTTTTCATTTAATAAGCTTAAGCATGAGTAATTTAAAAAATTTTTTATTCACTAGTGAGTCAGTTTCAGAGGGACATCCCGACAAAGTATCAGATAGAATTTCAGATATGGTAGTAGATAGCTATCTTGCTAGAGATCCTTTTTCTAGAGTTGCATGTGAAACATTAACCACAACAAACAAGGTTGTTCTTGCTGGAGAAGTAAGAGGTCCAGAGATCAAAGAAGAAGATCTTATTCAAAAAGTTAGAGATTGCATCAAAGATATTGGTTATGATCAAGAAGGTTTTACATGGAGAGAAGCGACAAAGATAGAAAGTCATCTTCATTCACAATCCGTAGATATAGCTATGGGTGTAGACTCTTTGGGCAAAAAAGATGAAGGAGCTGGAGATCAAGGAATAATGTTTGGGTATGCATGTAACGAAACAGAGGATTTAATGCCGGCGCCTATTCATTATTCGCATAAAATTTTAAGACTTATGGCAGAAGATAGAAAGTCTGGAATATTAAAAAATATAGAACCAGATTCAAAAAGCCAAGTTACTTTTGAATATATTGATGGAAAACCATCCAAAGTTAAATCAGTTGTTATATCTTCTCAACACTCAGCAGATATAAATCAAGCAAAAGTAAGAGAATTATTAACACCATATATGTTAAAATCAATTCCAGAAAAATTTTTAAAGGATTTTGATGAAAAAGAATTTTATGTAAATCCAACTGGAAACTTTGTGATAGGTGGGCCAGATGGTGACTGTGGTTTAACAGGTAGAAAAATTATTGTTGATACTTATGGTGGAGCAGCGCCTCATGGTGGTGGAGCTTTTTCTGGCAAGGATCCAACTAAGGTAGATAGATCAGCGGCTTATGCAGCAAGATATATTGCAAAAAATATTGTAGCCTCTAATATTTCTGAAAAATGCTTAATTCAATTAGCTTATGCAATTGGAGTCTCTAAACCTTTATCAATTTATGTAGATTTATTTGATAATGACTTGGAAAAAAATAAATTTGTTTCTGATAAAATTTCAAAAAATTTTGATTTAAGCCCAAGAGGGATAAGAGAAATGTTAGGACTAAATAAACCAATTTATGAAAAAACAGCAGCTTATGGACACTTTGGGAGAATGCCTGAGGAAGATGGGTCATTTTCTTGGGAAAAGACTGATAAAAAGGGTGTTTTTTCTAAATAGTTCTTATTGAATTAAAATTTTTTCTTTATATATTGCCCTTACATTATTGAAATTGCAGAATGGGCTTCAGCCCATTTTTTTTGGAGCTAATAAAAAATATGTTAAATAGAAGGTCTGATAAACTCGAATTACTAAGAATAGCTGAGGCAGTAGCTTTAGAAAAATCTATAGATAAAGAATTAATTATTGATTCCATGGAAACAGGAATTGCAAAAGCTGCTAAATCTAAATTTGGACAGGATAATGAAATTAAAGTTTTAATAAATAGAGAAAATGGCGAAATTGGAATTTTTAGAAAATTAATAGTTGTAGAAAAACCAGAAAATATAAATACAGAAATTAACCTTCAAGATGCAGTAATCTTAAATGAAGAAAACAAAGATAAAAAAGTTGGTGATGAAATTTTACAACCATTACCTTCTTTCGATTTTGGTCGAATAGCAGCACAAACTGCCAAACAAGTTATTAGTTTTAATGTAAGAGAGGCAGAACGTGAAAGACAATATAATGATTTTATAGATAAAAAAGATTCAATTCTAAGCGGTATTGTTAAGCGTTTAGAATTTGGAAATGTAATAGTCGATTTAGGAAGAGCCGAAGCAATTATTCAAAAAAATGAAATGATCCCTAGAGAAAATATTAAAGCTGGTGATAGAATTAAAGCTTATTGTTACGATGTAAAGAGAGAACCTAGGGGGCAACAAATATTTTTATCAAGAGCTCATCCAAAATTTATGGAAAAATTATTTGTTCAAGAAGTTCCAGAAATTTATGATGGTTTAATTGAAATTAAATCATCAGCAAGAGACCCAGGAAGTAGAGCAAAAATCTGTGTTAAAGCAGTTGATACCTCATTAGATCCAGTAGGAGCTTGTGTTGGTATGAGAGGATCAAGAGTTCAAGCAGTAGTTAACGAACTGCAAGGAGAAAAAATTGATATTGTTAATTGGTCTGAAGATCCAGCAATAGTAGTTTCAAATGCATTATCACCAGCAGAAGTTCAAAGAGTAAATGTTGATAGTGTTGCAAAAAAATTAGACGTAATTTTAACTGAAGAAAATTTAAGTAAAGCGATTGGTCGTAGGGGTCAAAATGTTAGATTGGCCACAAAGTTATTAAATTATGAAATTAACATAATGACTGATGCAGAGGATTCTGAAAGAAGACAGTTAGAGTTTAAAGAAAAAACTGAAAATTTTGTTAAAAATTTAGAATTAGATGAAACCTTAGGGCAATTGCTTGTTGCGGAAGGTTTTTCTTCAATTTCGGACATTAAAGATAGTACACCGGAAAATTTAATGAAAATTGAAGGTATAGAAGAAGATACTGCTAAAGCGTTGATAGAGAGAGCAAAAGATTTTTACTTAAAAGATCAGGAAGATATTACAAAAAGAATTAAAGATTTGGGACTGCAAGATGACCTTATAAATCATAAAGGCTTAACACCAGGCATGTTAGTTACTCTTGGAGAACAAAAAATTTTAAAATTAGAAGATTTTGCAGATCTTGCATCTGACGAATTAACGGGTGGTTACGATATTGTTAAAGGTGAAAGAATTAAAATTCAAGGTTATCTTGAAGATTTTGCTTTATCAAAAACTGAAGCAGATGAGTTAATTATGTCTGCAAGAAGTATAATTTATAAAGATTGAGTAATGAAATATGGACAACAAAAAAACAAAATTAACACTTTCTGGCATAGCCAAGAAATCAATAGAAAATATAGAGTTAGCAAAGACACAAAGTAAAAACTCAGTTGTAATTGAAAAAAAACCAAGCAAGTTTGCACCGAGAGGTAACTTTGGCAGACCCACTAGTGTAAGATCAAAACCAGCAGTAAGTCCTGAGGGAAGTTTTACCCCAAGAACTACTTCAGCACCTAAACCATCTTCACCAATTACGAACGACTATGAAAAACGTAAATTAGCGGAACAAAGAGCAACTAGAAGGTTAAAAGGTGATGCAGGAGATAAAGGAAAGCCTGATACAAAAAAAAGAGAATTAAAACTGACTGTTTCAAGAGCCTTAAGCGATGAGATTGAAGCAAGATCAAGAAGTATGGCTTCACTTAAAAGAGCAAAATTAAAAGAGAAT
This sequence comes from Candidatus Pelagibacter sp. Uisw_090, assembly GCF_047717845.1. Classification (GTDB taxonomy): domain Bacteria; phylum Pseudomonadota; class Alphaproteobacteria; order Pelagibacterales; family Pelagibacteraceae; genus Pelagibacter. The sequence goes on from NZ_CP159810.1 coordinate 1,361,329, forward strand.
AGAGAACTTACTAAAGAAGAGATTCAAGAAAGCTTAAAACCAATAAAAAGAGACGTAAATATTCCTGAGGCAATTACTGTTAGAGAGCTATCTAATAGAATGGCCGAACAATCTAACAATGTTATAAAACATTTATTTGGAATGGGAGTAACGGTTACTATCAACCAAACACTAGCAGCAGATACTGCGGAGTATTTAGTAAAAGAATTTGGTCACAACCCTATAAGAGAAACAAAAGCTGAAGAAATTATTCAAAAAATTAAAGAATCTAGATCTGAAAATTTAAAAAATAGACCCCCAATAGTAACTGTAATGGGTCATGTCGATCATGGCAAAACTTCAGTGCTAGATGTTTTAAGAAGCGCAAATGTGGTGCTTGGAGAATTTGGTGGAATAACTCAACATATTGGAGCTTATCAAATAGAACATGAATCAAATAAAATAACTTTTATAGACACACCAGGTCACGCAGCCTTCACAGAAATGAGAGCCCGAGGATCAAAACTAACAGACGTTGTGGTATTAGTTGTTGCAGCAGATGATGGTGTAAAGCCTCAAACAATTGAATCTATAAAACACGCAAAAGCTGCAAATGTTCCAATAGTTGTTGCAATAAATAAGTGTGATTTACCAGAGGCAGATCCACAAAAAATTAAAAATCAGCTTTTAGAATATGAACTTATTGCAGAAGATTTATCAGGAGATACTTTGATGGTTGAAATTTCTGCGAAAACAAAAAAAAATTTAGATAAATTGGTAGAGGCAGTTGTATTACAAGCTGAAATTTTAGATCTTAAAACTGATTATGAATCTAAAGCAACAGGAATTGTTTTAGAATCAAAAATTGATGTAGGTAGAGGAGCTGTAGCAACTGTTGTGGTGACCTCAGGAACAATTAAAAAAAGTGATTTTTTTGTTAGTGGATTAAAATGGGGAAAAGTAAGAGCCTTAATTAATGATAAAGGAAAAAACATTAATGAAGCACCCCCATCAACACCTGTTGAGATTTTAGGAATTAATGGAGCAGCTAAATCTGGAGATGATTTTATTGTGTTAGATTCTGAAAAAGAAGCCAAGACATTAAGTGAAAATAGAGCAGATGAAACTAAAACAGGAGGAAGCCCCTTAACATTCGCAACTCAAGATTCTGCTTTTGCAGATAAATCTGCTTCAGAATTGAATATTATTGTAAAATCAGATGTGCATGGATCGGCTGAAGCAATTAAAAGTGCAATTAATCAAATTACACATGATGAAGTTAAAACTAAAATTATATTATCAGATATTGGAATGGTAACAGAAACTGATGTAACTTTAGCAAAAGCATCTAATGCTACTCTAATTGCATTTAACGTTAAACCAAGCAAAGAAGCAAAAAAATTAGCAGAAAAGGAAAAAATTAAAATTTCTTCTTATAATATTATTTATGAAGTTTTGGATTATATTAAATTGAGAATGTCGGGACTTCTAGCTCCAGATATTCAAGAAACAATTAATGGCACAGCTCAAATTCTAGAAATATTCAAAGTTTCAGGAACAGGAAAAGTTGCGGGCTCTAAAGTAACTGAAGGAGAAATAGTTAGCGGTGCGAATGCCAGGTTAATTAGAGATGGAGCAATCATCTATACTGGTAAGATTAGTACAATTTTCAGAGAAAAAGATCAGGCTAAACAGGTTAGTAATGGTCAAGAATGTGGAATAACACTTAAAGACTTTGTTGATTTTCAAAAAAACGATACAATAGAGGTTTATAGTACGACTTCCACTGAGAGAACAGTATAATGGTTGATAAAACAGGAAAACCCGTATCACAAAGACAATTACGTGTTGGAGAGATGATTAAGCAATCTTTAGGTATGATTTTTGCTAGAAATGAAGCTAAAGTGCCGAATTTAGAAACTAACACAGTTACAGTTACAGAAGTAAAAATGAGTCAAGACCTTAAAATTGCAAAAGCGTATGTATTACCTCTAGGAGGAAAAGATACAGAAAAAGTTATTAAAAAATTAAGAGAGTACTCTTTTTTAATTAGAAAAGTTTTATCTAAAAAAGTATTTATGAAATACATACCAAAGATACTTTTTGCTAAAGATGACTCTTTTGAATACGCAGAAAAAATAGAAAACTTAATAAAACAAACAAACAAATAGGAAAGTAAATAGTATGACGAATAAAGCAGAAGAATTAAAAATGCATGAGAAGGACACTGGTTCTTCAGAAGTACAAATTGCATTATTAACAGGAAAAATTGAAACTCTTTCAGCGCATATTAAGCAATTCAAAAAAGATAAACACTCATCTGTTGGATTGTTAAGAGCAGTAAATAGAAGAAAAAAATTGTTAGAATATTTAAAGAAAAATAAATTCGATTCTTACAAAAATGTATTAACACAATTAAATTTAAGAAAATAGATAGAAGGAAACGGAAATTAGATGTTCAAAGTATATAAGAAGGAAATTGAAGTAGCAGGTAAGAAAATAAGTTTAGAAACAGGTAAAGTAGCAAGACAGGCAGATGGAGCAATCATTGCTTCATGTGGTGAAACAGTTATTTTAGCAACAGTAGTAGGAGCAAAAAAAGTAAATCCGGATATGGATTATTTTCCGCTATCTGTAAATTACCAAGAAAAATATTATGCAGGTGGTAAAATTCCTGGTGGATATTTTAAAAGAGAAGCAAGACCAACTGAAAGCGAACAATTGATCTCAAGATTAATTGATAGACCAATCAGACCATTGTTTCCAAGTGAATTTAAAAATGAAGTTCAGTTGTTACCAACGGTAATTTCATATGACAAAGACAATCAACCAGATATTTTAGCAATTACAGCTTCTTCAGCAGCACTAGCTATTTCAGGAATGCCGTTTAAGGGCCCTGTTGGTGCTTCAAGAGTTGGTTTAGTTGATGGTAAATATATTTTAAACCCATCAAAAGCAGAGCTAGAAAACTCTACTTTAGATTTGGTTGTGGCAGGTACTAAAGATGCTGTGCTAATGGTTGAGTCTGAGACTAAAGGTTTAACAGAAGAAGTAATGTTAGATGCAGTTAAGTTTGGTCACGAAGGTTTTGTTCCAGTAATCAAAATGATTGAGGAGCTTGCAAAAGAATGTAGAAAACCAGAGTGGACTGTTCAAAAGAAAGACTTGTCTGAAGTTAAGAAAAAACTAGGAGAAGAGTTTACTGCAGATTTAACAAAAGCTTTTGCAACAATAGACAAACAAGATAGATCAAATCAAATTTCAGAAATTTCTGATAAGGCTAAAAAGCTTTTTGCAGAAAATGAAAACTACTCTGATTTTGATGTTAATGATGAATTAAAAAATCTTGAAAAATCTATTGTAAGAACTGACATTCTTAAAAACAAAAAAAGAATTGATGGTAGAGGTTTAGCTGATGTAAGAGCTATTGAGTGTGAAGTTGGTGTTTTACCAAGAACTCATGGATCAGCTCTATTTACTAGAGGTGAAACACAAGCGATTGTTACTACTACTTTAGGTACATCTGATGACGAACAAAGATTGGAAAGTTTAGATGGTCAGCATAGAGAAAGATTTATGCTTCATTACAACTTCCCTCCTTTCTCAGTTGGTGAAACTGGAAGAATTGGAACCGGAAGACGTGAAGTTGGCCATGGAAAATTAGCATGGAGAGCAATTAATTCTTCATTACCTCCAAAAGAAGAGTTCCCTTACACTTTCAGAGTAGTGTCAGATATTACAGAATCTAATGGCTCTTCTTCAATGGCGAGTGTTTGTGGTGCGTCTCTTTCACTAATGGATGCTGGTGTTCCGATTAAAGAACCAGTTGCAGGTATTGCAATGGGATTAATTAAAGAAGGTGATGATTTTAGTGTCTTGTCAGATATTTTAGGTGATGAAGATCATCTGGGAGACATGGACTTTAAAGTTGCTGGAACTAAAGATGGAATTACTTCACTTCAAATGGATATCAAAATTACAGGTATCACATTTGAAATTATGGAGCAGGCTTTAAAACAAGCTAAAGAAGGAAGAGTTCATATCTTAGGTGAAATGAATAAAGTTTTAAGTGAATCAAGAGCTGATGTTGGTGAACACACTCCAAAAATGGAACAAATTACTGTTGATAAAAAAGATATCGCAGCTGTGATTGGAAAAGGTGGAGCAACAATTAGAGAGATTGTTGAAAAATCAGGTGCTAAACTCGATGTGAATGATGAAGGTGTAGTAACTGTTGCTGCTCCAGACGAAGAATCTAGAAACATTGCTATGCAAATGATTAAAGACATCACAGCAAAAGCTGAGATGAATAAAATCTACACAGGTAAAGTAATGAAAATTATGGAGTTTGGTGCATTTGTTAACTTTTTAGGTAAACAAGATGGTCTTGTTCACATTTCAGAACTTGCTGCTAAAAGAGTAGAAAAAGTTACTGATGTTGTAAAAGAAGGCGATGAAGTAAAAGTTAAAGTGATTGGTTTCGATAGAGGTAAAGTTAAACTTTCTATGAAACAAGCTGCTGAATAATACTTTAAATTAAAATTTCAAACCCCTGGAATGAGAGTTCTGGGGGTTTTTTTTATTCAAAATATAATCCAGAAATGTCTGCAACCATATCAGTTTTCTTTTTATTAATTAATTTAAAACCACAATCAGTATAGAATTTAATTAATTGTTGTTCTGACTCTTTTTTATTTCTATCTTTAAATTCTTTTTTAGTTATTTTATTTTTTTGCAGGTCAAATCCAGAATTAAATTGAAGTGGAATAGCATTCAAAAAAGCAAAACATGCATTTCTTCTACAGTCATTTAAAAATGCTGAGATTAATAATTTACCGATACCTTTCCCTCTATACTCTTTATCCACTTCAAGCATATGGAGGTAAATGAAATTATTACTCATAGCCATTATATCTTCTTCATTATAATCAAATAATTTTCGAATTTTAGGAATGACCTTGTTGTACCTATGGTCAAAGTATGGACTAATACTATTTGTATCAGCACTAATGCTATCTAGAATATCATGCAATGTATTCTTTGAGTCATTGATATCAAAAAAATAACCACTAACTTGTCCAACAGAAAAATGCTCTTCTTTTTTTTCATCAAAAACTAAAGCCTTACCTTCAATAGAGTCGGATGAACTTTCATCAAAAAATGTAGCTTTACGATATTTAAAATCAATATATTCAACTAAATTATGTTCAAAAATCATATTAACAACCAAAGCTTACTATGTAATTTTTCATATTTAAACCGACTTATAATTATTTATTAGAGGGGTTTTTGACCCCTCTAAATAAGGCATCTTAGTTTTCAGATCTTTTACCACCTTGATGGTTATAAGGTGGGTAAGCACCATGAGCCTTCTTGTATTTCTCAAGGTGATAAGTTTCCCAATATTTACGCCTATCATCACTTTGTTCATTCATTATAGAATAATAAACAGTATGAATTGGAACACCTTCTGTCTTTTTCTCTTTGAGTCTTCTGGCTAAATTATTGGTTTCACCAATATTTTGTACATGACCATTATAGCAGATTTTATAGATTGCTTTATGTTCAGGAACATTTCCTAGATCTTCAATAGAATGCTCAAACTCTGGAGATAACGGAATAAAATAGTAGCCAGTTTTTTCACATTTTTGTAAAATAACTTTTCTACCAATTCTATCAAGCTGTAGAATAGCTTGTAGTCTAGGAATAGCCCTTAGTACAGAGCGTGTCCCAGAAATTGTTGCACCAGCTCGTCCATTATCTTTACCTTTTAAAATTAAAAAGTTTGATCTAGATGACTCTTGGTCATTATTTGGTCTTATATAAAGTCTCTCAGCTTCTTCAGCATCATCTATTAACGAAAGATAGCAATGTGAATGGTTAACAAGATCTAACTTGTCTACTGTACTAGCTGTTAGATACATCACATCACGTCTTATGGTAACACATGGATCTTTACTTATAAAACCAGATTGTTTTTCAATATCAATGAATTGTAATTCTTCACTTTTATTCATTAGATTTACATTGTTAGACATTAGTTCATCTCCTTTCTTTTTATTATGGTTGCTTTAAAATTAACTAGAACTTGTGGTTCCAGTTCAACTACGTCAGTTACATAGTCTACAAAGTTTCCTGTAAGCATAACTTCAGGAGTATCAACACGGATCATTCTTGAACAAACATCTCCATATTGATCAGCAATTTCATGAACTTCATCATAAAATTTCTGTAGTTGTATAGCTCTCCAGTGATGGTCTTGCTCCACCTTACGTTGGTTTGCTACTGCATGTTTAACAACAAGAATACTTCCATCCTCATTGGTTATTGTTTGTGCACCTACCTCTTCGATAGGCACACCTTTCTTTAGGTCAAAAGACATATTTGTCTCCTTTTAATTAAACGCTTTATTATTTGCTGATTGAAAGGTATAAAAACCCTTGATACACAATCATTCTGAGTGCTGCGTTGTTAAGCACCCCGAATTCTTTAAATTATTCTATCCCATCTTCTTTAATCATATCCACCATATTATCTGCATATCTACTCTCTTCTTCATTTCTCATATCTTCCTCTGCAGCTTGTTTAAACTCTTCATAATTTTCAAATTTATAATCTGGCTCATCATATTTTGAAGTAAACATAAAATCTTTTTTATTAATTGAATAAGGAACTGCAATATTAGCAGCAGTAATTTGATCTTTGATTAAATCAAATAATTCCCCAAGATCAACATTATTAAAAGAGCCAGCTCTCTGAACAAAAATATTTTTTTTATTTAATTTATTTTTCATTTCATCATAACTTGACCTAGGTTTAAAACTTAATTCTAAACCATCACCATTTGAACATGATGTAAAATTGTATATTAAATAATTTCTTCTTATAACTATTGGTTTTACAGTATAATTTCCATAGCCATCTGGGAATTCTGAATAAGGACTATGATCACCTATTTGGTCATCTCCATACTCTATATCAATATCTACCACAGGAGCATCCTTTAAAAGCCCAACATATAAACATATACCTCCTGTATTTTTTAAGCTATCAAGAGCTGTATTACCTGCTGCAGCTGTACTCAAAAATTCTAAGTCATCTGAAAAACTAATTTCATTTGTTTCTTTTTCACTGATATCTGAAACGTCACCCAAAGACTTCAGATGTAATTTTTCAATAATTTTAAATAATTCTTCTATACTATCTTTGACACTAAAATTAACGTTACAATTAAGAAAAGTTTTTCTGTAATTTGTAATATCACCAAAAATTTTTTGACCTTCATCTACATGCTTGAGAGAGCTCTGAATAATATCTGATAATTCTGACAAAGAGTTAATTTTGTATAAGTAAGTATTAAGTTCATTTGGATTATTAGTTTTAAGATCTTCGGTGATATCTTTTAATTGTACTTGTTTTGCAATTCCTTCACTATTTTTATAAATTTTAGTAAATAGCTCTGCCAAATGTTTAAAAAAATATGTGCTTACCTCTTCACCGCTTTCAATTGATGCATAAGTTCTATTACTTACCAAGCTAGCTTTCTCTTTAGTAATTTTATTAGATTTTTTATCTTTTTTTTTTTCCATTCAAATAGCCCATGTTTAATGAAGTGTCCTTCTATCTTAGATTTCTTAATACCTAGAGCGCCTCTAATATCTTTAATAGCTGCTATATTTCCTTTGATTTTGTCCATATAAGCTTTTTATCATTTTAATATGTAAATGCACTGCAAATGTAATGCAAATCTATGCAAATAATAAGTTTTTTTTGTTAATATTTTGTGCTATTTTGAAAATTAAATGCAAATTAGTGCAAATTTAATTCTATATGTGTACCTAAAGGCTTATTTATTCATATAGTGTCCTTTATATCTAATAGTGCAAGTTTATTATCTCTAATAGTGGTACCTAATTAGCTTTTCCTCCAAGAGGGCAACCTAAATGAGATCCTTTGTGTGATTTCTATATTTTGAAGGTTTTTTTTAACTAAATTTAGCTTAAATTCAGGTTTTTGTTAATCTAATCTAATAGTGTAACTTTAGTCCAAGTTCTTATAATAATAGTGCAGGTTTATTATCTCTAATAGTGTCACTTTACTAAAAAATGCTGATTTTGTTGGTTTTTAGGTAATATTCTTAGGATCGGGCATCCCAACCTTGTTATATCCAGCATCCACGTAGTGAATTTCACCAGTAACACCAGCTGCAAGGTCGCTTAGTAGATATAAAGCTGAGTTTCCAACATCATGAATATCTACGTTCCTCTTTAAGAAAGAATGATCTGCATTCCATTTGTATAGGAATTTTGCATCACCAATAGCAGAAGCTGCTAAAGTTTTAATAGGTCCAGCACTTATTGCATTCACTCTCATACTTTTAGCTCCTAAATCTCTTGCAAGATATTTAACACTTGCTTCTAAAGCTGATTTACAAACACCCATCACATTATAATTTGGAATAGCCTTAGTAGATTCATAAGTTAAAGTTAATAAACTTCCACCCTCTTTCATTATTTTAGATGCTTCTTTTGCAACTTCGGTAAATGAAAAACATGAGATTAACATGCTTCTTAAAAAATTTTCTCTAGTTGTGTTTAAATATTCACCTGATAATTCTGATTTATCTGAAAATGCAACTGCATGAACAACAAAATCTATTTGCCCCCATTGTGATTTAATATCATCAAAAAGTTTTATAACTTCTTCTTTGTTTTCAACATCACAACTAAAAGTAGCTTTTGAATTTAATTTTTCAGCTAAAGGAATAACTCTTTTCTTTAGTGCATCACCAAGATAAGTGAATGCAAGTTCTGCTCCAGCTTCTGCTAATTTTTGTGAAATGCCCCAAGCGATAGATCTTTCATTGGCAACTCCCATGATCAATCCTCTTTTACCTTTCATTAAACTCATTTAAACCTTTTCAAAAATTAAAGTTGCATTTGTTCCACCAAAACCAAAGCTGTTAGACATTACAGAGTTTAATTTAACACCTGTTTCAGTCTTAGTTACGATTGGAAATTTTTTAGCTTCATCATCCATGTCATTAATGTTAGCTGATGCAGTAATGAAACTATTTTTCATCATGATTAAACTATAAATTGCTTCATGAACCGAAGCAGCACCTAGTGGGTGACCAGAAAGAGATTTAGTAGAACTAATTTTTGGTACCTCAGCACCAAATGCTTCTCCAACACCTCTAAGCTCTGTTATATCTCCAACTGGAGTTGATGTTCCATGAGTGTTTAAGTAGTCCATTTTATTTTTAGCTGTCGCTAAAGCCATCTTCATACATCTAACAGCGCCTTCACCTGATGGGGCTACCATATCGTACCCGTCAGAAGTCGCGCCATAGCCTGTTAATTCAGCATATATGTTTGCTCCTCTAGCTTTTGCATGTTCGTACTCCTCAAGCACTAAAACTCCACCACCACCTGCTATTACAAAGCCATCTCTAGTTTTATCATAAGCTCTAGAAGCGGTTTCAGGTGCATCATTGTATTTAGAAGACAAAGCAGTCATCGCATCAAACATTGCAGTCATAGCCCAGTGTAATTCTTCACTGCCGCCTGCAAATACAACATCTTGTTTACCCATTTGAATTAATTCACTTGCATGACCGATGCAGTGTCCGCTAGTTGCACATGCGGAACTCATCGTATAATTAACTCCTTTGATTTTAAAAGGTACAGCAAGAGTTGCTGAAGATGTACTAGCCATAGTTCTTGGAACAATAAATGGCCCCATTAATTTTGGTGTCTTAGCTCTAGTCTTATCAACCGATAAAACAACATTCTCTATTGAAGGACCTCCAGAACCCATAACGATTCCAGTTTTAAAATTACTTATATCTTTATCCTCTAATCCCGAATCCTTAATAGCTTCTTTCATGGCAATATAATTGTAAGCAGAACCTGAACCCATAAATCTAATTATTTTTCGATCGATGTGGTCTTCAAGTTTAATATTTGGTTTACCATGAATATGGCTTCTTAAATTATGCTCTTTGTATTCTTCACAAAAAGATATTCCTGATTTTGAATTTAAAAGAGACTGATAAACTTCTTCTTGATTATTTCCTAAACAAGAAACAACACCCAAACCTGTAACTACTACTCTTCTCATTATTTAAATAAACCCACTTTTAAATTTTCTGCTGAATATATTTTTTTATCATCTGCAAACAATAAGCCATTTGCAAGGCCAACGGAAGTTCCACCAGGTGACATAATTTTTTTCATATCAATTACATAGGTTGCTTTTTTAACACTTTTTAAAATCTCGCCTGTAAACTTAACTGTACTCACTCCTAAAGCTCTTCCCTTTCCAGGATTACCAAGCCAACCTAGATAAAACCCAACTAGTTGCCACATTGCATCCAAACCAAGACATCCAGGCATAACTGGATCTCCCTTAAAATGACAATCAAAGAACCAAAGGTCATCTTTGATATCTAGCTCAGCCTTTATAATACCTTTATTAAAAGCCCCACCAGCATCACTGATTTCTGTTATTCTATCAAACATCAGCATTGGTGGAAGGGGTAATTTTGCATTACCCGGGCCAAAAAGATCGCCATTTCCGCAACTTATTAGCTCATCGTATGTGAATGAGTTTTTTTTCATAAATTTAAGCACCTTTAATACTTGATTTATTCGGATTATAATATAGAAATAGTTTAGAACTATTATAAACAATAATGACTAATTTAAACATATATACAGAAAAACTAAGACAATCTGGTTTAAGACCAACTAGACAGAGATTAAAAATCTGTGAAGTGCTTTTTTTACCTGAAAAAACCTTCCATTTTACAATAAATGATTTAACTAAAATTATAGAAGAAAAATTAAGTGAAAAAATTTCTTTAGCCACAGTTTATAACACAATTCACGCTTTTAAGAAAAAAGGCTATTTAAAAGAAATTTCAATCAATAGTGATAAAAGTTATTTTGATACAAATATTACAGAGCATCACCATTTTTTTGATGAAGATACCAATGAATTAATTGATTGTAGCAGTGATGATATTGATTCGGTAAATATTAAACAAAATATTACTGGAAAAAAAATAAAATCAGTGGAAGTATTAGTTAAAGTTGCAACTGATAATCAAAATCAAAAATAATTCAATAATTTCAATAGTTTAATATTTACATTAAAATAATTCTAAACTGTTGACTTACAGTTTAGAATGATTATATGTAAACTATAATAATTAAGGAGAAAAATATGTCATTAAAAGGAAGTAAAACAGAAGAAAACTTAAAAGATGCATTTGCAGGTGAAAGCCAAGCAAATAGACGTTATTTATATTTCGCTCAGAAAGCAGATATCGAAGGTTATAACGATGTAGCATCTGTATTTAGATCTACAGCAGAAGGAGAAACAGGTCATGCACACGGACACCTTGAGTATCTTGAAGAAGTTGGTGATCCAGCTACAGGACTACCGATTGGAGAAACTAAAGATAATTTAGCTTCAGCGGTGCAAGGTGAAACACATGAATATACAGACATGTACCCGGGTATGGCAAAAACAGCTAGAGAAGAAGGCTTTTCAGAAATTGCTGATTGGTTTGAAACTTTAGCAAAGGCTGAAAAATCACATGCAGGTAAATTCCAAAAAACATTAGAATCTATTGCGTAAATAAGACTTAATTTATGGTGGGGCTCTTCCCCACCATTAAATCCCAAAATATTAAATATGAGTAAAGAAGGCGGTACAGAAGCACCTATAAGACATCCGATAAATTTTGAACATCCTGATTTTCTAGATCCAAAAAAATTAGATGACGAAATGAGAAGAGCTTTTGATATCTGTCATGGATGTAGAAGATGTTTTAATTTATGCGACTCATTCCCAAAATTATTTGACATGATAGATGAGTCAGAAAATGAGGATGTAGAAAGTTTAAAAAGTGAACAATTTGAACCTGTGGTAGATGCCTGCACATTATGCGACATGTGTTTTATGACTAAGTGTCCGTATGTCCCACCACATGATTTTGATTTAGATTTTCCTCATTTAATGTTGAGATATAGAACAGCTCAAAAAAAATTAAACAAATTACCTATCGTACCAGCACTATTAGCTCAAATTGATAGGAATGCAAAAATTGGTGTTGCTTTATCATCACTAATAAACTGGGCATCAAACATTAAAAATACATTCTTTAGAAAAATATTAGAATTAGTTGCTGGAATTGATATGAGAGTAAAGCTTCCAACTTATAATTCAGAAACATTTACAAATTATTTTAAAAAAAATAATATTCTAACAAATAGTGAAGCCCCATCTAAAGATAGAAAGGTTGTAATTTATTCAACATGCTTTGTTAATTTTAATAAAAAAGATACAGGTGTTGCAGCTTTAAAAGTTTTAAAGAAAAATGGAGTTGAAGTTCAAGAAGCTTACCCAGGATGTTGCGGAATGCCTTACCTTGAACAAGCAGATCTTCCAAAAGTTGTTGAACAAGCCAAGAAAGTATCCAAAGATTTATTGGAATGGGTAGATAAAGGTTATGAAGTTATTACACTAACGGCGAGCTGTGGTCTGATGTTAAAATTTGAATGGCCATTATTATTGCCAAATGATGAAAATATTAAAAGACTTTCAAAAAATACTAGCGATATAGACGAATATATCGTTGATATAGCACAAAATGAAGGCTTGGCAGAAGGTTTGCAAGAAATTGATGGTGGGGTGACAGTTCACAATGCTTGTCATGCTAGAGCTCAGAACATGGGTATTAAATCTAGAGATATGTTGAGATTTATTCCCAATATTAAAATGGATGTTGTTGAAAGATGTGCTGGTCACGGTGGAACTTTTGGAGTTATGAAAGAAACTCATAATCTAGCTGTAAAAGTTGGAACACCAACAGCGAGACAGATTAAAAATAAAAATAATAAATATATGGCTTCTGATTGTCCTTTAGCAGGTAAACATTTAAAACAATTGGAAACAGATACAAACATAGCCAACGATGAGGCACTACACCCCATCGAATTAATGGCAAAAAGTTATAGGTTGTAATTATGAGCAAAGAAGAAAGACAGATTGAAAAAAAAGATTTAATTCCTGCGGATATTTATACAAAAAACAGGAAACAAATTAGAAAAGATCTTATTGAATTTAAAAAAAATAGAAGAATAGCACTTGGGCCTTATGCAACTTTTTATTTTGAAAGTTTTGAAACTATGCTGGCACAAGTTCAAGAAATGCTACATATTGAAAAAGGTGGTGACGAACAATTAAAAGATGAATTAATAGCTTACAACCCCCTAGTTCCAAATGGTAAAGAGCTTATTGCAACGTTAATGTTTGAAATTGACAATCCTCTTTCTAGAGGTGCATTTTTAGGAAAAGTTGGTGGAATAGAAGAAAAAATATTTATGAAAATTGACAATGAAGAGGTAAAAGCAGTACCAGAAACAGATGTGGATAGAACATCGGCAGAAGGAAAAGCTTCTTCGGTACAATTTATTCATTTTAAATTTAATGATGATCAGATTAGTAAAATTAAATCAGGCAATATAAATATCGAACTAGGAATAGATCATAAAGAATATGCACACACTACAAAATTAACTGAAGATAACGTTAAATCATTATCAGCTGATTTTATTTAGTAGACCCCCAAACATTTCTATTTTTAATCCAACCTTTGTAATCATTGGTTATTATATTGCACCAGTCATCTTTACATTTCATGATGACTAGCAATCTTCCTTTTTCTAATTTTGCGAGAGGTTCAGAAAAATTAGAAGGTTTTTTAAATAAAATCTTTTCTTTTATGGTGATGATAGAGTTTGATGGTTTTAGCTGACTCCAGTGTATCCAGCCACTATTGTTATCTAAAAATATAACTCTTCTCCAGTTTTCTTTTTTATCTATTTGCTTTACAGGCAAGTTAACTTTTCTATAAATATATTTAATTGGATAATCTAGACCAGGCCCATACCTAACATTTGTCTTATTTTTTTTTAAAGATAGAAATTTTTCTTCAGCATTTAATAACTGCATTCCTAAAATTGATAGACATAAAAACCAAATAGTTACTTTTTTTGTCATTTACAAAAACAATTTTTTCTTTTTTTTAATTTAACTTTTCTAAATTTTAAATGAAGTAAATCTAGAATAAAAATGTATCCATCAAGTCCTGTTCCAATATTTAGTATTTTTTTTAATACTTCATTTGCCTGGATAGTACCCACAATTCCCGCAACAGTTCCAATAACACCCTCAGACTCACAGTTTAATAAATCATCTGAAATATTAGATTCTTGAAAAAAACACCTTAAACAAGGAACTTTTTTATTTTTAAAACTAAAAGTGAATACATGTCCATCAAACTTGCTAATTGCTCCAGTTACAAGGGTTTTTTTAAATTTTAAACAAAAATCATTTAATAAAAATTTTGTCTTAAAATTATCTGATCCATCAACTATATAATCATAATTATTAATAATTTTCTTAAAGTTTTTATTACTTAATCTAATTTTATAAATTGTGACTTTTGTATTGGGATTTATCTTTTTAATTTTATCTTTTGCTATTTTGACTTTATATTTTCCAATATCAGAAGTGCTATAAAGACTTTGTCTGTGTAAATTAGAAAGACTTACCTTATCATCATCAATAATTCCTAGTGATCCAATTCCAGCCCTTGAAAGAAATTCTGCAACTGGAGATCCAAGACCACCAGCTCCAACAATTAAAACTTTAGAATATAGAATTTTTTTTTGACCTAAAATGCCAATATCTTTAAGCACTATTTGTCTTGAAAATCTCTCAATTATTTTTTTATTCAGTTGGCTTTTCATTTACCAGTTGAACCAAATCCACCTTCACCCCTTAAAGTATCTAGTAAATTATCTGTTTCTTCTAATTCCATTTTAATAATCGGTGTTAAGATCATCTGTGCCACTCTATCCTTGTTATTAATTATAAAATCTTCTTTTCCGTGATTAAAGAGGATAATTTTAATCTCACCCCTGTAATCACTGTCAATAGTTCCTGGAGTATTTAAAACAGTTATACCTTTTTTTGCAGCAAGACCTGAACGAGGACGAATTTGTACCTCATAATCCTCTGAAAATGCCATAGAAAGCCCTGTAGGTACTAAATATGAGCTATTGGGAGATATTTTAATTGGCTCTTCTACAAAGGCCATTAAGTCCATACCAGAAGCACCACTTGTTTTGTAAACTGGAAGTTCTACGTCGGGGTTTAATTTTTTGATCAATACTCTTGCCATTAAATTTTAGTTTAACTGTTTAATAACTCTATCTGTTATTTCTTCTGAGATCTCAGATTTTTTTTTCATAACAAGTTTTTCATTTTTTATTTCTTTGTCTTTATAAAAAATTGAAACTTCATTAAAATCAGAATCAAATCCAATAGAATTATTAGATACATCATTTGCTATTATCCAATCACAGTTTTTTTCAACTAGTTTTTTTTGAGCATTCTCTTGAATGTTATTTGTCTCAGCTGCAAATCCAATAACTAATTTTGGCCTAAGAGAGTTATGTTTTGATACATAGTTTAAAATATCAATATTTTTTTCAAGCTCTAAATTTAAATATTCTTGTTTCTTCATCTTTTCATTTTTTCTCTCTTTTATTTTAAAGTCAGCAACGGCGGCAGAAAAAATTGCTACATCGGCAGGTAAATTTTCTTGTGTTGCTTTAAACATTTCATCTGCTGTTTCAACTTTAATTAAATTTATATTACTATCTATTTGTAGGTTCGTAGGTCCAGAAATTAGAGTTGTTTGAAATCCTCTTTTTGCCAGGGATTTCGCCAAAGCATATCCTTGCTTTCCAGAAGATTTATTTGTTATAAATCTAACAGGATCAATATACTCATTAGTTGGTCCTGCAGTTACTAGAGCTTTTAATTTTTGATTTTTATCTAATTCACCAAAGTATGTCTCAATTGTTCTAAAAATATCTTTTGCTTCAGTCATTTTTCCTTCACCAAATTCTCCACAAGCCATACCTCCAATTTCAGGGCCAATTATTTTATACCCATAAGATTTTAATTTATTGAGGTTTTGTTTAGTTGAAGGATGCTCCCACATCCTAACATTCATAGCGGGTGTCAAAAAAACATCCTTGTCAGATGCAAGAATTACTGTTGAGGCTAAATCATCTGAAGATCCAGTGCTTAATTTGGAAATAGTATTTGCGGTAGCAGGAACAACAAGTATTACATCTGCCCATCTAGAGAGTGATATATGGTCCATTTCAGCTTCATTTTCAGCATTGAATAAATCATCATAAACTTTTCCTTGAGAAAGTGAGGCCACTGATAAGGGTGTTACAAATTTCTTGGCGCTGTTAGTAAGTATAGTTTTAACTTCTACATCTTGTTTTTTTAATAATCTAATTAGCTCTAAACTCTTGTATGCAGATATACCTCCACATATTATTAAAAGTATTTTTTTCTGGGATAAATTATTCATCGGGCAAATTAAAATACTAATAGGCCAAAGATTACAAGCAATAATAAACCAACAATAGACTGGTTTCTAAACGTAATCATTTCAGATCTTTTTTCATTTAAAGCTGTATAGGAGTTTGAATTATGAGGTATTTGTCCACTTGCTAAAAATGTAAGTGCTTGATTAGCTTTATCCATAATCTCTGGAAAATCAGGCAATCTCTTAATTACTTCAGTAGTACTTTTTAAGCCTTCATTTAAAGTATTAATAGGGTCTTTAGTTTCTCTTAACCAATTTTCTAAAACTGGCTTTGATGTTTCCCATATATTAGTATTAGGATTAAGCTTTCTGGCAACTCCCTCAACAACAACCATGGTTTTTTGTAACATTAATAATTGAGGCTGGGTTTGCATATTAAATTTTTCAGTAACATCAAAGAGTTGTTTTAATAATTTTCCACCGGAAATATCTTTAACAGATTGACCAAAAATTGGCTCACCAATTGAGCGTAATGCTTGAGCGAGATCATCAACTGGCACATCTTTAGGCACAAGGCCAGCAACCAAGTGTACTTCGGCAACTTTTTTATAATCTCTCTGAATAAAACCAAATAAAATCTCTGCTAAAAACCTTTTGCTGAGGTTGTCCAGTCTGCCCATAATACCAAAATCTATTGGTACGATTTGTGCATTATTATCAATAAATATATTTCCTTGATGCATATCTGCATGAAAAAACCCATCTCTAACAGCGTGTCTTAGAAAATGTTGAATAATATCAGAGGCAATTCTTTTAGTATCAATATTTCTTTTTTGTAAATTTTCAGTTTCCCGAATAGAAACGCCATCTACCCAATCAAGTGTCATTACATTTTCACTTGTAAAATTCCAATAGATAACAGGGACTCTAAAACCTGCATCATTCTTTGTATTTTCTGCATATTCGTTTGCAGCAGCAGCTTCGAACCTTAAGTCCATTTCTAGATTGGTTATCTCTTTAAGTAAAAAAACAACTTCAATTAATTTTAATCTTTTGGTTTTTTTAATAAACGATTCAATAAAAAAAGCAAAAAGCATCAGTGCATCTATTTCTTCATTAAATATTTTTTTAATATCAGGCCTTAAGATTTTAATAGCTACATCTTTTATTGTGCCATTGTCATTTATTTTAGCTTTATGAACTTGAGCTATTGAAGCCGCAGCTACTGGCTCGCTTAAATCAATTATTGTGTTGAAAGTTTCTTCTCCTAAATCTTTTTTAATGATTGCCTTTGCTTCAGATAGAGAAAAAGCAGGAAGCCTATCTTGTAAGCCCTCTAACTGTTTAGCTAATTCGTCACCAATTATATCTGGTCTCGTAACTAAAAATTGTCCCAATTTAATAAATGTTGTTCCCATTGACTGTAACGATTTAGAGAGTCTTTCACCCTCAGTGGTATCTAAGTTAATTTTTTTGGAATTAGAAAGAGAAAACGATAGTATTTGAAATATAATTTTAATAGCTAGAGGAGGTTTTTTAAATTTAGAAACAACGTTTAAGATGTCAGATTTAGCTAACTTTCTTCCTAATTTAAATAATGTTAATAGTTTTTTAATCATTATATCTTCCAACCAGAGTGAATCGCTACAATTCCACCAGATAAGTTTCTGTAACTGCAATTTTCAAATTTATTTTTTTTCATTAGATCAATTAACTCTTCTTGATTAATAAATTCTTCAATACTTTTGACTAAATATTCATAGGGTTCTTTTTTACCTGCAACTGCTTTTCCAATTAAAGGGATAAGTTTTGAATAATTTTTATAAATAAAATCTAGATTTGAGTTTTGAATTTTCGAAAATTCTAAACATAAGTAACGACCACCTGGTTTTAAAACACGATAAGCCTCTGATAGCGCTTTATTAAGATTCTTAGTATTACGTAAGCCAAAGCTAATTGTGTAATAATCACAAGAATTATCTATAATAGGTAACTTTTCAGCTGGAGCAATCACCCAGTTAATATTTTTATAATTAGCCAACTTGGTTTTACCTTTACTAACCATTCCTTTATTAGGGTCTACACAAAAAATTTTACCATCTTTATTAGTTAAATCTAAAAAAAGTTTACCTAGATCACCAGTGCCACAGGCAACATCAATTAAAATTTTATTTCTCGAGGGATTCATCCAACTTATTAAATCTCTTTTCCAAATCCTATGAACACCAAGAGACATGAAGTCATTCATTAAATCATATTTATCATAAACATTATCAAAGACATCTTGAACAAGTCCTTTTTTATTTTGGAGATATTGTTGCATGTTAAATTTATTATTTACTGATAATATAACGTCAAATGCCAGAATTACCAGAAGTAGAAATAGTTAAACAATCGCTAGCTAAAAAAATAGAACAAAAAAAAATCAAGAAAGTAATAATTAAAAACAGAAATTTAAGGTTTAAAATTCCCCAAAAATTTGAAGAATTATTAAAAAACAAAATTGTTAAGAAAGTTACTAGGTTTTCTAAATATTTAATCTTAAATTTTTCTGACAGTTCATTTTGTTTAATTCATTTAGGAATGTCAGGAACTATTCATTTAATTAAAAAAAATAACTTGAATAAATTTACCAATGCTAGTTTTTACAATTCTCCAAACTTTCCAAAAAAACATAATCATGTTGAAATACAATTCAAAGATTTAAAAGTTATTTACAATGACCCTAGAAGGTTTGGTTTTTTTAAATTTATAGGTAATAAGCAAGAGCTAATAAATAGATTTAGTCACTTAGGACCAGAGCCATTTTTTAAAAATTTTAATTTAAAATATCTGCTAAAATATTTTTTTAATAAAAAAAAGAACATAAAAAGTTTTCTAATAGATCAAAAATTTGTATCCGGTATAGGTAATATTTATGCAAGTGAAATTTTATTTCTAAGTAAAATTAATCCAACAACTTATGCAATGAAATTATCGAAAGAAGAGTGTAAAAAAATTATTATTTTTTCAAAAAATGTGCTTAATAAAGCCATTAAAAAAGGTGGCTCAAGTATTCGTGATTTTAAGAATACCTCTGGGGAAACCGGTAATTTTCAAAAAGAATTTAAAGTTTATCAAAGAGAAAATCTAAATTGTGTAAGAAATAAATGTACTGGAAAAATAAAGAAAATATTTATATCCAATAGATCCACTTTTTTTTGTAATACCTGCCAAAAATAAGCAATTATTCTATTGACCAGTATAAATTCTCGAGCTATACCACTGCGCTTATGGCAAATACAAAATCGGCAATTAAAAGAATTAGAAAAATTGCTACTCAAACACTAGTTAATAAGGCTCGTAAGAGTAAATACAGGAATGCTATAAAAAAAATGAACCTTCTTCTTGAAGAAAAGAAAAAAGAAGAAGCTTTAAAATTCTTGCCAAAGTTGAACTCTGAATTAATGAAAGTTGCAAAGACTGGAATTATTAAGAAAGCTAACGCTTCACGAAATGTTTCACGAATAACAAAAAAAATCTCAGCATTATAAAAACTACCCACGGTTGCTTCGAAATTTCAACTAAAAGTACTTATACTAAATAAGATTTTTTTTTAAAAAGCAATACCATATCTTGATTTAGTAAAGTTTATATTTTGTAAATCATGCACTCACAGATTTTAAATTTTAAAAATTTAAGCGTGTAAATAACTGACACTGTTACAAAAATTTTTTAAGAATAAAAACAGATTACTTTATAAAAGTAATTGTTCTCGTTA